>NZ_MKEK01000001.1:45276-1245276 GCF_001752395.1 Rheinheimera salexigens | reverse complement strand
ACTTCACCCGTAGGGTTAGACTCTTGGTACAGAACTTGTTCCCACTCGACTAAGTCAGCTTCAGGCGCTTCGATATGGAAACGACGACAAACTAAGTCATCTAAGCCTTGAGATTTTAATATTGCTGGAATTTGATAAATACTAGCTACGTCTTTTAAACCAATAACTGCTTTTTCTTCCACATTGGTGAATAACGCAATTTTAGCCCGTTCATTAATTGGAATTGGTCTATCTGAACGGCAAACTAATATATCTGGTTGAATACCAATAGAGCGCAGTTCTTTTACTGAATGCTGAGTTGGCTTAGTTTTAATCTCACCCGCAGTGCCTAAATATGGCACTAAGGTTAAGTGCATATATAAAGTGCGTTCACGGCCGACTTCGGTGCCAAGCTGACGGATAGCTTCTAAAAATGGTAGTGATTCAATATCACCCACAGTGCCGCCAATTTCAACAATTGCAATATCATAGCCTTCAGCGCCAGCTACAACCCGGGCTTTTATTTCATTGGTAATATGGGGAATAACCTGAATGGTCGCGCCTAGGTAGTCACCACGACGCTCTTTACGCAACACGTCAGCGTAAATCCGACCTTGAGTAAAGTTATTTAACCTAGACATTTTAGTGCGAATAAAACGCTCGTAATGACCTAAGTCTAAATCGGTTTCAGCACCGTCTTCGGTAACAAATACTTCACCGTGTTGAATAGGACTCATGGTCCCAGGGTCAACGTTTATATAGGGATCAAGCTTAAGGATAGTGACCTTTAGACCGCGCGCCTCTAAAATTGCCGCCAACGATGCAGCTGCAATGCCTTTACCGAGCGATGAAACTACGCCACCCGTCACAAAGATATATCTTGTAGTCATAAGACCCCTGAGACAATGTTGAACAATAAATAAACACCAGTTCTAAAAAATACTAAGCTCCCAGTGCGTAAACACAGGGAAGAAAAAGATAGTTCAAGAATTGGTATCAGGACGGGAGAAAATTATAGCAAAGCCAAGCTAAGCACTCAACGTAAAGCTGAGGCTTTCTGGATTAATTCTTTGTTTGGCGTTTAACTTTTTGCCAAATTGCTTCCATTTCATCCAATGTCGCCTGCTCTAGGCTGCGATTTTCTGCGCTTATATGTTGCTCTACAGCTCGAAAACGGCTTTCAAATTTATTATTCGCCGCCCGCAACACCGCTTCTGGATCTAATTTATGCTTGCGAACCACATTGACTAAGGCAAACATTAAGTCGCCTAGCTCTTCTGCCAGTTCAGGGCTACCGTCCGCGGTTTCCTCAACTTCCAATACTTCTTCTTTTACTTTAAGCCAGCAGCCTTCTACAGTAGGCCAATCAAAACCAACATTAGCACAGCGTTTTTGCAGTTTATTGGCCCGACTTAATGCGGGCATGGCCTGAGGGATATTGTCCAACACACTAGGTTGGCCATTATCTTTACGCTCAGCGCTTTTTAATGACTCCCAATTTTTTAGTACTGCATCAGCATCATCTAACGCCTGTTCACCAAATACATGCGGATGGCGGCGCTCTAACTTATCGCAGATAGCAGCAACGCAATCATCAAATTGAAAGCGGCCTTCTTCTTTGGCGATCTGGGCATAAAACACCACTTGGAATAGTAAATCACCCAGTTCATCTTTAAGCTCAACAAAATCTTCGCGGGCAATAGCATCAGCCACTTCGTAAGCTTCTTCTATGGTGTAGGGCACTATGCTGGCGTAATTTTGCTTAAGATCCCATGGACAACCGTTATTGGTATCGCGTAATTTCGCCATTATATTCAGTAAGCGTGGGATATTATCTGTCACTGTGCTTTCCATATTTTATTTGAGTTAAGCTTAATGAGTGAAACGTTTAGCTTCAATTATATCTTCTAACTGATTAATTTTACTCAGTAATTTATTTAGCGAGTCTAAATTATACAACTCTAAGGTCATATCCAACACTGCCGTTTGCGCTTTAGTATCTGAGCTGCTTGACAGTTTTGTAACGTTGGCTTTTTCATTAGCTAAAATATTGGTGATATCACGCAATAAGTTACTGCGATCATGGGCAATGATCCGGATATCAACCTCATAACCCGAAGCATATTTACCGCCCCAATTAGCCTCAACTGCCCGCTCTGGGTGGCTGTCTAATAAGGTTTTAAATTGCTCACAATCATCACGATGGATAGCTATGCCACGACCTTGGGTAATATAACCCACAATGGCGTCACCCGGTAACGGCTGACAACAACCTGCGGTATGAGTTAATAAATTACCCACACCTTGTACGATAACATCGCTTTTAGCTTTTAGCGCCGCCGGTAATGGCTTGGTAATTAAGCGCGGATCTATTTCCGGTGCTTGCGCCTTATCATGCTGGCTTTGAATAAAGTGCACCACTTGGGTTAACTTAATATCGCTGCCACCAATGCCAACAAATAATTCATCCATTGAATTAACATTAAAGCGTTTTAATAACTTTTGAGTTTGTTCTAATTGCAAGTTCAGCCGCATTAACTCAGTGTCGAGCAATTCTTTACCGGCGGCTAAGTTTTTATCTTTATCTTGTTGGCGAAACCAATACTGCACTTTAGACCGAGCACGACTGGATTTTATATAGCCAAGATGTGGGTTTAGCCAGTCGCGACTTGGGTTAGGCTCTCGGCCGGTTAATATATCAACTTGATCACCGGTTTTTAACTGATAGGTGAAAGGTACGATACGACCAGAGATTTTAGCCCCTATACATCTGTGTCCGACATTGGAATGAACATAATAGGCAAAGTCTAAGGGGGTCGAGCCTAAAGGTAAGTCGACAATATCGCCTTTGGGCGTAAACACATATACGCGGTCTTCAATAACCTGATTTCGTAATTCTTCGGCTAAATCGGCAGAATCAACCACTTCTTCTTGCCATTGTAATAGCTTACGCAGCCATTCTACTTTTTCATCATTTGCCGCAGATTTACTATTAGAGGCACCTTCTTTATACCGCCAGTGTGCGGCAACCCCTAACTCTGAGTCTTCATGCATTTGTCGGGTACGAATTTGCACTTCAATCACCCGACCTTGCGGACCAAATACCACGGTATGAATAGATTGATAGCCATTTTGCTTTGGCGTAGCAATATAATCATCAAACTCTTTAGGTAAATGGCGCCAGCTAGTATGCACTATGCCTAATGCGGCATAACAATCTTGCACTTTATCGGTGACAATACGCACAGCGCGAATATCATACAGCTGCTCAAACGGCAGCTGTTTTTTTTGCATTTTTTTCCAAATACTATAAATATGTTTCGGCCGGCCTTGGACATCAACGGTGAGCTGTTCATGAGCCATTTTTTGCTGCACCGAACATACGAAATCTTGCAGATACTGTTCTCGGTCTAAGCGGCGCTCTTCTAATAAGCCGGCTATCTGCTTATATAACACCGGATGTAAATAACGAAACGCTAAGTCTTCTAGCTCCCACTTTAATTGGCCGATACCTAGCCTATTGGCTAAGGGACCAAATATCGCATTGGTTTCTTTTGCGGCTAACACCCGGGTTTCTTCATCGGCATCTTTGACGTAGCGCAAATAACAAATTTGCCCGGCCAATTTAATTACGACTGCCCGCACATCTTCAACCATCGCTAAAAGCATGCGGCGTAAATTATCGGCTTGTTGTGGGCTAACGCTATGGTTAGGGTCGGTAGGAATGCTTCTAATCGCTTCCATTTGCTTAACTGAACTTAGCAAACGAATGACATGATTCGAGAACTGCTCGGCTAAGCTATCTTCATCTATTAATTTAGCTTCAATAATGGGGAATAGTAATGCCGCTAATAAAGAGTCGATATCCATTCTTAACTCAGCAAGAATTTCGACCATCTCCCAACCCGTTTTCACTTCAGGCTCTGATGCATCTAAATTACGCTGTTTTAGCCAAGTTTCTGCTGCCATTAAGTCACTGATTTTTTTCTCAGTTAACTCAAGTGAACCTAGCCAGGCTAGAGTGTCATCACTGTTGTAAGCGGTGCTATGTGATTGGCGAACTTTAACCATACATCAATCCCTCTTGTCGCTATTGGCTAAACTTTTTACTTGGCTACTTTAGCTTTTACTACGCTATCGACCTTGATTGTGATTAAGCTATTTGCTAAATAAGGCCATTAACTCTAAATGACGAGTATGTGGAAACATATCAATGCCACTGAGCTTTTCTAAACGGTAACCACTATCCAATAAAACTTTACTGTCGCGTGCTAATGTTGCTGCATTACAGGATACATATAAAATGGTTTTAGGTTTTAACTTCACCACTTGCTCAATCGCACCATGGGCACCTGCTCTAGCGGGGTCAAGTAGCACTTTATTATACTGAGCAGTATTCCAACTGGCTTTTGGCCAAGGTAAATGCAAGTCTGCTTGGCTAGCAGTGACATTGCTTAATTGATTCACTTTAGCATTATGTAATAATTGTTGCACCATCTTGTCGATACCTTCAACAGCATGTACAGCTTTTACCTGCTGGGCTAAAGCCAGGCTAAAATTACCTATGCCTGCATATAAATCTAAAATAGTGTCGGTTGCTGTTGGCGCTAACCATTGCAGCGCTTGGCTGACCATTTCTTGATTGACCGCAGCGTTAACCTGAATAAAATTATCAAGGCCAAACTGTAATCGTAGCCCTTGCTCTGGCAGTGAATATTCCGCTTGATATTGTGCATGCTCTGGTTGCCAAGGACTAAACTGGCCCGACTCAAACTCACCCAACCAAATAGCTGTTGGCCAAGCATCAATTAAGCGCTGCTTATCTTGCAAAGTTAATGGCTGAGTATGACGGACAATAATATAAGCTTGGCCTGCGGCGTCAATCACTTCAACATGGGTAACGGCACTGTTGGTCGACAGTAACGGTAATTGCGTAGCTAGCACGGTAAATACTGGCGCTAAAACTGGCGATAGCACTAAGCAGTGTTGAATATTAACAATTTGTTTGGCATTGGCTTGGCGAAAACCAATACTAAATTTGCGTTGTTTTTTATCATACCATACGCCTATTCTGGCACGGCGACGGTAGGCTATGTTGTCTGCAGCTAGCATCGGTTGCCAAGGTAGGTCAGTTAAGCCTAGCTGATGGCTTAATAAGTCATCAATTCCTAGTTGTTTTAAGCGTTGTTGGTCACTAACGGCGATATATTGTAACTGGCAACCACCACATTGTTTGGCATAACGACAGGGAGCGTTTACTCGCTCTGGCACAGCTTGTTTAACCGAGGTAACGCTTGCCTTAATAAAGCCAGCTTTGTCTTCCAACACTTTGGCCTGTACTTTCTCTCCCGCTAGCGCGCCAGTAACAAAGGCTATTTTATTATCTATTTTAGCAATACCTTGCACTTCATAGTCAGTACTATCAATGCTTAGATTAATGATATTGCCAATACGGCTAGGTTTTGTTTTTGCTTTGTAAATGCTGACCATAGGTTCTCTATCAGGTTATAGGCAAGTGCGGCGTGTTGTGTCATTATCTGCCTGGGTGCTTTAACAATATAAACTTGAGTTTAATGACAAAAATAAGATTACGTATTTGGTTGCTACTGTGTAGCTTATTACCCGCGCTGCTAATTAGTGTATTCTCTGGCGGCTATTTTAGCTATGTTCGTCACCATGAGTTACAGTTTTCTTTATCTGAGCAAGCACGACATATTGCCGTTCCGCTGGCTATTACCAGCGCTAGCTTATTGGCATCTGAACAACAGTTACCCTTACAACAGCTTATTGATACTAGCCACCGCTACAATTCACCTTTATTAACCAGCATAGCCATATTTAATCAGCAAAATCAGCTAGTGTATAATAGTAATCCCCAATTCACTGCCACTGCTTTAGCCAGTAAGCAGCAAACCGATCTAACTGAACATGGCTTTTATAGTGAAACTGCAACTAACTTAATATTCTACCACCCACTGACCCTAGCGCAAAACGGTCAACAGTTGCACTTAGGTTACTTAGTATTAGATTTGCATAAAGATACATTACATTTGCGTCAGCAAAGTAGTGCGTTAGAAATGATACTAATTTTAATCAGTTGTTTATTATTAAGCTGTGCCCCAGCATTTTATATTTTGCAGCGGTTATATCGGCCGGTTCGGCTTATGAACATCCAACTTAAACAATTAATTAATCATGATCATACTAATAACATCCCGTTAGTCACGCGTAAGCCCAAAGCTACTGCCAAAGAGCTGATTGAGATGCAGCAAGGGTTAAACAAATTAAGTGCCCAAATTGTTAGCCAAGAACATGAAATGCAACAGCAGATAGATCAAGCTAATAGTGACTTACAACAAACATTAGAGCAGTTAGAAGTACATAACGTGCAACTCGATTTTGCGCGGCGCAAAGCCCTGGAAGAAAACCGACAAAAATCAGAATTCTTAGCCAAAATGAGCCATGAATTACGTACGCCATTAAATGGGGTTATTGGCTTTACCCGACAAGTGCTTAAAACCAAATTAACCAGTAACCAACATGACTATTTAACCACTATTCAAAAGTCTGCTAATAGCCTTTTACACTTAGTAAATGATGTCCTAGATTTTTCTAAGTTAGAAGAAGGTCGACTGTCTATTAATCCTGAACCATTTTCACTGCGCGATATGTTAAACGACGCAACTGAATTGTTAGCTGCTAATGCGTTTGATAAATATTTAGAATTAGTGCTAATGATCGATCCTGAGTGTCCGGATGACATCATTGCTGATCCGAAGCGCTTTAGCCAAGTGCTGATGAATATTGCCGGTAATGCCATTAAATTTACTGACCATGGCAGTATCGTGATTCGAGTCAGCTGTAATTCTTTAAATGATGACCAAATAATTTTACATTGCTCAGTTCAAGATACCGGCCGTGGTATTAGCAGTGAACAACAACAACAATTATTCCATGGTTTTGGCTCTTCTGATCCCAGTAGCCATCAATCAGGTTCAGGCTTAGGTTTAATGATTTCGCAACGTTTAGTGGAAGCGATGGGCGGGAAAATTGGTTTTGAAAGTACTCAAGCTGAAGGCTCTACTTTTTGGTTTACGCTTAAATGTAAACGCCATCAATTAACCGTGGCAGAAAACTTACCTATCGCAGTATTAGAGCAGAAAACCGTGCTGTACTTTGAGCCACAACAACATTCACGTGAAGCCATGCTCCAGCTGTTACAAAGTTGGTATTTAAACGTGACCATTTGCAGTACCTTAAGCCAGTTACAGCACACGCTAGCCCAACAACAACATTATGATATTGCTATCATTGGTAAAACAGTAGCGATTAATCAAGTTAATCACATTATTAGCGTGATGCAAAAAATTAAACCGCAAACCGATTATCTGTACTTATTGGTTAATACTTTATCCCCCAGTATTCGCGAAACATTGCTTAATTCTGGTGCAGACGCTTGTTTATCCAAACCAGCTCATTTAACTAAATTGGCCATGGCATTAGCCCATCCTTATTTACAGCATCAAGCCAGTAGCGATGAAATACTATTGCCCAAAAAAGCGCAGTTAAAAGTGCTGACTGTGGATGATAATGAAGCTAATTTAAAATTAATAAATACCTTATTGGCTGAACAAGTTGAGCACATAGAATCGGCTTTTGATGGCGCCGAAGCTTGGCACAAAGCCACCCAGCATGTGTATGACATTATCTTTTTAGATATTAATATGCCGATTATGGATGGTATTAATGCCTGTCAGCGTATTAGACAAAGCTCACTAAATGAACATACGCCTATAATTGCCGTAACCGCACATACTGCCGATGGCGAGCGTGAGCGTTTAATGATGCTCGGCTTTGATGAGTTTTTAAGTAAGCCGCTAGATGAAAAGATGCTGCAGTGTATTTTACAAGAGTTCTGCCAGCATAAGCAGATTACAGCAACCGCTGCCATTAACCCTACCCCAGCTTGGCCAGAAAGCAAAATAGTCGACTGGGCACTAGCTTTACAGCAAGCTAACGGTAAAGTTAACCTAATGCAGGATATGCTAGCGATGTTAATTAGCAGCATAGAGCCGACCCAACTCGCTATACAGCAAGCCATTAAACAACACGACCGTGCTGCTTTATTACAGCATATTCATAAATTGCATGGCGGCTGTTGTTATACCGGCGTGCCAAGGTTAAAACAGTTAGCCGAGATTATTGAAACCAGCTTAAAGCAGCAAGTCCCGCTACAAACTTTAGAGCCTGAATTTTTTGAATTAGACGATTTACTGCAGACCTTGTTACAAGAACAGCAACAATGGCCAGAATGGCCAGATGTTGAAGGGTGAATGCTAAACTTCAGTGTATATAAGGGGCGGTTTACCCACACTAACACGCCGTAAAACCGCCCCTCAATAATGCAACTTAGATAGTCCATCCTAGTTAATTCAGGACTATTAAAAATTTGAGATTAACGTTCTAAGATAACGGTGGCGGCGGCATAGGCTTGCTCGTCAGTGATTGATAACCAAATATGGCTGACTGCCATGCTTTGCGCTAATTCAGCGGCAAAATCACTAAAACAAAGTAAAGGTGCACCCTGTTCATTATTGCTAATATGAATATGTTGAAACGACACACCTCTGCCAATGCCTGTGCCTAAGGCTTTAGCCGCCGCTTCTTTCGCCGCAAACCGCTTAGCAAAATAACGGCCTGCTTGTTCAGGATTAATGGCAAACCGCTGCTGATAAATTTCTTGTTCTGCAGCGGTTAAAACCCGTTTAACTAAGCCCGGGCTGCGCGCTAAACTAGTGGCTATTCGCGCAATTTCTACAATGTCTGTACCCAAGCCTACAATGGCCATTTAGCGACGCGCCTCAACCATTAAGCGTTTCATTTCTGACACCGCATTGGCTAAGCCTGAAAATACCGCACGCGCGACGATAGCATGACCAATATTTAACTCATACATTTCAGGAATTGCCGCTATCGGTTGTACGTTATGATAATGCAAACCATGGCCGGCATTGACGGTAATACCTAATGAAGCCGCATAAGCTGCCGCTTCTTGGATCCGTTTTAGTTCAGCTTGTTGCAACTTAGGGTCCGTTGCTTGTGCATATTGACCGGTATGGATTTCAATAAAAGGGGCGCCGGCTTTTGCTGCGGCATCTATTTGCTGTTTATCGGCATCAATAAATAATGACACTAAAGTATTGTGCTCAGCCATTTGCGCAATAGCATCGCTAATTTTACTGGCCTGACTGATAACATCTAAACCACCTTCTGTGGTGAGCTCTTGGCGCTTTTCTGGCACAAAACAGGCAAAATACGGTTTAACATCGCTGGCAATTTTTAGCATTTCATCGGTTATAGCCATTTCAAAATTTAACCGGGTAGCGATGGTTTGGCTAAGGACATAAACATCCCGATCTATAATGTGCCGACGATCTTCGCGTAAATGTATCGTAATACCATCAGCACCCGATTGCTCGGCAATTAAAGCAGCATGCACGGGCTCAGGGTAATAAGTTCCTCTGGCCTGACGTAACGTTGCAATATGATCAATATTCACACCAAGAAAAATAGGCTGTTGCATGCAATACTCCTTATTATTAAGGCAACTAAACGTAAAACATCGTTAGAGTTAACACTTTACTTAATTTTTTAAATTAAACACAAAAATGAGGGGTTTAAATTAAGCTCATAAATTAATTCGCAGTAAGTTTTCAATTAAAAAGAGCTTTACTCGCCAAAGGTTTAGCACCCAGTAAAGGCGCTAATAATACTCGGCTTAATTGTTTAGCGCTACGCCGTGTGTCGCTATCTGCCCAGTACTGATTACCTATATTAACTAAATGCTGGCCTAACCAACCGGTTTTTGCCGGTACAAAACCTTGCTCGGCTAGCCATTGATAATGTTGCTGCGCAATTATGGTTTGGCCACTATGATCACAGGTCCAATCGATGGCGATCCCTAGCTCAATTAGTAATTCAAACTCAAACTGACGTAGGCAAGGTTCTAAATCGACCACGGCATCAGTTACCTCTGCCAGTTGTTGTAAGCTCTGCTGATATAAGCCAAACAATTGATCAGTTGCCAAATCATTGGGCCAAATCCGACAGATTAACTCATTTATATACATAGCACTAAATAGCACTTTGCCCTGCAAATTAAATGCCGGTGCAAGCTCTTCAATTTTGGCAATGGTTTTTAATTCAGAACGGCCCGTTAGCTGTAAGCTATAGGCTTGAAATGGCTGTAATGCAACGCGTTGTTTACCGCTACGTTTACGAACTACCGCTGAAATTCGGCCTATTTCAGGCATCAGTAACTGCAAAATCAGCTTATCTTCACCTAAAGCCCTGCGGTGTAGAATATAACCAGCGATAAGCGGATTTTGCATCACGGTAATTTTTTCATCAGGCAGAAAGTGTTAATCTTCGCCGTAACCTAAGCTGCGCAGTGCACGTTCATCATCAGCCCAACCCGATTTTACTTTTACCCACACTTGTAAAAATACCGGTTGTTCTAACATTGCGGCCATATCAAGCCTAGCTTCAGTGGCAATAGTCTTAATGCGTTCACCTTTGTTACCAATTACCATCCGCTTTTGGCTTTCACGCTCAACTAACACTAAGGCGGCAATATGGTAATGCTTTTCTTCCCACTTAAAACGCTCAATTTCAACGGTAACAGAATACGGTAATTCATCACCTAAAAAGCGCATTAGCTTTTCACGGACCATTTCTGCTGCCATAAAACGCATAGAGCGATCAGTTACATAGTCGTCAGGGAAAAAGAATTCGCAAGGCGATAAGTTTTTTTGTACTAAGCGACGTAACGCTTCAACGTTATCACCGGTTTCAGCAGATAACGGCACCACACCAATAGAATTTAACTGTTGGCCTAACCATTGAATATGCGGTAATAACGTTTCTTTATCTCGATATAAATCGACTTTATTTACCACTAAGATAACCGGTTTATCAGCGGCAATTAAACGGTTTAATACCATTTGGTCATCATCAGTCCAACGGGTACCTTCAACCACAAACAGCACAAATTCAACATCTAAAATTGAACTAGCTGCCGCTTTATTCATTAACCGGTTAATAGCTCTTTTTTCTTCAATATGTAGGCCAGGCGTATCAACATAAACGGTTTGGTAATTCTCTTGAGTATCAATACCGACAATACGGTGCCGAGTTGTTTGCGGTTTTTTCGATGTGATACTGACTTTTTGGCCGATCAACTTATTTAATAAGGTTGATTTACCTACATTAGGCCGACCCACTATGGCAACTAAGCCAGCATAAGTGGTGCTATCAGTAACTGTTACAGGCTTATCTGTCATTAGATATTTTTTCCAGTGCCATATTGGCAGCATCTTGTTCAGCTTTACGCCGCGAGCTTCCGCTAGCCGTAAAAGGAGGCATACCAGCAATAGTACACCTTACCGTAAAGGTTTGTTTATGTGCCTCGCCTTGTGTGGCGATAACATCGTATTCAGGCAGCGCTAAACGCAGCCCTTGTAAATATTCTTGTAATAAGGTTTTAGAGTCTTTTTGCTGACCTGGTGCGATCTCCGCTAAACGCGAAGCAAACCAGAATAAAATTCGCTCTTTACAAGCTTCCATACCGTTATCTAAGTAAATTGCGCCTAAAATAGCTTCCACCGTATCGGCTAAAATAGATTCACGGCGAAAGCCGCCACTTTTTAACTCACCTGGGCCTAAGCGCAAAAACTCAGACAATTGTAACTCTTGAGCAATTTCAGCCAAGGTCACACCTTTGACTAACATAGCGCGCATCCGGGTTAAATCGCCTTCACGTGCTTTTGGAAAATGGCTATATAAAGTTTCAGCTATAACTAAGCTTAATACCGCATCACCTAAATATTCAAGGCGCTCATTGTGTTGCCCTTTGCAACTGCGGTGAGTCAGTGCCTGCTCTAATAGAGCGGCATCTGTAAATTGATAGCCTAGTTTTGCCTGCAAGGGCGTTAAGCTTTTTTGCATCATTGTCTCTTATCTGCTTTGTTAGTGAATTGCACCTAACCGTTCAAAACGAACCCCTACTGGTACCCAACCAGGTAACCAGCTATCGGCATCGTCACTGAATTCAAAGCTCATCCAGATAAATACCGCTTTACCCACTAAATTATCCGCAGGTACAAAGCCCCAGAATCGGCCATCACGGCTATTATCACGGTTATCACCTAGCGCAAAGTAATGGCCTTCAGGCACAACAAATTCATCGATATCGGTATTCGCCTGTTTATAAAACATATGCGTCGGTTCGCGGCGCATTGGCGTTTGTAAAATATCATGGCTAACTTCGCCTAACTGCTCTGTATAACGGCGCTGCGGATATTGCTCTTGAAAAAACTCACCTTCATTTTTCAATTGTAAGTCAACAATCTCTAACTTACCGCAGCCAGATGTTTGTTCAGTAGCACAGGCTTTTTGAATAAATAACTGTTTATTACGATAAATAACTCTATCGCCCGGTAAACCTACTATGCGCTTAATAAAGTCGACGGTAGGCTGCTCAGGATACTTAAATACTGCAACATCACCACGTGAAGGCGTTTTATTGCTGTATAAGGTTTTGCGCCATACCGGATCTTTGACATCATAGGAAAACTTTTCCACCAGGATAAAATCACCCACCAATAAGGTTGGCATCATCGAACCTGATGGAATTTGAAACGGCTCGTACATAAAAGAACGAAATAACGTTATTAAGGCGATAACAGGAAAAATCGACTTTGCTGTTTCAACAATATAGGGCTCTTTTACTAACTCTTGGCTTGCCGACTCTGGCAACTCGCCCGCTATTGCTGATTGCGCTAACACTAACCGTTGCTGCCGTTTAGGCGCTAAAACCCAAGCATCTAACAACCAAATTAAACCGCTAGCTAATGTCAGTAACACCAAAAAAATTGCAAAGTAACCTGCCATGTATATCCCTTAATTATTTACCGACTTTCAAAATAGCCAGGAAAGCTTCTTGTGGTACTTCAACGTTACCCACATGCTTCATCCGTTTTTTACCGTCTTTTTGTTTCTGTAATAATTTTTTCTTCCGGCTAATATCACCACCATAACATTTCGCTAATACGTTTTTACGCATCTGCTTAATGGTGGTTCGGGCGATAACATGGTTACCAATAGCCGCTTGAATAGCGATATCAAACATCTGGCGTGGGATCAGCTCTTTTAACTTTTCAGCTAATTGACGGCCACGACCTTGAGCAAAATCGACATGACTAATAATAGCCAATGCATCAACTCGCTCACCATTAATTAAAATATCAACTCGTTGCATATTGGAAGATTGGAAGCGTTTAAACGAATAGTCTAACGAAGCATAGCCACGGCTGGTCGATTTTAAACGGTCAAAGAAATCCATAACCACTTCAGCCATGGGTAGTTCATATACCACCGCAACTTGACGACCGTGATAGCTCATATTTTTTTGCACACCACGTTTTTCAATACATAAGGTAATTACATTACCTAAATATTCTTGTGGCACTAATATATGCGCTTCAACGATTGGCTCGCGAATCTCTTCAATATCATTTACGGAAGGTAACGCACTTGGGTTATCTACCAGCACCACTGAGCCGTCTTTGGTCACCACCTCGTACACTACGGTTGGCGCTGTGGTAATTAAATCTAAATCATATTCGCGCTCTAAGCGCTCTTGAATAATTTCCATGTGTAACATGCCTAGGAAACCAATGCGGAATCCAAAGCCTAATGCACCTGAGCTTTCTGGCTCATAAAATAACGAAGAATCGTTTAAGCTCAACTTAGCTAAGGCATCACGGAAGTCTTCATAATCATCTGACGAAACAGGGAATATACCAGCATAAACCTGTGGTTTAATGCGCTTAAAGCCTGGTAGAGGTTTTTCAGCACTATTACGCGATAAGGTTAAGGTATCACCTACTGGTGCACCTTTAATTTCTTTGATACCGGCAATAATATAGCCTACTTCGCCTGGGTGTAATTGCCCCGTATTGGTTGCTTTAGGGCTAAAAATACCCACTTCATCAACTTCATATACTTGGCCAGTAGACATGATTTTAATTTTGTCTTTGGTTTTAATACTGCCGTGTTTAATTCGAACTAATGACACTACACCTTGATAAGCATCAAACCAAGAATCGATGATCAATGCTTGGGTTGGCAAATCTACATCGCCATCTGGTGCGGGTATTTTTTTCACGATGGTTTCTAACACATCTTTAATACCCAGAC
Organism: Rheinheimera salexigens; assembly: GCF_001752395.1. Classification (NCBI taxonomy): domain Bacteria; kingdom Pseudomonadati; phylum Pseudomonadota; class Gammaproteobacteria; order Chromatiales; family Chromatiaceae; genus Rheinheimera; species Rheinheimera salexigens. The sequence continues at coordinate 1,231,038 of NZ_MKEK01000001.1, read as the reverse complement.
CGGTTTTAGCCGAGCACTGCACTGCCCCTAAGGCTTCAATACCGATAATATCTTCAACTTCTTCGGCAACGCGATCGGGATCGGCTTGCGGCAAGTCTATTTTATTTAATACTGGAATAACTTCTAAATTCATATCTAACGCGGTGTAACAGTTAGCTACGGTTTGCGCTTCCACACCTTGACCAGCATCGACAACAAGCAATGCACCTTCACAGGCGGCTAAAGAGCGACTAACTTCATAGCTAAAGTCTACGTGACCTGGCGTATCGATAAAGTTTAACTGATAAGTTTCGCCATCATCAGCTTTATAATTTAGGGTAACGCTTTGCGCTTTAATAGTAATACCGCGCTCGCGCTCTAAATCCATCGAGTCTAATACCTGTTTTTGCATTTCGCGATCAGATAAGCCACCACAATACTGGATAAGGCGATCTGATAAGGTAGATTTACCGTGGTCAATATGAGCAATGATAGAAAAATTTCTGATGTGATTAAGTTTAGGCATGTTGTCCGCAAAGCTTTAGGCGACTTAGGGTGGGTGCAGCATTTTGCTTAGCACAACCAGCCACTAAAACGCAGGTTATTCTGAAAAATTAGCCCGAATTGTACTCTATCCCGCAGCGCCTTGCTATGTGTTATTAAATACTTGCTAGGTGTTATTTAATACTTGCTATGCTTTATTTAATACTTTCTATGTTTTATTTAATAAAGGCTACTGTCTATTTGCTTAAAACTAATGATAAATAGTTTATTCAGCGAGATGAATGGCAAGTTGTGGCAATACTTGCATTATATGGATTTGCTCAGTTTGACTTTGCTGCCATAAGCTATAGCGCCGTGCTATCAAGAAACCAACACTCGCGCCCAATAGCGCCGCTAACATAACCCAGCCTTCAGCTAACATTAGGCTATGGCTAGCAAATAAAGCAGCTAGCAACATTAATACTAAAGGCAGTAAATAGACAATAAAGGCGGCTTGTAATAAATTTTGCTCAGAAACGGCTATTTTAACTTGCTCACCTGGTAATAAGCTTAAATCGGTACTGACAAAAAAGCGGTGCTGTCGAGGTGTCAGGGTTTTAGCCACGATGCCGGTGCCGCAATCGTCACTGACATTACAAGCATTACAGCTACTGACAGGCGTAGTGGTTAACCAAACGCCATTGTTTTCTGCTGCCACTACACTAGCGAGTTGTTCTACCATTACTTAACTCCTGCTGCTAGCTGGCGGGCAATATCAATACTCACAGGGCCAATTACCGTGACTTCAAGCACTGGCGAGCTTTGCACAAAAATAGTGGTGGCTCCATCACGATAAGCTTGGGTGGGTAAGCCTTGACTGGGTTGAACAAATACCGACACTTGATGCAATCCATCGGTTAATAACCAATAGCTTTGTAAATTAGATTCTAATTGTGGGATAGATGCCGGCTGAGTAATAATATGATAAGCATCAGGCAACCAAGTTAATTGCTGCTTGGCATTAGGCATAGATTTAATCTCAGCTGCAGCCGGTTGCGGTAAATCTGCAACCAGTAAAGCTTGCAGGTTCTCTGGAAACTCTGGGGTAATTTGCATATGGGTGACTAACCATCGCTCTAGCGGGGCTTGTTGTTCTGACAAGGTATCGATACGCAATGGGAAGCCTGTCTCATCATCTAGCCACAACCAATAATGATAACGACCCGGCTGCTTAGCAGTCAGGCGCAATAACTGCGCGCTTCGCCCCGACATTACAGAGCTACTGCCAGGAACTGCATTATACAGCTGCTTTAGTTTGGTGTCAGATTCAAACAGTATTGCAGGCAATTCAGCAATACTGTGACCCGAGACTACAAACGCAGGTCTGTCACTCAGCAAGTAATAAACTAGCTCATTTCGCCTCAGTATATCGACACCGTTAGTGTCTAAAGGGATTAAATGCTCTATTTCTTGCTGCTCTGACTTACCATGCAGCCAACGGTAAGTGTCAACTTGACTACCTTTTAATACCACAAAAGAGGTATCAAAATTATACTCTTTCACCGCATGCTGTACTTTATTAAATATCGCCCAGCCTGCTTGTTCGGCTTGCGCCATAGTAGAGATTAACATCAGAACTATGGCACAACAAAAGCCTTGGAATCGCATCATTATTGCTCGTTTTCAACCACTTTAGTCGGTTTTTGATTACTAGCCTGCTGTTGTTGTTCCATGCTTCGCACTTGTTGGCGGTGAGCATTTAGCAAAGCCTGTAACCGTTTTTGCTGTTCTAGCATCGCTTGCTGCTCTTGCTGTTCAAAGCGAGAGCTGACGGTTGTTTGACTTAAACTCACCGGCGTAGCAAAACCCGCTACAGGTAGAGTTTGTAATACCGGCAACGGTAATAATGCATCTTGCGTAGGCGACTGCTGATACTGTTGCACACCAAATACCGCCATTAATGCCACACCGGCCGCAATTGCACCTTGGGCCACTGCTTGAAACCAACCGCTATTTGCTGCTTTAGCCTTTGGATCCACTTTTGTGACCAAATTGCTAGTTTGCTGCAATTTATATACCGGCTCATCGGCTAGCTTAGCGACAATATCATCAGCAAAGCTTGCTGGAAGCTCGATGCTTTTTTCTTGGCGTAATACCGCACCTACAGTATGGAAGCGCTGCAGTTTATGCTGTAACTCTGCCTGCTCCAACAATACATCAAGCTGTTGCTCATCAATGTACTGATTATCACTGGCAGCAGAGAGCCATTCTTGATTTTCTGACGACATATTGGTTCCTGTCATATTTACTAGCTATGCATAGTTAGCTTGCTAGTGTTGTGCCACTGATACTTAACTTATTAACGGCTTAAGTTGAGCATCAATTGCTTCTCTTGCTCTAAAAATACGGCTGCGAACGGTGCCAATTGGACATGCCATCACTTCCGCAATTTCTTCGTAACTTAACCCTTCTAACTCGCGCAAAGTAATTGCAGTACGCAGCTCGTCAGGTAATTTATCAATTGTGTTAAACACAACTGAACGGATCTCTTCAGATAACAATAGCCTTTCCGGTGAATCTTGCTCTTTTAAGGCATCACTGCCATCAAAGAATTCAGCGTCATCGGCATCCACATCTGTTGCTGGTGGCTTACGATTTCTAGCCACTAAATAATTTTTGGCGCTATTAACTGCAATACGATAAAGCCATGTATAAAAAGCACTTTCACCGCGAAAACCGGGTATTGCACGATAAGCTTTTATAAAAGCTTCTTGTGCCACATCGGCCACGTCTCCATGGTTAGAGACATATCGAGATATTAAGTTCGCTATTCTATGTTGATATTTTTTTACCAACAAATTAAAGGCGGCTTTATCACCCTGTTGTACACGCTGGACAATTTGCCAGTCCAATTCTTGCTCGCTCATGTTCGAGCTTATCCCCTGTAATACTGACTATAATGCTTACTGGCGCTGTTCTTGCGTACCATTATGACCATCGATGAAAGAAATAGTTCTGATAAGTTTGACAAAAAAGCTACAATAGCCCGACTTTGACTGCAAACAAGTGTATCGCATGAAGCAAGCAAAAGAATATCTTTGTGATGTATTAATTATCGGTAGCGGTGCTGCCGGTTTATCATTAGCACTACAACTAGCTGATAACGCACAAGTTTTAGTGTTAAGCAAAGGCCCTTTACGCGAAGGTTCTACCTTGTATGCACAAGGCGGGATTGCCGCAGTATTTGATGAAAATGATAGTATTGACTCCCATGTTAAAGACACCTTGGTGGCAGGCGCCGGCTTATGTGATGAAGCAGCGGTACAATTTACCGCTAGCAATGCTAAAACGGCAATGCAATGGCTGATAGCCCAAGGCGTACCCTTTGATCAGTACCAAGATAATGATGGCAAGCTTAAATATCATTTAACGCGTGAAGGCGGTCATAGCCATCGCCGGATTTTGCATGCGGCAGACGCCACTGGTCAAGCAGTACAACTGACCTTAGTTGAACAAGTTAAAGCCCATAAAAATATTACATTACTGGAAAACTATAATGCCATTGATTTAATTAATGGCAAAAAAATAGGCTTAGATGCTAAACGTTGCTATGGCGCTTATGTCTTAAACACATCAACTGGCAAAGTGGAACTGATCCGAGCGCGCTTTGTGGCGTTAGCTACCGGTGGTGCCAGTAAAGTATACCTTTATACCAGTAACCCCGATGTAGCGAGTGGCGATGGTATTGCTATGGCCTGGCGAGCCGGCTGCCGAGTTGCCAATATGGAGTTTAACCAATTCCACCCTACCAGCTTATATCACCCAGATGCGCCCAACTTTTTAATTACGGAAGCTATGCGTGGCGAAGGCGCGTATTTATTGCGCCCTGATGGCAGCCGCTTTATGCCTGAGTTTGACGAGCGCGCTGAACTGGCCCCGCGGGATATAGTCGCCCGTGCTATCGACTTTGAAATGAAGCGTCTTGGCGCTGATTGCGTGTATTTAGATATCAGCCATAAACCAAAAGATTTTGTTATTGAGCACTTCCCGACTATTTATGCCAAATGTTTAAGTATCGGTATTGATATTAGCCAACAACCAATCCCAGTGGTGCCGGCAGCACATTATACTTGTGGCGGTGTTGTCACGTCTTTAGATGGCCAAACTGATATAACCAACTTATATGCTGTGGGTGAAGTCGCTTATACCGGCTTACATGGCGCTAACCGCATGGCCAGTAATTCATTATTAGAATGTGTGGTGTTTGCCCAAGCTGCGGCAAAACATATTTTGCAGCAACTGGACACCACAACCGCTCTGGAAAATGTTCCGGCCTGGGACGATAGCCGTGTTAGCGACTCAGATGAAGAAATCGTTATTAGCCATAACTGGCATGAGTTGCGACTTTTTATGTGGGATTATGTGGGTATAGTGCGCACTAATAAGCGCTTAGCTCGGGCGTTACATCGGGTAGAGTTATTACAGCGAGAAATTAATGAATACTACAGTAACTTTCATATTAGCCATCACTTATTAGAATTAAGAAATTTAGTTCAGGTGGCTGAGCTTATTATCCATAGCGCTATGCAGCGCAAAGAAAGCCGTGGTTTGCATTACAATCTAGATTACCCTAAATTATTAGCCGATAGTAAACCGACCATACTTGAACCTAAATAACGCCGTTGATTCGCGAGTGACTATACCCTAAGTCAGCCAACGTCACTCGCTAAGCTTATTATGTTTAGTCACGGACCAATTAGTTTGGCTTATTACCCTAGCAATAGCTCGAAAGTCGGTGGGCTGACACTGATCGAAAAAAATCCACTGTTGCAATAACCGCTGTTGATTATCGCTATACCAATCTAAACGCAGCACATACTGACTGACTAAGCCGCCTACTTTAACCTGACCGGTATCATTTATGGGTGCAAACCAATGTAATTGCCCGTCGGCCGTTATTGTAGCGAGCTGCTTATTTTGGCGCCGTTGAATTAAGGCCAACCACGTTAAATAATAGCCTAACAACAACGGAATAATGATTAGCCAACCGCTGGTGGGTACCGGATTAGCCATTAATACCAATAAGGGAGAAGGTAACACTAGCCAAAGTAAGCACTGGGCTAGTGTCGATGATTGCAAACAAAGATTAAACTCGGACACGATCCAAGATCACAGCGACTAAAGCTTGTAAAGCCGGGTCCTTCGCCTTGCCATGGCCCATAAACCAACTAAATAAATCAGGATCATCCGCTGCTAACAAACGCTCAAAGTCGTGTTTTTGCGTTAAGCTAAGCGCGTCATAGCCCTCTTCAACAAAAGGAGCCAAAAGCACATCTAGCTCAAGCATGCCGCGGCGACATGCCCAGCGCAATCTTGGTTTAATCATCAATTCTGTCATACTTCACCTTATGCGTGGCTCAGATTTAAATGAGCATGATATTAAACATCGATTCTAACAAATTTTCCGTCTTGGGGTTGAGCTTTTAGCTGCATTCCCCAATGATTATACTATCACCACTTAATTGAGTTAAATTAGCTGACGTTATTATGCATACATCATGGTTAACCGCTGAACATTACGCTGGGCTATCTACAGAGCCAGAGCAAGCATTTATTGCGCCTTTACCGGCTTTTGACACCCTAAGCATTAGTGGGGCTGACACGATTAAATATATGCAAAGCCAAACTACCTGCGATATAGCAGCGCTGACTAACACGGCTTTTCTACGTGGCGCCCATTGTGACGCTAAGGGCAAAATGTGGTCGCAATTCCATATTTGCACTGCGACTAAAGAGGATAGCGCTGATAGTTCTGATAGTTCTGATAGTTCTGATAGTTCTGATAGTGAAATAGCACCATTAATCGTTATCGCTTTTAGAGATGAATTAACCGCCTCTACCGAGCAATGGAAAAAATTCGGTGTTTTCTCTAAAGTCTCCTTTAGCTCAGGCCAAGACCAATATGCCGTATTTGGTATTGGTGGTACAGAGCAAGCTAAGGTCAGTGCCTTAATTGCAGAGTTAGGCTTTAGCCTGCCTGACATTGGCCAATTAAGTCGGCACAATAATGCCCTATTGCTGCGTTTAGGCCAAAGCCACTTTATTATGTTGCAGTCAATTAGTGCGGCACAACAATTGATGAGCCAAGCACTGCCTTTTGCGGCGCCAAATTTATGGTTAGCAGAGCATATTCGTTGCGGTTTTAGTTATCTTGAACACGGATTAATTGGCCAGTTAGTGCCACAAATGTTAAACCTGCAAGCTATTGATGCCATTAGTTTTACTAAAGGCTGTTATATCGGCCAAGAAACAGTCGCCCGCTTAAAGTACCGTGGTGGCAATAAACGCGCTGCCTTTATTCTTACTGCTGAAACCGATGAATTGCCTGCTGCAGGTACAGACATTGAACTGCAATTAAACGAAAACTGGCGCCGGACTGGCCAGGTTGTTAATGCAGCTAATATCAACAATACATTATGGTTGATTGCCGTGCTGCCCAATGACATAACACCGGCAGATTCTCTGCGGTTGAACAGCGACAGTGCGCCGTCGTTGCAAATAGTACCGTTACCTTACTCCTTATAAAACAGAGGTTTTCATGACCATTTCTCAAGACAAAGTTGTCGCCATTCACTATACCGTTACTAACCAAACTGGTGACGAATTAGACTCTTCTAAAGGTGGCGAGCCTTTAGTCTTTCTATTTGGCCACGGTTCATTAATCCCCGGCTTAGAGCAAGCATTAATTGGTAAAACTAGCGGAGAGACTTTTAAAGCCGATATTCCAGCTGCAGAAGCTTATGGCGAACGTCATGATGCCCTAACTCAAGCTGTGCCTAAAACCATGTTCGAAGGTATGGATGTTGCACCAGGTATGCGCTTTCGTGCTGCAGGGCCTGAAGGCCAAGAGCAGTCCGTTATTATCTTAGAAGTCACCGATACCGATGTAATAGTTGATGGTAATCATCCATTAGCCGGTATTGATTTAATCTTTGATGTTGAAATTACGCTAGTGCGTGACGCCACTGAAGAAGAGCTAGCACATGGCCATGTTCACGGTATTGATGGTCAGGCTGATCACTAATTCCTGTAAATTAACTGCCATAAATTCAATGGTGTAACTTAGCTACTTTAGGTTATCACCTTGGCTGCTTCAACTTATCCTTACACTTGCTAGTTATGATTAAAGTATGCTTTGATGGCTTATCGCCATTTAAGTGTGCTTTGTCATGACTAATCAAGTACCCCCCAACAAACTTATCAATACACAAGGCCAACCGCGCTTTGGTTATTTTGATAGCCCCATTACAGATTTGGCTTTGGCAGAATTTGCCTATCATACGGTTATGGATAAACCTGCCTCTAAACTAGCCAAATATTTACATTATAAGCAGTTTCAATTTATCAGTATTTGTCATCCTGATTGGCAAATTGGTATCGCCATTGCCGACATTCGTTATGCCGCTAATGGCTTTTGTTATTTTTATCAGCGCCAGCAGCAACATTTAGATGAAATCAGCATAATCAAACCTTTTAGCTTAGGTGTTCAAATGAGTCCTTCCCCAGTATCTGGCAGTGCTCACATTAAGGCTAAACAGCAGATAAGTATTGATTTGGATAACTACAATTGGCACATTGAACTTAGCGGCGAAATGTTTAATGGCAAATTCAGCCTAAATGGTGCCAGCAGCGCACAGCCTATAGCCATGTGTAGCCCTACTGGCTATAACGGCTGGACTTACACCCAAAAACATAACGCTTTAGCTATTACGGGTCAGTTGGATTATAAAGGCCAACGCTTAGATTTAAGCTCAGCATTAGGGGGTTATGATTTTTCAGCGGGCTATATGCGGCGAGAAACTAATTGGCGCTGGGGCAGTATTAGTGCGGTATTAGCACAAGGACACTTTGGTTTAAATGTCGCTGCGGGTGTTAATGAAACTGGCTTTAATGAAAATGCGTTTTGGCTAAATGGCCAGATGCATCGTATAGCGAATGTTGATATTCAATTTGATAAACAGCATGCCAATTCTATCTGGACATTTAACAGTAGCGATCAAAGACTGCAACTCACATTTACCCCGCATCAAGCGCGTCAAGAACAACTCAACCTTGGTCTGGTGATAAGTAATTTCCGTCAATATTGTGGTGTTTTTAGTGGCATAATTGTAACGGAAAAGGGTGATAAAATAGTGTTAAATCAAGTACCCGGCTTGGCTGAAAACCACTTTGCGCGGTGGTAATGGGTAAATATCAAACTGTCAAAAAACTTGACACTACTTATAAAGCACCCTATTTTGGCGGTCTAACTATTTTTTAACCATTGAGTCAGAACCAATCTGAATGAAAGATCGCATTATCATTTCTGTTTCTACCATCAGTGGTACACGCCATTTCAACATTAGTGCGTTGTTTAAACGTAATGCTATTATTGGCCTCTGGTTGCTGCTATTTGGTCTTATAATCACTGCTGGCGTTATTGATTATTTGCTACGTACCGTCGATCACACTCGAATACAGCGCAAAGAGCTGGCTGTACAAGCCAATACTCTTAAAGATGAAATTGCTAATTTACAACACAGTAAGCAGCAATTAGCCCAAGAGCTTGGCCAGAAAAAAGACGAAATGCTGCAAGTCATTAACCGCGTAGGTGAAATTGAACTGGCGCTTGGTCTTGAGCAGCAATACCCACAAAACTTAGAGAACCGCTTAGATACCGCTTCGGTAAACTCCACAGCACGCCAAGCGATGTTGCAATTAGTCCCTAATGGCTCACCGTTAGATTTTCGTCGTCGTACATCCCGTTTTGGCGCACGGCAGCACCCTATTATTGGCAAACAACAACATCATAAAGGCGTCGATTTATCGGCAAAACGCGGTACCGCAATTTATGCGCCAGCCGACGGTGTAGTTGATGTCGTCAGAACCAGTAAATCCGGTTATGGCAACCTGCTTAAAATTCGCCATGCCTTTGGTTTTTCATCTTTATATGCCCACTTAGACGAGTTTAAAGTCAAAAGTGGCACTTTTGTCCATAAAGGCCAGCTTATTGCTATGTCTGGCAACACCGGTTTATCAACCGCACCGCATTTACATTATGAAATACACTTTCTTGATCGAGCGCTTAATCCACAAAGTTTTATGGATTGGGATGCGACTAATTTCGATCTAGTGTTTGAACAAGAACGGAGCATTAAATGGGATTCTTTAGTAAGCATGCTACAAACAAAAGCCAGCAATCAACTACAACTATTATCGGTCAAGGATGCACAATTAACGGCAATATCCGATTAACTTGTGATGTACATATTGATGGCTTTGTTGAAGGTAAAATTGTTAGTGACAAAACCTTGATCATTAGTGCTAGTGGTCGAGTAAAAGGCGAGATTACTGCAGATAAGGTAGTGATTAATGGGTTATTTGAAGGCGATTGTTACGCTAACACCGTTGAGATATTACCTAATGGTAAAGCGCATGGTTCAATTCATTCTGATGATTTATGCATTGAACGTGGCGGCAGCTTCTTAGGTAAAACCCGCCCTACCACTGATGAAAAAGTTATTAGCTTAACCACTGCCGCTAAAACTAGTGTTAGCTTTGCTGAGACTGATGCAAAAACTGAAGCCAGCGATACCAGTGATAGAAGTGATATTAGTGCCGATAGTGTAAATAGCCCAGCAGCCAAAACTGCCGCAAAAGCTTAAGTGGTTAAAAGCTTAAGCCTAGCTTTAACCGCGTGTACCGCTCAAATAAAGCTCACCCGCGCGCTTAGCTTTCTTGCCAGCGCGCTTTTATTAATAAAATTTCAGTTAATTGCTGCTCTAGCAATGGCACTAAGCCCGGATCAAAGTGTAAACCGCTCTGGCTTTTAATATGCGCCATTGCTTGCTCAACCGACCAAGCTTCTTTATACGGCCTTTTACTGGTTAAGGCATCAAACACATCGGCTAGCGCCACAATACGCGCCTCTAAGGGTATATCGGCACCGCTAATACCACTAGGATAGCCAGTGCCATCCCATTTTTCATGGTGATTTAATGCCACTGATTTTGCTAGGGTCATTAATGTTGAATCATCATCGCCTAAAATAGTCGCACCTATTTGCGCATGCTGGCGCATAATGGCCATTTCGGCATCATCTAACCGACCCGGTTTTAGTAAAATATTATCGGGTATCCCTATCTTGCCAATATCATGCATAGGCGCAGCATGAAGTAATTCTTCCGACCAATGCGGACAACAACCTGCCGCTAACGCGATAAGCTGCGAGTAATGACTCATCCGCTTTACATGCAAGCCAGTTTCATTATCTTTATATTCAGCCGCTCGGCCTAAACGCTCAACAACTTGCAATCGAGTGCGCTTTAGTTCATCTGCCCGCACTAACGATAACTGGTTTTTTACCCTTGCTTGAACCACAATGGGCGTAATAGGCTTAGTAATATAATCAACCGCTCCGACTTCAAAGCCATGTGCTTCATCACGCTCTTGCTGCAAGGCAGTCACAAAAATGATAGGGATAGCCAGTGTCGTCGAGTGCGCTTTAAGCGTTCGACACACTTCGTAGCCGGTCATCCCCGGCATCATAATATCCAATAAAATTAAGTCCGGTTGTTCGCGCTGTGCTAACTCTATGGCCTCTTGACCACTGCGGGCATAAATTAACTTGTAGTCCTGTTGTAATACTTGTTTTAAAACCCGTAAATTGGTCGGCTCATCGTCAACCAATAAAATACTTGCTTTAGACGCTAGTGGCATTATCTATTTCCTCTGCCGCACATTGCTGTTGCAAACTGATTAATAACTCAGTGGCTAAACTAAATTCAAAGTCGTTAAATGCAGCGATTAACTGCACTACTGTGCTATTACTGTGCAGGAACTTGCACTGTTGCAATTGGTTGATTGCCACATCATCTAACTGATTTTGCTTGGCGGCATGCAGTAAGTTGCTAATAATTAAGCTAACATTTTGTGGCGGTTCAGTAGATATTTGCTGTTGTTGTGTGGTGTTTACCTGTTCAGTTAACAGCAGATATTCTTGTTGGATAAGGCCAAATAAGGCGGTAATAGCATCGATACTGGCCTGACACTCAATAATATTGGCTTGCTGAATTTGTTGTTCAAGTTGACTAGATAAACGATAAATTTGGCTTAACGCCAAATTACCACTTAAGCCTTTAACGGCGTGACAGCTGTGCTTAATTACATCGAAGTTCTGATGTTGTAATGCCTCACTTAGCTGAGCCGGCCATGGCTGATATTGCTGTAAAAAACGGCCAACTTCAGCTAAATAAGCACCTACTGAGCCCCACATAGCAATGCCTTTAGTGACATTTATATTGTTGCTATTTTGACTAATTGCAGCGGTTTTTGCTTGGGTTGCTTTAACATCTAATTTTAATACCCGCGCTATCTCTAACTGCAAGCCATCAATATTAACCGGTTTACTAGCAAAACCTTCAATGCCAGCGTTGCGAGCAGCCAGCTTGTCTTCTGGCAATACACTGGCCGTTAATACTATCATCGGTACTGCAGGTAACGAGCGTTGTTTTTCATAAGCACGGCGCTGTTTGGCGGCGGTAATACCATCCATAACAGGCATTTGGCTATCTAATATAACCAAGTCATAATTATGCAGCTGTAACTGCTGTAATATTTGCTCACCATTAACAACCGCATCTACCGTATGACCCGCTCGTTGCAATAAAATGGTCAGCAACTCAATATTTTGTGCGATGTCATCCGCGATTAAAATATGCAGCGGATTGAGTTTAACATTGGCTATAACCGTAATATCGCTTTTAGCAGCTGTCTTTAGCGGCAAGTTAAAGCTAAAGCAACTGCCTTGACCTGCAGTACTGGTGGCATTAATGTCGCCACCCATAAGCTCAACCAATTGCTTGCTAATGGTGGTGCCTAGTCCTGTACCACCAAATCGACGACTCATTGACGCATCAGCCTGAGTAAAAGGCTCAAAAATTTGCTTTAATCGCTCGGCAGGAATACCTATACCGGTATCCAGCACTTCGAATTGAATCATGTCAGCTTGTTTGAATACGTTTACCGTCACGCTACCTTGTTCGGTAAACTTAATGGCATTGCCAATAATGTTTAATAATATTTGTCGTAACCTGTCGCGAGCACCATAAACATACTCGCTAATATCGGCACTAACATGTAAGTTTAACTGCAGACTTTTTTGCCGCGCTTGCAGCCACAGCGTTGAAATAACACTGTCTAACAACTCGCGTAAAGAAAATGCCATTAGCTCCAGATCTAATTTGCCTTTTTCTAACTTAGCACTATCTAATACATCATTTAGTAGATGTAATAACGAGCGCGACGCACCGCTAACGGTTGATAAATATTTTTGCTGTTCACTGTCTAATTTAGTCTCTAATAAAATATCGGTGAAACCTAAAATCGCATTCATCGGCGTGCGAATTTCGTGGCTCATATTAGCCATAAAACTTGCCCTTGCCGCCGCCGCTTGTTCGGCTTGTTGCCGTGCACTAATCAAGCCTTGCTCTAAAGCTTTACGGCCGCTGATGTCCATCATAAAGCCATCTAGCCACAAGATTGCTCCTGACTCATCCCGAACGCAATAACCATGATCAAACACCCAGCGCTCACTGCCATCGCTGTGGAGAATACGATATTCAAACTCAAACGATTGGCTATGTTCTAACTGTTTAAACTGTTTAAACTGCTCTTGGTCATCTGGATGAATTAAATCGGAGAAATGCCGGATTGGATTAGGTAATAAAAAATCTGTAACCGGATAGCCAGTAAGCTCTTTTACTGCTTGGCTAATAAACAACATACTCCAATGGGCGTCTAGTTGACAGCGATAGGCCGTTCCGGGAATATTACTTAACAATGAGCTTAGCTGCTGCTCTCTATCTCTAAGCACCCGCTCCATTTCTACCCGTTTAGAAATATCACTAATATAAACCACCATAATATTAGTATCGGGTAAATTAATATGGCCAATAGATAAGCGTACCGGTATCAAATGACCTTGTTTATGTTTTAATTGAATTTCTTTTGCAACACCAGACAACTTAGGCTGATTAGTCTGCTGAAACATGGTCAAGTATTGCTTATATTCGCTTAAATAAGGCTCTGGAAACAGTTCACCAATATTAAGTTTTATAAAGTCAGTCAGGTGCCAACCAAATATCGCTTCCGAAGCTTTATTAGTATTTAAAATATTGCCGTCGGTATCAATACTGATGATGGCATCTAAGGAAGTTTGCATAATAGCTTCTAGCCGTGCAGCGCTAGCTTGCTTTATTTTACTTAGTTTTTGAAACTTAATTAATAAATTAAGTACCAGCACTAAGCCGCCAATTAATATCGTGACAAAGGCTACAGACAGCGCTAATACCACTGATTGTGACTGGACGTCAGTTTGGCTAACAAAATCAGTAGGTGCCACAAAACGTGCAGCGGCCATGCCGGTATAATGCATAGCTGTAATGGCCAAGCCCATCACCACACCCGCTAATATATTTAAATGCCAAGCGGCTAATTTAAACTGTAATTTAGCCACGCCAAATCGGACATAAAGCGCTAAAATAGACAGTGCTACCGCGACTACAATCGATAGTGCAAAGATACTAGGTGAGTAACGTAACTGAGCTGACATGGTCATCGCTGCCATGCCAGAATAATGCATAGCACCAATACCGGCGCCCATCAGCACACCGCCAAGTAATAACGGTAAAGCTGTAATTTTGTGCCGAGAAATTAAGGTGAGCGCAACCCATGAAGCAAACAAGCTAGGCAGCATGGATAATAAAGTGGTATTGGTAAGATAACTCACTGGCGTGCAGAGCATAAAGGCTAGCATGCCAATAAAGTGCATCGCCCATATCCCGGTTCCTAACGCAATACTGCCAGTAAATAATACAATTCGGCGCTGTGTACCCGCCAGATGCCTAGCTTCATCGGCTAACGCCAAGGCTAAGGTTGAGGCGGATACCGCAATAAAAATCGACAGTGCTACTAGCACATAATTATAATCACCGCTTAATAATAAACTGTCTGCTGGATAACTAAACAACTGTAGTAGGGCCGACACTATTGCTTCCTGATCAAGAGATTTTATACGCCGCATGTTACGGCATGATGATCTGAGCGCAACTTAATTGTGCTGTATTGCGTTCTATCTGAGTCAAAAAATGTCAATTGCTGAAAAAATAGGCTAGCGTGTTATATTAAAATTCAATGCACTTAGAGCAATGCTGAAAAAACCAGCATCTAGCTAATGCAAACCACACTAGTTCTGCTACAATGCCGCCCCTTTTGCTGGCAGCTGCCTGCAGTACTTTCTTTTGCGGAGCCACGCATGACGCGCCAATCTTTTTCGACTTTAAATATACCAACGGCCTTATTAACTAATTTAACCGATCTTGGTTATACCGAAATGACCGAGATCCAAGCGGAAGCCTTACCTGCCGTATTAGCAGGTAAAGACGTTATTGCCAAAGCCAAAACTGGCTCGGGTAAAACCGCCACTTTTGGTTTAGGCATTTTAGCCAAGCTAGATGTGAAATATTTTCGGGTGCAAAGCTTAGTGCTGTGTCCCACCCGTGAGTTAGCGGATCAAGTTGCTGCTGAACTGCGCAAATTAGCCCGTAATATTCATAATATTAAAATTCTCACCCTGTGTGGCGGCGTACCATTAGGGCCACAAATTGGCTCGTTAGAGCACGGCGCCCATATTATTGTTGGTACGCCGGGGCGGATAATTGACCATTTAGATAAAGGCCGACTAAAACTAGACGATTTAACCACCCTAGTATTAGATGAAGCCGATCGTATGTTAGAAATGGGCTTTCAGGCCGATTTAGATACCATAATGAGTAAAGCGCCAAGCCAACGCCAAACCTTATTATTTAGCGCCACTTATCCAGCAGCAATTGCTAAACTTAGCCAACGCTTATTAAAAGATCCGGTTGAAGTGACTATTGCACATCAACATGACAACAGCATTATTGATCAGCAATTTTTTCAAGTTAACGATCAACGCAGCCGGTTAACCGCACTGTATAATTTATTGCTCCATTACCAAGGCCAAAGCAGTATCGTGTTTTGTAATACTAAGCGCGAAACCCAAGATGTGGCCGATGCCCTGCATCAATATGGTTTTAGTGTATTAGCCTTGCATGGTGATATGGAACAAAAAGATCGCGATCAAACTTTAGTGCAATTTGCTAACGGCAGTGCCTGTGTATTAGTCGCCACTGATGTCGCTGCGCGTGGTTTAGATATTAGTAGCGTTGATGCTATCTTTAATTACCAACTTGCCCATGATGCCGATACCCATATTCACCGCATTGGTCGTACCGGCCGTGCTGGTGAAACCGGTATGGCATTAAGCTTATTTACCGCCAGTGATGCCGGTAAGTTACCGCCAATTGAAGACGGCTTAGGTATTACTATCGTTGCTAGCGAATTACCCGCACTTAATAACCAATTACAACCGGCTAAGCCTGTAATGGTAACCTTACAACTTGATGCCGGTAAAAAGCATAAAATTCGAGCGGGCGATATTGTTGGTGCGCTTACTGCAAGTAAACAATTAACTAATGATGATTTAGGTAAAATTCAGCTGCATGATATTTGGAGCTTTGTTGCGGTTAAACGTTCTGCCGTTAAGTTAGCCTTACAATTAATTCAGCAAGGTAAAATTAAAGCGAAATCTGTTCGGGCTAGAATGCTATAAGCAGTTAATAACCACCGATTTAAAAATCAGGTTTAGATTGGCGTAGCGCTTTAGTTGCGCCTTTTTGTTTCTTAGTTGCCAAACGGCGCTGCTTGCTGCCATAACTGGCTTTAGTAGCAATGCGCTTCTTTGCCACCACAGTAGAGGCATTAATTAATTCAATAAATTGTGCTAAAGCCATCTCACGGTTCATTTCTTGGCTGCGAGTCTGCTGACTTTTAATAATCACCTTACCGCTTTTGCTAATACGATGATCAGTAAATTCTAATAAGCGTTGTTTAAAAAATTCTGGTAATGACGACGCATTAATATCAAACATTAACACCACAGCAGTCGACACTTTATTGACATGCTGCCCCCCTGCACCAGATGCTCGCACAAACTGCCAATCAATTTCGCTATCCGCTATCTGTACATCTTTAGTTATCTCTATTGCCATTTTTATCCTTACTTAGCTAAAACTAGATCTGAACATATTCACCGCTCAGTAACAAGTTTATGCCGCAACTTATGCCAGAACTAAGGCTAAGGTCTAAGTTTATCTCAGCAAAAAATTCGCTACAGTAGGCTAACGATTAAGTTATGAGGGACTTATTATGCTTAACAATGGAAATGACATAAATGCTGCAGTTAGCCCTGTCAGCCAGCAAAAACAGTATCAGCAACAATTTCAGCAAGCACTGAATACACCGGAGTTATTTTGGGCTGAACAAGCTAAACAACTGCCATGGTATAAAGCTCCTAATAGCATTTTGCAGCAACTTACTTCCGGCCATTATCAATGGTTTGGCGATGCGGTATTAAATATCGCTTACATGGCATTGGATTATCATATTGAGCAAGGCAGAGGGGAGCAAACTGCGCTTATTTTTGACTCTCCGGTGACAAATACTAAGCAGCAATTTAGCTATAACCAATTACAGCACCAAGTGGCTTGCTTTGCGGGTGTGCTGCAACAACAAGGTGTTAGTAAAGGCGATCGGGTCGTTATTTATATGCCGATGATCCCAGAAGCTGCGATAGCCATGCTAGCAGTTGCCCGTTTAGGCGCCATTCACTCTGTAGTATTTGGTGGCTTTTCAGCACAAGAATTGGCAGTTCGTATTGATGATGCCAAACCTAAACTGGTGGTTAGCGCATCATGTGGTATTGAAGTCAGCCGTATTATCGCCTATAAGCCCTTATTAGATAAAGCCTTGCAACTCAGTAAACATCAGCCGACAAACTGCATTATCTATCAACGCGAACAACTAATTGCGCCGATGCAGCCACCGCGTGATATCGACTGGCAACATGCCATGCAACATGCTTTACCCGCGCCTTGTACACCGGTAAAAGCTACTGATCCGTTATATATTTTATATACCTCGGGCACCACGGGTAAACCTAAAGGTGTGGTGCGCGATAATGGCGGCTACGCGGTCGCGTTAAATTACAGTATGCGCCATGTTTATAATTGCCAAATCGGTGATGTGTTTTGGGCTGCATCTGATGTCGGTTGGGTGGTTGGCCATTCTTATATTGTGTATGGCCCCCTTATCGCTGGCTGTACAACGGTCATGTACGAAGGAAAGCCCGTAATGACACCCGATGCTGGAGCATTTTGGCGAGTTTGTGCGGAATATAAGGTCAATACTTTATTTGCCGCCCCCACCGCCTTTAGAGCTATTCGCAAAGAAGATCCTGAAGCAAGCTTACAGCAATATGATTTATCTGCATTGCGCTATATTTTTATGGCCGGAGAACGCTTAGATCCAGCTACGCTGCACTGGGCATGTGAAAAGCTACATAAACCGGTGATTGATCATTGGTGGCAAACTGAAACCGGCTGGCCAATTGCAGCCAATCCAATTGGCATAGCCCATTTTGCCGTTAAACCGGGTTCGTCTTCATTGCCTATCCCAGGTTACAACGTGCAGATCCTATCTGATCAAGGCCGCAGGCTTCGCCCTAATGAGCAAGGCTTTATCGCGCTTAAGCTGCCCTTGCCACCAGGTTGTCTCACCACTATTTGGCAGGATGAACAGCGCTTTCATGATAGTTATCTAAGTACTTTTGCTGGCTACTATGACAGTGGTGATGGTGGCTATATTGATGAAGACGGTTACTTATTTGTGATGGGCCGTACTGATGATGTCATAAACGTAGCAGGACATCGCTTATCTACCGGAGAAATGGAGCAAATTGTCGCCAATCATCCAGCAATAGCAGAGTGTTGTGTTATCGGTATCCACGATGCGATTAAAGGCCAACAACCGCTAGCCATGGTGCTACTGAAAAATGGCCAGCAAATAGACGATACCATTTTACAAGCCGAATTAGTGGCCATGGTAAGAGAGGAAATTGGGGCGGTGGCGAGCTTTAAGCAAGTGATAGTGGTGCCGCGCTTACCCAAAACCCGCTCGGGTAAAATTTTACGTAAGCTTTTACGCGGTATTACTAATGGCGAACCACTTTCTATTCCGTCGACCATAGATGACCCTGATAGCGTGCCGGAAATTGCCGCTATTTTAAATCAGAAAGGCTTAGTTATGAGCAGCCCACAATAATTTCGGCCAATATTAGCCGAATTGCCGGCCAGTGTTCGTTACTTATAACGCTCACTGGCACTGCGTATTTCTTGCTCTAATTGTTGTTGTAACTCCTCTCGACTTTGCTGCAGCAATTGAAAATAACCTTTCTCATCTGTTTGCTCTCTGCTTTGCTCCATTTTAGCTAACAACTCGATATTTTTAGCCCGAAACCTATCGGTTAACTCTTTAGCTTCATAGGCACCTAAGCCTAGCTGGGCTAAAACATCACGCCCTTGTAGTATTGAACTTTCAAATAATTCCCGTTGAATAAACTGGATACCTAGCTTGCGTAATTGATACAGATGATTAACATCTACTGCACGACTCATAATACATAATTGAGGATAATGCTGCTGTGCTAAGCGGGCAATTGCTAAACTGGTTTCAGCATCATGCATGGCAATCACTAATACTTTTGCTTTGGCTGCACCAGCGGCCTCTAATAAGTCCATGCGCCGCGCATCACCATAGTAGACTTTAAAGCCGTACTTACGCATGTGCTGAATCGTTGCCGAATCGTGATCCATAATGGTCGGCGTAATACCGTTAGCTAATAATAACCGACCAATGATTTGGCCATAGCGACCAAAGCCCGCAATAATAACGTCTCTGTGGATAATATCTGTATCCATATTGGCACTATCATCTAGCTTAGGCGCAGTGTGCTTGTGCTGATAACGCTCTTGTAATGCTAATAACAACGGTGACAATGCCATAGATAACGCGATAATCAGATTAAGCATGGCACTTTGTTCTGTATCTACTAAGACACCCGCTATTAGGGCAATGATGACAAACGCAAACTCACCGCCTTGGCCTAATAATACGGCATAGCGTATGCGCTCTGCCGCAGCAATATTCTGCAGCCATGCCAATAAATATAAAATTGATAATTTTAGCGCTAAATAACACGCCAATAGACCTAAAATTGTTGGCCACTGGGCAATTAATAAACTTAAATTAATATCAGCGCCAATAGTGATAAAAAACAGGCCTAAAAACAGGCCTTTAAACGGCTCTAAATCAGCTTCTAATTGATGTTTAAAGGCCGAGCTAGCTAATAATACACCGGCAATAAATGCACCTAAACCTGCAGAAATACCTACCGCGAGCATTAACTGCATTACTCCAATAACTAATAATAAGGCTAAGCCAACAAACAGTTCTCGGGCACCATATTTTGCCACCCAATTTAGTAAGTAATTCATTACGTAGCGACCAATTAAAATAATGGCCGCAATGGCTGCCAATGCCGCAAGCCAATTAAACTCAATATCATTACTGCTGGGTACTACAAAGCTTAAGCCTATTAATAAAGGAATGGCGGCTAAATCTTGAAACAACAGCACAGCAAATACCGACTGGCCAGTTTCTGTTGCTAATAAATTACGATCTTTCATTAGCTGTACTGCAACTGCGGTTGAGGACAGGGCTAAGGTCACGCCTAACAATGCTGATATCGGTAAAGAAAACCCGAATAAATACAAACCTATCGCTACACCTAAGCCACAACCCAACATTTGCAGCAAGCCATAAATAAATACCCGATGGCGCATCGACCAGAGTTTTTTGGCATCCAACTCTAAACCGATAGTAAATAACATTAACACCACGCCTAACTCAGCCAATAAGCTGATATCGGCATTATCCTTAGTGATGGCAAAACCTGAAGGCCCAATCAATAATCCTGCTAATAAATACCCCAAGACCACGCCTAAACCAAATCGTTTGACTAATGGCACCACTAGGACCATAGCTGCCAGATAAATCATCAAATAGCCCAATATGGTTAACTGCATGCTACGCCTCGCTATCTTGTTGCACTGATTGTTGTTGCAGAATATGTTGTTGCAGTAATTGCTGGACGTTTTGTTGATACTGGGTCGCTATTTTTGCCAGTTCTTGATCAAACAACAAATGACGTAAAGGGAGCAATATCGGCGCAGCAAACTGCATGCCGCACTGCTGGGCTAAATGTTGCAGCGGTTGCAATACCAGCTGGAGCTTTTGCTTAGCATTATCCACACCATCACAGTCATCGCGTTCTAAGCCGCTGAGTACGACTAATAAGATTTTATTCGCTAACATTTGCGTGGGTTGTTGCTGCTCATTAACGCCCCAAGCCCAACCTTGGCAAAATACTTTATTGATATACTGCACCAGTAAAGAAGGTGGATAAGCATTTTGCACCGGAAACTGCATAATAATAAGTGCACTTTCCTGCAAGGCCAACTGCTCTTGTTTAACGTTAATGTAAAAATCAGGGTAGGCTTGATATAAATCACGCAGATCAAAACTATCTAGTGCATTAACAGCTTTAATTAAGTGCTGATTGACATAAGAATGACGGCCATAGGGATGCGCGTAGAGCAAACTAAACATAGCTATTTCACAAAATAAAAACACAGTGCTTAGTGTCGAACACTGCAGCCTTAGTCACAAGGTTTATACGCAAAAAATCTAACTTTTTAAGCCGATAAAATATCGCCCTACTCCTTTCTACTATACAATTATTCAATTGCTAGCCATGGCCAACAACCTAGTGGATCTATTCCCAGATGAATTTTCTTAAAAGCCTGATAAACCAATTTGCCCATTTAATGCAAAACCGACCGGGATTAATGGCAGTGCTGGCTTTTAGCTCTGGCGTGGCCAGTTATGTGTTAGTTGATCGGAAGGAGTCACTGGCGCAATTTATTGCTTTATTCTTATTATTTAGCTGGTTATGGTTATTGATTGATAATTGGCTGCGAGAACGTGTAGAACAGCATTTTGGTGTCGCCATGTCGCCGAATATTATGCGTTTTGTATTACAAATGGTGCAACAAGAAAGCTTGTTTTTTGCCCTACCGTTTTTTCTTGCCGTAACCAGTTGGGATCATCCACAAGCCATTTTCACCGCGTTAATTATATTCTGCGCATTTATCTCACTAATAGATCCACTGTATTATAAAAAGCTGGCCCCTAACCGCACTCTTTTTGTGGTATTTCATGCTTTTGCTTTATTTGTGGTATTACTGGTAATTCTACCTATTTTATTAAATCTAACCACCAGCCAAAGTTTAGCCGCCGCTTTAATTGCCGCTATTGTGCTAACGATCCCTAGCTTAGGTAACTTAATGCAAAATGGCCGGTGGTGGCGCTTACCCGTATCAATATTATTACTTTGTGTATTAAGTGCCGGATTGTGGCAATTACGCAGCTGGGTGCCGCCTGCCGCATTACGGTTAACCGGTATTACATTATCGCACGAGGTTGATTTAGAACAACGACAACCTGGCGCCAGCATTAAGCAGTTAGATGCCTACACTTTGCATCATCAAGGTTTATACACTTGGACAGCCGTTAAAGCACCTCGTGGTTTAAACGAAAAGATTTTCCATGTTTGGCTGCTGAATAATAAAGAAGTAGACCGCATCACGTTAGATATTAAAGGTGGACGTGACCAAGGCTATCGCGCTTGGACCCACAAGCTAAACTTCCCAAGTAATCCGGTCGGCAAATGGCAAGTTAAAGTGGTTACAGAGTCAGAGCAGCTTATTGGCTTAACTAGATTTACAGTTTCACCTTAATTTTCAATAAGTTAAATTTCAAGTACTCTGACCCCTTGAAACTATTTAGGTTGGGGATTTTTGCAGTGAAGTTGCAATAGACGCATTAAGGCTTTATGTTCGGCTTGTAATTGCTGGCCCTGCTCTGCGGTATAGGGTTGGCGTAATTGCTGTCGAATATCCTTACGTTGCTGATTTAACTGCTGACACTGCTCACGGCTAAATTGCACAGTCGCATAGCTACTAAAGGTTACAAGCATTAATAACATTAAAAGACTGCAGCGTATTATCAACATAACTACTTTTTATTCCAATTTAAAACCGCAATCCACCTTAAATTCGTTACGCAAAACCTAAACGCTAGGTTAATTTAAGCTTCCAGTAACGCCAACCATTTTGGTGGAATTTCAAGATGACTAAGAAATATTTTTAAACATACTAATAATGGAATAGCAATTAATACTCCAACTGCACCCCAGATCCAACCCCAAATAAACATCCACACCACAACCAATAATGGATTCATATTAAAACGCTGGCCTAAGACTAATGGTGTTATAAGTTGTGATTCAATAATATTGAGGATTAAAAAGGCTCCGGGTACTAATAAAATATCACCTAGTTGCTGATACTCGGTATAACCGACCGCAGCTAATAAAACCATCAACATTAACGGTCCTATATAAGGAGCAAAGTTTAATACCGTCGCCAACGCTCCCCATAGCAGAGGATCAGCAACACCTATTATAGATAAGACGATGGTGGTGGCGACACCTAAAGAAATATTAATCACTGATACTAATAATACATACCGAGAAATGTCGTCTCGAATAGTTTGAAACATCTGTACCAAATTCTTTTTTTCATGCAGTGAGCTTTTTAGTCGCACTAATTTGCGCATCAAGGTGTCACCAAAGACTAAAAAGAAATAGGCTAGCATTACCACTGCGGCCAGTTGAACTAATGCCATTACTGTAGCTTGGGCTATAAAAGATAATAACGGCACGATACCTGAGCCAACAGCAGTACTAACTGAATCAGCGTCACTGCCGCTAGTGTCTTGGGAAGGCAGTACTACATCTTTAATGGAATTAATAGAATCAGTAACATCATCGACATGGTCGGCCAATTTATGGCTAATTAACGGTAAGCGCTCGACCCATTGTGAGGCTGGCTCGTATAACAAACTAATGCCATATCCGGAACCAAACACCAAAAAGCTCAGTACCAACGCTGCTGCTAAAGGTTTTGGAATCTTGATCCGAGTCATTAAACGCACTGCTGGGCTACTAAATAGTGCTACCAAGCCAGCTAATAATAATGGCAGCAATAAACTGCGACAAAAGTAAAAGGTATAACCAATGGCTAAAACAACCAAAATCTTCATTGCCATGGTCGAGGCTAAATGTAGCGAGTAGCGCTTTTGCGCGGAGGTGACCTTATCGCTAGTCATTGTTGATTGTCATAATTGATTATCACCATTGCTTGCCACCTTTAAGGTCATTAACTCGGTTAGAAGTCTAGCTACAAAATATAACGTAACCAGCTAAAGCCCAAAGTACGCCGTACGGTTTTAACCAGCGTATGATGGCGCATCTGCATTAATACCCCTAAGCCAAAGCTAATAGTTAAACCAGGGACTGAACCGATAAATTGTTTACTACGCTGCTTAAGTAACCAAGTTTCAGCTTGTAATAGCTTCTGCTGTTGCTGCCATTGCTCGGTATTATGATCAACTCGATGTTGCTGTTTTTTTATTAAGCCTGCAATTAACATAAGGGTCTCCAGCGACAATTTTTTGCTCACATTTTTTGCTAACAACAGCATAAGCCTGTAAATCAGCCTGTAACGACTGCTTAATAATAACGCTACCTATTTAGCTGCTTGCCTTTGATTAGAACTTTCTGGCTGTTCAGCCGATTTAGTAAAGCGACTAGGGCTAAAAAACTGACTTATTTGTAATAGTGTACGCTTCAGCCCAACTTGCTTTAATAAGTAGCGCATACTGCGCCAGCACCATATTAAAGCTAAAATTTGTAACACTAACAAAATAACAACAGAAGCGATTAAAGAATTAAATAGTTGAAATAACACTACACCAATCAGGGTTAACACACTGCCCCATAGCATGACTACTCCGGCTCCAAAGCAGACTAATATTGCCGCGGCTATCGTTAAACTACGCACCGAAAGTGCCCACTCCGCTTTAGCTTGTTGTTTAACTAAATCGGTTTGCACTTTGTATTGCTGCGCTACCGAACTGGCTAACGCAGCAATTTCAGCAATATCATCTAGCGTATTATCCAGCAAGCCGGCCGCTTTAGTGTTACTGGCAGTATTTTCCGTTTCAGAACAATGCTGCTCTGGCGTTTGCTGAATATGTGGATCTTGCATCAATTATCTACCGCGACGCAATAATGCAGTGATTAATACACCCGCGGCAAAAGCAATACCCGCTGCAGCAAGTGGGTTTTCAGCCGCTAGTGAGCGAGTACGTGCATAACCGCTTTCCAGCTGATGCTTTATCTGTTCTTGACGCTGATGTAAGGCTTCGCTGGACTCAGCTGCTGTTTTACGAATGGTTTCTTCTGCGCTGGCGGCTTTTGTTGACATTGAATCTACGGCTTGATGTGCTGCAGCAGCCGCTTTTTCAGTCATTGGCGAACCTGACTCGTTTACTGATGTGCTAGCTTTATTAGTAGTTGAATTGGCCATAATGTGCCTCCTAGGTAATTAATAATAGCAGTGCTGAATCGATAACCTAGCCCTGCCTCTGATACAAACTATTCATACAAATTCTTTATAGCTACTTATAACTCTTACAAACAATAGCTGCAAACAATAGGCCAATATAGCAAGCTATTAAGAATCAACAACTTAATTATAAACGTGATGACTATTTTAGATCTATATTAATAATATCAGAAGATGTTACCGGCAAACGGTAATCTTTACAGCGTTGGCAAATAATAAAAAACCAGACACTAGGTCTGGCTTTTGTATTGTAGCTAGTATTAAGCTTACTTATCGTTTTGTAACCGCATATGTGGGAATAAAATAACATCACGGATAGAGGCTACATCGGCCAATAACATAACTAGGCGGTCAATACCAATACCTTGGCCAGCTGTTGGCGGTAAACCATGCTCTAATGCCGTTACAAAGTCTTCATCGTAGTACATGGCTTCATCATCGCCGGCGTCTTTTTGTGCCACTTGCTCTAAGAAACGCGCGGCTTGATCTTCAGCATCGTTAAGCTCGCTAAAACCATTGCCTAATTCACGGCCGCCTATGAAAAATTCAAATCGATCGGTAATTTCTGGATTATCATCGCTACGACGTGCTAATGGTGATACTTCTGCTGGATATTCAGTAATAAAAGTTGGATGACGTAATTTTGTTTCGACTAACTCGTCAAACACTTCCATTAAAATCCGGCCATGACCATAGTTAGCTTTTACTTCAATATTAAGCGTTTTAGCTAAAGCAGCTACTGCTTCACGGCTATTTAACTGTTCAATAGTTAGCTCTGGATTATAATGTAAAATAGATTCCGTCACCGACATCCGAGCAAAAGGCTTACCAAAATCAAACACTTCACCTTGATAAGGTACTTCTGTACTGCCTAATACATCTAAGGCTAAACCACGGAATAACGTTTCAGTTAAATCCATTAAGTCGTTGTAATCTGCATAAGCCCAATAAAACTCTAACATGGTAAATTCAGGATTATGTCGAGTTGATACGCCTTCGTTACGGAAGTTACGGTTTAATTCAAATACTTTTTCAAAACCGCCTACTACTAAGCGTTTTAAATAAAGCTCTGGCGCGATACGTAAAAACATCTGCATATCTAGCGCATTATGATGAGTTTCAAACGGACGCGCTGATGCCCCTCCAGGAATGGCTTGCAACATTGGCGTTTCTACTTCTAAAAAGCCAGCGTCATTAAAGAAGCGACGGATATAAGCTACCGTTTTACTGCGAATTAAAAAGGTTTTACGTGATTGATCATTGGAAATTAAATCTAAATAACGTTGACGATAGCGTGCTTCGTTATCAGTTAAACCATGAAACTTATCTGGAAGAGGACGTAGTGCTTTGGTTAATAGCCGTATTTCACTTAACCAAACCGTAAGCTCGCCAGTTTTAGTTTTAAATAAATGGCCAGTCGCGCCGATAATGTCGCCTAAGTCCCATTTTTTGAACTGATCGTTATATACACCTTCTGCCAGACTATCACGGGCAACGTAAAGCTGAATTTTACCGCCCATATC
Source organism: Rheinheimera salexigens (assembly GCF_001752395.1). Classification (NCBI taxonomy): domain Bacteria; kingdom Pseudomonadati; phylum Pseudomonadota; class Gammaproteobacteria; order Chromatiales; family Chromatiaceae; genus Rheinheimera; species Rheinheimera salexigens. The sequence continues at coordinate 1,204,442 of NZ_MKEK01000001.1, read as the reverse complement.
AGCAATAGTGGTAAAGCTAGCTTTACCCATAATACGGCGGGTCATAATGCGGCCACCAAGGCTAACCGTAACTTTTTCTTCTTCGAGTTGCTCTTTGCTTAAGTGTTCGTATTTTGCAATAAGATCACTCGAGATGCTGTCGCGACGAAAGTCATTTGGAAACATAAAGCCATCTTCGCGCAGTCCAGCAAGCTTCTGTTTTCGCTCAGCAATCAGTTTATTTACGTCTTGGATTTCTGGTTGCGGTTGTACTGGTTCAGACATAGCATTTTCCTGATTTAAAGTGCACTGATTGCATGGTCAATAATGACGGTTAAAAGCCCGCTTTTAAGCTAGCTTGAATAAATTTATCTAAGTCGCCGTCTAGAACGGCTTGGGTATTTCGGGTTTCGATACCGGTACGTAAGTCTTTAATACGCGAGTCGTCTAATACATAAGAGCGAATTTGACTGCCCCAACCAATATCAGATTTAGTATCTTCTAATGCTTGTTTTTCAGCATTTTGTTTTTGCATTTCGTACTCATATAACTTGGCACGTAGCTGTTTATAAGCATTATCACGGTTTTTATGCTGCGACCGGTCATTCTGACATTGCACCACTATATTAGTAGGCAAGTGCGTTATACGCACCGCAGAATCAGTTCGGTTTACGTGCTGACCACCAGCACCAGAAGCGCGATAGGTGTCGATACGTAAATCAGCCGGATTAATATCTATTTCAATATCATCGTCAATTTCTGGCGAAACAAATACTGAGGCAAATGAAGTATGGCGACGATTTCCGGAATCAAAAGGGCTTTTTCTGACTAAGCGATGCACGCCCGTTTCTGTACGCAGCCAGCCATAAGCATATTCGCCGGTAAATTTAATGGTGCAGCCTTTCACTCCCGCCACATCACCATCTGTGACTTCATAAATTTCTGGTTTGAAGCCTTTCTCATCACCCCAGCGTAAATACATCCGCATAATAATACTGGCCCAATCTTGCGCTTCAGTACCACCAGAGCCTGACTGAATATCTAAATAGCAGTTGTTTACGTCATGCTCACCTGAAAACATTCTACGAAATTCAAGCGCCGCTAATTGTTGTTCTAGATCGGCTAATTCTGCTTTAGCTTCTACAAAAGTGTCTTCATCTTGCTCTTCTATTGCCAGTTCTAGCAAACCAGCAACGTCTTCTAAACCTGAATCTAACTTATCAATGGTCTCAACTATTTGGGCTAAGGTTGAACGCTCTTTACCTAAAGCTTGGGCTTTATCGGGAGTATTCCATACTGCAGGATCTTCTAATTCCCGGGTAACTTCTTCTAAGCGTTCTTTTCTGCCGTCATAGTCAAAGATACCCCCGAAGGACATGGGTACGTTCTGTAAGATCTTTGATGCTGTTATTTACCGGATTCACTTCAAACATGCGCTAATTGTAACCTTGTAAGCAAGACTAAAAAATAAGCAGCAATTGTAGCAAAATTATTGCCGGCAGTGCAGCCATCTATTCAGCTATTTTCACTTGGTATTAGCCAGATATTCGCTATTTTTGCGCCAACTGCAGTTTTATTAGCCGCTTAATCCGTTACCGCGTCCATATGCCGAACAATTAACTGTAAATTTTGCCGGTCGCGAAATTCATTAATATCTAACTGATAAGCTAATTTCACTTTGTTGATATTAATATTTGGCCAAGCTTTATTGTCAGCATTAAACCAAATAGCATCTACTAGCTTGCCATCAGCGGTTTGTAGCATCATTTTTAAATGCCGATCGGCTAACATTTTTTGCGACATTAAATTAAATTCACCATCAAATACCGGCTCAGGAAAGCTTTGTCCCCAAGGTCCTGCATCTTGCAGCATTTGGGCAAAGTTAAGCTCAAAACAATTTGCGCTTAATTCTCCATCGCTATAAATCACTGCAGTTAATTGCTCAGCGGTTAATAGCTGTTTTGCGGTTAAGTTTAGCGCCAGCTTAAAAGTATCTAATCGATCTGCGTCTATGGTTAAGCCGGCCGCCATAGCATGACCACCAAACTTTTTAATTAAACCTGGGTACTGACTGGAAATTTGCTCCAGTAAATCACGAATATGTAAGCCGGCAATGGACCGCGCCGAGCCTTTTAACTCGCCGTCATCGCCTTGCGCAAAAGCGATAGTTGGCCGGTGAAACTGCTCTTTTATTCGCCCGGCTAAAATACCAATCACGCCTTGATGCCAGTCATGTTGATATAAGCATAAACATTCTGGTAGCTCTGCACCGTCAAAAGATAATTGGGATAAAAAAGCTTGGGCTTCGACTTGCATGCTTTGTTCAATCGCCCGCCGCTCGACATTTAAGCTATCTAATTCAGCTGCATATTGCCGTGCTAACCCGATATCTTGTGTTAGCAAGCAGCTAATACCTATCGACATATCATCTAATCGGCCAGCAGCATTTAACCTGGGTGCTAAAGCAAAGCCAAAATCAGCAGCTGTAAGCTTAGCGGTAGTACGATTAGCCACATCAATTAAGGCTTGAATACCCGGGCGGCATTTACCACTACGAATACGCATTAAACCTTGATGGACTAAAATACGATTATTACTGTCTAATGGCACTACATCGGCTACGGTGCCAAGTGCAACCAAATCAAGTAACTCGGCTAAATTAGGTTCAGCAATATTGTGTTGGCTAAAATACTGTTGCTGACGTAAATGGCTTCGCAGCGCCATTAATACATAAAATGCCACGCCAACACCGGCTAACGCCTTACTGGGAAATTCACAACCTGGCTGGTTAGGATTAACAATGGCATCAGCATCAGGTAATTCAGCGCCAGCAAGGTGGTGATCTGTTACTAACACCTTAACCCCAGCTTTTTTGGCCAACGCTACGCCTTCTAATGCTGAGATACCGTTATCAACAGTAATAATTAGCTCTGCACCTTGGCCAACGGCTAATTCGGCCATTTCTGGAGTTAAACCATAGCCATATTCAAACCGGTTGGGGACTAAATATTCAACAAAGCGAAAACCTAGCGCTTTAAGTCCGGTTAATAATACTGCCGTACTAGTAGCACCGTCGGCATCAAAATCTCCGACAATAACAATTTGTTGCTGAGAAGTTAAAGCTTGCTCAAGTAATTTAACCGCCGCCTCAATGCCTTTTAACGACTGAAAAGGCAACAAACCCGCAGCACTGCGTTGCAGTTCATCTAAGGTTTTGACACCTCGGCTGGCATAAATTCGTTGCAGCACTGGATGCATATTCGCAGCCAACTGCGGCAAGATTGTTGGCAGTTGGCGTTGCATGATCTGACGTTTTACAGCGGTCATTTAGCCTACTCTTGAGTTAGTTATACTGGTATTAGATTTACTAGTGCTCGTTATTCTTGAGCCAATTGCGCCAATAACTGTGGCAAAGGCTGATAACCCGGAATTAAACGGCCACTGGGTAACACTATTGCTGGCGTGCCGGTAATACCAAATGATTCACCCAACTTATATTGCTGCTGAACTGAGTTGGTGCACATTGTGGCGGCTACTTTATCGCCTTTTTTTGCTGCATTCATTGCCGCTTTGCTGTCTTTGCTACACCAGATATGCTGCATTTGTAAAAAGGTTGCTGAGTTCTCGCCACCACGTGGAAAGGCTAAATAACGCACACTAATACCCGCATCGTTATAAGCTTGCATATCGTTATGTAATTTACGGCAATAGCCACAGGTAGGATCGGTAAACACATCTATAACGTATTTTTCGTTTTTAGCTTTATACAAGATACCTTGATCCGTCATAGCCACTAATTGCTGTTTAATAAACGGCTGCATTACGCTGTCATTTACCAACTGACGGTTATTTAAATCATATATTTTGCCGTCAATAAAAAAGTTACCATCCTTCGAGCTGAAAAATAGCCCCCTATCGGTAAATACCTGTAATAAACCGCTTACGGGCGACTCAGAAATCGCTTTAATATTCAGATTCAACAATTTAAATTGCTGCTGTACCTGCTGATACTGTTTTGTTTCAGTTTGAATATTGTCACTACTGGCTGCCGCTGCACTGATAAAACCAAAACCGATTAACGCTAACAATAATTTATGCATGTCTTTTCCTGTACTACTGTTCTGTCGCAGTATTGATACTGCTGCTTTAAATTGCTTTCTAGTCGCAATGCTGTCTAGTGGCAAAGAATGAGAGTTAACCTCGCGGATGATGCTGCTGATGCAAGCTTTGTAACCTTGCTTGAGCCACATGGGTATATATCTGCGTGGTAGATAAATCGCTATGGCCTAACAACATTTGCACAACACGCAAGTCTGCACCATGGTTTAATAAATGGGTCGCAAAAGCATGCCGTAACGTATGGGGCGATAACTCAGTATTAATACCCGCTACCTTTGCATAAAACTTGATACGATGCCAGAACGTTTGCCGTGTCATTTGCTGTGCTCGACTACTGGGGAAAACTACATCCAGTACTTTACCTGCCATTAAAACGGGTCTAATTTCAACTAAGTAGCGACTAAGCCAATGCAAGGCCTCTTCACCCATAGGCACTAAACGTTCTTTATTACCTTTACCGCGCACTCTTATTAAGCCATGTTGTAAATTAAGCTGCTGCATACTTAGCGTCGTAAGCTCTGATACCCGTAAACCACTGGCATATAAAATTTCTAGCATGGCTTTATCACGAAACTGAATTGTATCGCTAATATCTGGCGTATTCAGCAATCGCTCAACATCTTGCTCAGATAAACTTTTCGGTAAGCTGCGACCAATTTTCGGGTTGAGCATTTGCGCCAGCGGATTATCGGCTATGCGCTGCTGTTGATGCAAAAAAGCATAAAACTGGCGCAGGCTACTGAGTGCTCTTGACGTACTGCGAGGACTAAACTGTAAATCGACCCGCTGGGCTAAATATTGATTTAATAATGAGCTATCAACCTGGTTTAATAACACCTGTTGCGGCCTTAAAAAAATAGCAAACTTGGTTAAGTCGGTACCGTACGCACTTAGCGTATGCTGACTTAGGCCTTTTTCTAAAAATAGATGCTGTAAAAATTCGGCAATAACGGCGGAATCTTCTGGCTGTGGCTTCAGTTGTTTGCTTTTCGCGGGGGCTGTTTTCATTACACTATGTTACCTCAAGCGGTGCACGGCGCAAAGTCGGGATTTTGCCTGGTCTCGGCTTCTGCTACACTAGCCCCAATTTATGCTTTTTAGCTATCTTTAACTTATTTTAATTAATTATGCCCGTTGGTGAAAACAGAATGAAAATCGGTTTGTTTTATGGCTCAACCACCTGCTATACCGAAATAGTAGCAGAGAAAATTCAGGCGCTAATTGGTGCAGACCATGTTGAGCTGTGCAATATAAAGCATGTACCTTTTACTAAAATGGCCGAGTATGACATTTTAATTTTAGGTTTATCGACTTGGGATTTCGGTGAAATTCAAGAAGATTGGGAAGCGCATTGGCCAGAGATTAAAGATATTGATCTTACTGATAAAATTATTGCCATTTATGGCATGGGCGATCAAGTCGGTTATGCTGAATGGTTTATAGATGCAGTAGGCATGCTGCATGATGAAATAGCACCGCAAACCACCAAGCGGATTGGCTTTTGGCCTACAGCTGACTATGACTTTATTGCGTCTAAAGCAGTAACCGATGACGGCGAATGGTTTTATGGTTTAGCGCTAGATGAAGACAATCAATATGATCTTACTGATCAGAGGCTAAATGATTGGATAAATCAAATTTTAGAAGAGATCACTCAAGTATTATAACGAGCTAGGGAACTTCAAATAAAAATCACCTAGTAGTTGCTGATATTGCGCCGTGTAGCTGCCATCAGGGTTGTGGATCAGTAATTGACTATTTTGTAACGGCTTGTCACTGATGCCATACACAAAGCTAATTAAACTGCGCTGCGGTTTATTCAATTTACTAAAGACCACACAATGCTGTTGCAACTGCCAGCCTAAGCTTTGGGCTAAGGTAATAAATTGTTCAATACCGGTATAAGGCAAAATTAAGGCTAATACACCTTCAGGCTTTAACATTGTCGCCGCTTTTTCTAGCAAACGATTAAAGGGTAAACTATCAGTATGCCGGGCTAAATGTCGGCTTAACTGCGCAGCCGGCATCGATTGCTGAAAAAAAGGTGGGTTAGATACGATTAAACGGTAACGTTCTGTAGGCTGATAGGCTAGAATATCCGCCGTTAATAAACGAATACTATTAGGCCATGGACTAACGCTAATATTTTCTTTAGCTTGCTCTGCTGCAGCACTATCGAGTTCGATAGCAGTAATAGGCAGTAAACCTTGACTACGTTGCGCCAGCATTACACTAATTAAGCCGCTACCCGCACCAATATCAAGGATGTTACCGCTAGTAGTAACTACGTTATTTTTGCTAAGCGGTGCCCAAGCACCAAGCAATAAACCGTCAGTGCCAACTTTCATCGCACAACGGTCATGAGCTATATAAAACTGTTTACACTGAAAACCTGCTGACATCAGCACCTCCGGTCGCCAGTTTACGACCTGATGTTGTTGCTGTCACTGGCTAGCAACTTTTTTTGTTAAAGGATACGTTATGAATTTTGCCGATTTTCAACTGGACGATGCGCTAAATCGTGCCATATCTGTGCGTGGCTACGAAGCACCGACTTTGATTCAAGAAATGGCAATTCCATTAGCATTGGAAGGCTTAGACTTATTAGCCAGCGCGCCAACAGGTACCGGTAAAACACTGGCCTTTGTATTACCGGCCATCCAATACTTACTGGATTTTGGGCGCAGAGATCCTGGCTTCGCTCGCGTGTTAGTGATGACACCTACCCGTGAATTGGCTTATCAAATTTATAACGAATTTAAATTTTTCAGTCAGCATACCACGCTAAATGTTGGCGTGATCACAGGCGGGATTAACTATGGTAGCCATAAAGATACCTTAGAAAAAAACAATGATATTTTAATTGCTACTCCAGGCCGTTTAACTGAATATCTAGATGAAGAAAGCTTCCAAGCGGATGAAGTAGAACTGCTAATTTTAGATGAAGCGGATCGGATGTTAGACATGGGTTTTGTCGGTGAAATGAACCGGATTATTTTAGAAGCGCGTCGTCGTCGCCAAACCTTATTATTCTCAGCAACCCTAGAAGGCCCTGCTTTAGAGCGTTTTGCTTCCCATGCATTAAAAGAGCCTAAACGAATTGAAGCCACTCCATCTCGTAAAGAAAATGCTAAAATTATCCAATGGACCCATTTAGCTGATGATGCCCAACATAAATTGGCATTGTTAATCCACTTATTAAAACAAGAAGATGTCAGCAAAGCCATCGTGTTTATAAAAACCCGTGAGCGTTTAGCCAGTTTAACCGGCCAATTGGAAACTGCAGGTTTACGTTGTGCTTGGCTACAAGGTGAAATGCCACAAGATAAACGGATGCAAGCTGTAGAACGCTTTAGCCAAGGTCGTGTATCCATATTGTTAGCAACAGATATTGCCGCTCGAGGTTTAGACATGGATGATATTAGCCATGTTATTAACTTTGACTTACCGCGCACTGCCGATACCTATATTCATCGGATTGGCCGCACCGGTCGTGCGGGTAAAAAAGGTATCGCGATTTCTTTAGTTGAAGCCCATGATATGGCAGTGTTAGCCAAAATTGAGCGTTACACTGAACAACGCTTAAAAGCCCGAGTGATTGCAGAATTAAAACCAAAACATAAAGCCGCTAAAGTGCCGGTAAAAAAGAAAAAAGTTGCCAAGAAAAAAACCGCTAAAAAAGCGAAAAAATAACAGCTTATATCCCCTTCCCTCTAGCTGCTACCGCTCGCAAAAACGGTGGCAGCTATCGCTTTTCCGTTCAGCTATACTGTAATTTATTTTTAAAACTGCTATTGATAAACGCGTATATTTTATTCACATAATGGAGATAACTAATGGATAAACGTCAATTTATTAAAAGCTGTGCTGTAGCTGCCAGTTTTATACCCTTAGCAAGTTGTGCCAATGTTATTGCCGCACCCAGCGCCAAATCTAATCAAGCGCTAGCTGCACCTGCTCAGTTATTACCAATAGCCTTTAACCCAGGTGATACCGTGGCTTTAGTAAGCCCCTCTAAAGCCACCGATAATTTACTCGATGTGCAAATCGCCACTGAAGTGATGCAGGCGCTGGGCCTTAAAGTAAAAGTAGGTCAACATCTCACTTCCCGGCGTGGCCATTTAGCCGGTACTGATCAACAACGTGCTAATGATATTAATGCTATGTTTGCCGATAATGAGGTTAAAGCTATTATTTGTTTACGTGGCGGTTCTGGTGCTGCACGCGTACTACCCTTACTAGATTATGCGCTGATTAAAAACAATCCTAAAACGCTACTGGGTTACTCTGATATTACTGCCTTACATAATGCTATTCATGCCCAAACGGGTTTAATTACCTTTCATGGCCCTAATGGTACCGGCAGCTGGAATAGCTTTAATGCCGATCAGTTTAGACGAGTATTTTTTCAACGCGAACAAATGCAGTACCAAAATGTTATTGAAACGAAAGATGAACTAGCTGCACGGCAAAATCGTATTGTCACTATCACTGGCGGTAAGGTACAAGGCGAAATTATTGGCGGTAACTTAACCGTGCTAACATCATTAGCCGGCTCGCCCTACTTACCTGATTTTACGGATAAAATTTTATTTGTTGAAGATGTAGAAGAAGCCCCGTATCGGGTTGACCGCATGCTAAGCACCTTAAAGTTGATGGGTGCCTTAGATAAATTAGCCGGCTTTATATTTGGTGAGTGTACCAGTTGTCGCCCAACTGGAGGCTATGGTTGGTTAACCATGGACCAAATTTTTGATGATCATATTAAGCCCTTAAATATACCGGCTTATCGTGGTGCTATGATAGGTCATATTCAAAAACAGTTTATTGTGCCGGTTGGCGCTAAAGTAGAAATGGATGCCGATAACGGTAGCTTTAAATTACTGCAGTCAGTATTTCAACCTACATAATTTACAGTAAATAGACTACTGTAAAATATCAAGATTGAGCTTTTACCTAACATTAAGTGGAATTACTATGCGGCGAGCTTTTGTTATAACTTCTATTATTACCCTGCTAATCATTGGCTTAATTAGCATACTTTGGCAGCCAATATTATGGGCCTTAGTTATTGTTATCCCTTTGATTATTCGTGGCATAGTAGATATTTTTCAACGCCGCCATAGTTTGTTACGTAACTATCCAGTCGTTGGCCATGCTCGATGGACGATGGAGTTTATTCGTCCTTTTGTCCGCCAATATTTATTTGAGTCTGAAACGGATGGCACCCCAATTAACCGGATGCACCGCTCCGTTATTTACCAAAGAGCCAAAGGCAGTTTAGATTCCACTCCCTATGGCACTAAGTTAGACACTCACCGGGTGGGTTATGAGTGGATTGGTCACTCCCTAGCAGCTAAGCACCATGCTGATCATCACCCTGCGACCAAAGTAACTGTAGGCGGTCCACATTGCACCCAACCTTATGATGCCAGTATTTTTAATATTTCAGCCATGAGTTTTGGTGCCTTAAGTAATAATGCCATTCGTGCCTTAAATAAAGGCGCGGCATTAGGCGGTTTTTATCATAATACCGGTGAAGGCAGTGTCAGCGATTATCACTTAGAGTTTGGCGGCGATTTAGTCTGGCAAATTGGTACCGGTTATTTTGGTTGCCGCGACGCCCAAGGTAATTTTGCTGCTGAAGCTTTTCGCCAAGTTGCCACTAAGCCATCCATTAAAATGATCGAAATTAAATTGTCGCAAGGGGCTAAACCGGGTCACGGTGGTATTTTACCGGCGCATAAAAACACCAATGAAATTGCCCGTATTCGCTTAGTTGAACCTAAAACCCAAGTCGACTCTCCGCCCAGCCATAGTGCGTTTAGTACGCCAAAAGAAATGATGCATTTTATTCAGCAAGTCCGTGAATTATCGGGTGGCAAACCTGTGGGTATTAAGTTAGCTATTGGCCGCACCAGCGAATTTATTGCTTTGTGTAAAGCCATGCTAGCAACCGGTTTTGCACCCGACTTTATCACCGTTGATGGCGGTGAAGGCGGTACTGGTGCTGCACCACTAGAGTTTGCTAACTCGATAGGCATGCCTTTGCGTGAAGCGTTAGTCTTTGTTTGTGATGTGTTAGTTGGCTTTAATTTAAAGAAACAAATTAAGGTTATTGCCAGCGGTAAAGTTTTTACTGGTTTTAATATTGTTAAAAACATTGCTGTTGGCGCCGATATTTGTAATAGCGCCCGCGGTATGATGATCGCCCTTGGCTGTGTGCAATCGTTAGAGTGTCATACCAATAAATGTCCAACCGGTGTGGCCACGCAAAACCCAGCCTTAGCCCGAGGCTTAGTCGTTGAAAGTAAAGCTGAGCGCGTTGCGCGTTTTCATAAAGAAACGGTAAAAGCCAGTATGGAGATGATTGCAGCTGCGGGCATGCGCCATATGTCAGAGTTAAATCGCTCGCATGTGTTTAGGCGTATAAGTGAAACTGAGGTTCGGCGTTTTGATCAGATTTATCTTAACTTAACACCGGGTAGCTTAATTAATGGCGGCGCACCGGAAAAGTTTGAGCAACCAATGAAAGAGTCGAGTGCCGACAGTTTTATGCCACAACAGATTATAGAACAAAGCGTACAAGGCTTGACCGCTATTAAGTAGCAGCGGTTAAAGCCCTAGGCTGTGGGAGCGACTAACGCTCCCAATACGCTTCCTCTAGACAATCTTCACGTTCCGGTAAGCCTTTGGATAATCTTGAGGCATTTTGCACTAAGATTTCATAACTTACCCGATTAGCATATTTACAAATTTGGGCAAAAGACGAATAGGCTAAATAAGGCTGCTCATGCTTGCCTGACAGCGGCTGTACTTGCTTATGGTAATGATTAGCGGCCATATCATGCAGTAAGGCCGATAACGCGCCATCACCTGCACCATTGGTATTTTTGATTAACTCAGGCCCGCCAAGATACGGATCAATATGCGAATACACTTTAATGGACTGTTCGCAATGTTCTCTTAGCATCGGTCGGCTAAATTCATATTGATTAAAGTCAGCTAAACTGGCTGATTTAATGGGGTTAGTTGTTTCACGTTTAACGTTATCTTCGGTATGGCCACATAAATACAAGCCGACTGGACCCGCTGTAATTAACACCATATCGGTATAATCTAAAATAGCCTCAGCGGCTTTTAATGGATCTGAAAAGCCCGTTAATGCCTCAGCCTCTAACTCATTCATCGCCAGCACATTGACATATTTTTTGACTGTTTCTAAAATCTTAGCCCGATTCTCTTCCACTAAATGCCGAGTACCTAGACTCATCACTACTGGCACATTTTTCTGTTTAGCATCGACTAACGTTTTTAACATCGCTTGCTGGATAGGTTTATCTACCGCGCGCAGTGGATACGCACTAACCACAACGGCGGCCGCAGACTGGACAATTTCGGTTGGAATATAATCGACTTCTAATTCATCCATATCACTGGGATCAATTACAAAGGTGCGCTCACCGTCGGGTGTTATCATGGTAATACCACGACCAATATCACCGGCAACCCCTTGTAAGTGGTTCATATCCACTTTAGAACTGGTATGGCGAACGTAATGATAAGCCGCTGAACCCAACGCGATGTTTGCTGACATTACGCCTAATAAAACCGATTTATCATCCGCTAGAACTGAATAATTATGTATGGTATTACCGATAGTACCACCGGCAAAATGATCTGATATAGCTTGGTTTTCTATTAACTCTTGATAAATAATATTAGCTTTATCATGTTCGACCAAATTAGATAGGCCTTTAGGAATAGCATGCTTTACTAAAAAAGCATCATCCACAGTTGCCACCACATCGACAATAGTTTGATCTAAACCAACAATATAAGTATCCATTTGCGGGCATACTTCAAAGCTTGGAAGCTGCGGTTTAGGTTGAGAAACGGGAAAGTAATGTTTGATTTTCCGTAGACCAGGAAATTTCATCTAAATATACCACTGCAATGCCACCATGGGCGAATGGCGGCATTGTAACAAATAAAACCAACCTACTGCAGTGCTATTGCTCAATGTTGCGTAAAAACACCCATTCTGAACTACTAGAGTCTGGTTGACTGTATTGATAACCCTCTAAATCAAACTGTTTTAGCTGCTGGGCATCCGTTACTCGTTGCTGGATGGCGTAACGCGCCATTAAACCACGCGCTTTTTTGGCATAAAAACTGATAATTTTATATTTACCATTTTTAAAATCTTTAAACACTGGTGTAATAACATCTGCCGTTAATAGTTTAGGCTTAACGGCTTTAAAATATTCCTGTGAAGCCAAATTAACCAGCACACGTCCCTTTAAGCTAGCCAGCTGCTTATTAAGATCCTTGGTGACGGCTTGATCCCAAAAAGCATATAAATCTTTACCCGCGCTGTTGGCTAATTTAGTGCCCATTTCCAAGCGGTAAGCCTGCATTAAGTCTAATGGCCGCAACACACCATATAAGCCACTTAAAATTCGCAAATGCTGCTGAGCAAAGTCAATATCCTCTTTGGATAAATTTGCTGCATCTAAACCCCGATAAACATCGCCATTAAACATAAATAAAGCGGCTTTAGCATTTTCAAGCGTAAAGGGCGGTTGCCATTGCTCAAAACGTGCCACATTTAGCCCCGCTAACTTATCGCTAATATGCATTAGTGATGATAAATCCGCTGGCGTTAACTGCTTACAAATATCAGCCAGTTGCTGTGCTTGGTTTAATAGCGCTGGTTGAGTATAAGAATACTGCTCAGATAACGGCGTTAAATCTAAGTCTTTAGCCGGTGAAACAACCATTAACATAATAATATCCTGTTCTAATCAAATAATTTTTTGCCGACACTGGCGTAATATACCACTAGTTTGCAAGTTCATTTAGACTCTGTCTTAATGTATCCTAACTGAAACATCATCCCGCCAGCAAACTCGGTAAAAATGGATGATTCACTCATCAATATACTGCGGCCAATATCTTGGTTCATCCAGTGCTAATTTAAGTCCATATATGTTGTACTATTATGTTGTATTATTTTTCTCAAATCAGCTAGTTTAGACTTATCAGTATTTTAATTTTTTTAATTTTGGTGCTTAAACATGAATAACGATTTATTAACTCAATTAAAAGCCGTGACTACCGTTGTGGTAGATAGTGGCGACTTAACTGCCATTGAACAGTTTAGACCTATCGACGCAACCACCAATCCCAGTTTATTACTTAATGCGAGTCAATTAGATTTTGCCAAGCCCATGCTTAGCGAGGCTGTTCGCTATGCTAAATCTAAACATGATAACGCGACACAACAGCTTAATTTGGCCTGTGATAAATTTGCCGTTGATGTTGGCACGGCTATTAGTAAATTAATCCCAGGACGCATTTCCACTGAAGTCGATGCTCGGTTATCTTTTGACACTGCTGCTACTATTGCCAAAGCCAAACAGCTAATCGCGTTATATCAAGAAAACAATATTGCACCAGAACGTATTTTAATTAAAATTGCCGCCACTTGGGAAGGCATTCAAGCCGCTCGCGAGCTGGAACAGCAAGGTATCCAATGTAACCTAACCTTATTGTTTCATATGGCCCAAGCCCGAGCCTGCGCAGAAGCAGGCGTGTTTTTAATTTCGCCTTTTGTTGGTCGAATTCTCGATTGGTATAAAGCCCAAACTAAGCAAGAATACAGTGCTGAAACCGACCCTGGGGTATTATCGGTACGCGAAATTTATCGCTTTTACAAAAGCCATGGCTTTAAGACTATTGTTATGGGTGCAAGCTTTCGTAATATTGGCGAAGTATTAGCTTTAGCCGGTTGTGACAGGTTAACCATTAGCCCTAACTTACTGGCTGAACTTGCCCAGCAACAAGGTAAGTTGCAAGTGCATTTGAGCGCTGATATGCCACAACAACCCGCCCCTGCAGTAATGACTGAAGCTGAGTATCGTTGGGCACTTAATGACGATGCGATGGCCACTGAGAAGCTGGCTGAAGGTATTAGAAAGTTTGCAATTGACCAAACTAAGCTTGAGCAACTGATCCAGCAGGCACTTTAGTCAAGCAACAGCTTGCCAGTTGTATTATCATAGCCGGTCGTCATTTTTAGGGAGTGCTTTATGTCGGGTAATATTTGGTCTGCATTGGCCACGCAGGCTAAACAACAGGGTTCATTGCGGCAAGCCTTTGCTGATGATCCAAGTCGAGCCAATCGTTTTAGTGTTTCTGCGTGTGATATCTTGCTCGACTACTCAAAAAACTTGATTGACGATACTAGCTGGGCATTATTACAAGACTTTGCCCAGCACAGTCCAATTAAAACTGCTCTTAACAGTATGCTGGCTGGCGATAAAATTAATAACACTGAGCAACGCGCCGTTGGTCATATGTTATTGCGTAAAGCGGACCTCAGTAGCGTAAGTTTAGATAACGGCTTAGCTATAGGTAAGTGCGAGGTCAGTGCTGAGATTATCGCTTGTAAAGAGCAAATGGCTAATTTAGTTAGCCAACTGCACGCCGGTGACTACCTTGGCTTCAATGGCCAAGTCATTACTGATGTCATTTGGATTGGTATAGGCGGCTCTCTACTTGGTCCACAAATGGCAGTCGAGGCTTTAACGCCTTATCATTGCAGCCCCGTTCAAGTACATTTTGTCGGTAATATCGATCCAGTGGTCGTCACCGATACCCTAGCCCAGCTTAAGCCAGCAACCACTTTGGTCTGTGTAGCATCTAAATCATTTAGCACTGAAGAAACTATCCAAAATGCCTTATTGGTTCGGCAATGGTTTACTGATCATGGCGCCGATACCGCTGCTATTAATCAACACTTTTGGGCGGCGACGTCTAATTTAAGCGCAGCAGCTGAGTTTGGCATCCCAGCTCAGCATATCCTACCATTATGGGATTGGGTTGGTGGTCGTTTCTCTATCTGGTCGGCTATTGGTTTACCTGTCGCCATTATGATTGGTAATGACAACTTCACTCAGCTTTTAGCCGGTGGCGAAGCGATGGACCAACACTTTGTCCAAACTCCGTTTACCGACAATATGCCGGTAATATTAGCCCTGTTAGGCATCTGGTATATCAATGGCTTTGGTTGTCAAACGCAAGCCATTTTACCTTACAGTCATTACCTGCGCTTACTACCCAGCTATGTGCAACAATTGGATATGGAGTCTAACGGTAAGAGTATTAAAGCAGATGGTCACAGCGTGAGTTATGCCACCGCCCCTGTTATTTGGGGTGATGCCGGCACTAATGGTCAACATGCTTATCATCAATTATTACACCAAAGCAGTTTAATTGTGCCTGCTGATTTTATTTTAGCTATTACCCCACAGCATCAACATAAAGAGCAGCATCAGCGTTTAGCGGCGCATTGCTTTGCTCAAACTCAAGCGCTTATGCAAGGTAAAACCTTTACCGAAGCCTACCAAGAGTGCTTAGCTGAAGGTATGGACTCAGAACAAGCTGCAGCTTTAGCGGTGCATAAAGTGTCTGCCGGTAATAAACCCAGTAACACCCTGCTACTGCCTACACTATCGCCGTATTATTTAGGCAGTTTAATCGCGCTGTATGAGCATAAAATATTCTGCCAAGGCATATTGTGGCAAATAAACTCTTTTGATCAGTGGGGAGTCGAGTTAGGCAAGCAATTATCAAAGCCTATTTTACAAGCTTTACAGGGTGATACCAACCAAGCCCTTGATAGCTCAACCCAAGGTTTAATTCAGCATTTTATGCAACGCTATACCCTAAATATGCAACGCTAAACCTTAAGATTGCTTTTTTGTCACTTGATTGTCACTTTGTTGTTTTAATATTTGCCAAAGTATGGTACATATTTAATCGATAATAACGACAACAACTATCAGAGAGGCCAGAAATGGATAGCTTCGAAGACTTACTGAATACGTTGGAACGCCCTGCTGCAAAACCGCGAACGGCGAAACAAAAATGGCGCGAAATAGAGCAACTAAAAGAACGCCATCAATTAAAGCAAGAACTCAAGGAATTAGATTGGACCATAGAGCCAGAGTTAGCTGACATTGAAATTTAAGCAACAACTTATCTAAATCAAAACGCTCGATAGTCATATCGAGCGTTTTTTTATGTGCTATGCAATGTTTTTTATGGGCTAAGTAATACTTTTTTATGGGCTAAGTAATAGCAGCTGGTAACTGCCAATTTATCGCTGTCTTACCTTGTTCGGTCAAGTAACCGTTAGTTAGTTTAAAATGATCACAGCCAAAAAAACCTCGATAAGCCGATAATGGCGAAGGATGCGGTGCGGTTAAAATAATATGGCGCTGGGCATCAATTAACTTAGCTTTACTTTCTGCATTGGCTCCCCAAAGTAAAAAAATCACCCCTTGGCAATGGTTATTAATTTGCTCAATAACATGATCGGTAAAACGTTGCCAACCTAGTTGTTTATGCGAGTTAGGCTTAGTCGCTACGACTGTTAAAACCGTATTAAGCAATAACACCCCTTGCTTAGCCCAGCTGTGTAAGCAGCCATGCTCTGGTATAACAAAGTCAGGGTATTCGTTAGCTAATTCTTTATAAATATTTTTTAACGACGGTGGCACACGCACACCAGCACGTACAGAAAACGCTAAACCATGGGCTTGATTCGGGCCGTGATAAGGATCTTGACCTAAAATAACCACTTTTAACTGGGCCAAAGGAGTAAGGTCAAAAGCCGCAAACATATCAGCTTCAGGCGGATAAATAACCTGACCTTCAAGCCTAGCTTGTTGCACTTGTTGCAATAGATGAACAAAATAATCTTGCTGTTTTTCTGCTGCTAATAGTGACTGCCAAGACATTAAGTTGTTTCCAAGTTTAATAACACTTGTTGCAATGCAGCAAAGTTTGCCTCGATATCAATACTTAAACTTTGCTCAGCGGCAAATCGCGCTAACACTGCCGGTAAACCTATTGGCGTTCCTAAAATATTTTCAACTTGCTCTTTAAACTTTGCTGGATGAGCAGTACCCAGAAAAACACCAATTTCGCCTGGCTCTAAGCTGCGCTTTAGCGCTTTATAGGCAACCGCCGCATGAGGCTCACTGGTATAACCGGCTTGGGCTAATTGCTTAACCCCTAACTGGGTATCATCTTCATCCACAGCAAAGGTTTCAATATCGCTGCGCTGGATCACACCTTGGGCTAATAGCGCTTCGACTCGCGGCCAATTATTCGGTGCACTAACATCCATGGCATTAGACAATGTTGCCACGGTCTTTTTAGGCTGCCATTGCCCACTGCGCCAATAACGTGGCACCGTGTCATTAGCATTGGTTGCCGCTAAAAAGCGTTTAATAGGCAAGCCTAAGGTTTTAGCAATTAACCCCGCGGTTAAGTTACCAAAATTACCACTTGGCACCGCAAAGACGACTTGGTCACGTTTGTCCGCTGGCAGTTGTGCTACCGCTTCAAAGTAATAACAAACTTGAGCAAATAAACGGCTAATATTAATCGAATTTGCCGAGTTAATATTAAGCTTCTGCACTAAGTCTTGCTGATCAAACACTTGCTTAACTAGGGTTTGGCATTGATCAAAATCGCCATCTACTGCTAAAGCCGTAATATTATCGCCTAAGGTGGTAAACAGCTTTTCTTGTAAATGGCTAATTTTAACCCTTAGGAAATAAAATAACGATTTTCACGCCTGGCTGCTGATAAAAAGCATGAGCAACTGCAGCACCGGTATCGCCTGAGGTTGCGGTAACAATAGTGGTATTTTTACCCTGCTGCGCTTTTGCTAAAGCTTGAGCCATAAAACGGGCGCCAAAGTCTTTAAAGGCTAATGTAGGGCCATGAAAAAGCTCTAAACAACTTATGCTGTCGCTAATCTGATTTAAAGGTGCACCAAAGGTAAAAGCAGCGGTTACCATCGCCTCTACTTCGGTATAACTTAACTCATCACCAATTAATGCATGCAAGATATGACTACTACGCGGCACAAACGGCATAGCTAACAGCTTATTAACATCCAGTTTGGGCCACTCTGTGGGGAAAAATAAGCCTTGCTGTTGGCCTAAGCCTTGACGAACTGCTTGTAAAAAACTGACTTGCTCTGAGGCGAGCTTGATATTAGTTAACAACATAGGGTTCCCTATAGCGCTCTGGCGCCTGCTGACGACAACTTACAAATGTGAGTTATCGCGTCTTGATTCTTTTCATAATGCCGTGATAAGTATTCTGCTGCAATACTCGCCTGCTGGTCAGACTGGCAAACAGCAAATAAAGTCGGTCCTGCACCAGAAATACCTAAATGTAAAATACCTGCAGCCTGTAAATCAGCACGTAATTGAGTCAGTTGTGGAATAAGCGCCAGACGATACGGTTCAGCAATAACATCTTGTAACGCCGCCAGCGCCTCGCTTTCGTCTTGTTGGTATAAGGCTGTAACAAAGCGACTTAACATACCAGCAAACATAATGCTTTGTGCCAACGAGACTTGCTTAGGCAACACCTCTCGTGCCGCTTTGGTTGACAATACCGTGCCTGGATAACATAACACCACCCGCCAATGCTCAAACCAAGGTAAGGCCCTACATAACTGCTTACTTTGCGGCAGCATTAACTGTAAGCCGCCAAAGTAAGAGGGGGCGACATTATCGTAATGCACGCTACCACTAACCTGCCCTTCTGCTTCAGCCATTAATTGCAGCAATTCAGCTTCAGCTAACGGCGCTGAAAAATAATCATTAAAAGCATAACAAGCCACAACAATAGAGCAGGCACTGGAACCTAAACCGCTACCTACCGGTAAATTTTTATGTAAACGCAGTTGTAACCGAGGCAACGGCTTGCCCAGTTTTTTCTCAAAGGCATAAAAACATCTTAGGACTAAATTATCGCTGCTGTCGCTGGGCAATTGATGCTGGTAGCGACCGGTTATTTCTAAGCTCATTTGCGCTTGTTCAGCGCAAATTTCTAGCACGTCGCCAAATAAGTCACCATTTACCGGTTCAAAAGCCGCACCTAACAAGTCGAAGCCGACTGAAAAATTGCCGGTAGAAGCAGGAGCATAATAGCGCCTAGTTTTTATTGCCGTACTTTTTAATACATTGTTAGGTAATGAATTACTTTGCATAAATTACACCTGTTGCTGCCAGCCAAGCGTACGCATGACATCACTAAAGACACCGGCCGATGTAACGGCGGCACCTGCTCCATAACCGCGTAACACAAACGGAATCGGCTGATAGTAACGGCTATGAATAGCTAATGCATTTTCGCCGTCTTTTACTTTTGCCAACGGATGATCTGCAGCCAATGCTTTTATGACAACTTGGCACTGCCCATTGCGTATTTCACCCACATAACGTAACACCTTACCTTGAGCTTTAGCTTCTGCAATACGCTGAGCAAAGCCAGCATTTAACGATGGTAATTGGGCTAAAAAGCTATCGGTATCAACATCAGCGGCAAAACCTGGCGGCAACACTGATTCGACAATAACGTCGGCTAGCTCCAGTGTCATACCGGCTTCTCGGGCTAAAATAAGCAGCTTTCTGGCCACATCCATTCCAGATAAATCATCTCGCGGATCGGGCTCAGTAAAGCCTAGACTACGCGCTTGAATTGTCACGTCTGACAAGCTAAGTCCGTTTTCTAATTCGCCAAATATATAGGATAAAGAACCGGATAAAATACCTTCAAAAGCTTGTAGCTCGTCACCGGCGTTTAATAACCCCTGCAATGTATCAATAATAGGTAACCCCGCACCTACTGTGGTTTCATATAAAAAACGCCGTCTATGTTGTTGCGCCAACTGACGCAGTTGCTGATAGTAAGCAAAAGATGCCGTATTAGCTTTTTTATTCGGGGTCACAATGTGAAAGCCAGCTTGAATAAAGTCAGCATACAGCTTAGAAATTTGCTCTGAACTAGTGCAGTCAATCAACACAGGGTTAGTTAAATGCTGCTGTTGCACAAATTGGTTTAACGCCGCAACACTAAAGGCACTTTCGGCTTGTGCCAGTTGCTCTGACCAATGTTGTAAATCAATACCCTCTTTATCGAGCAATAAGGCTTTACTATTAGCGATACCATACACCGTCAGTTTAACTTGGCGGTTGTGGAGAAATGTTTGCTGGCGTTGAAATTGTTGCAGTAACTCTTGACCAACCACGCCACAGCCAACCAAAAACACATCGATGCTTGGCACTTGGCTAAAGAAGTTTTCGTGGCACACTTTTACCGCATTACGACAGGCCGACTGTTCAACTACCGCAGAAATAGAACGCTCGCTACTGTCTTGAGCAATAGCCACCACATTGACTCGAGCTTGGGCTAATGAAGCAAAAAACTTTGCCGCCACTCCCCGATGCTGACGCATACCATCTCCAACTAAACTCACTATTGCCATATCCGCTAATATGGTTAAGGGGCGTAATAATTTTGTTTGTAGTTCTAATTCAAATTCCTGCTCTAAAGCTTTTTTAGCCGCTTTAAACGAGGTTTTTGGCACACAAAAACTAATACTAAATTCAGATGATGATTGCGTAATTAAGTTTAATGAAATTTGGGCTTTGGCCATAGCGGCAAATACTCGACTCGCCATACCAACTACACCCTTTAAACCGGGTCCTGATACGGTAATAAGCGATAAATGCTCTAAACTCGAAATGCCTTTAACTAAAGCATCGCCAATACCGTTATCGTGAATACAAGTACCCGGTGCAGTTGGGTTTAAAGTATTTTTAATAAAGCAGGGAATATGGTATTGCGCCAAGGGGCCTATGGTTTTAGGGTGCAAAACTTTAGCGCCAAAATATGATAACTCCATCGCCTCATCATAAGACAAACGATCGATTAACTTAGCTTGCTTTACCTGGCGTGGATCAGCGCTATATACGCCATCAACATCAGTCCAAATTTCACAGGCTTTAGCTTGTAAACTTGCTGCAATAATTGCCGCCGAATAATCTGAACCATTGCGGCCCAACAAACACACCTCATCTTGATTATTTGACGACACAAAACCGGCGATAACATAAACTTGGCTTGGCTGCTCGCTTATTGCCTGCTGTACTAATGGTGTAGACAAAGCGACATCTGCGCTGGCATTTAAATAATCACCTTGGCTTTTAATCAAGTGTATGGCATTTAATGCCCGTGCTTTTAGCCCCGCAGCGCTTAATACCGCTGTCATAAACACAACACTAAATTGCTCACCTAACCCGAGAATTTGTGCTTTTACATGATCCGGGCAATAACGTAATAATTGAATTCCGGTTAAGTTCTCAGTAAGCAGTTGCTGCTGCTGTGCAATTAATTGCTGTATTGTCTCGATTGCAATGGCCGAATATTGTTGCCCAGCATCGGTAACCAATTGTTGATAACGTTGCATTATCTGTTGCAATGCTGGCTGAAAACTTTGACCAGTTGCAGCAATATCAACTATGTCGACTAAACTATTTGTCACCCCTTGTGGTGCAGAGAGCACTAAACAAACGGTATCTGCCGCACTTTGCTGCTGGACAATTTCCACAACATTGGCAAAGCGCTGCACTGACGCCAACGATGACCCACCAAATTTTAATACTCTCATCCTCAATCCTTATTCTGTAATACATTGTTATCGTCAGTTAGAGCAAAACTTGGTTAGCAACTGCACCCTATGCCTTGCGTGTGCATAAGATGCAGAAAAAAAAACCCGCGACGTTTAAGGTCTCGGGTTTTTTTAACAACACACCGCTGACCTCCTACCCCGCAGGGTTGGTGGTAATAATCGTGGTGAGTGTAAATGATTTTATTTTCATGCCACTACTATGCACAGACTTTTAGACGGCTGTCAATGCTAATGTGAAGTAAAAACAAGCAGTTTAAACTAAGCCGTATTTATGCATAACATCGTTAAGCTTTTCTGCTGTTGCCGGTTTTTGAATAAAAGCTAAAGCGCCTAACTCCATTACCCGCTGTTGCATTTGTGGTTGAATATCGGCCGAAATCACAATAACAAAACAATTCATTTTTGCAGCTTTGATTGCTTCTAGTACGCCAATACCATCTAATTTTGGCATGGTTAAATCTAAGAACACTAGGCCAATGTCTTGCGTGTTCAATATCTCTAGCGCTTGAAGGCCATCTGAAGCGGTGACGATTTCAGCATCAAAATTTGCTGGCAGTGATTTTTTTACCAGATTACGAGCCAATAAAGAGTCATCACAAATTAACGCAGTGAAAGCCATATACAGCAGCCTTTTTCTTATTAAGATATTTAATGGATTGAGTTAAAAAATATATACACCATGCCGACATAAAGCAACGATTGCCATTGGACTATTTCCAATTGTTTATTTATTCGTTATGGTAACTTACTATCTGATATACATACTTTTGACAAGGTTGTCTAATGCGCCATAAAAGCTTATCACGTAAGCTATTAATTCAAGTGTTGTCGGTTTATTTTATATTGACCTTTTTGGTGACATTAAGCCAAATTTATGCTGAATATTCTAACGCAAAAAACCAGATTAAAGGCGAGTTAGAGATATTTCAACAAACGATTAAGGCAAATCTATCTCGCGCTATTTGGCAATTAGACCCTGAGAGAATTAACGCTATCTCAGATCGTGTCTTAGCGCTCCCGGTAATAGATGGCATTATTATTCGTGATGAATATGCTAAAGTTATCTGGCAAAGCTTACAACAAAACAGTATTGAAACCATTCTATCCGACCATTTAATCCGCCAAAAAACCCAATTAACCGAGCTGCCAACGGGAGTGTTCGGTTATAGTTTTCCGCTTATGTTTGAATATGCCGATAGGACTACCCAAGTGGGCGATGTTACTCTGCTATCACATCGCAGCATAGTCATTGAACGTATAAAAACCAGTATTTATACATTAATAACCAACGTCTTTATAAAATCTGCCTTTTTAATTATTTTATTTTTGCTCGCCTTTAGAAAACAATTATCACAACCTTTAAACCAACTAACACAACAAATTAAAAATCTTAAGTTTGATCAACTTCAAGACGCAAAAATCACTGTGTCACAGCCACAAACTAATGAATTGACCGTTATGGCAGTCGCCTTTAATCGGCTAATTGAGCGAGTGCAAGACGCTAAACAACAACTTGAATCTACCCAGAAACAACTACTGATTGTTAATAATAAATTAGATCAGCAAAACTTAATGTTAGAGCAAGATGTGGCCCGAAAAACATCGGGTTTAAGTCAGGCCATGATCGATTTACAACATCAGAAGCAAAAGCTAGAAACCAAACAACAAACTCTGGTTTCTGAGATTGAGCGACGCCGAGAAACTGAACTTAGCTTATTAAGCAAACAAGCAGAATTAGAGGCTACAGTAAATGATTTAAAACAAACCCAAGAGCGATTACTGCAGTCAGAAAAACTGGCAGCATTAGGCGGTTTAGTGGCAGGTATTACCCATGAAGTTAATACTCCGGTTGGTATTGGTGTTACCGCTAACAGCTTTCTAAGCGATAAAATCACGGTTTTAAACCAAGCTTTTACAGCTAAAACGTTAACCTCATCTCAATTGGCCACTTTTATTGAAGAGGCCAATCAAAGTACTGATCTTATCCAATCAAACTTAAGCCGTGCAGCAGAACTTATCGCTAGTTTTAAACAAATAGCCGTAGATCAAACCAGTAATGCCACACGAAGCATAAATTTAGCCCATTATATTGATGAAATTATTCGTTCTTTAAAGCCGAATTTGAAACAAAACAAACACCATGTCGAAGTTAATTGCCCTGATAACATTGTCTTAGATTGTCCTGCTGGAGCCATTTCACAAATTATCACCAATTTAATTATGAATTCACTATTACATGGCTTTGATAATATAACCGAAGGCTTGATCCGCATTACGGTAGTGGAGCAAGATAATAATATTGATATTAAATTTAGTGATAATGGTAAAGGCTTAGCCAGTGAACAACTGGTAAAGCTGTTTGATCCGTTTTTTACCACTAAACGAAATCTAGGTGGTAGCGGTTTAGGTGCGCATATTACCTATAATTTAGTCCGTCAAACATTACATGGTAGTATCCATGCCAGCAGCGAACTTGGTCAGGGTGTGCACTACCATATTCGTTTTCCAAAAAAGCCAATAAATGCAACCTAATACAGGTTATACTAACGGCCCGAACTTTTCGATTAGAGTGAATTATGTGGTTTAAAAATGTTCGTGTTTATACACTTAGTGCTCCGTTAACGACTGATTTAGCCGTTTGGGAACAAGCACTGTCCGAGTTTAAATTTACCCCGTTATCAGCGCAAGAAGCCGTTAAAGTTGGTTTTAGCTTCCCATTACATACCAGCATTCAACACTATAGTCATGCCTGCCAAGAAATTATATTTTTCGCTTTAAAGCGCCAAGAAAAAATTCTTCCTGCAGCAGTGATTAATGAAGAAATGCAGCCGAAAATTGAGGCTATGGAGCAGGAAAAAGGTCGTTCGCTAAGCCGCAAAGAAAAACAAAGTTTAAAAGAAGAATTACAACTAGCCTTGTTACCCAGAGCCTTTAGCCGCTCGTCTTTGACCCAAGGTTATTATGATCCTAGCAATCAGTGGTTAGTTATTAATAGCAGTAGCGCCAGTAAAGCAGAAGATGTGCTTGCCTTGCTGCGTAAAGCGTTAGGCTCCTTGCCTGCTTTACCTTGGTTAGATAACCATAAGCTGACTCAGCAATTGCAGTTTTGGTTACAAAATAAAGAGTTACCTAAAGGCTTTGAACAAGGTGCCGATGTTGAACTTAAAGCCCCTGACGAAGGTGGCGCTAAAGTGAAATTTTCAAATCACCTATTAACCACTGAAGACGTGCAAACGCACTTAGAAGATAAGTTAGTCACCAGTATCAGTTTACAACAACCTGATGGCCTATCCTTACAAATTACCGATGATGGTGGCATTAAAAAGCTTAAGTTTCATGATTTACTCACCGCAGAAAATGATGAATTAGGCTGGGATGATTTAGTTGCACGGCTAGATGCTGATTTAATATTAATGACTTCAGCATTGAATCAAGCATTACTGAATATTCGTCAGCAGATAGGAAGCGAAAATACAGATTAGCGCTATTGAACAGCAGCTAAAACTAGCGACACTGGCTTAAATAAACACAGCCCGAATATTCTGATAAACGGTATTAATTTCGGGCTGTTGCATAAATTTATCACTGGGTACTAATTTCTGCGCCACATAATAATCTAAAAGTCTTTGCTGTAATGCCTTATCCTCGTACTGATCTTTAGCAATCATTGCTAAGCGAATAAAGTCAGTATAACCGGCCTGTTCGGCTTCCGGCTTAATAAAACCCCAGTGTTTTACAACATAAATAAATTGCTCTTCAAACTGCCAGCTTGATAAGATTTTCTCGCTCACTTTAGGCGCTAATTTACGACTAACGTGCTGTAAAAACCGTGGTTCACCTAAGATATCTTGAAACTGCTCAGCTTCATTTATAAGCGCTAAAGCACCAATGTTATGTACCAAGCCCACTAGTGTTAGCACATCTAACGACAAGTTATTATGGCCATGCTGACTGTTATAAAAGGCTAAACAGGCAACTGCAATACTGGTAATTTGCACATTGCGTTGCCACTGCCAAGTTAACTGCTGTTGCAACGCCTGATGTGAAGAAGTGAATATTTGCTCTAAAGCCATCGCAATAACAATATTACGTATTTGGCTTAGGCCTATTCGGGTTACCGCTTGGTTAAGTGAAGATACTTTAATGGAACGGCCTATAAAGGCACTATTTGCCAACTTAATCACGCGCGCTGCCAACGCCGTGTCATTACTTATAATATCGGCTAACGCGTTTAAGCTAACATTTGGCGCATCAGTTTGCTGCCGCACTTTTAAAGCCACTTCAGGCAAAGTCGGTAATATCAGGTTATCTTGGGCTAACTTTTGCTCAATGATCTGAAGCAGCTGTTGCTGTGCTGACATGGTTAACCTCTTCAGGGAAATAAAAACGTTTGTAAAAACTGATGCTTAAGTGTTGTTTTCGCCTCTTCAGTATAGCCGATAGCAGGAAATTTACCCCATACCGGTGCAGGCCAAGCATCATCATGCACAAAACGTACTATATGATGTATATGTAATTGTGCAACCACATTACCCAGTGCCGCAACATTTAACTTAGCATGTTTGTAATGTTTTTTTAACCAAAAACTTAAAGCTGCGCTTTCTTGCCATAATTGTTGCTGCTGCTGGGGGGATAAATCTATTATCTCACTAATATTATTCAACTTAGGAATTAATATAAACCAAGGGTAGCGACTATCGTTGTTAAGTCGAATCTGACATAGCGCTAAATCAGTTATATAAATGCTGTCGTTTGCTAATCTAGGATCAAGTGTAAACTCATCGTTCATTATATTTACCTTACTAATTCCCTTAATGATTACCTAAATAAATACCTGATTAATCTTGCTGAGCTTTTTCTATAATCAGCTGCATCTGTTCTAAGAGTGCTGCTACTTCTGCTGAATGTTGTTGCTGCGCAGCTAGCTCTAGCTTATCTGAAAATGCGGTTAATTCTGGATAGCCCATACTTCCCGCACTACCTTTTAAACTATGCGCCGCAAAACTTAATTTGTCCCAAGTTTGGGCTGCAAAAAGTTGTTCAAACTCAGCAAATAATATTGGTAATTGTGCCGTAAAGTGTTGCTTTAACGCTTTCATTTGCGGATCTTGTTCTAATTGTAAGTCCAAACTTAACATTGCTCGGTCAGATCGCTCGCCATACCTCGACAAGATGGCCGTTAATTCCGCTAAAATAATCGGCTTAGCTAATACGGCTTGGCAGCCTGATTGTTTATAATGTTCAATATCATCTGTCATGATATTGGCAGTAACAGCAATTATCGCAGTATCAATACCGGCATAACGGATTAGGCGAGTGGCTTCTTCACCACCCATCACTGGCATTTGCATATCCATAAATATAATATCAAACGACTCTGCTAGCGCCCGTTCAACTGCTAAATGGCCATTTTCAACTATGACATAAGTTGCATGGGCTTTATCTAACATTAACGACAGTAATAATTGGTTATCTTGGTTATCTTCAGCCACTAAAATATGCAGTTTATGCATGTTAGGGTCCACCTCAACAATGGCAGGTACGCTTACTTTAAGGTCGCGATGATATTGATCGATCAGGTCTAAAGTTTGTTGTTGGCAGTTAAAACGCATTTCAAAACAACTGCCTATGCCTTTAACACTGTCGACAAAGATATCACCATCCATCTGTTGCATCAGCTTTTTAGAAATACACAAACCTAATCCAGAACCACCAAAATGACGGGTAACTGTGGCATCAGCTTGTACAAAAGGCTTAAAGATACGGCTTAACTCAACTGCCGTCATACCAATACCGGTATCTTTTACTTTAATAATTAATTGTTGGCTAACAACATCAAAACTGACGTGAATAATCACCTTACCTTTAGTAGTAAACTTAATGGCATTGCTAGTTAAATTTAGTAACACCTGCCTAAAACGTAACGCATCATTATAGATAATTTGTGGTAGAGGATACTGCCACTCTAACCTGCACTGTAAACCAATAGCGTCGGCTTGGGCTTGGGTCTGTTGATACACATCATCTATTAAAGCTAAGCAATTAAAATATTCAGGGGCTAATTCAAGCTTTTCAGCTTCTATTTTAGATAAGTCTAAAATATCATTAATTAAACTTAATAAATGTTCACTACTTTTTAGTACCCGCTGTAAGTAATTTTCTCTTTTAATGCCTTCGTTTTCTTGCACTGCTTGCTCTGAAAAGCCGATAATAGCGGTAAGGGGGGTGCGGATTTCATGGCTCATATTAGCTAAAAATACACTTTTTAATTTATTCGCTTGCTCGGCTGTTTCGCGAGCTAAAATTAACTCTTGGTTAACCGCAGCCAAATCATCATTAGCCCGTTCTAAATCTTGAGTTCGTCTTAATACCTTATCTTCTAATTGCTGCTTGTAGGCACGCTCACGTTCGCGATAAACCCGTAATTGACGCACCATAACGTTAAATGCCGCAAACATATCGCCTAATTCATCATGTTTATTCACTTCTAATAAAATAGAGAAATCACCGCGGCCTACCGCCGTTTTAGCAGCGGTTAATTGCCGAATAGGCGCAAGCACGTTACGAATGAGTAAAAAGTACACACAAAGCGGGATCATAATGCAGACAATTAAAATTAAACCGATAATCAACCATGACAATAAGGGTGCTGGATATAAATCAGTTTCATCTAAACTTAATAATAATTGATAATTGGCCGTTAAATTTTGGCCAAGCACTACTCGTGGCTGAGCAAATAAGGTCGCACGCTCAAATTGTTGCTGCTCGATACTACTTTGGATCCGACGAAAATCAGCAGGAGCAATAACACTGCCTATATTTGCCGTATTAGCTGCATAAATAATAGTCGCAGATTTATTAATTAATAAAGTGCGACTATTTGGAGTATGCTGATAGTTAATTTCTTGTTGTAGCCTACTTGGCTCAACGACGACCACTAAATAGCCCCATAATTGCCGAGAGTCAGTAACTGATACCGAATAGATTTTTTGAGCGAAATATAGCTGCAATTGCTGATTAGTGTTTTCTCTGGCCAGAAAAAAGCCGGCTTCATCGACTTGAGCTTGTAATGAAGAAAAATAGCGGTTACGAAATCGATTGGGTATATTGGAGACATCCGGTTGCTGCGGCACCTGAACGGCATAATCGCCATTAAGATGTAACACTTTTACCGAGCTGATACTGCGATCGGCATTCGCGAAATCTTGCAATCGTGAACTTAAATAAGACTGATTTGTCGCAGTTGGCTGGGATAAATATTGGTGTAAACTCGCGCTCTGCGCCAACATACCTAACTGGACTAAGTAATGCTGGAAGAAACGGTCTAAATGATCGGCTTGCTTATTTAATGCTTGCTGGGCTTGAAATAAAGTTTGTTTATCAATCTGCTGTTGTTGAAAATAATAGGCTAAATAACCGAAACCGATAACGGGCAGAAGCAGTAACGGTAACATATACACAACGAGTGTTTGACGTAACCTCATCCTTGTCCTGGTTATTTAGCGAACTGTTTTGTTCATTGTTAAAGTAATAACTACAGCATAACTAGCAACGGCTATAGCCACAACCTTTAGTTAACTCTTCCTAAGCTAACTAATCTCAGCCTAATAGCTAAAATGATTAAATAATTTTATTATCTTGCCAGAATTTTTCTTTTTCTAACCGGCGTAGTCTACTTTCGCAAGGTTTATCACAATCACAGGCTTTCTCGATACCCAAAGCGCCTAAACCGCCACAACTACCGGCAATGGTTTTACGCTGCACTAAATAACCTAGGGCCATTGCCACTACCACTAATAAAAACAATGCAAACGTTAATAAAAATATGCTCATAATGGTTACCTTACTGCTCAGTAATATAGGGTTTAAACATTTCAGACACTAACTCAATATAGCCATCATCGGTTTTTACAACCAATAAAGCCGCTATCTGATGTTTGTTAGCAAAATCCAGTGCTTCTTGCTCATCATCCATAATATTTAAGGCTGTTGCATAACCATCCGCTGTCATACATGACGGATGAAAAACGGTTGTAGAAACAATTCTATTTTGTATCGGCCGTCCGGTGTGCGGATTAATTAAATGGGAAAATCTAACACCATCTTGCTCAAAGTAATTACGATAATCACCTGATGTCGCCACACCCATATCACCTGGGGCAATTACGCGCTGAACAGAGCGCTCTGCTGTTTCAGGTTTCTCAATTGCTATACGCCATGGCTGCTCAGGTTTCGCGCCTTTAATACGCATCTCACCGCCAATTTCGACTAAGTAATTCTGGATACCGGCTTGTTCTAAAATATCAGCCACTCTATCTACGCCATAGCCCTTAGCAATAGTGGATAAGTCCACGGCTAAATTAGGAGTAGACTTAGTTAACCCTAGCGCGGTTAACGTAAGTTTTTCGATACCTATATAAGGTTGGACAGCATCAATTTGGCTTTGTTCAGGTGCTTGCTCAATGCGACCTTGGGCGCCAAAGCCCCACAGTTCAACTAAAGGTCCTACCGTAACATCTAACACACCATTAGTTTGCTTACCAATACGGATAGCTTCTGTAATCACAGTACGGGTGGGTTCGCTTAATACAAAAGGTTCGCTACCCTTATAAGCATTAAAACGCATCAGTTCCGATTGCGGTCTATAGGTAGACATTAAATCATTTACTAACTCTAAGTCTGCATCGACTTGCTGCTGTAACTTAACATGATCAATTTCAACATCATGGATAAACTTAACTACATAGTAAGTTCCCATGGTGTTGCCGCTAAACATTTGTATGTCAGTTGTTTTTTGTGCTGGGCTACATGAAACTAAAATGGCCAGCGCCAAAGCCGCTAGCCAAAGTTTATAATGAGCTACTAATTGCATACGAGTTCCTAAAAGCAGCAGGGGCAGCTTTAAAAAGTGCCCCTGCTCGTTATATCACTGTGTTAGCCACCAAAGTCATCTAACATAATGTTTTCATCTTCTACACCAAGATCTTGCAGCATGCTAATAACCGCTTTGTTCATCATTGGCGGACCACACATATAGAACTCACAGTCTTCCGGAGCTTTGTGGTTTTTAAGGTAGTTTTCATAAATTACATTATGAATAAAACCAGTATAGCCAGTCCAATCATCTTCAGGCTGTGGATCAGATAACGCCACATGCCATTCAAAGTTTTCATTTTCCGCAGCAAGCATATCGAAATCTTCGGTATAGAACATTTCACGCTTAGATCGCGCACCATACCAGAAGCTAACTTTACGCTGAGTCTTTAAACGACGCATTTGATCGAAAATATGCGAACGCATTGGGGCCATACCTGCACCACCACCAATAAAGACCATTTCAGCTTCAGTTTGCTTAGCGAAGAATTCACCAAATGGGCCAGAAATCGTGACTTTATCACCTTCTTTCAAGCTCCAAATATAAGATGACATTTTACCGCAAGGTAAGGTCAAATTATTTGGTGGCGGCGTAGCAACACGCACGTTCAGCATAATAATGCCTTTTTCTTCTGGATAGTTTGCCATTGAGTAAGCACGAATTGTTTCTTCGTCTACTTTTGACTCTAAACTAAAGAAGTTAAAACGCTCCCAGTCACCACGGAACTCCTGTGGAATATCAAAATCTTTATATTTGATATGGTGCGCAGGTGCTTCAATTTGAATATAACCACCGGCACGGAAAGGTACTACTTCGCCATCTGGTATTTTCAAAATTAATTCTTTGATAAAGGTTGCTTTGTTATCATTAGAGATAACTTCGCAATCCCATTTTTTAATACCAAAGACTTCATCTTCAACTTCAATTTCCATATCAGATTTAACATTAACCTGACAAGATAAACGGCAACCTTCGCGCGCTTCACCTTTAGAAATATGACCTAATTCTGTTGGTAGAATTTCGCCACCACCAGATTTAACATGCACCTTACACTGACCACAAGTACCACCACCACCACAAGCTGAAGATAAGAAAATACCTTTATCAGCTAAAGCGCCTAGTAGTTTACCACCGGCTTGGGTTTTGATAGCTTTGCCTGGATCATCATTAATACTGATAGTAACATCACCCGTGGCAACCAATTTTGATTTAGCCGCTAAAATAATAATTACTAACGCCAGCACCACCAGGGTAAACATGCCAACGCCAAGAAATATGTCTACATTTTCCATATTGCGTTCCTTTACCCCTTTACAGAGAAACACCTGAGAAAGACATAAAGCCTAATCCCATTAAACCAACAATTAAGAAAGTTGAGCCTAAACCGCGCAAACCTTCCGGAATATCTGCATACTTTAACTTTTCGCGTACTGCGGCCAGTAAGGTAATCGCTAATGCCCAGCCAATACCACTACCAATACCAAACACCACACTTTCACTAAAGTTATAGTCACGCTCTACCATAAAGGCGACACCACCAAAAATGGCACAGTTTACGGTGATTAAAGGTAAGAAAATACCCAAAGCGTTATATAACGCTGGGAAAAACTTATCTAAAATCATCTCAAGAATCTGTACTAAAGCAGCAATAACACCAATGTAGGTTAAGAAGCCTAAGAAGCTTAAATCAGCCTCTGGAAATCCTGCCCAACCCAGTGCGCCAGGCGCTAATAAATTTTGGTAAACCAAGTTATTAACCGGTACTGAAATACCCAGTACTACAGTTACGGCTACACCTAAACCAAAAGAGGTGGTGATTTTTTTCGATACGGCAATAAAAGTACACATACCGAGGAAAAACGTTAGCGCTAAGTTTTCTATAAACACCGCGCGAACAAACAAACTAATATAATGTTCCATCGATAACCCCTTATGCCTTCTCTACTTGCTCAGTACGGAAAGCGCGTAGCACCCATATAAATGCGGCTATAATGATAAACGCACTTGGTGGCATTAACAGTAAACCCATTGGCTGATACCAACCGCCATCTTTCACTAGCGGCATTATTTCGACACCAAATACAGTACCTGAACCACCTAATTCGCGAATAAAGGCTACCAGCATAAGCACTAAGCTATAACCTAAACCGTTACCAATACCATCTAAAAAGCTAATACCAGGCGCACGTTTCATTGCAAAAGCTTCAGCGCGACCCATAACGATACAGTTAGTAATAATTAAACCAACAAATACCGAAAGCTCTTTAGAGACTTCGTAGGCATACGCTTTTAACAACTGATCGACCAAGATAACTAAAGACGCAATAATGGTCATCTGCACGATAATACGTACGCTAGATGGTATATGGTTACGAATTAATGAAATAAAGAAGTTAGAAAAAGCCGTTACTAAAGTAAGTGCAATACACATTACTAAGGCTTTATCCATCTGCGTGGTCACCGCTAATGCCGAACAAATACCCAATACTTGTAACGCTATCGGGTTGTTAGCAAAAATAGGACCAAACAGGACCGTTTTAATTTCTTTTGCATTAGCCATTATTTAATGCTCCGTCACGAACTTTAGCCAGGAATGGGGCAAAGCCCTTAGCACCGGCCCAGAAATCGAAAGTATACTGCACACCATTACTGGTTAAAGTAGCACCAGATAATCCATCTACTTCAAAAGCAGAATCGGCACTAGCATTGCCCGGTTTCACTACTTTAATTGCCGGTTCACCAGATTTGTCCAGTAATTTCTTACCTTCAAATTGAGCCACCCATTTTGGATTTTGTACTTCACCACCCAAACCAGCCGTTTCACCCTGCTCGTAATAAGTTAAGCCTTGAATCGTCGTGCCATCACTGCTTAATGCTAAAAAAGCATGCATAGTTGACCATAAACCATAACCATGGATAGGTAACACAATGGAGGTTAACTCACCAGACTCGATGCCATTTTCATAAGCAAAGTAGACAGGCGCAATGTTAGCGCGGCGTTTAATAGAAGCGAAATCTTCTGCAGCTGTTAAACTTACGCTGGTTTCAGGTGCTTTCATCGCTTTGCGATAATCATAGTTTTCAGGTTTTTCAACTAAATCACCAGTATCCATATCAACAAAGCGCTCTTCAATATGACTGCTGTAAAGCTCAGACACATTGCTACCAGTTAACAAACCAGTTACTGCCAGAACGTTTTTCTGCGAGTCTAACAGTTTATTCGCTGTTTGCAGCGGCCGTAATTGTACCGCTGCAGTTGATACGATAACCGCACAGACTAAACATAAAGAGATGACTACTATCAGCGTTTTACTGATGCTATCGTTATTACTAGACATTGCGTGCCAGCCTCCGTTTAATGTTGGCCTGAGCCACGAAGAAATCAAATAATGGCGCAAATAAGTTGGCAAATAATATCGCTAACATCATACCTTCTGGATAGGCAGGGTTAACAACACGAATCATTACCACCATTAAACCAATTAATATACCGTAACCCCATTTTGCTTGATTAGTAAAAGATGCCGACACTGGATCAGTTGCCATAAAGAACATACCGATAGCGAAGCCACCTAACACTAAATGCCAATGCCAAGGCATAGCAAACATAGCGTTCGTTTCAGAGCCTATAGAATTAAATAGGAACGATGCTGCCACCATACCAATCATTACGCCCGCAACAATACGCCAAGAGGCAATACGGAAATAGATAAGAGCAAAACCACCGATCAATAGCGCTAATACAGAGGTTTCACCTACTGAGCCTGGAATAAAGCCGTAGAATGCATCCCACCACAATTGCATATTATCACTATAGTTTAAGTTACCTGAAGCAGCTTCACTTAACCAAGTTGCACCTGAGTAACCATCGGCAACTGTCCATACCGCATCACCTGAAATAGCAGCAGGGTAAGCAAAGAATAAGAAAGCACGGCCGGCTAATGCAGGGTTTAAGAAGTTACGACCCGTTCCGCCAAACACTTCTTTTGCCACTACGATACCGAAGGTAATACCTAACGCTACCTGCCATAAAGGAATAGTTGCCGGTAATATTAACGCAAACAAAATTGAGCTAACAAAGAAGCCTTCGTTGATTTCATGCCTACGCACAGTTGCGAATAAAACTTCCCAAAAACCACCGACAAAAAAGGTCACCGCATAGATTGGTAAAAACCAAACTGCGCCATACCACATCTTGCTGCCCCAACCGGAGTCAAGTGTCAGCTCACCACCCAGCATGGCAAATAAACTTACCTGCCAAGTGTCTGGCGCGCCAAAACCAGCTTGTAATGCAATTACAGCTTGATGACCAACGTTATACATACCAAAAAACAAAGCTGGAAATAACGCTAACCAAACAAAGATCATTATCCGCTTTAAATCGATACTGTCACGAACGTGAGTCGCATTACGGGTTACATGACCTGGTGTATACAATACTGTCGCTAATGCTTCATATAATGCATACCATCTTTCATATTTACCGCCTTTTTCAAAGGACGGCTCAATACGCTCTAAAAAATGCTTTAAACTCATGACTAGCCTTCCTTCTGAATGGTCGTCAAGCAATCACGTAAAATAGTACCGTAATCGTATTTACCAGGACAAACAAAGGTACACAGTGCCAAATCTTCTTCGTCCAATTCTAGACAACCTAAAGCTTGCGCTTCATCAGTATCACCAGAAATTAAATCTCGTAGTAATAATGTCGGCAATATATCCAATGGCATAACTCGCTCATAGTTACCGATTGGTACCATAGAACGCGGCGAACCATTAGTTGTTGTGGTCATATTAAACAGTCGTTTCGGATTTAAATGTGCTAAATACGCGCGTGTTACCGAAAATTTAGTTGCACCTGG
Source organism: Rheinheimera salexigens (assembly GCF_001752395.1). Taxonomy (NCBI): domain Bacteria; kingdom Pseudomonadati; phylum Pseudomonadota; class Gammaproteobacteria; order Chromatiales; family Chromatiaceae; genus Rheinheimera; species Rheinheimera salexigens. Next base: position 1,169,038 of record NZ_MKEK01000001.1, on the reverse strand, counting down.
TGCTAACCAACCTAAGAAAGCTTTATCATTACCTTCGGCTAAAACCGATAATTGGTTATGGAAACGCCCTAGATAGCCATGAACACCATGAGCATTAGTTCCTGCTAACACAGAGCCAGAAATAATACGTTGTTGACCCTCTTGTAACTCACCTGCAGTTAACTCGCTAACAGATGCACCTAAAATGGTTTTCACTAAACGCGGTGATTTCACTACAGGACCGGCTAATGAAATAACCCGCTCATTGAATAGTTCGCCAGTAGTAAACAATTTACCTATGGCAATTACGTCTTGATAACCAATGTGCCAAACAATATTTTTAGCACTGGCGCTATCTAAGAAGTGAATATGAGTGCCAACTAAACCCGATGGATGTGGGCCATCAAACTCAGCAACTTCTGCTTGAGATATGCTAGGTACAGTACTGCCTGCTTTTTTACACAGATATAATTTATTACCTGCGGTTAAAGTAGATAGTACGGTTAAGCCATGCGTAAAGGCTTCAGCATTAGCTGCAATAATAACACTGGGATCTGCCGCTAACGGGTTGCTATCCATGGCATTAACAAATATCGCCTTAGGCGAGCTGTCTAGCGCTGGAGATTGGCTGTAAGGTCGGGTACGTAATGCTACCCAAAGACCTGACTCAGCTAAGTTTTGCTTAACCTGTTCAGCACTTAAACCAGCCAACTGATTAGCTGGATAGCTAGCAAACTTTTCTGCTGCATCACCCTCTGCTGTTATTACAACAGATTGCAACACACGCTTAGCGCCTCGATTTATTGCTGTGACAGTACCTGCAACAGGTGCGGTAAACTTAACGCCCAGATTCTTTTTATCTTCAAAAAGTATCTGACCTTTTTTTACGCTATCACCTACTTCAACCGACATAGTCGGTCGCATACCAACATATTCTTCGCCCAATACCGCTACGGTTTTGATGCTATTGCCGGTACTTATCTCTTGTTTAGGACTGCCCGATAGGGGAATGTCCAAGCCTTTCTTGAGTTTTATCATACGTACTTGCACTACTATTATTGGAAGAAACAGGACCTAGTTTTTCAGCTGCTCACCGCGCAGCGCATCCGAAGAACAAATTCAGGTCAGTGCCTGTTCATTTTGTCAGCGGATACACGTATTAAAGTCGCGAATTCTAGCACTAATACGATCACCTATCTATGCTAAAACGTAAATTTTCCGGCAAATGAGCCGAGTAAATCGACGCTTGGTCTACGTCGCAGTTTATCCTTAGATTAAACCAAGCGTTTTCATTATCGTTCTAGTGAAAGCTTATGCGTACCGTGCTAACTATTTGGCTGACTTTATTTAACCAAGTTTTTTAAAGGCAGCTGAGCTTGCACGTCAGCATTATAATCAACATGGTCGTAACCAAAGCCAAACAAACGTAAAAACTCACTGTGATAGCCTTTATAATCAGTCAAGGTATCAATAGTTTCTGTTGTTACTTCATGCCACAAATCTGTTACCGCTTGTTGAATGTGATCACTCAGCTCTTTACCATCTTGGCGTAAGCGCCCGGCATCATCTAAAGTCGGTGTTGCACTGTATAAACCTTCGCGGAATAAACCGTTTATTTGTTCGATACAGCCCTCATGCGTGCCCTCTTCTTTCATCACCCGATATAATAATGAAATATATAACGGCATAATGGGAATAGCTGAACTGGCTTGGGTAACTAACGCTTTTAACGACGCAACATAAGCTTTACCTTTAATCCGAGAAAGCTTGTCAGTTATGGCTGTTGCCGCGCGATCTAAATCTTCTTTGGCCCGGCCAATGGTCGCTTTACCATAAATTGGCCAGGTTAATTTTTCACCAATATAAGTATAAGCAACCGTTTGGCAGTTATCAGCTAATACGCCCGCGCCATCCAGTTGGTTTAACCAGCGTTCCCAATCTTCCCCACCCATGACTTTTATAGTGTTAAATATTTCTTCGTCATTAGCCGGTTCTACTGACACATGCTCAATTTCACGCTTACTGGTATTTAAAGTTTTAGCAGTATAGGCTTCACCAATTGGCTTTAATACCGAACTATACACGTCGCCCGTGACCGGATCTTTGCGTCTAGGGGCGGCTAAGCTATAAACCACTAAATCAATTTTACCCATTTCTTGGCGAATAATATCGATTGCTTGGGCTTTTAACTCATCGGTAAAAGCATCACCATTAATATGTTTATTCCATAAACCTGCAGCATCGGCAGCTTGTTCAAATGCGACGGTATTGTACCAACCCGCTGAAGCGGTTTTAGTTTCACTAGGTTCTTTTTCAAAAAAGATACCTAAGGTTTTAGCGCCTGAACCAAAAGCGGCGGTAATACGTGACGCTAAGCCATAACCGGTTGATGAACCTATAACCAGTACATTTTTAGGGCCTTGGCTAATATCGCCTAACGCCTTAACGTACTCAATCTGTTCATTAACATGCTCAGCACAACCCACTGGATGCGCATTAGTACAAATAAAACCACGAATTTTCGGTTGAATAACCATGACAGCTCCTGCTGTTATTGCGAAAAATTGTCGCTAGTGTAAAACTTTACCAGCAAAAACAGGTCGGATCAGCTAAACGCTTAGCCGACATACTGTTTATGCTGCCCAAATTTACTTGCCACCACCATAACAATTAGGCGAGGCAGGCACTTGTTCAGCTTGTTGTTCACTCCATTCTTGCGGCGTATAAGTATGGATGGCCAAGGCATGAATATGCTGCGCTAACTCTTCAGCTAACACAGTATTAACAGCCCTATGCCGCTGCAACAAACGCTGTTCAGCAAAAAGGCTACTAACAACAGTCACATTAAAATGTGACTCAGACCCCTCTGCAACATTATGCTTGTAGCTTTCATTAGTCACTTGTAAAAATGTTGGCGTGAATGCCTGGCGTAACTTCTGCTCTATAATCTGGTATATAACCATTATATAAATCCTTGCGCTGCTAATACAGCCGTTAATCAACCTACTAAATATAACTCGCGGCATACTATACGCCAAACTTTGACAGCCAGAAAGCCAGTGAAAAGTTACTATCCTATTGCCTTAAATCGTTACAGTTGATTTTGTTAGTTGTCGCTATCGCACCGACATGGCAAAATAGGGTCCTTATTTTATTAGATGTGTTGTTATGAATATTAACTTTGAAAGTGAAACCGGTACTTGGCAATTACAGCGTTGGCCATTAAACCAGCATAATTCTAGCTTACAAGCTTGGGACGCTGCCGATGAATTGCTGATCACTCATGCTGTTGCAGCCATTGCTAGCTTTACAACAACGCATCAGCGTCAGCCTAACGTACTTATTATAAATGATAGTTACGGTGCATTATCTTGTGCTTTAGCCGGTTGCCAACAGACTCAAATCAATGATTCGCTACTTGCTGCCCAAGGTACTTTATATAATCGTCAGCAAAATAATCTGCCAGCAGAACAATTAACTCAGCTTACTAGCTTAGATAATTACCCCACTGCAGATATTGTTTTACTTAAATTGCCTAATAACCATAGTTATTTACAATTTATTTTGCAGCAGCTTGCAACCGTCGCTACCCCAGAGACGATTATTTATGCCAGCGCCAAAGCTAAAGACATTACTCGCAATGTTATGGCGATATTTGAACAGTTACTAGGCCCAAGCTCAGCGTCATTGACGGTGAAAAAATGCCGCCTCATACAAAGCCAGGTTAATCCAGCCACTGCGCAAAACAAAGCGGTTGAATTCCCTATAGTTTGGCCTTTAGAAGGCACCAGTTTTAAAGTGGTTAATCATGCTAATGTGTTTTCACGCGAAAAACTTGATTTAGGTGCTCGGGTGTTTCTCAAGCATTTACCACAATTACAAGATAATCAAACTGTGATTGATCTTGGCTGTGGTAACGGCGTGCTGGGTCTTAAGTTGCTACAACAAAATAGCACTATCAAAATGATTATGACTGACGAATCCTATATGGCTATAGATTCAGCTCGGCAAACTATTGCCAATAATTTACCTGAGCAATTAGCCCAATGTGAATTTGTTATCGATGACTGCTTACAGCAGCAAGCCGATAAGTCAGTAGATTATATTCTATGTAACCCGCCGTTCCATCAACAACAAGAAGTCACTCGGCACATTGCTAACCAAATGTTTACCGATGCCAAGCGGGTGCTTAAACAAGGCGGCTATTTCCGTATTGTGGCCAATCGTCATTTAAATTATACCGAAGTTCTACAACGCCTATTTGGTAATTGCCGACTGTTAGCTACCGGCCCTAAATTTGTTATTTTAGAAGCCATCAAAAGGAGTTAAGCAATGCGTTATTTACTGGTTTTAGCATTACTGTTAGTGAGCTCATGTAGCAATAACCCAACTAGATTTATTTTAGCGCCACAGGCATTTGCAGCGCCAAGTCAACTGTTAAGCCAAAGCCAGTTTAGTTTAATAGTGCTAGATAATCGTGCTATGCCTTATACCCTAAGGGTAATGAAAGACGGTAAAAGTTACCAACTTAAAACCAGTAATAACTTAGTTGCCCATTTACAAAATACAGTTGCCCAAACTTTAACTCAGCAAGGTGCGGCGCTTGATAGCAATAGCACTAATCAAGTGAAAATCCAAATAGCCCAGTTACAGGCATTAGTGCAGCAGAATACGTTGGATCATACAGTGACTAACCAAGTCGCATTGACAGTTAATGTTAAAACTGCCGCCGGTGAGTTTAATAAAACTTACTCTGGCGACGGTAACACTACGGGTCCTTTTAAAATGGACGTGGCAGTTGTTGAGCGTGACTTGAGAGAGTTAACCGAAAAAGTTTTAAACCAACTATTACAAGATAATAGCTGGCAAGAGTTTTTACGGAGTTAAACAATGATAAATCGACTGCTATCAGCATCTGTATTAAAAGTACTATTAACCGTATTATTTACAGTACTATTAAGTTGTAGTATGAATGCGCTGGCTGACCCTGGCCAATTTATTCAGCCCAACAATTTATATCCTAAAGTATTGATCAGTACTACTTTGGGCGATATTGAAGTAGAGCTTGATCGCAGTCGCGCCCCCATTACCGTCAATAATTTTCTCAGTTATGTCAAAGAAAAGCGTTATAACAATACGCTTTTTCATCGCTTAGAGCCTGATTATGTAGTACAAGGCGGCGGTTACAATACCGATTTCAGAGCTATTTTAGAGCGAGAACCTATCATTAATGAGTCTGGTAATGGTTTGAAAAATCAATATGCCACTATTGCCATGGCAAGATTAAATGATCCGCACAGTGCCACCAGTCAGTTTTTCTTTAATTTAAAAGATAATGCTAATTTAGACCCAGGTTCACGTTGGGGGTATACCGTTTTTGGTCGCATTACTGGCGGTGAAACAGTACTCGAAACGATGCGTCAGCAAGCGACAGATGTCTCGGTAGCGCTAGGTTGGCCCAATGTACCAGTCGAGCCAATTGTGATTAAAATGATTACCGTACTAGCCGAGCCAGAATTATAAAACAGACTATACTTGCCTTAATCGCTCTGTTTTAGGATTGTCTGTGGTGCATTATGTTTGAACATTTTATTGATATTAAATCACAGCAGTTAATTTATTACATTTCAGGCTATTTTTCTGGCCGCCTAGCGTATAGCGAATTACATTTATTTATTTGGGATACGCTAGAGGAATGGGCCCAACATAAGCTTAATTATCCACTTGAATGCAGTGCGCAAGAGCGGGTATTTTGGCATTTATTACACCAACTAGAATTTTGGCCTGAACCTTACCTACAATATGATCTGCAACTACGCCAAAGTATTCAAGACTGCCTGCGTTATTTAAAGGGCTATGGCATAGCGCCGAAAAACTGTGTTGGTATTAGACCATAATCACTTGACCTAATTTAAATCAACAGTAAAGTAACAGCTGTTTAAGTTGTCGAGTACCTCATTTGTCTTTTATCATTAACGGCCTACGTGGCCTGCATATTTATTTTCAACGTCGCGTTTTAAGCATTTTTATCTTAGGCTTTTCCAGCGGTTTACCATTGATGCTGGTGTTTGGCGTGCTATCTTTTTGGCTACGCGAAGCGGGGGTATCTCGTGCTGAGATCGGCTATTTTAGCTGGGTAGCTTTAGCTTATGCTTTTAAATGGCTGTGGTCACCGCTAGCCGATCATTTGCATCTGCCTTTTCTCCATACCCGCTTTGGTCGTCGCCGTAGTTGGTTATTGTTATCGCAGATAACCGTAATCGCCGCTATAGCCGCGATGGCATTTACTGATCCGCAACAAAATTTAGCCTTAATGGCAGCCTTTGCCGTTTTATTAGCTTTTGCTTCAGCCACCCAAGATATTAATGTCGATGCTTTTCGCATAGAAACCGCCCCTGAAGAGTTACAAGCAGCTTTAGCCGCGGCTTATCTGACAGGCTACCGTTTAGCCATGATTTTAGCGTCAGCCGGTACCTTATGGTTAGCGGCATTATATTCAACGGGTAAAGAGTATGAGTTAACAGCTTGGCAACTCACTTACGCTACTATGGCTTTATGTATGCTGCCCGGTGTGTTAACAACACTATTAAGCAAAGAACCCGCTAGCCAATTACAGCAAAGTGCTAAACAAGCTGGCAGCTTTAATTTATTTAATTGGCTTAAAACGGCGGTTTTAGCCTCTTTTATTGATTTTATTCAACGCTATAAATGGCATGCCTTATTAATTTTAGGCTTAATTTCCTGCTATCGATTATCTGATATTGTTATGGGCGTAATGGCCAATACCTTTTATGTTGATATGGGCTACACCAAAGAAGAAATAGCCAGTATTTCGAAAATATTCGGTGTTATTATGACACTAGTTGGCGCAGCTTTAGGCGGGATACTGATAAACCAATTTGGTACCTTACGGATTTTATTTTTAGGCGCTATTTTAAGTGCAGCCACTAACTTACTGTTTGCTACTTTAAGTACTATTGGGCATGACTTAACATGGTTAACTTTAGTAATTTCGGCTGATAACCTTAGTGCAGGTATCGCTACTAGCGCCTTTATTGCGTATTTATCTTCTTTGGTCAATTTAGCATTTACCGCGACCCAATATGCCATTTTTAGCTCGCTAATGCTGCTACTACCGAAATTTGTTGGCGGGTTCTCTGGTGTTATGGTGCAGCACCTTGGCTATAATCAGTTTTTTATTATGACCGCTTTATTGGGTTTACCCGCATTAGTCTTAATTTTATTACTGCAAAAGTTTAAGCCTAAAATCGAAAACACCGCCAATTAGCGGTGTTTTTTCAAGACAACAGGTTGCTGTACACGAGTAACTAAGTGTTGTTGTCTAATACTTGCTTTAATCCTTCTACAGGATCAATATCTAGTGCTTGGCAATAACGAACAAACTCAATGACATCAAGTCGGCGCTCTTGATTCTCAACTTTACCAATAAAAGAATGTGGCGTGCCTAGAATTTCTGACAGGCTACGCATGGTATGGCCTTTTTCTTGACGTTGCCGCTTTAACCAAACACATAAGCGTTTGTTTTCATCTGACGTGACACTTTTAGTACCTTTCATGTTCTTATTCTCCCAGCGCTTAACGCTTGTGCAATAATAAATATACTTCCTGCATACATAAAAACCTTATTGCAAATGCAATAAGCAATATAAATCGGTTAATTAAACCACAGGATACGACAGGCGTACAGCAAGCTCAAAAAAAAACTTAACTATCGGGAAGTATAACGCGGCTATATTCGCCTAGCGAAACAATGCTAGTATAGTTCAAGTATAGCTTTAGCAACTTTTATTGATGATGAGTTTAATTTAACCAATGATTAAAATATTGTATTTTCTACCATTAATTATGTGTGCAATCTGGTTTTGGTATTTAAAGTCGCATAATTGGACTATTCGGCAAGGCTGGAAAGGCTTTGGCTACATTATTGCTTTTAATATAGCCGTTGCGGCCATGCTGACAATATTAATACAGCTCACCCAGCGTTAGCCACTGTGTGAGCAATATTAATTAAACCATTCGCGACTAAGCCGCTTAAACTGAGAACGACGAACCACAACCGCATGTTGTAGTTGCATTCGGGTTTTGAATGATAAAACGGCTGCCTTGCAAGCCTTCAGTATAATCGACTATACCGCCCATTAAGTATTGTAAGCTCATAGGGTCAACTACCATTGAAACACCTTGCTTTTCAATGACAAAATCACCGTCATTCACTTTTTCGTCAAACGTAAAACCGTATTGAAAACCTGAGCAACCGCCACCGGTAATATACACCCGTAGCTTTAATGCCGGATTTTCCTCTTCAGTAACTAATAATGCGACTTTTTTTGCTGCCGCTTCACTAAACTCAATTGGCACTGCCGGATCTGACATATAAACTCCATCGGTTAACGCTAGACTCAAATTATCTAATACTTGACTGTTTTATTCAAGTATTAGCCACTATTAGCCAATTAAATTAAACATCAGCATAATGTTTGCACTGCCCTATCAACAGCTTATGTTACACTTATGTCAAATACCTTTTTAGCAGTGTTAACTATGCAACGCTGGAAAATTTGGCTTCCTTCCTTGCAGCGCCGTTTAGCGCTGGCCCAGACCTCTTGGCAATTATGCTTACTGGCTATGCTAGGTGGTTTGGTTGCGGCGTTGCTGATTATTTTATTTCGCTTAGCCATTATTGGTATTCAGTTGTTTTTTCTGGATAAAAGCGATGATTTCTCCACCGTTCCTGCAGATATTCGCTGGATGTTACCCATCGGCGGTGCAATATTAATTGGTCTTATTGCTGCTATTACTGGCTATAAGCATTATCGCTTAGGTATTCCCTTTGTTATTAGCCGAATTAAATTAAAATACGGCGTTATGCCTTTTCGAAATACATTTAATCAATTTTTTGGCGGTATCTTAGCATTAAGCAGTGGCTTCTCTGTAGGCCGAGAAGGCCCTTCGGTTCATTTAGGTGCTTATGGCGCCAGCACCATCGGCAAATATTTACAGCTGCCGTTTAATAGTATTCGTATTTTAGCCGGCTGCGGTATCGCGGCGGGCATTTCAGCATCGTTTAATACCCCTTTAGCCGCAGTCTTATTTGTGATGGAAGTGGTGTTACGCGAATATCGGGTACATGTTTTTATCCCTATCATGCTGGCTTCTGTTGTCGGCTCTTTAATGACCCAAGCGGTGTTTGATAACACATCAGAGTTGGCCTTATTAGATATCGTGGCGATTAGTGGCTGGCATCTGCCCTACTTAGTGATCTGCGGCATTATTTTTGGTGTTATCGCTTACGTGTTTAATAGTAATTTAATGTTTTTACTTAAACTATTTAAAAACTGGCCATTAATGGTTCGACTTTGCTTGGCCGGTGTTATTACTGCGGCTATTGGTTATGCTATTCCTTTAGCCATGGGCGCGGAAACAGGCGCTATTTTTTATGCTGTTAATGCACCTGATGATATCAGTTTATTGGTCACCATTTTTATTGGTAAAATGCTGCTAACCTTATTTGCCTTAGGTTTAGGCGTGCCGGGTGGCGTGATTGGCCCTATTTTTGGTATTGGCATTGTGTTGGGCACCTTATTAGCGATAGTACCCGCGCTCGTTACCGGTGACAACAGTCTTGCCGGTACTTACGCCGTCTTAGGCATGGCAGGATTAATGGCTGCGACCATGCACGCGCCATTAGCGGCATTAGTTGCCGTGATGGAATTAGCTCATAACCCCACTATTATCGTGCCGGCTATGTTGGTTATTGCCACCGCTTATGTCACTGCGGTGCAGTTATTCAATAATAAATCGATTTTTTTATTACAACTAGACTTCTTACAAATGCCGTATAAATTATCCCCCGCCGACGATGTCCTGCAAAAAGTGGGCGCCTTAGCCATGCTGGACACTAATTATCAATTACTAGATAACCCTGATGACACTGCCGTGATGCAGGCTTTAGATAATTTAACCCCTCCAGCACAAGTGTTAGTTAGACGTGGTGAAGGTAATGATACCCAATTCTTTCTAGCAAGTTACGATGTGCAATTATCCATGACCGGTGACAGCCCGTTACAATACACGCCATTAGTCGGCCTTAGCCATCAGGTAACATTGGCTGAAGTATTTGCTATCTTAGACCAACCTCGTGAAGGTGCCGTCTATATTTATAAACAACAAGATCCCTGTCAGTTAATTGGTATTATTCGTTGGGATCAAGTACGCAGCTTATTGGTTAAACAGAATAATTTATTATGACAACGATATTAGTTTATAAAGCCTTACACATTTTTTTTATGGTTGCCTGGTTTGCCGGTCTTTTTTATCTGCCGCGATTATTTGTCTATCATGCTGAAACAAGCAGTGTCGACTGCGATCAGCAATTTAAAGTGATGGAGCGTAGATTACTTTATTTTGTGTCACCCTTTGCCATTCTAACCTTAGTATTTGGCCTGCTGCTTATCTATAGCTATGGCGTAGCTTGGTTTAAACTAAGTTATTGGCTACATGCTAAGTTGCTACTAGTGTTGGCTTTATATGTATATCATGGTTATTGCTTTAAATTGTTAGCCGACTTTAAGCAGAATAGAAATCAACGTAGCTCACGGTTTTATCGCGTATTTAATGAACTTCCAGTACTAGTGTTATTAGCCATTATATTACTGGCTGTGCTTAAACCGTTCTGATCTTATTCGCTTTTAAGCAGCATTTTTGGCTATAATAGCCAGCACTAACTGGCCGATTCCGGCAGTGATAACTTCTTACCGACATGAGCACTATGTATGAGTTTCACAGGCGAACATATTCTTTCTGTACATCAATTTGACCGCGATAGTATTCAAAATATTTTTAACATTGCCCGCAATATGGCCCCTTATGCTAGCCGTAATAAACGCACTAAAGTGTTAGAAGGTGCTATTTTAGGTAATTTATTTTTTGAAGCCAGTACCCGAACCCGAGTGAGTTTTGGCTGTGCTTTTAATTTACTAGGTGGTGAAGTAAGAGAAACCACCGGTATGGAAAGCTCGGCCTTAGCTAAAGGTGAATCGTTATTTGATACCGCTCGAGTGATTAGCAGTTATAGCGATGTGATCGCCATGCGCCATCCGCAAGCAGGCTCTGTTGCCGAGTTTGCCTTAGGCAGTCGAGTGCCGGTTATTAACGGTGGCGACGGTGCTAACGAGCATCCTACCCAAGCTTTGTTAGATTTATTTACCATTGAACGCGAACTGGCATCTTCAGGCTTAACAGTAGATGGCATGCATATCGCTATGGTGGGTGATCTTAAACATGGCCGTACTGTGCACTCATTATCTAAGCTGTTATGCTTATTTAATAATATTCGCTTTACCTTAATAGCCCCTAGCGCGTTAGCTATGCCGGATGACATTATCAGTGCCATTGAGAATGCTGGCCATAAAGTGACGATTACCGACCGCTTAGAAGGTAACCTCAGTGCTGATATAGTGTATCAAACGCGGATCCAAGAAGAGCGTTTCAGTTCAAAAGATGAAGCCAATTTATATCGCGGTAAATTTCGCTTAAATCAGCAAATTTATACCCGTTATTGCAAGTCAAATACCGTCATTATGCATCCATTGCCGCGAGACTCACGCGAGGAAGCAAATGAGTTAGATAACGACTTAAACCTTAACCCTAATTTAGCCATTTTTCGCCAAGCTGATAATGGCATTTTAGTTCGCATGGCGTTATTTGCCTTAACCTTAGGTGTGGCTGATAAAGTTCAAGATTATGAATGCTCAGTGCCTTGGTTTAGCCACAAAAATGTTTAATAACAAAATTATTAAGCATATTTGTAAAGTACAGTTTTATCCCTAGCATACTGCTTACTATTTAATTATTGATGTTAATTATTGGAATTTAATCTCTATGTCGATTTCAGAACAACTATTTGCCCGCGCTCAACGTACTATCCCTGGTGGCGTTAACTCACCCGTTCGTGCTTTTAGCAGTGTTGGCGGTACGCCAGTATTTATCGATCATGCAGACGGTGCTTACATGTTTGACGTCGATGGTAAGCGCTATATTGATTACATTGGTTCTTGGGGACCTATGTTACTAGGCCATAATCATCCTAATATTCGCCAAGCTGTTATAGATGCAGCTGAAAAAGGCTTAAGCTTTGGCGCGCCTTGTGCGGCTGAAGTCGATATGGCAGAAATGGTCACTAAATTAGTACCAAGCATGGAAATGGTTCGCATGGTCAGCTCAGGCACTGAAGCCACCATGAGCGCCATTCGTTTAGCCCGCGGTTATACCAATCGCAATACCATCGTTAAGTTTGAAGGCTGCTATCATGGCCATGCTGACTCGTTATTAGTTAAAGCCGGCTCTGGCGCGTTAACTTTAGGCGTACCAAATTCTCCTGGCGTACCTGCCGACTTTGCTAAATATACCCTTACCTGTGAATTTAACAATTTAGCCCAACTTAAACAAACCTTTGAAAATCATGGCGATGATATTGCCTGTATTATTGTAGAACCGGTTGCAGGCAATATGAACTGCATTCCACCAGCCCAAGGCTTTTTACAAGGCTTACGCCAACTATGTGACCAATATGGTGCAGTGCTGATATTTGATGAAGTGATGACCGGCTTTAGGGTCGCTTTAGGCGGTGCTCAGGCGTTTTATGATGTAAAACCTGACTTAACCACTTTAGGTAAAATAATTGGCGGCGGCATGCCGGTAGGCGCGTTTGGCGGTAAACGAGAAATTATGCACCACATAGCACCTTTAGGTCCGGTATATCAGGCGGGTACTCTATCGGGCAACCCAATTGCTATGGCTGCTGGTTTAGCGTCATTGACCGAGCTAAGTAAACCTGGTGTGTATGAAGCTTTAACCGAAAAAACCCGGGTATTAGTCAGTGGTATTGCCGCTGCAGCTAAAAAACACGGTGTGCCCCTAGCAACTAACCAAGTTGGTGCTATGTTTGGTTTGTTTTTCACCACAGAAGCTAACGTCAGCAACTTTGCTCAAGCAACCCAATGTGATATTGCCGCCTTTAATCGCTTCTTTCACTTAATGCTACAACAGGGTGTATATTTAGCGCCGTCTGCCTATGAAGCCGGCTTTATCTCATTAGCCCACTCTGACGCCGATATTGCCCACACTATTGCTGCTGCTGAACAAAGCTTCGCCGCGCTTTAGCGTCGATGTTGTAACCAAACAATATCGGTATCAAATGGCCTAGGTTGTACGATATAACCTAGGCCATTGCCATTACTGTATATAGCCAGTGGCCAAGCCGGCTGAAACCAAGTGTGGTCTCGCATCTGCTGATCTTGCCAAAGAAATGATTGTAAAATTTGCTTATTCGGGTTTAACCAATATATACCGCTCTCATCCACAAACCATTGTTCACTTGTGACCTGACGCCAGTCTATTGTTATGGGTAAGCTTTGTATAAGCTGTGCTTGCTGATTTTTTAGTGCTAAAACAGATAATTGCCCCGTTGCTGCATGTTGTATTATTAGTTGTTGTTCTCTTCCACAACGCACATCTGCTACATCTGAATAAAGTGCCTGCGTCCCCTGCTCTGTCGCCATAAATAATTGCCAATCACCATCTGTTAGCGCTGTCCAAACTAATTGTTGCTGACAACTGGCGTAGCGGCCTAAGCTTTGGCTATTCGCTTGCTGCTTTGCTAATGTTAACTCACCTGTTGCAATATCGATTGCATTTAGCTGGCTATCAACCACCAGCATTAATTGTTGCTTATGCCAAAATAATTGCTGAATTGGCTGTTGCCGAGTAAAGTTGGTCAACTGGATGCTTTGCCCTGACAGGTTTTGTAACCAAACTTGACTCACCCCTGAGCGTTCAGAAATATAAGCCTGCATCTCGCCATTGTCGGCTAATAAATACTCACTTCTATTACTCATTTGCCAAGGTGTAAGTTGCCGAGTTGAATCTTTAGCCAAAGCAACTTGATAAATATCACTAGTGTAATTTAAGTATTGTGTCGCTAACACCTGTCCAGGATAACGTGAAGCTTGGGCTAAGGGGCGAGTTAACGGCCCTAGGTCTTGTTCTGATTTAGCCTTAAAGTCATACACTATTAAGTTTTGATTAAAACTCGACAATAATAGGGTTGTGTCATCCCACCACGCCATATCATTTATCTTGCGGTTAAAACGTTGTAACAAACTAAGTGTGGTGGTATTTAAATCTACGGTCAGCAACACAGTATTGTTTGCTGTTTCATGGGCTAACAAATACAAGGTATCTTGCTGAATTAGCATGGCCGATACGCTATGCCATATAAATGCATATGAAGCTAATCGTTGTGCTGGTTGCTGCTGTTGACCAGACCAAAGTTCTAAGCGCTTATTGTTATTATCTGCATCATTAGATTCTAGAGTATCTAACCATAACCATTGCTGCTGCCACTTTATTAACCCTTGCGCTTGCAACTGGTTACAGCGCCATAATAATTCAGCGTCAGCCACTTTGGGATATAATTGTTGTTGAAAAATAGCACAAGCCAGTTGGTTGGTTTGACCACTAAAAACAATATGTTGATTATCTAACCACTGTGCTGCTGATAGTGCTAAATATTGTTGGGGTAAAAAGTGAGCCCGACGACTTTGTAAGTCTTGTTGCACCCAACCTAAGCTGGTTTCACCTAACTGTCTATGTTGATAAATAACTTGGGTTTGTTCAGTGTTTAATATCGGCCAATACTCTTGACCATTAAGTGCACTAATAGGCGTGATAGTATCAGGTAACTTTAACAGTGGCTGGGTGGTATACAACGATAAAATAAAAGCAAAACCAGCGCTACCCACTAGCAACACTAAGGTGCTAATAATCACAAATCGCCACGACCAAACATGATCTGTTTGCCGTTTGCTATAAGACGATATTTCGGTTGAGTTAGCTGTATTACCTGGTGCTAAATTGGCTTTAGCAGTATCGGCTAAATGCAATGCTACATTCTGCTCTGATAATGCAGATTGCTGCGCTATCGATATCAGACTGCTCGGGCTAATTTCAGCCAGCCAGCGATAGCCTTTTTTAGGAATGGTCGCAATATATCGCGGTGCTCTAACATCATCACCCAGCACTTTACGCAGGGCACCAACGGCACGCATCACCGCAGCATCAGAGCCCGCATCTGCTGGCCACACATTATCCAGCAACATATCTTTTGTTAGCACGACATTGGGCTGGAGCAGAAAATAATTTAATAAACTATGCAATAAAGGTTCAAGCCGAATCATTGCATCAGTTGGTTGATCAATTTGGCTTAATTGACCGTAAATAACCTGATATTGCCATTCACCAATACGCACTACAGGTTCAAGTTCTGACATAGAAAATCCGTTCGACAATAAGTGTCATCGAACGGAGTATACCTTAACTAACTAGAATGTTTAGTATTTGCCTTGCTTTAACACATTTGGCAAGCGACAAAAACGTTAAGCCAGCTTGTCAGACTTTTTGTCACTTGAAGTATCTGTTTTATCTTTATTTCGCTCAGGAGAAGTGTATATATCAGGATCAGTACACAGCGGAAACCAAGTACAAGCAAGTAACTGACTCTGACCAACTGGCTTTTGGAAATGATGTTGTTGTTCCAGGTCGACTACGAGCGGTTGGTTCAGCATAAGCTGGCCAAGTAACATACTTGATGCAATTATAGAAACCATCGTTATTCCTTATTATTAGGTCGGCAACAAACCTAATCTATAAAAATAATCATGGTTAAACTCGATAATTAACCGATAAATTTATTACAAAGATCCGATACTCGGCGTAAATTCAGCAATATCGATATCACCAAACTCATATTCTAGATAATAAATATCCTCTTCATTTGCACTCAGACTAAAGCGGCCCAATTGCATCTTCTCAATTACCACTATAGATTTTTGTTGTGAAAAATCATAATAACGTAATTGGTATTCCATGCCGCCATGTAAATAAGCATAATAAATACCTTTTTCACTCAGAGAAAAAGTTAATGTAATTTGAGTTTCTGGTATATCTAACTTAATTAACTCTGCTAGCCCACCTTGTTGCTGAATATAAAACTGTTTATTGCCACTATCTCGCCAAAAAGTATAATTTGCTTTGGCACTTTGTAAATATAATTCCCGCTCTGTCGCGATCACGCTATCTAATTGTTTATTTGCTAGATTGTAACTAATAATTTGCCAACGGCCTTGTTTAGATTGGGCATAATATATATTTTCAGCATTTTTTGACCAGCTTGGCATACTGATGATATCGCTCGCTCCACCCACAACATGCTGTAACTTTTGCTCTGCATCGAGCAACCAGATTTCATTATTTAATTGCAGTAACAACTGGCTGCCATCAGGCGAAAACTCAATACTTCTAAAGCGCTTACTTTCGGTAAAAAAGGTTTTTTGGCTTTGACGGCCGTCCGGATAAAAAAACCATAATTGTGGCATACCAGAGCGTCGTGAAACAACAGCCGTCGGACCATTTTCGATAGGGCTGGCAGCAATATACGTTTCGTTACGATTAGAGCTAAAAGCGACGTGCTTTTCGGCGACGGTTTCATGCAGTGGATTATTGGTCTTTATAATATTTATCCGAGAAAAGTCCCCAGCAGACACTAATACCTTACCTGAATTGGTGACTTGTAGCTCACTGGCATAATCGTCGGTAAAAGCAATAATACTGCTTTGTAAAGATTGAATATCTACCCGACTAATTGTGTTATTGCCTGAAGGATAAATAATCGCCGTATCCTGTAAGTTCCAATCAACATTACCCGGATAGATATCTTTAATCGCAACTAAAAATTGGGTGGCACGGCTGGTTAAATCTAATAGCCAAATTTGTGCAGATCCAGAAGCATCGCGCAAAAATACTAATTTATCGCCTTGGCGAGAAAAGCGCGCAGCATAATCGCCAAAACTACTGGCAGAAGGTGCGGTTAATTGTTCAGGATTTTGGCTATCTATCGCTAAAAGTTGCAGCACCAGTTGCCGCTGTTGGTTATCCATTTCTGGATACACTAAATAACGACCATCAGGCGACCAACTTAATCTTGCAGAGACCGAATTTTCGGCGCAATTAACTAATAAATTATCGCTAAGTAACTGAAGATTAGTTTGATCGAGCTGGATCATTCTAATCTCACAGCGACCGTCTGGATATAAGCGTTGATAAGCTACTTTACTAGCATCAGCATTAAAGCTAGCACCAAAACTATTATAAGCTGGATCCGTAAGCGTTATGCGCTTGCGTTGCTGCAAATCCTCTAACATTAATATGGTACTTTTATCCTGCTGCGGATTGGCATAGCTATAAACCAAATAGCGCTCGTCGGCAGAGGCGTTATGATAAAATTCTAAGCCATCTAATGAGGTGATATGGCGATAACGGTGCATTGGCGTGCTAACTTCAGCCGTTGGGCTTTTGCTTGTATTTAGCCACCAAATAAGGCCTGCTATACCTAACACTACCATCACAGCAGCACTGACTAAGTAATTGATCCAATGTTTAGACTTTACTGGCACAACTTCTGTTGTTGGTCCGTCGTGACTTTCTATTAGCACCGCTGAGACGGCAGTTACCGGTGCGATAAAGCGATATCCGCGTTTGGGTATGGTTTCAATATAGTTGGGCTCTCGAGTATCATCACCCAACGCCACTCTTAACACTCGAATAACGCGTGTCACTCGGCCATCAGTGACATCTTGAATGCCCCAAACATTCAGTAACAACTCGTCTTTTGTAACTAACTTACCCGCATGTAAAATAAAGTAGTTCAGTACTTTTTGGCATAAATTATCTAACTCAGCCGTTTCACAAATAATATTTTCAGCCGAATACTTCACCAGTTTATCTTGCTCTGGTAAATACTGCCACGCGCCTACCTGTAATGGTTGGTCTGGTTTTATAAACATAATATTAGTTAAGGCCTTTATTCATTAGCATATGATTAATTATCACATTCTTAATTATCACACTCTGTCGCTGCAAAATTGTCGTCACTAAATGCAGGTAGCAACAATACATTAACGCAGTTTGGTGCTTGAGGATAACCTGTAACTGTGGAAAATGCTTGTATACTAATATGTTCGGGTACTGGCCGTAAAATTGAGTTTACACCTTGCTGGCGGAAAAAACGGCTAAATACCGGCAAAGCCCCAGTACCACCGGTTAAGCCTATGGCTTTATTATCATCTTTACCTAACCAAACAGTTACCAATTTATTTTGATCAAAACCAACAAACCAGCTATCACGATAGTCACTGGAGGTACCGGTTTTACCTGCTAATATTTCCTGAGGAAAGGCATTAGCTAATGATTTAGCGGTGCCCGTTTTAGCGGCTTGAATTAAGGCATACTGTAATAAATAGGTTTCTTGTTCAGCATAACGTCGGGTTAATGCATCTTGGCGTTGATATAAAATATGACCTGCATTATCTGTCACGGCAAACAAGGTACTTAATTTACGATGTATGCCATTATTAGCAATGGTCTGATATAACTGACTCACTTCAAGCGGGCTCAGCTCTATAGCACCAAGCAAAGCCGCTGGGTGTAGTTTTACATCGCGCTGTAAGCCAAGCTTTTCTAACCCTGCACTAATAGTAGGTAAACCTAACTGTAAACCCAGTCTAACTGTTGGCACATTTAGCGAGTTAGCCAAAGCGTCCAGTAAAGTCACTGGACCTCGAAATTTTTTATCAAAGTTTTGCGGCTGCCAATCTTGATTATTACTGCGTAATCTTATCGCTGTATCTTGTAATTGAGTGGCCAAGCTATAGCGCCCGCGCTGGCTTAAGGCTTCTAAATATATTACCGGCTTAATAATACTGCCAATTTGTCTTTGCGCATCCAAAGCACGGTTAAAGCCGCTTTCAATTTGATTACGACTGCCCACTACCGCGACAATATCTGCCTGCTGATATTCGGTTACTACAACGGCGGCTTCTAGGGCCTGATCATAATTTTGTAATTGAGCGGTAACTGCTTGTTCAGCATCTTGCTGGGCTAAAATATCTAAATTAGTAAATACTTTAATGCCACTTTGGCGTAACTGATGCTCAATATCTAATTGGCGTAACTCTTTTTTTACGGCATCAATATAACTGGCGTAACTGGCGTTAGACAATTTGGCCCGTGCGACGACAGCCAGAGGTTGTTGCACAGCATGCTCATATTGCTGCCGGTTTAAAAAGTGCTGCTCAAACATTAAACGTAAGACTAAATCTCGACGTTGTAAGGCCCGCTCTGGATGGCGTCTAGGGTCAAAGTAGGACGGTCCTTTTAAAATGCCAATGAGTAATGCCGATTCACTGGTGGTTAATTCGGTCAGCGGCTTAGCAAAATAAAAACGGCTACCTAAGCCAACACCATGAATAGCGGTGGCATAGTTTTGGCCCACAAATACCTCATTAAGGTAAGCCTCCAAAATCTGATCTTTATTAAAGCGGTAATCTAAAATTAATGCGATTAACGCCTCATTTATTTTGCGCAATAATGTCCGTTCGTTTGTTAAATACATATTTTTAGCTAACTGTTGGGTTAAGGTTGACCCACCCTGCACAGTCCGCCCAGCGGTCACATTAACCCAAAGAGCGCGTAAAACAGCTAAAGGTGCTACACCATGGTGATGATAAAAATTACGATCTTCGACCAACAATAAGGTGTCTTTAAATATCTCTGGTACTTGCTCTAACCGAACTAACTCGCGATCTTCTTGATGCGGTGACACTAAATGTTCAATTAATTGTGGCTCTAAACGAGCAAAATTAAGCGGCTCCTTTTGCAAGCGCTGCATAATCCTATTAATGCCACTGCGATTAAACTCTACACTAAATAATTGCGCAGCTTCATAGCCATCGGTAAAGGTAAATGGCCGACGATAAATGGTAATATGATTGCGCGACACACTGTATTGGCCAGGCGCAGATAACTCTGGGTTGCGCTGATATTGTAAGGCGGTTAATTGCTGCAACACTTGCTGCTGAGTAATGGTTTTACCGGGTAACAATTCCATACTCCGTGCATAAATCTGGGCCGGTACTTGCCATTTTTGGCCAGCAAACTTCTTACTAATTTTGCTATCTAAATAAATAAAGTAAAACACTAAAACTAATACCACCACAGCCATCAGCTTTAGCATCAATAACACAAAACGTTTTAAATACTGTTTGTTCTTAGCTGGTTTAGCTTTAGTTTTACTCTGTGCTTTACTCGGGGTTTTACTGTTCGTTTTATTGCCTGTACTACTCATCGCAACATGGCCTTTTTAGTTTTAGTGGTTGGCGTAGCTTGGGCTGGTTGCTCGGGCCAAAAATGTTTAGGGTAACGCCCGCGCATTTCTTTGCGCACCTCTTGCCAGCTATTTTGCCAGAAACTAGATAAATCTTGAGTTAATTGTAACGGTTGTCTTCCCGGTGATAACAGCTCTACCGTGATAGCTAATTGGCCTTGTAAAAGTGTCGGCGAACTGGTTTGGCCATACATTTCTTGTACTCGTACTGATATTCGTGGGCCACCTTCGGCCAAATAATTAATTAACACTTTACTACCCGTTGGTGTTTGCCAATGGGTTGGCACTAACATAGCCATTTGCTGCTGCTGGCCATAATCTAAGCGTTGCATTAAATACTGATACAACGGCATGTCAGCTAATTGTTGCCGTTTATTTATGCTGCTCAACGCTGGGCCTAACCAAAGAGGCAAATCAGCCAAAAGTGCTTGCTCAGATACCGCTGGCCAGTTTTGTTTAGCTTGAAACTGTAATAATAGTTTTTGCCGAGCCATTAATTGCTGAGCGCTGTCGGACCACGTTAAGCAGTCTAAACCATTATTAGTAATATAATTCAGCCAAGCCTGCTGTTTTTCTGCCGCAGTTAAAGATAACGGTTGCGGCTTAGTTGCTAACCGGCAGCAGCCAAAGTTTAGCTGTTGTTCAGCATAAAAACGGCCTTTACTATCATCCCAGCCAGTAACTGTATGCCAGCTTAACTCGCTATGCCAATCGGTTAAAACTTGCTCTAGCGCTATTGAGACTGCATGGTAAATAATATTACGCTGGGCATACAGCTGCAAGTGTATTACCACCAGCCAAGGTTGTTGTTGTAATGCATCGTTGTCTTTAAGTGCCGCCCCAATCCCGCTTGCTAATTGATAACCATGACCACGACGTTTAGCCAGCCGGTCGGGAAACGCTCGTAATAGTAAGATTGGCACTAACTCTAACGGTAACATCGGCGTTATTTTACACCCTAACTGCCGACTTAGAGCTAAAGCTTGCTGCCACTGCTGAGGTAAGGTGGACTTAATCCGTGTCAGCTGCTGATACAAATCACCGCTTAACACACGACTATCTTCTAATAAGGCGGCTAACAAACAGCCTAAACCAGCGGCTCCTACCTGCCCTTGCTGCTCAAGTTGTTTAGCATGCAGTAACATGGCGGCTAATCTAGGATCAGTGGCTAATTGTCCCGCCGATACGCCTAGTGCAGTTTGGCGGCCATTACTATCCATTAAGCCTAATTGTTGCAGTAACTGCTCGGCAACGGTAATGGCTGCTTTTGTCGGAGCAGTTAACCAGTTTAAGTCGCTTACTTGCGCGCCCCAACTAGCCACATCTAAACGTAACTGGGTTAATTCAGCTATTTCTATTTCAGCGGGATCAAATGCGGCTCGGCGTTGCCATTTTTCTGCGGTATCAATGCGATAACACACACCTGGACTTAACCGCCCTGCTCGACCACTACGTTGAATAGCTGCCGCTTGGCTAATGGGCACAGTTTCTAAAATGGTAATGCCTTGCCGCGGATCAAAGCGAGCTCGTCGATATAAACCACTATCAATAACCACAGTAATGCCTTCAATGGTTAAACTGGTTTGAGCTAAATTAGTGGCTAACACTATTTTTCGCTGCCCAGTACTAGGCGCGGCAATAGCGGCTTGCTGCTGGGCTAGCGTCATACTGCCTAGCAACGCATGTACCTGAACATTCGTTGTTAAACTTTGCTGGGTCGACTGATGTGATTGCTGTTCAGCTGAGTGCTGAGCTAGATGTTGAGATAAGTGCTGGGCCGCTTGATTAATTTCGGCTTGGCCAGGTAAAAAAACTAAAATACTGCCCTGATGCTGTTGTAAGGCTTTGATGGCAATTGCTGCAGACTGCAGAGCGACAGCGCTATTTGTTGGCGTCACATAATTGATGACCACCGGATAACTTCGCCCTTCGCTTTGTACCACTGCTGCGGATAGCTGCTGGCTAAGTTTATCAGTATCCATAGTTGCAGACATAAGCAGTAACTTAAGATCGGATCTTAATTGCTGTACCTCTAAGCAAAATGCTAAGCCTAAGTCAGCATGTAATGAGCGTTCGTGGAATTCATCAAAAATTAATAAATCAACATTTTCTAATGTTGGATCTTGTTGCAACATGCCAGTTAAAATACCCTCGGTTACAATCAGTAATCGGGTATCGGCACTGGTTTTACTGTCATGACGAATTTTATAGCCGACCGTTTGGCCCACTGACTCACCAAGCTGCGAGGCAATATAATGCGCAATAGTTTTCACCGCTAAGCGCCGTGGCTCAAGCATCACTATTTTTTTATGGCTAAAATCTGAATGCTGTAATAACTGTAGCGGCAGATAGGTTGACTTACCGGCACCAGGCGGTGCAGACAACAACACAATATTGTGTTGTTGTAATGCAATACATAATTTAGAAAAAATCGCAGCAACTGGGAGCACAGCTTAACCTTTAACCTGAGGGCTATTTAAGCTGTGCAGTTTACCTTATGTTGCTCGTTAAATCAGTCTTGAGATTGCAAGGTTGCGCTGATAGTACGGATACCCATACCGGTAGCACCCGCAGCCCAATAGCCATTAGCACTACTGTTAAACGCTGCCGCTAAATCAAAATGTAACCAACCTTTACCGTCTTCATTAACAAAGCGACTTAAAAATGCCGCGGCGTTAATAGCGCCACCGGCACCGCCACCTTTAGCTGCACGACTATTAGCCGTATCAGCGTATGGTGATGGACACTGTTGCTGATGCCATTTTTGTAACGGCAATTGCCAGGTTAACTCATGTTGTTGCTCAGCAAGGGCTAAAGCTTTTTGCGCTAACGGCTGATCTAATGAAAATAACGCATTATATTCACTGCCTAAGGCCATAATAGCTGCGCCGGTTAAGGTAGCCGCATCGATAATTAATTTAGCGCCACTTTCTGTAGCACACATTAAGCCATCTGCTAACACTAACCGACCTTCAGCATCAGTATTTAAAATCTCTACCGTAGTGCCATTCTTATAGGTAATAACATCACCTAACTTATAGGCATTGCCACTAATTAAGTTTTCAGCACAGCACAGCACTAACCGCACTCGCTTGTTTAAACCTTGTAAAATAGCCAGTGCTAACGCTGCAGTGACTGTTGCTGCACCGCCCATATCACACTTCATGGTCGCCATACCTTCACTGGCTTTAATCG
Organism: Rheinheimera salexigens; assembly: GCF_001752395.1. NCBI lineage: Bacteria > Pseudomonadati > Pseudomonadota > Gammaproteobacteria > Chromatiales > Chromatiaceae > Rheinheimera > Rheinheimera salexigens. The sequence goes on along the minus strand of NZ_MKEK01000001.1, from coordinate 1,145,565 downwards.
AATAACCACCGCTATCAAACGTAATACCTTTACCCACTAAAGCAGCCGCTGTCTCAGCGTTGTTGTCTCCGGTTGGATTAAAATCAAGTATCAACATAGCTGGTGGACGAGAGCTGCCCCGGCCAACGGCGTGCAGGCCTTGCCAACCATGGGCTAATAACTGCTCGCCTTGTAAAATTTGGCTTGTTACCGTGTCTTTTGCGGCAATAGATTGAATAAAGTCTACCGCTTGTTGAGCTAAAGTTACTGGCGCTAAATTCTCTGGGGTATCATTAACTATTTTTTTCGCCCAACTAAAACATTTCGCTAATTGCTCTAGATGCTGCTTAGTGTTGCTGTCGCCAGTAAAGCCCACACCACCCAGTTTTTTGGCACTACAAAAACCTTGATAAAAGGCCCATTGTAATTCTAATGTCCAATCCGAACCGACTAGTTGTACTTGGCGTAAGCCCATACTTTCAATACTACGAGCGACTTTTTGTACCGTTCTTTGCTGCTCTGTAGCCGTTAAGTGTATTTGGAAGCCATTAGCAACTGGACTAAATAATGCTTTACCCCATTTCGCTTCAACTGCATCTAATTGCAGACTGATTTCAATTATATCTGTCATACGTGCTTTATCCTGATGTCTTATTAACGCTTCTAAAAAAGAGGTTAAGTGTAACATATCAATGAAATAACTGCCGAGTATAGCCGATATAGCTTATGCTGCATTTATATAGCAACAACTATCGCAATAACGATTAGTGAATAAAAGATGACGAACAGGTAGAACGAATGTATACTGCGGCGCTTTTAAGATCTGATTGCGATTATAGCGATATTCTGCTATCAATAGCCGCCACATTTTTTGCTTGGCATTATACAGGAGATGATCATGCCAGAGGGCAAGACTACCAAAACCCTGGGCTTATTAGCCCTAGCAGGCGTAGCGCCATACCAACCAGCTGTTGGTGAAGAGTATATGAATTCCAAACAGCTAGAGCATTTTCGGCGTATTCTTGACGCTTGGCGTCAGCAATTACGCGAAGAAGTTGATCGCACGAAAAATCATATGGCCGATGAAGCTGCAAACTTCCCGGATCCAGTGGATCGTGCCGCGCAGGAGGAGGAGTTTAGTCTAGAATTACGCGCACGAGATCGTGAACGTAAACTATTAAAGAAAATTGAAAAGACATTACAACAAATCGAAGATGATGATTTTGGTTTCTGCGATACCTGCGGAATTGAAATTGGCATTAAACGATTAGAAGCCCGCCCAACGGCGGACATGTGTATCGACTGCAAAACCTTAGCTGAAATAAAGGAAAAACAGCTAGGCGGCTAACGATGCCGATTGTTCCTGTCTATACTGGCCGGTTTGCACCTTCGCCTTCCGGCCCTCTTCACTTTGGCTCTTTAATTGCAGCCACGAGTAGCTTTTTACAAGCAAAAAGTCAGCAAGGTCGTTGGTTACTTCGTATCGAAGATATTGATAGCCCAAGAACCGTGCCGGGCGCAGCAGATAGCATAATGCGTACACTCGAGCAGTTTGGCTTGTTCTGGGATGGCCCGATTATTTATCAAAGCCAGCGCCTCGATCGTTACCAGCATGTATTTCAGCAGTTAAAGCAGCAGCAATTAATTTATGGTTGTGATTGCAGTCGTAAAACGATTGCCGAGCAAGGTGGTATTTATCATGGCCATTGTGCCCAGCGTAATTTAGCCTCAGGTCGTTTAGCTTGGCGGTTACGTTCAAAGGTTAATCCAGAATTTAATGATTTAGTATTTGCTAAGCAGCGCATTAGCACTGAACTTGCAGCTGAAGATTATATTATTCAACGCCGAGATGGTTTGTTTTCTTATCAACTCGCCGTGGTCGTTGATGACTGGGATCAAGGCGTGACAGAAGTGATTCGCGGTGCCGACTTGCTTGAAATGACACCTCGGCAACAAGCTTTATTTAAATTGTTACGCGCACCTGTACCCAATTATGGCCATATTCCTGTTGCGGCCACTGCACCTGGCGTTAAGTTAAGTAAACAAAATCATGCCTGTAATATTGCACGCTGGCCGACTTCGTACACCTTAATCAAGGTTTTACATTTTTTAGGCCACACTGTACCCGCGGAGTTAAACTCAGCACCGGTTACAGAATTGTTAAGCTGGGCCATCCAACATTGGCAATTAGCCAATATTAGTCGGCAATATGAGATTTTACAGACAGAATTTACCTGATAACGTTCAGTTTCATTCTTTTTTGCTGCAAGCTGCGGTATTATTGGTCAGTTAACTTTATCGCCGCTAGCTTAGATTACTTTTCAGGAGAATTATCATTATTTCGCGCGTGTTAGATTTTTGCCGCCGTACATTAACCGGTAAGCAAACCACTGTACAAACTAATAAGCCTAAAGTGAAAGCAACAGCCGACCACATGGCGCAACCTGCAGCCGTGCGTAAAGCAGCCGGTGCTAGTGCTTTACCTGATGTAAAACGCTTAACGCGTGATCAACATTCTATATCTCGAAAACAAATAAGCCCTAATGCGTTAAAAGTATTATACCGGTTAAAAGATGCCGGCTATGACGCCTATTTAGTTGGCGGCTGTATAAGAGATTTATTACTAGGCCAGCAACCAAAAGATTTTGATGTCGTCACTAGCGCCCATCCTGAACAAGTAAAACAAGTGTTTCGTAATTGTCGGCTAATTGGTCGACGGTTTAGATTAGCCCATATTATGTTTGGCCGAGAAATTATCGAAGTTGCCACTTTTCGGGGCCATCACAGTGGTGCTGATGATGAAGAGGAAATAGCCGCTAAAAACAAAACAGCTAGTTTAAGTGATAAAGGCCAAATCTTACGGGATAACGTCTACGGTACCATTGAAGAAGACGCTGAACGCCGAGATTTTACCATTAATGCCTTGTATTACTCAGTGCATGATTTTGCCGTATATGACTTCGCCAACGGGTTAGAAGCGATTAATCAGCGCAAAATAGAATTAATTGGCGACCCCGAAACTCGCTTTCGTGAAGATCCAGTGCGAATTTTACGTGCCATTCGTTTTGCGACTAAATTAAACATGCAAATTGCGCCAGCCACCGCTGCGCCTATTCCACAACTTGCGGTAATGCTTAAAGAAGTCCCTGCTCCGCGTTTATTTGATGAATTAGTTAAAATGTTTCTCGCTGGTAAAGCCTTCGATAACTTTATGCTTATGCGTGAGTTGCGGGTCTTAAGACAGCTGTTGCCACTATTAGATAAAGCGTTGAATCAAGAACCTGAAGGCAAAGCCTTTTTATTAGCCACCAAAGCATTACAAAGCACTGATGCCCGTATTGCGGCCAATAAACCGGTAACACCGGCCTTTATTTTTGCTGCCTTGTTATGGTATCCGGTTGAAATTCGCAGTCAAACCTTAATGGTTGATAGCGGTTTAAATGAACTCGATGCCCTAAATATTGCTATGACCGACATTTTAGCTGAGGTGCAGCGCACTATCGCTATTCCAAAACGCTTTAGTTTAACTATGCGCGATATTTGGATTTTACAACATCGCTTAGAAAAACGCGGTGGACGTCGTGCGTTTAAGTTGCTCGAACAACCTAAGTTTCGCGGTGGTTTTGACTTTTTGCAATTACGCGCTGAAGCAGAAGCTGGTGATCTCACCGAGCTTGCACTATGGTGGGAGCGGTTTCAATTTGCCAATGACGCAGACAAATTAATACTTATTCAGCAGTTGGATAAAGCTGGTAATGATAAAAAGCCGACGCGGCGTCGTAACTATAAGCGTAAGCGCCCGGTAGATAAATAAGTATGACTCGTTGTTTTATTGGCTTAGGGGCTAATTTAGCCCAACCTATCGTTCAATTACAGCAAGCACTGTCGGCAATACAAGCGCTGCCTAACACTAAGCTCGTTGACGCTTCAGCATTTTATGGCTCTAAGCCTATGGGCCCCCAAGACCAACCCGATTATGTTAATGCTGTGGTAGCTATTGATACTGAATTAGCCGCTGAGGCATTATTAGATCACCTGCAGCAAATAGAGCAGCAGCAAGGCAGGCAACGTAAGGCTAACCGCTGGGGACCCAGAACCTTAGATTTAGATATCTTACTATATGGTCAGCAGATAATTAGTACCGAGCGTTTAACAGTACCGCATTATGGCTTAAGCCAACGCGAGTTTGTCTTATATCCATTGGCAGAAATAGCCCCAGAGCTGATACTACCCGATGGAACTGTATTACAGCATTTACTAACGCAAGTCCCTAAAAATGGCTTGCATGAACTAAGCAACTATTACAGCTAATTTATGCCATAGTTGCAGCCAACTAGGGTTTGTGCGATCTTGCGCAACCTGCGTGACAAGTAAGACGAGAATATAATGGCCAAAATTAACACCGCCGTGTTACAGAAAATGAAGCAGCAAGCTGAAAAAATTACCATGCTTACTGCCTATGATGCTAGCTTTGCTAAATTATTTGCCGAACAAGGCGTAGAAATATTATTAGTCGGTGATTCTTTAGGTATGGTATTACAAGGCCACAGCGATACGTTGCCAGTAACCATTAATGATATTGCTTACCATACACGCTCAGTTAGAGCCGGCGCCGCAGATGCGTTTGTTATCGCAGATATGCCTTTTATGAGCTACGGTACTTTAGAGCAAACATTACAAAATGTGATGCCGCTGATGCAAGCCGGTGCCAATATGGTTAAGCTGGAAGGTGGTGAATTTTTGTTGCCCACCATAAAAGCTTTAACTGAACGTGGCGTACCTGTGTGTGGCCACTTAGGGTTAACCCCGCAATCAGTACATGTTTTTGGTGGTTTTAAAGTGCAAGGCAAAAGTAACGAGCAAGCCGACTCTATATTAACCCAAGCCCAAGCATTACAAGCTGCGGGTATCCAGCTACTCGTATTAGAATGTATCCCGACAGCTTTAGCAAAACGTATTACCGATGCATTAACAATTCCGGTTATTGGTATTGGTGCCGGCAATGTTACTGATGGTCAAGTGTTGGTTATGCACGATATTATGGGCATTAGCAGTGGTTATATACCTAAGTTTTCTAAAAACTATTTACAGCAAACTGGTGAGATCCGCAGTGCCATCAGTACCTTTGTTAGCGAAGTAAAAAGTGGTATTTTTCCAGCAGCCGAGCACAGTTTTAACTAATTATGAAATTATTAACTTCAATCGCGCAACTGCGTGAGCAAATCGCTATTTGGCGACGCAATGGCGAGCGCATCGCATTCGTACCAACGATGGGTAATCTTCATCAAGGCCACTTACGCTTAGTCGATGTTGCCAAACAGCAGGCCGACCGGGTTATTGTCAGTATCTTTGTTAACCCAATGCAATTTGGTAAAAATGAAGATCTGGCTAATTACCCACGCAGTTTGGAGCAAGATTGCGCTGGCTTATCTGTCCACCAAGCCGATGCGGTATTTACCCCGACACCTGAAATGATGTACCCACAAGGTTTAGATAAACAAACCTTTGTTGACGTGCCATTTTTAGGTGACTTACATTGCGGTGAGAGTCGACCAGGCCATTTTCGCGGTGTTTCTACTATTGTCTGTAAGCTATTTAATTTAGTCCAGCCTGATATTGCCTGTTTTGGCGAAAAAGATTATCAGCAATTGGCTATTATTCGCCAAATGGTGGCTGATTTATCAATGCCTATTCAGGTTGTAGGCGTGAGTACAGAGCGTGCAGAAGATGGTTTAGCTCTGAGTTCACGTAATAACTATTTAACCCCAGAGCAGCGCGCACAAGCGCCTCAGTTATATCAAGTGTTGCAGCAATTAAAGCAAAAAATCGTTGCTGGTGATCATAATTACCGCGCATTAGAGCAAGCAGCTAAACAGCAATTAAGTGAGCTAGGATTAACCGCTGATTATATCAATATTAGTCAAACGAGTTCACTTGCTTTAGCTACTGCCGAAACAGATAAGAAAGTGATTTTAGCCGCTATCTTTGTCGGTAGCACCCGACTAATCGATAACATCGAAGTATAAACTTGTAACAAACCTATAGCTGGAAATCGCTGTGGCTATGCTTAAACTATTATAGTGTCTAGCCTCAGCGTGCCAACTTAAGCTACAAGCTTAGTCCATTAGCATTGTCGGAAGTACTTAAGCCCTAAATTTAGCCGCATCAATAATAGACCATAAATGGACAATAGCGGCAATAATGGCGGGAATGACTAAAAACCATAACGCATAACCGGCAGCACAAATTAGAAAAAAAATAATAGCGGCGAAAATACGCCCCTGTACTAACTGACCTAAGCCCGGAATAAATATGTTACATAAAGCGGCAATAACATTCCCGCCAGAACCTTGACCAGCCATAAGCTATATCTCCTCTGTTTAATTTTAATACAGCACCGTCAATATCAGCACAGCAACTACGCGACTTAGATTATTTTTGTTTTAAGGCTCTTACAAACTGTTCAGACTCGGCAATAGCTGTATTCATATTATCAATCAGCTGGTTAATATCTCTTTGCACTGAATTAAACTCACCTTGCAACGCACCTATGGCCTTAGCATTTAAATTATGTTTTAAATACAAGGTATTATCTCTTAGTGAAGATAAAACTGGCTGCATACTTTTTTCAGCAATACGCATAGATTTTAACAAGCTATTATACTGACGTTTAGTATCGGTTAGCTTATTAGCGCTATCTTGCTTTAACTTTTTGTTGTTATATAAATCAAGTTCATCCTGCCACTCAGCAAATAAATCATCAGCAACGGCTTCTATACTGTCGATGCGTTTAGTCACTTCTTCTGCCGCAGCATTACAGGCCTGATATTCTTTATCAGTTGCTTGATACACCCGTTGTAAATCACCGCCATCAAACTTAATTAAGCTGCTAAATTGTTCTAGCGCAGATTTAAACTGCTGTTGAGCATCTTGCTGCGATTCCTGAGCCTCTTCCACTCTATCAGCCAAAATATCGCGTTTGTGCACACCTACTTTTTCCATTGCCGAATAGTAAGCACTTTGACAGCCAAGCAGGCTAATACATAAGGGTAATATCAATAGAAGATAACGCATAAAATCAATCCTTTGCTATAGCATATCATCAGATAATAGCTGCAAATTTAGCATAGGACAAACCTTAATCACTTTGTTGCAGCGCTGCTATCCATTAGCTTAAAGCGAATAATCAGTGAGATTAAAACTGGCCGCTAAGCGGCCAGTTTCTTTGCTAACTGTAGCAGTTTAGGATAAAACTCTTTATCAAGCTGAGCAATATGATCCTGCTCGAGTAATACATCGTGCAATATTTGTTCTGTTGTTAAAGGGTTAGCTAATACTACGCGAAAGACGATGGTTTCTTGGCGCTGATATTTGGCTGGGGTTAAGCGGGTACGAGAAACAAAAGATTTACCCTCTTCGCGCTGCCGTTTCTGGATAAATTTTGTCATGCCATTTAGCAATTCATTAAAACGCTGTAGCTGCGCAGGATTTGCTTTAGCCATGGCTTTTTGCACTGACGCTGGCACGTAACGGTATGTCAGTATGCACAGCTCGGGTTCGGTAATCAGTTCAAAGTCACTATTGTCCATAATTAACTTGGCAAAATAACGGGCTTTTTCTAGGCTGCGATCAATTAAAATCTGATAACCGGCACTGCCAATAATTTGTAAGCATGCATGGACCAGCATCGCCATACCCGGCCGAGAACCTTCTAAGGTTTGGCTGCCTAAATCTTTAGAGCCTTTGCGCAAAATATATTCAGCATGATGCGCTATCGCATGGGCATCCGATGGATGCTTAAAGACCACCATGCCGGCGCCCATAGGCACATACATCTGTTTGTGGGCATCTATAGTAACCGAGTCTGCACGTTCAATACCGGCTAATAAATGGCGATAACGCTCAGAAAATAAGGTTGCGCCCCCCCACGCCGCATCGACATGGAAATGACATTGATATTGTTCGGCTAAATCAGCTAATTGATGCAAAGGGTCTACATTACCGGTTTCGGTCGTGCCTGCTACGCCTACTACTGCCATTACGCGTATATTACGTGCCGTCAGCTCAGCCATAGTATTGGCTAATTCGGTGACATCAATTTTATTATTAGCATCAGTTTTAATTGCAATTAAGGCATCACGACCAATACCTAAAATATCTGCCGCTTTACCCAATGAGTAATGACCGCGCTCTGAGACTAAAATAGCTAAGCCTTGATAATTATAATGCTGCATAGCTCGAAACAAGCCTTCGCGGGCGATACCACGAAACTCACCATCAGCTTTTAGCAAGCGATTCCGAGCTATCCATAAAGCAGTAATATTAGCGACGGTACCACCAGAGCAAAATGCACCTAGGGAGTGATTAGCACTGTGCATCCACTTTTTATAAAAGCCATCGGCTTCGCCATACACCAAATGGTGCATCATACCTAATACTTGACGTTCCATCGGCGTAAAGGCTTTAGATGTTTCAATTTTTACCAAGTTTTGATTTAAGCCCACCATCATTTTTGATAGCGGCAATACAAAATATGGTAAAGCCGATGTCATATGACCAATAAAGCTGGGCGATGCCGTGTGCACTGAATGAGCCACTAGCTTTTGCATCAACTGCTCAGCGTAGTCGGATACAAACTCCGGCATTTCGGGTATTTGATGGGCTTGAAAATCACGCTCAATTTGCCATAACGGCTTTTCTAACGCGACAATACTGTTGCGTAAAAAGCCAGCTAGGTTTTGCGACAAATTTTGCTCAATAATACTTAACGTTGAATCGGGTGCTTCTGGTATGGTGAAGATGCGTATCAGCGATTCTTCAGACGCAGTTGCCTGCCGTTGTATTGGTTCTGTCATACTTGTAGTACCACGCTACATACTGGCGTTAATATTGCCGAGCCGGTTAAGAAAGTCGCTCACTTTACTGCAACTGCAAAAAAAAGTCTGCAAAAAACTTTGTAAAAAGTTCTGTGTAAAACGGCGCTGCTACTCATTTAATGCTCAGTTATAACGTAGCTATCATTAAGTTACAACTGAGCAATTACCAAGCTATTTTTTAGCTTTTAATTAGCAATGATGAAGCCATTACTTTGCAAAATAAAATGTTAGCTTAGCTGCGCAGACCTATGCCGCGATTAATTAAATATAATGCAAAGCTAAACATCAGCACAATAAAACTAAACACAACGGTTAGTGCTACCGATAAACTGACATCAGAAATACCCAAAAAACCGTAGCGGAACGCATTAACCATATATACGACTGGATTTAATATCGCCACTTTTTGCCAAAATTCCGGTAATAAACTTAATGAGTAGAATACGCCACCTAAATACGTTAATGGCGTTAACACAAAGGTAGGAATGATACTGATATCATCGAAGCTTTTAGCATAAATAGCATTAATTAAACCGCCCAGTGCAAATAACATAGAGGTTAGCATTACGGTAATAATGATCACGGCAATATTATGGATTTGAATCGATACAAAAAATAACGACAGTAGCGTCACAATTAAGCCAACCAGCATGCCACGCGCCATACCGCCGCCAACGTAGCCCAATATAATAATATAATTTGGTACCGGTGCCACTAATAACTCTTCGACATTACGTTGAAATTTAGCACTAAAAAAAGACGAGGCGACATTAGAATAAGAGCTGGTTATGACCGACATCATAATTAATCCCGGTACTATAAACGCCATATAGCTAAAGCCGCCCATATCGCCGATACGCGAGCCTATTAAATTACCAAAAATAACAAAGTACAGCGCCATAGTAATCGCCGGCGGCACTAGGGTTTGCACCCATATTCGTAAAAAACGATTGGTTTCTTTAGTTAAAATACTTTTTAACGCGACCCAATAAGTGGTTTTGATCATGCCTTAGCTCCTCGACCCGTTTCAACTAAGTTAACAAACAATTCTTCTAGTCGGTTTGCCTTATTGCGCATCGATAACACAGTGATCTGTTGCTGGGATAATTGCTCGAAAATAGCATTTAAACCTTGCTGCTTTTCAATGTCGACTTCAATGCTATGATCATCTATCGCTCGCCAGCTAACATTCTCTAACTGCAGCTGGTTTGGATTAGTGGCTAAATCTAGAATAAAGGTTTCACGAGTTAGCTTGGCTAGTAAGCTTTTCATTGATGTGTTTTCAATGATTTGGCCATTATCAATAATAGCGATATTACGACATAAGCTTTCGGCTTCTTCTAAATAATGGGTCGTAAGAATAATAGTCACGCCTTGCTTATTAATAAGGCGTAAAAAGTCCCACATCGAACGACGTAGCTCAATATCAACACCCGCTGTAGGTTCATCTAAGATCAACAGCTTAGGTTCATGCATTAACGCTCTGGCAATCATTAGCCGTCGTTTCATGCCACCCGAAAGCTCACGCGAACGGGCAAATCGTTTATCCCATAAGCCTAATTGGCCTAGATATTTCTCGGCGCGCTGTAGGGCAACTTTACGGGGTACACCATAATAACCGGCTTGATTAACCACCACCTGTAGTACGGTTTCAAACTGATTAAAATTAAACTCTTGCGGTACTAAGCCGATTTGCTGTTTGGCTTGCTCTAACGCGTTATCAAGATCATGGCCAAATACTTTTACGCTACCTTGGGATTTATTCACTAACGAGCTAATAATACCAATACAGGTACTTTTACCGGCGCCATTTGGCCCTAACAAGGCAAAAAACTCACCTTGCTGCACCTGTAAATCAATACCTTTAAGCGCCACAGTGCCGCTTTTGTACACTTTATGAAGTTGCTGAATATCTAACGCTAAGTTCAACACTGTTCTCCTATTTATTGCTGTTACCATTATCGATGTTGCCACTGTAGCCCCAACGCGCTAGTAACTGATGAGGCAATTGCAAATGGTCTAAAATTCTAGCCACCATAAAATCGACTAAATCGCTAATTTGGCTGGGCTGATGATAAAAGCCTGGCGCAGCGGGCATAATCGTCACCCCGTTACGGGCTAGTTTAAGCAAATTTTCTAAATGAATGGCGCTTAGTGGGCTTTCACGTGGCACCAAAATAAGTTTGCCGCCCTCTTTAATAACCACATCGGCAGCGCGTTCAATTAAGTTATCACTCATGCCATGGGCAATAGCCGCAACCGTACCGGTTGAACAAGGGCACACCACCATAATACGCGGTGCAGCAGAGCCCGAGGCTACTGGAGAAAACCAATCATCTTTACCGTAAACGGTAATTAAATTGGCATCACAGCCAAAAGTTTCAATTAATTGTGCCGTACATTTTTCAGCAGAGCCTGCCAGCTTAATATTATGCTCAGTAGCAAATACTACTCGTGCGGCACTCGATATCAGCAAATGGACTTTAATGCCTTGGCCTAATAAAATTTCTAACAAGCGCCAGCCATAAACCGCACCTGACGCGCCAGTAAAGGCTAAGGTTATTTGCTGTAAAGGCGCAACTGCTAACTGTTGATTCATTCTGTTTTCCATTTCTGCTTTAAGGCGGCAATAAGCTTATCGTGCACGCCACCAAATCCACCGTTACTCATAATGACAATACTATCATCAGGCTGCGCTTGTTCAGTTAACATCTGCACTAGTTGCTCAATATCATGCGACAAACTGGCCTTAGGGGCTAAAGCCCGTGTTAAGGTTTCTAACGACCAATTAGCATTAGCAGGTTCGTATAAATAAACCTGATCGGCTAAGGCTAAAGCTGCAGGTAACGCGGCCTGGTGAACCCCCATACGCATGGTATTGGATCTTGGTTCTAAAACCGCTAATACTCGCCCGGCTTTATTATTGCCATTAACTTGCGCACAGATACCTTGCAAGGTGGTGTTAATGGCTGTGGGATGATGAGCAAAATCATCATAGACCCGAATATTATTAATCTGAGCTTTTAATTCCATCCGTCTTTTAGGCGCAATAAACTTAGCTAATGCTTCTAACCCTATGCTCACCGGCACGCCAGCATGTCGTGCCGCGGCCAGCGCCATTATACCATTTTCAACATTATGCTGCCCGCTTAAACACCAGTGTAAGTCACCTAAAGGCTGTTGCTGATAGAACACCGTAAAGGCACTACCATCGGCGTTAATAAGCTCTGCCTGCCAATCTGTGCCATAACATTGCCGTTCGCTCCAACAGCCCATATCCAGCGTTTGTTTAACCGCTACCGTGTCTTCAGGTGATAACACTAGGCCATTACTAGGCACCATACGTAACAAGTGGTGAAATTGACGTTGAATGGCCGCTAAATCAGGGAAAATATCAGCATGATCATATTCAAGATTATTAATCACTAAAGTACGCGGTCGATAATGAACAAACTTAGAGCGTTTATCAAAAAAGGCTGTGTCGTATTCATCGGCTTCAATAACAAAAAACGGCGACTCACCTAAGCGTGCTGAGCAATCAAAATTCTGCGGTATACCACCGATTAAAAAACCTGGTTTTAAACCGGCATAGTCTAAAATCCAAGCTAACATAGTACTGGTTGTGGTTTTGCCGTGGGTGCCAGATACCGCTAATACCCAGCGGTCTTGCAATACCTGTTCGGCTAACCATTGCGGTCCTGATGTGTAGCGTAAATGCGAGTTTAATACATATTCAACGGCAGGATTTCCGCGTGATAAAGCATTGCCTATAATCACTAAGTCTGGTGCTGGTTCTAACTGAACGGGATCATAGCCTTGGGTTAAACTGATGCCTAATTCGGCCAATTGAGTGCTCATTGGTGGATAAACATTCGCATCGGAACCGGTAACTGTATGTCCCAGAGATTTTGCAATAGCCGCAATGCCACCCATAAAGGTGCCACAGATGCCAAGAATATGAATATGCATAGCTTTTCCTGTGCTTAATTTGCCTCTTTTACAGCAATTACGCACAAAGTCGTAATGACACCTGCAATTTAGCGGTAAATTCATTAAAATAGTCTAGCTCTATTATTTTACCCTGACTAACAGCCGAGAAAAGGAAGCAAAAATGCGCCGTATTTCCCCCGTACTTCAACAGGACAATGTTGATAGTAACTTAATTTCGCTGATAAAAACTATATTGGCAGCCTGTCGTGAAATATCATTTCGGGTCAGCCAAGGCGAGTTAGCTGGTGTATTAGGTTCTACCTTAGGTGAGAATATTCAAGGTGAAACCCAGAAAAAACTGGATATTATTGCTAATGAGCTATTAAAAGAAGTCATTTTAGAAACCGGTCTAGTCAAGGCAATTAGTTCTGAAGAAGAAGACGACACCGTAGCCGGCAATCCACAAGGTCAGTATTTAGTGACCTTTGATCCATTAGATGGCTCATCAAATACTGATATTAATAGTTTAATCGGTACCATATTTTCAATTTTACCAGCACAAGCCCATTTAGCAGCTGATGATCCAAGTCAATTTTTACAACCCGGCACCGCCCAAATTGCGGCGGGTTATGTGCTGTATGGCCCATCGACTATGTTAGCGCTGACCACCGGCAAAGGCACTAGAATATATACCTTAGATAAAACCTATGGTGGTTTCTTATTAACTGAAGAGCTAGCCAGCATTCCAAAATATACCGCTGAATTTGCTATAAACATGTCTAATCAACGCTATTGGCAAGCCCCTATGCAGCAATATATCGATGATTTGCTGCAAGGTAAAACGGGTAAGCGAGGTAAAAACTTTAATATGCGCTGGATAGCCGCCATGGTCGGTGATGTGCATCGCGTACTATGCCGTGGTGGTATTTTTATGTACCCCACTGATACTAAAGATGCTAATAAACCGGATAAATTAAGATTAATGTATGAAGCAAACCCGATGAGTTTCTTAGTTGAACAAGCCGGTGGCGTCAGTTCAACTGGCTATCAGCGCATTATGGAAATTCAACCGGAAAATATTCATCAACGTGTTGCCGTTATCTTAGGCTCAAAACACGAAGTAGAAACGTGTATTAATTACCATCAATCGTAGCGATTTTTGTCGCGCCCGCTATAATAAGCGGCAATTTTTATGAACCTAAGGAAAAGCTGATGAGCTTAAGCGATATCACGGCTGGTAATAACTTACCGGAAGAAATTAATGTTATTATTGAGATCCCAGCAAATGCTGATCCGGTAAAATATGAAGTAGATAAAGACACTGGCGCTATTTTAGTTGACCGTTTTATGTCAACACCGATGTTTTACCCGTGCAATTATGGCTATGTAAATCACACTTTGTCACTAGATGGCGATCCAGTAGATGTTTTAGTGCCAACGCCATACCCATTAGTGCCAGGTGCAGTGATTAAATGTCGCCCTGTAGGCGTGTTACACATGTCAGACGAAGCCGGTGAAGATGCTAAAGTAATAGCGGTACCAGTAAGTAAACTGACTAAACTGTATGACGATATTAAAGATATCAATGATGTGCCAGAATTATTAAAACAGCAAATTCAACATTTTTTCGAGCACTATAAAGATTTAGAAGCCGGTAAATGGGTTAAAATTAATGGCTGGGGCGATATTGCTGCCGCTAAAGCTGAGATTTTAACTTCGTTTGAACGGGCGAAAAAATAACCTTTGTTATTATTAAGCAGAATCAAAAAACCAGCTAAACGCTGGTTTTTTTCATCGTCATTAATTAACTTATTTTATTTGCGGCTATTTTCTGCTGCAACAATCGTGTTAGCTCAGTTGCAGGCATTGGTTTAGCAAAAAAATAGCCTTGCATTTCGTCACAACCTAAGGCGATCAATGCTTGTTGTTGTGCTGCGTCTTCTACCCCTTCAGCAATAGTGACTAGTTGTAGCTTTTTCCCTAAGCGTATTATGGTTTCTACCAGCACTTGATCAGAGCTTTTCGCTACACTTACTTCGTTAACCATATTAGCAACGAATGCCCGATCAATTTTAATTCGATCTAATGGCAATTTTTGAATATAACTTAACGATGAAAATCCCATCCCGAAATCATCAATAGCAATATTAACCCCTATGGCTTTTAACTGTTGTAGCGCCTTTATCACCGTTTGAGGTTCATCCATGACAATTGATTCAGTAATTTCAATTTCTAGCTGCTTAGCATCAATCTGATAATGATTAATATTATCCATAACCGACTGCACAAAATTTGGGCTACGAAATTGCTGCATCGATACATTTACCGCAATGCGTATTCTAAAGCCCAGTTGACTTAACTGTTTAATTTGCATACATGCTTGCTGGATAACCCAGTCACCAATCTCAATGATTAGGCCTGAATATTCAGCTAGTGGAATAAATGTCGCGGGTGAAATAAAGTCGCCATTATCTTGCGGCCAGCGCAGTAACGCTTCCACGCCAACAATCTGTTTAGTCTGTAGCGAAACTTGCGGTTGATACCACAGCTGCAACTTATGCTGAGCAAAATCTTGACCTAATTTTCGCAGTAACGTTAACCTACTGCTCAGTTGCTGTGCCATTTCTGGCAGATAATATTGATGGCTAGAGGTTAGACTTTTTTTAGCCCTATTAAGCGCTATTGTGACAGACTTTAAAATACTTAATGCCTGGCTATCAGTATCTTGCAACCGACAAAAACCAACATTAACTCTTAACTGTAATCTATGTCCTGCCACTAAAAAAGGCTGGATAAAAGCCGCATTAATCGCATCTGGGCTAACAATATCACTATGACCAATGACAGCAAAAACATCAGTGTCTACCCTTGCTAACTGGGCTGGCAAAACAAAGTGCTCGTTTAATCGCATAGCAACGGCAATTAAAAATTCGTTACCGACATCATGGCCTAAGCCATCATTAATATCAGAAAAATGCTTAATATCGATTAATGCCACCGCACTATGTTCTGCCTCACCCTGCCGAATTTGCTGCAAAAGGTTAATAAACGCATTGCGATTAGGCATTTTGGTTAAGGCATCGATATAAGCGGTATGCTTTAGTTGCTGAAATAGAGCAGCATTTTGATAGCCAATAGAAATATTACTTAAAAATAACTCTATTAATTGCTGATCTAACTCAGAAATTGGCTGGTTGGTTTGCAAGTAAACCGCAGCATTATATTGTTTATTACCTAAATACAAAACGGTTGCTTGCGGATATAACAGATGCTTTTTATCATATAAGCATTGACGAATTTGTTGAATAATTTCAGCATCTTGAATTCGTTCAAGCAGGCACTTTATAAATGGCGCATAGGCACCTGCAGCGCCTAACACATATACTCTGTCACTTGCTGAGCCATCATCTTCTATTTGCGCACAAACAATCCCTTCCGCGGGTAAGCCAAGCAGCGATGAAATTTGGGTTAATACCCCCTCAGAAAAACTATGTAATGATTGATGCTCTAGTAAATTGGCTGCTGAATTGATAATTTTTTCAAGTCCACGCCGGCTTTGATTAATGGTTCGAATTTGCTGATAAGAGCGGATTGCGCCAATAATAGCGGTGACTAACTTTCCGCGGGTAAGCTCGGTTTTGGTTTTATAATCGTTTATATCGTATTGTTTAATTACTTTTTCTTCAGGTGCATAACCCGGCTGGCCGGTACGTAACACTATACGGATTTCGTCTAGTTGCAACTCTTCACGAATCCGCTGTACCACAATTAAGCCAGCATCATCAGATTCCATCACCACATCTAATAAGACTACAGCGATATCAGGGCGCTTTTTTAAGTATTGAATCGCCTCTTCACCATTATAGGCATGATGAAAAGTGAGTGTTCTATTGAATACCTGTAAATCATTTAATGCTAACGTTGTGACGGTATGTACTTCGGCGTCGTCATCAACAACAAGTATCTGCCAAGGCTCTAAACTTGGCTTAGCTATTACCGAGGTAACGGTATCTTCTGCTGCAAACAGAAAATCCTGTTCTGTTATTTTAGACACGGCGACTCAATCCTTTTCATAGACTAATTACGATTATCCGTAAAACCACTACCTGCACATAACACAAGTGCACAGTAAATCACATTTAACTATAAAGTAAGATTAACAAAATAACAGCCTGTATTAATATTATTATTTATTTTGGAGACACCACAAACCAATATTAGCCATTAAGTTCAGTATGCGCATTAGCAAATATCAACACAGCAAATTTACTTGCTTCAACTTTACTTATTATTATTAAATTATTGCTAGGCACAATAGATTGGAAAAATGATTGCAGAAGGGATAACAGATTCGATAGATAGCACAATTACCTACAACGGTTCCGTTTGAAAATTTGCCATGGCCGTCTGTGGCGAAAAGGTAATTGACAGTGTAGGTTAACTTTAGGGTGTATTTAGGCCAGTTTGTTTAGCGTACACCATTGCAGGATCTGCTGTAATTTATCAGCTTGCAATGGTTTTAAAATTACATCATTCATACCCGCCGCAATAAACTCAGCTTTTTCGTGCTGTAAAGCATGGGCGGTGAAAGCTAATATAGGTATGTGTTGATAATTATCTGATGCCCGTAACTGCTTAGCTACCTCGATACCATTAATATCGGGTAGCTGGATATCTAATAAAATCACATCAAACTGATGCTGTTGACACAACGCTAATGCTTCTTGGCCTGCACTAGCCAATGTTAACTCAATAGGTTTATCTTTTAATAATACCTGTATAAAGGCTAAATTAGTTTGATTGTCATCTACCACTAATAATTTTGTTGATGACGGGCTAATGGTATCACTCGCCGCATTGCTCAAAAAACTCTGTAACGAAAATAGCTCTGTCTGGACTAAGTGACCTAACGCTTGTTGCCAAACTTCAATGCTATCAAAACTAGCATAGCAGTGTATTTTACTATTCTTGGCTAATTTTTCTAAGGTTTGTTGCCATAAACTCAGGGTTACCGGCGGGGGTAAAAATATAATAATATTATCTTTGCTAGCCTGTTCGGCATTAAATTCTAAGCAGGCTAAATCAGAACAATACGTTACTTGGGTTGCTAGATCTGCTAGTGCTTGTTTGCGCTCTTGTAAGTGCTCTGTATCAGCATCAAATAATAAAATACTCGACAGCGGTTTTAGCGAAATTGGTTCTGCTAATGGTAATGGAATAACCAGCTTACTGGTACAACCCAAGCCTTCTAAAGAGTATACTTGTTTAGTTATATGCAACTGTTTTATTAATACAGCTAAGATTGCATAATCAACTTCTTGCCAATGTAAACGAGTAATATCATCAGCATCAAATAATTGCCGTTGTCTTGCTGACAAGCCCTCGCCATCACTGACCACACTAATATTTAGTGAACTGACTGTATCGTTAACCTCCAATTCAATCCGTAAGGTTATTTCAGTTACAGCAACGTTTCTAAGGGTTACTTGCAGTAAAGCTGCTATTAATGCATTTAAAGCAAAGGGATTAAAGTTGATTGTATGGCTGGCATTAGCCGCTGCTTCAAACAAGTAAAATTTAATGTGTTTAGCGTTAAACCAGGTTTGATATTCTACCAATTGCTCTGCGACTACGGCTGTTAACTGCAATTTTTCCGTGCCAAGTGGGCTATCAAGAGCTAGTAACTTTAATAAGGTTAATTGGCTGCTAACTAGCTGGGCTAATTCAGCCGCTTCAAAGCCCGACTTTTGCTGACAAACTAACTGTAAATTTTTAATACAGTAAGCTAAATAATGTTGGTATTCAGCTTGTTGCTGCTGTAATTTTTTTGTGTGATTGCTGGTTTCTACTAGCGAAAGCTGCGAAGTTTCTAGCTTACTTTCTTGATGTGAAATTTGTTGCTGCAGGCTAATCTGATGGGCAGAATATTGCTCAGACAAGGCATTGAAGCTTTGCTTAATAGGCTCTAAATCTGGCATTAACTGCTCATCTATACGGCAGTTAAGTTGGCCTTGTTGTAATTGGCGTAATTTATGGGCAACTAAACTAATATCAACTTGTTGGAGTAATTGCTGTTGCGCTAATGCATTTCTAATCCAAATTAATACTATTGAACCAAATATAAATACCACCAACATAGGTAATAACCAGACCGCAAATGCTAATTTATATTCAACCATAATTAACAAATAAAACTGCCCGGAATTATCAATTGGCATATTAACCGTGGGTGTTAACTGTAAAGCAGATACAGGCTGGACTGAGACTAATAAATGATCTACTTTCTGCAGTTGATAACTGGTCACATTTTGGCTGGCCAAATATTGCTGCTGGATGCTTTGTTCTGACACATTATCGGCTTGGGTAGCAGCTAAAATTGTACCTGAACTAGAGAGTAATGCGATGGCTTGAATAGGTAAACTACTTACTGCACTGGCATGGCCAAGATGATTACCTAGGGCTTGATAATTACGTGCAGCCAAATAAGGTGCAACAGCTAATTGCAACGCTGCAGAAAACTGCTGTACTTGAGCCCGTTGTTGTAGCTTTGCCTCATATTGATACCAAGTTGCGGTAAATACTAACATTAGGCTAACTGCAACTAACCAAGGCAAGGTTAACTGCCGATAAAAATTTAGCAAAATAGAACCAGATCTCGCTTAGTTAACAACAATCTATAGGTATCGTTGTTAAATTTGGTTAAAGCGCAGATTTATTTAACCTGCGCTATTAGCATTAAAAGTGGACTTCTAGTCCAACAAAAGCTCCGCTAAAATCGATATCAGTATATAAATGATCAATATCATCTAGCTTAAGGTTAACCGCACGATAACCTGCTTTTAGCCGTAAATCTATGGCTATATTGTCTAATAATGCATAAGCAACACCCGCTTGAACATCATAAACCCGATTATCATCATATGAAATATAACTACCGCTAGCAAAAACTTCTAAGCCCGTTAACGGTAGGCCTATCGTTGCTGCTGCATATACCGTAGGCACAACTTCAGAGGCATTTTGTCCAGCAGCAATGCCTGTTGTGTTATCAGACATATAGACACTGCCTTTAATGTATTTGGCATTTAAACCTAAATCTAAGCTGATTAAGCCATTATCAAGCAATTCATAATATAAAATATAATCGGTACTGGTTAAATTGACTTGATTGTTTACAGACGCGCCCGATTGAAAAGTTTGATTACTCAGACGTAAATCACTGCCTAAGGTTGTCATACCGTTAGCATCTAAAGGCGTATGCTGAATACGAACATTTGGGATTAGCGGTAATGGGTGTTCAAAGGCAACATAATATGACGCTTGTGTTTTATCAGAAAAATTGAGTGATTGAAATTGCTCAGTATATCCAAAGCCACCGTCAGTAGCTGTACGCCATGCATCTGCGCCAACATATAAACCAAGCAAAGTATCAGCTTGAATTGTCGGAGCCAGTAGCATGCCGGCCATGCTAAGTGCTAGTGCTGTTTTTTTCATGTATTTTCTTACCCTTGTGTTAATAGTTCTGATAAATCAATTAAAGCTGCATTAGCTCGAGAAATGTAATTGGCCATTACAAGGCTGTGATTGGCTAATAAACCAAAGCCACTGCCATTTAAAATCATTGGGCTCCAAATAGATTGTTGGGTTGCCTCAAGTTCACGAATAATTTGCCGCAAGCTGATCATGGCATTTTTACGCTCTAAGGTATCGGCAAAGTCGACTTCTACCGCTTTTAAAAAGTGCAATAACGCCCAAGCCGCACCGCGCGCTTCGTAAAATTCATCATCAATTTTCCACCAGCTGGTTTTAATATTACGTAGCGATGGTGCATTAGTTGATTGCCGCGCAGACGCATCGCCGGCTAAGTCGGTATTTAATCTATCTTGACCAACACTGGCACTTAAGCGTTGCGAGTAGCTACCTAAACGTTTTTCAACCGCTTTAAGCCAATCACGCAAGTTATCGGCACGGGCATAAAATTGACTGTCTGGTTTTGCCGGATCTATTAATTCTTCACGATATAAGTATAACTGGCCAATCGCCTTTTTATATTCCGATTCTGCACTGGGAATAGCCCAACTTTTATGGTCAATATTAAACTGCGGCTGGGCCACTTTTAAAAATTTATTTTCTGTCGATTGCGACTGTGAGCGACTTAAATCTTTACGCAAAGCCAATGCTAAATCTCGCGACATTTCTAATACACCCAGCTCCCATGCGGGCATATTATCTAGCAAGCTAAAGGGCGGCATAATATCATTTGATAAATAACCACCACTTTTATTTAGCAAAGTTTCACTCACCCGTATTAATGCGGTAGTGGTGCTATAGCCAACGGGCGCACGCTCGCCTAATGCTTGCTGACTCTGATTGATTTCTGCTACTAATAAATCAGGCTCACTACTCACCCACCAAGCTGTTAAATACATCACAACCAGTAGTATTAGTGCACCAAAGCTAATTAATTTAAAATTGCCCATTATTATTCCTTAACGTTTTGGCAGTGCAACAACAGGCACAATGATTTTAAGCTGCTGCTGATTAGAAAATTGTAACTGTAAAGATATTGTATCACCGACGGCAAGTTCTGTAGTCGGTTCAAATAGCATTAAGTGTAAACCACCTGGTGTGAAGTTAACCACACTCGCCGCAGCTACGGTTATGCTATTAACTTGCTCCATGCGCATCACACCGTTTTTATGGCTATGTTGATGTAACTCAACGCGCTGAAAAGCATCGCTAGTAACCGTTATTAGGCTTACAGCTTGGTCAGAATTGTTTTGTAATGTTAAATAACCTGCGGTGACGCTACGGCCAAACAGTGGCTGGCGTACTTCAGCATTTTGTACATCTATAGCCGTTGTTGGTTCGGCAAACAACGAGGGGCTTAATAGCAGCAGTATTGATAACAGCAACTTAGTTGACAGTATACGCATTTGCACGCTCCTTGATTAATATAAGCTTATATTACACCAGTTGCGTCCAGTTAACAGCATGTAACCTGTCAACATTTCAGTCTATGTTAATGAATTAAGACCAAAAATATTTTTATTTAGCGCTGCGGTAATAGCACTGCGCCGATAAAATACGCGCTAATAGTTAGTAAAGGGGCGGTAATTAATAACAACACTGCCAATAAACGAATCAACCATCTTGGCTGCTGATAATAATCTGCAAATCCAGCGCAAACACCCGAAATTTTACGTTGGTGTCGGGCACAAAACCAACCATTTGTTTGTTCGGTATTCATTTTTCTTCCTTATATTTAGTTAATTTTTTATGTTGGCTAATACAGCATAAAGCCAACATAAAACCACTGAAACTCAACAGCTCAACTCCTATCCAATACATGGTATTTTCCCTTAGTTAAGCCATGTTACTTTTTGCAGAAGCGGCAACATAATGCTAATACCCTGCCAAAATAGTAACACCGGGATCATACTGAGCACGGGGCCAAGAAAGAGCAGCAATAACCAATCTGACGCCACAAACATTGTTATTCAGCTTTTAAGCTGCTGGCAGCTAACTTTTTGGCTAACAACATCATGTGCTGAACTAAGTACTCCATATCTTGCTTGGCATCATTCTCAATATTGCTTAGCAAACTTAGCCCTGTCGCAAACAATGCTTGATGCGCATGCAGCGCAGTTTCTGTTGACAGCTGAGTTGCATACTGTTGAATATCAGTTTGTATTTCAGTGGCTAGTGTTGGGGTAGTAAATGTTTCAGTAACTAAAGGTTCAGCTACAGCGCTGATACTTAGTAACGAGGTAAAGCTGGCAATCATTAAAGTGTTCATAGCATATTCCTTGAATGTTATTAATCGATACTACAACCAATGTATTTCAAGTGCCGTGCCACTTTAAAAATTAAACATAACAATATGATTTTAATCATATTGTTAAATAAAAAAGAGCCAATGCATGCATTGGCTCTTTTAGATAAAACTAATATTTAGTCAAATAAACTATTAAATAGTGCAATCTTCAAACTGACTAATTTTCTGTAATGCTTGCAGTAACAATTCTGGTGTTGCCGTCGATAAATGGCCTTGTTCACTCAGCAAACGACGCCACTGTCTGGCGCCAGGCATGCCTTGAAATAAGCCCAACATATGCCGAGCGATATGCCAAAACCTGGCTCCTTGGCTCATTTGTCGCTCTATATACGGCAGCATATCTAGTACCGCTTGCTGTGGGGTTCTTACCAAGCTGCTGTTGCCATAAATTAAGCCATCAACTGCCGTTAATAACATAGGGTTGCTATAAGCTTCGCGCCCTACCATTACGCCATCCACATGCTCTAATAGCTGTTGTGCTTGGGCTAAGGTTTTAACACCACCATTAATACTGATATCTAACTGCGGAAAATCACGCTTTAATTGAAACACTCGCTGATAATTTAGCGGGGGAACATCGCGATTTTCTTTCGGGCTTAAGCCTTTTAACCACGCTTTACGGGCATGAATAACTAACTGCTGACACTCGGCATCGGCCATGACTTGGACAAAATCTTGTAAAAACTGATAATCATCAGAATCATCAATTCCAATTCGGGTTTTTACCGATACTGGAATGCTCACCACGTCCTGCATGGCTTTAACACAATCTGCTACCAACTGCGGCTGCGCCATTAAGCATGCGCCAAACATACCATTTTGTACCCGATCAGATGGACAGCCGACATTAATATTAATGGCGTCATAACCACGTTGTTCAGCTAATTTAGCGCAATGGGCCATTTGCTGCGGATCCGAACCACCCAACTGCAATACCAGCGGGTGTTCTTCCTCATTAAAAGCTAAATAATCACCACTGCCATGAATAATAGCGCCTGTGGTAACCATTTCGGTATAAAGCACCGCATGCTGGCTTAGTAAGCGGTGAAAATAACGACAATGCTTATCTGTCCAATCGAGCATTGGCGCAATAGAGAATTTATGATCAATTCTGTTGCTTGGCACCTTATGGTCAGTTTGCGCTGTATTTATATGCATAGTGCTTTCTAAGTTACTCACAGTTATTCAAAATTATTTATAAATTACTTAATATCTGGCAAGTTACGGCCATAAAATATTTCACGCATTTCATGAAATACTTTTTGGCTTATTTCTTCTTGCTCAGCTTCTGTCATCGAGTCTGTACCGACACCAAACAGGTAATTATTTAAATCTGCTTCTTTAAGCATCATTTTGGTATGAAATAAGTTTTCTTGATACACATTTACATCGATCATCTGAAACGCTTGCTTGGTTTCATTATCCATAAAGTTTTGAATAGACGTTATTGGATGATCAATATAATGCTTAGTGCCACTTATATCGCGAGTAAAACCGCGAACCCGATAATCAATGGTGACAATATCGGTTTCAAAGCTATGAATTAAAAAATTTAACGCTTTTAACGGTGAAATAATACCGCATGTTGATACTTCTATATCGGCACGAAAGGTACAAATACCATCATGCGGATGAATTTCTGGATAGGTATGAACGCAGATATGGCTTTTATCTAGGTGCGCCACTATGGCATCCGGTCTTGGTCCTGGATTTTCTGTCGTGTCTGGATTAACTAATACTGGCTCTTCGCTTACTAATATCGTTACGCTAGCACCTTGTGGGTCATAATCTTGACGCGCCACATTCAACACGTTAGCACCAATAATATCGGTAACTTCGGTTAATATATCGGTTAAACGATCAGCATTATATTGCTCATCAATATATTCAATATATTCTTGTCTATGCTGCTCAGTCTTTGCGTAACAAATGTCGTATAAACTAAAGCTTAAACTTTTGGTTAGGTTGTTAAAACCGTGTAATTTCAGTTTTTCAAAAGGTTTAACCACTTATCGAAATCTCCAGAACTAAGCAGCGCCGTAGACTGCTCAGTGTACTTGTTATTTAAATGTTGTTTTATTCAACGTTAATGACACTAAATGAATGTGTTACTTCTACACTGCCTGTTAGCATTATAGATACCGAGCAGTATTTATCCGCTGATAACTTTACTGCACGTTCAACGTGCGTTTCACTTAGCTGTTGCCCTGTCACATCAAAATGTAAGTGGATTTTGGTAAATACACTGGGGACAGTTTCTGCTCGCTCTGAAGTTAAAGTCACTTCACAATCTTGCACTTGTTGACGGGCTTTTTGTAAAATACTGACAACATCTACCGATGAACAAGCACCTGCAGACATTAATACCATTTCCATTGGGCTTGGCGCTGTACTGTTATCTTTATTACCGTCAAATACAACAGCGTGCCCGCTACCAGAACGACCCACGAAGGTATTATTATCTAACCATTTTACTTTTGCTTGCATCATGCCACTCCCGCTAAAAACAGGGCGACATTCTACGTAAAATCGGCCGGTGTATCTAGTTAATTCGGCTCTGGGATAAGTTAATCGAATAACTCGGCTATGGCTGTATCAAATAAATTTTTGATAAGAATAGAAATTTCTGTAATTAGCTCAAATTGCTTTATTGTCGCTTTAGTATCTAACACCCGACTTAGCACTTCTTGCATATCGTAAACAATGCTATCGACTTCACGAATTATCATACTGCGGTGGTTTATTTCTAGCTTAGTATGTTGCATACACAGATTAATAATTTGTTCTGCTATGGTTTCTTCTAGGGCTTCACCAATAGTCTTAGCTGTTAGTTCTCCGGTTGGCTGCTCAAATAACGATAAATGTTCAGTTAAAAACAGGATAAGATGTTCGTAGCCGGCTTTATCTGTCACCATAATTATACACCTAATACTAAAAATCGAATCGGGCTTAACGTTAAATCGGGGCCTAAGCCCCGACCTAATAACTATTACTTAAAAGGTTAAACCAGGCGATAAATGTTCTGGCATTAACACTTGCTCTAATTCAACTGAAGCTACCGGATATGCACAGTAATCAGCGGCATAATAGGCACTGGCTCTATGATTACCACTGGCACCTATGCCACCAAAAGGTGCAGCTGAACTGGCACCGGTAATTGGCCGATTCCAGTTAACAATACCGGCTCTAATGCGGCGGAAAAAATGCTGATATAATGCCGCGTTGTCACTTAACAATCCGGCTGACAAGCCAAAGCTAGTGTTATTTGCTGCGTCAATGGCTTGATCAATATCGGTATAACGGAACACTTTTAGTAAAGGGCCAAAGTGCTCATCGTCTGGGAAGTTATTGATATCGGTACATTCAATAATCCCTGGAGTAATCAATGCAGTATCTACATTCAGATGTTGCATTTCAACCAATACTTTACCGCCTAGTTCGGTTAGCTCTTGTTGCACCGCTAGCATACCTTTTGCTGCTGCTACTGAAATCATAGAGCCCATAAAGGGTTGTTCTGCAGCATCATATACATCCACTTTAATATTGCGGGTCACGGCAATTAAGCGCTGTAAAATAGCATCGCCACTGGCATCAGCAGGTAAAAACAATTTACGGGCACAAGTACAACGCTGACCAGATGAAATAAAGGCTGATTGCACAATATCATGTACCGCCGCTTCAACATTACTAACGTCTTGCACTATTAAAGGGTTGTTACCGCCCATTTCTAACGCCAAAATTTTATCTGGCCGACCTGCAAACTGCTGATGTAAATAATGTCCGGTGCGTGAGCTACCAGTAAAAAATAGACCATCTATATCATTATGAGCGGCAATGGCTTTGCCTGTCGCCACTTCGCCTTGAACTAAATTTAATACACCTGCAGGTAAACCTGCTTGCTGCCATAGTTTTACCGTTTCTTCGGCCACTTTAGGCGTTAATTCAGACGGTTTAAATATAATGGTATTACCGGCAAGCAAGGCCGGTACTATATGGCCATTGGGTAAATGCCCTGGGAAGTTATATGGGCCAAATACCGCCACGACACCATGCGGCTTATGTCGGATAAACGCTCGGCCTTGTGGCATAGCATTTTCTTTATCACCAGTGCGTTCTTGATAAGCACGAATTGAAATATCGGCCTTACCAATCATAGCGCCAATCTCGGTACGAGATTCCCATAAAGCTTTACCGGTCTCTTGGGCGATAGTTAAAGCTAAGTGTTCTTTATTGCTTGCCAGTAATTCAGCAAACTTTTTAATAATCGCCACCCGCTCTGCAAAGCCTAGTCCTGCCCAGTCATATTGGGCTTGGCGTGCTGCTGCTATCGCTTGATTAACTTGCTCTGCAGTTGCCGATTGGCCTTGCCAAATTTGCTGGTTTTTTGCTGGGTCAATAGAGCTAAAAGTATCGCCTTTACCTTCAAGCCATTGATTATTAATAAACTGTACTGCGTTATTCATCTTAATCCCCTAATTAAATACCGGTTACTCTTACCCAGTCGCCACTTGTCACATTAAGCGCCGTGGCCACAGCTGCAGAAATAGTCGCTTGCTGGTTTGGTATATCAACCTCTAATTCACAACAGGTAGCACGAAAATCAGTAATACAAGTGCTACATATCAAATACGTTGTGTCAGTCGTTACCTGACCAATAACCACCTGCAAGCGCAGGCTGTTTTGTACTGAGCGTATATGCTCAACTCTCGCTTCAACAGTCGGCCCAGCGTCAAAAATATCGACATATCCCCGACTTGCAAAACCTTCTGATTGTAACAGTGCCAGTGCTGGCTTAGTGTGTTCGTGAACCTGACCAATTGCCGCTTGTGCTTGCTTGCTAAGCAAACTAACATAAATGGGATATTTCGGCATTAATTCAGCAATAAAAACCTTTTGCCCTATACCGGTTAAGTAATCTGCAGTGGGGAAATCAACCGAAAAGAAATGCTCTTGCAACCATTGCCAAAATGGCGAACTGCCATCGGTATTGGACACGCCACGCATTTCTGCAATAACCCGATCTGAAAAGCGTTGCGGAAATTCAGCTAAAAATAAGAAGCGCATTTTAGATAATAAACGGCCATTATTTTTCTGCCGTTTTGTTTCACGCAAAAATAAAGTGCAAAGCTCACTTACTGCTGTGTAATCATTACACAAAGTAAGAATATCTACCGTTTTATATACACCAAGCGAACGTGAACTATGCACCACTTTACCTAAATGATAATGGTAAAATGCATCTTCTAAGCCTACTGCCGCTTCTAATGCGCTAGTACCGCACACTTCTTTGGTTTCGGTATCTTCTAAAACAAATAAATAGCCTTCATCACCCGGTTGCTGTACGTGCTTAGCAAAGGATTGTTCAGAACGACTTATCTTGCGCATAAGCAATTCATCATTGACCGGCAAGGAAGTAAAACCATGGCCTGATTCTACAGCTATATCATATAAAGCAGGATAATCATCTGCACGAATAGGGCGAACCACCATCATCGTCGCTTACTCCAGGTTAACTTTATTTATTATTATCGCTTATGCTCGGCTATTACACTGTTGCTTCAAGATTAAGGGGCAAGTTCAGCCAGCATTAATGCGCGTATTTTTAGCGCATTATTACAGATAAAGTGATCACTGTCTCGCTTGTGATTTTGATGCTAGGTCAATAACCACGCGGGATATAGATAGATTTTCACTAGAAGTGAATATTTATATTTCGATATTTAATCGGCTTAAATTGGTTTGCGCTAACAAAGCCATTTTTTCATTAGTAAGTTGGGCAGCCGCTAACCAGCGTAAAGATTCTTCATTATTGATCAATTTAGCCCGCTTTAAAGATTGCCACTGCACGTAAGTTTGAGCTTGTAACGCGATCTTTGTTAACGGGCTATTATCATTAAAGCCTAGCCCCTCAGACATTTGATCGAGTGTTTGATACAGTGGTTGCACGTCAAGTTGCCAACGAGAAGTAACATCCGCATTTAATTCGGCAGCAAACTCCGCCATACTTTCACTTAAAAAACTGGCATCCGGCATTAATTTATCCAAAGTTTCAATTATACCGCTATCGCGCATTGCTTGAGCATTCAATATTTGTTTTTGTTTTTGCTGTTGATAAGTACGTAAATAACAACGTGTCACCACTATATAACCAAGACTCTGAAATAAGCCGACACAAAACGCACTAAACCCATGACTGTTCTCTAAATCGGCCAAGGTACGCGCAGCAATAGCCACGGCTAAAGCATGTTGCCAAATACGGGTTTTTAATCCAGAAAAAGGTTCAGTGGAATGTGGCAACATGCGCTTAAAGGCATAAACAGGTATGACTTGCTGTAGGGTTTCAATGCCAAATAAGCGCAAGGCAACCTTAATATCTTTGATTAAACCCGCTGAGGCTG
The DNA here is from genome assembly GCF_001752395.1 of Rheinheimera salexigens. NCBI lineage: Bacteria > Pseudomonadati > Pseudomonadota > Gammaproteobacteria > Chromatiales > Chromatiaceae > Rheinheimera > Rheinheimera salexigens. The sequence continues at coordinate 1,116,547 of NZ_MKEK01000001.1, read as the reverse complement.
TTCTATTGCGATATTGTGGCTGATTAACTAAGCGTAATAAGTCTTCTGTCAGCCAATCTACTTTACTTATATAACTGTCCAGCTTGTTAATAGTAACGGCTTTGCTACTTAGTAAGTCTAAAATAGCATAGAAAGCCGGTTGCAAATTGAATAATGTTGATTCAACATGTTCAATATTATGCAGTTTTCGTAATAACTCATCAGACACTTCATCATGTAAATGCGCTTGGGCGAAGTCAGTAAGTTGCGCTTGTATTTTCAAATTTTTCTGTCGAGCTAAACGAGCATCTGCTTCTACTTGGAGTAAAGTACGTTCTGCTGAAACATCGTTTTTTCCCGGCTCATAATGTATCCGGACCACCGCAGGATCGACACCCACTAATTGATCTAAAAATCGTGCAAAAAAAGCATCATAACTGGGTGTTGAAGATGGCATTTGATCAACGGCTTCCTTAATGGCGATAAAAGTGGCGTTCAAAATTAAGCCGCAATACTGCAAGTGTATTAATACTGAGTCAAGCTGATTACACAGCGATTGACTTGGTTTGCAGAAAATTAGCCAGTAATTGCTGACCTTGCTGACTTAAAATAGCTTCAGGGTGAAATTGCACACTGTGGATAGGTAAAGAGGTATGCATTAGACCCATTATTTCATCTAGCGCTTGGTCGGCGCCCGTTGTCCAAGCTGTTACTTGCAGCTCTTTAGGTAAAGTTCCAGTATCTACCACTAAAGAATGATAACGCGTGACATCTAAAGGATTAGCTAAACCGGAAAATACCGAGCGGTTATCGTGGGTAACTAAGGAGTTTTTGCCATGCATGACCCGCTTAGCCCGAATGACTTTACCACCAAAGACTTGCGCTATCGCTTGGTGACCAAGGCAAACACCTAGAATAGGTAGTTTATCGCTAAAATATTCAATAGCTTGCATGGAGATACCGGCATCATCTGGCGATTTAGGACCGGGTGAAATAACGAGGTAATCTGGAGCTAATTGGTTAATAGCGCTAATAGTGATGTCATCATTGCGCTTTACCAGCACTTGTTGACCTAAAGCCGCAAAATACTGCATTAAGTTATAAGTAAAAGAATCGTAGTTATCAATTATTAGTAGCACTTAATATATACCTATCATAAATTTCAGACTTGCTGTTGGTGGCTAAACACAAGTTAATCACACCTGTTTTATCGCCTCACAGTAAGCCACAACTGGCGTTTATAATATATCACTGCACACATTTTGCTTAAATAATTCCCTGTAGCTGTATATCTTATAAGCACTTAAACTGTTAATATTAAAAATAAATAAAAAAAATTAAACTAATTCTAACCTTGTTACGTATCAGTTATTATTAGCAATATATAACACTTGAAACACCCATTAACCTAGTTAAGTTGTCAGGTAACGCATATTTTGAATTCATTTTTGTTGTATAAAAGACTGCTATTTTGTTTAATATTAACGACGGTTACTTTTTCTACTTTTCTTCAGGCTGACACTAAAACAGCTATCAACACAGACACCCTTACTGGCAACAATTCCATCGCCTTTTATTATGCTGATATTGACTCGGTACGCGAGTTAATAAGCTATCAACGCGTTGTTGTCGAACCGACTAATATCTCTGCTATGCAATTAAAACAGCTTAAACTTGCCAAAACAGAGGTTTTTGCTTATTTAAGTGTTGGCGAAACTGACGCTAAAACAGCGCAACAGTATCCCCTAGCCATTATTGGCACTAATAACCAATGGCAAGCAAAAATAATGGATGCCAACAATCCAGCTTGGCGCGATCATTTACTCCAAAAAGCTTTGCAGCTAAAACAGCAAGGTTATGCTGGGGTATTTTTAGACACCTTAGATAGCTATGAATTGGCATTAGCTACAAAGCATCACCCTGCCCAGCAACAAGCGTTAGTCTCATTACTTAATCAATTACAATTAACCAGTGGCAAATTAATATTAAACCGCGGCTTTACGTTACTTAATCAGCTGCAGACCCTACCTACTGCTGTTGTAGCTGAGTCATTAGTTTATGGTTATGATGTGGCTAATAATGATTACTTTATTCAATCTGCCGAAGATACATTATGGCTTGCAAACCAATTAGATAAGGTTAAGCAGTACGGCGTTGAAGCCATTGTTATTGATTATTTACCACCCGATATACAACCGCGCATAGCGGCGGCAAAAACATTGCAAGCCCGCGGCTACACACCTTATATCAGTGATGGCTTACTCAGCCAGTTTGGTGTCTCTAACCATTATCCCGTTCCTAGGCGAGTGCTTGGCTTTTATGACGGTAGTACAGAGCTTAAAAAGCAATCTAATTGCCATCGTTATTTATCGACATTAATTGAGTATTATGGCTATGTGCCGCAATGCGAAGATATCCATAATCCCCAATTAATCAATATTAATATTAACCAATTTGCTGCTGTTTTATATTGGCTGCCCCAAGCAAGTTATAACAATATTTCTGTACAACAATTTATTAAAGCTGCTATTGCCCAACTGCCAACCGTCTTTATTGGTGAGTTACCCGATGATGCTGGCATATTATCCTTGCTAGGTTTTAACAACCTTGGTACGTTTAACGGTAAGTTAAGCATTAAAGACACCCAAATTAAATATCCGTTACCCAAGGCGTTACCTAATGAATATGTACGTTACGGTATTACTGATCCTAATCATCAGGTGCAGTTAAACCTGCTCGACGAGCAGCAACAACAGGGTATAGCGATTGCTCGCACAGCTTGGGGTGGCGTCATGTTGCAGCCACTCAATGTGCAAGAATTAATTGGCGAAAGGAGTCGTTGGCCGCTGGACCCGTTTCAATATTTAATGCCGTTATTACGGCTTGAGAGCATTCCCGCTCCTGATATCACCACAGAGTCTGGCCAACGCATTGTCACCGCGCATATAGATGGCGATGGTTTTCCCTCTGTTTCGTGGTTACCCGGCAAACCTTTTGCTGGTCAGTCTATTTATACCCATATTTTAAGCCAGTCTAGTTTACCGCATACCGTATCCGTGGTTGAAGCTGAAGTGGCTAAACATGGTCTATATCCTGAAATTGCCGCTAAGCTGGAACAGATTTCGCGTGATATTTTTCGTTTAGATAATGTCGAAGTCGCTTCGCATACTTTTAGCCACCCGTTTTTTTGGGATGATAGGGTCAGTAGCACCGAAAAATTGTACGGCGATGCTTTACCAGTACCTAATTATGAACAAGATTTAGATCGCGAAATTTATGGTAGTGTTAACTATATTAATCAACAGCTTGCCCCTAGTGATAAACCGGTAAAAGTGTTTTTATGGTCAGGTATGGCCGATCCCACCCCTGACGTTATTGCTAAAACCCAACAGTTAGGCCTGTTAAATGTTAATGGCGGCAATACCTTTGTTTTAAATGACAACTTTTCTATTTCGCAGGTATACCCACATTTAAATTGGTATCGGCAAGGTATTCAAGTCTATGCGCCGGTGATGAATGAAAATTTATATACGGCGCTTTGGACTGAAAATTTCCAGGGGTTTTCGCGAGTCACCGAGACTTTTCAGTTATTAGGTGAACCCAGACGATTAAAGTCAGTTAGTATTTACTATCATATGTACTCGGGTGTTTATCCCAGCTCGCTGGCGGCACTTAAAGATATTTATCAATGGGTTGCCGAACAACCTTTAACCGCTTTATATCTCAGTGAATATGCTCAGCGCGCCAGTGCCTTATATGAAACGGGTATCGCCCGCTCTATCCATGACAATAGTTGGTATATTAGTAGTACCGGTATTACTAGTTTACGCATTGCTAATCATTATAAATTATCTGCCGATAGTACAGGTATTGCCGGGGTAAATTCGGGCCCAGACGGTCGTTATGTCACTTTAACCCAAGCTCGAAGTATTTTATCTGCAGCATCTGCAGCAGAAAATGAGCCTGAATTTAATGACCAAGTATTTTTACAGTCTGCTAATGGCATTATTAAACATTGGCAAGTTAAGGCTGATGGTCTTAACTTTTCCATCCACAGCCATCAACCATTAGTAATCACCTTAGTAAATACTCAAAACTGCAATCTAGTTTCTGAAAACAGCAAACAGCTTAATATTGTTACTCAGCCAAACAACATGACTATAACTAGCCATGATCAGGGTTATTTTGACCTTAGCGTCACTTGTTCCACTACTAAAGTTACGGTGGATAATCAGTGAAGGATATAAATCAGCACTCTACTATCCAAACTAATAACCAAACTAATGCAGCAGCTAAAAAGCAAAAACCTAAGCCGCGCATTGTTTTAGTTAATCGCCGAACCTTGTTTACACTAGCAGCCGTTACGCTAACGTTGCTCTGGGTATTGCAGCCCAATAAAACATTGCTAATTCGGATGATGGACAACGCTCAAGATCCGAATATTGCCATTGCCTTTTTAAAGGTGTTAAAAGATGAAGCTGATCCCTCTCTTAAGCTGGATTTAGCTTTAGCCAAACAATATGCGAAATTAGGTAACCATCAACAGGCCGTCACTGAAATTAAACCGTTACAACGCTATATAGACTCTGAGTTTGCCACTCGCGCTAAATTACTTTATGCCAACAGTTTATTGCAATTAAATTACAACGGTAATGAGTCTGCAAAACAAGGGTTAAGCTCCTTTTTACAAAATGAAGTGAGCTTACAACCCAGTGCGAACGCTGAAGAGTTTGCTAGTTATGCTTTGCAAATTGGCCAGCCGAAACTTGCTTATGACATTTTAAGTAAGCAACTCATTACTGATAATAAACAGCTCGCTGAATTAGCCTTGCAAGCCAATTTAACAGCAGAAGCATTGCAACATAGTAGCGCTGATTTTCAGCAGCAGCCTAGCACTGATAAGCTTATGTCATTATTAACCTTATTTATTGCAGAACAAGCATGGTTAGCGGGCAGTGATTTTATTGAGCAAAATATTGCAAAGGTAGAGTGCCAACAATCCTGTTTACAAGCTTTGGTTAACTTTATGCTCAGTGCCAACCTACCGCAGAAAAGCGTACGCTATGCCGATAATAAAGCCCATCTCAGTGACGATTATAAAGACTGGTTACAAGCCAGTCAGATACATGCAGCAAATGGTAATACACAACAAGCCGCAACTTGGTTAGCCAAAGTTGTAGAGCAGATGCCAAACATTGAATATGTACAGCAGTTACATGATTATCAGTTATGGCTTGGCGATCCGGCTAAAGCGCTTGAATTAACCAAGCGCATGCTGCAAAAAGGCGCTGATGCCACCATCTTACGCCAAGGTATTGCCGAAGCTTTAGCACAAAGTGATCTTCTGGCTTTAAGTGATTTTTACTATGCACTGGCTATGCAAAATCAACTCGCTACAGAATTACAAAATAAATGGCTAGATTTTAACGATAAAGCTTATGGTGCAGAACTGACTATTGGCCGCTTAGAAGCCTTGCATCATCGTTTTCCTAAGCAAAGTTATTATTGGTTTGCTTTAGCGCGTTTTTATAACTTCATTGGTGCCCCCACTAAAACTATTCAACTTTGGCAACGTGTTCAGCCTAAAACAAGCTTAAATTATGACCAAGCCGATCATTTTGCCCAGGCTTATATCTCGTTAGGACAGCCAGAAAAAGCCTTAGCATTACTTAACCAACACACCGAATTAATGTCCTTAAGTTTAAACCAACTAGGTAACTTACAATCATTAGCGATGTATGTTGCCGATAGCAAAACGCAACGTCTAATTCAGCAATTACGAGTCGCTCGCAGAGACCCCTCGTTAGACCCCTATTTACTATTGAGTAGTTATAACATTGCTAAGCCAAGTGATTTCCAAGTGCTTTGGCAATATTATCAAGATAGTGGTTCGTTAATTATGCTAAACCACATTTTAAATTATGCTATCAACACTAAACAAACCGAGGTCATTAATCGTATTCAAACGGTTATCAAGCAAGATTATGGCCAAGATAAGCGCTTACAGGTGCAATTGCTTCGTTTACGTATTGCCTTATTTCAAGCTAATTATAGCCAAGCTAAGCAGTTATTACTGGCATTAAAAACTCAGCACCCTAATAACCAAGAAATTGTTGAAAATAGTTTATGGTTAGCCATTAGCACCAACGATACTAGCTGGTTGGCCGATTTGTACTGGCAATTAGTGCCAAAATTACAACAAGATAGTACTTTTTATCAACCCTTTGCTTATGCTGCGCAATTACTGGGGTTAACTGCACAAGCTAATGTTTGGTATCAGCGCTTAGATAATTCTGAGTATGCTTCTGCCGCCGACAAATTAGCCTGGGCGATATTGCTAGAACAACAAGGCAATGCCAGCCAAGCCCAGAGCTTACGTTGGCAAGTATTGAGTCAATTGTCTGAACAACTAAGACAATTACCGCAAGGCGAATTAAGTTATCGCGCCTTGCTTAGCTTATTTGTTTCACCGGCTTATGCACTGGCTAAGCAAAATCAAGCTTTACTCCAAGCAACAACTGGGCTTGATACGAGTAATTTAATCACCGAGTTATTTACCGATGTTAGCGATAAAAGCCTACAAAAGCTTGCCTATTGGCAAGCACATACCGTACTGGATAAGGCTAACTTTAATGACAGTATTCAGCTAGCCATAGCCCTCGCCCATGAAGACTATGCGACAATTAAAGCTATTGCCACGGCAACTAACAACTTAACTGCATTTGAACGGGCAACAGCACTGAGCAAGATAGGTGAGAATTTTGCAGCTTGGCAATGGGCTGAACAAGCACTCAATGCGACGACTGAAAAACAGCAAATAGCGCCTTTACAACGCTTTTTAGCCAATAATCATAATTTAAACAGCCATGGCGTACGCTATGAGCACACTAATCGCGACAGTTGGAAAGTAAATACTGAACAACTACGTTATTACCAACCTATTTATGATGGTTTATTTAGTCTCGATTATCAGTTTGAACACGGCTCACCCGCTAGCACTATCATTGATGATTATAATAGAGATTTACTGCAATTAAACTGGAAAACAATTAACTCCCATTTCATTAATGGGCTGTCGTTTACTGCGCTAGAACTATCACTGTCTGTTAGTAATAGGTTTGAACAAACTATTATTGGCCAACAGCTATCGGCCAGCTGGCAAAGTTCGCCGCGCATTTCGCAGCAGCTAGAAATTCGCCTTAAAATGCCCAGTGAACAGAGTGAGAACCTGTATTTATTAGCTAATGAAAATAGGCTGCAATGGCGCGGTGCTTGGCAAGCCAACCGGTTTGAGCAGGTCAGTTTAACCTTAGCTGCAGCTGAATTTAATACTGACTTCTCAGATACAGTTGGCCAGCAATTACAAGCTTCATTGCGTATTAGTGAGCAATTAAGTTTTCATCCTTACTGGCAGCTATATAGTCAATTTGACTATCATAAAAATTCCTTATCCAGCCAGCCGCTAACTGCAGTGTCAGCCTATTTCAATTCAGGGAACGTCTTAACTGCTAGCGATTTTATTAATCCCAATTATCGACGTCTTACCCTAGGTCAGCAAATTATGCACGGTAATGTCGGCGTACCGGGTCCGGATGATAAACCCCCTCGTTTTAGTCTTGATACAGCAGTTGGCTATAACTTGCTTACCGCTAAATTAGACTACAGTGCATAATTTTAGTATTGGTATTCCGCTATTGGGCGGTGATGAAATATTTTTTAAAACAGCTTGGCAAAGTGCCGACCAAAATGGTCGGAAAAATTTAAGCTGGAACCTAGGCTATTTTATTGATTTTTAATCTAAGGAGACAAATGTGAGAATATTTTGGTTCGCCCTATTAGTGCTAGCAGTGAGTGCTTGTGCCACGCAGTTTAATGCACCTAGCCCTAAGCTTGATAGTACAAAAACGGTATATATTATGCCGCTTGAAAACCAGTCAAATATGCCTATGGCTCAAGCACAGGCTGAGCAATTAATTGCCTCAGTGTTGGCAGAGTATGGGCTAAAAGTGATGGTTTATCCAAAGCTTAACGTTAATGATTTGCAAGCCAGCTTAGAGCCACAACAACGGCTAGCTGAAGCTAATAAATGGCTTAGCAACCAAGCCAATGGCTATGTCATTACCGGCTCGGTACAAGAGTGGCAATACAAATACGGCTTAGACGGTGAGCCAGCTATCGGCGTTACACTAACACTAAGCACTAGCCAAGGTAATACCTTATGGCGTGGCTCAGTATCTAAAAGTGGTTGGGGCCGTGAATCATTATCCCATATCGCTTTAAAAGCGCTGGAAAATTTACTTGATGCCTTAAACTGGGAATAATTCTACTATGGCTATTAATAAGCGCCGCCGCGCTAATGCTATTTTTATCCGACTTTTGTTAGGCAGTGATCGCCAACTTTTTGCTTGGTTTGAAATGCTATTAGTCACTTTTGCATCTGCGCTTATTTGGCTTTATCAATCATCTTTGCCTTATGAAACGGCAATGGATTATTTTTATTGGCCGATGTTAGGCCCAGCTTTAATTGCCTTACGCTATGGTTTTGGTCGAGGCATGATGAGCTTTATATTGCTGCTAATTATGGCAGGCATTTTTAACAAACTAGCCGATATGCAAATTGCTATAAGCGTTTCAGTTGCTGTAGGCACCGCGGTTATTACTATGCTAGTTGGAGAATTTCGTGACCATTGGTATGATATTAATCAGCGTTTTGAGCTAAATTACCGTTATATGGAGCAAAAGCTAGAAAGCTTTACCCAAAACTACCATTTATTAAAAGTATCTCACGACCGATTAGAACAGCGCTCTGCAGGTAAGCAAATTAGCCTTCGTACTGGTATTCATTTACTACAACAACAAGCTAATGAAAATCCCGATAATCGTTTAGCCGATATTGCCGATAAAAGCTTACAAGTGTTGGCAGATGTTGTTGGCTTATTTCAAGCCGGGTTGTACCAAGTTAATAATAACCAAATAATCCCCCAACCCTTAGCAAAAATTGGTGGCAAGCATCAATTACACCAAGATGATTTAATGCTGATAGACGTTTTTGAATCAAAAGCCGTACTGTCACCCATAAATTTTATAGAGCATAAAGCGCAAAACTTGCATTACCAACTAGTCATACCTTTAATCGACTTACGCGGTGAGATAAAAGGCCTAGTGTTAGCCGAAAAAATACAATTTGTCTCACTAACAGATAGTAATATTGCCCTATTAGCTTTATTAGCCAGTTATATCGCCAACATTACCTCTAATGATTTATTTGCCCCTATTTTACAACCGGAACAACGACAGTTATTTTGTGATTATATAAAAAATCAACACTGGTATATGCATAAGTATAGTGTTGACAGTGTGTTAGTAGTGTTTTATGACAACAGCCCAAGCCAATCATTAAACCTATATCAAGTCACTGACTATCGTCGTGGTGCCGATGTTTATTGGGCCTGCCAGCACAATGATGGTCGTCATGCATTATGTGTATTATTACCGATGACTTCTTTAATGGAAGCTAATCAATTTATCGAACGTATTAGCACAATGTTAGCCAATGATAATGAAATAAAATCTCAGGATCTTGAAGTTATTGGGCCATTAATTGTTAGCCAGCAATTACAGCAAGTTAATAGCTTACTTGAAGACTTAGGAGCGCTAAATGAAGATTTGGTTGATTCTGCAAACGATTCTTTTTGAGTCAGCAAGTCTGTATTTTTTAAGCTTAGACCAACTTAGTTTTGCGGGTTGGCTAGGTTATGCCAGTAGTCATGCCATCAGCACAGCGAGTTTCACCATTGTCTGCTGGTTAGTCTTGCCCATGCAATATAAAAGACCTGTTATACCCGCTATAGCGTTTATTTTTACTATTGCTTTTAGTATGCCTGTTGTGGGAATGACGGGTTTAACCTTAATATTTTTAATTGCACTTTATTTCCCGAAAAAACAACAAGGAATGGGTTGGCAACGTTCTGATGTTTTGCAATTACCGCTGCATTCAGATGTATTTGAACACTCTCAATATGGTACGGCTGCGCTTAAAGACATACTGCTATTTAACCCCTCTGAAGATCGGCGTTTAATTGCGGTAAATGCCTGTCGTTTTTTACCTCAGCGTGAAGCTATGCCATTACTAAAATTGGCCTTAACCGATAAAGTTGACGATGTACGGCTATTAGCTTATGCCGCTATAGAAAAAATTGAATTCGCCATTAACCAAAAATTAGATGTTTTAAATACCAGCTTAACAGCAGATGAAAACAGTGCGACTTATTATCAAATGGCCGCTTTGTATTGGGAGTTATGTTATTTAGGCATCGCTGATGGCCCATTGAAAGACCATTACTTAACCCAAGCCAAGCAATATCTACTGCAAGCAGAACAACTGCAACCAACAGCGCAAGCCCAGCTTAAACTAGGCCGAGTATTACTTGAGTTAAAGCAATACCCTGAAGCCATCAGTTATTTACAGCAAGCTAAGCACAATGGTCTGTTATTACGCCAAGTAGCACCCTATTTAGCCGAAGCTGCATTTGCTACAGGCGATTATAAAAGCATTGATAATTTATTAAGAAATATACCGACGACTGATGGTGAGAATCTTAATGAGCTGAAGGAGTTTTGGTCTCATGAAGCACATTGATATTTGCTTATTGCTAGAAGGAACTTACCCTTATGTGCGAGGCGGTGTTTCTAGCTGGGTGCATCAACTTATTACTGGCATGCCACAATATAGCTTTTATTTAGTTTTTATTGGTGGCAGTAAAGCTTTTTATGGTAAGCAACATTATGAATTACCTGAAAATGTTGTTGGCTTAGAAGAACATTATTTAATGGATCGCGATGGCATTTTATCGCCAAGAGCTCGAGTGGGTAAAAAGCAAGCGTTTACCATGTGGCAATCAGTATTAGCCCGGTTTAAAAACGCTGACCAACCCTTATCAGCAGATCAGTTAGAAACCTTAATTAGCCAACTGGGTCATAAAAAAAGTTTAAGTTACGAAGATTTTTTATACAGTGAGCGTTCGTGGCAAGTATTAGTCGATTTATATTTTGAACAATCTGGCAATCAATCTTTTGTCGATTATTTTTGGACCTTTAGAAATATTTATAGTCCTTTGTTTACTTTAGCTAAAATTGCTCGGAAACTGCCCTCCGCTAGCCTATTTCATAGTATTTCAACTGGCTACGCTGGATTTTTAGGCGCCATGGCCAAACAAAGTCAACAAGTGCCCTTCTTATTAACAGAACACGGTATTTATACTAAAGAGCGCACAATAGACTTAACCCAAGCCAGTTGGATTAAGGATCGGCATAGCGCCCTAGACACCAGTATTCACAAAAAAATTGAACAAACTAGGCAAACTTGGATTAACTTTTTTCAACAATTGGGCCGCACTGCATATGATCAAGCCAATGACATTATCGCCTTATATGAAGGCAATCGGCAGCGGCAAATTAAAGATGGTGCGCCCATTAGTAAAACCGACATTATCGTAAATGGCATTAATATGCAGCGTTTTGCTGCGGCGTATCAACAGCGTAATAGCACACCACCCAAAATAGTCGGCTTAATTGGTCGGGTTGTTCCTATAAAAGATATAAAAACCTTTATCCGCACCATCCGAGTCGCCATTAACCAACAACCTGATCTTCAAGGTTGGATTATTGGTCCTACCGAAGAAGATCCCGGCTATGTTAAAGAGTGTGAGTTGTTAATTAATAGCTTAGATCTTAAACAACACATTCAGTTTTTGGGTATGCAGAATGTGGCTGAAATCTTACCTCAGTTAGGTGCTTGTATGCTGACGTCGATTAGTGAAGCCCAACCTTTAGTGTTACTGGAAGCTATGGCTGCTGGCATACCTTGTATTGCCACTGACGTCGGTGCTTGTCGTGAGATTATCGAAGGCATGAATGAAGAAGACAAACAGTTAGGTAAATGCGGTTACATTATAAATATTGCCGATCCTAACCAAGCTAGTAAGGCCTTACTGACACTATTATCAGATGATAAACATTGGCAATCAATGTCGGAAAATGGTTATCAACGAGTAAAAAAATATTATCAGGAATCCACTATGTATCAGCGCTATCAACGCCTTTATCAGGAGCATTTAACGTGGCAGGAATAGGCTTTGAATTAAGACGGATCCTGAAGAAAAATACGCTACTTTCTTATCTTGAAGCTTATGGTTTAGCGGCTGTGGTAGGCTCTGGTCCTTGGGTGCTATCCATTCTAGCGCTAATGGTCATTGGTATGTTAAGTATTGGCCGAGTGCTGCCTAGTACTTTGATTATCCAGTACCTTGTATTAGTGACGTATATGATGGCAGGTTCATTAATTTTAAGTGGGCTGTTTCAGCTATTATTAACCCGGTTTATTTCTGATCGAATTTTTGAGAAAAAAGAACAGCTGGTCACACCTAATTTATTAGGCTGTATGCTAACGGTGTCAGTATTAGCCTGTATGCTAGCTATAGCAGTATTAAGCCAAACCGGTTTACCTCCTGCTTTAAAAATTGCTTTATTCTGTGGTTTTGTCGCTTTGTGTAATTTATGGTTAATTATCGTGTTTTTAAGCGGTATGAAACAATACTATCGTATTGTTTTAACCTTGCTTGGCGGGTATAGCATTATGGTAATAGCCTCTTGGTTATTACCGCCTTACGGCATACTTGGCTTATTAATTATATTCGCAGTCTGCCAAGCCTTAATTGCTTTTATATTGTTATTTTTTATCTTACGTAATTACAGTTCTATTTCGTTGGTGTCATTCCAATTTTTAAATCGACGTAAAGCCTTTTACTCTTTAGCTTGGTGTGGACTGCTGTATAACTTAGGTGTTTGGGTCGATAAGTTCGTATTTTGGTTTCACTCTGAAGTATCATTTAACGTCATTGATATTTTTCGTGCTTCCTATATTTATGATTTACCTATTTTTATTGCCTACCTGGCTATTATTCCAGGTATGGCAGTGTTTATGCTGCATATGGAAACTGATTTTGCAGCCTCAAATGAAAAGTTTTATCAAACCGTACGCGAAGGTGGCACTTTAGAAGCTATCTTTATTTTAAAAGATAAAATGGTGTTTGATTGTAAAAATAGTTTATACCAAATTTTTAAAATTCAAGGTATCACTTTAGGATTGCTACTGTTATGGAGTGAGGAAATACTTACTTTACTACAAATTGACTTAGCCTATTTGCACCTGCTTTATGTCGATTTAGTTGGTGTATCACTGCAAGTATTAGTTATGGCAATTCTTAATGTCATGTTTTATTTAGATAAGCGTTATCAAGCCCTAACCCTCATAATTGTTATGGCCAGCAGTAACTTAGTCTTGTCAGAATTATCAGTGCAGTTAGGACCACAATTTTACGGTTACGGATTTGCATTATCAATGTTAATCAGCACCTTGCTAGGCCTGATGCTAATTAACAGACAGTTTCTACGCTTAGAATATGAAACCTTTATGCTACAACGCTAAGTTATCAACCTAGCGTGAGAATTAATGGCTAGCACTTTGTAGGCTAGTTAATTAAGGCGTTACAAAGCCAACAGCTTGGTTTACTTTTGCTAAGGTTACTGCAGCGCGTTGCCGTGCATTATCAGCACCAGCGCGCATAACAGTATTTAAGGTGTCTTGATCTTGGCGCAGGTCCTTAAACTTCTGTTGTACTGGCTCTAATAAAGCAATTACCGCATCGGCTACGTCGGTTTTTAAGTGGCCGTACATTTTGCCTTCATATTCTGCCTCTAATGCCGCCACTGTTTTACCGGTAACACCACTATAGATACTGAGTAAGTTAGCGACACCTGGCTTATTTTCCACATCAAAATATACTCGTGGTGGATCTTGTGAGTCAGTCATGGCTTTTTTAAACTTTTTACTGATCATCTTCGGCTCTTCCAACAAGCCTACAAAGTTCCATGGATTTTCATCCGACTTAGACATCTTCTTTGTTGGCTCTTGTAAGCTCATAACCCGCGCAGCAACACCTGGAATAAACGGCTCCGGTACCGTAAGCACATCACCATGCACAGCATTAAAACGCGTAGCAACATCACGGGCTAATTCTAAATGCTGCTTTTGATCGTGGCCAACCGGAACTTGGTTGGTTTGATACAATAAAATATCGGCCGCCATTAATACTGGATAAGTAAATAAACCAGCGTTAACATTATTATTATGTCGCTCTGATTTATCTTTAAACTGAGTCATGCGGTTTAATTCACCAAACTGGGTATAACAACTTAGCACCCAGGCTAATTGGCTATGCTCTGGCACATGCGACTGCATAAATACCGCAGAACGCGCTGGATCGATACCACAAGCTAAATACAACGCTAAGCTATCTAATGAGGCCGCTCTAAGCTTTTCTGGCTCTTGACGGACGGTGATGGCGTGTAAATCGACAATGCAATATAAACAATTAAAATCGTCTTGCATTTTATCCCACTGCTGTAACGCCCCCAGATAATTACCAATTGTTAGCTGACCTGACGGTTGCGCACCACTAAATACAATGGGTTTGTTACTCATAATTATTTTCACTTCTATTTATATTATTAATTAAGGCAAATGCCGCTTCACTTTTTGCTTAGCATAAGCTTTTGACCGATTTGTAGTGGCTAATCAAGCTTATCGAGTGCGCCCGATTGACACAATTTAAATAGTTATAACACCGGTTTGCTACTAATTATCGTGCTACTAAGGCTAATTGTTGGCGCATTTTAGCAATAGCATCGGCGTAATTATCGGTGTTAAAAATCGCCGAACCCGCAACAAACATATCCGCTCCAGCTTGTGCAATAGCATTAATATTATCAATAGTAACGCCGCCATCAACTTCTAAGCGAACATCTAAACCACGACTATCAATTAACTTTCTTACAGCGGCAAGTTTATCTAATGTCGCGGGAATAAACTTTTGACCACCAAAACCCGGGTTAACCGACATTAATAACACTAAGTCGATTTTATCTAACATATAATCTAGATAACTTAATGGCGTTGCTGGATTAAACACTAAACCTGCTTGGCAGCCGTGATCTTTAATTAACTGTACTGTGCGGTCAATGTGTTTTGATGCTTCAGGATGAAAGCTAATAATGCTAGCGCCGGCTTTGGCAAATTGTGGCACTAACGCATCAACAGGCTCTACCATTAAGTGGACATCTATAGGCGCGGTAATGCCGTAATCGCGTAAAGCTTTACAGACCATAGGCCCCATCGTTAAATTGGGTACGTAATGATTATCCATCACATCAAAATGAACTACATCAGCATCAGCAGCTAGTACTGCCGCGACATCATCGCCTAAACGGGCAAAATCAGCAGAAAGAATTGAAGGAGCAATAAGATAAGGCTGCATAATGTTTTCCATATAAGTTAAAACAAATAATGTATAAAGATTATAACTGATTACAATAGTAATTTTTGCAGAACATACCAATTTAGCGTAATGAATTACCTTGGTGCTTTTTGAGCATTAATTAAGCAGCTTGTATCAAACTTGCAAATGTTTTATGATTGCTCAGCTTGCAAGTAAAAGGGAATTAACATGAAATCAACACTAACATTAAAAGTTACTTTAATAAGTGCTACGCTTGTTGTTGTTGTTGCTGGCCTGTATTTTAGCCTTCCTGCTGCACAAAACTGCCAAGAAGCTAGTAATGACAATCCTCCCTCTTGTGCTCAAGCTAATAATCAAAGTTGGTTTAGTTGGCTTAAAGGCCAAAGCCGTTCAACCCAATTTCATTTTGTAGATTTACTAGAATTAATTAACCGTGTATCCCCTGCAAAGAAATAATAAAGCAAGTTTAAACAGTAAAACCAGCCCAGGTTTTTTTAAAGTACTTAAGGCTGTGTTTGGTGCGTTAATTGGTGTCCAGTCCGAACAACAGCGGCAGCATGATTTTAGCGATAAAAATCCCATTCCTTATATTATTACTGCCATTGTATTCACATTAATATTTGTGTTTACTTTACTATTTATTGTCAGTTGGGTTTTAAGTTAATTTAGCTATTTATTTAACTTTTTTTCCTTTATAAACCGCAAATAACTCTGCCACTTTTTTTCTTCCCGCACCATTTTGACTAATAGAGCGCCCTACTTGGATACTATGTAACTTGGCTTGATGATAAATTTTGCGGGTGAGCGTAGTATCATGATTACTAATAACAACGGTATTACCCCGTTGCTGTAATAGTTCGGCTTGATTAGCAAGGGCGGCTTGATCATCTAAGTTAAAACCTTGTCTGGCATAACTGGTAAAGCTAGCAGTTTTACTCAACGGAACATAAGGCGGATCACAATAAATAACCGCATCAGTTGGCGCTTGTTGCATAATCTGTTGATAACCACTACAAACAAATTCTGCTCGTTGGGCTTTTTCAGCAAAAAACCATAATTCAGCTAACGGAAAATACGGTTTTTTATAACTGCCAAACGGGACATTAAATTTGCCCGATAAATTATAACGACACAAACCATTGTAACCATGCCGGTTTAAATACAAGAATAATATCGCTCGTTCATATTGATCTTGGCTTTGGTTAAATTGTTGGCGAATATTTAAGTAGCTATTACGCTGGTTACTACTGTCGCAAAAAGTGCTATTGGCGTCGGCAATAAATTGCTCGGGCTTGGCTTTAACAATATTATATAAACTAATTAAATCAGCATTAATGTCGTTAAGCTGATAATGCTTATAATCCGTATTTAAAAATACCGATGCGGCACCAACAAATGGCTCTATCAACAAATTAGCGGCGGGTAAATGCTGTTTTATCTCATCGACCAGTTTATATTTGCCACCAGCCCACTTTAAAAATGCTCTGCTTTTACGCTCTGACTGCGCCATCATAATTAATCTACAGTACTTAGTTGTTGGCTAACATTAAACGCAGTGATCTCTGCTTGAACGGCTTTTATGCTTTTAACAAAACTGCCCGATTCGGCTAACTTTGTCGGTAAGTTTTTTCTTGCAGCTAGTGCTTGTTTAGGATCAGTAAAGGGTCCTAATAACACCACGACTTGCGATTTACCTTGCCAGCTCCGCTGGTAACATAACATATCCAGTTTAGGATAGCGGCTGTAAAAACGTTTAAATGCCGCAGGATTGGATAACACAGCCAGTTGCAACGCTGATGCAGTGTTACTAGCCGCAATCAGTTGCGGCTCGTGGCAACCTGCTTCTGTTGTTTCTGTTACCTCTGCTGCCAATGAAACATCAAGTTGCTGGTTTGCATCCACGACAGCTGCTGTAGCGGGCTCTAACGCCGACGACTGGCTTTGGGATTTGCTTGCATCAATAGTAGACGAAACTGCAGTATCATTATCAGTCACTAACATTTTTTTACTGACAGCTTTTACGCTTTTAGTAGCGACTTGATCACTAACGTTATCTTCAATTAACGCGGCTGTATTTATAGTATTATTTAATTCAGCCAGTTCAATTGTATCTAGCGGTTTCGATGGTTCAGTTGTATCTTGAGGCTGATATGCTTTAGATATTTCAGTATCAACATTATCTGTCGAGCTGGGTAAACCAGACGTAGTAGCTATAACGCTGTGCTCTGGCACTAATGCTAACTCTGCAACGTTTTCTATGCCATTCTGTTTAGTTATTTTTGGCTGATGAGTTGCATAAAACTGCTGAAAACCAATAACCAAGCCAGCAATTAAAATGGCCACTATGGCAATACTAAACATGACTATAAGGCGTGGCTTATTTTCCTGAACTCGATCTACTTTAAGCTTAGGAGACTTTTCTGCAGTAATGTCTTGCAGCAAGTAATGTAAATTACCTTGGGCTCTTGCTAAGCGTTGTGCCAGCTGTTCAGAGCTCAGTTCTTCAGCTGCCAGTAATTGTTGGGCATCTTCAGGTCCGGCTTGATTAATAGTTAAGGTTAATGCTGCTGGCACCACAGGCTTTGTCGCAAATATAAAGCAACGTACTGACAAAGATGTTAATAGTTGCATAAAAGCCGCACTATAATCTTGGCCATCATCAATAATTAAGCATAATTCTTGATCAGCTGTATATTGATTAATTTGCGCAGTAAAGTCTGTAGCATCCACTTGATGACCAAACCATTGTTGCTGAATAGCCGTGATGGCTTGCTTTTCTGGTACGGCAGTTAACAAAGCAACATTAAACTGCTCAGATAGTAGCTCAGCTAGGGCTAAGGCTAGTGTCGACTTACCACTTCCCGTCGCGCCTAAAGTCTGGATGGTTTCAATGTCATTAAACGATAATTGAAACAATAATCGTGTGAACCAATCTTGTTGTAGCGGTAATAAATGGGCTAAATCAGCGAGTGCTTGTTGTAACTTAGTGCAATCCATTAGCGAATACCTGCATTAGCTCGTCTTCTGTGACATCATCTTTTAGCGCACAAGCACCAAAAGAAATCGGTAACACAAAACGCATTTGACCGTTTTTAACTTTTTTATCTGTTTTCATATAAGGTAAAAAATCGGCTATACACATATGTTCAGGTGCAGCGGTTGGTAATTGAAACACTTCGAGTAATTGAATCAGTTGGTCAAGATCTTGCTGTACCAGCCAGCCTCGTGATAAAGATAATTTGGCCGCCATTACCATGCCAGCCGCAACCGCTTCACCATGCAGCCAACTACCGTAGCCTAAATGCGCTTCTATAGCATGCCCAAAGGTATGGCCAAGATTGAGTAAGGCGCGCTCACCTTGTTCAGTTTCATCACGGCTAACAATATCCGCTTTCATTTGACAACAGTGTTTTATCATCTGCGCAAGCACGAGATGGTCTTGGGCCAAAATAGCTTGATGTTCTGTTAATAACCAACTAAAAAAAGCTTTATCTGCAATCAAGGCGTACTTGATCACTTCTGCCATACCTGCAGCAAATTCTCTAGCGGGTAGTGTTGCTAAAACTTGGGTGTTAATAATAACTTGTACCGGCTGCTTAAAAGCGCCGATCATATTTTTACCTAACGCATGATTAACCGCTGTCTTACCGCCTACTGAAGAATCGACTTGGGCCAGTAAAGTAGTTGGTATTTGTAAAAATCGTACACCGCGTTGATAGGTTGCCGCCACAAATCCTGTAATGTCACCTATGACACCACCACCAAGAGCGACTAATAACACATCACGTGAATATTGATGCTGCAGTAAAAAAGATAGTACTGTTTCATACGAGGCTAAGGTTTTATAAGCTTCACCATCAGGTAAAAGAATGTAATTTAATTTGGCTTGGGGAAATAAGCACTTGATACTATTTAAATAGTGACTCGCTACAGTGGGGTTAGAAACAATAACGACCTGTTTGCTTTGACTATATTCAGCAACCAGATCGTTAAAGTGCGAGTTGATACATATTGGGTAGCTGCGCTCGCCAAGTTGTACTTCAACTTTTTGCATTACAGCTCCCCGCTATGATTTATTTAAAAACCAATTTGTTCGATAATTTGGTTTGCAACTGCGCGAGCGCTTTGTTCGTCGGTACGAATAGTAAAGTCAGCAATCTCTTCATATAAAGGATTACGTTCTTCTGCAAGTCGCTCTAAAACCAATTTTGGTTCTTCTTCTGTTTGTAGCAGGGGTCTGCGCTTGTCACGCTGGGTTCTTGCCACCTGCTTCTCGATAGGCGTTTCTAAATATACGACTATGCCTCGTGCAGACAGCCGGTTTCGGGTTTCTTTACTTAACACCGAGCCGCCTCCGGTTGCCAATACAATGCCTTGAAGTTCTGTAAGATCCTGAATGACGTTTTCTTCACGCACTCTAAAACCTTCTTCACCTTCCAGATCAAATACCCAAGCAATATCTGCGCCTGTACGACGTTCAATTTCATGATCTGAATCGTAGAACTCAAGATGAAGCATGTCTGCTAAGTGACGTCCAATTGTGCTTTTTCCAGCACCCATTGGGCCAACAAGGAAGATATTACGTTTCTCTGCCATATTTCGTATTGCTAATCAGCCAACTCATTAAAATGTGGAATTCAAGGACCAAATGGCTCCCGCGAATGTTTGAAGCGCTGGATTATGTCAGGAATGCCCATTTGTTGGCAAGCTAAATCTCCATTCCAGCCAGTATCACATGACAATACTGGCTGGAAAAACTTAATTACAGCCCTTCGGTGATGATTTTTGGTGTAACAAAAATTAGCAACTCATTCTTTTCGTTTATTTCACTAGTCGATTTAAACAAGCGGCCTAAATATGGAATGTCACCCAAAAGTGGAACTTTACTGGTTGTAGATAAAATTTGTTGCTGATAAATACCACCTAACACTATAGTTTCGCCATTATCAACTAACACTTGGGTTTGAATTTCTTGGGTGTCTATCGCAGTAGCAGGACCCGTTGGAGTTTGTACCGTTTCACCCCGAGTGTTTTGGGTAATAATTAAATCCAGGATAATTTTATTATCCGGAGTAATTTGCGGTGTTACCGTTAAACTTAATACGGCCTTTTTAAACTCTACCGTGGTTGCACCACTTGACGCAGCTTGGACATAAGGTATTTCAACACCTTGTTCAATGCGTGCTTGCTTCTGGTTAGCTGTAGTAATGCGTGGACTCGCGATTATCTCGCCTTTATTTTCTTGCTCTAGCGCAGATAACTCTAAGTCCAACAAAGTACCATCGGCTAAACGAGCAATATGAAACGCAATACTACCAGCTGGGTTACTCGCAGGTAAATTGACGTTCCAACGATTGTCTAACGACGGCATTATACCATTAGCAATATTATTAGCACCCCCTGCTGTACCAGAAGTACCTTGGTTTGAACTGCTGCTGCTTTGCTGATCGCTAAAGCCCCAACGAATACCTAACTCATTATCCACTTTATCGCGAACGGTAACCATACGTGATTCAATTAATACTTGTTTTACAGGAACATCTAAGCGCTCAATTAGTTTTCTTACGCTTTCAATATTCACTGCCGTATCTTTGATTAAAATAGTATTGGTCCGCTCATCGACGTTTACAGAGCCTCTGCTTGATAAAATAGTGGCGTCTTTGTTACTTAACAAGCCAGCAATATCGGTCGCTTTAGCATAGTTTATCGATAAAAAGTCAGAATATAGGGGTTCTAAATCCGCGACTTGTTGTTTAGATTCTAACTCTCTCGCTTCACGTGCTGCCAGCTCATCGGTAGGTGCCACCATTAAGATGTTACCGTCCATACGCTTATCTAAACCTTTAACTCGTAACACGATATCTAGAGCTTGATCCCAAGGTGTACCATCAAGACGTAAGGTGATATTACCGGTTACTGAGTCAGTGGTAACTAAGTTAAAGCCGTTATAATCAGCAATAATCTGTAATACAGTACGTACGGGTATATCTTGGAAGTTTAATGAAATTGCTCGGCCTTTATATTCTTTACCACCACCTAAAATACTTCGGTTGGTCGTGTCTTTTTCAATATTTAAGGTAAAGATATTATCAATTTGCTGATAGGTAAAAGTAAACTCAGCCGTAGTATCTATCACTAACCGGGTTGAAGCGCCTTCTTTAAAGGTTTCAATTCCCTTAACAATAGTGCCAAAGTCAACCACGTCTAATTGATATAATAACTCGTCTAAAATATCGGTATTATGAAACTCTACCTCAAGTTTACCTAAACGCTCTGCAACATCTACCGCGGCAGTGTTATCACGTAAAAACACTAACACTCGACCTTCACCTTTATCACCGCGGCGAAAATCAATAGCATTAACACGGTTAATGTAGGTAGGCTTAACATCCGCAGCTTGACCTACTTGATCTGACGTAGGGTTATCTGAAATGTGCATATAAAATACGTTACCCTTGACTCGGGTGCGGTATATTTTTAAGTAGTCTAAGTAAATAATAGTTCTAAAGCCTTCACCGACAAACTCTGAGGTGACCTTTTTAACGCCGGCTTTATTGATTAATACTTGGTCTAGTTTTTCTTCATAATCTGAGTTATCAAAAAACAGCTCAATCCGTGCTGGCTCGTTAAATACTTGGATACTAGGATCTGCATATAATTCTTCATCAAATACAAATTCTATTTCCGTTTCCCCGGTTAATAATGGGTTATATTTAACATCATAAAGCAAAGGTACTGCTGCAGCGGGCAAAGACAGAAAAGTTAACGTTAGCACGCAGGCTAATGAACGCTGGAATCTGTCAGACATTGTTGTGATTATTTTATCCATAAATTACTCGCATACTTATCAATTACTTGTAGCAGGTGACGTATCCGCCATCTGCAGCATGGTCGTCCGTTCTTTCCAACATCCGGCACCATCGGGAATTAACTCTAATAACTCAATATGGGTTGGCTCAACGTTAATAACGCGACCATGGAACAATCCAACATGGTTATTTAATGTTATACGGTGCAAGGTTTTATCTGCGGCTTCAATTAACGCCCAAATATTACCGATATCACCTAAAGTACCACGCATTTTTAAGTTATCTAATGCATATTTTTCTAGTGGTTCTTTTCTACGTCTTGGATCTGGGTGTAAACAGTCTTGCACTTGTAAGAACTTGTCTTGTATTGCTTCGGGTTTAGGCTCAGAAAACGGACTTCTGGAGTTTTGTGACCGATAGGCAATATGCTCAAACTCTTTCACTTCGGGTAACGGGTCGATCCGCGATTTAGTATTTAGTTTTACTTGCTCAGTATATTGCTGTACTTCGCTTAAATCGTCAAAACAGCCTGTTAACAATATGGTGCTGACGGCAATAGCAACTAGTCTTTTTATCATTGCTGCACCTCTTTATATCTATAGGTTTTGGCAACAACATTAAACCGTAGCCGTTCATCTTTTTCGGTTTGGATGGTGAAGTCATGCAAACTAACTATCCTCGGCAGTTTTGCTACTTCACTAACAAAGTTACCAAATTGATGATAGTCACCTATTACTTCAATTTTAATCGGTAACTCGGTGTAAAACTCTTTTTCTATTTCCGGTTCCCAGTTAATGCGAATAAAGGTTAAACCACTTGTGGTGCCAACATAAGTCACATCATCCAACAAACCTGGTGTCTCATGGGTCGTGGGTAGCTGTTTTAATAACGATGAAAATGATTTTTCCATTTCCACCATTTGCAGTTTGTAAGCCTCTAAGTTAACCGCTGATGCATATTTAGTTCTAAATACTTGACGTAATTCAGTTTCTTTATTTTCTGCAACAGCTAACTCATCAATTTGACTATCTATCATCAAAAAGTAACTAAGCGTACATACCAATACCGCTAAGATAAAAGCAAAGATTACTTTTACCGCTACCGGCCATGAGCCCATATTTTCGATATCGAGATCATTTACATCGATATCTGACAAATTAAAATTCAGACTCATTTTGCACCTCTATTAGCCGGTGTCGCAGCTTCAGCAGTACCATGTACGGCTTCAAAACCGGTCACCAATAAATGCATCTTAAAGTTACTTAATAATGTTGATGAGTCTTTACCTGCTTCGATAAATTCCAGTAAAGGGTCTGCTAATAACTCTGAACTTTCAGCTTCGCGAAGCATATTTGATAAGCGGTTATTAGATTCACTTTTACCTACCAGCAGTAACGACGAGCCTTTTTTCTCAAATTGAGTTAAATAAACCCCCGCTGGCACAACATGGGCAATTTCGTCCATAATTTGCGTGCCTAAATTACGACTACTTTGCAGTTGTTCAATCAACGACATGCGCTGTTGTAAGCTTTTCTTTTTATCGTTCAAAGTACGAATTTCAGTAATACGTTGGTCTAGTACTTTAATTTCGTTGCTTAAATAACTATTGCGCTGCAATTGGCCATCAATTCTAGCGTTATAAAACATGTTAATTAAAAACATCAATAAAAAGCTAAATAATGCCGTTGCCGCTAAAATGGTTAAATATTGTTTTTGCCGCTCTTTTCGCGCAGCTTCGCGCCACGGCAGTAAGTTTATATATGCCATGGTGAGAAACTCCGTAATGCTAAGCCGCTGGCAACCATTAATTGTGAAGCGTAACGATTCAACTGCTCTCTATCGATAGCAGGGGCTAGTTCCATCGCATTAAATGGATTGGCCACCACGGTATGAATACCTAATTCATCGATTAACAGTTTATCAATACCCTCTATTAATACAGTACCACCAGAGATGATAATGTAATCGACGGCATCTTTACCGCTACTGGTCAGATACATTTGAATACCACGCCGTACTTGTTGTAATAACATGGTTTGAAATGGGGCTAACACTTCAAAAGTATAGTTAGGCGGTAAATCACCGCTAACTTTGGCTAATTCAGCGTCGTCATAGCTTTTATTGTAATAGGATAAAATACTGCGGGTATATTGATCGCCACCAAAGGCTTGGTCTCGGGTATATACCGTTTTACCGTTTTCAATAATGCTAAGTAATGTCATCGTGGCACCAATATCGACCATGGCGACAACTTTTTTCTCAGCATCGTCTGGTAATTGGCTCCAACACAATTCTGCGGCTCGGCTTAAAGCATAGCTTTCAATATCTATCACTTTAGCGCTAAAACCGCCGTTGTCTAAGGCCGACACCCGAACTTCAACACTTTCAGTTCGAGCAGCACTTAGCAGCACGTTGACACGAGACGGATCGGATTCATTAACATCAAGCTTTTCAAAATCGATGCTAACTTCATTTAAGGGGTAAGGGATTAAGGTATCTGCCTCAACTTCTATCTGACTTTCTAATTCAGCATCGGTTAAGGAGACATCCATGAAAATGACTTTACTGATCACGGTTGAACCAGAAACAGCAGCTGCAGCGTGTTTAATTGAACGAGGGATCTTTTTACGGATCTTACTCAACACATTACCTACGGCTTCTATATCTTGAATTTCACGATCAGACATGGCTCCTTTAATCATTGGTTCAACGGCAAATGCTTCAACTTTGCACATACCATTGTGTTGACTAAGTAGCACAGCCTTTACGGAATGAGCCCCAATATCTATTCCCACCATCATGGTGGGCTGTTTACTAAACAGGCGTTTTATCATAGCATCCTGCAATCAAATTATTGTTATCGTTATCGCCATTCTTGCATTATTGTTAGCTAAATTGCTAATTTATCGCAATAAAAAGCGTTTCATCCAGCGCTAATAAATATATACTAGCAGTGTTGTAAAAGAATTGGGAGTAAAAAATGGTGCTAATCAGTGTCTTGGGTTAAAAAACTTTTAATTCTTTGTCTGATCCTGTTTCTAAGCGGGTTGTTAACCATCGCCGGTCTTTATTTATATGTAAAAAAAGATCTGCCTGATGTTACTACGCTGCAAGACGTGCGATTACAGACTCCAATGCAAGTGTTTACTGCAGATGGCGAGCTTATTTCACAATTTGGTGAGAAGCGGCGTATTCCGTTAACACTTGAGCAAATGCCGCCTTTATTGATCGAAGCTTTCTTAGCAGTCGAAGATACTCGTTTTTACGAGCATCCTGGTATTGATATCATTGGTATCTTACGGGCCGTCACGGTTATTGCCTCTTCGGGTGATTTCAGCCAAGGTGCCAGTACCATTACTCAGCAATTAGCACGTAATTTTTTTCTCAGTAGAGAAAAAAAGATCATGCGAAAAATTAAAGAAGTATTCTTAGCCTTTCATATCGAGCAATTGCTAAGTAAAGATAAAATTCTTGAGTTATATCTTAATAAAATAGAATTAGGTCAACGCTCTTTTGGCGTGGGCGCTGCCGCACAAGTGTATTTTGGTAAAACCGTTGATCAGCTTAGCCTAGATGAAATAGCCATTATAGCCGGTTTACCTAAAGCGCCTTCAGCTTTAAACCCTGTTCGCTCGCCTGCCAATGCTCGGGCCCGCCGTAATATCGTGCTATACCGGATGTTAGATGTGGGTGCTATAGATAAAGCCGCATACGACGCCGCTATTCAAGCCCCCGTGGTTAGCCGTTTACATGGTGCACAAATTACGGCTTCGGCGCCTTATATTGCAGAGATGGTACGCCAAGAGATGGTGAATCGTTTTGGTGAAGAGTTGGCCTACTCTGCCGGTTTAAGAGTTATCACTACTATTAATAGCCAGCAACAAGCCACTGCCAAACATAGCTTGCAACAAAACTTATATGAATATGATGAACGGCACGGTTATCGGGGTCCAGTTGATACCTTATGGCAAGCGACATTAAAGCCAGACGTAACTGAGCAACCCGATTATGACCAACCAGACCGGCTTGATACCGAACAAATTATTGCTTATTTAGATCAACAAAAAGGTCTAGAAGATCTAGTGCCAGCTGTCGTCACGCAAGTGAATAGCCAAACAGTCCAAGTCATTTTAAGTGGCGGCACCGAAGCTACTATAGAATGGGAAGGTTTAAAATGGGCTCGCAGTTTCATTACAGACCGACGTCAAGGTAATGCACCGAAAACAGCTGATGCTATTTTAGCCCCAGGTATGCATATTTTAGTTAGGCAGCATCAAAAGCAGTGGCGCTTAAGTCAGATACCTGAAGCCACCAGTGCTATTGTCGCTATTGATCCACACGATGGCGCTGTTCGCTCGTTAGTGGGTGGCTTTAGCTTTAGCCAAAGCCAGTTTAATCGGGTTACCCAAGCCAAACGTCAAGTCGGCTCAAACATTAAGCCGTTTATATATTCGGCTGCTTTAGCTAATGGCTATACTTTAGCCTCAATTATGAATGATGCACCTATTCACCAATGGGATGATAATGCCGGTATCGCTTGGCGGCCAAAAAACTCACCTGCGGTATATGATGGTCCTATCCGCATACGTGAAGCCTTAGCTAAATCTAAAAACGTAGTATCAATTCGCTTATTACGCGGTGTAGGTATCGATAAAACTATTGAGCATTTACAGCGTTTTGGTTTTGCTGCCAGTGATTTACCTCGTAACGAAACCTTAGCCTTAGGTTCTGCATCGCTAACGCCGATGGAAGTCGTCACGGGTTTCGCGGTATTTGCTAATGGCGGTTATCTAGTTAAGCCTTATTTAATTGATAGTATTATAGATGCTGAGCAAAATACTATTTATCAGCATCAAGCGGCTATAGCGTGTGATGATTGTGAAGATTTTGCGGCTAAAACGCCTGAGTTAGCACCTGAGCTCAATAGCGAAGCCCAAATGCAGCAATTATTTAATCGTTTAAGTCATGATCAAACAACTGAAGCTGAACTAGATGCGGCAAGTTTACCTAGCCAACAACCTGAAGTTGCGCAACGTGTGCTGGACAAGCAGAACAGCTTTTTAGTGGCCGATGCGTTAACGACAAGTGTTTGGGGCGGCGGTGATTGGCGCGCAGGAACCGGTTGGAATGGAACAGCTTGGCGCTTACAAACGTTAAAGCGCCGTGACGTTTCGGCTAAAACGGGCACAACCAATGACTCTAAAGATACGTGGTTCTCAGGTTTTACAGCTGATTTAGCCGTCACGGTGTGGGTCGGATTTGATGATGCTAACCGTAGTTTAGGTCGCGCCTTATGGCATGCCAATATGGGCCAATCACAAAGTGCTGGCACTGAATCTGGTGCACGTACCGCCCTACCCGGCTGGTTAGATTACATGCAACAGATATTACCTTCATTACCCAGTAAAGCACCAACGCCGCCGGTGGGTTTAGCTTCAGTTAGAATCGATCTTAACTCTGGGTTATTAAGCCGTAAAACCGATACTAGCAGCAGTTTTGAATATTTTATAAGTGGTACTGAGCCCACCCAATATAGTGGCAATGACGTGCAACCTATTAGCTTTGATAGTAATAGCCCACCAGTGGATAAAGATATTGAATTATTTTAAGCACCGTCGCTAAATGCTCTTCAACACATAAATAAAGCTCAGCACATAAAAAAACCGCTATCACTAGCGGTTTTTTTGCTTTCGTATTACTAAATTGGCACTTAACATGTTTAGCCGCACATTAAGGCCAACACTATTGCTGTTCAAACCACGCTTTGGCTTCAGCTAAGGCACTTAATACCCGCTTAGGTGCTGTACCCGCTAAAGCACTGCGCTTTTCTAAACCTGCTTCTAGTTGCAATGCGGCAAAAACATCATCCGCAATTAAAGCGCTATATTGCTGCAATGTCGCAAGTGGCATGGCTTCTAATGCTACTTGTTGCACAGAGGCCACCACAACTAACTCGCCAACCACTTCATGGGCATCCCGAAATGGCATGCCTTTACTGACAAGGTAATCGGCTAAGTCAGTGGCATTGCTATAGCCTAACTCTGCTGCTTGACGACATTTAGCACTATTTACAGACAAATGTGGTAATACCGTTGCCAGCACTAATAAAGACTGCTGCCAAGTTTGTATTAAGTCAAAGAAGCCCTGCTTATCTTCTTGCATATCTTTGTTATACGCTAAAGGTAAGCCTTTCAAAGTATGAATAATGGCCACTAAATGCCCCAGTACTCGACCCGTTTTACCGCGTAATAATTCAAACACATCAGGGTTTTTCTTCTGTGGCATTAAAGATGAGCCACTACTAATAGCATCACCAAGTTTGAAAAAGCCGGCTTCGCCAGAGCAAAAGAAAATAACATCTTCTGCTAAGCGTGATAAATGGGTCATGCACATACTGCCAGCGGCAGAAAGTTCAACCACATAATCACGATCAGAAACCGCATCTAAGCTATTACGTGCGGCATGAGCAAAGCCTAAACTCTCGGCTAAGGCTTGGCGATCAATCGCAATACCCGTTCCGGCTAATGCGCCACAACCTAAAGGACACGAATCCATACGCACCAGTGCATCTTCAATACGACTTAAATCACGGCGAAACATTTCGACATAAGCTAATGCCCAATGTGCTACTAAGACCGGTTGAGCACGTTGTAAATGGGTATAACCCGGCATCACATCCGTACCCGCTTGTTCAGCAAACACCAATAGGGCTTGAATGGCCGCTAACAAGGCTTGCTTAACCGACTCGGCATTTAACTTAGTCCACAGGCGTAAATCCGTTGCGACTAAATCATTGCGGCTACGACCGGTATGCAATTTTTTTGCTACCGCACCCAGCTGTTGGGTCAATTGTGATTCAACCCAACTATGAATATCTTCATCTGCTGTTTGTAACGGCAGTTTTGGGTTTTCAGCTACAGCCTGCGCTAACTGCGCTAAAGCAGTATCTAATTGCTCCGCTTCATCTGCAGTAATGATCGTTGCCGCAGCTAATTGCTTAGCCCAAGCGCGTGATGCTTGAATATCCTGTAATGCGAGTAAATAATCAAAGCTTAATGAATCATTAAACTGACGAAACTCTTCTAGGGTCGCTTCTTGAAAGCGACCACCCCACATAGCCATACCAATTACCCTTTTTGCTGTTGATGTAAGGCTTTAATCCGGCTAGCTAAGCTAAATAAACGGATAAAACCAGCAGCATCTTTTTGATCGTAAACATCATCATCTTCAAATGTAGCAAAAGCTTCAGAGTATAGTGAGTTAGGCGAACGACGTTTAGCTACCGTGACATTACCTTTGTACAGTTTAAGTACTACATCACCGGTTAACTCTTGCGCTAAGCTTGTTGCTGAAGCTAATAATGAGTCTTTAAGTGGCGTAAACCAACGACCGTCATAGACTAATTGAGCAAACTCAAGGCCCACTTGTTCACGGTATTTTAATGAAGCGCGATCATAAACTAAGGCTTCTAAACCTTTAATCGCTGCCATTAGAAGTGTGCCGCCTGGTGTTTCATAACAACCACGAGACTTCATTCCGACTAAACGGTTTTCAACAATATCTATGCGGCCAACGCCGTTTTCAGAACCTACCGCATTAAGCTGGGCTATAGCCGTAATAGGATCAACTTCTTTACCATCAATGTGGCTCAGTTCACCTTGAGCAAAGCTTAATTCTATATAAGTCGCTTTATCGGGTGCTTGCTCAGGAGACTTAGTCCACATCCACACTTGTTCTGTAGGCTCACACCAAGGATCTTCTAGCTCACCGCCTTCATGCGATATATGCCATAAATTGGCATCACGGCTATAAATCTTGGTAGCAGACGCGGTAGTAGGCACATTTTTTTCCGCTAAATAGTCTAACAATGACTGCCTAGACGTAAAATTCCACTCGCGCCATGGCGCGATCACTTTTAATTGTGGTGCTAATGCTGCAAATGCCGCTTCAAACCGCACTTGATCATTACCTTTACCCGTACAGCCATGACAAAGTGCATCCGCACCTAGCTCTAGGGCTAAATTCACTTGGGCCCGAGCAATAACCGGACGCGCCATTGAAGTACCTAATAAATATTGGCCCTCATATACTGCACCGGTTTTTAAAGTTGGATAAATAACTTCTTTAAGTAATTCTTCACGTAAATCGACGACATAGCATGAGCTCGCACCTGAGTTAATCGCTTTTTGCTCTACGCCTTCTAACTCTTCATCACCCTGACCAACGTTGGCAACAAAGGCAATAACTTCACAGTTGTAGTTATCTTTTAACCAAGGCACGATTGCTGAAGTATCTAATCCGCCTGAGTAGGCTAAAACAACTTTTTTAATGCTCATAATATCCTCACGAAAATAAACTGATTAAAACCGCATTTTGCGCATGCATACGGTTTTCTGCTTGTAATAAGACTAAAGATGCCTCGCTATCTAACACTTCGCTGGTAACTTCATGCTCGCGATGTGCAGGTAAACAATGCATAAAATAGGTCACGCCTAGCTGCTGCATTAGCGGCTGATTAATTTGATAAGGAGCAAAGGTGTCTGCTATCACTTGTGGATCAGCTTTATCGCCCATGGATAACCAAGTGTCAGTATAAATGGCATTAGCACCTGACGCACTAGCCATATCACGACTTAATATAATAGACGCGCCAGTCTGCTTCGCTAGTTTTTCTGCTTGAGCTACGATATCAGCTTCAGGTAAAAAACCCTCTGGGGTAATAACAGTCATCTTCATACCGGATAACGCCGCGCCTAACATCAATGAATGGCAAACATTATTGCCATCACCAACGTAGGCTAAATGGACCTTAGACAAATCACCAAACCGCTCTTTTAAAGCCAGTAAATCGGCTAAAGCTTGGCAAGGGTGATAACGATCACTTAAGGCATTAACTACTGGTTTTTTACTACTGGCGACCAACTTATCTAATGTGGTTTGGCAGAATACTCGAGCAACAATGGCATCCGTCCAGCAGGCTAAATTACAACCAAAATCAGCAACGGTTTCCCGTTTACCCATAGCACCATTTTGTTGGTCTAAATATACACTATGACCGCCTAATTTATAAATACCGACATCAAAGCTAACTCGGGTTCGCAATGAAGGTTTTTCAAAAATTAATGCGATACTTTTGCCCGCTAAAGCTTGGCTATAATCTGCGGGATGTTGCTTGACCTTTAAAGCTAATGCCAACATATCGGCAAGTTGCTGTGGCGTAAATTCAGCCAGACTTAATAGATGTTGTAGTTTGCTCATACCAATTATTTTACCGCCACTGCGGTTTCCTTCAGCTTGTAATTAACTAATGATGCGCGTACCAACAGCTTGTTGATGCATCAGTTTTAAGAGATCGTCAGGCTGCTGCCAGCCCGCGACAGTGATACTTCGTTGCAGTACTGTTGCGGTATCAAGTGCAGCATCTAACTTTACTTTCATGCCACCCTTAATCACACCTTGTTGCACTAGCTCTGCTGCTTGGGCACTGGTTAGCTCAGTGATTAATTGGCCATTAGCATCCAAAATACCCGGTACATCGGTTAACAATACCAATTGACCTTGGATGAGTTGGCAAATAGCCGCGGCCGCTAAATCAGCATTAACGTTTAATAACTGACCTTGTTGGCCATGACCTATTGAGCTAAATACCGGCGTAAAACCTTGTGCTAATAACGCTTTTAATAAAGTGGCATCTTGGGGTTTTGCCACCCCTACTGCGCCTAAATTTGGCGTTAAATCAAAACGACAACTGTTCCCCGCCGCAAGCGTTAATCCGACAGGTGCTAAATCAGCTAAAGCAGCTCGCGCCACCATATGAGCATTTACAGCACCAGATAAAGCGCCAGCTATAACCGGCATTTGTTCAGGCGGTGAAATACGCTGACCATCCAGCTTTTCAGTGTTAAAACCAAACTTAGCCAACCACTGATCGACTTGATCGCCGCCGCCATGTACTAACACTAATGGATACTGCTGTTTTAATATTGCACACACCTTTAACAGTGCATCTAAGGCATTATCGTCTTGTAGTAGACGACCACCCATTTTTAACACTAAAGGCATTACATCACTTTTCATTTCGTCACTTTTCATTACGTCATTTTTGTAATTGTTGCTAGTGATATTCATGAAAAGACTCCCGCGAATAAACCCGCCGTTTCTGGCTTACCAAAACGGACATTGGCCGCTTGCATTGCTTGTGCTGCAGCCCCTTTGAGTAAATTATCTAAAGCCGACACCACCACTAATTGCTCGCCATCTTGCTGCCAATAAATATCACAATAAGGTGTTCCAGCAACATCAGCCACGTTAGGAGAATGATCCAATAACCGAACTAAAGGTTTATTGGCGTAAGCTTGGCTAAAAGCGTGCTTTACTTGCTCTGCAGTCACACCTGCGTTAAGCGTGACCACACTGGTCGCTAAAATGCCGCGTTTAAAATTGCCCAAATGTGGCGTAAACACCACTTTACGACCTAAGTTTTGTTCAATTTCAGGGCGATGACGATGCTTAAAAAAACCATAAGCGCTTAAACCCACTTCACAAAATGACGTGCTAAGCGCAGCTTTGCGCCCTGCACCTGAGACACCACTAGTGGCGTTGATCACCGGTACACAATTATCGGCTAATAAACCCGCTTGCACTAAAGGCATCAGGGCTAATGAACAGGCCGTTGGGTAACAACCCGGTACTGAAATTAAGCGTGGTAATGCTGTCTGCTGCCACTCCATTAATGAGTAAACCGCTTCAGCTAATAATTCCGGATGTTGATGAGCATAACCATAATATTCAGGGTATTGCTCAATTTGCTTTAAACGAAAAGCGCCAGATAAATCGACGACATCAATATTTTGCGCTAATAAGATAGGGGTAATGGCTTCACTGGCTTCATGCGGTAAAGCTAAAAATGCAACGTCAATTTTACCCTTTAATTCAGTGGCTAATTCATCTTGCCAAGGCTGAACATCAATATCCAATTGTTGTTTATAGCGTGGGTACAATTCAGAAAATGGTTGCGTTTTTCTGCCGGCAGAGGCAAAAGCGCCACATAATTCAAAATAAGGGTTACGTGCTAAAATAACGGCTAGTTCTGCACCACTATAACCAGCAGCACCCAGCACTATGCTGCGTACTTTTGCAGTAGATTGTTTTGTTAATGACATTATTAAGATCTCATACAGAAAATTAGGTATAGGTATAGCACGAAACAGCGTCTAGTGTAGAACGTTACTCACAGCCATTCAAGAATTATTATTCGCTTTTTGTGAATTTATATACACTTTATACTATTGCGGCTTCAACCCGGTTTCGGCCATTTTGTTTTGCCTTATATAAGGCAGCATCACAACGGGAAAGTAACTTGTCATGCGGTTGCAGTTGAGTATATTCAGCAACACCTAAGCTGATCGTTACCTTTAAATCGGCTGCTATTACTGAATAATCAATATGCATAATCGCTAAGCGCATACGTTCGCACAAAGCCAGCGCATCGTCTAATGCCGTTTCGGGTAGTAAAATAGCAAATTCTTCGCCGCCCCAACGCGCAACCGTATCTACTTCACGGCAAAATTGGCTTATTTTGCTAGCAACCAACTTTAACACTTCGTCGCCAATACTATGATTATACAAATCATTAACTTGTTTAAAGTGATCAATATCCAATAACACCATGGTTAAAGGTTGCTGGGTACGCCTTGCTCGTGCACATTCTTGGCTTAAAGCTTCATCAAAAGCACGTCTATTAGCTAAGTTGGTTAATACATCCAAACGAGCTTGAGCCTCAAAGTCTTCGGCTTGCTGCTTAAGTTGTTTTAATAACTCTGAGCGTTCAAGATCGATCGCTTTTAAGTTATTGGCTTGAAGTTGTAGGGCTAAGGTTTTTTCATTAACTTGAATAGTTAATAAATTTTCACGTTGCTTTAAATTAGTTAAACGCCAGCGTAATAATAGAATGACCAACACAATAACCAATAACGCTACTAAGAGCCAAAATATGGGCCGCTGCCAAAAGTAGGGTTTAATTGTAAAGGTAATACTGGCTTCTGCCTCACTCCACTTACCTTGTGGGTATGCAGCGCTCACTTTAAACTGATACTGGCCAGGCGCAAGATTAGTATATTCTGCGTTGTTATTACTGCCGCGTCGTACCCAATCGCTGTCAAAGCCTACTAGTTTTGTTCGGTATAGGATACGTTGTGGCATAACAAAGCCCAAACCGGCAAATTGCAATTCAACTCGGCTAACACCTGCAGCAATAGTTAAGTTTTCAGTTATGGCTAAAGCTTCACCATCAGCTTTAAGCCCTTCTATAACCACAGGGGGTACATTTGCTGAAAAACGCACTAATACATCAGGGTGTACTACACTAACGCCTTTTGACGTGGCAATCCAAACTCGACCATCAGCATCTAAAGTCGCAGCGGGCATTGAACCACCGTTTGCTTGGGCGCTTTGCATACCATCGCTCTCACCAAACAATTCATAAGGTAATGTAGGCATCGACTGTTGTAAAAATGCCATAACATTTTTTCGGCTGAATCTTAGCACGCCTCTATTACTGCTCACCCAAAAGTTATGTTGTTTATCTATGACTAACTGGAATAGCTTATCAAACGGCAGACCGGCATTACGGCCAACTATTTGGCTATGACCATCCGCTATATGATAGGCAACTAGACCACGATCTGTGGTTAGCCATAAAATATTAGTCAGTTCATCGAATGTAAAACCAAATGCATATTCGGCTCCATCAAGTGCTGACAAATCTACTTGCTCAATACTGCCATTGGTATTTATGATAGCCACCCCAGCGCCGGTACCTATAAATATTCGCTGATCTGAGTGTTGATATAACGCGATAACAAACGGCGCCGGTAAGCCATCAGCGGTGCCTAAACTTGTGATACCTTCGGTGGTAATATGATTTAAGCCTTGCGCTGTACCCACCCATAAGCTGCCATCTTTAGCTTTAAGTATTGCTCTAACTTCATTGGCTAACAGACCCGTGCTACGTTGATAGCTACGGACAACTTTACCGTCTCGCCACTGTAATAAGCCATCGGTATAGGTACCCATCCAAATAGAACCATCCGGATCTTCCATTAAACTTAATACCGATTGAGCCTGACTATGACTAGTGAGATCAAAGTTTTCAATACTATGTTGCTTAATCCGGCTAACGCCTTCACTGGAGCCTACCCAAACACTGCCATCACTGTGACTCATAACACTACGGATATAATTACCTGCTAAACCTTTATCAGCGGTGTAGGTAATAAAAGGCGCGTCGCGTAAGCGAAATAATCCGCCATTGGTGCCAATCCAAAAGCTTTGTTCGCGGTCTTGATAAATAGATAAAATTCGATTATTTGGTAAACCCTCAGCTATACCCAGATGCTCTAATCCTAAGTCGCTATATTTGTATAAACCAGAATCAGTTGTCCCTATCCATAATGCATCATCCGCAACCCAAATCGCGGATATGGCCAATTGTTGCAGTTTAGAATGAACTAATGCCACGCGCTGATCTTCAACAGCAAAAAGGCCGCGCTCAGTACCCACTAACATGCGTTGTTGCTGCTGCTGGATCACAAACACTGGTACTTGGGGTAATTCTGCTAAGGTAGTAAATGTTGGCTGTAAGGCTTGAGGATCAATGATGACTAATCCTCGGCCGGTACCAATCCAAAGTTGTTGCTGAGCATCCAACTTTAAACTATGCACTACATTACTGGGTAAACCCTGCTCGGTGGTAAATTGCTGCCGCTCTCCATTAGGCAATAGGCGGAAAATACCTTTGCCTTCACTGGCTAACCATAAGGTGCCAGATTTATCTTCAACTGCCGCATTAATCAGTACACCAAAAGACGGCCAGCTGTGCCAATTGTTATCACTAACTCGCGCCACACCACCTCTAGCGCCTGTCACCAATATTCCTGTTGCTAAATCTTTGCTTAACGAACGAATACCTGAATCGGGTAACCCCGTCACTTCACCCCGACCAAACAATTCGAATTGGCGGCCATTAAAGCGGGCTAAGCCTTCCCAAGTTGCTATCCATAAGTAGCCATCAGCACTTTGGTTTATGCTGTTAATGGTATTATGGGGTAAGCCATTGCGGGTGGTCCAAGTTTCTTGGAAATAATCTTTTAGTAAGGTAGGAGCGGCTTGGCTGACATGGCTTAACGCAGTTATACTTAACAGCATGACTGGCCATAATAATTGGCTAACTTTTAGCCTCCGCACAAACCCTTTAAGTCTAAGGTACTTCACGTTTCATCCTTGACAACATAACACCTAATTTATGTTTTGATTTAGACTAGCGTAAAACGTGCAGCGCGCCAAGTATTGTTGTCACTTACACCGCCATGGCAACTGGCGGCCTTACACCTAATAAATGGCAAATTGCATAACTTAACTCACAACGATTTAAAGTATAAAAGTGAAAGTGATCAACCCCTTCTCGGCTTAATACTTTAACCATTTCCATTGCCATATTGGCCGCGACTAAGTTACGCGTTTGGCTATCATTTTCTAAGCCTTGATAGGCTTTATGCATCCAATTAGGTACGGCGACATTGGTTAAACGGGCAAACTTTTCTAATTGCTGAAAATTAGTGACCGGTAAAATACCTGGAATAATGTCAACATCGATACCAATCGCGGCACATCGATCGCGATAGCGTAAAAACTTTTCAATATCAAAAAAGAATTGGGTAATAGCTCGG
Source organism: Rheinheimera salexigens (assembly GCF_001752395.1). NCBI lineage: Bacteria > Pseudomonadati > Pseudomonadota > Gammaproteobacteria > Chromatiales > Chromatiaceae > Rheinheimera > Rheinheimera salexigens. Next base: position 1,079,677 of record NZ_MKEK01000001.1, on the reverse strand, counting down.
GATGCGCCAGCATCGACTTTCCGCTTTAAGTTTAATAAATCAAATTGAGCATTAGGCGCTTCTGGATGCACTTCTGGATAAGCCGCTACCGAAATATCAAAATCAGCCACCGAGCGTAAAATTTCCACCAAGTCCGTCGCATATAAAGCTGGTTTGCTAATGCTATTAGGTGGTAAGTCACCGCGTAACGCGACGATATGACGAATACCATTACGCCAATAATCTTTGGCTATCTCGATTAGTTGTTCTTTACTAGCATCGACACAGGTTAAATGCGGCGCAGCAATTAAGCCTGTACGCTGTTTTATCGATTTTATAATATCGTGGGTCCGATCTCGCTCGCCAGAGTTAGCACCATAGGTTACCGAAACAAAGGCCGGTGCTAACGGCGCTAAGCGCTCTATTGAGCCCCATAAAGTTTGCTCCATCGCGGCTGTTTTAGGTGGGAAAAACTCAAAGCTGACATTTACCTTGCCTTGGATCTGATCTAAATTGCGATTAATCGCGTCTAAATATTGTGCATTTGCAAAGGCCATAACTGCTCTCTTTATCATTAATAGCCGAAGTCGGCGCCAAACTACTCTGCTTGCTACTACTCGACTTGCTGGTGGCTATTTATTACTTTTTGTACCGGCTTAGCCATTTTGCTGCTGGACGTTGTCTTCAATGGCTGCTGGGATCAATATCTGGTGCAATGTATTTAATGCTTCACTAGATAGAGCTTTCGCTAATAACCAAATAATTTGCTGGGTATTTTCAGACCTATGCATTATTTGATGTTGTTTAAGTTGCTTCTCAGCATGCTGCGAGGCACTACTTGGCTTAGCTTTCAGCCAAGCGACAACGTAATAAATTTCGGTATCAGTAATTGCTTTAATATTTTTTGCAGACAAATAATCGAGTAGTTGCTGTGTTGCACTGGCAGACACTAACCAGCGTTGGCTATCCGCCGATTGTGAAAATTTAACCAAGGGCAGTTGTAATTGCTGTGCTACCGTTTCTAGGCCAATATCGGCGGTAATCGGTAAGCTAATTAACTGTGCGTGCTTTAACGTGGTGATAAAATTTTGGTTGCTGGCGTTCTTAAGTACTGCGCAACCTAATTGTTCGCTAGCAAAACTACTGCGGACGATTAGGCTGGCCTCTGTGTGTAACAGCGGATACAAGGTACGTGGATGTAATACTGGGTTACCTAATTGGGCTAATAAACGGGCTTGCTGCCAATTAACTTCTGTATACGGCTGAGCCACAGCTACTTGCCGGGGATCAGCACTATAAATAGCCGGTACATCGGTCCAAATGGTAATGCTGGCAGCATTAATCAAAGCGCCTAATAAACTGGCACTATAATCACTGCCATTACGTCCCAGTGTTAAGGTATTTCCGGCCGTATCTTTAGCGATATAGCCTGTGACGACATGAATTGTCTTAGGCTTTATCAGCAGCTCTAATTGTTGCTGACTGGTTTTAAGCGCTAACTGATGTTGCTCAAAATATAAGAAATCACGACCATCCAATGCGATAGCAGCCACACCGCGATGCTGTAATAATTGACTCAGCAATAAAGCGGATACGTTTTCACCTATCGCTAGCACATCATTAATTTGTGTTTGGCCTAGCGCGCTGGGCACAAGCAGCGCGGGGATCTGTTGCAGCCAAGCTTTAACTTGACTAATAACTATCTTAGCCCGCTCGGTAGGTAAACAACCCACAATTAACCGCGTTAACTTTTGTTGTAATGCCAAAATGGTAGTTAATCGTTCAGCGTCACTTTGTAAATCAATAATTGCTAACAAATCATCAGTAGTATCAGCTGGTGCCGATACCACTAACCAAACAGGTTCAGTAACGCTTTGTTGCAGCACTAAGTCTGCCACAGCCTTAAAACGTGAAACATTGGCTAAACTACTGCCACCAAACTTATGCACTTGTGCTCGGTTGGCTACTGAGTTTTTCCGCGTATTATCAAGCACGTCAACAGCGGCGAGTTTATTTACATTTGTCATTATTTATCACCATAATACGTTTAACGCTGGGTTTAATGTTAAGGATTCATTATTTTGCGCAGCCTGTGTCGTTGCTAAGCCATTAAGTTTGGCAACCGCAGCAAAACCTTGCTCTAAATCAGCAATAAGATCACTATCTTGCTCAATGCCCACTGATAAGCGAATTAAAGTTGGGGTTAGCCCCGCTGCTGCCTGTGCTGTCGCATCCATAGAAGCATGGGTCATGGTACCTGGGTGACAAATTAAGCTTTCCACGCCGCCTAAAGACTGTGCCAAAGTGAAAATATCTAATGCGGCAAAAAAGTGGCTTAATGAACTTACCTCTGCAGCAAGCTCAAAACTGCACATCGCACCAAAACCTTGCTGCTGACGACAAGCAATACCATGACCAGGATGATCAACTAAGCCGGGGTAATACACTTTAGCCACTAGCGGTTGCTGTACTAAAAACGCCACTATTTTGGCTGCGTTTTGTTGTTGTAATTGCAGCCGCGGTTTTAAAGTCCGGATACCACGTAATGCCATATAACTATCAAACGCGCCAGCCGTTAAACCCAGACAATTTGCCCACCATGCTAGCTCGGTACCAACTTGCTCATCCGCACAAATCACTGCGCCACCCACCACATCACTATGACCATTTAGATATTTGGTCGTCGAGTGCAGTACAATGTCGGCACCCAGCAACAACGGCTGTTGCAAAATAGGCGATAAAAATGTGTTATCAACCACCACTTTTGCAGCCAACGTTTGCGCTAACTGACATACAGCCTGAATATCGGTGATCTGCAATAACGGATTAGACGGTGTTTCTAGCCAAATTAGTGCCGGCTTAGCCAAGCGAACTTGCTCCGACCAGTCTGATTGTTGAAAATTAACAATAACCAGTTTAAACGCCTGCTTTTTCTGGGATAAATTGATAAATAATCGATAACTGCCGCCGTAACAATCGTGCGGAATAACTAAAGTATCGTTTGCTGTCAGTAGTTGTAGCACTAATACACAAGCTGACATGCCTGTATTAGTTACAATTGCAGCAGCCCCTTCCTCTAGCTCAATTAGCGCTTCTGCTAATAAATCTCGGGTAGGATTGCCGGTACGTGAATAATCATAAGCACCGGGTTGTTGAAATGCGGTTAACTCATAAGTAGAGCTCAAATATAGGGGTGGCGTAACGGCTGCATAGGCAGGATCTTTGGCTATCCCTGCTCTGGCTGCTGCGGTGGCTATATGACGCTTAGACATTACGAAACCTTTTAGATGTTTAGACGTCTATAACTATAGCTAAAAGATTGTAGATGTCAAAACATTTAGACGTCTAAACTGATTATTTATGCTGCAGTATTTGACTACTCGCCATAACACGATAGAATTTCGCCACTTGCTAGCGCAATAAAATTATAATAACGAACATAACAACCATCACAAAACTCACACAAGGTACCCTTATGGCTAAGTGGAATGGTGAATATATTCACCCTTACGCGGAACACGGTAAGAAATCAGAACTGGTTAAAAAAATTACCGTATCAATTCCGCTTAACGTATTAAAAGTATTAACCGACGAGCGTACACGCCGCCAAGTTAATAACTTGCGACATGCGACAAATAGTGAATTGTTGTGTGAGGCATTTTTGCATGCTTTTACAGGGCAACCGCTGCCTGCAGATGATGATTTACGTAAAGATAACCCACATCAAATTCCGCAAGAAGTGCGTGATATTTTAACCAGTTTGGGTAAAAGCATTCCGGTTATTATTGAAGCCGATGCTGACGAAGAATAACAGCTAAAAAAATAGGCTACTCGTTATGCGAGTAGCCTATTAAGTATCAGTATGGTATTAACTGTATTTAACGCTTTATTCCATGTATTGCTCTGGCATAGGCAAACGTGCCACACCAGAATCAATAGCCGCTTGAGCAACCGCTTTAGCAACTCGTGATAATAACCGCGGATCCATTGGTTTTGGTATAATATAGGTTTTACCAAACTCTAATTTATCTACGTTAGAGGCTTTTAATACCGCGTCAGGTACAGACTCTTTAGCTATTTGGCGAATAGCCTCTACCGCAGCAATCTTCATTTCAGCATTTATTTCACTGGCTCGAACATCTAAAGCACCGCGGAAAATAAACGGGAAACACAGCACATTATTAACTTGATTCGGGTAATCAGAGCGACCTGTCGCCATTATCAAATCATCTCTTGTGGCATGCGCTAATTCAGGTTCAATCTCCGGATCCGGGTTCGAGCAAGCAAACACCACTGGATTCGCCGCCATTAACGATAAGGCTTCCGCTGATAAGACATTAGGGCCAGACACACCTACAAAAACATCAGCATCTTCAATAGCATCAAGCAAAGTGCGTTTATCGGTATTATTAGCAAATAAGGTTTTATACTTGTTTAAATCTTCACGACGAGTGTGAATAACACCTTTAGTGTCTAACATATAAATATATTCGCGCTGCGCACCACATTTTATTAGCAACTCCATACAAGCGATGGCTGCCGCTCCTGCGCCCATACAAACAATGGTTGCAGTACTAATATCTTTACCTTGAATTTCTAACGCATTCAATAAACCGGCAGCAGTTACAATAGCAGTACCGTGTTGATCATCATGAAACACCGGAATATTACAGCGCTTAATCAACTCTTTTTCAATTTCAAAACATTCTGGCGCTTTAATATCTTCTAAGTTAATACCGCCAAAGGTATCGGCAATATTGGCAACAGTATTAATAAACTCTTCTGTCGTGCGGTGAGTGACTTCGATATCAATAGAATCGATATTAGCAAAGCGCTTAAATAATAATGACTTACCTTCCATAACCGGTTTAGAAGCCATAGGGCCTAAATTACCTAAACCTAAAATCGCTGTGCCATTAGTAATAACGGCCACTAAATTGCCCTTGGCCGTGTATTTATACACATTATCGGCATCTTTTGCGATCTCACGCACAGGGGCGGCTACGCCAGGACTATAAGCGAGCGCTAAATCTGTCACTGTTTCAGCGGGCTTAGTAATCTCGATGCCTATTTTGCCTGGTCTAGGTTCGGCATGATAGCGTAACGCTTGTTCTGTGAAGTCTGACATCTTTATATCCTGCTAGTTGAAGTGAGATAACGTAAAGGCTGTTTTGTTATTGTTTTACGTAAAAGTTGCATAGTGTAATGAGGGCTGGCGCAGATGAGAACTAGATTCTTTCTGATCGTACCAGCGTAAATACCATGCTGTAACAATACAACTTTAGTCGTAAATCAGTCCAGTTATAACAATTTTTACTAGGAATTTGTATTTTTTCCATTTATAGCGGCTATTTAAAATCGTTACTGAGGATTTTTAGTGACAAAAAAAGCACCCTAAGGTGCTTTTTTTACTGCTTGGAAACCTATTAACGGTTGCCCAATACAGAGAAACGCTTTTTGAAGCGATCAACGCGGCCGCCAACATCTAACACTTTTTGCTTACCAGTGTAAAACGGGTGACATGCAGAACATACGTCTAAGTGAATGTCTTTGCACAGTGCTGATTTTGTTTTGAAAGCATTACCACAAGTACAAGTTGCAGTAATTTCTTTATATTCTGGATGAATACCTGATTTCATTGGGGGTTACCTCGTTAGGCCGCATCGCTATCCGGTCAAATCAGTTGCCAGACACCATACGTAATTTCAGTTAAATTAGGGCGCGTAGCTTAATACATCACCCATAGAGTTGCAATAACTTGTAAAGATAAAATGCTATTTTTTGTTTTACTTGGCATTTATAAGCACTGTCCTTACACTTGTCGGCTCTGTATTAATTTGAGAACTGTTGTGATTGTAATTCGGGTTGCCCTACCAGTACCGCTAAGACAGCATTTTGACTACCTTGTTGCTAAGCATTTAGTGCCCGCTGTTGGCTGTCGAGTACTAGTGCCTTTTGGCTCTAGACAGCTGGTGGGTATTGTCTGGCAAGTCGCACCCGATAACAGCTTTGCTATTAACAAACTTAAAACTGTTATTAATGTTATTGATCAACAACCGGTTTTGCCACCGTTACTGCGTAATCTATTAAGCTTTGCTGCAGAATATTATCATTATCCTTTAGGCGAAGTGCTGATCAGCGCGTTGCCGGCATTATTACGTGAAGGCCGCAACTTAGCCGATTATCAACCGTTAGCTTATCGATTAACTCCAGCAGGCAAAATACTGGAAAGCAGTGTATTGCGCCGAGCCAAACAACAACATGCCTTATGGCAAGCATTACAGCAATCAGATTTAACCGAATCTATGCTATTACAACAATTTAGTCGGGCTATTTTAAATCAACTGCTAAAAAAAGAACTGGTTGCAGCCTACCCCGTGCCGCCAGTGCCCTTTGCTGCGCCTGACAGCTTAGCCAAGGGTTTACAGCTAACCCCTAATCAAGCACTGGCCGTCACTGCTATTAATCAAGCCAAGGGCCGTTTTGAGCGCTTTTTAATTGAAGGTGTAACGGGCTCGGGTAAAACAGAAGTGTATTTGCAATGCATTGCTGGACTGCTAATGACACAACAGCAAGTGTTAGTGATAGTGCCTGAAATTGGCTTAACCCCACAAACCTTAGCCCGGTTTCAAGCCCGATTTGATTTACCCATTTTATGTTGGCATTCGGCTTTAACCGACAGTGAACGGCTGCATTGTTGGCAACAAGCAGCAACGGGTGCAGCCGCCATCATTATTGGTACCCGTTCGGCATTGTTTTTACCGTTTATGAAATTAGGCTTAATCATCATTGATGAAGAACATGACCAATCTTTAAAACAGCAAGATGGTTTTAGCTATCATGCCCGTGACTTAGCCATTAAACGCGCAGCGTTAGAGCACTGCCCTATCGTATTAGGCTCAGCCACACCTAGCTTAGAAAGCTTATATAACGCAGACAGCCAGCGCTTTATTCATCTTGATTTGCCCGACAGAGCAACAGGCCATAAGTTACCGCAATTTAAATTAGTCGATTTAAAACAACAAGTGTTGCAGTTTGGTTTAGCCGATATCAGCTTAGCGCATATTCGTAAGCAATTAAGTCTAGGCCAACAAGTAATGCTGTTCCTTAATCGGCGCGGCTTTGCGCCAGCGCTTAGCTGTCAAGAATGCGGCTGGTTAACAGAATGTCATCGCTGTAGTGCTTTTACTACCTATCACAAACAAAGCCGCCAGCTTATTTGTCATCATTGTGGTGCCAGCAAAGCCATACCAAGACAATGTGGCGATTGTGGCAGCACTCAACTGATACCGTTAGGCCAAGGCACCGAACAATTAGAGCAAAACTTACAAACATTATTTCCGGATACGGCCATTACACGGCTGGATCGGGATAGCACTCGGCGCAAAGGCGCCTTACACAGTGCCTTAGATGATATCCATAGCCCAGGTGCCCGCTTAATTGTTGGCACCCAAATGTTGGCTAAAGGCCACCATTTCCCTAATGTGAGTTTAGTGGTTATCGTGGATGTCGACGGTGCCTTATATAGCAGTGATTTTCGTGCCCCAGAGCAGCTTGCTCAGCTGCTAACACAAGTGGCAGGCCGAGCGGGTCGAGGTGGTAGCCAAGGTACAGTTTTATTGCAAACCCAGTATCCTGAGCACAGCTTATTGCAAGATATCATTCAAAATGGCTATGCCGCCTTTGCCCGTTCAGCTTTACTTGAACGTAAACATACCCAATTACCGCCGTATCAATATTTAGCGCTGTTTAGGGCTGAAGCACACGATACTAACCATTGCCAACAATGGCTGACTCAGTTAGCAGATTTAGTCCATAACATGCCGCAGTTGCAATTATTAGGACCTATCCCCTCGCCTTTAGAGCGTAGAGCCGGTAAATATCGTTGGCAACTGCAGTTGTACAGCATAAATCGGACGGTATTACATAACGCATTAGATACTTTATTAGCTCAATTATTGTCGTGGCCGTTAACCCGTAAAGTGAAATGGCAATTAGATGTCGACCCAATTGATCTTAGCTAAGTAAAGTTGCAAGCTGCACCCTGTCTTTTTCATATTAACCTAGTAGAATAGCCCGATTATAATAAAGAGGTACTGCAATCATTCATGGCACATAAAGACTATGTAAAAACCAACCGAGCCAAACCAAAAGCCAGTCAACGTAAACCGACTAAGCGCGGCAAAGCTAAACCGGCAACAACCCCTATACCTTGGCTAGTAGTCGTATTGGCGATATTCATTGTCTGTGGTTTTGGTTATTTTTTATGGTATTTAAATCAACAGCCTGCAGTAGAAGTAACGCCTATTCCGGCAAAGTCTGCTGTCACCGCACCGAAAACTGCTTCTAAAGTAGTGCCAAAAGGTGATCCTCTGCCAGAAAAGCCGACTTCTGAACCGTATCAATATATTAAAGAGTTAGAAAATAAAGAAGTTAAGGTCGACGTTACAGAACAAGCAGCCGCTGGCCCTTATCAAATGCAGTGTGGTTCTTTTAGGCAACAAAATCAGGCCGAAACCATGAAAGCTAAAATTGCTTTTTCTGGTTTTACCGCAGCAGTGCGCCGCTCTGAAGGCAGTAATGGTATTTGGTATCGAGTGGTCTTAGGGCCTTATGAATCGAAACGGCAAGCAACGGCAGATCGTAACCGTTTACGTCAACAGAATATTAATACCTGCCAGATTTGGAACTGGTCTTGAAAACAGGCTATAGCAACCTCATTTAAACTCTAAGCTAATCACGCCACAGGGTTTACATTATATGACCACTATTGTTTCAGTTCGCCGCGATGGCCATGTTGCCATCGGCGGTGATGGCCAAGTTTCACTTGGCAATACCGTTATGAAAGGCAACGCACGTAAAGTGCGCCGACTGTATCACGATAAAGTTATCGCTGGCTTTGCCGGCGGCACAGCGGATGCTTTTACTTTATTTGAACGCTTTGAAGCCAAGCTTGAAGTCCATCAAGGCCACTTAATGCGCGCTGCCGTTGAATTAGCCAAAGATTGGCGCACCGATCGCATGCTGCGTAAATTAGAGGCGTTGCTTGCGGTTGCTGATGCCAACACCTCGTTAATCATTACCGGAAATGGCGATGTAATCCAGCCTGAGAATGATTTGATCGCTATTGGCAGCGGTGGCCCTTTTGCCCAGTCTGCAGCCACTGCTTTATTACAGAACACCCAATTAACGGCACGTGAAATTGTCGAAAAAAGTCTAACTATCGCTGGTGATATTTGTGTCTATACCAATCAACACCAGACTATTGAAGAATTATAAGTAGGTACCTTATGTCTGATATGACACCAAGAGAAATTGTCCATGAATTAGATCGGCACATTATTGGCCAAAATAGTGCTAAACGCGCAGTGGCCATTGCCTTACGTAACCGCTGGCGGCGGATGCAACTTGACCCAGCACTACGTCAAGAAATTACGCCGAAGAACATTCTAATGATAGGCCCAACTGGGGTAGGTAAAACCGAAATTGCTCGGCGCTTAGCTAAACTAGCCAATGCGCCTTTTATAAAAGTTGAAGCGACTAAATTCACTGAAGTCGGTTATGTCGGTAAAGAAGTGGAAAGTATTATCCGTGACCTAGCAGACAGCGCGGTAAAAATGTTGCGCGAACAAGCAATAGCCAAAAACCGCCATCGTGCTGAAGAAGCCGCTGAAGAACGGATTTTGGATATTTTATTGCCTGCTGCAAAATCAGATTGGCAAGATTCTGATAACAGCAGCAAAAATAATACCGATAGCCATACCCGACAGGTTTTTCGTAAAAAACTGCGCGAAGGTCAGTTAGACGATAAAGAAATTGAACTAGAACTTATGCAGGCTAATATGGGGGTGGAAATAATGGCCCCTCCTGGCATGGAAGAAATGACATCGCAGTTACAAAGCATGTTCCAAAGCTTGGGTAACGACAAGACAAAAAAACGTAAGCTAAAAATCAAAGATGCGTTAAAGCAGCTAATTGATGAAGAAGCGGCGCGTTTAATTAACCCAGAAGAATTAAAAGCTGCCGCGTTAGAAGCGGTAGAACAAAATGGTATTGTGTTTCTGGATGAGATTGACAAAGTCTGTAAGCGCGGTGAAACCAGTGGTCCAGATGTATCACGCGAAGGCGTACAGCGCGATTTACTACCGTTAATCGAAGGCTGTACCGTTAATACTAAACATGGCATCGTTAAAACTGACCATATCTTATTTATTGCTTCTGGCGCGTTTCAAATGAGCAAACCGTCTGACTTAATACCAGAATTGCAAGGTCGCCTGCCGATCAGAGTTGAATTAGAAGCGTTAAGTGCTCACGACTTCGAACGTATTTTAACTGAACCAAGAGCATCACTGACCGAACAAAGCAGTGCCATGCTTGCGACTGAAGGCGTAAAGCTTAGCTTTACTGAAAGCGGGATAAAAAGCTTAGCGGCGGCTGCTTGGCAAGTAAACGAAACCACTGAGAATATTGGTGCCCGACGTTTATACACCGTGATGGAACGTTTACTAGATGAAATATCTTATGACGCTGCCGATCATGCAGGTGAGCAAATAGAAGTAGATGCTGCTTATGTTGAAAAACATCTAGGTGCTTTAGTGAAAGATGACGATTTAAGTCGGTATATTCTGTAATTATGAGCGATTCTGAAGTCCATGTCACACGGCTACACTATCATAAGCAACGCCGTGTGCTTGATGTTCACTTTGCTGAACAGAATTTTACAGAGCAGCAATCATCGGAAAAAAACAGCCCTAATATTAAACAAGCTAGCCTGACGGCTGAATTTTTGCGGGTGTATTCACCGTCGGCAGAAGTTCGCCGTCATGGCAATCCCATATTAGTCAGCAATAAAAAACAGGTCGGCATAAAGCAGCTAGTAGCGGTAGGCCAATATGCGGTTAAAATTGTCTTTGATGATGGTCATGATAGTGGCATTTATAGTTGGCAATACCTGCAGCAATTAGCCACTAATCAAGCCACTCTTTGGCAAGATTATTTACAGCGACTCAGTGCTGCAAATGCTAATCGTGAAGCCAGTATTGCCATTAATTTTAGGCCTTCTTAACTTCTGATGCCAAAGCAGCGCTAAACGCTAAGGCATCCACTTCCGCTAACGGTCTAGCATAATAATAACCCTGCACCGCATCACAACCCATACTACGTAATAAATCGAGTTGCACTTCTGCCTCAACACCTTCGGCTAAAATACGCTTACCTAAACCATGGGCTAATTGAATCATGGTTTTTACGATCATCATATCCGAATCATTTTTGGCCATTTCAGCAATAAAGCTGCGATCAATTTTGATTTTATCTATGGGCATTTGGCGTAAATAAGCTAGCGATGAATAACCAGTACCAAAATCATCAATCGACACCCGAATCCCCATTTGCTGCAATTCAATAACCAGGTTAGATCCAATTTCCATATCATGCATAGCGGTGTTTTCAGTAATTTCTAGCTCTAACATTTGCGGTGACACATTATATTGCAGCAAAAACTGTTGAATTTTTGCTTTTAGTCCTTCCTGCTGAAAATGTAATGGCGACATATTAACCGCTAGTGGAATAAACACATTTTGCTGCTGCCACCTTTGTAACGTTTTAATGGCCTGCTGTAAAATCCACACATCCAGCTGACGACTTAAGCCTAATTGCTCGACATAGGGTAAAAAATCACCGGGCATTAATAAGCCTTTAGTCGGATGCTGCCATCTAATCAACACTTCAAAGCCATCTAGCTTATTCTGGTGTAAGCATAACTGCGGTTGAAAATATAACACCAATTGCGACTGTTCCATTGCCGCGAAAATATCATTTTCCCAGCTAATTAAGCGTGTGGTTTCGTCTTCCATACCGGGTTGATAAGCCAACCAAGGATTTTGGATCCGTTTCGCTTGGTGAAACGCAATATTGGCTTTTTGCAATAAAGTATCAGCGGTAGCGGCATGACCCGGATAGCAAGAAAAACCAATACTGCAACTTAATTGCAATACACCTGAGTCCAGAACAAAATTCTTTTCCACTAATTGGGTAATATGTTCCAGAGTAAATTGTAGCTGTTTATCATTTGCCACATCGGTAATGACTAAGGCAAAAATATCGCCACCGGTGCGGGCAATCAATACCGGTTTAATAATACTTCGGCTAAAGCGCTCGACTAATAAACGTAATATTTTATCGCCCTGCTTTATCCCTACTGATTCATTCACCGTTTTAAATTTATCTAAGCCCAGCATTAATAGATATACCGGTTTATCTTGCTGTATTTGTAATTGCATATCTAGCTGCAACAATAATGCTTCACGATTCAAAGCGCCGGTTAGCTGATCATGAGTATCTAAATACAGGGTTTTCTTAGTTAACTGCTTATTATTATTGCGTTCATGCTCTTGTAACCAAATCAGTAAGGCTAAGCCCATACTACAGAGTAAAAACAACTCGATACTTTTAAAAATTAACACTCGTTCGATAGACATCACCCTATCTGGGGTAAACATTAACCATAGCGAAAAATAAATATATAAGGCGCCCCAGCCCAGCATGCTCATTACTGACAAACGTTGTCCTAATGACTTTTCTAATTGTTGCCATAGGCCCAAAGCAGCAATTAATAGAAATACGCCCATAATAAAAATACGTAAATCGGCTTGAAAATAGTCTTGCCAATTGGCTAAGCCATCAAAAATGTAAAAAGGTAATACACTAAAGGCACCGGCTAATATAGCGCTAACAATCAGTTTTCTCGGGGTAAAATATCGGCTTATTTTATCTAAAGCAGGCCTTGTTTGCAGCATGCCTAATAATAAAAACACGGCAAAGCTATAACTGGCGGCCACGACAACAATATTTAAACCGGCATTCAGGAACGCGTTAGATAGCCCCCCTTGCCGCCAGATAATACAGGCTTGATAGAGCGAAAAGGCGGTAAAAGCGAGCAACCAAGATTGAATATAACTTTGCCGATAAATGCGACTGAATTGCCAAAGCATGTAGCTGAGTAATAGCGCTACCCCTAGCTGAGTTGAATAAACGGTAAGTCTGGCAAAAATTTCGACTGTCACTACAATTAACCTAAAATATACTTAGCAATACAATAACAAACTACATCTTCCTATTACAACTGATAGAAGTATATTTACTGCCATCGTTAAGCTTTAGCTAAGTTTTAGCTAAGCTTTAATAAAGGTTTGAGCCTAAGGTAACGCAGCGTATACTAGGGTTTAACAACTAAGAATTGCTGGAGTTTTCAATGGAATATAATACCTCAGAATTATGTGATCTCTATGCCGATGTTATCGACGTGGTAGAGCCTATCTTTGCCAGTTATGGCGGTCGGCGCTCATTTGGTGGTCAAATTACCACCATTAAATGCTTTGAAGATAATGGTTTAGTTCGTCAAGTTTTGTCTGAACAAGGCGTGGGTAAGGTGTTACTGATTGATGCCGGTGGTTCTGCACGACGTGCCATTATTGATGCAGAACTCGCAGCAATGGCGGCTACTAATAATTGGGAAGGTATCGTCTGTTACGGTAGTGTTCGAGAATTAGATTTATTAGAAGACTTTGATATTGGTATTCAAGCGGTTAATGCGATTCCCGTTGGTGCAGACGATCAAGGCTTTGGTGAAGTTGAAGTGCCGGTTAATTTTGCTGGGGTAACTTTTTTACCGGGTGATCACTTATATGCCGATAGCACCGGTATTATTATGTCACCTGATGCCTTAGATATTGAGTAAAGAATCACCATAATGCTTAAACTTTTTAATTCAACGTTGTTAAACACCCTGTGCCAGCCAAGAACCGGCGAGCAGCGTATAGGCCAACAACTACAGTTACCGCAAACCGCACTTGATTTAACGGAGCTAGCCTTAGCTGAGCAATTGGCACTAAGTAAAAGTCAGGGTTGTCGTTATGTATTAGTGGGTATTACTGAAGATATTGGCCCTAGAGCAAACTTAGGTGCCGGCGGTGCTGCCGACGCCTGGCAGGCATTCTTAACAAAATTTGTAAACTTACAAAGTAATGACTTTATTGACTCTAAACAGATATTATTGTTAGGCGAGATAGACTGTAGCGATTTACAAACACAAGCAACTCAGCTTAGCGCCAGCAATACCGAGCACTTACAGCAGCTACGCCAACTAGTTAACGTTATTGACCAACGGGTAGAGCCGGTTATTACTGCAATTTTTGCCGCCGGGCTGTACCCGATAATTATTGGCGGTGGCCACAATAATAGTTACCCTATACTTAGCGCTCTGGCTAGCGTTAGCCAACAAGCCGTCAATTGCGCTAACCTAGACCCCCACTCTGACTTTAGAGCCATAGAAGGCCGGCATAGCGGTAATGGCTTTAGTTATGCGTGGCAACAGCAAAAACTTGCTCAATATTTTGTGTTAGGTTTACATGAATTAAAAAACTCTACGGCCAATCTGGCTTTATTAAAGCAAGCCGGTGCAGAATTTATCAGTTACCAACAGATTTTTGTGCGCCAACAATTTAGTTATCGCCAAGCTTTAGAGCAATGTATTAAGTTTATCAATCAAGGCAACAACCCTATCGGCATTGAAGTCGATACTGATAGCATTAGTTTAATGCCCGTTAGTGCATTCACTAATTGTGGTATTAGCGTCGCAGCAGCAGAGCAGTTTGTGTATCAACTAGCCAAACTGCCCCGTAGTCAGTATTTACATTTAGCCGAAGCGGCACCTGCTCAGCACCCAGCTGGCTTAGCGGCGGGTATGAATGAAGCCGGTCAAACCTTGGCAGCATTAGTTTATGCCTTTATTCAAGGCAAGCAGCAACAACCAGCAGAATGATAATTTAAGCAGTATGTTTAGTATTAACTTCGCTACCTGCTATCACTAACTGTTGTAATGTACTAACGCCAAATTGATAGCACAATTCAGCCGGCTGACTTATATCATAACAACCAAAGTCAGCTCGCATTCCTGCCGCCAATACACCTCTATCAGCAAAGCCTAGTGCTTTAGCTGCATGGCGAGTGACACCAAGTAAAGCTTCTTCTGGGGTTAAACGAAATAGGGTGCAGGCCATATTTAAC
This sequence comes from Rheinheimera salexigens, assembly GCF_001752395.1. Taxonomy (NCBI): domain Bacteria; kingdom Pseudomonadati; phylum Pseudomonadota; class Gammaproteobacteria; order Chromatiales; family Chromatiaceae; genus Rheinheimera; species Rheinheimera salexigens. The sequence goes on along the minus strand of NZ_MKEK01000001.1, from coordinate 1,064,632 downwards.
ATTAATGGTAATGAGCAAAGCGGTGAGGTGCCAGGGTTAAGATCAGTAGCTATCGCCATTGGCACAGCATGCTGGCGTAAAAGCGCAATAGGCGGCTGCTGGGTTTCGCGTAAAAAGTAGTAAGCGCCCGGTAACAATACCGCTACCGTGCCCGCTTTTGCCATTGCTTGTACACCTGCCTCATCCAAAAACTCAATATGATCTGCCGATAAACCGCCAAATTCAGCCACTAACGCACTACCGCCTAAATTCGATAATTGCTCAGCATGGGCTTTAACCGGCAAACCTAACGCTTTAGCTGCGGCAAACACTTTGCGGGTTTGCTCTAAACTAAAGCCAATGTTTTCACAGAACACATCAACGGCATCGATTAAGTTGAGTTGCTGCAAAATAGGCAACATGGCACAAACAGATTCAATATAACCATCGGCATCATTGGCAAACTCAGCAGGTAAGGCATGGGCACCAAGAAAGGTTTTACTAATACTAATAGGATGGTGTTGGTCTAGTAAGGATGCGACTTGAAGAATTTTAGTTTCATTTTCTAAATCTAAGCCATAGCCAGATTTAATTTCCACTGTGGTTACGCCTTGCGATAATAGAGTATTTAAGCGCTGTTTGGCTAAAACAAACAGGTGTTGCTCTGAAGCTTGTCGGGTTGCTGCTACGGTCGATTTAATACCGCCACCAGCGGCGGCAATATCTTGATAATTAGCACCGTTTAAGCGCATTTCAAATTCATTGGCCCGACTACCGGCATAAACTAAGTGGGTATGACAATCAATTAGCCCGGGCAAAACCCACTGTCCAGCCATGTCATATAATGGCGTTGCCAGAGTATCAAAAGCCGGCAATTCAGCCTGTGGCCCGACATAAGCAATAACGCCATCTTTAATCGCTAACGCGGCTTTTTTAATGCTGCCATAGGCGCTGCCATTATCCTGCATGGTGGCAATATTTGCGTTTAGCCATACGCCATCAAACTGCTGCATAGCATCTTGCTTAGTCTGTTGTTTAGAATTTTGCATAGTGCGCTCCTTTTCAGTGGTAAAACTGAACATTATTTTAAGCTAATCGTCACTTATAAAACTAATTTACCCCGAACCGCTTGTATATACAACCAAGATGCTTTATTTTTTAATATAACTATAAACATAATCTAGGCTAGGGGGTGGGCATGGCTATCGCAAAATTTGCAGAAATAAAAGAATACATCCTAAGCCAAATTGAAATTGGCGTTTGGCCTGAACATAGTCGAGTACCGTCTGAAAATGATTTAGCAGGCCAATTTAGTGTCAGTCGTATGACCGCACGCCGAGCACTGCAAGAATTAACCGAGCAGGGTATTTTATATCGCACCCAAGGTGTCGGTAGCTTTGTGGCTGCATTAAAATCACAATCATCTTTATTAGAAATTCGAAATATTGCTGATGAAATTAATGCTCGCGGCAATACTTATCACGCCAAGTTAGTGCAATTAACAGAGTTGCCCTGCCCGGCCATTATTGCCGAAGCCCTAGGTTTGAAGCGTAATCAGCCAGTTTATTTTTCGTTAATTGTGCATATAGAAAATCAATTACCACTACAGCTTGAAGCCCGTTATGTCAGTCCAGTATTGGTGCCAGACTATATTAAGCAAGATTTTAGCAGTCAAACACCGCATCAATATTTAAGCTTTATTGCTCCGCTAACCGAAGCTGAGCATACCGTTGAATCTATTTGGCCAGATAATTTTACTTGCCAACATTTACAGCTAAAAAAAGCTGAACCCTGTTTGCGTTTAACTCGACGCACTTTTAGCCGTGAAGGCGCAGTCAGTTTAGCTTACCTAACATCACCTGGTAGCCGCTATCGTTTAGGCGGTCACCTTAACTTTTTACTTCCCACCAGCAGAGAGACTATGTAATGACTGATCCTCGTATTGATGAAAGTCGTGTTATTCGCGCCGATCGCGGCAATAGTATTAGCACCAAAAGTTGGCAGACTGAAGCTGCTAAACGCATGTTAATGAACAACTTAGATCCTGAAGTGGCTGAGCATCCGCAAGCCCTAGTGGTCTATGGTGGTATTGGCCGTGCCGCGCGGGATTGGCAGTGCTATGATAAAATTGTTAGCGTACTTGAACGCTTAGAAGATAACCAAACCTTATTAATTCAAAGCGGCAAGCCAGTCGGCGTGTTCCCTACTCACCCTGATGCCCCTAGAGTATTAATTGCTAATTCAAACTTAGTGCCAGCTTGGGCTAACTGGGAGCACTTTAATGAATTAGATAAAAAAGGCCTGATGATGTACGGCCAAATGACTGCCGGTTCATGGATCTATATTGGCACCCAAGGCATTGTTCAGGGCACTTACGAAACTTTTGTCGCTATGGCTAAACAACACTTCGCTGGTAATGCGGCTAATAAGTGGATTTTAACTGGCGGCTTAGGCGGCATGGGTGGCGCACAACCCCTAGCAGCAACCATGGCTGGGTTTCATATGCTGGCTTGTGATGTTGATGAAAGCCGGATCGATTTTCGGTTAAAAACCGGTTATGTCGATAAAAAAGCGCATAACTTAGATCAAGCCTTAGCGTTATTAGAGCAAGCCCAACAAGACAATACTCCAACTTCGATTGGTTTAGTGGCCAATGCCGCTGATGTGTTTGCCGAATTAGTTAAACGCGGTATTACCCCAGATGTTGTGACCGATCAAACTTCAGCCCATGATCCACTAAACGGATACTTACCACAGGGTTGGACAATGCAACAAGCGGTAGAGCAACGCAAACTAGACCCAGATACTGTGGTAAATGCGGCTAAAACCTCTATGGCTGTGCAAGTTAATGCTATTTTAACCATGCAACAACGCGGTGCCGTTGCTACCGATTACGGTAATAATATTCGTCAAATGGCGTTAGACATGGGCGTAGAAAATGCGTTTGATTTCCCAGGTTTTGTGCCGGCTTATATTCGACCGTTATTTTGCCAAGGTATAGGTCCATTCCGCTGGGTGGCGTTATCTGGTGATCCGGAAGATATATATAAAACTGATGCCAAAATTAAAGAATTAATACCAGATGATGCACATCTACATAACTGGTTAGATATGGCCAGAGAGCGAATTCAGTTCCAAGGTTTACCCGCTCGTATCTGTTGGATTGGTTTAAAAGACCGCGCCCGTGTTGCTAAAGCTTTTAATGACATGGTTAAAAGCGGTGAATTATCAGCACCACTGGTTATCGGCCGCGATCACTTAGATTCAGGCTCTGTCGCCAGCCCTAATCGCGAAACTGAAGCCATGTTAGATGGTTCAGATGCCGTATCAGATTGGCCGCTACTAAACGCTATGCTAAATACCGCTGGCGGTGCCACTTGGGTATCACTGCACCATGGCGGCGGTGTTGGTATGGGTTACAGCCAACATAGTGGCGTAGTCATTGTTGCCGACGGTACTGCTGCTGCAGAAGCGCGTTTAGGCCGAGTGTTGTGGAACGACCCAGGTACTGGCGTTATGCGCCATGCCGATGCCGGTTATGACATTGCCAAAGACTGTGCTAAACAACAAAACTTAGATTTACCTATGATCACGGAGTCATAATATGAGCTTTAAATTACATTTAGTCCCGGGCCAGCTCAGTTTGGCTGAATTACGCCAAGTACAACAACAAGCAGTGGAATTAAGCTTAGATAAATCTGCTATTGCCGCCATTGACAAGTCAGCAGAATGTGTCGCTAATGTACTGAAGCAAAACCGTGTTGTATACGGTATTAACACCGGTTTTGGTTTACTGGCTAATACTAAGATTAAAACTGAAGAGTTAGAATTATTACAACGCTCTATCGTATTATCGCATGCTGCTGGTTATGGCGATTTAATGGACGACAGCACTGTACGTTTAATGTTAGTGCTGAAGATTAACTCTTTAGCTCGTGGCTTTTCTGGTATTCGATTACAGGTAATAGAAGCGTTAATTAAATTGGTTAATGCCCAAGTGTATCCGTGTATCCCTAAAAAAGGTTCGGTGGGTGCATCAGGTGATTTAGCGCCCTTAGCCCATTTAGTATTACCATTAATTGGCGAAGGTGAAGTGAGCTACAAAGGGCAAATTTATGATGCCCGTGAAGGTTTAAAATTTGCTGGTTTAGAGCCTGTTACCTTAGCCGCAAAAGAAGGCTTAGCCCTGTTAAATGGTACTCAAGCCTCTACAGCCTTTGCCTTAGAAGGCTTATTTAAATCTGAAGACTTATTTGCTGCTGGATCAGTTATTGGCGCCATGAGTGTTGAAGCAGCGATGGGCAGTCGTTCACCGTTCGATGACCGCATTCATCAAGCGCGTGGCCAACAAGGTCAAATTGATTCTGCGGCTATTTACCGCCATTTATTGCAGGATAATTCAGAGATTGGCCAGTCGCATACTAATTGTGAAAAAGTCCAAGATCCATACAGCCTACGCTGTCAGCCACAAGTTATGGGCGCTTGCTTAACCCAAATTCGCCATGCTGCAGCAGTTTTAGTGGTAGAAGCCAACGGTGTTACCGATAACCCGCTAGTGTTTGCTGACGATAACGATATTTTATCTGGTGGTAATTTCCATGCCGAACCGGTAGCAATGGCCGCGGATAATTTAGCGTTAGTGATAGCTGAAATAGGCTCGATATCAGAGCGCCGTATGGCATTGTTAATTGATGCCACCTTAAGTAAGTTACCGCCGTTTTTAGTGCCTAATGGCGGCGTCAACAGTGGTTTTATGATAGCGCAAGTAACGGCTGCGGCTTTAGCATCAGAAAACAAATCGCTGGCTCATCCTGCGTCGGTGGATAGCTTACCTACTTCAGCAAACCAAGAAGATCATGTCTCTATGGCAACCTTTGCTGCTCGCAGATTAGCCGATATGGCTGAAAACACTTTAGGCGTATTAGCAGTTGAATATTTAGCCGCCGCCCAAGGCCTGGATTTTAGAGCGCCACTAAAAACCACAGCTGTACTGGAGCAAGCCAAGCAGATATTACGCGACCACGTTAGTTTTTATCAGCAAGATCGGTATTTTGCACCCGATATCGAACAAAGTGCTAATGTTATTCGTCAACTTAAACTCAATAGCCTAATACCTGGCAAGCTACTTTGTAGCTTCTAATTAAGTCTTAGTATTAGCGAGTGTTAGCACAGCAGGCACTAATAACCAAGGTTACTAGTGCCTGCTGTGCACTTGCATTGTTTACCCTTTGGCTATAGATTGCCCCGTACAGTTGTCGTACTGATAATAATTAGCATTATTGTGGAGCTAGTTAATGCCCAATTTAAAAGTTGCCCATAAAGTAATTATCGGTTTTAGTTTCATCGCCTTACTATTATTACTCTCAAGTGGCTCTGCTTTAGTTAATTTCAGCCGTATTAATGATTCCAATCAACAAGTCACTCAAATTGCCGTTCCTCTGCAACAACACAGTAATAGCACCCAAATTCAATTATTAAAGCTCGCCAAGCTATCTGCGCTAGGTTACACCGCGGATGGTGTTGCTGAAATTGCTTTTTATAAACAAGCGTTTAACTCTGCTGAGCAAGCGTTAGACCAACAGTTATCAGCACTAAGTAAACTTACCGCTGACGAAAAAAACTACGCTGCTATTATTGATAACTTTAACCTGCATTACGACGATTACACTGCCGCAGCAAGTGCGATGTTTACTGCGAGACTTACTGCTATTGATTACCAACAACACACTGATACCGAGTACCTAGAACTACAACAAATTTTAGATAATGCTGGTGCTAGTTTACTCGATATTTCTTATTTAGAATTAGCCGACAAAAAACTTACAGAGTTAATTACCGGTACTGGCAGTAGGATTGATGGTCAATTACTGGGGCTAATGAATACGTTAAAAGAAGTAGCATCAGGTACTGACGCCAGTAAAGCTGAAAATATACAACAAAACATAAGTTTTTCGTTAAGTGATATGCAAGTCAATATCGACTATTTAGCAAACTTATTAGTAAAACAAGACAGTGGCGGATTATGGCCAGAGTTCACCCAACAAATAGACCAATTACGCCAGCGCTTACAAGCAGAAAACAATTTAACGACAATAAAAAAGCAGCAATTAACTCAGCTTAAATTAGCTCGCCAACAGTTTGTGCTTGCTGAACAACAAATTGAACAGGCTATTAGCGCATTAGATTCGTTACTGACTGCTGCTGATAATCAATTAAGTCAGTTACAACAAAAAATGACCGGCACTGTCAGCTCAGGTACCAACCTTACCTTAGGTTTAACCTTAGTATTAATTCTGCTCGCTATTACTACTGCCTATTTCACTATAAATGTGATGCTAAAACCATTAGCCGGAATCAATAAAGTATTAAGTGAAATTGCCAAAGGCGATTTAACACGGCAATTAAATTTAAGCCAACAAGATGAATTTGGTGCCCTGGCAGCGAAAGTAAATAGCTTAACCCAAGCCCTAAGCGGCCTAATTATTACCATTCAACGCAATGCCAATGAGCTGGATCAATTTACCAACCTATCTGGCCAAGAAATCAATGAGATCAATCAGTCCTTACAACAGCAGCAACAACAAATCGTCTTAGTCAATGATATCACTTTACAGTTAGCGCAAAGCACCCGAGACATCGCTAGCCGCTCAACAGCAGCTTCAAACGCAATGCAACTAGCGCAACAACAAAGTAGTGAAATTGACGATATTGCGAAGCAAAATAGCACTTTAATTAATAGTTTGGCTCTGCAGCTAACCAATACCAGTGGTGTCATGACTAACGTTAATGAAGAAGCTAATAATATTGGTAGTATTCTCGCTACTATTCGTGATATTGCCGAACAAACTAATTTATTAGCATTAAACGCTGCAATTGAAGCCGCTCGTGCCGGTGAACAAGGCCGTGGTTTTGCCGTAGTAGCGGATGAAGTGCGTTCATTAGCCAATCGTACTCAGAAAGCCACAGCAGAAATAAGACAAATGATTGCAACCTTACAGCAGCAAAGCCAACAGGCTGTGCAAGCTGTTGGTCAAGGTAAGGAAGATGCCGATCGATGCGTAGAGCAAATGACTGCACTAGTGGCATCGCTAACAGCAGTTAACCAAGCAATTGGTCAAACCAAACATATTAATGAACAAGTTGCTGCAGCCACAGAAACTCAACTGGAATTGGGCCATGCTATAGATAAAAATATGCAGCAGATGGTTGCGCTTGCCGGTGACAGCAGTAAAAAAGCCCAGCGCACTTTAGCCCATAGTGATGATATCGCTAAATTAGCCACGCAACTTAAACAAGATACTAGCGCTTTTAAAGTGGGGTAGAATAAATTGAATGCTTAGTAGCTTAAAGGCCAGAATTAAGATCCTGATTGAAAGCTTAGTACGAGGTTAATACTACAATAGTACGCTTAGAAAAAGAAAAGGCTGACAATGTCAGCCAAGCAGGAAGTATATCTAAGTCCATTTTTTTTATTTTTATGTGCATTCCATTGCACAGCCATGATGCCAAACCAGTAACAAAAAACTCGATGAAAATGTGATATTGTGCTTAAATCACCACAAGTTGCTGCTTACCATGTTGTTTCTGCTGCTTTTTTAAACTCTTTTGATCAATTAATTGAATATTCGCTTCTTGAGCAAAAATCCATGCTTGACCACTAAAACCAGAAAAACTCACAACCACACCAGCAGTAATATCTTCTGCTAGCATCTGTTTAAACAAACTACGAATTAAACCAATACCAACTTGTTGTGTTTTTGGCTGAATAAAAACTAACTTTTTCGGTTTTGCATTTAGGCATAGGTAATGTTGATGGGCTTGAGCTGAATACTCTAACTTGCCTTGCGTGGTTAAATACTGCTGCGCAGCAATTATAAATTGTTGTTGCCTTTGCTTTAACGACAGTAAATTAGGTAAGTTAAGATTTAAAAGACTATGCTGTGAGTCTAGCTCGATAAACACGATAATATTTAAGATTAAAGTTAACAAAAACATCAGGACAAAAATCCACAACATAAAGGTTGACCAAAATGCACTTAATACCCAGCCACTATTACTTAATAGCAGTGAATGCTCAGCAAAAAGTAAATAGATCGCGCCAGCAATAAATCCTAAAAACGTGCTTATTGACGATACCAACAACCATTTATTTTTCATTTGCAGAGCCGCCATTAGTAGTGATGCATATAGTGATGAATAATGATTATTAGCTTTCACTCGCAAATTTACTTAATAAACAAATGATAAATGCTTTATAAAACACATTAATAAGTTTTAGCGCCATATTTCAGCCACAAAACTATTAATAGTCGCAGCCCGCTAGTCATTCTATTACACTAGGCATAAAGTCATTACTACGGCAGACTATGAGTACCGCACCCAGCCTGTTACACCCAAATAATCCGCATCATGGTCGCTATGATCTTAAGCTGTTATGCCAAAAGCATCCTGCATTACAGGCGTTTATCCAAACCAATCCAGTGGGATTGGCCACTATAGATTTTAGCAATGCAGCCGCAGTACAGACATTAAATGCAGCCTTGCTTGCTAGTTATTATCAAGTTGAATTTTGGCAGTTGCCGGCAGGTTATTTATGTCCGCCTATACCAGGACGGGCGGATTATTTGCACTATGCCGCAGATTTAGTAGCTGATTTAATAAAACAAACCTCAGGTTCCCAGCATGATGGCAGTGCTAAACCGATCCGCATGCTAGATATCGGTTGTGGCGCTAATTGCATCTATCCTATTTTGGCGACGCGAAGCTTTGGTTGGCAAGTAGTAGGTTCTGAAGTTGATACTAACGCTTTAAAAATCGCTAAAACTATTATCAGTGCCAACAATAATTTACAGAGTGCCATTACGTTACGCCATCAAAAACAGGCTGGTTCCATTTTTCAAGGTGTTATTAACCCTGATGAATACTTTGATTTATCGGTGTGTAACCCGCCTTTCTATCGTTCAGCACAGGAAGCCGCCGCCGTAAACCAGCAAAAATGGCAAAAGCTGGGTAAAGTTAAGCAAGGCCGTAACTTCGCCGGTAGCGCCAGCGAACTTTGGTGTGCAGGTGGCGAGTTAGCTTTTATAAGCAAGATGATTGCAGAAAGTAAACAATTTGCCCAACAAGTGGGTTGGTTTACCACCTTAGTCTCGCAGCGTCAGCATCATAAACCGCTGTTAGCTTTAATAAAGCAGCAAGGCAAAGTGCAAGTTAAACAGCAAAAAATGCAACAAGGCCAAAAAAGTAGCTTGCTACTAGCTTGGCGCTATACCGATTAGCTCGCTTATTTTAAGTCTTAGCTAGCACGACATAACGTCCGGTAAATTCTGCAGCTACTTTATCGGCTGACAGCACCAAAACAGTTATCACTTGGCTGGCTTTTTTCGCTAACGTCAGTGGCGTTAAATCGCCAATACAATGTTGTAATTGACAGCGTGCACTTGGCTTAGTTGATATCGGTGACAAATAGCGGATATTGCCTTCTGCCAACACAATATCGCCGTTTAAGCCTGCGGCTTGTAATTGTAGATACACCATACCCCAACCGGTTAGGGTGGCTAAGGTATAAATACTGCCGGCAAACATGGTCTGATGTAAATTAATATTAGGAGCTAACGGTACTTGGCAGCTAAAGGTATTACCGTCAAATCCTGTAATACTTAATTGCATAAATTCACTTAACGGTATGGTTTGCTGCCATGTAGCACTAAGTTGTTGACACCATGCCGTAAATTTCTCATTGCTTGCCTGTAATATAATCACTTTTCGCATCTGAACATGGGCAAGACCATATAAGCTATCTGCCACCGCATGCTGCTGATAGCCTAATTTATGATAAAAATCTTGTGCCGACTCTCGAGCATTCAGGGTGATGCACTGGCATTGCCATTTTACAGCTTGCTGCTCTAAACCTTGCAATATTCGCCGTCCAGCCCCCTTACCTCGATATGCATCAGCCACTGCCATATAGCGTACCTGAGCCAAAGTATTAGTGCATTTGTGTAGCCGGCCTACCGCAGCAATATCGCCATCAGTATTAACCAGCATTAAATGATGTGCTTCTGCCTCTAGCTCATCCCGCTCTGAACCTAATGGCTGCTGCCAGGGCTGGCGTAATATTTGCCAACGCAATTGATAATACTGCTGCCATTCAGCGGTTGAGCTTGGCTCGCGTAATTGCCAGTGCCTCATTGGCTTAAACCTCTAGCACTATTGCTAAACAAACTTTGAATGTAAATATTAAGCCGTGCCATCATTCTCTTGCTCTTGCTCTTGCTTATCTGCATCAAGCTGTTGTAATAATGCCGTAAGCTCCGCGCCTAGCAGCACCACTACCCAAGATAAATATACCCAAACGAACAAAATAGGCACTAGGGCTAAGGCGCCATAGATAGCCTGGTAAGACGGAAAATGACTAATATAAAGGGCAAAACCACGTTTAAAAAATTCAAAGAGTACGGTCGCCAGTAATGCACCCCAAATAGCATGTTTCATTTTCACTTTGGTATTAGGCACGACTAAGTACAACAGAAAAAAAGCCAGTAATGAAAATAAATAAGGCACTAGTCCCAGAAGAAAGGTCGACATGCCTGGGCTGTAATTATCTGCATATTTTGTTAGCGTTATTAAGTAAGAGGTTAACGCAATGGAGCTGCCTACTAAAACGGGGCCTAAGGTTAAAATCATCCAATATATTGATAATGAGATAATTAATCGCGGTCGCTTAGTAATACGCCAAATTTTATTCAGACTTTTATCAATATTGTGGATGAGCATTAACGCCACGACCATCAGCGCACCAATACCAAAAGCCGTCATCTTAGCGGTATTACCAATAAACTGAGTCATATAAGTTTGAATTTCATCGCCACGAGAAGGAATAACATTGGCGTACATGAAGGCTTCTATTTCTGTGCGCAGATCGGCAAACATGGGAAAGGCGCCTAGCATAGAGAAAATAACTGCGATTAATGGCACTAACGACAATAAAGAAATATAAGCCAAATAACCGCTAATCACTGTGATTTGGTCCTGCAAACAACGTTGTACATAAAGCCGGGCAAAGCGAATGCTATTGGCCATAAATTGCGTAACTTTGCGCTGCATAACAGTCCCCATTTAATATAACTCCCTAAAGCATACCCGAAACACGTATTCACAACCAGTTAGATATTATGTAGATTATTGGTAAATCAGCACGCTGCAAACAGATTTTTTATGTTTTTTAGCCAATAAAAAAGCCAGCTTACGCTGGCTTCTTAACTAAACTAAAGATTAACCACGACTAGCACGTTTGCGATCATTCTCAGTTAAATGACGCTTACGTAAACGAATTGATTTAGGTGTTACTTCAACCAATTCATCATCATCAATAAACTCTAACGCTTGTTCTAAAGTGTAACGAACTGGCGGTACTAAGTTAATTGCTTCATCAGTACCTGAAGCACGTACGTTAGTTAATTGCTTACCTTTCAAACAGTTAACTGTTAAGTCATTGCTGCGGCTATGAATACCAATAACTTGGCCTTCATACACTTCTTCAGCATGGCCAATAAACATACGGCCGCGCTCTTGTAAGGTAAAGATAGCATAACCCGCTGCGCGACCCATGGCATTAGAAATCATAACACCATTCATGCGCTGACCAATGCTACCGCCTTTATAAGGGCCATAGTGATCAAAGCTGTGGTACATTAAACCTGTACCTGAAGTGATAGTCATAAAGTCAGTTCTGAAACCAATTAAGCCACGGCTTGGCATCATGAAATCTAAACGAATACGGCCTTTACCATCTGGCTGCATGTTAGTGATTTCTGCCTTACGCTCACCCATTTTCTCCATGATAGAACCTTGATGCTGCTCTTCACAGTCAATGGTAACGTTTTCCATTGGCTCCATTTTTACATCATCAATCACTTTCATGATAACTTCTGGGCGTGATACAGCTAACTCGTAGCCTTCACGACGCATGCTTTCAATTAATACACCTAAGTGTAATTCACCACGGCCAGAAACACGGAATTTATCACCGTCTACAGTTTCTTCAACCCGTAAAGCAACGTTGTGTTTTAATTCAGAATTTAGGCGATCTAAGATTTGACGTGAGGTAACAAATTTACCTTCTTTACCAGCGAATGGCGACGTATTAACTTGGAACGTCATCGTTACTGTTGGTTCGTCAATCGTTAACGGCACTAATGCTTCAACTTTCGTTGTTGCACAAATAGTGTCAGAAATTTTCAACTCGCCTAAGCCAGTAAACGCAACAATATCACCCGCACTAGCTTCATCAGTTTCAACACGCTCTAAGCCTAAGTAACCAAATACTTGGCCTACTTTAGCATTACGTTTTTTACCATCAACGCCAACAATAGTGACTTGTTGATTTGGCTTAATAGAACCGCGTTTAATACGGCCGATACCAATAATGCCTAAATAGCTAGAGTAATCTAACTGTGATACTTGAATTTGGGTTTCACCGTTTAGCTCTACAGCTGGTGGTGCAACGTGCTTAACAATTGAAGCGAATAAATCATCAATGTTTTCTTTTTTCTCATTGTAATCTAAGGTTGCCCAACCATTTAAGGCTGACGCATAAACAATAGGAAAATCTAACTGCTCATCAGTAGCACCTAAGTTATCGAACAAATCGAATACTTGGTCAATAACCCAATCAGGACGTGCACCTGGACGGTCAATTTTATTAACTACGACGATTGGCTTTAAACCGTGCGCGAAAGCTTTTTGAGTTACAAAGCGTGTTTGCGGCATAGGGCCATCAACAGCGTCTACTAACAATAAAACTGAATCAGCCATTGATAATACCCGTTCAACTTCACCACCGAAATCGGCGTGACCTGGGGTATCAAGAATATTAATGTGATAACCATTCCAGCGCACTGATGTGTTTTTGGCTAAGATAGTTATACCGCGTTCAGATTCCTGCGCATCGGAGTCCATAACTCGCTCTTTTAATTTAGCGCGAGCATCGAAGGTGCCTGATTGCTGTAATAATTTATCAACCAAAGTCGTTTTGCCGTGGTCAACGTGGGCAATAATGGCAATATTGCGCAGTTTGTCTAAGTTTGTTGCGGTAACGCTCATGTAAACATATCCTCTGTGGCACTAGATGACCGTAATGACCACTAGGCAATAATTAACTTTTACGTTAAGGGCGCATATTCTACTCTTTTTTTACATGGAAAGAAAAACTGCATCTTAAAAAATATGCAATTTTTTTTGTTTGATGCTTTATAGCAATAGATTTAGCCCCAATGTCTATTGCACCAATATAAAGCCATGATGCACCATTATAGTGCAAAACAATGCAATTGACGACTACTATTAATTAGTTTATCCAATAAATACATAAACTTAATTAATTGGCATATAATTAGCTTGTATTAATAAAGTAGCATAAGTTAAACCAATATAATTAGTGTCAACACAGCCGTTCAAAAACAGATTAACTGGAGGAATGCATGACTGCATCATCTGTAATGAGTTTTATAAAAGAAAACGAAGTAAAGTTTGTTGATTTACGCTTTACTGATACCAAAGGTAAAGAGCAGCACGTCACCATACCAGTCAATCAAATAAACGAAGATTTTTTTGAAGATGGCAAAATGTTTGACGGCTCATCAATAATCGGCTGGAAAGGTATTAATGACTCAGACATGATTTTAATGCCTGATCCTTCTACTGCGATATTAGATCCGTTTTTTGAAGAAACCACCTTAAACATTACTTGTGACGTTATTGAGCCAAGTACTATGCAAGGTTACGATCGCGATCCTCGTTCTATCGCCAAACGTGCTGAAGACTATTTACGCTCTACCGGTATTGCCGATACGGTATTATTTGGTCCAGAGCCGGAATTCTTTATGTTTGACGATATTCGCTTTGAAACCACTATGTCCAGTTCATTCTTTAAAATTAACTCTACTGAAGCGGCATGGAACTCAGGCACTAGCTATGAAGATGGTAACAAAGGCCACCGTCCAAGCGTAAAAGGCGGTTATTTCCCATTACCACCAGTAGATTCTGGCCATGATATTCGTAGTGCTATGTGTATGGTACTAGAAGAGATGGGCCAAACTGTTGAAGCCCATCACCATGAAGTTGCCACTGCAGGCCAAAATGAAATTGCTACAAAGTTTAATAGCTTAACCAAAAAAGCCGACGAAACGCAGCAATTAAAATACGTTGTGCATAACGTGGCGCACTTATATGGCAAAACCGTAACCTTTATGCCAAAGCCTTTAGTTGGCGATAATGGCTCAGGTATGCATTGTCATCAGTCTTTGGCTAAAGACGGTGTTAACTTATTTGCTGGTGATAAATATGCTGGCTTATCAGAGTTAGCCTTATATTATATCGGTGGTTTAATTAAACACGCTAAAGCGTTAAATGCTTTTACTAACCCCACCACTAACTCGTACAAACGTTTAGTGCCACATTATGAAGCACCTGTTATGTTGGCATATTCAGCGCGTAACCGCTCAGCGTCTATTCGTATTCCACTGGTACCTAGCGCTAAAGGGCGTCGTATTGAATGCCGCTTCCCAGATCCTGCAGCCAACCCATATTTAGCCTTTACTGCGCAATTAATGGCTGGCTTAGATGGTATCCAGAATAAAATTCATCCAGGCGATGCTATGGATAAAGATTTATATGACTTACCGCCAGAAGAAGCAGCGAATATCCCTCAAGTGGCTAGCTCTTTAGAAGAAGCATTAAATGAGCTAGATAAAAGTCGAGCGATATTTACTAAAGGCGGCGTAATGACCGATGCCATGATTGATGCATACATTGCCATTAAGCGTGCTGAAGCGCTAAGAGTTGCGGTTGCTGTACATCCATTAGAGTTTGAATTGTATTATAGCGTTTAAACATATAGCGTTTAAACATATAGGGTTTAAATACAACAAGCTTTAATTCAAGCTAACTAATACCAGCCCACTACGGTGGGCTTTTTTTAGTAGAAATATTCAACAAAGCAGGATAAAGTAGCCCTAGCAATAAATATAATAAAAGCAAAAAAGGAATTGGGCTGATAATGAACAAGGTTTTGTTACTGTTAGTATTGTGTGCAGTGTCTTTGCCAATCTATGCGGATCAGCAAGCAAAGAAAGTATTTGTTATGCGCGATGCAAATGGCGTTTTAGTTTTTTCTGATAGCCCACAAATAGGCGCAGAAGAAGTAAGCTTTAACTCACGACCTAATATTATGGCGGCAACCGATACCACTTTTCCCGTGACTAAAAAACCGGCAAAAGAACAATTCGAAGTCAGTATTATTCAGCCTGAAGATCAAGCCACCGTTCGCGATAACACCGGTTCAGTTTATGTATCAGGCCGCATTACGCCAATGTTTAAGCGCGGTTTACGAGTAAGACTTCTGGTTGATGGCCAATCTCAGGCTGAACCACAAAGTAATGCTGTGTTTATCTTACGCGACATTGAACGCGGTGAGCATAAATTACAACTAGAGTTATTCGACCAAAACGGTAAATTAATAGCAACCAGCCCTACCACCACCTTTTATTTACACCGTGCATCTAGAATTAATCCAGGTGCTAATTAACCCCTATAATTAATTCATTAGCTAGTGCAATTTGCGCTTAGCTGCTTTACACTGCCAAAATAACGCACCAAAATGGTGCAAAAGGAATGGCAGTGGCAAGCTCCTCACCGACAATAGATGTACTTATCTGCGCCCAACTGACGACAGCGGTATTATTACTGGATAGTCAGTTAAACGTGACTTATTTTAATTCGGCCAGCAGTGCTTTATTTGGCTTGGGTGAAAAACGTATCCTCAACCAGCCCTTTGCTCAACTTTTTCAATATAACGATGTTAACATTCAACGTTTTTATCAGGCTGTTAACCAACAACTTAATTTTAATGTGACGGATGTCAAAGCGGTTAGTGTTGATAGTCGGCATTTATTGCTCGATATCACCGTGACCTATTGTGATAATCCAAGCCAGCATTTATTGCTAGAAATTAGGCAAATTGACCAACAACGTAAAATTAGTCTGGAAAACTTACAACAACATCAGCATTTAGCCGCGCGAGATTTAATTCGCGGCTTAGCACACGAAATTAAAAATCCTTTAGGCGGTTTACGCGGTGCCGCACAATTACTTGAGCTGTCGTTAGATGCTGAACAAACTGAATATACTCAGCTGATAATAGCTCAAGCCGATCGCTTAACCAACTTAGTCAATCGTTTACTCGGCCCTTATCGACCGCCGAAAATTCAGCACAACAACTTACATCACATGATCGAGCAAGTTCGGCAGTTGGCCCTAATGGATAATCCGCATCAAGTACAATTTAGCTTAGATTATGATCCTAGCATTCCTGATTTTCCATTTGATACCGAGCTATTACAACAAGCCTTACTGAATATTGTACGCAACGCCCAGCAAGCATTAGTTGCTGGGGGCATAATTTGTTTACAAAGCCGAGTCTTGTTTCAACATACCCTGCACGGCAAGCGTTATAAATTAGTCGCGCTTATTAAAGTAATTGATAACGGTCCCGGCATAGCGGCAGAAATAAAAGATACCCTGTTTTACCCCATGGTTAGTACTCGGCCACAGGGTAATGGCTTAGGTTTATCCATTGCCCAAACGCTGCTGCATCAACATGGCGGCTGGATAGATTGTGATAGCTGGCCGGGCCATACCGAATTTAGTCTGTATTTACCCATCGTAAATAGCGAGAATTAAACCATGCCACAAAGTGTTTGGATTGTTGACGACGATAACTCAATTCGTTGGGTATTAGAAAAAGCCTTAGCCCGCGCCAATATTAGCACCGAGAGTTTTGCTTCTGCAGACTTAATGTTGCAACGTTTAGACTATCAACAACCCAGTGTGGTTATATCTGATATTCGTATGCCTGGCAGTAATGGCATGCAGCTATTAAATAAGTTACAGCAGCAACTGCCTGATTTACCCGTTATTATTATGACGGCTCACTCTGATTTAGATAGCGCGGTTAACGCTTTTAGTCGTGGCGCTTTTGAATATTTACCTAAGCCATTCGATATTAATGAAGCCGTTAGCTTAATTAGCCGGGCTTTAGAGCACGCAGCGGCTAATAATAGCCTTGAAGAGAGTGTTAGCAGCACGCTATCTTCAGAAATCATTGGTGCTGCACCGGCCATGCAAGAGGTGTTTCGCGCCATAGGTCGGTTATCTCGTTCCAGTATTAGTGTGCTTATTAATGGCCAATCGGGTACAGGTAAAGAGTTAGTGGCCAGAGCGCTGCATAAACACAGCCCGCGTCATGCCCAGCCATTTATTGGCTTAAATATGGCGGCCATACCTACAGAGCTTATTGAATCAGAATTATTTGGCCATGAAAAAGGCGCTTTTACCGGAGCCAGTACCTTACGCAAAGGTCGTTTTGAACAAGCAGATGGTGGTAGCTTATTTTTAGATGAAATTGGCGATATGCCGCTGCATGTACAAACCCGTTTACTGCGGGTATTAGCGGAAGGCCAGTTTTATCGTGTAGGGGGCCATCAAGCTATTACTGTGGATGTGCGTATTATTGCTGCTACCCATCAAAACTTAGAACAACTTGTCGCCGCGGGTCATTTTCGGGAAGACTTATTTCATCGTTTAAACGTGATCCGCATTCAATTACCGCCGCTAAAAGAACGCAAGCAAGATATTCCGCAGTTAGCGCAACACTTTTTGCAACTTGCCGCACAAGAGCTTGGTGTAGAGAAAAAGAAGCTTAGTGCTGAAGTAGAGCAAGTCCTTAGCGATTTAGATTGGCCCGGTAATGTGCGCCAATTAGAAAACACCTGTCGTTGGTTAACGGTTATGGCCAGCGGTAAAAATATTAGTAAAGCTGACTTACCCGCTGAATTACTTAATACCGTCACAGTAAAAAACGCGGACGCAACCGCAATACTGAATGCAGTTACAGGCGCAACTTCGGGCGCTGCAGCAAACGGGACAAACAGTGATAGTTGGCAAGCGTTATTTAAACTTTGGGTAACAGAACAACTACAAGGCGAAAGTACCGATATTGCCCTAGCCGCACAAACAGAACTGGAAACTATTCTGTTGCAGCAAGCATTAGATTTTAGCCAAGGCCATAAACAAGATGCCGCTAAACGTTTAGGCTGGGGTAGAAATACCCTAACCCGCAAATTAACTCAGCTAGGGCTAAAATAAGCACTAGCTGAATTAATTACAGTTGCCGTTTATTTAATACTTGATACAAGTCAAACGGACAGTACAATGATTCTCTGAACTACAAGATGTTGATTGACTACAAGTCATTTGCTTATCAACTTGATAAGCGCGCTCAATAAAATCTCTTAGAGCAGTATTGAAGTTTTGGCCTTGGTTATGAGAAAGCTCAAAAGATGCCATATTATTACTGGCTGTACCATAACCTTGGATTTCTTCACAAAAAGAGCCTGATGAAACACAGATCTTAACAGCACCGCTAATTGAGTTGAAAATTTGGAACTGAATGGGTTGCACAGTAACCAGCGCCATTCCTTGTTGAACCTGCTGGCCATTTGAACTATTACGTAACATGTTATCGGCAACATTAGTAATGGCTTCTGTTCTATATATACCTTTATCAATAATATCGCCATTTTTATACTTAGGACCTCTTTTAGAGGCAATCTCATTTAGTTTATCGTCGTGGTATTCAAGGTTCTCTTTTACGGTTGCTAATTCACTTGAAGGGTTACCCACTTTATAAATTTCGTTACATCCAGTGTCATTGCAACAGACCTCTTCTGTTGGATCGCAGACATAAACTACCTTTTGATAAAAGGTGTTATTTTGATTTGCATTTCTAAAAGCCCAAAGGGTCTCGTTTGCTATATTATCAAGTTCAGAGCATTGACTTGTACATGCCGAAACAAAATCATAATCTACATGAACTAAAACTCCGTTTGATCTTTGTATAACACGTTTAGCATATACCTTATGCTCTGAATTATTTTCGTCTTTAAAGTACAAGGTAAAAACGTCATATTGATATGCAGCACATGCAGCACTCCCTTTATTAATGCTATCATAACAAGTATTAGCTGATGCATTGTAAGAAACAAAAAGTAAAGCAATTATAAAAATTATTTTTTTTAACATGTAATTCCCATATTTCAATATTTCAATATTTCAATATTTCAATATTATTTATATAGCTATAAGTACGCACATAGCTATGCATTAGGTATCCCCTATTTAGTGGCACTTGATTATAACCTAAAACAAGCTTTTACCCATTCAAGAATTACCTAATAAAGGTACATTGTGAGGTGGTAGATTGCGATATCACATTTTCATTAGATTTTTCGCATGAAAAAATCAATATCATTTATAAGTAATTGTAATTTATATTAATTATTATATTCACTTTAACATCAAAACTTATAATATCAGCTAAATATCATATATTTTTCATTTGAATTAGAAGTTATATTGACTAATCATCACTCACCTACAAGTTAACATTTTTCGTTGCAGCTTTTGATGATAATATCTAGATAATGACCATTAACCAAAGCAGCACTGCAAATTCACTAATTGAATTATTGCAATTAAGTAGCACAAAAAGCAGATGCTGATATTTAATGGCCTGTACAATTAATAATGTACACCAACAATTTACAATCATCTGCTAATCATGCCTTAGTCAGCTTTTGCTAATTATCTATTTGCTCAAGCGTTATGAGTATTTCTCGTTTGTTTATGTTTTACTCGCTTATGTTGAGCTTGTTTTTTAGCCTTAGCTAACTGCTGCCGTTGCTCTGGCGTTAAAACCTGCAACAGGTCATATTGCAATTTCAAACGTTGTAGCTGTCGCTGTTGTTGCTGTACTTGACGTTGCTGAAGCAGTTGTTCTGCTTGCGCTTGATCAAAGTGATCAGCTTGCATTAATTGGCTTATTGCCGCTTTAGTGTCACTATATTGCTGTTTGCTCGCGCTTTGGCTATTACGATCTGCTTTATGTTGCTGGATTAATAACTGCATTTGCTGCTGTTGCTCATCCGTTAGATCAACCGATTTAAACATACGCATAAATCTATGTTGCGGTGAATGTATTCTAGAATGTTGTTTATACTGTATATTCGACTTGGCGCTAGTATCAACCTGTGCTACGGCGACACTAGCCACACTTAAACTGCTTACTGTCAGTATTACTGCAATTAAAGTAGATAATTTTATGTTCGCTTTCATTTTGATTACTCCGTTGCTTGGTAATTTATTTGATTCATGCTGTAACCGATTTGACAGTTACAGCATAAAACATCCAATGCAAAGCAACGCAAACAACAGGTAAAGATCCTGTAAAGATAAACTGCTTACAACCTAGATTGCGTACACTCAAGCAAAAGGAGGTGCTATGTCAGCCATATTAATGATCGATGATGATATTGAGCTTTGCCAGCTGGTGGCAGAATATCTGGCACTTGACGGTTTAAGCTTTCATGCCGAGCATACTGGGCCTAATGGTTTAGCTGAAGCCAGAACAGGCCAATACCAGTTAATATTATTAGATATTATGCTACCAGGCATGGATGGTTTAAGCGTATTAAAAGCACTGCGTAATGACAACTACTGCCCAGTTTTAATGCTTACTGCCCGTGGTGATGATGTCGACCGTATTGTTGGTTTAGAGCTAGGCGCAGACGATTACTTAGCCAAACCCTTTAACCCGCGTGAATTAGTGGCACGCATTAAGGCTATTTTACGCCGCGCCGACTTAATGCAAGCGCCCACCAACCTTACTACCATTCTTAATGTTAATGGCTTAATACTTAATCCGCAAAATCGTCAAGTACAATGTAATGACCAAGTATTGAATTTAACCGTAACTGAATTTCAGTTACTGGAAATTCTGATGCAGCAACCTGGCGTAGTGCATAGCAAAGATGAGTTAAGTAAAAAAGTATTAGGTAAGCGATTACAAATGTATGATCGCAGTTTAGATATGCATATCAGTAATATTCGTAAAAATTAGTCAATATTGCCCGGATGAAAAATTAAAACGTTGCGCGGTGCCGGCTATTTATTGCTGCCAGCTGAGTAATACTATTTTATGGTCATTATAATGAGAATGTTAAATTGAAATCACTAAATCCTTTTCATTATCTTGCTGGACGAATTTTTATTTGGTTCTGGTTAGTATTACTTAGTGCCGTAATTAGTGCCGTGATGCTATCACGCAGCTTAACTGAGCCAACTGAGATCCGTCGCTTACCCCATAATATTGCAAGTCAATTACAGCATCAGGTAGACCGCTATCAGCAATTAAGCGATAGCAAAGCCTTAATTCGTCAGTTACAACAGCAACAGCCTGATCGCTGGCTAGTGGTTAATACCACTACAAATCACATTAGCAGTGACTCAGCATTACCCGCTGACTTTGATCAAAACTGGTTAACAGAATTATCTCAGCTTGCACGTCCAGGTTGGCTAAAGCACCGTAATATAACCGTCGCGGGGCCTTTTTTATTACAACTTGGTGATGAGTCACTGGCTTTATATCAAAAACGGCAACGCCGAGCTCGGCCTTGGTGGCATATCAATGATGCGCCACAGCATATTGTTTTAATATTTACGCTATTTATCTCTGCCGTCGCCAGCTTTATTTTAGCTATTTCCATTTCGCGGCCGTTGCGTGAGTTATTACAACGCAACTTAGAATTTGCTAACGGTCAGTTGGATGTACGCGTTAAGCACTTAATTAAGCGTAAAGACGAATTAGGCCAGCTTGGGCATAGTTTTAATACTATGGCCGAACGTATTAGTGCTTTATTAACTAATCAGCAGCGCTTATTGCGGGATATTTCTCATGAGTTGCGCTCACCTTTAGCCAGAGCTCAGCTGGCATTAGGTTTAACCGAACGCCAGCAAGATTTACAGCAAATGCCCAGAATAAAACAAGAGCTAGATCGCTTAGATGCCATGCTAGATGAATTACTGACCTACAGTAAATTAGATGCTGGCCAATATCAGTTACAAAAGCATACTTTTGATTTAACTGAATTAATTGCAGAAATCATTGCAGTTAACCAAGTTGAATCCGATGCTAAACAGCAACAAGTGCTACTACAAGCTGAGCCTAATATTGAAGTCGAAGCTGATAGCCAAATGTTAGGCCGTGCCATTGAAAATGTGCTGCGTAATGCTATTAAATATAGCCCAACCGCCAGCACGGTAAGTTGTCAGTTAAAACGGTTAGGTAATGATATTCAATTGCAAATAACCGACCAAGGCCCAGGCATCGAAGCCCATTTACTGACGGCGATATTTGAGCCTTTCTATCGTGTATCAGATAGCCGTACCAGTAACACTGGCGGTACTGGTTTAGGCTTAGCCATTGTCGCTAAAATTATCCGCCAGCATGGCGGTACTGTTTTGGCCAGTAAAATATCTGAAACAGGACTTTGTATCACGATACAGATCCCCGTAAACTAGCGTTCTTCAACAGAAAATGAGCCATAGGTTTGAAACAACAGACATCTTTCCCTGCTTTGCCAGCAATTAAGCCACTAAGTCTGGCTGAACAATTATCACAGCAATGGCTACAACAGGTGCAGCCCTTTTGGCAAAACATGCAAAGTGGCGAGTTAATTAGTCAGGATGGTACCCGCTTATTTTATCAATATCACCACACTGAAAATGCTATCTGTGCCGTAGTGATAAGTGCCGGCAGAATGGAAATGGCCTTAAAATATGCCGAGTTAAGCTACGAGTTAGTACAAGCGGGCTATAGTGTGTTTATTCTCGATCACCGTGGTCAAGGTTTGTCGCAACGCGGTTTAGCTAATCGCTTTAAAGGCGATGTTGTTAACTTTGGGCTATATCAGCAAGATTTTAGCCAATTTATGCAACAAATTGTTCAACCGTGCCAGCATCGTTATCATCTAGCGCTTGGCCACTCTATGGGTTGTGCTATTTTAGCGGGCTATCTACAACAACAACCTAAATCGCCTTTTTCGGCAGCGATTTTTGCAGCGCCTATGTTTGGTATTTATACCAGTTTCATACCGAATAGTATCGCCCAAAATGCCGTGTTGGCCTTACAGAAATTCAATCAATACCTAAGCAAAACGCCTTGGTATGCCCCTGGCCAAAGTGATTACTGTGAAAAGCCTTTTAATAATAACCTACTAACCAGTAGCCAGCCGCGCTATCACTGGCTACAGCAGCGTTTTCAGCAACAAACTGATAGCCAACTAGGCGGAGTGACCACACGTTGGTTACAACAGGCTATCTACGCCATGCAAGACATTCATCAGCAAGCACCTAGTTGGCAAACACCCGTACTTTTATTACAAGCTGCCAGCGATAAAGTGGTGGCGAATAAAGCGCAAAATAATTGGTATCAAGCTCTACCTAGCGGCTTATATCGTAATAAGGTTGTTATTGCAGCAGCACGGCATGAGATATTTATGGAGAACGATCAAATACGGGATCAAGCGTTTGCTGCCATTAATCAATTTTTACAACATTTACCGCTAGATTAGCCGGAGCCTTAGATGCTACATATTGTGTTATTTGAACCTGAAATCCCACCGAATACTGGTAATATTATTCGACTCTGCGCTAACAGTGGTTTTAAGCTACACCTCATAGAGCCGCTGGGCTTCGCTTGGGATGATAAACGGATTAAACGCGCTGGCTTAGATTATCATGAATTTGCCGAGGTACAACGCCACGCTAACTTTGAGCAATTTATGCAACAAGTGCAACCTAAGCGTTTATTTGCTTGCACCACTAAAGGTTACACTCGACATAGCGATGCGCAATATCAAGCTGACGATGCCTTAATATTTGGTCCTGAAACTCGCGGTCTGCCCATGAATGTATTACAACAACTACCTCAGGACCATTGGTTAAAAATTCCCATGATAGCCGATAGCCGCTCAATGAATTTATCTAATGCCGTCGCAGTCTTTGTTTATGAAGCTTGGCGTCAACTGGATTATAGTGGCGCTAAAATCTAACCTATATAAGCATTAAATTGTCATAATGTTAAAGCAACACCTATACTCATTACTGCTTTGATTGATCACAAGGATGTTGACATCATGCTTTATAGGTATGGGTTGGTATGGCTATGTTGCTCAGTTGGTAATGTGGTAGCCGCTGATGATACTAGTACATTTAGCCCAACACTTTACAGTAATCCAATACTGTACAGTCCTAACTTGCTGATACTATTAGCACTAACATTAGCATTAACGCTATTGAGTATTGTGCTAGTTATTTCTTATCGCAAACTGAAACAGCGCTTTAGTAAACTTAAGCTGCAGCATAATCAGCTTTCTAGTTTTTTACATCATTCAACCCAGCTAATCGCAGTGTTAGATCATAATATGCAGCCGCTATTTATTAACTCCCACTTGTTAGCATTAAGCCAACAATCGACTACCCCAACCAATGATTTACAGTTAGCACTGTATGCCGACCAGTTGTCATTACACGCTATGGCTAAGCTCATTCAACAGCGATTAATTGAGCAACCACATTGGCAGGGAGAAGTATGGTTAGGTTGTGGTGCTAAAGAAAAACGCCGAAGTTTATCGGTTGCTATTACTCGCTTAGGCGACACTAAGCCGATTAAATATTTGTTAATTGGTCAAGATACATCTAATGATAATCAGCAGCAGCAATTACTTTTGCAACAACATATTAGAGATCCTGACACCCATTTGCTAACAGCCACTATTTTTAAAGAATATTTAACTTACGCTATGTTAAGTTGCAATGAGCAGCACCCAAAACTGGCTGTTATGGTTATTAAAACTAATTGTATATTGGGTTTTTCAGAGCCTAATTATCAAGCGGGTTTAACCAAGCGATTAATATTACTAGCAGAGCATATTAGTGCCCTATTGCCTAAAGGTGCGATACTAGCCCGGTATAATGATGAAAGTTTAGCCTTACTGATCCCAGGGCATCTGTGCTCTATTAATATTGATATTTACCTAAACCGCTTAGCGCATAATATATTGGGTGTTATAGATCCTAATAGCGTCTTAAGCATTATCGATCAAACTTATATCGGTATCGCTATCTATCCTAATGATGGCGACTCTGCAGCTGCGTTATTAACCAGTGCCGCAGCTGCATTAGTTAGCGCCAGCCAACTCAGCGTGAGTCGTTTTCAGTTTGCTAATAGCTTATTCCAGCAAGATTCTGTAGATTATTTTGGCTTAGAAAGCGAATTAACTAACGCTATAGCTAAACAACAAATTGAAGTCTATTTTCAGCCTAAGCTAAGTATTTCTAATAATAAAGTCGTGGGTTACGAAGCGTTAATCCGTTGGCATTGCCCTAAACGCGGCCTACTCTTGCCGGCTGCATTTATCAATATGGCAGATGAAACAGGCTTAATCGTTAAATTAGATCATATGGTTTTTGCCAAATGCTGTCAGCAATATATTAACTGGCAACAGCACAAGCTAAATCGGGGTCGAATAGCCATAAACATTGCTAGTTTAAGCTTCCAGCAAACTGACTTTGTGGTTAAGTTAGAACAACAATTGGCTCATTTTCAAATTTCTGCTGAGCATTTTGACTTAGAGTTAGATGAAGATATTTTCTTACTAGCCAATACTGCTACAACAGAAACATTGCAACAATTGGTAGCATTAGGCTTCCATTTAACCTTAGATAACTTTGGTGAAGGCTTATCGTCGCTGAAGGTTTTACGCCAATATCCGCTGCACAGCGTAAAAATAGCAAGAAATTACATCGTTAATATGGAACATAACGATCAGCAACGTAATATTACCGCAAGTATTATTCGCCTAGCGTCTTATTTAGAACTGGAAGTGATTGCTATCGGTATCGAGAATGAGATGCAAGCTTATTTGTTGCATGTCATGGGCTGCGATATTTTACAAGGCTATTTATTTAGTAAAGCTTTGCCAGCAAACGAGATCCCTGCGTTACTGGCAACTGAAGATAATCTGATACGTAAACAAGTGAGCTAAAGTTAAGTTAATTGAGATAGTTAAAACAGTTAAGATAACTCATCCCGTTTTTCTCGACCTAATAAATCCAGAGCAGCAAGTTTGGCATCTTTTCCTTGATATAAAACCTGGTAAATTTGCTCTGTTATTGGCATTTCAACTTGATAACGTTGGGCTAAATTAAATACTTCTTTAGCATTACGATAGCCTTCAACAACTTGACCTATGGTGGTCATAGCTTGCTCTACTGCTATACCTTGGCCTAATAATAAACCAAAACGACGGTTTCTGGATTGATTATCAGTACAGGTCAGGACTAAATCACCTAATCCCGCCATACCCATAAAAGTATCTTTTTGCGCGCCCATAGCACAACCCAGACGACTCATTTCAGTCAAACCACGAGTTATTAGCGCCGTACGGGCATTTGCGCCAAAGCCAATACCATCAGCCATACCAGCACCAATCGCAATCACATTCTTTACCGCGCCACCTAATTGCACGCCAATAAAATCTGGATTGGTATAAACCCGAAAGCTTTTAGCGCAATGTAGCAGTGTCGATAACTCTTCAATAAATTTAGTATCAGTAGAAGATAAAGTGATTGCAGTAGGCATACCTGCTGCCATTTCTTTTGCAAAGGTTGGTCCAGAAAATACCGCTAACGCCACCTCATCACCCAAAATATCACGGGCAACATCTTGCAGTAAACGTCCTGTTTCGGGCTCTAAGCCTTTTGTGGCCCAAGCAACGCGAGCGTTAGGCTGCAAAAAAGGTTTTAACTGAGTTAATGTATCGGCAAAGGCATGGCTAGGGACGACCACTAAAATATTTTGGCTACTTGCGACAGTCTCGGCTAAATTAGCACTCAGTTGTAAAGACGCTGGCAGTGCAATATCAGGTAAATAGCGCTGATTACAACGTTGTTCTGCCATTTGCTGCATATCTGCAGCATTGCGTCCCCACAAGCTAATAGTGTTACCGTTTCTGGCTAAGCAAATAGCTAGCGCGGTGCCATAAGAGCCCGCGCCAAGTACTGCTATCGCAGATGCTTTCATATAGTTAAGCGTCTGCTGTAATGCCTTCTGCTTCAGCCTGACGTTTCTGTAAGTACTGAGCATATAAGGCATCAAAGTTAACTGGTGCTAAGTTTAACTGTGGGAAAGTACCACGGTTAACTAAGTTAGATACAGCTTCACGTGCATAAGGGAAAAGCATGTTCGGGCAATAAGAGGCTAGCATATGTGCTAATTGTGCATCTTCAACTTCACCAATTGAAAAAATACCGGCTTGTTGTACTTCACATAAAAATGCTGTTTCGCCTTCAACCGTTGTCGTAACCGTTAATGACAAAATAACTTGGTAGGTATTCTCTTCTAGTTTTTCACTGCGCGTATCTAAATCTAACTTTACTTCAGGCTTCCATTCTTTACGAAAGATCGCTGGTGCGTTTGGCGCTTCAAATGAAATATCTTTAACAAAAATACGCTGTATTGCAAACTGTAAGCCTTGAGCTTGTTGTTCGTTTGCACCATTTACTTGTTGATCAGCCATAATAATTCCTACTATATTTTAGTTTTATAATTAGTTAGTTAATAAGGGTGTCAGGTCACCAGCAGCATCTAAGGCCATTAAATCATCACAGCCACCAACATGTACATCATTGATAAAAATCTGCGGCACGGTAGTACGGCCATTAGCTTTCTCAATCATTTCTGGTCGTTTTTCCGGCTGCTGATCAATGCGTATTTCTGTATAAGCTACCCCTTTACTCTGTAATAACATTGCTGCTTGCATGCAATAAGGGCAATACGCTTTAGTATAGATAACTACTTTTGACATATTTATTTCTTCGCTTTAACTATGGGTAAATTTGCACTCGTCCAACTGCCCATACCACCTTGTAGTACCGACACCTTGGTAAAGCCTTGCTTAGCCAAATTAGCTGCTACTTTTTGTGAGCTGGCACCAGCCTGACATACTACAATAATGGGCGCATCTTTTTTGTTTTCAAGGCCTGCTAACTTTTCAGCTGCAATATCTGCTGCGGTTAAATGTTTAGCTGCCGTGATGTGGCCCTTTGCATAATCAGCTTCGGCACGAATATCAACCACTACTGCATCATGACGATTAACTTGTAAGGTTAACTCAGTAGGTGTGACTTGTGCCACTGAGCTTATACGCTGTTTAACCCAGCTGAAGATTAATAATCCGGCTATAACCAGCCAGGCTAGACTTAACATAGGGTGACTACTAAAAAATTCTATATACTGCTGCATAACCTATTCTGCTTTTACTGATAATAAACAGTGCCGAGTATACCCAGTTTGTAATAATAAAGCAGCAATTTAGCCACGGCAAAGAAGAACAGCACTAGCGAATTATGCAGAATTCGGTAAGATATTAGTTAAATAATTATCGCTAATATTCAAAGTGGAGTTTTCATGGCCAGCAAAAAAAACCTTTAGTACTTTTGATTCTTGATGGCTGGGGCTACCGTGAAGACACCACTAACAATGCGATAGCGCAAGCTAATACGCCAATAATGGATAAATTATGGCAAGATTATCCGCATAGCTTAATTTCAGGTTCAGGTTTAGATGTCGGCTTACCTGACGGCCAAATGGGTAATTCAGAAGTTGGCCATGTCAATTTAGGCTCAGGTCGCGTGGTATATCAAGATTTCACTCGTATTACTAAAGCCATAACTGATGGTGATTTTTTTGCTAACCCACAACTCTGCTCAGCGGTACAAGCTGCAGTTTCTGCTGATAAATCAGTGCATATTATGGGGCTATTATCAGCGGGTGGCGTGCATAGCCATGAAGACCATATTTTAGCCATGATCCAATTAGCCCAACAGCAAGGTGCGACTAAAATCTATGTCCATGCTTTTCTTGATGGTCGTGACACCCCACCGCGTAGTGCTGAAGCTTGTTTAGCTAAAATACAACATTACTTTAGCGAGAACGGCTGTGGCCAAATAGCCTCTATTATTGGCCGTTACTACGCTATGGACCGAGATAACCGCTGGGATCGAGTAGAAAAAGCTTATAATTTAATTACCGCAGGCCAAGCAGATTATACTGCGACTACCGCTCTCGACGGTTTAGCCCAAGCCTACCTACGTGATGAAAATGATGAGTTTGTGCAAGCAACTCGGATTGAAAGTAGCAACGGCGAAGCCATTACACTTCAAGATGGTGATGTTTTAATCTTTATGAACTTCCGTGCCGACCGCGCTCGCCAGATTAGCCGAGCCTTTGTTGATAGCGAATTTACTGATTTTAATCGGCAACATCAGCCAAAGTTAAGCCGCTTTGTTATGTTAACTGAGTACGCTAAAAATATAGATGCACCTTGTGCCTATCCTCCGGTGGCCTTAGATAATGTGTTAGGTGAATGGCTAGCAAAACAGCATAAAACCCAATTACGTATCTCAGAAACAGAAAAATATGCCCATGTCACGTTCTTTTTTAGTGGCGGTCGTGAGACCTTATTTGACGGCGAGCAACGAATTCTCATTCAATCTCCTGACGTTGCAACTTATGATTTACAACCAGAAATGAGCTCAACTGAACTAACCGACAAACTGGTAGAGGCTATTCATAGTGGCGATTTTGATACCATTATTTGTAACTATCCCAATGGTGATATGGTGGGTCATACCGGTGTGCTCTCTGCAGCTATTAAAGCTGTTGAAGCGGTAGACCATTGTATTGGCCGTGTTGTAGCAGCCTTACAGCAAGTGGGGGGTGAATGCCTAATCACAGCTGACCATGGTAATGCTGAACTGATGAGCGATGTTGAATCTGGCCAAGCCCATACTGCTCATACCAATGGCCCAGTACCGCTTATTTATGTCGGCAGACCAGCTACCGTAGTTCATGGCGGTGTGTTAAGTGATATCGCGCCAACGATGTTACATTTAATGCAATTACCTATAGCGCCAGAAATGACCGGCAAAATATTAATGCAAGTAGACTAGATGCGTAAATTAGGCTTTAAAACCTGGCTACAGCAACCCTTATGGTTGCTGTTATTTTGCTGTTTCAGCAGCACTGCACAACAACAGCAACAAGAACTTGCCGAGTTACAGCAGCAAATTCAGTTAACTGAACGCGAAGTTAAACAGCAAAAAAAGCAATTAGATCAAGCAGAGAAAAAGCTGCAACAATCTGATCGTGATCTAGCCCAAGCGTCAATCGAGCTTAATAAAACCGAGCAGCAACGTGATGCTATTGTTCAGCGTCAACAACAATTGCATACCGAACAACAACAATATCAACAGCAATTAACCCAACAAACTGAATTACTGGCAGCACAGGTAAAAAGTGCTCACCAATTAGGTCAGCATGATTACAGCCAAATGCTACTTAATCAACAAGATGCCGCCAAATTAGAACGCGTGCTTACTTATTATCAATATTTTAATCAGGCCCGGCTAAAACAACTCGCCAGCATTAATGCGACTTTAGCCCAATTACAACAAATAGAAGCAGAATTAGTTGAAAAACAACAACAACTCACTGCTAGCTTAAGTAAGTTGCTGCAACAACAGCAACTCTTAAATAGCGCTAAACAAACTCAACAACAAGCAGTCGCACGATTACAAACCACATTACAAAAACAAGGCAAACAGTTAGATTACTTAAAGCAAAATGAAGCCAGCTTACAAGACACCTTGGAAAAATTAGCCCGATTAGCCCAACAAGCTAAAGAATTAAATGGTTTAACTAAACAAAAAGGCCAGTTGAGTTGGCCTATTAAAGGTAACGTATCGCAACAGTTTGGCCAAAGCCGGCAAGGTGGTATGTCATCTCGAGGCATTATCATTCAAACTGTGGAAGGTGCCGCAATTAAAGCGGTTGCCGATGGCCAAGTCATTTACGCCGACTGGTTAAAAGGCTATGGCTGGGTTATTGTGCTGGATCATGGTGCCGGTTTTATGAGTTTATATGGCCATAACCAATCCTTATTAAAACAACCTGGTAGTCGCATTACCGCAGGCGAAACCATTGCTGCTGCCGGTATGAGTGGTGGCCAAGCATCAGCCGGATTATATTTTGAAATTCGCAATAAAGGTGAAGCGGTCAATCCAATTAATTGGCTTAATAAGCAAAAATAACAAAAAAAGCTGTATTCAGTGGTACTTCAATTTATACTTTAGCCAAACTGCTTAGCTTATAGCGATAAACGAGAATAATAATAACGTGCGATGCTTTTTATATATATCAGCGCTGCTGCTAAGCTTTAGTTTGCAAGCAGCAGATACTAAACCTACCATTGCTATTATTATTGATGATATTGGCTACCATAAATCTGATTTTAAACTAATCGACTTACCTTATGCGTTAACCTTTGCCGTTTTACCTTATACCCCTTATGGCCAAAGTTCAGCCCGTTATGCTTTTTCAAAACAAAAAGATGTCATGCTGCATATGCCAATGCAAGCTAGCTACCACAACGCTTCTGAAGAAGCTGGCACTCTGTCTAAAGATATGACTAAGCAACAAGTGCAGCATAGCTTACAAGCCGCCTTAGCCGATATACCCTATGCGATTGGTATCAATAACCATATGGGCAGCTTGTACACTGAATTAGAGCAACATATGGCCTGGACCATGGAGTATTTACAACAACGGCATTTGTTTTTTGTAGATAGCGTTACCACCGCTAAAAGCACCGCTAATAAATATGCAGCAGAATATGGTGTCACCAGTTTAAGCCGGCATGTATTCTTGGATAATGAACAAACAGAGGCTGCGATTGCAAAGCAATTTAGCCAATTACTGCGTATCGCCAAAACTCGCCAGCATGCTATTGCTATCGCCCATCCTTACCCAGAAACCTATAAGTTTTTACGTAAAAATTTACCGCTATTAAAGCAACAGGGTATTCAGTTAGTCGGCATTTCACAATTACTGCCTCAAGAGCACAGTGTCGTAGCCGCCGGATTTACTGCTCCAGCTATATCGGCACCGCAGTAATAACTAAGTCGCGCCTAAAAAACACTCACTAGTAGTGTAATAGACATAGTAACAACTGCACCGCTCAATAATTACCTTGCCGACATTTTCCACAGCCAATAAAAAATGCAGCTATATTAGCTGCATTTTTTTACGATTAAATTTATTGCGATTAAACTAAAAATTTAATCGTTGCACGCCGCTACTAGCACATTGCGGCTTGCAGCTTTTTCATCGCATTTTTTTCAAGCTGACGCACCCGCTCAGCTGACACCGAGTAACGATTGGCCAATTCTTGTAGCGTGAGCTTGTTATTATCTAACCAACGAGCCCGAACAATATCTTGGCTACGCTCATCTAATGTGCGCATCGCTGCTTGTAATTTATCGACCGCAGCAGTATCCGTTTGTTCTTCTTCAACCTGTAGCGCGATATCTGAACTTTTATCTTGTAAAAAATATACCGGAGCAGTAAAAGCTGCATCGTCATCATCATCTGGGGCGTCAAATGGCATATCATAGTTACTTAGTCGCGATTCCATCTCGCGCACTTCATGTTCTGCTACACCCAGAGATTCTGCTACATTTTTTACTTCGTCTTGGCTAAACCAACCCAAATGCTTTTTAGAGCGGCGTAAGTTAAAAAATAATTTACGTTGTGCTTTGGTGGTTGCCACTTTAACTATGCGCCAATTTTTAAGCACATACTCATGAATTTCTGCTTTGATCCAATGCACGGCAAAAGAAACCAGCCTAACACCTACCGCGGGATCAAAACGTTTTACTGCCTTCATCAGGCCAATATTACCTTCTTGGATTAAATCATTAACCGGTAAACCATAACCTGAGTAACTGCGCGCTATATGCACTACGAAGCGTAAATGAGAGATAATTAATTTACGTGCAGCGGCTAAATCACCAGTATCGAATAAACGCTGAGCCAGTTCACGCTCTTCATCTACCGTTAGCATCGCAATTGAACTCACAGCATGGGTATAGGCCTCAAAGCTACTGCTTGCGGCTACCGGAAATGGGATCATTTTTGCTGTATCGTTCATTAAAGTATCCTTTTTTCAATCTGACTAAACCGATATTAGCACTCTTTGACATAGAGTGCTAATTTTAGTTGCAGTTGTTTTAATATTAGATAGCTATAAAAAAGTTATTTATAAGATTTATACGTTATTAAGGGCCTGTTGGTTCAATGCCGCTAATATGACGACGCACCGATAAATAAGAACCGGCAAGACCTAGCGTGATAGCAATTAGCATTAAACCAACAAACTCAGCTAAGCCTAACGACATCAATTGAAACTGACTTTGGTATAGAGAGGTAATACTGCCAATCGCACTTTGCAACCACCACAACATGGCTTCAACAATTAAGAAAGCTAACAAACCACCAAATACGCCATACCAAACGCCACTGTATAAAAAGGGACGCTGAATAAATGCATCGGTAGCACCAACCAGTTTCATTACTTCTATTTCGTCTTTTTTATTCATAATCGATAAGCGGATGGTATTGCCAATAATCAGTAATACTGCACTTAATAATAATAACGCAATCACTAACACGGCTTGGCGTAATAAAGTAACAATAGCATCAAGTCGCGTGAGCCAATCAATATCTAATTTACCTGACTCAACCAACCGCTCATTTTGCAGCCGGCTTAATAGTTGTCTAGCTTGTTCAGCTGCGGTATTTTTCGGTAATATTAACAGTACATCAGGCAGTGGATTGTCAGTTAATAACGATAACGCGCTGCCAAAACCAGACACTTGTGAAAACTCTTTTATGGCCTGTTGCTTAGTAATCCACGTCACTCTGGCGATATCTTTATCGGCTTGCAAAATGTGGACTAAACTGGCTATTTGTTTGTCTGAGCTGTCTTCTTTAATAAACAAGCTGATCTCGGCCGCATCAGTAAAACCATCACTAATCTGTTGCACGTTTTTAACTAGTAAATGTAATGTCGTGGGTAAGGTTAAACTCACGCCTAGCACCGCTATGGTTAATAATGATGCCGAGGGCGTACGCCATAACTCACCTAAGCTAAATAATGCTTGGCGAAAATGATCAATCCAAAACATAATAAAGCGTCGCGCTAAGCCCACCTTTCGAGCCGAAGCACCACTGCTTACGCGACCAGAAAACAACATACTCATATAGGCGCATCCTCAGTATGTAATAAACCGTCGTTAATCATCTTGCCGTGCTTTAAGGTTAAGGTGCGGTATTTTTTTCTAGCGACTAAGCCTAAATCATGGGTTGCCACTAGCACAGACACCCCCACCTGATTAAAGGCTTCAAATACGCGTAAAATTTCTTTAGATAACTCTGGGTCAAGGTTACCTGTTGGCTCATCCGCTAATAATAATGGTGGTTTATTTACCACAGCGCGGGCAATACCGACACGCTGCTGTTCCCCGCCCGATAATGTCTGTGGCAAACAGCGTACTTTATCTAACAAGCCCACTTTATCTAACGCCGCATGCACCCGTTTAACCATATCTTTACCACTAAAACCTTCAATGACTAAAGGCAAAGCAACATTATCAAATACAGTATGATTCATTAATAAACGGTGATTTTGAAAAATAATGCCAATATCACGGCGCACAAACGGTATGTGCGCCCGACGAATACGACTTAAATCAACATCATTAATTAACACTCGCCCTACTGTTGGCCGTTCAATCAAGCTAATGAGTTTTAATAAGGTACTTTTACCGGCACCAGAATGGCCAGTTAAAAAGGCCATTTCGCCTCGCTCTAATTTAAAGCTTACGCGATCCAAAGCGACAAAGCCGCCTTGATAACTTTTACTCACCTGATCAAACTGCAACATATTATAGATCTCGGTTAAATAAGGCTTGGATAAAATCTTTACTATTAAATTCGCGCAGATCATCAAGTCCTTCACCAACACCTATATAGCGTATCGGTATATTAAATTTATCTGCAATAGCAAAAATAACCCCACCTTTAGCTGTGCCGTCCAGTTTGGTTAAACTAATACCCGATAATGGCACTGCTTCATTAAATACTTTGGCTTGGCTAAGGGCATTTTGACCGGTCCCGGCATCTAACGTTAGCATCACTTCATGTGGCGCATTTGGCTCAATTTTTTGTAGTACTCGGACAATTTTCTTTAGCTCTTCCATAAGATGAGTTTTATTTTGTAATCGACCTGCTGTATCAGCAATTAACACATCCACTTTTCGTGCTTTAGCAGCTTGGTAGGCATCAAATATAACCGATGCGCTGTCGGCACCGGTATGTTGGGCAATAACCGGGATATCGTTACGCTGGCCCCATACTTGTAACTGTTCAACTGCTGCGGCACGAAAGGTATCACCTGCAGCCAGCATCACACTTTTGCCTTGTCGTTTATACTGCTGAGCCATTTTACCGATAGTGGTCGTTTTACCAACACCATTAACGCCTATCATTAAAATAACAAAAGGACCGGTAGCACATTTTGGTACTAATGGCTGCTCTACCTCTTGCAGTAATACCGCCATATCTTGCTGCAACTTATCAAATAATAACGTGGCATCTTTTAACGATTTACGATCGGCATGTTGCTCTAATTGCTTAATAAGCTTTTGGGTTGTTTCTACGCCTAAATCCGCCATAAGTAACTGGGTTTCTAGCTCTTCGTATAACTCTTCATCAATTTTACGACCAGTAAATAAACCGGCTAAACCTGCGCCTAAATTTTGACTGGTTTTTGCTAACCCTTGTTTTAAACGGGCAAAGAAACCGACTTTTTTAACCGCAGCCGGTTGGACAGTGTCAACTGTTTCTGCTGACGCTTCGCTTGCTGCTTCCTGCTGATGTTCAGCTGTCTCAGTCGGGACTGGCGGCACTGTCGACATTTGTGGTGAAGCATCTGGGCTTATTTCAGCGCTATCATCAACCGCTGGCACTAGCTGGGGACTAACTGGCTCAAACGTTTCAGCTTGAGCTGCGGCTAAGTTCTGCTGATTGAATTGCTCAGGGTCTGCATTATCAACAACAGTTTTTGCCTCTGCAACTTCTGACAATCGCTGTTCAGGCTGAACCGCTGGTATATTCTGTTGATTAAATTGTTCAGGATCTGAATCAACAGTGACAACCTTATCAATTTCAGCTGCAGACACTATCTGCTCAGATTTTACATCAGCAACAATATCATCAGCTACTTTATCAATAGCGTCAGCTTCAACAGTATTTTTATGCTGTTGTTCAGGTTGGGTATTATCTTCTGGCGCTACTGTTTCAGTTGCACCGGAGTCAGTTGATTTGTTTTTGCCAAGGCCAAGCCAGGAAAATAGTTTATTTTTTTTGCTCATAAGCTCAAGTGTATACAGTTAAAAACTAAGGTAAACTTACCCACTATACTAACACCTTTGCGATAAAGGCAAAACGGAATCGATGAAACAAGTAAAAGCTAAGCGACAATTAAAAAATACTAGCTCGCCAACGAAGCAACAAGGCGCAATAAGCAAAGCTCCAGGTGATGTTAGAGTGATCAGTGGTCAATGGCGTGGACGTAAACTGCCGGTTTTTAATGCTGAAGGATTAAGACCCACACCGGATCGAGTTAAAGAAACGTTATTTAACTGGTTAATGCAGCATATTGATGGCGCACTGGTATTAGATTGCTTTGCCGGCAGTGGTAGTTTAGCCATTGAAGCTTTATCGCGACATGCTCAATTTGCCCGTTTAATTGAACGCGATGCTAAGTTAGCGGCTCACTTAAAACAAAATTTACAGCGCTTAAATTGTGCAAATGCTGAAGTAATTAATCAGGATTGTTTAAGTGTCTTAGCCCAAGCTGCTAATAAACACTATGACGTGGTATTTATTGACCCACCATTTCATAAAGACTTAGCCATGGCTTGCTGCCAAGCATTAGAGAATAATGGCTGGCTAACGGCTAATGCCTTTATTTATTTAGAGGTTGAGAAGGAATTAAACGTTAATTTAATTCCTAAAAATTGGCTGTTAATCAAACAACAACAAGCAGGACAGCTGGCATATCGTTTATACCAGCGGCAGAATAATTAATTAGGCTCAGCTAACTCCATGCCTAGATTGGTTAAACCTTGCTCCTTAACCCAAGCTTGTAAAATCTGACGTTGTTCACGGTCAAAGCGCTGCATCGGTTGAACTAACGCAATTAACTCGGCTAAGCACTCCATTTCATATTGCATCAGTGGATGCTCACGTACCACTTTTTTTAGTTCGGCTTCGCTAATAATATCTAGATCAGCTGTTTCATACTC
Source organism: Rheinheimera salexigens (assembly GCF_001752395.1). Classification (NCBI taxonomy): domain Bacteria; kingdom Pseudomonadati; phylum Pseudomonadota; class Gammaproteobacteria; order Chromatiales; family Chromatiaceae; genus Rheinheimera; species Rheinheimera salexigens. The sequence continues at coordinate 1,027,426 of NZ_MKEK01000001.1, read as the reverse complement.
TATTAAACGCGCCACTGTAGCTTGAGATATTTTAGCGACATCTATAAATTCGGTACCATCTTGCAAGCCAATACCGTTAAGCATAATGTCTAAGGCCGTTAACGTATCCACTGCAGGGTAAACGCCAAAGATATCAAAGTTATTCGTTTCAGGCGTAATTAACTCCAAATCACCAGCTAACTTTTCAAAGTTAATCTTGGCTTTTTTAACCGTTAACCATTCCCAGATTAAAGTTAAAATATGCCGAGGTAAAACGGCATCACCAGTTTTGGTTACTTCAGCAAACAGCTGATAATTAGGTAGCATACGCTCCAGTAAAGTAGCCGCAACAGCGGCTTGCTGAAAATAGCTTAGCTCACGCATAGCTTGAAAATTATTGGCTTTGGGTTTCATTTTCATCCTGAGAAAAGCAAGTGACGAGTATTAACTCGTAACTTGTAGTTGTTTTTGCGCATATTCAAATTTCAGCTTAAATTCCATTATCCGCTCTTCCATATCATGTACCACTATTTGTTGCTGTTCTTGCTGTTGTTGTAGCTCCATCCGCAAGTTACGGATCATTTCTCTGCTACCATCCGCCTCAGACTGTTGCTTTTGCTCTGCAGCATATTGTCTATTCTGCGCATGCTCTAGCTGGGCTTCTAACTTTTGCTGCCGCGATTGTTGGCTTTGCTGTTGTTCTACAATATCAACATAGCGCGCTTGCAATTGGGTTAACTCAGAGCCTAAATTTGTTGAGGCCTCTGTTGCTTGTTGCTGCAGGGCTAAAGCCTGATCTAATTGTTGCTTAAGTTCAGTATTATCATCGGTTAAGCTTTGCAGTGACTCATGTTGCTGCTGAACTTTCTGCTGCTGCAATTCGACGGTTTTACTCCGATCTTGCAACTGCTGTTGTAGCTTAGCAATAGTTTGCAACTTATCTTGCTGAGCTTGTCCTTGATCGGCGATAAATTGTTTAGCTTCAGACAGTTCAGCTTCTAGCTGCGCTAGCTGTTTTTGCTGCTGTTGAAGTTGCTGCTGGCTTGATTCTAGTTCAATTACGTGCTGATGCTTCAACTGATGGAGTTGCTCATTATGTTTATGAATCAACTGATCAATTCTTTCATCATGTTGCTGATGTAACTGCTCTGCCTGCTTATCAAGCTGTTGCTGTAACTGTTGTTCTAACTGGGCGCTATCTTGATCAAACCGAGCCTGTAACTCTTGTTGCGCTGTGAGTTGATTTTGTTGCTGTGTTTGCTGTAATTTCAACTCTGTTTTAGCTTGCTGTAAGGCGAGCTTTAAATCATGCGCCACGACTTTTGCTTGGTCTGACTCAGTTTGTACGTCACTAAGTTGCTGTTGCAAATTATGTAATTGCTCTGCTTGCTGAGCAGACTGATTATCATGACTTTCAGCCTGACTTTGTTGCAGCTCAGCAATTTTCTGTTCTAGTTTTTGTTGTTGTTGTATCTGCTGCTCTTGCTGTTGTTGCTGCTGTTGCTGTAAATCTTGATATTGCTCTTGTTCAGAAACCAGCTGGCGCATAGTAGCCGTTAATTCCGATTCCACTTCATTTAACCGGCTTGTTAATTGCTGTTTAGCTTGCTGTAATTCTGTAGTAGCTACATCATTATCCGTTGTTTTTGGCCCAGCTTGCTGTACTTGTTGTAATAGCTGCTTAGTTTGTTGCCATTCTTTAAACAGCTTCTGATAAGCCTGCTCTTGTTCATTTAAGCGCTTTTGCCACTGATTTTCAGTTTCTGCTAATACGTCAGTTGCAAACTGCTGTATGGATTGTTGTTGTATCTCTAGCAGCTGGCTAGAGAAATCATCAATACTTGCTTGCAGACTTTGCTGCGCAGCTTGGGATAGCTCACCAATACGTTGCGAATTTTTATTATTATTATTTTGTTTCACTGCAGTCATCATCAGCTCTCGTTTTAATTAGGCTATAACAATACATCGTTATTGTTAATAGCTGCTTTACCATTAAACTGGCTACAATTAGCGACGTCTTATCTATTACTCTGGCATCATCGTGCTGTGCTTTAGTGTAATATGACTTATCTCTGATAGCTAACGCTAATAATACATTTCATTAGCATATATATTAATACAATTTAAAACAATAACTTAGCTTGCATCTGGCTAAATTAAACAATTATACTCTAGCATTGAATAAACAATTTTTCTTGTTTAAGGTCCAGTTCATCATGCATCACGTAGTATATTAGGTGCCAGATGCTTTATTTGACCGGCGTGACTTAGATTAACCATTGAAGGACATTATTATGCTAAACATAAATCGTAAACGTATTACTGCTCTGTTTAGTGTGGCAATACTGTTGTCACTTGCTGCGTGTTCATCAGGTCCGCAAGTTCGCTCAGACTCTGTTAGCAATACTAATTTTAGTGGGTATAAAACCTTTGGTTTTGTTGAGCAGCTTGCTACCGACAAAGCGGGATACACCACTATTGTTACCCAAAACTTTAAATCTGCGATTAGCAACGAAATGAATCGTGCTGGTTATCAATTTAGTGCAAGCAACCCAGATTTATTAGTAAATTTTAATTCAAATATCGAAAATCGTACTGAGGTACGCTCAACGCCAAGCGCTAGCTTTAGCTATGGCTACTATAATTACCGTCGCGGCATTTACGCTGGTTTTCCGCGATATACCACAGACGTGGATACGGTAAATTATAAAGTAGGTACGGTAAATATCGATATTGTAGATGCAAATAAAAAGCAACTAATTTGGGAAGGCGTTGCTGAAGGTACATTAAAAAAATCTGACCTACATCACCCTAAACAAGCGGTGAATAAAGTTGTTAACTTAATTATGCAGCAATATCCAACTTACCCACAATCGGTGCAGTAAGTTAGATCTCTTAGCTAGAATACATTGCTAACGCTACTCAGACTGTGCCGCTATCTGCTGTTTTATGGCGCTACAGTCTGCAGTGATATCTTGTTGCTGAATAGCCAAAGTGAGTTCTCCCACTTTAATACCAAATTTTTTTAATTTACTGCGATTAATCACATTTTCGCTATCGATTAAATACATCCAATCTTTAACGTCAACATCTAAGGTATCGCCCTTGTAAGGCACCCGCAGCGTATATTGCCAAAATAGACTATTACCAGCCAATTGGCCTTTAGCCACACCGACAACATCGCCCGCGGTACCCGTAACACTTCCATCATTATCTTGAGTTAAATGCCAATGCCGAGTATCGGTGCGACCATCACTAAATTGAAACACCTCATATAAGTCACCGAAGTTGCCTTGCCAACTACCACATAACTGAGCAGTAAAACGTTGGGTTTGTTTCCCTTTCCAATCATGCATTACGCCCCAGGCTGTTAATTCACCCTGAAAAAATTTATCTAGCTTTAACACCGGCTGTTCTCGACTATAATCAGTCACCGACTGGCTACAAGCAGCTAAAGTTAAGGTGCAACAAAGTATCAGTACCTTATTCATTTGCATTCCTTTTAATGAATGAGCTTACCATTATAAAATTTAGATAACGCTAATACGCAGCCGAATTTACTTTAGCTCAACTTTTAAAAATTAAGTATTAGCAGATGTTTTCATTTAAGTCAGCTTACTCATCTTTAAGATAAATGGCTTTAATTAGACATTTACACTCAGTCACTGTACAACAACGGGCTGTTAATGGAGGTTATTGCCACTATGGTTACTGATGTCAATTCTGCTGCTAAAACAACACTGGCGCCTGATGCGCAACCGTTTAGTTTATTGATAGAACACTTTTATCAGTATGGCTGGGTATTGCTGGCCAATTTTCTCAGTCCAAGTTTAAATAGCGCTTTATTACATGAAGCCCAGCACAAAGCTCAGCTTACACCTGCAGGAATAGGCCGTAGTAATGGCCATCAAATGAATCAACACATTCGACGTGATGCTACCCAGTGGTTTGACGGCGAAAGTGCTGCACAACAAGCATATCTACAGTTAATGACAGAATTACAACAAACCCTTAATCGGCAATGCTTTTTAGGCTTGTTTGATTTTGAATGCCACTTTGCTCGTTATCAACACGGCGATTTTTATAAAAAGCATTTAGATGCCTTTAAAGGTCGCACTAATCGAGTATTAACTACCGTTAGTTATCTTAATACCGTAGCAAAAGGTGGCCAGTTAGCTTTATATGATGAGCATGATCAGCTGATTAAAACCATTATTCCAACGGCGGGCAGTTTACTATTATTTGAAAGTGAGCGTTTTCCGCATGAAGTACTACCCGCACAAGATCCCCGTTTTAGCATCGCTGGTTGGTTTCGTAACAATGCCAATGTTAATGGTGTGCTTGATCCGGCAAGTTAATTGATTTAGCTAAACAAAAACTTAACTTGGCATTATTTTCTTCCCAAAGTAACCCGCAGCGCTTATTATAGCGCTGATGCGTACATTACTTAGCTATATAGTCATAATCTGTTTGGCACTATCCAGTTTATCTGGATCGGTGGCTTATGCTAATAGTGCATCACCTAGCATGCATACAGAGCAACAGAAGCAGCTACCTCCTGAGTTAACTCAGTTGCATTACAGTTTGCACTCTGAGGCGAATACAGCTTGCCATACTATGCAGCAAGTTATACAGCAAGCTGAGCATTCAACTATGCAACACGCTTTGCAATCAACCAGTAGTTTACCTGTTAGCGAAACGCATGATTGCTGCCTTGCCGATACTGCTTGTGAGGAAATGCCTTGCGATAAAGGCTGTTGTGCAAGCCATTGTATGGTCGCTAGTGCGTTACTGAACACTAATTTATTTAATTATATTCCGGCAGCAACTGTCAGTAACGAATATATCGTTGCCTTACCTAATTGGTTATTTTTTAAAGACCCACCACCGCCGATAATTGCCTGATTTACTCTAAACCATTTTGCTAGTTCTGCTAGCCGTTTTCAGTATTAATCAGGATCATTTATATGCGTATCAGCATCATACTTACTGCTCTTTTAGTAGCAGCTTCATTTCATGTATCTGCCCAGCAAACTGGCGTTAAGCCGTCGGTTCTCAACCCTGCCACCTTACAACAACCGGCGGCCACTATATTTGCCTGTCCCATGCATCCGCATATCCAGCAGCATGAAGCGGGAACCTGCCCCATTTGCGGCATGAATCTAGTGGAAAAAGCCATTGCTAACAATAACGGCGCTAGCAGTGGCCCAAGTGTAAATGTTTCAGGCCAAATGCAGCAAGCACTGGGTATTCGCACTGAACCAGCTACAAAACGTACCTTATGGCGCTTTATTGAGACCTTTGGCCAAGTGCAATACGCTGAAGATGCTATTCACCATAGTCATATCCGCGCTGAAGGCTGGATTGAACAATTATATGTGCGCAGTTTAGGCCAACGCGTTAAAGCGGGTGATAAGCTATTTAGTTATTACGCCCCCGACTTATTAGTCGCTCAAGACGATTTCTTACAGGCTTTGTCGGTTATTGAGCGCGGCAATAGTAGTGGCACCAGCTTATTACAACGCGCAGAAACCCGGTTACGCTTATTAGGCTTAACCGAGCAACAAATTACCGAGCTAAAGCAAACCCGAAAAAGTTTATATCAAATAACCGTTTATGCTCACCAAGATGGGGTAGTAACCAAATTAAATGTACGTGATGGTATGTTTATTAATCCTAGTGATACTTTAATGGAAATCACTAATATCCAACAAGTATGGTTAGTTGCCGACGTAGCTGAAAGCCAACAAAATTGGCTTCGCTTAGGTATGGCAGCCGAGTTTGATATCCCTTCCCAGCAGCGTAGCGGTATCGAAACCTCGGTAGCGTTTATATACCCTGAAATAAATGCCATAAGTCGCACCAGCCAGGTGCGGCTGCCAATAGATAATAAACAATTACAACTGCAACCGAATATGGTTTTGCCCGTGCGGCTATATGGTGGTGCCTTACGCGATGTGTTAACGGTTCCAAAGCAAGCCGTGATGCTATCAGCAACTGGCAGCCGCGTTATTGTTCAATCCGAGCAGCAATTTAGCATTCGCCCAGTCGAAGTCGGCCACAGTGCACAACAGTTCGTGGAAATACGTAGCGGTTTAGCGGCTGGTGAAACGGTGGTTACTTCTGGTCAGTTTTTATTAGATGCCGAAGCCAGTTTAAGCCAGCTACCAGTTTCTACACCGGCCACAACGGAGCAACATCAGCATGATTAAGTTTATTATTCGCTGGTCGCTAAATAATCCAATCTTAATTTTACTCTGTAGTTTGGCCTTAGTGCTATTTGGCTGGCAGGCAGGCCAACAAATAAAACTGGATGCCTTGCCGGATTTATCTGATGTCCAAGTTATTATCAAAACCAGTTATCCTGGGCAAACACCCGAGTTAATAGAGCAACAAGTTAGCTACCCGCTATCAACAGCGTTATTAGCTGTGCCTAAAGCCAAAGCCGTGCGCAGTTTCTCTATGGCCGGCGACAGTTATCTGTATGTTATTTTTGCCGATGGCACCGATCCGTATTGGGCGCGCTCTCGGGTATTAGAATACTTACAAACAGTTACGCTACCTCAAGGTGCCACTGCGACATTAGGCCCCGATGCCAGCGGAGTTGGCTGGGTATTTCAATATGCGTTAGTGGATCGCAGCGGCCAACATTCCTTAGAGCAACTGACCAGCTTACAAAAATTTTATTTAAGCCCTGAGCTACAAAGTGTCGATGGCGTATCTGAAGTAGCCAGTATTGGCGGGATGGATAAAACCTACCAATTAGAATTACAGCCTCGTTTAATGCGGGCTTATCAACTCACCCTTGCTGATGTAATTAATGCCATTAAAAACCATAACCAGCAAGTCGGCGGCGGCATTATTGAAGTTGCAGAAACCGAGTTGTTAGTGCAAAGCAATGGCTATATTCAATCAAGTAACGATTTAGCGCAAATACCAGTAGGTAAGCGTAATCATGCTGATTACGCGCTAACCTTAGCTGATATTGGTACGGTGCAAGAAGTGCCTGCAGCTCGGCGCGGTATTGCAGAATTAAATGGTGAAGGGGAAGTCGTCGCAGGCATTATTGTTATGCGACATGGCGAAAATGCCCTGCAAACAATAGATGCCGTAAAACAAAAGTTACAACAATTAAAAACTGGCTTACCTAGTGGGGTTGAGGTCGTTACCGTTTATGACCGCTCTGAACTGATTAAGGCTACTGTAAGTAATCTTAGTGAGAAACTGCTAGAAGAAATGGCTGTGGTTGCCATTATTTGTGTGGTGTTTTTATTGCACTTTCGCTCAGCCTTAGTCGCAGTGATTAGCTTACCCTTAGCGCTATTAAGCAGTGTATTGTTAATGAACCTGCTCAATATAAATGCTAACGTGATGAGCTTAGGCGGCATTGCTATCGCTATCGGCGCCTTGGTGGATGCAGCTATTGTTATGGTAGAGCATGCCCATAAAGAGCTAGAGCATGCTAAAGCAAAACAAGCAGCTAATACTGCCCTACCCCCTAACGTGTATCGGCAAGTTATTACCTCGGCCTGTACTGATGTTGGCCCAGCCTTGTTTTTCTCGTTACTGGTTATCACCGTAAGCTTTATGCCCGTGTTCTTTTTAGAAGCTCAAGAAGGCCGTTTATTTGCACCTTTAGCGTTTACCAAAACTTTCTCTATGGCGGCAGCGGCTATCTTAGCTATTACGCTGATCCCTGTACTGATGCTGTATTTATTACGCGGCAAAATACCCACCGAGCAACAAAATCCAATTAATCGCGGGCTTATTGCCTTATACCGCCCAGTGTTGAAGTTATGTTTACGTTTCCCCAAAACATTAGTGTTAGTGTCTATTATTGCTTTTGGCAGCAGCTTAGTGCCGTGGCAAAACTTATCCAGTGAATTTATGCCTAGCTTTGCCGAAGGTGATTTACTGTATATGCCCACCACTCTGCCCGGCCTTAGCCCAGCAACAGCGGCAAAATTACTACAACAAACCGATCGCTTAATTAAAACCGTACCCGAGGTCGCTGTGGTGCTAGGTAAAAGTGGCCGTGCCAATACCGCGACCGACCCTGCCCCATTAACCATGTTTGAAACCAGTATTCGCTTAAAGCCGCAATCAGAGTGGCGAGAAGGCATAACCATAGATGATATTATTGCCCAGCTCGACGCTGCTGTGCAGGTACCCGGTCTAACCAACGCTTGGTTACCGCCGATTAAAACTCGTATCGATATGTTATCGACCGGCATTCGCACGCCAATTGGCGTTAGAGTAACAGGGCCAGACTTAACCAGCATTCAAGATGTCGCGACCCAATTAGAGCATAAAATAAAAGGCTTAAGCGGTAGTCGCTCCGTGTATGCCGAGCGAGCACAACGTGGCTTATATTTAAATATAGAACCGAATATAAGCCAGCTGGGACGTTATGGTATTACCTTAACTGAACTGCAAGACTATGTCCGCTTTGCCATTGGTGGCGCACCTATAGCGACCAGTATTCAAGGCCGCGAAAGTTATGATATTAGTTTGCGCTTCCCCAGAAGCCAGCGCAGCGACCCAGAACAAATACGTAAGTTGCCGTTACAAAGTAAAGATGGTGCTTATGTATTATTAGAGCAAGTGGCTAAGGTTGAATTAATTAATGGTCCGGTGATGATTACCGCCGAAAATGCCCGCTTAACCAATTGGATCTATATCGATTTAACTAAAGAAACCACTATCGGTGAGTATTTAGCGCAGTTAGAGCAGCTTATCGACAACAGTACTTTTCCGGCCCAAATCAGCGTCAGTATTGGTGGTCAATACGAATATATGCAGCGAGTACAACAACGCTTGCAACAACTAGTACCATTAACCTTGCTGATTATTATGATGTTGTTGTACCTGACCTTTCGTAATCTAAGTGATGTCATATTAGTATTATTCAGTTTACCTTTCGCTTTAAGCGGCAGCTTATGGTTATTGTACTTATTAGACTATCAATTATCGGTTGCTGTAGCGGTAGGCTTAATTGCGCTAAGTGGTGTTGCTGCTGAGTTTGCTGTTGTTATGTTGCTGTATTTAAAGCGGGCTATAACAGAGCTTAAACCGACTAACGAGCAGCAATTATGGCAAGCCATTATGCAAGGCGCAGTACAAAGAGTACGGCCTAAAGCGATGACTGTATTAACGATTATTGTCAGCTTGTTGCCCATTATGTTGGGCTCGGGTGCGGGTAATGAAGTGATGCAGCGCATTGCTGCGCCTATGTTAGGCGGCATGATAGCGGCGCCATTAATCTCTATGTTACTGCTACCAGTACTGTATTTTTTACTCCACCGTAGAGAATATAAGACAAACTAGAGCCCGGAAAAGCTGAATAGTGACACAACGTCATGCTCGATAAAGCGATACATTGAAAAACTAAGCGCTTTATCGAGCAATTTAATCTAGTAGCTTACTCAATTAACTTAACAGTGGCGCCAGGTTGAATTTGCTTAGCCGCAAACCAACCTTGCGGCATTTCCAACGCAGCAATAACTTCACTATTAGCAGCAACAGTGGTTTCGTCTAATGGCTGTAATGGCTCAATATGCATAATAGTCCAATCTGGGCCAATAAAAGCCACATCTAATGGCATAGTGGTATTACGCATCCATAAGCTAATAGCAGCAGGTTGTTGATAAAGTAATAACATGCCCGGCTTAGCCGTTTGCTGAAACATTAAGCCTTGGGCGCGTTTTTCTGCCGTATCAGCCACTTGTACCACGGTAGTAATGCCGCCAATATTCAGGGTCTGTAACGAAAACAAGGCTCTGGCCTGTTGCTCTGTTGGCGGATTAGCACATGCCGCGGTAGCCAGAAGCAATAATACACTACAACCTAATTGCTTAAATCCTAATTGCTTAAATAAGGTAGGTTTATACATATTTTATCCTTGTAACCAATAGCTTAATGCAATACCGATAAAGATTAACATGCCAACATAATGATTATGCAAAAAGGCACTAAAACAACCGGCTAAGCTTTTATTGGCAAGGCTTTTTCGAGCCAAATTTTGCTGATACACAAAACACGCCGTAGCAGCCAGTAAGCTAACATAGTACAACCAATGTAACTGGGCTAAATAACCTACGACCAATAGTAAGATTATACTAGCAGCTTGCAGCAAACCGATAATTAACAGTACCTGTCGACCAAATAAAATTGCCGTCGATTTTATACCCGTTTTTAAGTCATCCGGTTTATCAACCATAGCGTAATACGTGTCGTAAGCCACGGTCCAAAGTAAATTTGCCGCATACAATAACCAGACTATTAACGGTAGTTGTAACTGAATTGCCATAAACGCCATTGGCATACCCCAGCTAAAAGCGGCACCTAATACCACTTGCGGTAAATGGGTGTAACGCTTCATAAAAGGATAAGCCACGGCCAAGCCTAATGCCACTACCGACAGTAATACCGTTTGCCAATTTAAAAATAATAATAAAGCCGCACTGGCTAATATCAGCAGCAAAAATAGTTGAATGGCTTCGGTTGCAGTCACACGCTTCGTCGCTAAGGGCCGGTGTTTGGTTCTAGCTACCGCGCCGTCCACTTTTCTATCGGCAAAATCATTAATTACACACCCTGCGGCGCGCATTAAGATTACACCTAACGTAAACACCACTAACAAACCTATTGGTGGTACACCTTCGGCCGCAATCCATAAAGCCCACCAAGTAGGCCATAACAACAAATAAGTGCCGATTGGCTTTTCTAAGCGCATTAATTGCAGATAATCAGGCCAATGTTTGCGGGTTAATTGCCACTGCATTATTGCGCTCTCGTTACATGATTTGCTGTTGCCGATAATTGCTGTATTGCGGGTAAAAACACTTCTGCCACTAAAAAAGGCTGTTGTTGCAACTGAAATATTGACCGTCTGGCCCAGCACTGTTGCAATTGACCTGCAGCAACTTGTGGCAGACTAATATCTACTTTACAGGCTTCAATCTCACCCCGAACTAAGTTTGCTTGGCGAAATATATAATCACCTAATGGCCGCTGGCCCATATTGGCTAATGGCTGCAAGATATCTAAGGTTGTTTTGGGCAACCAGCTTTGCGCATAAACACAGGGTTTATCATCGCAGTATAAAATAACTTCGCGCAATAATGCTGGGGCGCTTGCAGGGAATAGCGGTTGTAAAAAAGACGGTAGCGGTTGCATACTTTCATGCACAACCTGCAGGTGAAATTGCTGGCAGTGTCGCTTTAATCGAGCCGTCAATGACGCTACTTCGAGTAGCCAAGGCGCAATGCTCGGCGGCAATATCATTTGGTCTGCAACTGACCAATCAGCTTGCAAGGAAATAACAGGCGTTGTCACAAATAATCATCGTCTTAAAGTAAATGCTAGCGGCATAATAACAACTTAATGCTAGCTTTTCAGCATTGATAACGGTTAAACATTTGACCTACCTAAACCATGGCCCAATTAATAATCAGTATTAGCAGTTAGCAATTAAGCACTAAGCTGGTAAAATAGCCAATAATCGTTATGGTACTAGCAAGTATTAGTAAACCTACATCCCCTAAAGTGAGCCTTATGCGTAAATATTTCTTAGCTTATCTATTATTAGTTGGCAGTTTTTCGGTTTTTTCAGCAGCTGCCGATGTCACTAAACCGGAAGTCGTGTATTACGGTTTTGATCCCGATATCGTGACTAATTATATTGCAGCTGATCGCCGCACCATGGGATATATTCGGGTCGTCGTCGAACTGATGCTAGATAATAAAATCCACCTCTCCACCATAGAGCATCACGAACCTTTAATCCTAGACACTATAATTGGTACAATTAGCCAACAGCCAGAAGAAAAAGTAAAATCGTTACTCGGTCGTGAAGAAATTCGCCTAAATATTTTGCAAAAGCTGCAGCAAAAAATGCAAGACGAAACGGGTAATACCATGATCCGAGATATTTTATTTACTAAATATCTGTATCAGTAATACCCATGCCGTGACTCATGACAAAGGTTACTTATCACAAGGCTTACTGTTGGCGGTTAATGGCGACCCGGATGTTTACGTAAAATTAAAGCCCATGCCATACCGCTAACTAAACCAGCTAAATGCGCCCAATTGGCCATGTTGACCCAAAGCAAATCAAAAAAGCCTAATACTAGCCATAACACTAAAAAGCCAGCCATACCTGAACTGATAAACATGCGCTGGCGCGGATTAATCAGTCCTGCTAACCAACAATAACCAAATAAACCATACACTACGCCTGATAAACCGCCAAAATTAGGCCCAGTCATAAAGTATTGTGCTGCATTAGATATCAACGCCACCGACAAGGTAAAATTAGCCAATAGAGCAAAGCCTAACACCCGCTCAAATTGCCGACCAAGCAACCACCACCAAGCTAAATTAAACACTAAATGGGTAAGTGAGAAGTGTAATAACATCGGCGTAAACCAGCGCCATAACTGGGCAGGTTCAGATAACTGCAACCACTTTGCTGCACTGGGCCAGTCAAAATACATCCATGCGTACACCAGTAAACATAGCACTAACATCGCTGTTGTTAATGGCGCTAACAGCAAGCTACGTTGCCAATTAATGCTCGGCAATACAGTCGTCTGGCTAGCACTAGGTTTGCTCAATTGCCAAGCGGCTTGCTGATAACGCTTATGTTGTGGCTGTTGCATAAACTGGGCTAATTCGGCTTCTGCTTGGGCTAATTGATCGGCTGCACAATATAATTCCGCAACATCGGTCGATTTAATCTCAAGATGCACGGCTATGCCTTGAGCTTGGCAATAATCAGCAAATAACTGTGCCGCTTTTGCCGAGTTTAAAACCGCAAAGACTTCTAAATAAGACTCAGTCATTTTTAGCTGTGCTGTTTGTTGCAGTATCAGTACTGAAAGGTTGTTGCTTGCGCCAGCTTTCAAAGCCACCGTCTAAGCTATATACCTGCTCGAAGCCTTGGTTAACTAAATACTGGGCTGCGCCTTGACTTGAATTGCCATGATAACAAACCACAACTACCGGTTGGTCAAATTCAAATTGCTGTAAAAAACTATGTAAAGTGCCATTGGTTAAATGCTTTGAATTAGTAATATGACCGGCGGCAAAGCTTTGTTCATCACGGATATCCGCGATAACCACATTATCTTTTTCGATTAATTCGGCAGTTTGTTGCACTGAAATATGTTTAAACTCGCTCATGCTTTCTCCTCTATTTACACTGGCTATATTAACCTAAAGCCAACTAAATTAACCTAGCAAAAAAATAATTAGCCTGTCGAGTTTCGCTTTACAGCAAAATTAGCGTAATTTACGGCCTGTTACACAATAATGACTAGACATAAGTTTAAACTTTCGTTAACAATATACTTATTATAAATAGATAACAGGTTTAACAATGACAAGTTTAATTATTCTGGGTCTGTTGCTGGCAATTGTGTTCTGGGTTATTAGTATTTTTAATAACTTAGTAAAATTAAAAAACCGCTTTCAAAATGCTTTTGCTCAAATTGAAGTTCAACTTAAACGCCGCTATGACTTAATCCCCAACTTAGTTGAAACCGCTAAAGCATATATGTCGCATGAACGTGACACGCTTGAAGCCGTCATTCAAGCTAGAAATGCCGCTATGGCAGGTCTTAAAGTGGCAGCCAACAATCCTGGTGACGCCGGAGCTATGACTGAACTAGCGGGTGCTGAAGGTGCCTTACAGCAAGCTATGGGTCGGTTAAATGTGGTAATGGAAGCCTATCCTGATTTAAAAGCTAATCAAAACATGATGCAGCTTTCTGAAGAGCTAACCAGTACTGAAAACCGTGTTGCCTTTGCCCGCCAAGCCTTTAACGATGGCGTAACAGAGTACAATAGTTACAAACAAAGTTTCCCTGCTGTGGTTCTTGCTCCCAGCTTTGGCCATGCTAGCGATGCTAAGTTACTTGAGTTTGCTGATACCGCTCAAATTCAAGCTGCACCCAAAGTGAGCTTCTAACTAAAATTATGAGTAGTAATTTTTTTGCCCAACAAGATTTAGCTCGCCGTAATACCCGCTTATTAGTGGTGTTATTTAGCCTTGCCGTATTGCTACTTATTACGTTAACCAATGTTGTCGCGTTATATAGCTTAGGCTTTATAGATGCGACTTTTGTTACTGGCCAAAGCAGTAGTTATAACACCGCTCAGAGCAGCAACTACAATCAAAACTTGCCTTGGGTCACAATTGGCTGGATAAGCACAGTAGTAATAGGCGCCGTCTCAATAGCCATCTTATTAAAGTGGCATAAATTACGCCATGGCGGTCGCGCGGTAGCTGAATCATTAGGTGGTGTGCGGTTAACACCTGACAGTAGCGATCCGTTACAACGTCGGTTACTCAATGTGGTAGAAGAAATGGCACTGGCCGCTAACCTACCCGTACCACCAGTATATTTATTGCCGGAAGCTGGCATCAATGCATTTGCTGCGGGTTATAGCCCTGCCGACGCAGTGGTAGGGATTACTCAAGGTGCGTTAGAGCAGTTAAATCGAGATGAACTTCAAGGCGTAGTCGCCCACGAGTTTAGCCATATTTTAAACGGCGATATGCGGATGAATATTCGCTTGATAGCCATTTTAAATGGCATTTTATTTATTGGCCATGTTGGCTATTTTTTAATGCGCACCGGCAGCACTCGTAGCGTGGGTCGTTCGCGAAATAATAAAAACAATGGCGGCGGTATTCTTGCGTTAGCATTGGGCTTTATCGTTATTGGTTATTTAGGTTCTTTTTTAGGTAATTTAATTAAAGCCGCCGTTAGCCGGCAACGCGAATATTTAGCCGATGCCTCAGCCGTGCAGTTTAGCCGTAACCCCAGAGGTATAGCCGGAGCATTAAAAGTTATTGGCAGTCATAGCAGTAAAAGTATTATTCGCAGTAAAAATGCCGATGAAAACAGCCATTTATTTTTTGGTGAGGCCATTAGTAGCTGGATGAGCATCTTTGCCACTCACCCGCCACTAGCAAAGCGTATTCAACGGTTAGAACCGCATTGGAATGGTAAGTTTCCTACCCCTAGAGCTAAAGACCAGCAAATAGCTGAAGCAAATGCTCAGCTTAATACGGCTAACGAGCTAAATGCCGATAACACACCTGAGCAAGCTAAAAGCCCGCGGGATAAGTTTATCGCAGCCCTGCCGTTGTTACTGGTCCATAGCAGCCGGCAAAGCCAGCCAGCCAGTGCTTTAGTTTGTTGTTTACTGTTGCAACCAGACCACGCTATCCGTACAGCACAGCTTGGCTTAATTAAACAAATTGGCTCAGCTGAATTATTACAGCAAGTTGATCAACTGTGCGATCAAGTCGAAAAACTTAATTTGTTACAGCAAGTACAATTATTACAACGCGTTATCCCAGCATTAAAAACCTTAAGCATTAACGAATTTACGCAATTAAACCAATTACTTAAATCATTACAGCAACAAATGGTGCAACCTAGCCTAAGTAGCTGGTTAACTTATCAATTTATTCAACATACTGTCGCGGTTGAGTTTGATAATAAACAAATAGTTCGCCAATTTTCACGCCAAAGTATCAAAGAATTGCAACCTTCTATTTTAATGCTGTTGGCCTTAATTAGTAATGTTGCTGGCGATGATGTAGCGCAACAACAAGATGCTTGGCAACAAGCGCTACTGGCGTTAGAGCTTGCTGAAGATACCGTTAAACCAGACATTGATTGGTCATTACTCAGCAAAGCGTTACCGCAATTATTAGCCTTAACCCCCAACGATAAACAGCAGTTATGGCAAGCCATTCATACTGCAGTGAATGCCGATAATCAACTGGCAATGCAAGAGCAAGCCTTACTCCTAGCCTTGGCATTATTATTAGAAATGCCCTACGACAGCAGCATAACCTAACTGATTGTAGATATAGACTCAGCGGATTACAGATATAGTTGCCACTAAGCTTTAGCCTTGCTCAATTATCAGGTAGAATTAGCGACCGTTTTTTCAGCAGGAGTTGCGTAATGGCAGAAAATGAATTATTTCTGATGTACGATGCGTCATTCGATGAAATGGACGCTGAAGGCTGCCCAAGCTTTGGTTATGTCTTAGTGTTTAATCGGGAAGATGCCGACAGGTTTCAGCCAGGTCAAAATCCTGAAAATGCCGCTGTTTCCATGCTATTTACTGATCACGCTGATGGTAGTATCAGTGGTGACTTGCTGGGCTGGGCGCATTTAGATCAAGAAATTTTCCAGCACTTTCCATTAGGTCAATTTTTATTGTTAATGGAACAAGCCGCCCAAGTCGCCATTAATGCTTACCGTCAGGTTAATCAAGTACCCGATAAACTGGTGGCACAAAATCTAGAAGACGCCGACTTATTACAATTTGATGTCCAATTTAATGATCTGCAATTAAGCGAAGCTCAGTCAGAACAGCAATTAGCCCAACAGATGATGTTAGGCCGGCCTTATTTAGATTCATAATTCCACACTATGCAAATCATATTAGCGCCGATGGAAGGTGTCGTTGATCACTTGATGCGTGACATGCTAACGCAGATAGGTGGCTTCGATTTATGTGTCACTGAATTTATTCGCATTGTCGATCAATTACTACCAGCGCGAGTATTTCAACGCATTTGTCCAGAGCTCGCCCAACAAGGTTACACCGCCGCCGGTACACCAGTACGCATTCAATTACTTGGCCAAGAGCCTAACTGGTTAGCCGAAAATGCTTTTCGCGCCGTAAGCTTAGGCTCTCATGGTGTCGATTTAAATTTTGGCTGCCCGGCTAAAACAGTCAATAAAAGCCGAGGCGGCGCAGTATTACTAAAACAACCTGAGCAGTTATACCAAATAGTGAAAGCGGTGCGCGAAGCTGTTCCTAGCCAACATACTGTCAGTGCTAAAATACGCTTAGGCTACGATGATACTAGTTTAACCTTAGAAAACGCTCACGCTATCGCCGCAGCGGGTGCTTCGGTATTAACCGTGCATGCCCGAACCAAAGCCGACGGCTATCGCCCACCCGCTTACTGGCCTTGGATAGCCAAAATTAAGCAACAGGTTAATATTCCATTGATTGCCAATGGAGAAATTTGGGATCGTGATTCAGCCTTATTATGTCAGCAGCAAGCTAACTGTCAGGATATAATGCTCGGCCGGGGTGTTTTAGCTATGCCAAATTTAGCCCAGAGTATTCGGCAAAATAGCCATGCTATGCCGTGGCCGCAGGTATTAACCTTACTGATGCAATATTCAGAATATGAAGTCAGCGGGGATAAAGGTAAATATTACGCTAACCGGATTAAACAATGGTTTACGTATTTAAAACGCCAATACCCTGAAGCAGAGTTATTATTCCAGCAACTTCGCACCCTGCGAAAAAGTAATGAGATCCTAACTCAATTACAAATAGCCCTACAGCAAGCTGCATAACTCTGTAGCCAACATAGCCAAAAGTCTTATACCCTAACTGCTAATCAAACATTGTCAGCTAGCATATAGCCATGCATACTCAGATACGTTATTCCGTCCCACTTTTGCCATTATGTTCAGGAGTTATGCATGAAATTATCCTCTGTTAGTCTAGCCATTATTGCTGGTGTTGGTTTATTTACTAGCGTTCAAGCCCAGCAAACTGTGGCTATTTCCACAAACCTTGAACAAAAAGTGATTGAGTGGCGCCGCGATTTACACCAGCATCCAGAATTAAGTAATCGTGAATTTCGTACCGCTAAAGTGATTGCCAAGCATTTAAAAGCGCTAGGCTTAGAGGTACAAACGGGTGTTGCTCATACCGGCGTCATCGGCGTATTAAAAGGCAGCAAACCCGGCCCCACTATCGCCTTACGGGCCGATATGGACGCCTTACCGGTAGTGGAACAAACCGATGTGCCGTTTAAATCCACAGTCTTATCTGAATATCGTGGCAAAGAAGTTGGCGTTATGCATGCTTGTGGTCATGATATGCATGTCGCTATGCTAATGGGCGCTGCAGAGCAGTTAGTCGCCATGAAACAGCAATTAGCCGGCACCGTGGTCTTTATTTTTCAGCCAGCAGAAGAAGGCGCGCCAGATGATGAGGAAGGTGGCGCTGAACTGATGTTAAAACAGGGTCTATTTAAACAACACCAGCCAGAAGCGGTATTTGGTATTCATGTTTGGTCTGCGGGTACTGTCGGTCATATCGGTTATCGCGAAGGTCCATTAATGGCCTCCTCAGATCAATTTGAAATAACAGTTAAAGGTAGACAAACCCACGGCTCACGGCCTTGGGGTGGTGTTGATCCTATCGTCGCTGCTGCGCAAATTATCAGTAACAGTCAAACGATTATCAGTCGCCAAATCGATATAACCAAAGCGCCAGCGGTATTAAGCTTTGGTATTGTTGAAGGTGGTGTACGCAATAATATTATTCCAGACCAAGTCTATTTAGAAGGTACTATTCGTAACTTTGATATGGATAATCGGGCACAAATTTTCAAGGATCTGAAGACTACAGCTGAAATGACGGCTAAAGCCACCGGCGCTGAAGCCCATGTCCATATTAATGAAGGTTACCCAGTCACCATTAATGATCCCGCACTCACTAGCAAAATGCTACCAACAATAGAGCGTGTAGCTGGTCAAGACAAAGTTCATGTTAGTGAACTGGTTACCGGCGCTGAAGACTTTTCATTCTTCGCCCTAGAAGTACCAGGGCTGTTCGTGTTTTTAGGCGTAACACCTGAAGGTCAAGATGCCGCTGCAGCACCAAGCAATCACTCTCCGTTTTTCTTCGCTGATGAAAAAGCGTTAAAAACCGGTACTGAATTGTATGTGAATTGGGTAGTAGACTACGCCAAGCTATAAGCTTTTTTCAAGGGGTCAGAGTACTTGAAACTATTTTTGAGTTTCAACGACTCTGACCCCTTGAACATTTGGCTATGAATATTGGCAAGGGGAAAGGTCAGTCTGAAAAACTGATTTTCCCCATCGTTACGCTAGGGATGCCTTCTCTAGTATTACTAAATTTTTGTTTGCCGCCGACTAAACACTCATTAGCTAACACCGCAAATAATACCGCTTCTTTGGCATCTGGGTTTATGTCCAATTCAGCTGTACTAGCAATGCTGATGTCAGGTAACGCTCGGCTGATATGTTGCATTAATAATGGATTATGAATACCTCCACCACTGGCATAAATAACAAACTGATCCAACTCTGCAGTCATGCTCGTTATCGCGTGCACAATCATATCGGCAGAGAAGCGATTTAGTGTCGCCATCACATCAGCACGATTTAAGTTTTCGGTACTGCTTTGCTGCTGCGCTTGCTCTAAATAGGCTAAGTTAAATACTTCTGGACCGGTAGTTTTTGGAAAGCCCAGCGCAAAAAATCTATCTTGTTTTAAAGCTGCTAATAAAGCGCTGTTTATTTCACCAGCATTAGCCAGCGCTGCACTGCGATCATAATATTGACCTGGAAAGTAAGCTTGAATATACGCATCCATCATCGTATTGCCCGGGCCTATATCCGAGCTAAAAACGGCATTGGCATCTTGGCTGCTAGGTAAATAGGTTAAATTGGCAATACCGCCAATATTAAGCAAAATCCGATTTTCTGCTGGGCTGCTAAACAATAAATAATCGCCATACACCGCTAAAGGTGCCCCCTCGCCGCCCGCGGCAATATGCTTTTGCCGAAAGTCACTGATGGTGATAATGCCGGTTTTCACCGCTAAATGATCAGCATCACCTATTTGTAACGTCGCATTACCAAATTCTGCTAGCTGATGTTGGCGCTGCGGACAGTGATAAATCGTTTGGCCATGGCTAGCCACCACATCAACGTCATTTGCGGTTAATTGCCACTGTTGTAAGCACTCATTAATCATCCGGCCATGTTCAAGCCCAATCCATGGGTGCAATAACGTGACCATTTGCAAGTCGACTTGGCGTTTAGAAAATACCGCTTTAACGCGTTGTTTATAGTCTTGATCATAATCCACTGTGCAAAAGTTAATGAGTTCAACCTTGGTTGCCAAACCTTCGCCGCTTAATCGACATAAGGCCACATCTAAACCATCTAATGAGGTGCCGCTCATTAAACCAATAATCATCCGACTAGGTTTAGCAGCAATATCAGCCAGTTTTTGTATATGAGAATGCATGATGTAGCCCTTGCAAAAGTGGTTAGATACAGTTGTTTATCAGCTTATGATGAATAAATTATTCAATTAAATCTACATTTAAACTAAATAAAATTGCACTCTAACGTTATATTGAGTATATATTTAACTTTACTGCAGTTAAAATGTATAAAAAATTCGTTCTACTGCGGCGAACCAGCAATTTTCGCCATCACAACTTACTCAGCAGGGAGTAATTTATGTCACAGCCATCGCTCAGCACATCGAAAAATACATCGGCGACACGATTTTTACGTCGCAGCTCTAAAGTCGCCCTAGCCGTTCAACTAGGTTTAATTAGCCAATTAGCTTTCGCGCAACAAGCCGACACTACCAACATCAACAATGAAGATGCTAAAAAAGTTGAAGTAATTAGTATCACCGGTTCGCGCATTGCTCGTACTGAATTGGTGTCATCTAGCCCAGTGGCTTCAGTAGATGAAGTTCAATTGCATTTAGATCGTGTGGTTAACGTCGAAGACATTACTTCGAAATTACCCCAAGCAGCAGCAGGTGCGAATAGCACTGGCGCAACAGTAGGTGACTCTTTAGGTTCGTCGACTATCGATTTAAGAAGCTTAGGCCAAAACCGTACCTTAGTGTTAATTAATGGCACTCGTGCCACACCCTTTAGCTATCGTAACTCAGTAGATGTTAATAGCATTCCTGCAGGCTTAATTAAACGGGTTGATGTATTAACCGGTGGTGCAGCTGCTGTGTATGGTGCCGATGCGGTAGCGGGTGTCGTTAACTTTATTATGGACGATAAATTTGACGGTATTGAGCTATCAGCCAGTTATGAAACTCCGCAAGATGGCGGTGAAAAATATAATACTGAAGCCATTTTTGGTGGTGACATTGCCAGTGGCCGTGGTCATTTAACCGGTTATATTGGTTATTCAGAACGCAAAGCACTATTAGCCGGCGAGCGCGACTTTGCCATGCAAAATAGTGGCAGTATGATTAACCAAGGTGGTTTTTATACTGATGTTGCCAGTGGCAATAGCTTTGGTATCGACGATAACGGTAATGTAACCGCGACCCGTAATACCACTAATATCAATGCTGAACGGTTTTTAATTCAGCCCATGTCACGCTTAAGTGCCGGTTTATTTTTTGATGTTGATCTAGCCGACACCACCGAAATTTATGGCCGTGCATTACATTCACAAGTCAAAGTAACAGGTGCCGGTGCTAGTGGTCAGTTACCGGTTACGGTAAACCAACAAGTTACCTTGCGCCAAGATAATGCCTTTATTCCCGACAGTGTGCGTAATAGTTTAAGTTTTGACGCCGATGGCAATGCGTTAGTGAATGTTGAGCGTAATTTAGGTTTAGGCTTACAAAATACCGAAGCAGTGCGTGATACTACCCAGTTTCAGGTCGGTTTACGGGGTGATATAACCGATAGCGTGCAGTTTGATGTCTATGCCCAGTACGGTCGTACCGATGAAACTTCAACTATTTATAACAATGCTTACAAAACTAATGCCAGTGGCGCCAATCGCTTTAATGCCATTGCCAATAGCGTCAATATTTTTGATCCCAACTTAGATTTAACCAGCTTTAGTAACCCGTTGTTATATTCTAATCGGGAACGCACGCAAAGCGTTGCTGCCGCCACTATTTCTGGTGATTCAGCAGCATTATTTGAACTTCCAGCCGGTGCGGTTAGCTATGCTGTTGGTTATGAAGTACGCAAAGAAACCGGCAAGCAAACGGCTGGTGATGCATTTCGTACTGGCACAAGCTTTGCTGGCGTAAGCGTATTTGATATGTCTGCTAGCTTTGATAGTAAAGAATGGTACGGCGAAGTACTAATTCCGGTATTTTTTGATACCGCTTTTGCTGACCAATTAGATATTGAAGCCGCTTATCGTATTTCCGATTACTCAAACACTAGCGCCAAAGATACTTATAAAATTGGCGTAAATTGGGCGATTGATGAAAACGTGCGAATTCGTACTAGTTATCAAACCGCGTTTCGGGCACCTAACTTAGGTGAGTTTGCCAGCCCTATTACCGGCTTATCGTTAGCGTTATTTGATCAAACCAGCGACCAATTTATACCACGCTTTGCTGGTCGATTTGATGGTGATCCATGCTTATTAGGCACCGGTGACGCAGCACAATGTGCTCGTTATGGCGCGCCTGCTGTCGGCAGCAGTTTCGATGCTAGCAGCGCAAGTTACACTTTTGGTGGTAACCCGAACATTAAGCCTGAGCAAGCCGAATCTACTACTGTTGGTATCGTTTATACGCCACAATATTTCAGCGGTTTTGATGTTAGTGTAGATTATTACAATATTGAAATCACCGATGCCGTAAGCCAAATCCAACCGGCCGCAGCATTACAAAACTGTTATATCGATAACCCCGTAGCAGGCAATCCGCTGTGTGATGCAGTAGTGCGCGATGCTGATACTGGCTTTATTAAAACCGCTATTGTTAACGACTTTAACTTAGCGGCCATTAAACAAGCCGGTATTGATGTTGCGGTAAACTATCGTTTAGATGCTCCTGACGCTATTGGTGGTAAGTTACATCTTGCTTATCAAGCCAACTTTGTTACAAAGCAACGTCGGCAAAATAACGTCACCTTGCCAGAAGTCGACTGTAAGGGCACATACGGTAATGCCTGTTCGGGTGACTTTGCTAGCGTATTGCAAGCTGACTATAAGCACCGTATGACCATTGACTGGAGCTTAGAGGACGTAGCGGTACAACTGGGCTGGCGTCGTATAGGTGACGTAGTATATGCAGCAGATCCTAGTGTTAGCATTAGCGCACAAAACTATATTGATTTAGCGGCATCATGGCAGTTTAGCGAAGCCGTAACGGTGACGGCAGGTTTTAATAACCTGTTTGATAAGCAGCCACCTACCCCTACTGCAGGTGCTAACCATTTTAATGCCGTCAGTGATTATGATGTGATTGGCCGCACTATGGGTATCTCATTACGTTATCGGCCTATGCTGTAAACTTGATGAACTAAACTAAGCCCGCTGAGTAATATTCGCGGGCTTTTTTATTTAGATTATTGCTACGATTTACATAACTTATGCATAACCTGATTTAAACTTTGATATAAGCTTATATATAAGCGCAGGATTTTACTGCGTAATTTGCTGAATATCTTATACACTGTCACGGTAGCGACAAGGCAATAAGTTTTGGTCATAAAGGAATAACCAATGTCAGTACTTGATAAAATTCAGGCGTTACGGGAAAAGTTTCCCCGAGCCGAACAGCAGTTAGCCGAATATATTTTGGCTAATCCCGATCAAATTCGTGATATGCCATCACAAAAACTGGCCCAGCAAGTGGGTATTAGCCAAGCTAGTGTGGTGCGTTTTACTCAAAAACTCGGCTATAAAGGTTATCCTGATTTTAAATTTGCCCTTACCGATAGCTTATATCGACAAGAGCATGCTGACATGCCCAAGCTACATGGCGAAATATCATTAGATGATAATTTTACTGCCATGAGTAAAAAACTATTAGCCAGTAAAATTAATGTGCTGCAAAAAACTCAAGCCATAAATAATCAAAAGCAATTTGAGCAGGCGGCTCAGGTATTAAAATCAGCTAAGCGAATTTTACTGTGTGGCAAAGGCGGCTCGGCCTTAGTAGCTAAAGATTTTTCGTATAAATTACAAAAACTCGGTATGGCGGCGTTAGCAGAATCTGATACCCATATTCAATTAGCCAATATTGCTAATTATGCGGCCAATGATGTGCTTATTATTATAAGCGAATCGGGCGAAACTTTTGATAGTGTAAAAATTACTGAACAAGCTAAGCAAAATAACGTACAAATTATCAGTATTACTTCGTTTGGCAATAATACTATAGCGCGGTTAGCTCAACATAATTTATATACCGTCGCTGATGAAGGCTCTGCACGCTTATCGTCAATACTGGCGCGCAATGCACAAGAGTTAGTCATCGACATTTTGTTTATTTTATTAACGCAAAGCTATGCTGCAGGTCGTAAAATGTTGGCGGCGTCTAATCAAAGTGTCGATAGCTTTTTAGCCCGTAAACGTTAGTTTTAATCTACCAACTCTAGGCGGTTACTCATTTTACGCTATGCTTTGCATAGCAATATCATCGGAGTATATTAGTAATGTCATACATCCAGTGTGTTATGACCTACTTTTAACTGCGCACCTGGAGTATGCAGATGGACATAGTCGACCTATCACGATTTCAATTCGCCTTTACGGTAATGATCCACTTCTTATTCGTTCCTTTAACCATTGGTTTGACCTTTATCTTGGCGATAATGGAGTCAGTTTATGTCATGACTGGCAAAACTATATATCGTGATATGACCAAGTTTTGGGGTAAATTGTTTGGTATTAACTTTGCTTTAGGCATTACTACCGGTTTAGCCATGGAGTTTCAATTTGGCACCAATTGGTCTTATTATTCTCATTATGTCGGTGATATCTTTGGCGCCCCTTTAGCCATTGAAGCCTTAATGGCGTTCTTTTTAGAGTCAACCTTAGTTGGTTTATTTTTCTTTAGTTGGGATAGGTTAAGTAAAGAGAAGCATTTAATTGTTACTTGGCTTATGGCCTTGGGGACCAATCTCTCTGCATTATGGATCTTAATAGCTAATGGTTGGATGCAAAACCCGGTAGGTGCTCAATTTAATATTGATACCATGCGTATGGAGCTTAGTAGCTTTAGTGAAGTTGTTTTTAATCCGGTAGCGCAAGTTAAATTTGTCCATACCGTGTCAGCGGGCTATGTCACTGGGGCTATCTTCGTCCTAGCCATCTCTAGTTGGTATTTATTAAAAGGTCGCAATATCGCGTTTGCTCGGCGCAGCTTTGCTATTGCTGCAGCATTTGGCTTAGCCAGCGTATTATCCGTTATTGTACTAGGTGATGAGTCAGGTTATGAAGTTGGGGCGGTACAAAAAGTAAAATTAGCGTCGATAGAAGCCGAATGGAATACCCACCCTGCACCGGCTCCTTTCACCCTGTTTGGCTTGCCTAATGCCGAAACCCAAACCACTGATTACGCCATTAAAATTCCCGCCGTATTAGGCCTTATCGCCACGCGTTCGTTAACCGAAGAAGTAAAAGGCTTAGATAAGTTAAAGCGTGAGCATTTAGAGCGCATTATTCGCGGTCAAGAAGCCTATGTGCTGATGCAGCAATATCGGCAGGGTGATAAGTCAGCCGTCACTGTTAATCGCTTTAACGAGCTTAGAGACGACTTAGGCTACGGCATGCTATTAACCGCATTTACTGATGATGTTGCCAATGCCACCCCAGAGCAAATTGCTGCAGCCGTTGAAGGCTCTGTGCCACAAGTATGGCCACTATTTTGGAGCTTCAGGGTGATGGTTGCGTGCGGTATGTTAATGCTATTACTATTTATTTTGGCATTCTGGCACAGCGCAAAACGCACGGTGAATAAACCCAAATGGCTACTTAAGTTTGCTATTTTCAGTCTACCTTTACCCTGGATTGCCAGTGAAGCAGGTTGGCTAGTGGCAGAATACGGCCGCCAACCATGGGCAATTGGTGAAATATTGCCTACCCATATGGCGGTATCCCAACTCACGGTTAATGATCTGTTAATTAGTCTGGGCTCCATCATGGTGCTGTATACCATTTTTATTATTATCGAAATATGGTTGATGATTAAATATGCTCGGATTGGCCCCGCAGCATTACATACCGGCAAGTACGATTTAGAGCATGCAGCGACTGAGCTTAAAGGGGATTAATCATGGACTATGAAGTATTACGATTTATTTGGTGGCTACTAATAGGTGTACTATTAATAGGTTTCGTTATTACTGATGGCTTTGATCTGGGTGTAGCTGTACTGCTAAAACTGATTGGTAAAAATGACGACCAACGGCGCGTAATGATCAACAGCATAGCCCCGCATTGGGATGGTAACCAAGTCTGGTTAGTTACCGCTATTGGTGCTCTTTTTGCCGCTTGGCCAACGGTGTATGCAGCCGCATTTAGCAGCTTTTATTTCGTGATGATGCTAACTTTATTTGCCTTGTTTCTCCGGCCAATTGGCTTTGAATATAGAGCAAAAATTGATAATGACGCTTGGCGAAATAAATGCGATTGGGCATTAACCATCGGCTCTGCCGTACCGGCAGTGTTATTTGGTGTCGCTTTTGGTAATTTATTACAAGGCGTGCCATTTTATTTTGATGATATTTTACGCTTACATTATACCGGTGGTTTTTTCGACCTACTAAACCCGTTTGCGTTATTTGTCGGGCTGTTTAGTTTTTTAATGTTGGTTAATCATGGTGCCACTTACTTACAGCTTAAAACCGAAGACGACATAAAAGCCCGCAGTGAAAGAATCTCAACTCTGTTATCCGCAAGTTGTGCTGTGTTATTCGTGTTAGCAGGGCTGTGGTTATATTACGGTATAGACGGTTATAGCGTGACCAGTATTATTGATACTAATGGCATCAATCGTACTACCGAAAAAACTGTAGTGATTAGTGCTGCTGCCTGGTTTAACAATTATGCTAAATGGCCTTGGTTAAGCTTAATTCCGATTTTAGGCGTATTAAGCTTTATGGTATGTGCTTTATCCAGTGCCACTAAACGGCATTTACTGGCATTCCTTAGCTCAGCCGTAGCGCTAACAATGGTGATAGCAACCGCGGGTGTTAGTATGTTTCCGTTTATTATGCCCTCTAGTAGCATGCCAGCACATAGCTTAACCATGTGGGATGCTACGGCCAGTCAAACCTCATTACAAATTATGTTTGTTGTTGCTTGCGTGTTTGTGCCTATCGTACTGTCGTATACCGCTTGGAGCTACTTTGTTATGCGTGGCCGGTTAAATGAGCAGCATGTACGCGACAACTCCCACTCTCTATATTAATTAATAGGATAATTTATGTGGTATTTTACCTGGATCCTAGGGGTGTTATTAGCTTGCTCATTTGGCATTATTAACGCTATGTGGCTGGAGTTTAACGGCTACGAGGGTGAAGAAGATCAAACTGACTGAGCCTAGCGATAAGCCCAGTGAGAAAACAACTGTCGGTGCCAGCCAACAGCTAAATGCCCTACTGGCACCGCAAAGTTGGTTATTACACAGCGCATTATTTCTGGCAATTTTACATGCGGTATTTTTTGTCCTGCAATGCTATTTATTAGCCAAAGTGTTTAGCCAATGGTTAACGGCTAGCTTTAGGCAACAAACGCTTGATACCAACGCTTTGCTGGCTATTTTACCGTTGTTGTTACTGTGTTTATTGGCCAGACCCTTACTGCAGTTTTGCCGCGAGCAACTTAGCTTAATAGCCAGTCAACGTTGTCGCGCTGCATTACGCAGCCAACTGCTAAACACTATTGCCAGTAGTGGCAGCGCAAAAAATCAATATGCTGCAGATGGCAGTTTAGCCAGCCAAGTTTTAGAGCACGTAGATGCCTTAGACGGCTTTATAAGTCGATATTATGTGCAGCGCTATTTAGTATTAATTAGCCCTATTTTATTGTTTTTCGCTATTTTATATTACAGCAAATTAGCGGCGGTTTTATTACTGGTTACTGCGCCTTTAGTACCGATATTTATGGTGTTGTTGGGTAATGCAGCAACCAGCGCCAGTCAACAACAATTACAAGTGCTAAGTCGTATGAGCAGTCGCTTTTTAGATTTAATGCGCGGTATGGCCACTATCCAACATTTACAAGCAACCACTCGCGCCACTAATAGCGTTGCCAGTGCTGCTGAGCGTTATCGCAGTAGCAGCATGAAAGTCCTACGCTTAGCCTTTTTATCCACCGCAGTATTAGAGTTTTTTGCGTCATTAGCCATTGCCTTATTAGCCGTATATCTTGGTTTGGGCTTATTAGGTATTTTACCTTGGGCCAAAGGTGAGATCCCTGTGCCCTACCAAGGTGCGCTATTTATTTTATTATTAGCGCCTGAGTTTTATGCACCTTTGCGCCAACTAGGCACAGATTATCATGCTAAAGCTCAGGCTTTAGCGGCAGTAGCAGAACTACAACCCTTATTGCAGCGAAAAGTATGGGAGCATACGGGTAAGCAATTACTGCAGTTTAATAGTGCGCCTACGATTACGATTAGTAATTTACGTGTCCTAGGTGAGCATAATCGGCCCCGCTTAGACTTGGCTCATTTATCCTTAGCTGCTGGCCAACGCATCGTGATCCAAGGCGCCAGCGGTTGTGGTAAATCTACCTTATTAGAAACCTTACTTGGCTTTACTCAATATCAAGGTGAAGTAAGTATTAACCAACAAAATTTAAGCCAGCTTTGCCGAACACATTGGCAGCAACAGCTAGGTTACTTAGCTCAAACCAGCGCCATTATGGCCGGCAGCATTGCTGATAATTTACGCTTAGCTAATGCTCAGGCTAGCGATCAGCAATTAATAGCGGTATTACAACAAGTGGAGTTATGGCCGCTTATTCAGCAACTACCGCTGCAATTAGCCACGCCTTTAGGTGAACGGGGATTAGGCTTATCTGGAGGGCAATTGCAGCGTCTCGCCATTAGCCAATTGCTTTTGCGTAATGCCAACTTGTGGTTATTAGATGAACCAAGCGCCCATTTAGATCCCGATACCGCCCTGCGTATTCATCAGCTATTAGGCAAGTTAAGCCAAGGCAAAACGGTAATCTTAGTCAGTCATCACAGCGCTGGCCTAGACTGGGCCGATAGCATAATACAACTGCCCCAGCTAGCATCTTCCTCAGCACAATCTTTATCACAGCAGGTGCCAGATGGCGCAATCTAAGCCAACTCAGAGCCTTAATAAAAATATAAAATTAATTAGCTTGCGCAATATTATGCATCGTCGGCTTGGTAATTGGTCGTTAGCTATCTTATTAGGCTTTATTACCCTTTTGGCCGGCGCAACGTTGTTGGCGTTGTCAGGTTGGTTTATTAGTGCCGCGGCATTAGCCGGCTTAGCCAGTGCTACCGCTTACGGCTTTGATTATTTTAGACCCGCCGCTATTATTCGGCTATGTGCAATTAGTCGCACCGCTGGGCGCTATGCCGAGCGCTTAACCTCACATTATGCTGCGCTGGGTTTATTAAAAGATTTACGGGTGGATAGCTTTCGCTTGCTAGCGACACAAAAAACTCAGCGCCATAGCCAAACCAATAGTCAAGCCCAAGGTTCAGCGCCAGGCTCAGCCCAAGGGTCTGCACAAGTACTGCAGCGTTTAGTCGCAGATATCGATTTATTAGATTTATTCCCGCTTAAAGTTATCGCGCCTTGGATATGGGCCAGCTTACTGAGTCTACTGGTGATTTTATTTTGGTATTTACTGGCGCCCAGCTTAGCCTATTATGCGCTTGCCCCTCTGTTACTAGCTTGGTTAGTCGTGCCCTTATTCACCTTATTAGCGGGCATAAAGCTAGCAAAACAAGATACTAATTTAGCCGGCATAAGACGGCAACAATTGCTGGAGCCTTTAGCTATGATGACACCGCTATTGCTGTGGCAACGTTGGGATGAAGCAGCAAACCGTTTTAGCAGCACCGATCAACGCTACTTACAATTACAGTTAAAACAACAACAACTGACCAGCTTGGCTAACCTAGTCCAGCAATTGCTGCTGGCTGGGGCTATGTTGGCGATATTATGGCAAGGCATAATATTAGTGGCTGCGGCACAATTAACCGTCCCGTTATTACTCGCCGCCTTGTTAGCACTTTGGGCTTTAAATGAAGCTTTAACCCCGTTATGCCAAAGTTTTATCGCTTTAGGTTTAAGCATAGCGGCGCGAGATCGGGTTAATCAACTGGCCCAGCCTGCTGAAGCTCAAACCCATGCACCTGATCATATACAAACTCATTCTAACGCCAAAGCTGTGCCAACAGGGCCTTGGCAGTTATCCGTGCAACAGCTTAGTGCCCGGCAAAGTGGTGCGTTAACTGGACCTGACAATGTTAGCTTTATGCTAGTTAGTGATTTAGATACTGAGCTAGATAATGAGTTAAGCACGGAATTAAGTACGGAATCAAACTCTCGGCGAGTGTTACACATTAGTGGTACTTCTGGCTGTGGCAAATCTACTTTACTGCAAGTGCTGGCCAATCAACTTAGTTGTAGTGGTGACATACGATTAAATAACCAGCCTTATACCGCTTGGCAGCTACAAAATGTTATTGGCTATTTACCGCAGCAATTAGACATATTTGATCTTAGCCTAGCGCAAAATTTACGCTTAGGGGCACCAGAGGCAACCGAGCAACAACTGTGGCAAGTCATAGCCGAAGTTAGCTTAACCGACTGGGTTAAGGCGCAACCCGACCAACTTAATACCGCTTTAGGCGAATATGGGGCTCAAGTCTCAGGTGGTCAGGCAAGACGTATAGCTTTAGCGCGCTTGCTACTCACTCAGCGGCCTATCCTATTGTTAGATGAACCCTTTGCAGGCTTAGATCCAACAACGATGCAGCAGGTATTACAGGCGTTAATTGCTCGGCAAAAACAGGGCCTATTAATCATTGTTAGCCATCATCAACTCCCTGTCGACGCAACTCAGCAACTTAAACTATAAATGTTATAATAGCCCAACTTTTTAATTTATTGCTTAGGAGTCGCAGCTGCAGTGTTAGCCCAGTACCAGCAACAAATCGAAACCACGGCTTTACGTTACGATGAAGCGCAATATCAATTAATTCAGCAATTACAATTATTAGCTCAGCAATTAAACGCTGGCGAAACCCCGCGCCAAGGTATCTATATTTACGGTCCGGTTGGCCGCGGCAAAACCATGTTAATGGATAGTTTTTATCAGCATTTAAAAATCAAACAAAAAATTCGGCTGCATTTTCATCACTTTATGGCGCGAGTACATAAAGAGTTAGATCGCTTAACCGGCCAAGCTGATCCGCTAGAGCAGATTGCTAAAAATTGGGCCAAACAATATAAAGTGCTGTGTTTTGACGAATTTTTTGTTAATGATATTGGTGATGCTATGTTGTTAGGCACTTTATGGCAGGCCTTATTTAGCCACGGCGTACTGCTGGTAACGACGTCCAATGCGCCCCCTAGCCAACTGTATGTAAATGGCTTACAACGCCAACGCTTTTTGCCCACTATCAGCTTATTAGAACACTATTGTCAGCTAATTAATTTAGATAACGGTATCGACTATCGCCGTAGCGAAAATAGTCCTAAGCCCTATTACTTACAACATGGCTCTGCAACGCAATTACAGCGACTTAGTCAGCAGTTATTTGGTCCAGTTCAAGCGTGCCAGCAAGTTAGCGTGCAACAACGCAGCATTGATTGTTTATGGCGCAATGAGTACGTCATCGGCTTCGACTTTATGGCGTTATGCCACGGTCCGCGTAG
This sequence comes from Rheinheimera salexigens, assembly GCF_001752395.1. Lineage (NCBI taxonomy): Bacteria > Pseudomonadati > Pseudomonadota > Gammaproteobacteria > Chromatiales > Chromatiaceae > Rheinheimera > Rheinheimera salexigens. The sequence goes on along the minus strand of NZ_MKEK01000001.1, from coordinate 995,952 downwards.
CCAATTAGACTATATGCAGCTGGCGGCACAATATAAAGCCATAGCAGTGCACCAAGTACCGCAGTTTAGTTATTTAGCTGAAAAAGCCATAGTACATGGCGTTGAGGATCAATATCAGCGTGAGCATAAAGAATATTTTGTTAGTAAAATGGACGATGAGGCGCGGCGGTTTATTGCCTTAGTTGATGAATGTTACGATAAAGGCTGTTTATTACTGCTTAGTGCTGAGGTTGATATTGCAGATCTATACCAAGCCAAACAACTGGCCTTTGCTTTTGAACGCAGTACATCTCGACTGTATGAAATGCAGCGTTGGCAGATCGAGCAACAAATTACTCAGTAATAAAACTATGCCAATCTTGCAGTAGTTTAACAAAATCCTCTAAACCACAGTGACAACTTAAACCGTGTTCATCCAGTTGCAATTGCTCTTCTAGTAGCAATTGCTGTTCGGATGCGCTGGCGTCATTGTGCAGTAAGCTATTATGTTGTAACAACACTTCGGCTTGCTCAACTTCAAGCACAAACTCCTTGCCTTGGTAGCGCCATTCGTCTTGCGGGGTTAACGCTGTTAGTTGTTGCAGTAATTGGGTTATCGCCGAGCCGTTTGCAGCAAACTCTTCAACTAAAAAAGTCGCTAAAATTTGGTATTCAGGCGCTAATACCAAGCCAAATTGCCGCGTGTCGCGCTGATAAGTAAAATCGTATTCCAAAATATTGGTCTCAAAACAATTGATGTGAAAGTATATCGCTTTGTCACGGTGACAGCCAATGCCTTCTCTTGGCGAATATTGCTAAGCGAAATACATAAAAAAGGCCTGCAATTGCAGGCCTTTGAAAACTAGTGTTTTAAACCAAGTCGATTAGCTTAAACCGCTTTTTGAATAATCACATTATCTGCCTTTTTAGTGTACTCAGGCATTTTATGGAAATTCAAGTAACGGTAAGTATCTGCCGCTGTTGCATCAATTTTTGCTGCGTATTCTAAATACTCAGCAACAGTAGGTAATTTACCAATAATTGACGCCACTGCTGCTAGTTCAGCTGAGGCTAAATAAACATTAGCACCCTGACCTAAACGGTTCGGGAAGTTACGCGTTGAGGTAGAAACAACCGTTGAGTTCTCCGCTACGCGGGCTTGGTTACCCATACATAACGAACAACCTGGCATTTCAGTACGTGCGCCTACTTTACCAAAGATACTGTAATAGCCTTCTTCGGTTAATTGCGCTTGGTCCATCTTAGTCGGTGGTGCTATCCATAACCGCGTTGGTAATTGGCCTTTAAAGTTCTCCAATAATTTACCCGCGGCACGGAAGTGACCAATGTTGGTCATGCACGAACCAATAAACACTTCGTCAATTTTATCGCCAGCAACTTCTGATAATAAACGCGCATCATCAGGATCGTTTGGCGCACATAACACTGGCTCTTTAATATCGGCTAAATCAATTTCGATAATTTCAGCATATTCAGCATCAGGGTCAGCAGACATCAGTTCAGGGTTAGCTAACCATGCTTGCATCGCTTGAATACGACGCTCAATAGTACGCACATCACCGTAACCTTCAGAAATCATCCACTTAAGCATCACGATATTTGATTGTAAGTATTCAGCAATCGACTCTTCAGACAGCTTAATAGTACAACCCGCAGCAGAACGCTCAGCAGATGCATCAGACAGCTCAAATGCTTGCTCAACCGTTAAGTGTGGTAAGCCTTCAATTTCTAATACACGGCCAGAAAATTCGTTTTTCTTACCTTTCTTAGCAACTGTTAATAAGCCTTTCTGAATAGCAACATAAGGAATAGCATGCACTAAATCGCGCAGCGTAATACCCGGTTGCATTTCACCTTTAAAGCGAACTAATACTGACTCAGGCATATCTAAAGGCATAACGCCGGTTGCCGCAGCAAACGCCACTAAGCCAGAACCGGCAGGGAAAGAAATACCAATTGGGAAACGCGTATGTGAATCACCACCGGTACCTACGGTATCAGGTAACAACATCCGGTTTAACCAGCTGTGAATAATACCATCGCCTGGACGTAATGAAACGCCACCACGGTTCATAATAAAGTCAGGTAATGAGTGATGAGTATCAACATCCACTGGCTTTGGATAAGCGGCGGTATGACAGAAAGACTGCATGGTTAAATCGGCGGTAAAGCCTAAACACGCTAAGTCTTTTAATTCATCACGCGTCATCGGGCCGGTAGTATCTTGCGATCCTACTGTGGTCATTTTTGGTTCACAGTAAGTACCTGGGCGAATACCGGCTACGCCACACGCTTTACCAACCATTTTCTGAGCTAATGTATAACCTTTACCAGAATCTACTTTTGGCAATGGACGACGGAATTTTTCCGACGGACCTTGACCTAAAAATTCAAGGGCGCGATCTGTTAAGCCACGACCAATGATTAATGGAATACGGCCACCGGCACGTACTTCATCAATTAATACATCGGTAGCTAATTCAAATTCAGCTAATACTTCATCAGTACCGTGACGAACAATTTTGCCAGCAAATGGCATAATATCAATCACATCACCCATTTCTAGGTTATTAACGTCAACTTCAATCGGTAAGGCGCCAGAGTCTTCCATAGTATTAAAGAAGATAGGTGCAATTTTGCCGCCTAATACGAAACCACCACCGCGCTTATTTGGCACGTATGGGATATCGTCACCCATAAACCATAATACCGAGTTGGTAGCTGATTTACGTGAAGAGCCTGTACCCACTACATCACCAACATAAGCTAATGGGTAGCCTTTTTTATTTAATTCTTCAATCTGCTTGATTGGGCCTAAAGTGCCTGGCGCATCTGGCGTAATACCTTCACGGGCATTTTTTAGCATTGCTAAAGCATGCAGTGGGATATCTGGACGCGACCATGCATCAGGCGCTGGCGATAAGTCATCAGTATTGGTTTCGCCTGATACTTTAAATACCGTTACCGTAATTTTTTCAGCTAATGGTGCTTTAGCTTCAAACCATTCGGCATCGGCCCAGCTTTGTACTACTTGCTTAGCGTATTCATTACCGGCATCTGCTTTATCAGTAACATCATGAAAAGCATCAAAAATAAGTAAAGTGTGCGATAACGCTTTGGCTGCCACTGGCGCTAATGCTTTATCATCTAATAGGCTGATTAATGGCTGAACGTTATAGCCACCCATCATAGTGCCTAGCAGTTCCGTAGCACGCTCTGCACTAATTAAAGTACAGCTAATTTCACCTTTGGCTAAGGCAGCTAAAAAGCCAGCTTTAACATAAGCAGCTTCATCTACACCTGGTGGCACACGATTTATTAATAAATCTAATAACGTTTCTTCTTCACCTTGAGGTGGGTTTTTAATTAATTCTACTAAAGCGGCTACTTGCTCTGCACTGAGCGGCTTTGCTGGAATACCTTGCGCTGCGCGCTCGGCCACATGTTCGCGATATTGTTGTAGCACAGTATGATCCTCTTGGTCGTTTATTGCAGCCTTGTCACTGCAACGTGATTCACTACATGGAATGGGATGAATTATAAGAAAATTTAGGCCAAATTGACATCAGCCCGCTAACTCCCAGACTTATAATGGGTATAAGTATGCTGAATGCATTGTACGATATTATATATTGATCATGATAGAGGTCTGACCTCTAATTGACAATTATCGGTCAGCCGATTGCTGACGATTAAAATATAAAGCATTAAATATAAAAAAGGCTGAACAGCTAAGTTTAAAATAGCTGTTCAGCCTGGCTATTGTACCAGATTTAACTTACCAAATCTTAACCCGTTTTTCTGGGGCTAAATACATCGCATCGCCTTCTTTAATATCAAAAGCGTTATAAAACTGCGGAATATTTGGCAATAAACCAATAACGCGGATATACGGTGGTGAATGCGGATCTGTGGCTAAACGTTGTTTTAACGCTTCATCACGGTATTTAGCGCGCCATACTTGAGCCCAGCTAATAAATACCCGTTGTTCACCGGTAAAGCCATCCATTACTGGCGCTTCTTTACCCTCTAATGAAATTTCATAGGCTTTTAGCGCGACCGTTAAGCCACCTAAGTCACCAATATTTTCGCCTAAGGTTAAATCGCCATTAACTTTATAGCCTTCCAGCGGTTCATATTGACTGTAATGCTGGCTTAACATAGCACCGCGCTGTTGGAATTGAGTTTTATCTTCCTCAGTCCACCAGTTGCGTAAGTTGCCATCGCCATCGTACTTAGCGCCTTGGTCATCAAAACCATGGCCCAATTCGTGGCCGATTACCGCACCAATACCACCATAGTTAACTGCATCATCCGCTTCCATATTAAAAAATGGCGGTTGTAAAATAGCGGCTGGAAATACAATTTCATTGTTGACCGGGTTAAAGTAAGCATTAACGGTTTGCGGTGTCATATGCCACTCGCCTTTATCGATTGGCTTACCTAATTTAGCCAACATTTCGTCATAAGCAAAATGGGTAGCACGCACAAAGTTGCCCACTAAATCATCGGCTTTAATGACTAATTTAGAATAGTCTTTCCACTCATCTGGATAACCAATTTTAGCCGTAAACGCATCTAACTTAGCATGAGCCGCTGTTTTGGTATCAGGTGTCATCCATTCTAAATCATCAATCGCTACGGCATAGGCTTTAATTAAATTATCAACCAGCTTTTCCATCCGCGCTTTGGCTTCTGGGGTAAAATGACGCTCGACATACAACTTACCGGTTAACTCACCTAAAATGCTGTCAGAAGCATCTACCGCTTGTTTCCAGCGTGGTTGCTGTTGCTCAGTACCGTTTAATACCGTGCCATAAAATGCGAATTGGCGATCAGCAAAGTTGCTGCTTAATGAACTCGCATAACCGCTAAGGGTTTTAATGGTTAAATAGTCCTGCCAGCTTGCTAAATCACTGTTAGCCACCACTTTCGCAAAACCTGAAAAATAACTTGGTTGACGCACAATAATATCTGCAACCTCGGTTAACTTAACGTCTTTTGCAAACTGGGCCCAATCAAACTTACCCATCTTGGTGTTTAGTTCGCCAAAGGTCATTTTGTTATAAGTTTTATCCGCGTTGCGGTTTTCAACTCGAGTCCAGTGATGTTCAGCTAAAGCTTTTTCTAATGTAAATACCCGCTCAGCGGCAGCCGCAGGATCTTTATGCCCAGCTAATGTGAACATATCAGCTAAATACGCTTTATAGTCAGTTAATAACTGTTTACCAGCAGTATCGTCTTTAAAGTAATAATCGCGATCCGGTAAGCCTAAGCCGCTTTGGCTTACGTACACAGCATACTGACTAGAATTTTTGGCATCGTTATTCACAAACCAGCCAAATGGAATGGAAATACCGTCACGTTGTAACTTAGCAAATAAAGCCGGTAATTCAGCCTTATTCTTTAAACCCGCAACTAAATCTAACTGTGGCTGTAATGGCGTTAACCCTAAGCTTTCAACTTTGGCTGCGTCCATATAACTTTTATAAAAGTCACCTAACTTCTGCTCATCCGAGCCAGCCACTAAATCTGTGCGTGCAGACACATCGTTAATAATGTCTCTTACCGCGTGTTGTGAGTTATCCCGCAAAATATTAAACGAGCCATAAGAAGATTTATCGGCAGGGATTTCTGTTTCCGCCATCCATTTACCATTCACCGCAAAGAAAAAGTCTTCGCTAAATTTAACAGCTGGATCAAAATATTGTTGCTCAACACCCGATACTAGTGGCGCTGCGGCCACCGTAGAAGCCTGTTGTTCCGTTGCTGCTTTAGTTGCTGTAGTTGTTGTAGCTTCTTGCTTACCGCATGCCGTTAAGCCAAGCGCCAAAGCAACCGAAGCTGCAACCAAGGTAATTTTTTTCATTCTGGTTATCCTGTTTAAATACAAGTCATATCACAAAATCATCCCATACTAACGCGTGCCAGCCTTGATTCCAAACGGCTTATGCAGTTTATTAGCAGTTAAGTTGTAACAAGTTATAACGTAAAAAAAAGGCTTTTAAAAAGGGTCAGAGTGATTTAATTTGGATCTAATAAGGGGTCAGAGTAAATTAACTACTTCGTTAATTTACTCTGACCCCTTATTAGCCTTGGCACTTATAGCAGCTCGGTTTACGCGGGCAGCTATTGCCTCTAGCGCAGATTAATTGCGCAGGTTTTTGCATACTGCGAGCTACCCAATTAATGTTTAAAATATTAGCCGCTCGAGTTAACGCGGTTTTTATTGATTTCGGTACAACAGCACCGCCTGTCGTGTTTATAGATAGCTGTTTTAACTCTTCAGCCATGGTATTCGCATCTTCCCCTTGCGCCATTAGGGCTGGGTTTAAATCGATCCCCGCGCACAACACATGGGCATTACCGGCTAAGTCTTGAACTTTGGTCGACTCGCAGCAATAAATCCGAGGCTTACCATTAACGTCTAATAACGATAACTGAGCCGAGCTGCTGACATTATCAATATCAAACATCCGGAATACAGCCCAATGCTGACAAGGATCTTCTACTTGGCGCATATTGCCCCAAGGTAAAGGAATGCCATTGCCTCGATATACCGCTTTTAATTTGCCTGGGGTATAAGCATCAAAATAATGCCAATGCGGATAAGGGGATACAGCTGTCATCCGGCGCATCGCAACAGAAGTAGAGACTTCGGCTAATTGATGACTACTAATTTCATAGCCTTGGCGCTCTAACAATTGCCGAAACGGCAACTTGGGGCATAACAAAGCGCCGGCAAAAAAACTGGATTCAAAATCCCGCCAGGCATGCAAAATATCCTGTGGCGCGAGCGTTGAAGACTCTGACATTTCATCGTCGTGCGCACCACCGACCGACATACTACTTTTTACGCCATCTTTGTTATGTAACACAGCATGGCCGATATGCACGGCTAATTCATACTTTAAGCGCGTCGGCACTTGTTTTAATAACCGATTTAAATGCAAGGTTTTCGGCGGTGTAAAATAAGAGGTTGCAACGTTTTTAGCAGAATGGCCTAATTCATTTAACAGTTCTTGCGGCGCTTGTTCAAACCAGCGGATCACTAGGCCTAATTGCTTCACAATTAATAAAAGATCATCTAATGATAGCGGCATCCGCTTTAAACCGACTTCTTCCGCCGCTCGCTCTAACTCTGGAAAGTGATTTTGATGATGTTCTTGATGAGCACGAATAAGTAATTGGGCAAATTGTTTACCACTAGTACCGGTTTGCGACAGCATTTCTGGAATAGCAATTTGCAAAATATCATTACTAAACAAAAAGCTTGGCTCTAGCGCCATACCATTAATGCCACCGCGACTGCCTTTAGTCGGCGTTAAGTCTTGCTCAATATCTTCACCATCTAAAAACCAGTCAATTTCTTTTTGAAAAACCTGAGCGATAACTGCCAACATTTCCATGCTTGGCACGCGCTTACCGCGCTCTATCATCGACAAATAAGACACCGACGGCGCTAACTCAGGGTTAATTCGCACACAACGGGTCGATAGATCATCCATGGTTAAGTTATTGCGTTTTCGCAAGTTTCTTATTTTGGTGCCTAGAAAATGTGACTTTCTACTTAAGCTATTAGGTATTTTCATTTTGTAAAATTTACACTGTGTAATTTTTATTGTGAAATTATTCTAATAATTAGCCTAGACTAAATACTAATCGATAGCAATTGCCCAAATACTAAAAGCAATTTACTGCTAAAGATTTACTTTAACCGATTTATGCAGCACCTAATACAAAGCACCTAATATGCTACCCCTAACATGTTAGGTAATTAACGAGGACGATATTATGAACACACTGGCCCAGCAACAACCGACCACGAATACTTTGCCACCAATCAGTACTATGGCAACTGAGATCAGTGTTATTAATCAGCTGAATCAGCGCCATATTAAACAGGTTATGGATTACTCAAAGGGCTTTTTAGATAAAAGCTTTCCGCTGCAACAAGGCTCGCACAAAGATGTTTCAAGTTATGTAGTGTATTACCAGCAACTGTTAGCGTTTTTTGCCGATGGCAGCACTAGCGGCTTGCAACAACCGGTACAATTTGTCGCCCTAAGTGGCCATCGCGAACAACCCAACTCTTTAGTTTTTAATAATAATGGTCGCCATATCGAATTAGTATTAAATAGAACCGGTATTAATGGCAGCCAGGATCAAGCGGGTATCGACGATATTCAGCTGCAAAGTAACGAGCCGCACTGTGTTTGGTTTAGTATGATTACCGGTCGGCAAATTAGTTGTAGTCATAAAAGTAACAAGCAATTTACCTGTAAAGATGGTGGCAGCTATAGCCTGTAACTGCTAACGGGCAATCTAATCTTAGGTTGCCCGTTTAGTGCTGTTTATTTACGCTAGTTAAAATAGTGACAAACCTAACTCTTCAGCAAATAAGCTAATTAGTTGCATACCTACAACAGAGTTACCAAATGAATTAAGTGCAGGGCTCCAGGCAGTAATAACACCAAACTGCGGCACTATGGCCACTATGGCGCCGCCAACACCACTTTTAGCCGGCAGGCCAACCTTAAAAGCAAACTCACCCGATTGATCATACATACCACTAGTGGATAAAATAGCATTGACTCGGTGCGCATCGCGCCGGCTACATATTTGCTCGTTGCTATGCGGTTGCACCCCACGATTAGCTAAAAACAATAAAGACGTGGCTAACTGCCGACAATTAATTGCCGTGGCGCACTGATGAAAATAATGCGCTAACACATCAGGCACTTCAGCTTCAATATTACCAAAGCTTTTCATCAAATAAGCTAAAGCCGCATTACGATTACCATGCTCTAGCTCAGATAAATACACTTGCTGATCAGCGTAAATATTTTCTTCACCCACTAGGCGTCGAATAAAAGTTAAAAATGCACTTTTACTTGCCGAGTAATGACTCACTAACACATCGGCAACCAAAATAGCGCCAGCATTAATAACCGGATTACGCGGTATTCCTTTTTCCCACTCTACTTGCACAATAGAATTAAAAGGCTGACCTGAAGGCTCCATATTTACCCGTTGCCACAAATCGTCGCCTATTCGATTCATTGCCATCACTAAACCGAATATTTTAGAAACACTTTGTAAAGAAAAATTTTTATCAGCAGCACCCGCCGTATGAATTTGACCATCAATGGTCGCCACCGCAATAGCTGCATTATCTGGCGCTACTTTAGCTAACGCTGGAATATAATCTGCCACTTTCCCTTGGCTATATAAGGGTTGGCATTGCTCAAGAAGTTGCTGCAATATAGCTGTAATGGCTTGCGGTTGTTTCATAGGCACCTATATACAATATCCAGTAAAAATGGGCAGTTAGTATGCCATAGTTTGCTATTTACTTCAGGTCACGTTCAGTCTATTTAATGCCTAATATAATAATTACTAAGCAAAAAACCAGCCTAAGGTCACTTTTCGCACCATTCAGCACCGTATAACAATGAAATATAGTCACTTGAAGCTAAAAACAGACCGAAGACGACATATTTACAAGTTAAGTCGGCTATTTGTTGCTTTTAATGGCTAGTTTAGCTATAGTATTAGCAACAGTGACTCAGTAGTTATAAATCGAGACGATGCCTTTGGCCAATACAGAATTTTCTTTATTTCCTTTTGCGTCTCACAGTATTAAACCGGCCGCGTAATACCGAACCCGGGTCTATTTAGCCACACTGTTATCTAACCATGTCCCATTAACACATGCTCTGGAGGCTATATGTTATTTAACCCAATATTTTCCTTTTTCAAATCCTTAAGCTCTAAAACGCGTCAATGTTTATTGATGTCAGCTTTAGTGCCGTTAACACCTTTAATGCTGCACAATACGATGCAGCAATTAGAAGATCGCAAAACTAGTGAACAAGATTGCTTAGCCCCGTTAAAAGTCAGCTTAGGCTGTGCGGTGTATTTAGAATCAGAACAACAACAAAGCAAAAGCTGGTTAACCTTAGTTGCCAGCCCCGACGCTAATTTGCAGCAAGGTGAACTTTCAGTTTTATCACCACTAGGTCAAGCCATATTAGGTAAAGACGTAGGCGATGAAGTACAAGTAAGAATTTTAGGTAGCGCTATGCGGTTTGTAATCGCAGAAATTACTAAAACACAATCTATCAGCAATATAGAGTCACCAACATTTTTTGCTGAACAGATTGTTTCATAAATAGTTATAAACAAAATGGCTTGTTATCAACAAGCCATTTTTGTATCAGAAGCCTTAACTTTTATCTCTCAGCCAAATATTTAATTACTCAATAAAACCACGGTATACTTTCTCGTCAAACCCGATATTTGGACAGGTTAATGTTCCGTCACGAACGGCTGAAAGTCTTACGTTAGCTTTAGTGACAATTACTACCTGTGATTGTAGTGAACATTTATCTGCTTTAGTCACTGACCATTTAGCTAACTGCTCTATTGGTGTCGTTTGTCCTGCTACTATAAAAACCTTGTTATCATCATATTTATGATAATCATGATCTTTATACTCTACTTTAAGCTTTGCCCTTCGGTTGTTACGGTACATTTACCGTTAGCAGTACTTATACTAATATCAGCTTGAACACATGAAGAAATGCTAAATATCGTTATCAGTATTGGAATACGGATAGTACTGAAACTCGGTATAACCATAATTAGACTCCAATACTTTTAACGCAGTTAAAATCCATCAATCAGTAAATCCAAACCTGATTTAATCTTTTGCTGATAATTTAAAAAACTAATATTTATCGATTTTAAACGGCCTTTTGATACAGATGCTATATCCAGTAAATCGATAAAATAAGGTTCTGAATCAATACTGACAGTAATGTGGAAGTGCTCTAATACAGGGGTTTCAGACATAGGTTTAATTAATGCAATTAGCAAAACATCAATGTCATGAAATAAGGTGTTAGTTAATATTACAACTAGTTGCTGCTCAACTTTTGCAACAGAAAATTGCAATAACATTAAATCTGGCCAATTTGCTCGGAAAATGTGCCTTGTTCAGCAATTTTTGATTATAGGCATTGATAGCATCATTGTTTTGCTCTCGCCATAACTGTGCCTTGGCTTCGCTAACCGCTATGCGTAACGCATCCTCCAACAATAAAGACGGGCTTATATTCATTGATTCGGCTTCGGCTAACAATCTTGCATCAATTATGGTGTCACAAGCTACTTTATTGCTTTGGCTCACTGTATTGTCCTTATAGTGTTATCTAAATCGGCAAAGTTGTCATCAAGTATAGCGTAAAATTCGTGGCCACAAAACGTACAAAAACTGTTTACCCTTTTTCAAGGGGTCAGAGTACTTGAACGTGATTTTTGGTTTCAAGTACTCTGACCCCTTGAAAACCCAACCAAAGAAATATCATACAAACAAACTTGCAAATAACTTCAAGTTATCATTTAATTAACGTAAATGTATAATGTAACATGGAAGCGTTATATGGAAACTTACTTATTAGCACGTGATTTAAATGGTGTCCCGATTGGCAGGCATCAATTTTTCGTAATTTTAACAGGCGATGAACAGCAGACCTTTCGTCTAAGACACTCATCTCAAACTCTAAGTAGCCGTAATCTTGGTAGTCAATTCGGCTTAGTGCTAGGGGCACAGAATATAGCTTCTGTAAATTCAAAAAAACATAAATTCAATCGGTTAACATTTGTGCCTTTTAATAAAGCAGACTTGTCTTGTGCTGTGGAGTTTTTCTCAGGCCAACCGTCTGTGCTTTCACAGCAATTTGGTTATAAACAAACAGAGGGTGTACGAATTAAACCACGCAATGGTTTCACAGAGCATCAACTTGCTCAAAGCATTCTCTCTTCAATAGACCATTATATTGTAAATGAAAGAAATGAGCCCATTGCCTATCCTCCGCCATGGTTTGGTAAAAATAGTAATAGCTGGACCAATTCAATTTTAGATATAGTACCCGCAGATTTACCAACCGATGTAAAAACACGACGTAAAATAACTGACTTTCAAGGTGCAGACGCTGCGCATGATGTCCGTATTCATCAAATGTATTTCAAAGGGCTTTGCCAACCATGCGCAGTACAAAATCCAGCTTATCGTTAATAACTGAAACTCTTGCACGTGCCTTATTTACATCCGCAATACTTATTGTAGCTATAGCTATAGTTGCTTTACTTCGCGGTATTAGCCAAAGCATTCAAAGCCCACTAGCCAGTGATGACTGGTATTATGTTGCAGGGTTTCTCTGTATTTGGGGGCTTATTCCAGCTTTACTTGCCGTTATTACTTCAGCCGCTAGCCGCTTTAGTATTAGAAAAGGCTATATTCTCTTCAGTCTATTACAACTGCTTTCACTTTACGGTTACTATTACAACTTATCACAACAACCAGATAACGAACTTAGTAGTTCGCCATTAATTTTATTGATTTATATGGCAGTACCTTTCGCTGCTATTTATTACCCAATGTTTTTTGCAGGTAAAGCATTCAGTAAAATCAAGTTGGCACTAATTGCTGCAGCAATAATACTTTTAAGCTATGGATTTATGGCTTAATAAGTAAAAATAATGACAGCTAAAGGTGTCGTCACTTTCAAGGGGTCTGAGTACTTGAACGTAATTTTTGGTTTCAAGTACTCTGACCCCTTGAAAATCTTAAAGCAAAAAGGCCGCTAATGCGGCCTTTTTGTTAAAAACTAGAAATTACTTTTTCTTCGCTTTTGGGTTTGGTAAGTCAGTGATAGTACCTTCGTACATTTCTGCTGCCATACCAATTGATTCGTTTAACGTTGGGTGCGCGTGTACTGTTAACGCGATGTCTTCAGCGTCTGCGCCCATTTCCACAGCTAAACAAATTTCACCTAACATTTCGCCAGCGTTGATACCAACAATAGCGCCACCTAATACACGGTGCGTTTCTTTATCAAATATTAATTTGGTAAAGCCTTCAGTGCGCGAAGAGGCAATAGCACGGCCTGATGCAGCCCACGGGAAGGTGGCTGTTTCAATTTTGATGCCTTGCTCTTTAGCTTCTTTTTCTGTTAAGCCTGTCCAAGCCATTTCTGGATCAGTATAAGCTACAGATGGAATGCAACGTGGGTCGAAGTAATGCTTCATACCTGAAATAACTTCAGCAGCAACATGGCCTTCGTGAACCGCTTTATGCGCTAACATTGGCTGACCAATAACATCACCAATGGCATAGATATGGTCAACGTTAGTTTTTAATTGCTTATCAACATTGATAAAGCCGCGCTCATCAACGTTAACACCGGCTTTAGTGACGTCTAATAAGTTACCGTTTGGCTTACGACCAACTGCGACTAAAATTTTGTCATAACGTACTGCTTCTGCTGGGGCATTTTTGCCTTCGAATGATACGTATAAACCGTCTTCTTTTGCTTCAACGCCAACAACTTTAGTTGATAGCATAATGTTGAAGTTCTTTTTGTTGTACTTAGTATAGGTTTTAACTAAGTCAGCATCAGCTGCTGGTACTAATTGATCAGCAAATTCTACTACTGATACTTTAGAACCTAAAGCACGATACACAGTACCCATTTCTAAACCGATAATACCGCCGCCTAATACTAGCATCTCGCCTGGAATGTCTTTTAACTCTAAGGCACCAGTTGAGTCGATTACGCGATCATCATCTTTTGGAATAAAAGGTAAAGAAACTGGCTCTGAACCGGCAGCAATAATAGCGTGTTCAAAGGTAATTGTAGTATCGCCAACTTGTAAGGTGTTAGCACCGGTGAATTTGCCGTAACCAGTTACTACTTTAACTTTACGCATTTTCGACATGCCAGCTAAACCTGTGGTTAATTGTGAAACCACTTTGTCTTTCCAGCTGCGAATTTTATCTAAATCGATTTCTGGTGCACCAAAAGTTACACCATGAGATGCCATATCGCGGGCATCATCAATCACTTTAGCAACGTGTAATAAAGCCTTAGAAGGAATACAACCTACGTTTAAGCATACACCACCTAAAGTGCTACGTGCTTCTACTAAGGTGACTTCCAGACCTAAGTCTGCTGCACGAAATGCAGCAGAGTAACCGCCAGGGCCTGCGCCTAGCACCACAACTTGGGTTTTAATTTCGTTGCTCATCGTATTACCTTTCTTAATCGGGTCGGGTTACTGACAGGTTGTTTGCTTGAAACCTATCAGGCGAAAAAAGTGGCAAAATTTTAACATTGCCAACAGCAGAAGTCCCGTAACTTTTAATGGGACCTCTGGCTTTAACTGTTTACATAATCTCTTACACAATCACTTACATAATTATCTGGCGAATATCAGCTAAGTAACCGGCTAGCGTAGCGGTAAACCGCGCGGCTAAAGCACCATCGATCACTCGGTGATCGTAAGATAAGCTTAACGGTAGCATTAATGCTGGTAAAAACTCAGTACCATTCCATTTTGGTTTGATATCAGATTTAGATACACCCAAAATAGCCACTTCTGGCGCATTAACAATAGGCGTAAATGCCGTACCACCAATACCGCCAAGACTTGAAATAGTAAAACAGCCACCCTGCATATCGCCAGACGTTAATTTACCATCACGGGCTTTAGCTGAAATTTCTTGCAACTCGCGTGATAACTCAATAATACCTTTTTTGTTTACATCGCGAACTACTGGCACTACTAAACCATTCGGCGTATCAACAGCGATACCAATATGGATATATTTTTTCAGAATTAAGCTAGCACCATCATCTGATAACGAGCTACTAAAGGTTGGAAACTCTTCTAACGCTTTAGCAACCGCTTTCATAATAAACACTAATGGCGTGTATTTAACCCCCAGCTTTTTCTTTTCTGCCAACTGGTTTTGCTGCTTACGGAAATCTTCTAAGCCAGTAATATCAGCTTCGTCGAACTGAGTAACATGCGGAATCCGTACCCAGTTACGATGTAAGTTAGCACCAGACAGCTTTTGAATCCGCGATAACGGCTTAGTTTCCACTTCGCCAAATTTGGCAAAGTCTACTTTCGGCCATGGGATTAAATCAAAGCCTACGCTGTTAGCGCCGCCTGAACTAGCCGTAGCACTTGCACCACTACTAGCTTGCTTAACTAACTGCTTAACATAGTTTTGCACATCTTCTTTAACCACGCGGCCTTTACGGCCCGTAGCGGTAACTTTGGCTAAATTAATGCCAAATTCTCGCGCTAAGCGGCGAATTACCGGCGAAGCATGGGCATATTCTTTATTTTCAACAAAGCCATCGCTTGCAGTTGCAGCCTGTTCTTGTTTAGCTGGTTGAGACTCAGCTTGCTTAGGCTCAGCGCTTTGTGCTTTTTCAGCTGTATCTGGCGTAGTTTCAGGCTTAGCTTCTGTAGCAGCTTCGGCGGCATCATCAGCAGTTGCAAACACCATCATTAAACTGCCGCTAGACACTTTATCGCCAATAGCCACTTTAATTTCTTTTACCGTACCTGCTACAGGTGCCGGTAATTCCATCGCCGCTTTGTCGCCTTCAACACTCATTATTGACTGATCAGCAGACACTTTATCGCCTACTTTAACTAATATTTCAGTCACTTCTACAGCGTCAGCGCCAATATCTGGCACATTAATATCTTGTAAGCTGGTCGTTGCCGCAGCTTTAGGTGCAGCCTCTGTCTTAGCTTCAGCTTTTGTTTCAGGCTCAGCATCAGCTTTTGCTTCAGGCTTAGCTTCTGCTTTACTCTCAGCGCCAGCAAAAATCATTACCACGCTGCCGGTTTTTACCATATCACCAATGGCGACTTTAATTTCTTTTACCACACCAGCTTCAGTCGCTGGTAGCTCCATTGCCGCTTTATCGCCTTCGACATTGAGAATGGTTTGATCAACAGCAACGCTATCGCCTACTTTGACCAAGATCTCAGTGACTTCAACTTCATCAGCACCAATATCCGGAACTTGAATTTCAATAGTCATTTGCAATCCTCTTATGCGTATAGCGGGTTGATTTTACTGCTGTCGATGCCGAATTTCTTCAGCGCATCAATAACAACAGCCTGCTTCAACTCACCTTGCTTAACCAGTTCGCTTAATGCCGCAATAACAATATAACTAGCATTAACTTCAAAATGACGGCGTAAATTCTCACGGCTATCTGAACGACCAAAACCATCCGTGCCTAGCACTTTATAAGAGGTTGATGGTAAATAAGCCCGAACTTGCTCGGCATAGCTCTTCATATAATCGGTTGCAGCAATGGTAGGCGCGCTATTCATTACAGTAGCAATATAAGCCGTTTTCGCTTTTGCTTCTGGGTTTAACATATTAAAGCGTTCAACATCATGGCCATCACGGGCTAATTCATTAAACGACGTTACTGAATACACATCAGACGCTACGCCGTAATCTTTACTTAGAATATCCGCTGCTTTACGCACTTCTTTTAAAATGGTACCCGAACCTAGCAATTGCACTTTACCGCGATCACCATTTAAGGTTTCCAGCTTATAAATACCGCGACGAATACCTTCTTCAACGCCTTCTGGCATAGCATGGTGCTGATAATTCTCGTTCATTACCGTTAAGTAGTAGTAAACGTTTTCTTGTTTCTCGCCATACATACGCTCAATACCATCTTGAATAATCACCGCTAGCTCGTAAGCATAAGTAGGATCATAAGAGATACAGTTAGGTACTGTACTGGCTAATACATGGCTGTGGCCATCTTGGTGCTGTAAGCCTTCGCCGTTTAAGGTAGTACGACCGGCAGTGGCACCTAATAAGAAACCACGCGCTTGCTGATCACCGGCCATCCACGCCATATCACCGACGCGTTGGAAACCAAACATCGAGTAATAAATGTAGAACGGGATCATCGGTAAATCGTTGGTGCTATACGAGGTTGCAGCCGCAACCCAAGACGACATCGCGCCTAGCTCGTTAATACCTTCTTGTAATACTTGGCCGCCAGTATCTTCTTTATAGTAAGACAATACCGAGCGATCTTCAGGGGTATAGGTTTGGCCACCTGGGTTATAAATACCAATCTGGCGGAACAAGCCTTCCATACCAAAGGTACGGGCTTCATCGGCAATAATTGGCACAATTTGCTGACCAATATTTTTATCTTTTAATAAGATATTTAACATGCGCACAAAAGCCATAGTGGTAGAGATTTCGCGTTTTTGCTCTTCAAGCAAGCCGTCAAACTCTGTTAACGCAGGCAAAGTTAGTGCTTGGCTAAATTTAGGTAAACGTTTCGGCGTATAACCTTTTAACGCTTCACGGCGCTGATGCAAATAGGCTAGTTCAGCCGAGCCTTCAGGCAACTTAATATACGGTAGCTCAGCAACCTGATCTTCAGTGATATAATCTTCAAGGCCTAAACGTTTGCGCAGAATCAATATGTGCGTCATATCCATTTTTTTCACTTGGTGCGCAATATTTTTACCTTCAGCTGCTTCACCCATGCCATAACCTTTAACGGTTTTAGCTAAAATAACGGTTGGCTTATCGGTGCACTCTTGCGCCGCTTTAAAGGCAGCAAATAGTTTTGAAGGCTCATGGCCACCGCGTTTTAAAGCGAATATTTCTTCATCGGTTAAATCCGCTACTAACGCTGCTGTTTCTGGGTAACGACCAAAGAAATGCTTACGTACATAAGCACCGTCATTAGCTTTATAAGTTTGGTAATCGCCATCAACGGTTTCATTCATTAACTGCAATAATTTACCGGTAGTGTCTTTGGCTAATAGTTTGTCCCAACCACGACCCCATACGACTTTAATTACGTTCCAGCCAGCGCCACGGAATAACCCTTCCAATTCTTGGATGATTTTACCGTTACCCATTACTGGGCCGTCTAAGCGCTGTAAGTTACAGTTAATTAAAAAGCATAAGTTACCCAGCTTTTCGCGGGCAGCAAACGAAATAGCACCGCGTGATTCTGGCTCGTCCATCTCGCCATCACCTAAGAAAGCATAAACCCGCTGTTCTGTGGTGTCTTTTAAGCCACGACCATTTAAATATTTTAAGAACCGTGCTTGGTAAATAGCAGAGATAGAACCTAAGCCCATCGAAACAGTTGGGAACTGCCAAAATTCCGGCATTAATTTCGGGTGCGGATAACTTGGTATACCCTTGCCATCTACTTCTTGGCGGAAGCCATCTAATTGCTCTGCCGTTAAGCGACCTTCAACAAAGGCACGGGCATAAATACCCGGAGAAATATGGCCTTGATAATACACTAAATCGCCACCGTCTTTATCGTTAGGTGCGCGGAAAAAGTGGTTGAAACAGGTTTCATAAAACGCTGCTGATGACTGATAAGACGCCATATGGCCGCCTAAGTCTAATTCTTTTTTCGAACCACGTAATACAATCATTATCGCGTTCCAACGGATAACCGAGCGAATACGTCTTTCTAAGTTAACATCACCAGGGTACGCCGGCTCTTGTTGCGGCGCTATGGTATTAATGTAGTTAGTTGTCACACCGGTAGGCATTGCTACGCCTTCTAAACGCGCTTGCCCTAACACTTGTTCAAGCAGGAATTGAGCCCGCTCTACCCCTTCAGTGCGAACAACCGATTCTAACGCTTCTAGCCACTCTTTGGTTTCTAGCGCGTCGATGTCAACTTTATTGACTTCAGACATATCGAGGTTTCCTTTGGTTATACACGCCTGTGTTATATATACACATGGTCGTTAAAAAGTTATTTTGATTAAGCTACAAGTAAACTTAACCCATCTTACTTTGCTCGGTACTAGCTTTATTCAGTACTAGCTTTACTCAGTATTAGCTTTGCTGAGTGCGCCGCAGTGACCGCTCAATGCGCGACCGCTCTTTGCCTATCTCTAACAACGCTTCTTCAATAAAGGCTAAATGGCCATTACTGGCCTGACGCGCCTGTTCCGGCTCGCCGTTAATCACCGCCTGCATTAACCGCTGACGATGCTGATTTAATTGGCCAACAATGCCTTCTTTATGCTGCAAGCTGTCTAAATTGATACGTATATTCTTTTCAACTAATGGCATTAAACCGCGAACTAAATGCAGCAACACCACATTATGCGACGCTTCGGCCACGGCTAAATGAAAATTACCCACCGCCTTAGCTTCACTGTCTAAATCCGTTAACTGCTGTGCATCACAAATAGCATCATAATAACGTTTAATCTGGGCAAAATCGGCCGTTGTACCGCGTAACGCGGCGTAATAAGCACAAATTCCTTCTAAGGCATGCCTAAACTCTAGCAAATCAAACTGCGATTCTGGATGCCGAGCAATTAATTCAAACAGCGGATCCGTTAAGCCCTGAGTTAAATTTTCACTGACATAAGTACCACCACCTTGGCGGCGGTTCACTAAGCCCTTAGCTTCTAACTTCTGGATCGCTTCACGTAATGAAGGACGAGACACCGCAAACTTTTCTGCTAACTCGCGCTCAGCCGGCAACCTTTGGCCAGGAGCAAAGCTGCCCTCAAGCATCATGTTTTCAAGCTGTTCAACTATCCTATCGGAAAGCTTAGCGGGTTTAATTTTAAAGTCTGCCATGTAAGTAAAAAAACGCCTCAAAAGTGAGTTAGTAGCCTAACATAAAACCAAGTGTAAATTGGTCTTACCAATATCCATTTATGCGCGATAAAGTAACATTATTCTACTCTCAAGTAAATAAAGCAGAGAACAAAGCCAAAGGCAAAGCAGAAAATACTTAGAGTAAACACTCAAAGCTAGGGGGGGGAAGTAATAAAGGGGTCAGAGTCGTTGCAACGCATAACAACGGCAACGACTCTGACCCCTTTAATTAAATGCTAAAAGCTTAAGCTAACCAACCCGCTAAGGTAAGCATGGCGGTTAAGGCTAAAAAGAACAGCATGTTGCGCTTGGCTAACTGCAGCATATGGCCGCTTTCTTCTATCGTATTTACCACTAGCTCTGGCATGGGCTCAGCTGCAGCGGCTACTTCGGTTATTACTAGCTCGTTGTCGGCCGTAAAATCCAAAAAATAGCTTAATAAGGTAGAGGTTGCTCGTGAGAAATGCCCCACTAAAGCGAAACCTAAACCAAACAAACGCGCTGGAAACCAATTTAACCAATGCGCCACTATACCTACCGCTTTACTATCTGCAGGTACACATCGGAAGTAAGCTTCTGCTTGTTCGCTAGTTTGGTAGCTTACTTGCTCAGGGGCTTGCTTAGCGGCTAATTCATCATCATCTGAATCAGTATCAAATTCAACATCTGAGTCAGCGCTAGCGCTTACTTCAACGTTATATTGGCCTTTTTGCTGCTGTAAATGCCTTACTAAGGCATAAGTAATAACGCCAAATACACCGGCAACCAAAAACCAAAACACTACAGCGGCATAATATTGAAAATTTAACCACACTAGTACTTGGCCATAACTACTTTGCTCGCGGCTGCCGCTATCTTGTCTAATTTGTTGCATCGCTAAAAAACCGGCTTCTTCGTCGCCGCGCTCCATAGCATTTAAATAGTGCTTATATAGCTGTCTATAGTGCCAGCAACCAATGGCCAACAATAACACTAGGGTATTAACCACTAAGCTAACTAAATGGCTGTCTAATAAGCACAACACTAAAGCCAATACAGCACCCGGTAAGGCTAACCAAATATACTGGCCGATACGATGCGATGCTAACTTGCTTAAACCCGAGCTGGCACTTAAGCGCACATAGGCTCTTAAGTAGCCACTGGCTTGCCAAGCATCACTGCGTACTGCTAAGCGCTCTATTATAAGTGCTAACAGCATACTGATTAACGTCATAGGGTAAACTCCTTAATAGCGGTTTGATAACGAGCCCAATCAAAAGCTGGACCCGGATCGGTTTTTCGTCCAGGGGCAATATCACTATGGCCAATAATACGTTGTGGTGTAATCGCCGGATAAAATTGCATAATTTGTTTTGTCAGCATAATTAAGCTTTGATACTGAGCATCAGTATAAGGCAAATTATCCGTACCTTCTAATTCTATGCCAATAGAAAAATCATTACAGCGCTCACGGCCGTCAAATTGGCTCACTCCAGCATGCCAAGCCCGCTTAGCAAAAGGCACATATTGAAACACTCGACCATCGCGCCATATTACACAATGTGCCGACACCTTAAGCCCGGCTAAATCAGTAAAACCCGGCTCGGCAGTCGTATCTAAAGTCCCCATAAATAAGTCATCAACATAGGCATGTTGTTCTGGGTTAGGCGCAAATTGCCCAGCCGGTAAGCTAATATTATGGATCACCAACACACTCACCACCGTATCTGCGGGTCGGGCATCGCAATGTGGGCTTTGCCGAAAAGTTGGCTGACTAGGTGCTGTTTTTGTCATTGAATTCATCAGAGCTTTTGCCTTTAAGCTGAGCCTTGTTTAAGCTATAGCACATTGTCAATGCTGGAGAATATGAATGCAAGAGCCAACACCGCAAACTGCTGGCAATAGCAGTCACAATAATAGGCGTATTAACAGCAGCAAGGGCTTTGCTAAAGGCTTTTCTATAATCGCTTGGTTATTGTTAATGGCTATGCTGTATTTGTTTTTTCAAGACGCCATTGATGCCCAGCTTAATCCCAATCAGCAATTAAACAGTAGCATTGGCACTAAAGGCGAAGTCCGCACGGTACTAATTCGCAATAGAGCCGGCCATTATGTTGGCACCGCCTTAGTTAACCAGCACCCTATCGACTTTATGCTCGACACCGGCGCCACTACGGTGGCCATTACTGTCGAAGCAGCACGCCAACTGGGCATGCCACAAGGCCAAGCCATGCAAGTGAACACTGCTAATGGTTTAACAACCGCCTATCGCAGCCAAATTGCCCAACTACAATTAGGCGACATTATTTTGTATAATATTCCAGCCAGCATAGTGCCTAATTTAGCCGGTACCGAGATTTTGTTGGGCATGAGCGCGCTAAAACAGTTAGAATTCCACCAACAAGGTAATCAACTTACCCTAATTCAGCACAACTAATGGTACTGATGCTTAATTAACACCTGTACTTTTTAATACATGTACTTAATTAACACATGAGTATGCCAACTACTTAGTAAGCCAAAGAACATGCAAACACATTATACCGATTTACTACAAGACGAAATTGAACGCAGCGTTAGCGCAGCACTGGCCGAAGACTTAGGCTTTTTATCTATGGCCGAAGGTGATATTACCGCATCGCTAATCCCGCCTGCGCAACAAGCCGATGCCACTATTATTACCCGCGAAGACTGCGTTATTTGCGGCGTCGCTTTTGTCGATCAAGTGTTTAAGCAACTTAGCCAAGATATAAAGGTTAATTGGCAAGTACAAGATGGCGACCACGTTAGTGCCGATACCGTGCTCTGCACCCTAACCGGCCCCGCTCGTATTTTACTGACTGGTGAGCGCAGCGCGTTAAACTTTTTACAGCTATTAAGCGGTACTGCCACACAAACGGCGCGTTATGTGGCGTTTTTAGCTGGTTTTCATACCAAGTTACTCGACACCCGTAAAACCATTCCCGGCTTACGTTTTGGCCAAAAATACGCCGTTAATTGTGGCGGCGGTACTAATCATCGCTTAGGCTTATTTGATGCCTTTTTAATTAAAGAAAATCATATCGCCGCAGCCGGCTCTATCACCAATGCCGTAGCCAGCGCTAAGCAAAATTTTCCAGGTAAACCCGTTGAAGTGGAAACTGAAAACCTAGACGAATTTAGCCAAGCCTTAGCCGCCGGTGCCGATATTATTATGCTAGATAACTTTAGCCTAAGTGATATTGAGCAAGCGGTTAAGCTGAACAATGGCAACAATGACGGCCCAGCTAAATTAGAAGTCTCCGGCAATATCACCAGCGAACGCTTAACTGAATTGGCTAAAACCGGTGTTGATTATATTTCTAGCGGCGCCTTAACTAAGCATGTGCAAGCGATCGATTTGTCGATGAGACTGAAGGTGAGTGTTTAGTTTTTAGTGTTGAGTTTTTAGTGTTGAGTTTTTAGTGCAGGTGATTAGTGACGAGTGACGAGTACGGCGGTTTATTCCGCCTTGTTAAGCGAGGTTTCAGCCAGTTTGGGTTACAAGTATAGTTAATAAATTATGTTTTCGGTTTTAACAGTTGAGTTTGGACTGTGAACTGTGGACTGACTAAGATAAATTATTGAGGTTCGGTTTTAACCCTAAACTAACCATTGTAGCCCTGGACGGGCGGAAATGAGCCCCCAGGGATGGGTTTACGGCGTGTTAGTGTGGGTAAACCGAACCGTATATACTCTTAAATTTAAGTGTTAAGTGTTTACTTTATTCGGGCCAGTCCAGTTTAATAACTAAACACTAAACACTCAAAACTCACAACTAAGCGAAGCTCTGAGCGTAAAGCGTATGCATTTAACGGGTACAGTGTTTTTTTGGCGTGACGATAAAGGCTTTGGTTTTATCGTTGCTGAGCCAAGCCAAGAAAAGTATTTTTTTCATATCCGCGATCTTAACTTGCAAGATGGCGCGATGAATATCGCGCCGATAGCAGATAGCACACCGCCAATTACCGCTATAACTAAAACCGCAGCTAATAAAGTGAAAGAGCAAGTGAAAGAGTACCGGCCAAAGGTTGGTGATCGGCTTAACTTCCAGCAAGGTACCGATAAACAAGGTCGGCGTATAGCTGCACCTTGGCAACCTTCGGCAGAATGCTTAGCACAAGCAAGTATTGCTGCAATTAAACAGGATGGTGCTACATCCTCTGCTACAAGCAGCAAGCAGCAAGCCAAAAACGCTTATAACAAACCAAGCCTGAATCATAGCCAGCAGCAAAACATCAATATTCAACACACTAAAGAAATTGCGCTGTTTTTCCGTTTGGGCTTTTTTGTGTTGTTTATCATCGCAGTATTATTTGGCACCTTACCGTATTTATTGCCCATACTGTATTTAGAAGCCAGTTTATTTACTTATTGGTTATACCGTAGCGATAAACAAGCCGCTATTGCTCGACAACGGGATCGTCTACCCGAACAAAGTTTACAATTGTTTAGTTTAATTGGCGGTTGGCCAGGTGCGTATATCGCCCAGAAAAAACTTAGTCATAAAAGCAGTAAATGGTTATTTCAACGCGAATTCGCCTTAATCATCCTCGCCAATACCTTATTAGTTATCTGGTTAATATCTAGCCGCGGCCAAGATTTTTTCGGTCAGTTCGCCTTTTTTGCAAGTTAAAAACCCTTGTAACTTTGAACACCCTTAACTTTTAGAGCAAAAGCACTAGCTCTTTTCTACTATACAAACTGCTGAAGTTATAGTTATTTTTCATTAAAAACCCACATTTAAACAACTATTTAAGCTTATTTAGCTTTTTTTTTAACTTTGCTATTGCACCTAGTAAAAAAATGCCCAGAATAGATACTAGCCTTCGGGCTATTCTAAAACTCAGGAGAAGTAAAAGATGAAAAAAGTACAACAAGGTTTTACCCTAATTGAATTAATGATCGTTGTTGCGATCATTGGTATTTTAGCTGCAGTAGCATTACCGGCTTACCGTGAATACGTTGCTACATCTTACGGCGGCCAGGCTATGAAAGGTATCTCAGCATTTGCCACTAAGACACAAGCTTGTATCCAAACAGGTATTGGCTGCACCACTTTAGCAGCTGAAATCGGATCAGAGCCTAACCTAACTGCTACTCCTGCTGTTGAAGAAGCTAAGAACACAGTTCTAGCATGGGAAAATGCAGGCTGTAAATTAAGTGCAACTATTGATGCTAATGGTACATTAACTTATACTATGGTAATTTCAACTATAGGTACAGCAAAAGCCACTGTTCAGCAATGTCAGAAAGGTGCAGGTTTACCAATAACTGCTTAATCTTTATCAATGCTAAACTTTATTAATTTAAGCCAGCTTTTGCTGGCTTTTTTTATTTTAAAGTAACCTATTCATATCTTGTTAAAACTTGAATTAAACAGCATTACTGGCATAATCAATTTATCTTCCTAATTTTAAAAACAACTATAATAGGAACTCAATTCTTAATGGCAGTTACAGCAACGTCGACTCTGTTAAAACGCTTAACTCAACTTGGTTTAGTTGATTCAGATAAAACCTTAAAAATGATTACCGAAAAAGGTAGTCAATATAAAAACTTGCCTGAGTTATTAATAACTGAAAAATTAATCACCAGCGCTATTTTAGCGGATGCTGCTGCCAAAATAAGCTTAACCACCCAATTCGATTTAGACCATTATGACAGTAGCCTAGTGCCTGAAGATTTGCGCAATGAAAAACTGGTGCGCAAAACAAATATGCTACCACTAGGTAAACGTGGCCGCAGTATGTTTTTAGCCGTAGTAGACCCAACTGATATCCAAACCATTGAAGACTGTGAGTTTAATACTGGCTTAAATGCTGAAGTAGTCGTGGTCGATTTTACCAAACTTTCAAAACTTATCGATACAGTTTTTGATAATAGCTTTAACCAAGAATTTGGTCATACCGAATGGGATTTAGGCTCTTTAGGTATAGAAGATAAAGCTGACGATGACTTTGTCGGTGTAGAAACCGATAAAGATGACCAGCCGATTATTAGTTTTATCAATAAAATGTTGCTCGATGCTATTCGTAAAGGCGCCTCAGATTTACACTTTGAACCTTATGAAAAAATGTACCGCATTCGCTTTCGTATCGATGGTATTTTAAATGAGGTGGCTAACCCGCCAGTGGAGCTTGCCACAAGGCTATCAGCGCGATTAAAAGTCATGTCGCGTTTAGATATTGCCGAAAAACGAGTGCCACAAGATGGCCGGATTAAGTTAAAACTTTCGGCCAAAAAGTCCATCGATTTTCGGGTAAGTACCCTGCCGACGATTTGGGGCGAGAAAATTGTAATGCGTATTCTCGACTCTGATAGCGCTATGCTCGGTATCGATGTACTCGGTTATGAACCGGAACAAAAAGCCTTATATTTAGCCGCCTTAAATCAGCCACAAGGTATGATTTTAGTTACTGGCCCAACGGGTTCGGGTAAAACCGTATCGCTATATACTGGCCTAGCCATTTTAAATACCGAACAAACTAATATTTCTACTGCTGAAGATCCAGTAGAAATTAACTTAGCCGGTGTAAACCAAGTGCAAGTTAACCCCCGTGCTGGCTTAACGTTTTCCTCGGCATTAAAATCGTTTTTACGTCAAGATCCTGATGTAGTGATGGTGGGTGAGGTGCGGGATTTAGAAACTGCTGAAATTGCCATTAAAGCCGCCCAAACCGGCCACTTAGTGTTATCTACCTTGCACACTAACTCGGCACCAGAGACCTTAACTCGATTACTCAATATGGGTGTTCCGGCCTATAACGTCGCCAGTTCGGTATCTTTAATCATCGCGCAACGCTTAGCGCGGCGTTTATGTAGCCATTGCAAAAAGCCCGAGCAGTTACCGGAAGCTGAGTTACTGAAACAAGGTTTTCTTCCCGAGCAACTAGGTAAAATAACCATATTTAAACCGGTAGGTTGCGATAACTGTACTAGCGGCTATAAAGGCCGAGTCGGTATTTATGAAGTAATGCCTATTACACCGAAAATGGCCGATATTATTATGCAAGGCGGTAACTCAATTGATATTTCTAAACAAGCCCAATTAGAAGGCATTAACAATTTACGTCAATCTGGGTTAATAAAGGCTGCAGCCGGCATGACTAGTTTGGCTGAAATAAACCGAGTAACCCAAGGTTAAGCATAGTAAAAGGCAGAACCTAAAAATAATGCAAAAACAAGAATATAATTGAAATAACAACCAATCTATATAAGCTGATAGCAACACTATAAAAGCTGATAACAAAGCGCTATAGCTAGTAGCCAAGTTAATATAAGAAATATAAGAATAACAGGGACAGAATATGGCTCAGGCAGATAACATAAAAATAAAACAGCTTGATGTATATAATTATAAGGGTGTTAGTCGCCGCGGTAGTAAAGTTAGCGGTGAATTAAAAGGTGCTAGTGTTGCCGAAGTTAAAGCGCTACTGCGTCAACAAGGCATTACCCCTTCTGGGGTAAAGAAAAAACCACGCTCATTATTTGGCGACGGTAAAAGCATTACCGCTGCCGATATTGCTTTAGTTACCCGGCAAATTGCTACCATGCTCGGTGCCGGTGTGCCGTTAGTGCAATCCGTTGATTTAATTGCTTCTGGTTCTGATAATAAAAATTTGCGTAATTTAATGCAAAAAATATCAGTGAAAATTCAAGCTGGTATCCCGTTATCTGAAGTCCTGCGCGAACACCCAAAGCATTTTGATGAATTATATTGCGATTTAGTAAAATCGGGTGAGTCTTCAGGTGCCTTAGATAGTATTTTTGATCGCATCGCTATTTATAAAGAAAAAGCCGAAGCATTAAAATCAAAAATTAAAAAGGCCATGTTTTACCCAGCGGCTGTATTAGTAATTGCTGGTATTGTTACTTCTATTCTATTAATTTTCGTTGTACCACAATTTGCCGAAATTTTTGCTGGTTTTGGCGCTGAATTACCCGCCTTTACCCAACTGGTATTAAGAATATCTGAAATAATGCAAGCCTATTGGTGGGTGGTATTGTTTGCCTTAATCGCTTTTGGCTATAGTATTAAAAGAGCTTATGGCGGTAATCTAAAATTTCGAACCTGGATGGATGGTTTAATTCTTAAAGCACCAGTAATTGGCAATATTTTAAATAAAGCCGCTGTGGCGCGTTATGCCCGCACATTATCCACTACTTTCGCTGCTGGTGTGCCGTTAATTGAAGCTTTAGAGTCTGCCGCCGGTGCCTCGGGTAACGAAGTGTATAAAAATGCTATTTTATATATTCGCGAAGAGGTTTCTTCGGGTAACCCAATGTATATAGCCATGAAACAAACTAAGCGCTTTCCAGAAATGGTAGTGCAAATGGTGGCCATTGGTGAAGAGTCTGGTGCCTTAGATAGTATGTTATCAAAGGTAGCTAATATTTATGAACAAGAAGTGGATGACGCGGTAGATGGTTTAACGGCATTATTAGAGCCTATGATAATGGCAGTATTAGGCGTGTTAGTTGGTGGCTTAATTATTGCTATGTACTTACCTATTTTCCAAATGGGTGCAATTATTTAATGGCAGAATTAACTTTATTACTGCAACAAAATCCGGCGCTATTTATTGTCGCTGCCGGCTTAATTAGTTTAATAGTTGGCAGTTTTTTAAATGTGCTAATTTATCGTTTGCCAAAAATGATGGAGTTAGACTGGCAAGCAGAGTATCAAGCCTATTTTGTTACCGCCGAACAAACTGACGATGTAGCACAAGCATCTAGCTCAACACCGGCAAATAACGACAAAGCAGCACGGTTTAATTTAGCCGTGCCCCGCTCTACCTGCCCGATGTGTAATGCGCGGATTAAAGCTTATGACAATATTCCTGTTGTTAGTTGGTTGTTACTGAAGGGTAAATGTCGCAGTTGTAAAACCCCAATTAGCTTACGTTACCCGATTATAGAAAGCTTAACCGCAGTGTTGGCTATGGTAGTGGCTTGGCAATTAGGCTTTGGCTTACCTGCACTATTAATGATTTTTTTAACCTGGGGCTTAATTGCTTTAACTTTTATTGATATCGATAAAATGTTATTGCCAGATCAGCTCACCCTACCGCTGTTATGGCTAGCGTTATTATTTAGCCTAACTGATTCAGCTATGGTTAACCCCAGCCAAGCTATCGTTGGCGCCGCTGCCGGTTATTTAAGTTTATGGTCTGTATATTGGCTATTTAAGCTACTTACTGGCAAAGAAGGCATGGGTTATGGCGATTTTAAATTATTAGCCGTTTTTGGTGCGCTATTAGGCTGGCAACAATTACCGTTAATTATTCTATTATCTTCAGTGGTTGGGGCTGTGGTGGGAATCACACTATTAACCATTCAAGGTAAAGATAAAGCTACACCCATTCCTTTTGGCCCTTATATCGCCGCCGCAGGCTGGATTGCCATACTGTGGGGCGAGCAGTTAACTAATCTTTACCTAAACTATATAGGAATATATTAGTGTTGAGTGCTGAGTTTTTAGTGCTTAGTGGTGTCAAACGTCACTAGTTCGCATAGCGAACGGTAACTAGCTCACCTTGTGAGCGGTCACTAGCGGCAATGCCGCGGGTCACTTGTTCTTAATGCGGTCTCTTTGCATTTAACTAAGGTTTTAGCCTGATGAGCCAATATATTGTAGGCCTAACCGGTGGTATTGGTTGTGGTAAAACTACCGTCACTAACCTGTTTAGCGATTTAGGCGTGCAACATGTTGATGCTGATGTTATTGCCCGTGATGTAGTTAAACCCGGCACTGCCTGCTTAGCGGCGATTGCCGAGCAATTTGGCCCTAGTATGTTGTTAGCTGATGGCAGCTTAAATCGGCCAGCGCTTAGGCAACATATATTTACCGATGCGACTGCAAAAACTTGGTTAGAGCAATTATTACACCCAGCTATTCGCCAGCAATTATTAACTTATCTAGCAGCTTGTAGTTCAGATTATGTGTTATTAGTCGCGCCGTTATTACTGGAAAATAATTTGCAGCTGTATTGCCACCGGGTATTAGTTATCGATTTACCTGAAGCTTTGCAACTAAGCCGAACTTTAGCCCGGGATCAGGTGTCAGAGCAACAAGTGGCAGCCATAATGGCAGCCCAGCTATCTAGAGAAGACCGGTTAGCTCAAGCCGATGATGTTATCGTTAATGACAGTACGCTAGAGCAGTTATTACCGCAGGTGCAACTGCTGCATAAACGTTATTTACAACTGGCTGCTGCCGCTAAAAATATGACTTCTGATAACTCTTAATAAGTTCTGATAAGTTCTGATAAGAGCAGATGATAGCGCTAAATTTAAATAGGTATCGCATGACAGAGCTGATTTACGAACACCCATTAAATGAAAAAGTACGCACTTACTTACGGGTCGAGCATTTATTTAATCAGCTGCAACAATTGTTGGCTTTAGAAAACGAATGGCAACAACAAGCGTATTTTAATACCTTGTTCGATTTAATTGAAATACTTGACCGCAACGATATTAGACCCGACTTAATAAAAGACGTAGAACGCTGCGAAACCGCTTTAGTTGCTTGGTCTAGCCACCCTTCTGTGTCTGACGATAAACTGCAAGTTATGCTACAACAAGCGGTTAAGTTGCAAAGCGATTTACTGCGCAGCACTAAGTTTATTGCCAGTTTAAAACAAGATAAGTTTTTATCACCACTGCGGCAACGCTTCTCTATCCCCGGCGGTGCCTGCTATTTTGATATGCCGCAATTGCAATATTGGATCCATCTTGACATTGACTACCGCCAACAAATGGCTAACGAATGGTATCAACAGCTAAGCCTAGTGCAACAAGCCATAGATTTCGTACTTAGCTTTATCCGCGAACGCGGCCATTTTGAGCCTATAATAGCCGATAATGGCTTCTACCAAAGCAATACCGACAAATATGAACTACTACGCTTAAGTTACCCCATAGACGCCGGTGTTTACCCAACGGTCAGTGGAAATAAATACCGCTACGCCATCCGTTTTATGCAACTCTGCGACGAAACCGGCCGTAATAACAGCACCGATAGCCAACAATTCAAACTCGCCTGCTGTTAACGCTGCAACTTAAGTGAATTAAAAAATTTTTTAAATATTGCTGTTGAAAATTAGCAAATCGCTCCTATATAAGTGACTAGAAAGCTTGTCCAGCATGGAGAGCTTTCTAAATTAGTTGCCTTTATTTTAATTCGCTTCTTATGGAGGATTTAATATGAACTCAATTGATCTTACCCCACTTTATCGTAGCAGCATTGGTTTTGATCGCTTAGCGTCGTTAATTGATAGCGCGCTAACAACCGAAACTAATATTAATGGCTACCCCCCGTATAATATCGAAATGTTGAATGAGAACCGCTATGCCATTACCCTTGCTGTGGCCGGCTTTTCAGAGCAAGAAATCGATATTCAGGTTGAAAAAAATGTGCTCACTGTGCGCGGAAATAAAGCAGAAAAAACTACCGGTAAATTTCTTCACCGCGGCATTGCAAACCGCACCTTCGAGCGCAAGTTTAATTTAGCAGATTATGTTGAAGTGACAGAAGCTGATTTAAACCATGGCTTATTAACTATTGGTTTAGTCAAGGAAATCCCTGAAGCAATGAAACCAAAAACTATCGCTATTAATAGCAATAGTAAAGCAATACAACATAAGCCAGATGAAACAACGGAGGATAAGCGCGATAAAGTTGCCTAATTAACCGGCAACATTTCAAGGGGTCAGAGTACTTGAAACGATTTTAGTCTTTCAACGACTCTGACCCCTTGAAAGATCGTCTGTCACCACCGTGACTTGCTCGCTTTATCTGCAGCCCGGTTTTCTGGCTTAATTGCTGGCTAAACTGTTCAGAGCCAAGCAGCCAACAACGATTAGTCGCGGCTCTAATAGCTGCCAACTCCTCATTAGTGGTCTGCTGCTGAAATAGCTGTTGATACCAAGCTAATCGCAATGGTTTGTTTTCGGCAATGCCCAAATATACAGGATGAGCAGTTAACAACGGATTAAATGTACCTAGTGCATTATGCATAAAACTAGACCAAGCATAATCTGCTGCATTTGCAACCATACCCGCACGTACCGGGTTAAGTTCTATATAACGACTAACCGCCAGAAAGTAACGATCGGACTCCACTAAACAGGCTTTATAGCGCCCTTCCCATAAAGTCCCCGTGCGCTTATGTTCTATATTAAAATACCTCACATAACAACGACCAAGCGCTTGCATAAATAGACTTGTTGCACCATCGACTAGTGGTGTTAATAACAAATGAACATGATTAGTCATCAGCACATAGGCATGTATTTGAACCTGATATTGCTCAGCGCATTCAGCCAATTTAATTAAATACAGATGGTAATCTTTAGCTCCTATAAAACAATCTTGTTTATTATTACCTCGTTGTATTACATGCTGTGGAATATTCGCCACACAGATCCGCCGACTCCTAGGCATTACCTACCCCATCATTAATAAAATGTTAATTTAAAGATAATATATAATAAATGTTTTTCAAGGGGTCAGAGTACTTGAAAGGCTTTTTGAGTTTCAAGTACTCTGACCCCTTGAAAATTGCTATACTCGCGGTTGATTTTTATGCCGGATTTTTGAGGGGATTATGGTTACTAAAGTTAATTGTCCGACTTGTGACACTGTTGTGGTTTGGTCGGCTGAATCTGAGTTTCGGCCATTTTGTTGTAAGCGTTGTAAATTAATTGATTTAGGTGATTGGGCCGCAGAGAATCATCGTATTCCCGATAAATCGCCAATAGATGCAGCCTTATCAGAGCAATATTTAGATGAATTAGAGCAAGAGTTTATCGCTCAGGATAATGACTTTTTTAAATCTTGATTTGATTAATCAGCAGAAACAGATTCTTACGGCTTCGATGCTTAATTTTTGCTTAAACTAGTAACAGACTTGTAGTACAAACAACCATAAAAGACTACATAAACTGCTGTTGCAGCTTTTCGACTATAGGTTGATTGGCATCGGGGAAGTTAAGTTGTGATAGCTGGGCGAAGCTGGCCCATTGTAGTGGTTGGCCTTCTAGGCCTTGGGCTTGACCAGTAAACTCAGTCACTAAGTAGATATCGAGTAATACATTGCGCTCTGGGTAGCTGAACGCTTGCTGCATAAAGGGTTCGGCGCTTACCACCTCTATGGCTAGTTCTTCTTTTAACTCGCGTGCTAGCGCGTTGTAGACGGTTTCACCGGCTTCTACCTTGCCACCAGGAAACTCCCACTTACCACCTTGATGTTGCTGCTTACTGCGCAAGCTTAGTAGCACTTGGTTATCACGAATTATGACACCTACAGCGACATGTAACTGTTTTGGCTTTAAAGCAACAGAGCCAGCGTTAGCTGACTCCGTTGTTATTGTTTTATTGTCAAACATCGGCTTAGACAAGTTTGCCATGGCATTGCTTGTACTTTTTGCCTGAGCCACATGGACAAGCATCGTTACGGCCAATTTTTTCGCCATCACGGATCACTGGTCCTTGCGCTACTTCGACAGGTGCTGTCTCAGGTACGTCAGCGCCTAACTGCTCAACTTCGTCATGTTGATAGCTATGCGGAACAGCGTCAGCCTTGCGGCGTTGCTCGTCTACCGCTTCAACGTCTTCTGCGGCTTTAACTTGCACTCGTGCTAGTACGCCAATAACGTCTATTTTTAAGTTTTCTAGCATATCTGAGAATAATTCAAACGCTTCGCGCTTATATTCTTGCTTAGGATTCTTTTGCGCATAACCACGTAAGTTAATGCCTTGGCGCAAGTGATCCATAGCTGCTAGATGTTCTTTCCAGTGGGTATCTAAGCTTTGCAACATTATGGCTTTTTCGAACTGACGCAATACATCTGGGCCAACCATTTGTTCTTTTTCTTGATACGATTTTTCTACTTCTTGCTGAATGCGCTCGCGTAGCTTTTCTTCAAACAGCTTTTTATCGTCGGCTAACCATTGTGTGATAGGTAATTCTAACGCGTAGTCAGCTTTTAAACGCTGCTCTAAGCCCGGAATATCCCACATTTCGTCTAACGACTCTGGCGGAATATATTGGCTAATTAAGTCTTCAACTACATCACCACGAATAACCGTAATGGTTTCGCTGATATCAGAAGCGTCTAATAACTCGTTACGTTGCTCGTACACAACTTTACGTTGATCGTTAGCCACGTCATCGAATTCTAATAATTGCTTACGAATATCGAAGTTACGCGCTTCTACTTTTCGTTGGGCATTTTCAATGGCACGACTGACCCATGGATGCTCAATAGCTTCGCCTTTTTCCATACCCAGACGGCGCATCATGGCTGACATCCGATCTGAAGCAAAGATACGCATTAACGAGTCTTCTAACGATAAATAAAACCGGCTTGAACCGTTATCACCTTGACGACCAGAACGACCGCGCAACTGATTATCAATACGACGTGATTCATGACGCTCAGTACCTATTATATGTAAACCACCCGACTCAACAACAGCATCGTGGCGTATTTTCCAGTCAGCTTTTACTTGGGCAATTTGCTCTTCGCTAGCGTCGGTTAAACCGGCTAGTTCAGCTTGTAAACTACCGCCTAAGACGATATCGGTACCACGACCTGCCATGTTAGTAGCGATTGTGACATTACCTGGCCGACCGGCATTGGCAATAATCTCAGCTTCGTTAGCATGGAATTTTGCGTTTAATACTTTGTGAGTGATTTTAGCTTTATTGAGTAACTCAGATAGATATTCTGAGCTTTCAATTGAAGCTGTACCCACTAATACCGGACGTTTAGCTTGTTGCTTTTTAATAATATCGGCAATAATGGCTTGGTATTTATCTTCAGCCGTTAAATAGACTAAATCGGCCATATCGTTTCGTACCATAGGCCGGTTTGTTGGCACCACGATAGTTTCTAGACCATATATTTGTTGAAATTCAAATGCTTCGGTGTCAGCTGTACCTGTCATACCGGATAGCTTTTCATACAAGCGGAAATAGTTTTGAAAGGTTATAGAAGCAAGGGTTTGGTTTTCGTTTTGAATATTAACGCCTTCTTTGGCTTCAACCGCTTGGTGTAAGCCTTCTGACCAACGACGCCCTTCCATAGTACGGCCGGTGTGTTCGTCAACAATAACAATTTCGCCGTCTTTAACCACGTAATCGACATCGCGTTTAAATAGTTGATGAGCACGTAATGCCGCATACACGTGATGTAATAAGGTAATATTAGCCGCTGAGAATAAAGTGTCCTGCTCGCCGATCATGCCCGCTTCGCGCAGCATATCTTCAACTTTAATTTGGCCTTCTTCGGTTAAGTAAACCTGACGCGCTTTTTCATCTAAAGTGAAATGGCCATCGCCGTGCTTACCCTCTTCGTCTTCTTGCTCTTGCTTAATGAGCTGTGGCACTAACAAATCAATTTTTTGATAGAGCTCAGAGCTATCTTCCGCTGGGCCCGAGATAATTAATGGTGTACGGGCTTCATCGATTAATATCGAGTCAACTTCATCGATAATAGCAAAAGCCTGATCGCGCTGAACGCGGTCGTCTGGCGAGAAGGCCATATTGTCACGCAGGTAATCGAAACCAAATTCGTTATTAGTACCGTAGGTAATATCGGCTGCATAAGCTTTTTGCTTATCAACGTGCGCCATACCCGGTACGTTGACACCAACGCTCATACCTAAAAAGGTAAACAGCGGCTCGTTTGTTGCAGCATCACGACGGGCTAAGTAATCGTTAACTGTAATAACGTGCACACTACCGCCGCCTAACGCATTAAGATACGCAGGTAGCGTAGCGGTTAAGGTTTTACCCTCACCGGTGCGCATTTCAGAAATTTTACCCTGATGCAGTACCATACCGCCAAGTAATTGAACGTCGAAGTGACGCATACCAAATACCCGAGTACTGGCTTCGCGCACGGTAGCAAAAGCTTCAATTAAGAGGTCGTCTAGCGTAGCACCGTCTTTTATTTTTTGTTTAAATTCGACAGTTTTATGCTGCAGCTGGTCATCGGTTAAGGCTTGATACTCCGGCTCTAGCGCATTGATTTGCTGTACTTGTTTTTGTAGTTTTTTTAAGAAGCGGTCGTTGCGGCTACCAACTAATTTGGTGAAAAGTTTTCCAAACATTATCCAGTTACCATATTAAGTTAAAACTGCAGTGCAGCCCTGGCTAGTTCATGCAAACCAGTATTTAAAGGTGAAAGTAATTTATGTGAAATTCTCACCATAATACGCTAGATATGGTGACAAATGCTAAAGCTTTCAATAGCCAATTTAGATTCTGCCAAAAAATACAGAAGCTGTTACACTACTTAGGCTATTAAATTATGTTGAGCGCGTTAAATTCATGGCACGTTATACTGAAAAACCAAAGGATATCAATAAGGTATTAGCCCATAGCTCGCTAGCAAACCAACAGCAGCAAGTTAAGCTAATGCAACAGCTGAATACGGTATTAGCGCAGGTATTACAACTAGAGCAACTTAGCTTTTGCCGAGTAACCAGCATTCGCGATGGCAGAGCTATTATCTTATGCAGCTCGCCCTCTTGGCTAACTCGGCTAAAAATGCAGCGCGATGCTATTCTAGACAATTTTCGCAAAAAAATCTTGCCTGATTTAGCCGGCATTGAAATTGAAGCTTCACCCACCGGCCAAACCCGCCAATTTAAGGTAGAAATTGCCCAACCTGTTGCGATGCAACATAATTTATCGGCGCAAGCGGCTGATGCCTTATTGTCGGTAGCAGCAGGTGCTGACGGTAAACTAAAGCAAGCGTTATTGAATTTAGCCAAGAATAGAGCTAAATGATTAAACTGCGGTGACAAGTGACGAGTTACAAGTGACTCAACAGCAGGTGACTAACGACTAAGAATCGAGTGCGGTATAAACAAAAAAGTCAGCTAATGCTTAGGCAATAACTGACTTTTTATGGATAGCTGGTAGCTTAGCTTATGCTAGCTGCGGCGCTAAATATGAAATAGGCATTTCTTCTTTGTGCTCGAAGGTCACAAATTCCCAGTTTTCTTGGTGCGCCAGCACTTCACATAACAATTGGTTATTTAAAGCATGGCCGGTTTTAAAGCTTCTAAACTCACCTAAAATACTGTGGCCTGCCATATATAAGTCGCCTACGGCGTCGAGAATTTTATGTTTAATAAATTCGTCGTCATAGCGTAAGCCGTCTTGATTTAACACCCGGTATTCATCTAACACTACCGCGTTATCAAAACTGCCACCTAGGGCTAAGTTATTAGCACGAAGGTATTCGACTTCATGTAAAAAACCAAAAGTACGCGCCCGGCTTATATCTTTAATAAAACCTGCTGCAGAGAAATCTAATTGCATATGCTGTACGGTTTCAGAAATAACCGGATGGTCAAAATCGATGGCGAAGTCAATTTTAAAACCATTATAAGGCTTAAACTCAGCCCATTTTTCACCGTCTTCTACTCGTACTGTTTTTTTAATCCGAATAAATTTTTTGGCTAAACGCTGCTCAGATACACCGGCTTCAAGTAAT
Source organism: Rheinheimera salexigens (assembly GCF_001752395.1). Lineage (NCBI taxonomy): Bacteria > Pseudomonadati > Pseudomonadota > Gammaproteobacteria > Chromatiales > Chromatiaceae > Rheinheimera > Rheinheimera salexigens. The sequence continues at coordinate 958,922 of NZ_MKEK01000001.1, read as the reverse complement.
AGATAAACAAATGGATTAGCACTGCCGTCCATAATAGGAATTTCTTCCGAATCGACTTCAATTACTAAGTTATCTATACCTAAACCTGCCACTGCCGCCATTAAATGCTCAGTAGTTGATAAACGCACACCGTCTTGGTTGATCAAACAGGTACACATCACGGTATCGCCTACCAGTTCTGGCGACACTTTAAAGTCAACTATCGGATCCAGATCGACACGACGAAACACAATGCCTGTGTTATCGGGCGCAGGTCGGAGAGTAAGCGTAACCTTTTCGCCTTTGTGTAATCCGACTCCAATGGAGCTGACACTTTTATTGATGGTACGTTGTTTTGTCATAATTTAGTCCTGCTTAAAATTTAAAGCACCCTTAACCAAAACGGCGGCGAAGCATAGCACAAATAGGCTACCCTATCAAACGCTGACTGAACAACTGCTTAATAGCTGTGCAGCATTAAACGGCAACAGTTTTATAGCAATAACAGCCTATGCAGCAATTAAGCTACAATTTTAACCCAGCCAAGCACTCAGCAATTAACGCTGTGCACTTAAACTCAGCACTCAAAACTCAGCACTCAAAACTCAAAACTCAACACTCATTACTCAGCACTAATACTTAGTCTGCTTGCTTGCGCAAAAATGCTGGAATATCAAAAATATCAATATTCGCTTTGCTTTCTGCTTGTGCTTTAGTAGCAGGTTGCTGCTGACTATTAGCATGGCTATGAGCATGAGTATTTGCATGTGTTTGCGCTTGTGGCTGCTCAACACGTACTGTTTGTGTTTCTGATTGCAGCGCATTGCCACCTGCAGTACCGTACACCGGACGTGTAGTTTCTTGCTGACGGTTGCTTTGCACTAAGCTGATATCAGGACGACGCTCTGCACCAATACCTGTTGCGACAACTGTGACACGTAATTCGTCTTGCATCTCGATATCAATTACCGCACCTACAACGACAGTAGCGTTTTCAGAAGCAAAGGCTTTAACCGCATTACCAACGATTTCAAACTCTTCGATACTAATATCTAAGCCAGCTGTAATGTTGACTAAAATACCCTTAGCACCTGATAAGTCGATATCTTCTAATAACGGGCTTGAAATTGCTTGTTCTGCTGCTTCTTCTGCACGATCTGGACCTGACGCACGGCCACTACCCATCATAGCAGTACCCATTTCAGCCATTACCGTACGCACATCGGCAAAGTCGACGTTAATTAAACCCGGACGGGTAATTAATTCAGCAATACCTTGCACAGCACCCAACAATACGTTGTTAGCGGCTTTAAATGCATCTAGTAAACTAGTGCCTTTACCTAATACTTTTAATAGCTTGTCGTTAGGAATAGTGATTAACGAGTCAACATGCTTGCTTAGCTCTAAAATACCTTCATCGGCATAAGCTGTACGCTTTTTACCTTCAAAAGGAAACGGCTTAGTCACAACAGCAACGGTTAAAATGCCTAACTCACGGGCAATTTCAGCAACCACTGGCGCTGCACCGGTACCTGTACCACCACCCATACCAGCGGCGATAAAGATCATATCGGCACCTTGGATAGTTTTTTTGATATTTTCGCGGTCTTCTTCTGCTGAACGACGACCAATTTCTGGGTTAGCACCGGCACCTAAGCCTTTAGTTACCGTGGCACCTAGTTGTAAGGTAATATTGGCTGACGAATTACGTAATGCTTGCGCATCCGTATTAGCCGCAATAAATTCTACCCCTTCAATATTGCTGGCAACCATATACTCAACTGCGTTACCGCCGCCGCCACCAACACCTATTACTTTAATTACAGCTTCTTGGCTGTGGTTTTCCATTAATTCAAACATAGCTCTCTCTCCGTTTTTTACGCTTGTATCTTAAAACTCGCCTTTAAACCAGCTGCTGATCCGTTTAACGAAACTGCTCACTGAACTGCGAACATCGGCAGATTTTTTCTGCTCTGTGCGCGCATCTTTACCGTATAACAACAACCCGACTACACTGGCGTAGGCCGGATCTTGTACATACTCTTTTAAACCGCTGATATGCATAGGCTGACCTACGCGTACCGGCATTTGAAATATATCTTCGGCAAACTCTACTGCACCTTCCATTTTGGCGGTGCCACCGGTTAGCACAATTCCTGCAGCCACTTGCTCTTCAAAGCCAGAGCTGCGAATTTCTTCTTGTACCAGTTCAAATAATTCTTGATAACGTGGCTCAACTACTTCAGCCAAGGTATGACGTGACATAGAACGTGCTGGACGACCACCAACACTAGGAACTTCTATGCTTTCTTCTTTACCTACCATGCTACGCAGCGCGCAAGCATACTGGACTTTAATATCTTCTGCATGACTAATTGGTGTGCGGAATATTTTAGCGATATCGCTAGTGACTTGGTTACCCGCTACCGGGATCACTGCGGTATGGCGTAAAGCGCCATTAGTGAAGATAGCAATGTCGATTGTACCGCCGCCAACATCCACTACGCAGACACCGAGTTCTTTTTCGTCATCGGTTAATACCGCATAGCTAGAGGCTAAAGCGGTAAAAATAAGCTGATCAACCTGCAAGCCACAACGCTCTACACATTTTTCAATGTTCTTGGCCATATCATTAGCACAAGTGACAATATGGGCTTTAGCTTCCATACGTACACCTGACATACCAATTGGGCTTTTAATGCCTTCTTGCATGTCTACCGAATACTCTTGAGGTAATACATGCAACATGCGCCGTTCAGCTGAAATAGGAACTGACTTAGCAGCATGAATAACATTTAATACGTCTTCTGCTGTGACCTCAGTGTCGTTAATCGGCACCATGCCACTTTCGTTTTGACAACGAATATGTTTGCCAGAAATACCTAAATAGACTGAAGATACATGGCAATCTGCCATTAGCTCGGCTTCATTAATCGCCCGTTGTACGGCTTGTACTACTAAGTTCAGATCATTAACGCCGCCTTTATCCATGCCGCGCGATACATGAGTACCCACACCAACAATACTTAAGCGATTGTCAGCCGTGATCTCACCTACCACCGCTTTAATTTGGGCAGTGCCTATATCTAAACCTACGATCAAATCTCGTTCTAACGACTTTGTCATGCTTTTCTCTTCGTATCATTATCGCTGTAACGCACAGCTATACCGGTGTCGTAGCGTAAATCCACTTCGCTAACTGGTTCATTTTTATGTTTAGTTATCACCGGATACAATTCAACAAAACGTTGTACCCGTTTTAATATATCGTCACGACCTAACTTTAACGCTACGCCATTGCTTAAGGTTAATTGCCATGAAAAACGCTCAGTTAAGGCCAGGGTTAATGGCGTAAACTGATGCAAGGCTAATAAACCCTGAATATGCTGGAACATGTCCAAGGCATCCTGCTCGCTGCCTTCTGGGCCAGTTAACAAGGGCAAGTCGGTTTTCAGCTGCTGCAACGGTGCGCTAAACAAAGCACCGTGTTTATTTATTAATTGTTGCTGATTCCAACGTGCCACCGGTTGTTGTTCTGTTACTACTACCACTAGGGCATCAGGCCATTGTTTGCGCACGGCGACCTGAAATACCCAAGGCTGCTGTAACAGGAACTGCTGCACTTGGTCCACATCCACCCGAAAAAAGTTACCTACATACTGCTGTTGCAACACGTGATGCAATTCTGCAGCATCAATATGCTGAAAATCGCCATACAGTTTAACTTGCTGCACTGGTGCATTTTGTTGGCCTTGCAGCCAAGTATTTAACGCCACCCCTGCCCAAATTAAACCGGCAACCGAACACAAGAAAAACACCAAGCCAGCATAGAATGCGCCTGTTTGTTTAAATTGCATGTTCGGCCAGTTAATCATTAGCGTTGCTGCTCCGTTTGATGAGCGCTATGTGCATCTGTTTGAGAAAGTATCGCTACTACCAATTGCTGAAAACTCATCCCTGCCGCTTTAGCGGCCATAGGCACTAACGACTTTTCAGTCATACCCGGCACAGTGTTTACTTCTAATAAATAATGTTGGCCTGCGCTGTCCATCATTAAATCGACCCGGCCCCAACCGCTAGCGCCTACAGCTTGAAACGCTTGTAACGCACATTGCTGCATTAGCTCAGTTTGCTCAGCGCTAATCGGTGCTGGGCATAAGTACTCGGTTGAATTGGCTTGGTATTTTGCTTCGTAATCATAAAAATCACGTGGCGTGCGCATTTCAATAATCGGCAACACTTGGTTATTGACAATAGACACCGTAAATTCCCGACCACTGATCCAGCGCTCGACTAATATTTCGTTGTCATACACCAGCGCCGTTTTAATCGCTTGCTCTAGCTCGGCTACGTTACTTGCTGCACTCATACCAATACTTGAGCCTTCATTGGCAGGCTTAACCATTACTTTGCCGCCTAAATCGGCTAACAGCTGGGCAAAGTCGGTATCTTCGCTATGCACTACGGCAAAAGGTGCGGTAGCCAAGTTTTGGGCTTGAAATAAACGCTTACAGCGAATTTTGTCCATAGCTAAGGCCGAGCCTAAAACACCACTGCCGGTATAGGCTAAACCTAAGGTTTGCAATGCGCCTTGCATGCTACCGTCTTCACCACCGCGGCCGTGTAACACAATAAAGACTTTATTGGCGCCGCTACTAACTAATTCCGTTAACGGTTGTAACTTAGGATCAAAGCCAAATGCATCGACACCACTGTCTAGCAAGGCATTAAGCACAGCGGTTCCTGAGCGTAGTGACACTTCACGCTCTGCAGAATGTCCACCTAATAGCACGGCGACTTTTTCTGTCATATGCCTGCTCCTGTAGATTGTTTTAATTGTTGAATGTTTAATTCCATCGCCGCTAATTGCTTAACTAAAGAGCCAATATTGCCGGCACCTTGGGTAATTAATACATCACCGTCTTGCAACACATCGGCAATATTGCTGGCTAATTCTGCAGGCGTAGCAACATAAATAGGATCAAGCTGACCACGAGTACGAATTGACCGACATAAACTGCGACTATCGGCGCCGGTAATGGGCGTTTCGCCCGCTGCGTAGACTTCTAGTAGCAATAAACTATCGACACTGGATAACACTTTAATAAAGTCATCATATAAATCGCGGGTACGGCTATAACGATGCGGCTGATAGGCCATCACTAAGCGGCGCTCTGGCCAAGCTGCACGCACAGCAGCAATAGTGGCGGCAACTTCAGTGGGATGATGACCATAATCGTCGAGCAATAATACTTTGCCGGTCCCGGTATCAAACTCACCGTATTGTTGAAAGCGACGGCCGATACCTTCAAATTGGCGTAAGGCGTTTAAAATGGCGGCTTCACTAATACCTTCATCTACGGCTACTGCAAAAGCTGCCGTGGCGTTTAAGGCATTGTGTCTACCCGGTAGATTTAACACCACTAGGCGCTGCGCACCACTTGGATCGGTGATAGTAAATTTACTTTGCGTACCCTGTTGCGAAAAGTCACTTATCACATAGTCAGCATCTGGGTTAAAACCATAAGTTAAAATAGTCCGGCCAATTTGCGGAATTAACTCACGCAAAACCGGGTCATCTAAACAAATAACGGCTACACCATAGAACGGCAAGTTATGACAAAATTCGATATAAGTGTCTTTCATTTTTTCAAAGTCGCCCTGGTAGGTATCCATATGGTCGGCTTCGATATTAGTGATAACAGTCGTCAGCGGTTGTAAATGTAAAAATGAAGCATCGCTTTCATCGGCTTCTGCAATTAAATACCGACCTGCGCCTAAACGGGCGTTAGAGCCAGCTGAATTTAATAGTCCACCAATAATAAAAGTAGGATCCGTTCCGGCTTCAGCAAAAATAGAGGCTAAAAAACTTGTGGTGGTGGTTTTACCGTGAGTTCCGGCAATCGCTATACCATGCCTAAAACGCATTAACTCACCGAGCATTTCAGCGCGGCGCACCACTGGAATGCGTAATTCACGCGCAGCTTTCACTTCTGCGTTATCTGAATGAATAGCACTCGATACCACCACCACACTGGCGCCAGCAATATAGCTTGCGTTATGGCCAAAATGTATCACCACACCCAGTGAAGCTAAGCGATCAGTCACCGCATTTGCCGCGATATCTGAACCGGATACGTTGTAACCTTCATTGACTAAAACTTCAGCAATACCACCCATACCCGCACCACCAATGCCGACAAAGTGGATGCGCTCTACTCGGCGCATGGCGAGCTTTTGCTGTTGAGGTGCCTGATTCATATCGTTGTTCCTGTTACGGGCTGCGCCACAGCTTGCTGACAAAATTGCACGACCTGCTCGGTGGCATTATCTAATGCACAGGCTTTGGCAGTGCTAGCAAGTTGCTGTAATTGCGTTTTATCTGTTAACCATTGCTGCAGCATCGGCAGCAAGTTGGCAGCCGTTAATTCTGTTTGTTTTATTACTAACGCCGCCTGTTGTTGGCTTAACCAATGGGCATTAGCGGTTTGATGATCATCAATCGCATTAGGTAACGGCACAAATATGGCCGCCACACCGGCACTCGCTACTTCACTAACCGTAGAAGCACCAGCACGACAGATCACAACATCGGCCCAGCGATACGCCGCGGCCATGTCATCTATAAATGCTGCCACATCAACACTTAACCCTGGCTGAGCCAGTGCGTTATAACGCTGCTCAGTGCTGGTTAATAACGCCGTACCGGTTTGATGCTGAACATTAACTTGTCCAGCAGCAGCGGCTGCGGCAAAAATAACCGGTAATTGTTCATTTAAGGCTTTAGCCCCTAAGCTACCGCCGATGACCAGCACATTTAATGTTTTACTGGTGTTATGTTGCTGACCGACATTAATTAACTCGGCGCGTACTGGGTTACCCACTAGCTGCTGTTTAGGCAAGGCTGCAAATGCGCTTGGAAATGCCACTAATACGTTGCGGGCAAATTTAGCTAATAGTTTATTAGTGCTACCGGCCACGGCATTTTGTTCATGAATAATTAATGGCACTTGGCTTAACCAAGCGGCTAAACCGCCGGGGCCACTGGCATAACCGCCAAAGCCAAGCACTAGGTTTGGCTGCACAGTATTAATAATGCGTCGTGCTTGCCACACCGACTTAATTAGCATCCAAGGCGCTTTTAATAACGACAATGGGCTTTTGCCACGTAAGCCAGAGATTTGAATACTATGAAATGGCAGGCCAAATTTTGGCACTAACTGGGCTTCCATGCGGTCTTGGCTGCCTAACCAATGTACTTGCCAGCCTTGGGCTAATAACGCCATAGCCACAGCTTTTGCAGGAAATATATGCCCGCCCGTACCACCAGCCATAATTAAAATGCGAGGCGATTTCATTGGCTTAGTCATGACGGCCACCACTAATAGCCTGACGGCCTTTAAATCGAGTTTCAAAATCGATACGCAGCAATAATGCAGCAGCTACCAGCATTACCACTAAGCTACTACCCCCTGAACTAACAAAGGGTAACGTTAAACCTTTAGTGGGTAATGCGCCGGTGGCGACACCGATATTAACGGCGGCTTGAAAACCAATCCAAATAGATAAGGCGTAAGCTAAAAAGCCATGAAAGCTCATGTTTTTGGCCAAGGCGCGCTGACCAATGCGTAAAGCGCGATACACCAAAGTAAATAGTAACGTTAGTAAAATGGTCACACCAATAAAGCCCGTTTCTTCGGCGATAACGGCTAAAATAAAGTCGGTATGCGCTTCAGGTAAGTATTCTAGTTTTAAAATACTGTTACCTAAGCCTTGGCCAAACCAACTACCACGACCAAAGGCCATTAAGGATTGGGTTAACTGATAGCCACTACCAAACGGATCAGCCCAAGGATCTAAAAATGCGGTAACCCGTTTCCAGCGATATTCGCTATAAAAAATTAACGCCGCGATTAATAACAACCCGGTGACGATAAGCAGCATAAATTGCCAAATTCGCGCGCCAGCTAAAAATAATAACGCGACTGTGGTGGCAAACATCACTATCACAGTACCTAAATCTGGCTGCATTAGTAATAAACCCGCAAATACGACCAGCACTAACAACGGTTTTAAAAAGCCTTTAAAGTTATCACGTACTTCTTCGTGCCGACGTACTAAGTAACTGGCTAAATATACAAAAAAGAACAGTTTTGCTGGCTCTGCGGCTTGAATGCCAATCGGGCCAATTGATAACCAACGGGTACTACCATTAACATTTTTACCTACAATTAACACCGCAATTAACAGCGCTAAGCCCGCAATTAACAGCAACATATTACTGCTATGCCACCACTGCACGGGCACAGATAACACGACAACGGATAAGCTAATACCTATGCCGATATACACCAAGTGGCGTATGGTAAAGTGCAGCTCGTTATCAAATAATCTTGAAGCAACGGGTACCGAAGCACTAGTAACCATTACTAGGCCAAAGCATAAAATAAGCATTAGTAAAATCAGAAACAATTTATCGTAAGCGGCACCATCATCTACTTGCCACCACTGCTGCAATACTTGAATCGGGTTTTGCCATTGCGATAATGCTAACTGTTTCATAGCACCTCCGCTTTAACTGCTTGGACAAACTGATCGCCACGCTCGCCATAGCTGCTAAACATATCTAAGCTGGCACAAGCAGGTGATAACAACACCATATCGCCGGCTTGGGCTATTTTGGCTGCAGCTGCAACCGCTGCGACTAAGCTTTTCACTTCAATGCTATTGGCTGTTAATGCCGCTATTGCTGGACCGTCTTTACCTAAGGTAATTAACTGCTGCACATCGCGCTGTAAAACAGGCTGCAGCTCAGTCAGATCGGCGCCTTTACCATCACCACCGGCGATTAATATTAATTTACCTGCTACGCTGGGTTTTAAACCGGCAATCGCAGCTAAAGTCGCGCCTATATTGGTCGCCTTGGAGTCATTAACCCAACGTATACCCTTATGCTCTAGCACTAAAATGCAGCGATGAGCTAAAGGTTGAAACTGTTGTAATGCTGATATTAAACCGTCACGGCTGGCACCTGCAGCTAGGGCTAAAGCGGCAGCGACTATGGCATTAAATTGATTATGGGCACCAAACAAGCTCATCTGTGCTACTGGCAATAAGGCTGCGCCAGCGACTTTTAGCCAAGCTTGCTCGTTAACCTGACAGATACCAAAATCAGCATCCGCTAAGCTGACTCCTAAGGTTTTTTCGGCATCTTGTGGCATTGTGGCCGCATCATCAACATTAAATACTGCTAATTTAGTGTGTTGGTATACCCGCTGTTTCGATGCCGTATAAGCGGCCATATTGTTATAACGATCTAAGTGATCGGCACTAACATTTAAAATGCAGCTCGCCACACTATGCAAAGACTGGGTAGTGTCTAGTTGAAAACTCGAGAACTCCAGTACAAACACATCAATGTTAGGCTGAGTGATGGCATCTAATACCGGCAGCCCAATATTACCGGCTGCTAACGCATTAATACCACTGCGCTGCAGCATGGCTTCCACCAACTTAGTCACGGTAGATTTACCATTAGAACCGGTAATAGCAATAATAGGTTTTTGGCAAAAGCGTGCAAATAATTCCACGTCGCCCACTAGCTCTACGCCTTGAGCCACGGCAAAACGAATCGCCGGATGACTCGGCGCTAAACCTGGGCTTAGCACGATCATATCCATTTTAGCTAAGCGGTTTGCATCTAACTTACCTAAGTAAATACCATCGACTTTTTCTGCTGCAATCTGTTCAATCGCCGCAGGCTTAGCCCGACTATCCATTAACACCGGTTTAATGCCTAAGCTTTGTAAAAAGCGCACAGTCGCCAGACCTGATAGGCCTAACCCGACTACTGCAATACGCTTTTTAGCTAAACTTTGCATCATTTTCTTATCTCAACTTTAAGGTGGCTAAGCCAACTAAGACAAACATGATGGATAGGATCCAAAACCGGACGATAACTCGCGGCTCTGGCCAGCCTTTTAATTCATAATGGTGGTGAATGGGCGCCATGCGGAAAATACGTTGGCCGCGTAATTTATACGAGCCGACTTGCAAAATAACCGACATCGTTTCCATCACAAAGACACCGCCCATAATAAACAGCACGATTTCTTGGCGAACTAAAATAGCAATAACACCTAAAACTGCGCCTAAGGCCAACGAACCCACATCCCCCATAAACACTTGCGCTGGGTAAGTGTTAAACCATAAGAAACCTAAACCGGCACCAATAATGCCGGCACACATCACGACTAATTCGCTGGCATGAGGCAGATAAGGGATATTTAAATAAGTAGAAAAATTAACGTTACCGCTAACATAAGCAATAAGAGCGAAAGCTGAGGCCACCATAATGGTAGGCACTATAGCTAAGCCATCTAAGCCATCAGTTAAATTAACCGCGTTACTGGTGCCGACTATGACAAAGTAACTTAAGGCGATAAACATAATGCCTAATTGCGGCATAACATCTTTAAAGAAAGGCACTAGCAGCGCGGTTTCAGCCGGACGCTCGGCTGTAACGTATAAGAAAACAGCGGTCATAATGGCAAATAGCGATTGCCATAAATATTTCCAGCGGGCAATAAGGCCTTTGGGATCCTTACGGATCACTTTGCGGTAATCATCAATAAAGCCGATGGTGCCAAAGCTGACTAAAACAAATAACACTACCCAGACATATTTATTGCTTAAATTGGCCCATAACAAACTACTAATCAGCACTGAGCCTAAAATTAATAGTCCGCCCATGGTGGGTGTGCCGCTTTTAGAGAAATGGCTTTCTGGGCCATCGCTACGTACCACTTGGCCAATTTGCATTTTTTGTAAGTAAGCAATCAGCTTAGGACCAAAATATAAGCTGATTAATAACGAGGTTAAGATCCCCAGAATGGCTCTGAAGGTCAAATAACTAAAGACATGAAACGCATTAAAATACTGCGTGAGGTATTCTGCTAACCAAACTAGCATGGGTTAATCTCCTGCTGACAACTTTCTAGCAAGTCTTGCACAACTAACTCCATCTTCGCGCTACGCGAACCTTTCACTAGTAGGGTGACTTTCTGCTGTTCATTAATGGTAGCGAGCAAGCGTGAAACTAGGGCCTGTCGCGAACTAAAGTGAGCGCCTTGTTGTTGCAACAAGTCACTGGCGCTCTGTGATAACACACCAAGGGTGAACAACAGATTAATACCGGACTTTTTAGCGTAAAAACCAATTTCTTCGTGATATAAACGGGCATCTGCACCTAATTCGCCCATATCGCCCAGCACTAATATTTGTAAGCCCTCATACGAAGCTAATAAATCTATAGCCGCTTTTACCGACTCCACATTGGCATTGTAGCTATCGTCGATAATGCGTAACTCTGGGCTAACTTGCAGCACATTAGTTCGGCCTTTAACTTGTGGCATACTGGCTAAAGCTAATTGCACTTGACCTAAACTAGCGCCTAAATTCATACAACCTGCAGCGGCGGCTAAGGCATTATTAACATTATGCTTACCCGGTAAGGTTAGCGTAATGGCGATATCACCTTGCGGGGTATGCAGCATAAATCGCGCACAACCATCTGCGGCTAACACTATGTCGGTTGCGTAGTAGTCGGTCACTTGGCTGGCCGAGAATTGCTGCACCTTTTTACCAACTAAGCGCTGCAACCAAAACGGCGTAAACTCACTATCCGCTGGAATAATGGCCACGCCATCGCTGGCTAAACCGAGGAATATTTCACATTTTGCCGTTGCCACGCCCGCTACACTGCCAAAACCTTCTAAATGCGATGCGGCAACATTGGTTATAATGGCGACATCAGGTTTAGCTAAGGCGGTGGTATAAGCAATTTCACCTTGGTGATTTGCGCCTAGCTCTAATACCGCGTATTTATGCTGCTCGGTTAAGGCTAATAATGTTAATGGCAAACCTATGTCGTTATTAAAATTGCCTTTAGTGGCCAATACCGAGCCAGAGCAGGTTAAAATAGCCGCCATCATTTCTTTAACTGTGGTTTTACCAGCACTGCCGGTCACTGCAACGCAAGGTAAGGCTAATTTCGCTTTTACTGCAGCACCAAGTTGACCTAAGGCAATACGACTGTCGGCAACAATAATTTGGCTAATATCGACATCAACTGGCCGTTCAACAATCACTGCCGTTGCGCCTTGGGCTTTAACGTCTGCCACAAAATTAGCGGCATCAAAGTTCGGGCCTGTTAAAGCAATAAATAACTGACCTGGATTAATGTTACGGCTATCAGTACTAACGCTGTTAATCTGCACATTAGCGCCGACTAAGCGACCTTGAACGATTTCTGCAATGGCTTGGCAACTTAAGTTAATCATATTGATAACTCCGTCACTAGTTGCTGCACATAGCCGCGCTCATCGTAGGCTATTTGTTGCTGGCCAATAATTTGTATTGTCTCGTGGCCTTTACCGGCAATTAACACGATATCGTCAGGCTGGGCACTGGTTAGTGCTAACTTAATGGCCGCTTGACGATTAGGTTCTATTTGATAACGCGCATCTGGGCTCATACCAGCGGCAATATCTTCACAGATGGTTAAGATGTCTTCGCTACGCGGGTTATCTGCGGTAATAATGACATGATCTGCATATAGCTCGGCAATTTGGCCCATTATTGGCCGCTTACCTTTATCCCGATCACCACCACAGCCAAATACACACCATAAGCGACCCGCGCTATGCTGTCTTAATGACAATAAGGCTTGTTGTAAGGCATCTGGGGTATGGGCGTAATCAATAACAGCGGCAAATTCATCGGTGCAAATAAACTGCTCCATCCGACCTGGCACGGCTATTAAGCTGGTTGCTGCTTTAACTAAGGTAGCTAAATCGTAGCCAAGTAATTGCAAACTGCCGATTGCTGCCAACACGTTCTGGATATTAAATTCGCCTAATAATGGCAAATGTAAACTATGCCGCTCAGTGGCATTACTGATAGTAAATTGATAGCCGCTGGTGGTAGCAATAACATCGGAATAGGCTAAAAACTGACTAAAACCCTGACACTGTTCGCGATTACCATACACCAGTAAAGGTACTGTTATGCTGCCCGCTAACTGACGACCAAATTCATCAGCGACATTAATCACTGCCGCTTGACACATATCAGCTTGAAACAATGCCGCTTTTGCTGCGCCGTAAGCTTGCATAGAGCCGTGATAATCTAAGTGATCTCGGGTTAAATTGGTAAACACGGCAACATTAAACTGTAAACCGGCTAAGCGCTGTTGGGCTAAAGCATGAGATGACACTTCCATCGCCACTAAATCGGCCTGCTCAGCTTTAGCTTGGGCTAATATTTTTTGCACTTCGACATAATGCGGCGTGGTATTGGCTAACGGAGTTAAGTTATTAAAATTGCCATAGCCTAAAGTGCCAATAACTTGCGCATTGCGCTGAACACTTTGCGCTAATTGATTAATAAAGAATGCCGTACTGGATTTACCATTAGTGCCAGTAATACCCACCAACGCCATATCGGCAGCGGGTTGCTGATAAAAGCTTGCCACTAAGCTGGGTAATATTTGCATTAATTCTGGCAGCACTATTACCCGTGAGTCTTCGACACCAGCGCTATCTGTTAGCACTAAAGCCGCACCTTTAGCTAAGGCTTGGTCGATAAAATCTTTGCCATGCTGAGCAACACCCGGGATGGCCAAAAACACATCGCCCGCAGCAACATTACGGCTATCTAGCTGTAAATGCCTTAACTGATAATTGTGTTGTAGTGGATAAATATTCTCTAACCACTTCATTGCATTAACCAGCATTGGCACCTCCAGCAATTGAAATCTGTGCCTGTTCGCTGGCATCTGGCGCTAAATTTAATAACTGCATCGATGCGCCCATAATTTTAGCAAATACCGGTGCAGCAATTTCACCACCATGATAAAAATCACCCGCTGGCTCATTTATCACCACTACGCAGGCTAAACGTGGCTTGGAGATAGGTCCAACACCAGCAAACGACGCCACATAATCTTCACCATAACCACCGGCAATGGCTTTACGTGCCGTACCTGTTTTGCCACCGACGCGATAACCGCGAACTTGAGCACGCGTTGCCGTGCCACCTGGTAATACGTTGGCTTCCATCATTTCCAACATGGCTAACGCATTTTGCCGGCTAAGCACCTGCTCGCCAGGATGAATTTCGCTGGTTTTTAAAATACTTAAAGGACGGCTTACGCCACCATTCGCCATAGTGGCGTATGTTTTTACTAACTGGGCGGCGGTTACCGATAAGCCATAGCCAAAAGATAATGTAGCGCGTTCAAAGTCAGACCAACGACTGCGATGGCTTAACATGCCACTGCTTTCGCCATTTAAGCCCAAGCCAGTATCAATGCCTAAGCCCATATTGGCGTAGACACTAAGCACGTGCTCGACTGGCATGGATAACACTAATTTACTTACGCCAACGTTACTGGAGCGTCGGATGATGCCGGTTAAGTCTAAGGTTTTATTATTAACGCCGTCACGCACCCAGCTACCACCAACCCGCATATAGCCGGGGCTAGTTTCTACCACCGAGCTTAAACTAGTGGCGCCAAATTCTAACGCGCTTAGCACCGCTAAAGGCTTCATAGTCGAACCCGGCTCAAAGGTGTCGGTAATGGCACGATTACGAAATAAATATGCGGGGACATTGCGTCTATTATTCGGGTTAAACGACGGGCTATTAACCATGGCCAGCACTTCGCCGGTTTGCACATCGACCACCATGGCTGAACCCGAAGTGGCACCATAAGACAGCACGGCTGATTTTAATTCGCGATAGGTCACTGATTGAATACGCTGATCAATACTGAGTTGTAAATTATTGGCTTTCTCCGCTCGCTCGCGGGTAATCACTTCGATTTCGCGGCCTTTGGCATCTTTGCGAATAACCTTGCGCCCTTCAGTGCCGGTTAAATAATCATTAAAGCGCTTTTCGATACCTTCAACGCCAACGTCATCAACGTTAGTAAAACCTATTAACTGCCCGGTAACTTCACCAGCAGGGTAATAACGACGCGACTCTTCACGAAAATAAATCCCAGGCACTTTTAATTGCCGCACATAGCCGGCTACCGCAGGATTAACTTGACGTTGCAAATAGACAAAACGTCGCTGAGTGTTACTGCCAATTTTATTTAATAACTCAGCTGGGGTCAGTTGTAATATTTCTGCAAGGGCATGCCAGCGACGTTCATCAGCAGCCGAATTTTTTTCAATCACAATTTTTGGATCGGCCCAAATGGCTTCAACCGGTACACTGACCGCTAATTCTTCGCCATTACGGTCGATTATCATGCCGCGCATCACACTGTCAGATTCAATGCGTAAACTGCGCATATCACCTTGGCTAATAAGCATGTCCGGTTCAATCACTTGCAACCAAGCTGCCCGCGCTACTAAGGCAAAAAACACTGAAGTTAACAGCACCATTACTAACGCAAAACGCCAGCTTAGTACTGACGGTGAGGTTCTGGCTTTGGCCTGGGGTGTTTTTTTGCTTCGGCTCATGGCATCGTCACCGTTATGTCTTGAGCGCCACTAGGCCGGATCATATTGAGCCGATGCCGCGCTATATCTTCTACTCGACTGTGCTCAGACAACGATCGCTGCTCTAGCAGCAAGTTACGCCATTCAATGTCCAGCTGATCACGTTGCTGATACATTTTATCTTGGGCGGTAATTAACTGCCGATTTAAATGGGCAAAATGGACTATAGCCAGTGCACTAACAATACACGCGACCAACAACACCATGGCAACTTTTTGCTGCCATAATTGTTGGCCAATAATGCGTGGTAAGCTAATGCTACTCATGTGCCTGCCTTTGCGCTATACGAAGCACTGCGCTGCGCGCTCTAGGATTAACACTTAACTCTGTATCCGACGCTTTAATGGCTTTGCCGACTAAACTTAACTCGGTACGTTTTTGCATTTGCGCTTCGGTTAATGGAATACCGCGCGGAATAGGCTCACCTTTAGCGTAGCGGCGCATAAACTGCTTAACTAAGCGATCTTCTAGCGAGTGAAAGCTAATAACCACTAAGCGGCCACCCGGCTTTAACACTTTAAGTGCAGCAAGTAGTGCTTGGTTAATTTGGTCTAATTCGCTATTGATATAAATACGGATAGCTTGAAAGCTACGCGTTGCAGGATGCTTTTTTTCTTTATTACTTTTAGGCACGCTGTCACTAATAAGCTTGGCTAATTCAGAGGTGCGGGTAAAAGGCGTTGCCACGCGAGCAGCCACGATAGCTTGGGCGATACGCCAAGCAAATTTTTCTTCGCCATATTCTCTTAGTACAAAGCTAATGTCTTCCACGTCGGCGTGGGCTATCCATGCCGCGGCACTAATGCCACTGGTTGGGTCCATGCGCATATCTAATGGCCCATCACGCATAAAGCTAAAACCACGGTCTGCATCATCAAGTTGCGGCGACGAGACGCCTAAGTCAAGTAAGATACCATCGACTTGACCGACAATATTTTGTTTCTCGGCTATTTCCGCTAAAGCTGAAAAGGCGCTGTGAGTAATATGAAAGCGAGTATCGGCACTAAAAGCGGCCGCAGTGGCAATGGCTGCAGGATCTCGATCTATGGCGAATAAGCGCCCTTGAGGCCCTAATTGCGCTAAAATGGCCCGACTATGTCCGCCACGGCCAAAGGTGCCGTCAAGATAGCAACCGTCAGGCTTGATGGCCAAGCCTTGCAGTGCTTCTTCTAGTAACACAGAGATATGGGCTGAAGTAGTCATCTACAGTGAAAAGTCCTGTAATCGTTCTGATAACTCAACGTCACCGGCTTGCGCTTGTTCTAATGCAATATCTTCTGCTGCACGCGCTAGCCAAGCAGTTTCGTCCCAGATTTCAAATTTATTAAGTTGGCCAACTAAACGAATGTTTTTATTTAGCTTGGCATGATTGCGTAGTAAAGCTGGCACTAAAATTCGGCCATTTTTATCCATTTCACAGTCCGTGGCGTGGCCTAACAGCAAACGCTGTAAACGACGTGCCTGAGGGTCCATGTTGGACAGCTTATTTAATTTATCTTCAATAATTTCCCATTCTGGTAACGGGTAAAGTAATAAACAGTTATCATGAATATCGATGGTGCAGATTAAATGACCCTGACAATCAGACAGCAAGGTATCACGGTAGCGTGCGGGTAGCGCTAACCGTCCTTTCACATCCAATGTCAATGTAAATGAGCCACGAAACATTAAGTTACCTGCATCCTTTAATCTGAAACTTACTGTAATTACTAGGGGCTTTTTGTAATTGAACCGCTTTTCGATCCACTATTATCCACAATTCCCCACGAAGATACAGTTTAGGGTGCAGCTTTGTCCAATGTCAAGGTAAAAACTGAATCGATTAACGGTTAGCTAAGCCAGTAAAAATAAGCGTTACAACAAATTTTAACAATTAGGTGGGAAAATGTGGGGTTATCATCGCGCTAGGGTTATTGCTAGCGCAGACAGGCCGCTGCTTGTGCCTTTTTTGCTGAGTTTTTAAACAAGCCTTGCCAACTTGGAATAAATTATTCAATACTTACTTAAACTGTTAATAACAAATTCGGCGTAAGCTAAACACGTTATCTCTATAACTAAAAGTATCAATGGAGTAAGTATGCGACTTTTTTCAACTCTAGCCTTATGTAGCCTATTAGCCGCATTAGTCAGTACTAGCTTTTTGGTTCAAGCAACAATAAACCATGACAGCCAGCAGTTAGTGCTAGTAATAAGTGATAACTGGGATGCCACTACTGGCACCTTAGTTAGCTATGAAAAACAACAAGACCAGTGGCAAGCAACAGGACTTAGCACAGCGGTTACCTTGGGTAAAAGTGGCAGCGCTTGGGGCTTAGGCTTACACCCCGAACAAAAAGGCCAACAAAAAGTAGAAGGTGATGGCAGAGCGCCAGCGGGCATATTTGCCTTAACCTCCGCATTTGGTTATGCCACACGTGACTTCAGCTTTCCCTATCAGCAGATGCAAACCGGCCATTACTGCGTAGATGTGGCCGATTCTAGTTGGTATAACCAAATTATTGATACTAACCAGACCGGTGCGGCCGCAGCAGTAGGCTCAACTGAGCCAATGCGCCGAGATATTCATAATAATAACGATTTTTTATATAAGCTTGGCGTGGTGGTTGCGCACAACCCAAATAATGTCGCGGGTAAAGGCAGTTGTATTTTTCTGCATTTATGGCGCTCAAACTCTTCGCCAACGGCGGGTTGCACTGCCATGCCAGAGCAGCAACTGGAGACGCTCGTTAGCTGGTTAGATCCAAATAAACAACCATTAATGGTGTTATTGCCGGTTGCCGAGTACCAACGCTTACAAGTTGCATGGCAGCTGCCTTTACTGCCTAAAGCAAGACTTCTACGCATAAAACAATAATAAGGAAGCGGCAATGGTGGCCTTACTGAAAATCCGTGGCATGTTAGAGCAAATGTCAGTTATTGAACGCAAACTAGCTGACTTTATTTTAGAAAACGCTAACTTGCTTCGAGACTATTCATCGCAACAATTAGCGGATGCAGTAGGCACCAGTCAGTCAAGTGTGGTGAAGTTTTGCCAAAGATTAGGTTTTAAAGGCTATCCGGATTTAAAGCTGGCCGTTAATGAAGCTGTTATAACTGCTTCTACGTTAAGCCGAAACGATCATACAACTTCAGAAGCCATGGCCGATGATTTAACGGTACTGGTTGAAAACTTTCAATTTAGTTTAATCACCCACTTACGGGCTATGTTAGAAATTAACGATCAGAAAACGCTACAAGATGCTTATGCGCTGTTGTTAAATGCCAACAGTGTGTTTGTGGCGGGTTATGGTAAGTCAGCAATCGTAGCCCAAGATATGCAGTACCGGTTGTTACAGCTGGGCAAACAAGCGTTATTGCATACTGATCCGTCCATCGCGCTGCAATTAGTCAATAGCTTGCCTGACAGTAGCTTAGTGTTTTTAATTTCAGAGTCAGGCCAAAATAAAGATTTATTAATGCTGGCCAAACATGCGCAACAACGCAATATTCGTTGCTTAAGTTTAACCAGCTATCAATCAAATGCACTAAATAACTTAGCCGATGTGGCTTTGTTTTCGTTAAGCAGTGATGACACCTTGCTCACCAATCCCTTATTAGTGCAAATGGCACAGCAGCACCTGTGCCATATTTTATATTTAATGTTGCAACAAAAGCAGACGAACTAGCCGCACTAGTGTCCTAATTACGCTAGCTTAATCTAGCATTTCTAACCCTTGGATAGCGGTAATACCCAAACCAGGCGCATCTTCGATAGTAATATCGGCATCGTTAAACTTTACGCTACTGGTTACCGGATCAAATAAGCATAACGAAGGGCCATCTAAGTCTATTTTGGTAATCACATCAGATTTAGCGACCGCAACATGCACTGCCGCTGCCACACTAATACTGGCTTCTAGCATACAGCCAATCATGCATTGCATATCGTAAGACGCACAAATATCAGCAATTTTTATGGCGTTGGCAATGCCGCCGGTTTTCATTAGCTTAATGTTGATAATGTCGGCGGCACGCATTTTTATTAAATCAATAACTTCGCGTGGGCCAAAGCTACTCTCATCCGCCATCACAGGAGTGTGCACCCGTTCGGTAATAAACTTTAAGCCTTCCAAGTCATGCGCTTTAACCGGTTGCTCAATCAACTCTAAGCGCACACCTGCACTTTCTAACTTATGTAAGGCATACACCGCTTCTTTCGCCGTCCAGCCTTGGTTGGCATCTAAGCGAATTAATGCTTTGCCTTCTACCGCGGCATAAATAGCTTTTACTCGCTCAATATCCACGCCGATATCTTTACCGACTTTTACTTTTAAGGTTTCAAAGCCGCGATCAATGGCACTTAACGAATCGGCAACCATTTTATCGATATAATCGACACTAATAGTAATGTCGGTGGTAATTTTTGGCACGCCACCACCGAGTATTTTGTATAACGGTGTTTTATAAGACTGGGCAAATAAATCATACACGGCCATTTCTACTGCAGCTTTAGCGCTGTAGTTTTTCATAATACAGCCTTGGATCAGCTTATTAATATGATTGAGATCCGCAATGTTTTGACCAATTAATTTGGGTTTAATCACCGTGCGAATAGCTTCAATAATAGAACCATGAATATCGCCGGTAATCACCGCCGTGGCCGGCGCTTCACCATACCCAATATGGCCGGTATCGGTTTCAACCATCACCACTATGTCTTCAATGGAGTTAACAGTACGTAAGGCGGTTTTAAAAGGGGTTTTTAGCGGCACCCGCAACATACCCAGTCGAATGTCTGTAATTTTCATATAAGCCTCTGTTAACGTAGTGATTTAATAGAGTAAATCACATCAAGATAGGTTTGACTGTGCGATACTTTAAGCGGTAATAACGGCGTGACAAAAACACCATTTAAAATACCTTGGTAATGGCCCGCTGCCGTTTTGTCGTAAGCTAAGCCATGCACGTCGTGAATAATAAAATCTTGGCCGTCACTAGTGCCTAAATACACTGCAACATGACCGGGTAGATACAGCAGGTCACCCACTTGGGCTTGGCTTAATTGCTGTTTTTTTGCTTCGATATCGTTAAGGGGGTTAAATCTGACGTTAACGCCATACTCACCTTTACCTTGCTGAGAGGAGTTACGCGGCATTTTATAGCCAAAGCTACTATAAACCTCGGCCACAAAGCCGGTGCAGTCACGGCCGTTATAATCATGGCCCCAACCATAACGCTCACCGAGAAACTTAAACGCTTGGCTAATAATATTATTAGCGGTAAAGGCTAAATAACCTTGATGTACATCTTGGCTGCGAGCGATTAAAGCTGGAGTAAAATCTAAGCGACCATCCGCTTGGCGAATAGGTAACTGGACAATATGCGAAGCTGCAGGATTTTGACCGTTAACATTGTGGCCAACGTCTTTAGCGCTGAGTAACGGAATGCGCACGCCCATATCCAGCTGTAATTCAGAAATAGCCGGCAAGCTAGGGGTATAAGCAGTGTGGACTTTTGCGCCAGTGACCACTAAAAATGGCTCTTGTTCGGCATAGTCTAATACCTGCTGCCGCTGACCAATAGCGATATCACTGGCTTGTACCCAACCAGTGTAATTAAAACTTTGGACTAAATACCACGCTTTATCCCGACTTTGATGTAATACCGCCACCGGCTCTGCTGGAAATAATCCCGTTTCTTGAAACCGATTTAAATCCACATCATCCGGCTGTTTAAATACTCGGTCATGAGTAGGAAACGCTAATAACATAGTGCGTTTTACTACCAGTGCAAATTGCACTGGATTATTCGGTTTTACACTATCTAGCGCCAGTAATTGTCGGTAGTGTTGCCACGCTTTAGCATCCACCGCACTACCATCGGCATAATAACGTTGGGCTGATGTAATGCTACTAACCTGATTTATGCGGGCTGTTAATTGTTTGGCGCTTAACGCTTGGTTTATTTCTACCAGCGGTTGCATTTCGGCTTGTCGTTTAAAGCTGGCGGCATTTCGGGCCGCTATATCGGCAGGGCTTAGAATAACTTGGTCACCTTGGGCCAATTTCTGCTGCCAATACTGCGGTGCTAACTGCTCAGATTGTAATAACGGCACATCTGAACTAAACGTTATACCTGAGTCAATACCGTTGTTTGCTGCTAATACTGAGCAAGTTAGACAACTTATTAACGAAAAAAATAGGATTTTCATTTATTTACCTTAAAAAACATGCTCTTATACTAAGTGCGCAGTAATGTAGTTAGCCTAAACATACCGTGAAGGAATCAAATATTCCAATTTATTTCAAAATTAAGCATAAATTATTTTCAAAAGAAATAAAATGTTGCTATGTTCAGTTTGTGCACAATTTAAATTTAGTGCATAAAAAAGTAAAAATGGGCAATTAGACCCGCAGTTATACGAAGACTTTTACAACAATGATGCGAATAACTATACAACAACAATATAAAAGCTATCCAAAAACAATAGCGATAAAGTAGCAGCAATAATTTAAAGCGACGCAACGCATTCAGGAGAGAAAGTGATGAAGTTGAACAAGCTCATTCAAGCCCTTGTCCTTGCCGGTCTCAGTAGTCAAGTCTATGCTCAAGAAAATGCACAGCAGACAACAGACACCGCAGCAGATAATGGCAAAGTAGAACGTATTCGAGTCACCGGTTCCAGTATCAAGCGCACAGCACTTGAAGGTGATTTACCTATAACCGTATTTAGCCGCGCAGATATCGATGCTGCCGGTATTACGTCAGCCGAACAGTTACTGATGCAAATGAACATCGCCGGTAATGCGTCTGACAACTTAGCGAGTAATGGTGCAATTGTTGGCGGTCAACAACGCGGCAATAATGGCGTGTCTGGTGCTAACCTGCGAGGCCAAGGTGCTGATGCGACATTAGTGCTATTAAATGGTCGTCGTGTTGCTACTCACGGCTTAAAAGGCAGTGCAGTTGATTTAAACTCAATTCCATTTGCAGCCCTAGACCGAGTTGAAGTGTTACGTGATGGTGCTTCTGCTGTTTACGGTACTGACGCCATTGGTGGTGTTATTAACTTTATCACCAAACGTGATTATACCGGTGGCGTTGTTTCAGCTTTTGCTGACCACACTGAAGCCGGTGGCGGTAATATTTATCGCGCTAACATGTTATTAGGTGCGGGTGACATTAACGAAGATGGCTGGAACATTTTTGGTACCGTTTCTATTAAAACTAACGAAGCCTTAAGAGGCGATCAGCGCGATTTTTCAAATACCTTTCAACCAGACCGAGGTTTATCACCGGATAGCCGAGGCACCCCCTTTGCAACCGTATTTAACCGTGGTAGCAGCCAGCCTAACTTAATTGGTACCGGTTTAATTGACCCTGCAGATGGCTCAACAGTTACCGCAATTAATATTCTAGATTTACCTGGCGCGGCTGGTTGTGAGTCTGCCGGTAAGTTTATGGGGCCTTACGATGATAAATTATGGAGTTCAAATTCATCTAAATATGCTTGTGGTTACGACTATCCTGCAGCGGCACGTATTCAACAACCACAAGAAAGTATTGATTTAATTACCCGCGGTTCATTTCGCATAAACGATAATCACGATGCTTACGTTGAATTTGTGGCATCAAAAGTCGATGTCAGCAAAGTTTTTGAGCCCTATCAAATTTCTCCGGGTTCAACCTTTGGCCCTGATAGTTGGTATCCAAGCACAGGCGAGGCTTATGACCGTATTTATAATGGCCTAGCCGACTACTTTGGCGCAGACCAATTGAATTATGGTGAGTCTATTGCCTATCGTTGGCGTTGTATGGACTGCGGCGGCCGTGAAATTGAAACTAGCACT
The DNA here is from genome assembly GCF_001752395.1 of Rheinheimera salexigens. Taxonomy (NCBI): domain Bacteria; kingdom Pseudomonadati; phylum Pseudomonadota; class Gammaproteobacteria; order Chromatiales; family Chromatiaceae; genus Rheinheimera; species Rheinheimera salexigens. The sequence continues at coordinate 935,542 of NZ_MKEK01000001.1, read as the reverse complement.
AAATCTTATCGCTTATTAGCTGCCTTTGAGGGTGTTGTAGCCGATTGGGATTATAACGTGGGTATTTCACGGGCATCAAGTGAGTCAGAATCAACCTTAGGTAATGGTTATTACTTTACCGAACCGCTACAAGCAGCTTTAGGCGGCGGTAATCTAAATCCATTTTTACTCCCTGGCGAAAGCCAAACTGCGGCAGGCATGGCTGCACTAGCTTCGGCCTCAGCGTTTGGCGTTAAGCTTTACGGTGGTGAATCTACCATGACTCAGATTGATGCAACTTTTTCTGGTGAAGTGGGCTTAGAGTTACCTGGCGGTGTGATACAAGCTGCTGTGGGAACTGATTTACGCCGCGAAGAGTATAAATTTAATGGTGATGAGCGCGCAGATACTCGTTCCATATTTCTAGCTCCTTTTGATGACGCCAATGCGCTAGATAAAGTAAGCAGAAATATCAAAGCGGTATTCACTGAAGTGTATTTACCCGTTTTAGACAACTTAGATGTGACTGTCGCCGCTCGTTACGATAAGTACGATGGCTTTGGTAGTACCACTAACCCTAAAGTTTCTTTTAAATACCAACCAATTGAGGCCTTACTATTCCGTGGTGCATTTAGCACTGGTTTTAAAGTACCTTCATTTAACCAACTGTTTAATGGTGTAACTGAATTACCTTATACTGGTTTAGATTTAGCTGATCCCGAAACTTGTCCATCTGGTGTTGCTAATGAAACTACGCCAGGTTGTGAGACCATTCAACCAGATGAAATTTTTGGTGGTAAAGAAAATTTAAAACCAGAAGAATCTGAGCAGAAGAGCTTTGGTTTTGTCGTTGTTCCAACTGATTACTTTAATATGAGTGTCGACTGGTGGGAAATTGAACGGACCAATACTATTCGTTCAGCCTCTCGCGATGTACTAGTTGAAAACTACGATTTATTTAAAGCTAACTGGATACGCGATAGTAGCGGCAAAGTCGTGTCAATTGACCGTCGTTATATTAACTCGGGTGGTACGTTAACCCGTGGTATCGAACTTGATGCTAACCTAACCGGAGAATTAGCCGAAGGTGCGTGGCGGGTTAATTTAAATGGTAGTTACATCAGTACTTTTAAAACTAAAGGTATAGAATCTTTACCATACAGCGAAAACTTGGTTGGTGAATATGTTCGCTTCTTTAACCTGCCAATAAAATGGAAGCACACGCTTAATTTTAGCTATGTGTTAGGTGATTGGGCGCATAATTTAACCCAAGTCTATCGTTCAGGTTATAACGACGAGTTACCCGTTAGTGTTGCTAATGGTAGCTATACACCACCATTATGGGATCCAAAAGTAGATAGCTACACCACCTATAACTACAGTGTCAGTTATAAAGGCATTGATAACTTAGGGGTGACTTTTGGTATTAAAAACCTGTTTGATCAAGACCCACCATTTACTGCGCACCAAAATGACTTTGCTGCCGGTGCGGGTTGGGAAACGCGGATCGCCGATCCACGTGGTCGTGCTTATACCTTGTTACTTGAATACAAATTTATGTAGTCTTAGTTATCAAGCTAAAGCCTAAAATAAAAAACCGCTATTTATAGCGGTTTTTTTATGGTTAAAAATATCTAAATAAAAATGACACTGATTAAAAATAGATGACTCATTCATTTTATTATTAGTAATAAATAATTGGTAATAAACAGCCACAAAAAAACCGCCGTTAGTGCTAACGGCGGTTTTTGTTTAATGTGGTGTGAGTTAGCCATTAAGCCGGGTTCTGTGCTCTGTTGCCAGAGTAGCAATCATTCCTCTAGGACTTAGGTCGCCCTAAGCCTCAAGCAATCTACCCGCTCTCAACGCGGGCCGCGCCAAAGAGAGCCTATTTGATCTTGCTCCGGGTGGAGTTTACCGTGCCACGAACTGTTGCCAGACGTGCGGTGCGCTCTTACCGCACCCTTTCACCCTTACCTGATCCCTAGCTTTCCTAAAAAAGCCAAGGCCATCGGCGGTATACTCTCTGTTGCACTAGTCGTAGGCTCGCGCCCCCCAGGCGTTACCTGGCACCCTGCCCTGTGGAGCCCGGACTTTCCTCCCCTTGCTTACGCAAGCAGCGATTGCCTTGGCCAACTCACGCCGCGATTATACCCGATTTACTCTTCAGTACCAGCCCATTGCAACGCTAGTTTATATAAAGCGTTTTTCTTTTCGTCATGAATTTGTGCTGTAAGGGCGGCGGCTTTCTTTAACGGCAGCTCAGCTAGTAATAATTGCAGGGTTTTTTGTACTGTTTCGCTAACATCACCATCTGGCTTGGGTGTCGGCGCAATCATTAATACCATTTCGCCCTGACAACGTTGTGGGTCGTGTTCTAACCAAGCGGTAATTTGCGCGGCTGTACCGTATTCTATATGTTCAAAAGTTTTAGTTAGCTCTTTGGCTAACACTAGCTCTCGCTCTGGGCCAAACACCTCGGTAACATCTTGCAGCGTGGCTTTAATCCGCCGTGCTGTGTCATAACAAATAATGGTACCCACACCATTTGGCACTGCTGCCAGCTGGGCTTGTCGCTGTAAGCTTTTCGGCAATAAAAAGCCAATAAAATGAAACTTATCGGTTGGCAACCCAGCGGCACACAGTGCGGTTATTAAAGCACAAGGCCCAGGTATTGGGATCACGCGTACCCCAGCAGCCCGACATTGCCGCACTAAGCTATAACCGGGGTCGCTAATTAATGGCGTGCCTGCATCCGATACTAAGGCCACTGACTCACCGGCTAAGCATTTATCAATAATACTGGCGGCTCGGTGCTTTTCGTTATGATCATGTAAGGCAATGGTGCGAGCCGTTATCGATAAGTGCTGCAATAAACGTCCGGTGTGCCTAGTATCTTCAGCTGCTATCCATTGCACTTGTTGCAAAGTGCTAATAGCGCGTTGACTAATATCGTCTAAGTTACCAATTGGCGTGGCAACCACATATAAAGAACCGGTTTCTGTTATCATTTTAGATTAATAATCGCTATTTATTTGAGCTTATCCGACAGTGCCAGTAAGATAAGACTATTATTTTACTATTATCTGGCTGTTGTCTAACTATGGTACTGCGCATTTTGATTTCCAGCAAATTAAAGACCTTATTTTTTATTGGCCTGAGCAGCTTGATTTTTGGTTGTACGCCAAATGTTATTAGCTCCGATCCCGGTCAACCATCGGTAGAAACTAATGACCGCCAAGATGGCCAAAGCGACACGCCATTAGCTCGGGTGCAGTATAAACTAGCCGCTAAATATCAGGGTGAACCACAACACTACCATTTATTAAAGGCGGCCCGATTAGCCATCGCAGAGCAAGATTATTTATTAGCTCTGGCCATTAGCGAAAATTTAAAGCTTAGCCCGTACCCCAAAATTCAAGCCCAAAATAAGCTGATCTTATTGCAAGCTTATATCGCGACAGAACAACAACAAAACTTACAACTTCTGCTTAAAAATACCGAGTTAGAACAAGTGGATGTTGATGATAGAGCTGCTTTCCTGTGGTTTAGCAGTCAATACTTTAGCCAAGAACAACGCCATTTAGCCGCCAGCCGTAATTTATTATTGTTAGCTGACTATGCCAATAGCCAAGCTGATTTTCCCCAATATATGGCGCTGTTATGGCAAAACCTTACGGCTTTAACCGATAGTCAATTGTTGACGTTACAAACTAAGCCAAACCGAGCCAGTAGCAGTTGGCTAGCCTTAGCCGATTTAAGTCGCCGCCATATCGGTCAGCCGGCGCAACTGCAAGCCGCTTATGCCGATTGGCAACGGCGTAATCCTTGGATGGCTAAAACGGAGGCTATGCCTGAAGCGGTACAACAATTACTATTATTACAGCCGTTTCAACCACGTAAAATTGCCGTGTTACTGCCACTTAAAGGCCAGTTTCGCCAACATGCTTTAGCGATTCAATACGGTATTTTAGCCGCAGCCAGTCAAACCAATACCAGCCAAATTGTCTTTATTGATAGTGAACAAAGTCCGGAACAATTGCTGCTGCAATTGACCTCTGAACAAACAGATTTTGTGATAGGGCCATTATTAAAAAACCAAGTTGATGCCATCAGTCAGCTGGAACAATGGACTTGGCCAACGCTATTTTTAAATAGCCAAGATTTGGCGATACCTAGCCGCCCTAACCAGTTTTTCTTTGCCCTAAGCATGGAAGATGAAGCCCAGCAAACCGCGCTATTATTTCAGCAAAAAGATTACCAACAACCGGTAGTCATTAGCGCAGCAAACAATATTAGTTTACGTATGCAGCAGCAGTTTGCGCAATCATGGCAACAACTAGGCCATCCGGCACCGCAACTGTATCAATTTAATGACAAATCCGATTTAGAAGCCTTGATTAATCAACTGCTTGAAACCGGACAAAGTAATGCTAGGGTTAAACAAATAGATAATTTAGTGTCTGATAAAATGCATAGTGATACCCATAGCCGCTTAGATATAGACGCCATTTATTTAATTGCCGATCCGGTACAAACCCAATTATTTAAACCTTTTGTCGATGTCTCGGTAAATGAAACAGCGCCGAAGTTACCCATTTATGCCAGTTCGCGCAGCCATAGCACCAGCTTAGACCGCACCGAGCAACGGGATTTAAATGGCTTAACTTTTACCGAAATGCCTTGGATGCTACCGCTAAAAACTAACCCGGCCTTGCGAGATGAATATCAGCAATTATTTCAAAGCCAAGATGAAAGTCTGCAACGTCTGTTTGCTATGGGCTTTGATGCTTATCGCTTAATTGGTAGCTTGCGCCAACAACAACAGTTAACCTCTATTGTCTTTCCGGGATTAACAGGCCAGTTGCGTTTACATGCCAACGGCAGTATTGTGCGTCAATTAAGTTGGGCTAGATACCACAACAACCGCTTAATTGCGGTGCAAGAGCCCTGATCAGAACATGAATTACACATTTTGATTAATCGCGGCCAGCAATTTGAACTGCTTGCACTTGCTTATCTAGAGCAGCAAGGCTTGCGTTTAATTCAGCAAAATTTTTTATGTAAAGTTGGCGAAATAGATTTGATTATGCAACACGATAAACACCTAGTGTTTGTCGAAGTAAAGTATCGCGCTAGTAAGGCTTATGGCGGGGCAGCCGCTGCCGTAACGGTATCTAAACAGCAAAAGCTGGTACGTACTGCTAAATGGTATTTACAACAACATAAACTAAGCAATACAGCTTGTCGCTTTGATGTTGTTGCCATTGAAGGCTATGAGCCTTATCAGTATCAATGGATACGGAATGCGATTAACTAGCCAACTCTAATAATAAAAGACCGGTTATAACAGGATTCACTCATGCAAGAACATATTCGCCAGCTGTTTAGCGAAAATATCCAAACGATGATTGCCAGTGGCGAAAGCTTAGCCGAACCGTTAGAAAATGCCGCCTTTGTTATGGTGAATAGTTTAATTAATGGCGGTAAAATTATTTGTTGCGGCGAAGGTTCAACCGCAGCATTAGCCAACCATATGAGTGCCTTATTACTAGACCAATTTGAAACAGAGCGTCCTTGTTTACCCGCCTTTGCGCTACAACCGCATCATGCCGGTTTAAACTATAATCCTCAGCGCGATAGTGATTATTTGGCTCGACAAATTAAAGCCCTTGGCCAAACTGACGATGTTCTTTTTGTCATCTCACTCACCACCGCTGAACCTAGCTTAATTAAAGCAGTCGAAGCAGCATTAACTAACGATATGAAAATTATTGCTCTGACGGTAGATAACAGTGGTGAGCTATCAGGTTTACTTAATCAGCAAGATGTAGAGTTGAAAGTACCGCCACACCGCCGAGCACGAATTTTTGAGTGTTATACGTTTTTAATTCATAGTTTGTGTGAACTGACTGATATGACACTTTTTCCACAATAAGGAACATTATGAACAGAACAAAACTGCTAACCGCTTGTGTTTTACTGGCCTTATTACAAGGCTGCGCCGCAGCCGTTGTCGCCGGTGGTGCAACAGCCGTGACATCAGCCAATGATAGACGCACCCTAGGCGCGCAAATAGACGACAAAAACGTAGTGCTTAAAGCGCAGCGCGCGCTAGCGGATAATGCGGCAACCGCCAATGACAGCAATATCAATGCAACTAGCTATAATGGTGTTTTATTACTAACCGGCCAGACCGATAGCGAGCAAACTAAGCAACAAGCTGCAGCTATAGTTAAAACCATTGCTGGTGTGCGCAGCGTGCAAAACCAAATTCGCTTAAGTAGCAATACTTCTATGACCACTCGCACCCGCGATGGCTGGATCTCGACTAAAGTAAAAACGCAACTATTGGCGGATAAGCAAGTTAGTGGCTTAAATATCAAAGTGGTAACCGAAAACGCTGAAGTGTTTTTAATGGGTATTGTTAGCGAACAAGAAGCTAACGTAGCAGTGAATATTGCCCGCCATGTAGATGGTGTATCACGAGTAATTAAAGCCTTTGAAATACGTTAGTTAAAAGCCAAAAATGTATACATAAAATAGGCAGCTTAATAGCTGCCTTTTTTATGTTTAGCAAAGTCGTAACGCTTTTAAAACAGCAGAATGAAATTCGCGTTGTTTAAGTACTGCAACGACGATGACTGACGCGATAATTAATAATAACGGATGAATAAACCAGCTTAAGGCCGCTAATGAAAAGTAAATGGCTCTTAAACCATAGTTAAATGAGTGGCCAGCCTGATCTAGCACTTTAGCGGTGCGGTTGGCATATAACTGTTTTTCTTCATCTGTCATAGCCCGTCCGTCTGGCGCTGCGCCAACTAAAACGCCGCTAAAACCATATTGGCGTAGTGACCAGGTAAATTGAAAGAAGGCAAATACATAAATAAAAGTAATAAATAATATTTTTAATTGCACGCCTGAGCCGGTGGCCGTCGACCAAGGTACTAATTTAGTTAGCATAGCGCTAACTTGATCGGCCGAGCTCATAGCGGTAAGTAAACCGGCCATAATCAATAAACAGCTGGAGGCAAAAAAAGCCACGTTACGCTCTAGAGTAGAAATTAACCCCACATCGGGCATGTTGTTTTCACGCGACAACATTTTACGCATCCAGTCGGTACGTTTGCGCCGAAGTTCATACGACAAGCAACTCTGCACTTTAGCCCGTCGCTTGGCAAACCAGGTATAACCAATCCACAAAGACACAAACCATGTTATGGCAATAATATCGAGTAAATCAGGCATTACAGCATTCCTTTATGGTAAAAAAATGGGCCAAATTAAGCATATAATATTTAATCACGTACATGTTTAAACTATATTACGTAACCGCTTTCGTTGTCGACTTTGTTGCCAAGCATCTACAGTATAAAGTAATAAAGCGATCCAAATTAAACCAAAGGTAAATAAACGTTCTGCAGCAAAAGGTTCATGGTATAACCAAACGCCGAACACAAACATTAAGCTAGGCCCAATATATTGGAAGAAGCCCATAGTAGATAGCTGCAAACGCTGCGCACCGGCAATAAAACATAACAAAGGTACTGTTGTTACAATACCCGCCGCAATTAACCAACCATTTAGCTGCCAGCTATTATTAAATAAATTAACCGCATAGCTATCGGCATATTGCCACCAGTAAAAAAGGGCTAACGGCAGTAATAATAAAGACTCAATAAACAGACCGCTTATTGCATCTACTGCCAGCTTTTTTCGAATTAAGCCATAAATAGCAAAAGATCCGGCTAAACAAAGTGCAATCCAAGGTAAGGAGCCAAAAGTAATCAGTTGAATAGCTACGCCTACTCCAGCCAAAATAACCGCTGCCCATTGCAGCTTACGTAACTTTTCTGCTAAAAACACCATGCCAAGCAGCACATTTAATAGCGGATTAATATAATAGCCCAAGCTAGCATCCAGCATATGATTGCTATTAACCGCCCAAATAAATAAGCCCCAATTAGCGCCTAACAGCACAGAGCAAAGTAACAGAATACTCAGTGTTTTGGGCTGGCGCATAATTTGAATTACCCGACCGCCCTGCTTTAACACTATGAGTATTAAAAATAATAAAACAAACGACCAAATAATTCGATGGACTAATATTTCTATAGCGGGAATTGTTGCAATTTGTTTGAAATAAATGGGGGCAATGCCCCATAGACTATAAGCGGTGGCAGCAAAAATACCACCAAGCTTTTGTTGTTTGGTTAACGACATTAACACAGGCTCCGAAGGTGAGCCGGTATTGTACGCTAAAACGATAGGTTATAACTATGAACTATGCAGGCAATTTATAGCCTAGCCTACCAAATAAGTGCCCGTACCCACCGCTATATGCACACCTAGCTCATTATGCAGTTCCATGCGGCATACCGCGACCTTATTACCTGAGCGAATCACTTGGGCACTAGCCACAAAACTTTCCCCCCGACCCGGGCGTAAATAATCGGTACGAATATCAATCGTGCTCATTTTACCTAATCTAGCGGCCAGCTCTGCCGGTTCAACATCGGTTAACCGGCCAAGGGCGCTAGACACCGCCATAATTCCGCCAGCCGTATCTAAAACCGAGCTAATCACACCACCATGTAAAATATGTTGTAGCGGATTACCCACTAGCGTATCGGACCAAGCAAAACTAACTTCTACTTTCTCGCTAGAAAAGTGGCTAACATGCAATCCTAATAAGCGATTAAATGGCATTTGATCAAAAGCTTGAGAAATAAAAGGTAATAAGGCGCTAGTTGACATATCGCTTCCAGATATAAATTGATTAAGTGTGAATAACCAAGTTAACCCTAGCGGCTTTTGTTGGCAAGCATGTACTTTCTGCTAATTGTCATTACAATAGCCGCAGATTTTATTAATTGATTGTGATCCGTGACTGCTGATTTATTACCCCTTTTAAAACAAAATTTTGGTTTTTCTGAATTTCGCGATGGCCAAGCCGAAGTGATCTCGGCAACCCTGCAAGGCCGTGACAGTTTTGTATTAATGCCTACGGGAGGTGGTAAGTCACTTTGTTATCAATTACCTGCGCTTACTATGCCTTTAGTAACCATAGTGGTTTCGCCATTAATGTCGCTAATGAAAGATCAGGTCGATGCGCTAAAAGCCAATGGTATTGCCGCTGAATTTATCAATAGTAGTTTAAGCCGAGAAGATATTTTAAGCGTATTCGCGCGACTGCGCCGCGGCGAATTAAAGTTATTATACTTGGCGCCAGAGCGTTTATTACAACCGGCTTTCTTAACTCGGTTAGAAGACGTTGGCGTAAGCTTATTTGCTATTGATGAAGCCCACTGTATTTCACAATGGGGCCATGACTTTCGTCCCGATTACATGGCACTAGCGATATTAAAGCAACGTTTTCCTCAGGTGCCTATTATGGCGCTTACCGCAACAGCCGATGCCGCAACTCGGCACGACATTATGCAACAATTAACACTGCAGCAGCCGTATGTTAATCAAGGTAGCTTTGATCGGCCGAATATTCGCTACACAGTACAAGAAAAATTTCACCCTTTAGAACAAGTCATCAGTTTTTTACAACGCCAAGAAGGCGCAGCCGGTATTATCTATTGTGCCTCAAGGCGCAAAGTGGACGAGCTGACCGAGCAATTAAAACAGCGCGGTTATAATGCTGCCGCTTACCATGCTGGCTTAAGTAACGAACAGCGAGATAAAGTACAAGATGCCTTTAAACGCGATGACCACCAGCTAATCGTTGCTACCGTAGCTTTTGGCATGGGGGTAAATAAATCCAATATCCGCTTTGTTATCCATTACGAGTTACCACGGACAATTGAAGCTTATTATCAAGAAACCGGCCGCGCCGGTCGAGATGGTGTGGCTGCTGAGGCCATGATGTTATTTGACCCTGCAGACATTGGTCGAATGAAGCGCTGGTTAGATGCCGAGCCGAATCAGCAACGGGCTGAAGTGAGCTGGCAACGATTTTTAGCTATGGCAGCTTTTGCCGCCGCTCAAACTTGCCGCCGTTTAGTATTATTAAACTACTTTGGCGAAGCTAGGCAACAGCCTTGTGGCAATTGCGATACCTGTTTACAACCCCCGCAACAATTTGATGGCTTAGAGCTAGCACAAAAAGCGCTGTCTTGTGTTTATCGCGTCGGCCAACGCTTTGGTATGCATCATGTTATTGATGTATTACGGGGCAGTCAAAGTCAAAAAATTATCGAAATGGGCCATGATAAACTCTCTACCTGGGGCATTGGTAAAGAGCAAACTCATGACTATTGGCTAAGTATATTGCGCCAGCTTATTCACTTTGGTTTACTGCAACAAGATATTACCGCCCATTCGGTATTAAAATTACAACCTGCTGCCAGAACAGTATTGCGCGGTGAAGTATCGCTATCTTTAGCTGAACCCAGAATAGAAACTGCTAAGCGCGAGCCAGAACGTTTAGTAAAACAAAATTATGATAGAGCGCTATTTGCCAAGCTTAGAGCCTTACGCAAACATATTTCAGCGCGTGATGATGTCGCACCTTTTGTCGTTTTTAGTGATGCGACCTTAATTGATATGTGTCAGCAGTTACCCACCGATAATAACAGTATGCTAGCGGTGTCGGGTGTCGGCCAAACTAAGTTGGCGCGTTATGGCGCAGATTTTATTGATGAAATAAGCGATTATTTAGCCGAAGACAATCAGCCACCAGTAGGTAAACTGACGAGATAAAGTGACGAGAGCAAGGCAAAGAGTGCTGTTTAATTTGCCATGCTCGGAACAGCCGTTGTTTTAGCATTGTTTTTAACATAGTTTTTAGCTTTGCTCAGCTGCTTTTAGATGGCATTTATATTTAACTCAAGGTTGTAGGCTATTGCCCAACGTATGCCTTTAAGCTATGTTATTGTTTAAAAACCGGAACATGGACACCAGCCCTTAGCATGGAGAGTAAATATTGAGAGTCACTTTTGGTTTTTTGCTAGCTTTTTTATTACTGGTTACCATGCCTTCAGTAGCGTTTCATGCTGAAGTAAATCATGTCAATCACAGCGCAGAGTCAAACCAAAAGATAGCAAATCTATATTTTCAAATTACCGATGCCGACGTGCAACTGCAAGAAATACTAGCGTCACCCGCCTATCATCATAAATTTCAATTCGTCACTGATAAACAACAAGTCCAATTTAAACAGTATCAAGCTGTGTGGTTTTTTGCTCGGGTGCAAAATACCGATTACAGAACCATTAACCGATTATTGGAATATCATTTTCCACCGGCTGATAAAGTAGAAATTTATCAAGTTGATCGGCATAAACAAGATTTTAAGTTATTAAGCCGTACCGGTAATGAATACCCTTTTAGTGAGCGTACCTTGCCCTATCGGGGTTATGCAGCAAATATCAATTTAGCCCGTGGCGAAGAAGTTGATATTTATATAAAAGTGCAGGATGCAGCTATTATTCCCAGCAATATACGGCTTTGGCAACCGGAAGCTTTTATTGAGCACCAACAACACACCGCCATGTTTGATGGCATGCTGCAAGGTGTTTTGTGGTTATTAGCCGCATATAATCTTTTGTTGTTATATCGTAGTCGCGATAAAATATATTTATATAATGGCATATTTTTTATCAGCTTTGCGCTAACCATCGCTATTTTAAATGGTATGGCGTTCGCCGTGTTATGGCCACAGTACCCAGAAATCAATCAAGCCACCATATATCTTAGCGTGGGCATGACCATGCTAATGTTTAACTTAGCTATTCGCCATGCTTTATCTCACTATATGACAGGCATTTGGAACTGGAGCAATATTGTTAGCAGCATCAGTGCCTTGTTATTATTGTTCAGCCCGCTGTATGCCAGTGGCGAACTGAGATTATTAATATTATTCAGTTGCCTCAGTTGGGTTTTGGCCAGTAATTTTATTTTAGCGCTACGCTTAATCATTTCCGGTCAACAGCAATCTAAACGTTTTATTTGGGTGTCTATTTTTACTTTAATCAGTGCTGTACTGCTTACAACTACGCAAGCGGGCTATTTAAATGATTTATTAATCTGGCCTTATACTTTATTAGCCTTAGTGATATTTAGCTTAGCTTTATCCAGCTTTAACCTCAAAAACATCACTGAGAATAAAGCAACAGAAAATAAAGACGCGCAAATTTTTGAATTAATGCAATACCATGACATTTTTCATAATGCTGTTGAAGGCATGTTTATCACTACGGTAGACGGCAAATTACTTAATGCCAACACCGCATTACAAACTATTTTAGGTTATAACTCGTTATCAGAGATGAAAAAAGCCACAGAAACCAATGGCATGGCAATTTTTTATGCTGATCCGAATGATCGTGTCGAAATGGTTGCTCAATTACAAACTGGCCGTAATCGTAATTTTGAAGCACCGGCCTTACGCGCAGATAGCACGCCATTTTGGGCTCTTATGTCGGCTCGGTTAGCCTATGGCCAACAGCAGGACCGCGCATTTATTCATGGCTCGGTAATTGATATAACGGAGCAAAAACAAGCTAATGAAAAGTTAGCTTATTTAGCTAATCACGACCCGCTAACAGCGTTATATAACCGACACTACTTTGAACAACAAATTCATAGCTTATTTACGGCTATCCCCACAGTCGCAGGCTCGATACTTTTTGTTGATATTGATCAGTTTAGGTTAGTGAATGATAGTTGCAGTCACAGTGCCGGCGATGCCTTGCTTAAGCAGATAAGTGAATTATTTAAACACTATATTGACGTCAGCTATACTCTAGCGCGTCTTGATGGTGATGAGTTTGGTATTTTGTTAGTGGATAGAAATATTAATGAAGCCTTTGCTTTAGCCTATAGCCTGCTAGATGCGATGAAAGAGTTTAGATTTATTTGGCAAGGCAATGTATTTAGTATCAGTATTTGCATTGGCTTGACTGAACTTACCCTGCAAGATAGTAATGCTGATACTGTGATAAAAAGAGCCGCAGCAGCTTGCACTATTGCCAAAGAAAAAGGCCATAATAGGATCCAGCTTTATGATGCTGAAGATCTAGATACCCAGCGCCATCAAGATGAAATAAATTGGGTAGCACAATTGCGTCAAGCCATAGAGCTTGACCAATTTGTGCTATTTCAACAAACCATAAAGCCATTATCCGTCACTGAAGCCGGCTTACATTACGAAATATTATTACGCTTACGTACTGCAGATAACAACTTGATTTCACCCGATAGCTTTATCAGCTCTGCAGAACGTTATGGCTTAATGCCTCTGATAGACCGCTGGGTGATTAAGCAATATTTTCATTGGTTGCAGCAACATCCTACGCATATTAAGCAATTAACAATGTGTTGTATTAATTTATCAGGCAGTTCATTAACTGACTCCAGTTTTAAACACGATGTGCAAAAACTGTTTAATGATTATAGCATTCCATATAAGTTAATTTGCTTTGAAATTACTGAAACCGTTGCCATTGTTAATCTACATAATACCTTAGACTTTATTAATCATTTCCGTCAGCAAGGTTGTCAATTTGCCTTAGATGATTTTGGCAGTGGCTTTTCTTCATATGGTTATTTAAAGAATTTCCCAGCAGATTATATTAAAATTGATGGTCATTTTGTTCGCGATTTATTAAATGATCAATATGATAAGGCGATTGTAAAATCTATTCACGATATCGCTAAAGCAATGGGAATACGCACTGTTGCTGAATATGTAGAAAATGATCAAATTTTACAGGCTGTACAACAACTTGGCATTGATTACGCTCAAGGTTACGCCATTGCTAAACCACAACCATTGGCAGACTTATTAAAGTAAATGTTATTTTTTATACCTAAGTACTTGCTCAAATAGCCAGCAGCACCGTAAAATGGCAAGCGACGTTTGGTCGCTTAACCCACCGCCAGCGGTTGGAGTGTTTATGTTACGTCTACGTGAATTATCGCGTAATGTTGAAGCAGTGCTTGGTGAAGTAGCCGAAAAATTTTCAACCTACCAACAACAACAAGGCTTAAACTGCCGTGCCGGTTGTGGCGAATGCTGCCTACAACCAACAATTGAATCTAGCGCATTAGAAATGCTGCCCTTAGCCTTACATTTATTTGATCAAGGCAGCGCTGAGCATACATTACAACAGTTTGAACAAGAGCCGTTAAAACAAAGCTGCATGTTTTATCAGAAGCTTTCATTTGATGGTCGTAAAGGACAATGTACCGTTTATCAACAAAGACCAAGCATTTGTAGGATGTTTGGTGCGTCAGGTTATCGAGATAAAATGGGACAAACGTCTTTATCTGTCTGTAAAGTAATTAAAGCCGATCATCCTGAGCACTATAGCCAAAGTTTAATTATGCTAACGTCTACCCCGCCACCTTTAATGATGGTAGCCAGTGAAGCGCTAAAAGAATTAGATTATTCGTTTGGTAATAACTTACAACCAATAAATTTAGCGCTAAAACAAGCGTTAGAAACAGTGTTATTTAACGCTGGTTTATCAGGTTACGATGACGACACTCAAATAGCCTAGCTTAAAGGCTATTCCCAGCCGGCTAAAACAATTTTACCAATGGCGTTGCCGGCTTCTATTTGTAAGTGTGCTTGACGTAAATTAGCGGCATTTATTGCACCCGAAACTTGTTTAAGAGTAGTTTTAATTTGGCCTTGCTGGATTAAACGACTTAAATCAGTTAACAAATGATGTTGCTGTTGCATATCTGCAGTGCCAAACATGGAACGGGTAAACATAAACTCCCAGTGCAGCGAAATGCTTTTTTGCTTTAATGGCATAATATCTAAGCCGCCAACAGGGTCATCGATTAAAGCTAACTTACCTTGTGGTGCCAGCATAGTCACTAATTCAGCATAATGCTGATCGGTGTGGGTTAAGCTTGCGACGTGAGTTACATGAGTTAAATCTAACGCTTTTAGCTGCTCTGGCATTGGCTTGCTATGATCAAGCACATAATGAGCACCCAGCTCGGTTACCCATTGTTTGCTTTCTTCACGTGATGCAGTAGCAATAACAGTTGCCGTAGTCAGTTGTCTTGCCAACTGGACTAAAATAGAGCCAACGCCCCCCGCAGCACCAACAATTAACAATACCGGTCTTGGGTACTTTAAACTTGGCTGTTGCAACTCTAATCGATCAAATAATATTTCCCAAGCTGTTATCGCCGTTAACGGTAAAGCAGCTGCTTCGGCATAACTTAGGTTATCCGGCATAATGGCCGCTATACGCTCATCAACCAACTGCAGCTCACTATTACTACCCGCGCGGGTTAATGAACCAGCATAAAACACTTTATCGCCTGGCTTAAACAAACTTACGTTTTCACCCACTGCCACAACTTCACCAGCAGCATCCCAACCTAATACTTTATATTGACCTTGCTCAGGCTGAGCGCGAGTACGTATTTTAGTATCGACTGGATTAACCGAGACTGCCTGTACTCGCACTAAAATATCATGACCACTGGCAATCGGATCAGGCAAATTAATATCTAATAACGCTTGCTCATCGCTAGCAGGTAAAGAAACTTGATAGCCAACTGCTTTCATTATCTGTATATCCTAGGGTTAAAATGTGAAACAGATGCGAATTTGCATCCGTTTTATTAAGCTCATACTTCTAGCATAATTAATCTATAAACGAAACTGCAGTAGGACTATAGTCTGATATTAGTTTTATGAATTTATTGTGCCATGACTCATGGCTTGTGACATTATTAATAAGCAACGTTGCAGAGTTTATGGCCATAGTTTATCTTGCAATATTTCACATACATGCTTAAATCCTACAATGCTGTCTTTGTTGAGTAAGTTGTTGTTCTGTGAATTTATTAAATACCGCCACTTTGAAAAAATTATTATTACTATCAAATAAGAATCAAGCCCCATTACTGCACTTATTACAAACCATGGTGGATAATTGCTCGCCTACTATTACCGCCCTACAGCAGGCATTTAGCAGCAATGACGCTGTAACCGCCCAGCATTTATTGCATAAAGTACGCGGCTCCTTCGCCACCATTGGCGCTGAGCAATTTGCTCAACAGTGTGCAGAGCTAGAGCAGCAATTACAGATCCATACCTTACCTAGCCAAGCTGAACAAAATCTCACTTTCAACTTGTATCAAGATAGCTGCACTGAATTACAACTATTTATTCAACAACAGGCTGCGGCTAAAGATAGCGTTGCTGATATTGATTTACATCACTTACTACACTTATTAGAACAGCAAAATATGGCAGCAACGGCTTTAGCCAGCACAGGAACCGCTCAACTTAAACTATTATTACCCGCCAAAGAAGTTGCGAACTTTTTTCAGCAACTGGCGATACTTAATTACTCTGCTGCGGCAACTTTATTGCGCACGCACCTAGTAGCCAAGCACTACAACAAACGTGGTGGTGATTTAAATGGCTTTAAGTAAAGATAGTAGTAATGATTATAATAATGAAAATAGAAATAGTAATGAAAATAGTAATGCACCTTACCGATTCATAAACTTAGGTAAATTATTAGTACTTCCCCTGCTAATAATGTTGTTATGTGTGGTTATAAGCCATTATTTAATACAGCAAACACAGCAACAAAATAAAGCGCGCACAGAACAAAAAATGAGCCAGCGCTTACAAGAAATAAGCACTGATATCACAGAGAAAATCACTTTATATCAGTACGGATTACGCGGTTTACGCAGCACAATATTAGCCACAGGCGTTAATAACCTAACCTATCAAACTATTGTAGATTATTCTGCCAGTCGGGATATTGAAACTGAATTTCCCGGTGCTCGTGGTTTTGGTGTTATACGTTATGTAGCCCCTGAAAATCTTACTGCTTTTATCCAAAGCGCCAAACTTGAACGTAAGCAAGATTTCACCATCAAGAACCTTGATGCAGCTGAAGACACATTTTTTATTATTCAGTATATTGAACCAGAAGCAGATAATTACAGTGCAATAGGGCTTAATATTGGCTCAGAGAAAATGCGCCGTAAGGCGGCTTTAAATGCGGCAAAACAGGATAATATTCAATTAACAGCACCTATTACACTAGTCCAAGATCAGCAAAAAGATAAGCAAGGCCTATTATTATTAATGCCTATTTATCAGCAAGCTCAGACTCCTAACTCAGAACAACAACGCTTACAACAACTTTACGGCTGGAGTTATGCACCTATATTTATTGGTGACGTTTTAAAAACTGTATCCAGTGTCTCGGATGATATTAGCCTAAGCATTAATGATATTACTGATATCACCGCCATAAAGCTGTTTAACTTCGGCAATACTGCCACTGAAACTGCGGCTAAGCCTGTCACTGCATCACTTAACTTGCATGGTCGCGTGTGGCAATTAACCATGTCAGCACAGCCAGCCTTTATTAATGGCTTGCAATTACTTAATACTGAACAATTACTTAGACAATATTTAGTGATAAGTGGTTTGTTAACCATTCTAATTTTTTTCGTCCAGATACTGCTAATCCGCCGCACTCAACTTGCTGAAAAACATGCTCAACTTATCGCAGTAAAGGCGGAAGCCTTAGAGGTAACTAACGCCAAGCTTGAACGACAAGTTCAGCAACGTACCGCTGAAATAGCCCAAGTTAGTACCTTACAACGCAGTATTTTAAATGGCACTAGCTATGCCGTTATCGCTACCGATATTGATGGCTTAATCACCTTAATTAATCCAGCTGCCGAACAGATGTTAGGTTATAGTGCAGCAGAGGTGGTGCATAAACACAGCCCTGCGATGTTTCATATCGCGGATGAAGTGCAACAACATGCCGATTTGCTTAGTGCTGAACTTGCTACGCCAATAGCACCAGACTTTTCAGTGTTTGTGGCTAAAGCAAAATTGGGTCTACAAGATGAAACAAAATGGACTTATGTCCGTAAAGATGGTTCGCATTGCCCAGTGAAGTTGCGGGTTAATGCGTTAACTAATGACCAAAAACAATTTGTGGGTTTCTTGGGTATTGCCGAGGATTTAACCGAACGTGAACAACTTGAGTTCGAATTAGAATTATCCCGAGTTTCGATCCAAAAAGCTGCAGACCCTATGTTTTGGCTTGATGTCGACGGTAATATCATCAAAGCTAACCCTGCGGCACATCGTAACTTTGGCCAGCAAAACTTATTGCAACGCAATATGTTAACCGTAGAGCAAGATAGCAGTATCGAGCAATGGCAACAGCTGCGTGAACAGTTGCATCAGCAAGCCGATATGCGTTTTAACAGTAATTATAAAACGGAAACCGGGGACATTAAACCGGTATCGGTTACTGCAACTTTATTGACCTATGCTAAGCATGAATATATCTACTTAGTTGCCCGGGATATTTCTGCCCAACAACAACGTGAACGTGAACTAGCCACTGCGCGTGATAATGCCGATAACGCGAATAATGCAAAATCAGCCTTTTTAGCTAATATGAGCCATGAAATTCGCACGCCAATGAATGCAATTTTAGGTTTATTACAACTGGTTCAGCAAACTCATTTGGATAAACGCCAACGCGACTATATAGAGAAAACTCAAGTCGCCTCGCAATCATTACTGGAAATTCTAAATGATATTCTCGACTTTTCTAAAGTAGAAGCAGGCAAACTTGAATTAGAATTACAGCCCTTTAGTTTATCAAGCTTAATGCACGATTTAGCGGTAATTTTAGCCGCCAGTGCAGCGGATAAAAATTTAGAGATTCTTTATGATTTAGACTCAGATATTCCCGATATACTTATTGGCGATGCGCTACGCATTAAACAAATATTAATAAATCTAGCCGGTAATGCCATTAAGTTTACCGAACAAGGTGAGGTTATTCTTGCTGTCAGAGCCCAATTAAGCAGTGATAATACTATCCAGCTTATTTTTAAGATCCAAGATACGGGTATTGGCATGACGCCTGAACAAATTAGCCAAATATTTAGTGGCTTTCAGCAAGCTGAATCTTCAATTAGTCGGCGCTTTGGTGGCACAGGTCTTGGTTTAGCCATTAGTAAACGCTTAATTGAACTGATGCAGGGTCATATTAGTGTTACCAGCACACCCAATGTCGGCAGTAAGTTTACCGTCACCATGATGCTAAATGTTGCTAAACAGCAATCAGAGGCGACCGAAGTTAATTTACCCGAACAATTGAGGCTATTAATTGTTGACGATAACCAACAAGCGCGCGTAATTATGACCGATATTGTGCAGTCATTTGCTTGGCAATGTGATGCAGTGGCTACGGGTACAGCTGCGCTGCAAGCCATTACAGCCGCTGTAAAGCAGCAACAAAAATACGATATAGTATTACTGGATTGGCATATGCCTGATCAAAATGGCTTACAAGTGGCTGAAGCTATTCAAAACAGCATTAACGATGCAGATAAACCATTAATTATTATGGTCAGTGCTTATAGCAAAGACGTCTTTAGCTATCGCTCAACTGATTATAAGCAGTTAATCGATGGTTTTATTATGAAACCGATGACCCGGATGTTATTAGCAAAAACTTTAACCGATATTTTTTCAACTACCCCAGAAAAAGAACTATTACTGCAACAAATTCAAACTGAACAAAGTCAGCCATTAGTGGGAATAAAGTTATTATTAGTTGAAGATAATGCGACTAACCAATTGGTTGCCTCGGAATTACTCAGCCAACAAGGGGCTAGCATTGAAGTCGCCAGCAGTGGCAAGCAGGCCTTGGCCATTTTAACTGAGCAGGCAGAGACATTTAGTGCGGTATTAATGGATATTCAAATGCCCGGAATGGATGGCTATCAAACAACGCAACATATTCGCCAACAGCTTAAATTAACTAACTTACCTATTATTGCTATGACTGCCAACGCTATGGCATCTGATGTAAAAGCTTGTTTAGATGCAGGCATGCAGGACCATGTTGCCAAACCGTTTGATTTAAATGAGTTAATTCGAAAAATATTACAGCACAGCAAAGAAATTAGCCCTGCTAGTAACACCGCGGTTGTAAATGCCACGGCCGAACAAAGCGATTTACCCATAGTTGTTCAACAATTTGCAGCTGAAAAGCATATCGCCCTTAATCAAGCCATGCAGCAACTGGGTAATTCTACCGCGTTTTATATTAAGGTGTTACGCCAATTTAAGCAGGATGTTGGCCAATACCGACTGCAGCTTACAAACACCCAGTTATCACCAAGCGAACAGTTATTAATTTTTCATAGTTTAAAAAGCACCGCTGCTATGTTAGGTTTTAAGCAATTAGCCAACAGCGCTGCTGATTTTGAATTGCAACTAAATACCACTGATCATGGTATTAGCCAACAACAGGTTGGCACCATTTTAAACCAGATAGATGCGGCTCAACAGCATAGCGCTGAACTGTTACGCTTGTTAGCGCCCTCGTTAACAGATCAGAGTGTTGGTTTTAATACAAATGCCCTGCATGACAATATACAGTTATTGCAGTCACAGTTAGATTCAGCCAATATGGCTGCAGTAAACTTATTTGAGCAATTAAAGCCGTCTTTGCAACCGCTTGATCCGCAATTAGTGACCCAATTAGCCCAAGCAATGACGACACTCTCATTTGTTAGCGCTGGACAATTATTAGTTCAGCTAAAACAAATTTTAGATAGGCAAGTTAATGATTAACGATTTGAATCTGTCTCATATGCAGTCATTACCCAATGCCACTATTTTAGTGGTTGATGATCAACCCATTAATATCCAAGTTATTTATCAGATTTTAGGTGAGCAATATCAAATTTTAATGGCAACTTCGGGGCCAGAAGCCATTAATGTCTGTAAAAAAAGCATGCCAGACTTAGTGTTAATGGACGTAGTTATGCCAGAGCAAGATGGTTTAACCACTTGTAAGCTAATGAAGGCCGATAGCGAAATTGCTAATATTCCGGTTATTTTTGTCACCGGACTGCAACAGCAAAGTGAAGAAAATGCCTGCTGGGATGCGGGTGCTGTCGACTTTATTCAAAAGCCAGTTAACCCCAGCACTTTACAAAACCGGGTTAAAGCTCACTTAACCTTAAAGCGACAAGCAGATTTATTGCGCTCTATGGCCTATGTCGATGGTTTAACGGGTGTTTATAACCGCCGCTATTTTGAGAAGTATTTACACAGCCAAGTTGCCGTTTGTAAACGCTTACAGCAGCCAATAGCGATTATGATTATTGATATTGACCATTTTAAACAATACAACGACCATTTTGGCCACTTAGTAGGTGATGATGCCTTAAAGCTAGTCGCGCAATGCTTAAAAAACAGCAGCCAACGGCCTGCAGACCTTGTAGCGCGCTATGGCGGTGAAGAATTTGTTTGTGTACTGCCTAATACTGATAGCACAGGGGCAGCCCATTTAGCTGCCCAAATGCTGGTAGCGATTAGTGATTTGGCTATTGAGCATCCCACTAGTACAACCGGCAAAGTCAGTATTAGTATCGGGGTTGCTGCTACCACCAACTACACCACCAATTTAACCCAGTTAGCGGATGAGCAATTATATTTAGCCAAACAACAAGGCCGTAATCGATATTGCGTCGCGCCTTGATAAATTATACTGCTGTCTGCTAGCTACCTAATCGCAAACTATGCCGCGCTAATACCCTACTTTGATAGCCTAAGAATAGCGTTTTATAGTTATAGGGTATTAGTTATAGGGTATTAGTTATAGCGTATTATTTAGGGCATTGGTCGCAGTTTTTTAGATTAACCATTGCATAATATGTTAACCACTCGCATATTAATATTATTGGTAATCAAGATCTACACTAAGGTTTTATGCGCAATATTGTCAGTTTAGCAATATTATTATATGTCAGCCTGTTGTGCAGCGTACAACCTGGGCATGCTTATGATTCGCGTTTATCGCCGTTAGCAGATAACCCATTTTATGCCGTTAGTCCTTCTCTTAGCTCGCCAATGGCCGATGCCATTAGCGAAGATAATCATGACCATGAACCAGGATTGCTTAGTGTTGATGTTAACCCGTTAACGCATTCGGCTACTGACACTGATAACAATCTTAATTATGTTTATGATAGTCAGCTTTATTTATCTGCTTATGCCCGCGCACCACCCTTTAATCCTCAATTTTAGTTAGGTTATTTTTGCAGTGTTTACTGCATTTTACTAAACAACTTATCATGCCCGCAATTACAATCTCTTGCCGGTTTTGAGGAATATAACAATGAAAACATTACCTTTATTTGCATTAGAAGCCATAGACCATTTAGTACAACCCGCTGACTTTGATGGCACAGCACTAACCTCGCCGGCATTAAATGTGTTAGTGGACTTTAAACATAGCCAACCTAATACCATTTTAGCCAGCGCTACTGCAGCTGATGCCTTAGCGTTAATGCAGCAAGACCAAACAAAAATAAAACTGGTTATGGATAATAAGGATCAACTTACTGGGCTTATTCATCTTGATCTATTAAGTGACCAAGCGATCATGCGCCATGTTGCCAGCGGTGAGAATAGACAAGATATTACCGTAGCTGATTTAATGCGGCCACGTGAACGGATTAAAGGCTTAGCCTATCAACAATTAAAAAACTGCACTATTGCCGATGTTGTTAATACTTTGCAATCTAGTGGTGAGCAATACTGTTTAGTTATTGACCGAGAAACCCATCAAATTCGCGGTATTATTTCTGCCCAAGATATTGCCCGAAGATTACGCATGCCATTAACTATTCAGCAAGCACCCACTTTCTTACATATCTTCGATAGCATTTCTGGCTAAGTCGCTATTTACGCCTAGCATTGGCAACAACTCACCTAAGCGCGGCTGGGTAATCAGCCGCTTAAAATCCCCCCCTTATCGCTGTAGGGTTTGTGTAACTAAACGATAACGGGTAGTTTGAATGCTTATGCTAATAATCATTCAAACAACAGGTAGATATAATGCGATTTGCAACTTTATCAGCACTGGCCATTGCCACCAGTCTGCTGTGTGTAAGTTTTCCTAGCTTAGCCGATGCTAAGACAAGCCCCGCGAGTAGCCAATATTTTGAAGCTGAAGATATCTTTGCTTTAGAATATGCATCAGATCCTCAGATTTCGCCAAATGGCCAGCATATTGTCTATGTGCGTAACAGCAATGACATTATGACCGATAGCACCCGCAACAGCTTATGGCTAATTAATGTTAAGACGGGCCAGCAAGTACCCTTGTTTGTCGATCAATATAACTACAGCCAGCCGCGTTGGTCAGCTGATGGTAATCGGCTAGCTTTTATTTCTGATCGCACCGGCTCACGGCAAATCCATTTACATTGGTTAGCTGAAAATAAAACTGCACTGTTATCGCAACTACCCAAAAGCCCAGGTAACCTAACTTGGTCAACCGATGGTAAACAATTAGCTTTTACCATGAGCGTGCCTTCTACTGCTGCCAAGGTGCAACAACAAGTCAAAAAGGTGGCCAAACCTAAAGGCGCCAAATGGTCTGCAGAACCCATTGTATTAGATAGAGCTCGCTATCAGTCAGACGGTAGTGGATTTTTAAAGCCTGAGTTTCGACAAATTTTCCTATTATCTGCAACAGGTGGCACAGCACGCCAATTAACGCAAGGCGACTTCCATTATGGTAGTGATTTAAGCTTTAGCCCGGATAGCCAGTCATTAATTTTCTCGGCTAATTTAGATCCAGAATGGGAATTTCAGCCACGTGACGCTAACTTATACCAACTTAATTTAGCCACCGAACAACTAACCGCTTTAACCACTATGCCTGGCGTTGAAAACTCTGCTGTATTTTCACCTAATGGTAAAAAGTTAGCCTTTTTATGGCAACGCAACGAAAAAGTCCCTTACAGCAACACTAAACTTAAAGTGTTAAATCTTAAAGACAATTCAATTCAAGATGTTGCAGTCGATTTTGACCGTGCCATTACTCAGCCTGCTTGGTTAGATAACAATAGCTTTGTCGTGCAATACGATGAACGTGGTCAGCGTAAACTGGCAACCCTAAAACTGAATGGTAAGTTAAAAACCTTAACCAGTAGATTAGGCGGTGTCAGCCAACCACAACCTTATTTAAGTGGCGCTTATAGCGTATCGGCTAACGGTATTGTTACTTATACTCACGGCACCACTCAGCGCCCTGCCGATGTTGCGGTGATTAACAAAGGTAAAACTACCGTACTGACCGCTTTAAATGAAGATTTATTAGGCCATAAAAAATTAGCTCAAACCCATGAGATTATTTATAAGTCTGCTTTTGACGGTGAAGAAATTCAAGGCTGGTACATGACACCACCTGATTTTGATCCCAGCAAAAAATATCCACTATTATTAGAAATTCATGGTGGTCCACATTTAGCGTATGGCGCGCAATGGACCGCAGAAATGCAACGGTATGCGAAAGAAGGCTATGTGGTGTTTTATGATAACCACCGTGGCAGCTCTTCGTATGGCGAGCGTTTTGCCTTATTACTGCAAAATAAATATAGCTCTCCTGAAGATTATGCCGATCATGATAGTGGCGTAAATGCGATGATTGAATTGGGCTTTATTGATGCCGACAACTTATTTATCGGTGGCGGTTCAGCCGGCGGTATTGCCAGTGCTTATGCCATTGGCTTAACCAATCGCTATAAAGCAGCAGCGGTAGTAAAACCGATTATTAACTGGCTAAGTAAAGTGCTAACCGGTGATAGCTATTTATATCAAACTTACTTCCAGTTCCCAGGTGTACCATGGGAAAACGTTGAACATTATTGGCAACGTTCGCCGCTAAGCTTAGTGGGCAATGTACAAACACCGACTATCTTAATTACCGGTGAAGAAGACCGTCGTACGCCTATTTCTGAGTCAGAACAGTTTTATCAAGCCCTGCAATTGCGCGGTATCGATACGGCGTTAGTGCGCATACCTGGTTCACCGCACGGTATTTCTAATAAACCGAGTCGAATGATAAACAAAGTAGAATACATGTTAGCTTGGTTTGAAATGTATCGAACCAATAAAGAATAAGCGGCAAGTAACCTAATTTTAAAGGTGGCTAATGCTTATTAGCCGCCTTTTTGTTTTGTTTTGTGTTGTAAGGTCTGGATTTTAAGGTCTGAGTTTTAAGGTCAAGCTTTTGTTTGCAGTACTGATTACGTCTATTCACTTTCCAGTGTTGAAGCGGCTATTACTAAGGCGACTAAATCTTGCCGTCTTACCGGCTTTAATAGCATGTGGTTAATACCTAATGCTGCCAATTCAGCCGCAGCTGGCTCTATACCGCTGACAATGGCCAACGCTAAATTCGGGTAGCGCTGCTTTAGCTCGCTAGCTAACGATAAGCCTGCACTGTCTGGCAAGCCTAAATCTAATAACAACATAGAAAAATTCTGATCTTGCGCCAGTATAGTTAAACATTCGGCAGCACTATGCGCTAACTGCACTTCTACCTGCTCATGCTGTAAAAACAATTGCATTAATTGAGCAGCTTCAACATCATCCTCTACCACCAAAAAACGCCTAGGTTTAGCGGCATCATAAGCGGAACGGTTGTTTAAAACCGCTAAATGATTGGCTAACACTTTATATAACTGCGGTTTATTAATCGGTTTTAATATGAGATCGGTAAAACCTAACGCTAATAACTCTTGCTTTAACTCTTTACCGGTTGCCGCTGTTAATGCGGCAATAGGCCATTGATAACCTAATTTCCGTATCGCTTGCACTGCATTTCGACCATCGACTACCGGCATATGCAAGTCCATTAAAATTAGTTGATAATGTTTGCCTTGCTGTATATTACGCTGCACTTTTTCAATGGCATTCGCGCCGTCGGCAGCAAACTCAACTTCGGCTCCGGTTGCTTGCACCCAGTGTCCGGCTAATTTGCGCAACTCTGCTAAATCGTCAACAATTAATACTCGGCCGCTTAAATTTGGTCGTCCAGCATTATAGTTGCGATGAGCCGCCGGAACTGTAAAGTCGAATTGCACTCGCTTACTTTTGCTAATATCACCTGGTGCAATACAAAAAGTAAAAGTACTACCTTTAGCTTCATTCGATGTCACATCTATACTGCCATCCATACGTTGTATTAACTCAGCAGCTATAGCTAAACCTAAACCTGCCCCACCGGCTTTACGCTTAACCATATCTTCTATTTGCATAAAAGGTGCGAATATTTCTTTAATTTTGGCGGCTGGAATACCTATGCCGGTATCAGCAATCCTAAAATATAGCTTTTGCTTTTCTAACCAAATTTCCACCGTAATTGAGCCTAAGTCGGTAAACTTTATGGCGTTATGAATAATATTAATTAAAATTTGTTTTAAGCGGGTGCCATCTAACCAGACTTGTCTTGGTAACGCATTTAAGGCTTTAAAGTGTAAAGTTAACCCTTTATCGATTGCTGTTAGCTCTAATAACGTATACACATCTGTTATTAAATCGGCCAAATAAAACGATTCCGGTCGCAATTCAAGCTTGTTTGCGGTAATTTTTGATAAATCTAAAACATCATTTAATAAACTTAAAAGATGTTGGCCATTATTAAGGATAATATTTAACTCTGGCGCGGCTTTTTGGGCAAACTCAGTCTCTAATAATAATTCGGTATAGCCTAAAATTGACGATAAAGGTGTGCGTATTTCATGACTAAGGTGAGCTAAAAAGCGATCTTTAGAACGATTATCTGCCTCTAAGCGTAATCGGTTCATCCGCTCTACTTCATATTGGCGACGACTTAAGGCATAGCGAATAGCTCGGGCAAAACGGGTTTCGTTTAGTTCACTTTTCACTAAAAAGTCAGCGGCACCATATTCTAAAGCTTCTAAATCTAATTGTTTATCGGCTTGACCAGTTAACATTATTATCGGCGTCGATACACCCGCTATGATAGCGCGCTGTAACAGCGACAGTCCGGTTTCGGCGCCTAACTGGTAGTCTAATAGACAAACATCATAAGTACCTTGTAGTAGATGCGCTAGGCCGTCTTCTGGATTTTTCACCCAGGTTAGTTGGCATGATAATGAGCTTAAGTCCTCAAGATGACCCCGAGTTAAAACATAGTCATCTTCATCATCTTCAACTAATAATATATGTGCCTGTTGTGGCGGATAATTTAACTCAGTCATGATCTGAACTAGGTAACTCAACAAACTCGACCCAGTATCGGCCTAAGGTTCGCATTAAATCAACTAAACCAGCAAAATCTACCGGTTTGGTAATATAAGAAGCTGCGCCTAAATTATATCCGCGCAACATGTCTTCCTCTTGCTTAGATGTGGTTAAAATAACAATAGGAATACTGCGTAATTCAGGATCGCTCTTAATATTTTCTAAAGCTTCTCTGCCATCCATTCTCGGCATATTAAGATCAAGCAAAATTAGGCTGGGTCTTGGACAAGGCTCACCGTTGGCATATTTACCTTGTTTTCTTAGGTACTCTAATAATTCTACGCCATCTTTAACACAATATAACGAGTTTAAAACACGGCTTTCGGTTAACGCATCTTGGGTGAGTAGGCGATCATCTTCATCATCGTCGGCCATTAAAATAGTGATCGGTTTTGCTTGTTGACTCAGTGGCATTGTTATTCTCCTATTACACCAAAGGGTGTCGCGTCTGCTGGAATTATGATGCTAAAGGTTGCTCCTTTACCTGTCTCACTAATCGCACTAATTTTACCTCGGTGCCGCTCTACAATGCGCCGACACACTGCTAAACCAATACCGGTGCCTTTATATTCAGAGCGACCATGTAATCGTTGAAAAGGGGTGAATATTTTCTCTGCATAATCTTGCGAAAAGCCAATGCCATTATCACTAATGGTTAATTCGTACCAGTGCTCGCTAAGCGCTAATTGCGCTTCACTAGCTGTATAGTCTTGTATCTTTATCACAATATGTGGTGTTTGATCTACTTGTCTAAACTTAATAGCATTAGATAATAAATTTAACATCAGTTGCTGAAACTGGCTATTATCGGCTTGAATCGTGGGTAACGGGGCAATATCTATGGTTGCATGACATTCATTAATTGCAATTTCTAAGTCGTCCAACACATGGGCAAATACCTGATTTAAATCGGTTGCAGTAAAATCACGGCCTCGAGTACCTACCCGTGAAAACTCTAACAGGTCTGAAATTAGGGTCGACATTCGGTTGGCGGCATTGCGCATGCGCTTTAAATAATCTAAACCGCGTTCTTCTAATGCACTCGAGTAAGATGATTCAAGCCTATCGCCAAACGCTTGAATTTTACGCAGCGGCTCTTGTAAATCATGTGAGGCCACAAAAGCAAAGTCTTCTAGTTCGCGATTACTCCGACTTAACTCTTCGGCATATAAATTTAGCTCTTGAGTGCGTTCCTCTACTTTATTCGCTAACTGTTCATTTTGCTGTTCAAGTAATTCTAAATACTGTTGCTCTTTGCGGTTACTTCGCCATGAAATCAACAGTAAAATAATCACTAACATGCCACTGGTAATACCGGAAATAACAAAGGTTACTGATGCCTCGGTTCTATTTCGGGCTAAGCTTTGCAATAAAGCGGCGCGATATACTTTCTCTTCGATATTTATTTCGCTAAATAATTGTCTTAGTTGCTGATATAAACTGGCACCTGAAGCCGCTTTTAAAGCCATTATTGACACTGCTGACTTATCATTTTTAACTAAATCTACATGCTGTTGCAGTTCTATTACTTTTGCTTGGGCAAGTTGGGTAATTTTTTCTATGCGTTGTTGTTGTTTAGGTACTTCTGATTCTAAAACTTTAATATCTTCAATTTGTGCCTGTACTTTATCTAAAGCACTTTTATAAGGCGCCAAATACACTTCGTCATTGGTTAATAAATAGCCGCGCTGACCAGATTCCGCGGCAACCAAAGAGATATGTAAATCATCCAAACGTAAAATAATATTACCGGTATTAGCTAGGCTGATTTGAATTGCCGCTAAATTTTTGACGGTGTTAAATGCCAGGTAAACATTAAAACCAATAATACTGGATATCAGAACAATAATTAGCAACCAAATTCCGCGCTGCTTAGTTAAGAAGGTTGATTTAGTCACAACTGATCCTTGTCAGTTAACCCACTGCTTTTTCTGTCAGCATAAGCTGTAATTGTTTACTGCAATCTTGGCAAGAACGAATAATTTGCTCAACCGCAGTGATCGCTTTTGCTTTGTCTAAATCATTTTCTAATACCAGCTTGATCAATTCAGCTTGCATAGAAATACGATTTAACGGTTTACGGGCATCATGAATTTGTTGGGAAAGTAGCTGTAGACTTGTCTCATTCATATCAACTCCTATTGCTGTATCATCACGCTGCTAAAAGTAAGTACAACATGACGTTATTAATATAAGTAGGTTATTACCCTGTAAAATTACAGTATGTGCTTAACTAAACTCGCCTAAACCACCATAAGCATTGAGCCGGTTATATAATGTTTTAGTACTTATACCCAGCATTTCTGCAGCTAAGGTTTTATTGCCATCAACTCTTTTTAACGTGACATAAATCAGTTCTTTTTCTACTTCTTCAATAGTTTTACCGGCCGTTAAACCGCGTTGATTATCTTTTTTAAACGAAAACGGTGACGTAAACGCCTCTGGCAACACTAAAGTAGTCGAGTTACTATCACTCATAATCACGGCACGGTGAATGGAATGGCGTAATTCACGAACATTACCTGGCCAATCATAATCTTCTAAGCGTTTTATTTGGTTTGCGGTTAATTTATAACGTGTATTATTTTCGCTATTAAATTGCTGCAAAAAATAGTTCGCTAATAAAGCAATATCAGTGCTTCTTTGCCGTAATGGCGGGATTTCAATCGGAAATACAGCCAAACGAAAGTAAATATCTTCACGTAATATATGTTGCTCGGCAATTTGCTGTAGTGAGCGGTTGGTGGCGGAGACTACGCGACAATTAACTGAAACTTCACGTGTTCCCCCTACCCGAATCACATTTTTAGTCTCTAATACCCGTAGCAAGGTTGGCTGCATATCAATGGGCATCTCTGTCACTTCATCTAAAAATAAGGTGCCATGTTGCGCTTGTTCAAATACACCCACTTTTTGCGCTATCGCGCCTGTAAACGAGCCTTTTTCATGACCAAATAACTCGCTACCAATTAATTCTTTAGATAAACCACCGCAGTTAGTAGCCACTAAAGGCCCTTTAACGGCACTTGCGGTATGTATGGCTTCTGCAACCACCTCTTTACCCACACCGCTTTCGCCCATTAGCATCACGTTAGCCGGCGTTTTAGACACTCGTTCAATCATGCTATATAACTGTTTCATCGGTGCTGACTCACCAACTAAACAGCCAAAATGTAAAGTGGGCATATCTGCAGCAGGTTCAGCAACCTTTGTTTTAACGCCACTTAATACCCGCTCTAAATCTTCACGCTGTATGGGCTTAATTAAATAGTCCACTTTAGGGCCACATAATTCTGCCACCACAGATTTAACCGACGGATGCCCCGTGATAAAGGTAACTTTTGGCATAACGGGTAGTTGCTTTAACCGATCCATTAAATGCAGGCCACTGCCGTCTGGCAACATAAAATCAAGTAAAATATGATCAAAAGTATGATGTTCTAGCCATTCATGTGCCTGCTTTAAATCATAGGCAACATCTACTGTATGGCCAAGAAACTCCATAATATGGCTGGTAACATTAGTAAATTCATGATCATCATCGACTAATAAAATTGATAACAAAGTTAGTCTCTCAATAATTAATAATGGCTAAGTGAACAGCACTATTCACTGTTACGGTTTAACCTAACGTGAATAACCCACATTAGGTCATTTATACTAGGCTAATAAAAAACAGATTAATAGCTGTTTATTTACCTTTTATTTGCAAATTAGCTCATTTTTTCTCGTTAAAGCACCTTTGATATTAGGTTAATGTAGACCATTTATACAACACAGTATTTTTTGGCAATAAAAAAGGCGCCGAAGCGCCTTTTCTTAACTAATTGTTACTGATTATTACTGATTATTACTGATTGTGACTTAGCTATTCCCACTCAATAGTGGCGGGAGGTTTACCGCTAATATCGTAAACTACACGGGAGATACCATTTATTTCATTAATAATCCGGTTGGATACTTTACCTAAAAATTCATAAGGTAAATGCGCCCAATGCGCGGTCATAAAATCAATGGTTTCTACTGCTCGCAATGACACAACCCAATCATATTTACGCGCATCACCCATTACACCTACTGATCTAACCGGTAAAAATACTACAAAGGCTTGGCTGACTTTATTGTATAAATCGGCTTTATGCAGCTCTTCAATAAAGATGGCATCGGCACGACGCAAAATATCACAATATTCTTTTTTGATTTCACCTAATACCCGTACACCTAAACCTGGGCCTGGGAACGGATGACGATAAAGCATGTCGTAAGGTAGGCCTAATTCTAAGCCGATTTTACGCACTTCATCTTTAAATAATTCACGCAGTGGCTCGACTAAACCAAGCTTCATATGCTCAGGTAAGCCCCCCACATTATGGTGCGACTTAATAACATGGGCTTTACCGGTAGCTGAACCGGCAGACTCAATAACGTCTGGGTAAATCGTGCCTTGGGCTAACCACTGAGCATTGGCTAACTTTTGCGATTGCTCGTCAAACACTTCGACAAAAACTCGGCCGATGGTTTTACGTTTTTGCTCTGGATCTGTCTGGCCAGCAAGCGCATCTAAAAAGCGCTGCTCAGCATCAACTTTAACGATATTTAAGCCAAAGTGATCACCAAACATATCCATCACTTGTTGGCCTTCGTTTAAGCGCAACAAACCATTATCGACAAACACACAGTGTAAGTTTTTACCAATAGCACGATGTAACAACATCGCCGTTACCGAACTATCAACACCGCCTGATAAACCTAAAATAACTTCGTCATCACCAATTTGCTGCTTTAGACGCTCTACCGCATCTTCAATGATGGTGGCAGGAGTCCACAGTTGCTCACAGCCACAAATATCCACCACAAAGTGCTGCAACATACGTTGGCCTTGGCGGGTATGGGTGACTTCTGGGTGAAACTGTACACCATAAAAATTACGCACTGGGTCTACGATAGCGGCATGTGGGCAGGTTGTTGTGGTAGCACAAGTGCTGAAACCTTCTGGGATTTCAATGACTTTATCGCCATGACTCATCCAGACATCTAACTGGGCATTACCATTAGCACTAATATGGTCTTCAATATTGGCAAACAGTTCATTCTTAGCAATAACTTCAACCTGAGCATAACCAAATTCACGCAGATCAGAGCCTAATACTTTACCACCAAGCTGCTCGGCCATGGTTTGCATGCCGTAGCAAATACCAAATACTGGCACGCCTGCTGTAAACACATATTCTGGCGCGCGTGGCGAGTCTGCAGCGTGCACGCTTTCAGGGCCACCTGATAAAATAATACCGGTTGGATTAAATTGCTTAATTTGCTCAGCACTGACATCCCAAGCCCATAATTCACAATACACGCCAATTTCCCGTACGCGACGAGCTATTAATTGAGTATATTGCGAACCAAAATCTAGGATTAAAATACGATGATGATGAATATTTGTGTTCATAGCGACCTTTAAAATATTGCGGCCAGAGTTAACTGGCCGTGACTTGCAAGATAAAAATTTAACCTACGCGGTAATTTGGCGCTTCTTTGGTAATTTGCACGTCGTGAACATGCGACTCACCCATACCAGCAGAGGTAACCCGAACAAATTCAGGCTTAGTGCGTAACTCATCGATATTCGCACTGCCGGTTAAGCCCATTGCAGAGCGTAAACCACCCATTTGCTGGTGAATAATATTTTCCATTGGTCCTTTATAAGCAACCCGGCCTTCAATACCTTCTGGTACTAACTTCTCAGCGTTGTCACTTCCTTGGAAGTAACGGTCTGACGAGCCATTTCGCTGCGCCATAGCGCCTAATGAGCCCATGCCACGGTAAGACTTATAATAACGGCCTTGGTACAGCTCAACTTCGCCTGGTGCTTCTTCAGTACCAGCAAACATAGAGCCAACCATCACCACATGCGCACCGGCAACTAAGGCTTTCGCCACATCACCAGAGTAGCGAATGCCGCCATCGGCGATTATGCAGACATCGGTACCAGCAACACCTGATACTGCATCAGCAATCGCAGTAATTTGTGGTACACCACAACCGGTAACGATACGTGTAGTACAAATTGAGCCTGGACCAATCCCGACTTTAACCGCATTAGCACCGGCTTCTGCTAAGGCTTTAGCGCCTTCTGCAGTCGCCACATTACCAGCAATAATTTGTAAATCTGGGTATTTAGCGCGAGTTTGGCTAACCCGATCCATGACACCTTGAGAGTGACCATGTGAAGTATCAATTAATAAGATATCAACGCCAGCGTCGACTAAAGCGGCAATACGTTCATCAGTGCCTGGACCTACGCCAACCGCTGCACCTACGCGCAAACGACCGAGTTCATCTTTACAGGCATTAGGTTTGCTGGCGGCTTTGTAGTAATCGCGTACGGTAATTAAACCCTTAAGTTTAAAATCGTTATCCACTACTAATACTTTTTCTATCCGGTGTTGATGCATCAATTTAAAAGCTTCTTCGCGTGGCGCTGCTTCGTTTACCGTCACTAAACGCTCACGAGGAGTCATTAAATTAGACACTTTTTCTTGGTTACTGGCTTCAAAACTCATATCACGGCTGGTTAAAATGCCGATTAAATTTTGCTGAGCATCTACTACCGGAAAACCCGAGAAACCATGTTGTTGAGCTAAGGCTTGAACTTCACGGATACTCATATCCGGTGAAACGGTAACCGGATCGGATACGACACCGCTTTCGTATTTTTTAACCCGACGAACATTAGTCGCTTGCTCTTCAATGGTCATATTTTTGTGAATAAAACCTAGGCCACCTTCTTGGGCTAACGCAATAGCTAAACGCGCTTCCGTTACCGTGTCCATAGAAGCAGACACCATAGGAATATTCAGCGTAATAGTATTGGTTAATTTAGTGCGCAAATCGGCGGTATGGGGTAAAACGGTAGAGTGTGCTGGTACCAAGAGTACGTCATCAAAGGTAAGAGCTTCTTGTTTGATCCTGAGCATTGCAACAATCTCGCTGTGGATGAAAAGATAGGGAATGTTGCGGTACAATTTTAGCCGTTTTCATTGCTTATAACAATCACTATTTCAATTTATGTTACAGTCTAGGTTTGTGATACTGCCGCAATAGAATTTTAATAATGCAAACACCCGATATTTATAGCGTTTCACGCCTAAACAGCGAAGTCCGTTTAACCCTAGAATTGCAATTTCAGCAAATTTGGCTACAAGCTGAGATCTCAAACTTTGTTGCTGCTGCGTCTGGCCATTGGTACTTTTCGTTAAAAGACCAAGCCGCGCAAGTTAAAGTGGCTATGTTTAAAACCGCCAATCGGCGCACTAGCTTTCGACCGCAAAATGGCCAGCAAGTGTTAATTAGAGCACGAATTAGTGTTTATGAGCCGCGCGGTGAGTATCAACTGATTGCTGAATTTATTGAAGCTGCCGGCGCCGGTTTACTTAAACAACAATTCGAGCAACTTAAAGCCCAATTACAAGCCGAAGGTTTATTTGCCCCTGAGCGAAAAAAAGCTTTGCCTACTCATATACAACGAGTAGGCGTTATTACCTCGCTTACTGGTGCTGCTATTCGAGATATTATTACCGTTTTACAACGCCGCGCACCGAGTATTGAAGTGATTGTTTACCCTTGCCAAGTGCAAGGCGAGACAGCGGCTTTACAACTAAGAACCATGCTTAGCACCGCTATACGGCGCAATGAAGTGGATGTATTAATTATAGGTCGTGGCGGTGGCTCGCTAGAGGATTTATGGTGCTTTAATGATGAAGCTTTGTCTCGAGCTCTTGCCCAATGCCCTATTGCTACGGTTAGTGCTGTCGGTCATGAAATTGATTTTGCCTTGACTGACTTTGTCGCAGATATTCGCGCCGCCACGCCATCGGCCGCTGCTGAATTAGTATCGCCAGATCAAACTCACATCATCGAACGTATAAATAGAATGCGTAATGCCCTATATCAAGCCCAGCGCGCCCAACTGCAACAGCTGGCACCGCGTTTAACTAACCTTAGCCAGCGCTTATTAGCGGCTGAACCGAAAAGACGCTTACAGCAGCAACAGCAACGTTTAGACGAGATGCAGCTGCGCTTAACTAATAGCATTAAACGCCGTTTAATCAATACCAGCCAGCAGCAACAGTATTTAGCCAAAAGCATGCGTCAATTAGCGCCGACAAAAATGCTGGCCCAACAACAGCAATTAGTGGCCAACTTGAGTCAACGCTTAGTTAATGGCCAAAAGCTCAAGCTCACACAACAGCAGCAACAACTTGCTGCGGTAGTCGGCAAGTTAGATACCGTTAGCCCGCTGGCGACATTAGCCCGAGGTTATAGCATTAGTTTTGCTGCAGATAACAAGGTACTGACTTCAACCGAGCAGCTAGCGGTTGGCGATACTGTGACAACGCAATTAGCCAGCGGTAGCTATGTGGCTAATATCAGCACAATTCAACCCGCGAAATAAAGTAAAAAACAAAGTAATAAGTACAGTAAAAAGTAAGCTGCCGAAAAGGCAGCTTGCTTTACAGCAGCACTAACAAAATACTGCACTATAGACTCTTACTGACTAACCACTGCCAAGCTACCATACGCTAATATAATCTAGAGCAGCCATAGATAAACCTAATATTGCCATGCCGCACGTACTCACAGCCAACCATAAAGATAGCCACCATTGCACTGGCGTTGCCGCTTGCCGCACCAGCTCATCCGCATCCACTAAGTGGCGATTATTTTCATGTCGCCAGCGAGTAAAAGACACTAACACTGCCAACGTATAAAATATCGTTTGAAATGGCCACTTTACCCAATCACTTAGATAATCTTGCTGAGTTTGCCGCAATTTACGTTGAATTGGTCGGGTGACAAATAAGGCAACCGTTGGATAAGCAACCATCATTGAAACTAATAATCCCATGAAGAGTAACTCATACCAATATATTTGAGGTTCCATTATAAGCGCATCCTCGCTGAGTCATAAAATCTCCCTGATACGTCTTGCGTTTTATTATCTAGCCATGACACAGCCATAAAACCCACTACTACAGCAGCACCTATCAATACAACCCAGCCTGCCGGTGAAAGCATTAATGCCATACCAATTGATTTAGTACCTGAAGCTACTAATGCTCCCATACCAGCACTCGCACCAAATCCTGAGTATTGCGTAACCCCTTCACGCCAAGAGTCTTTTGCGTTATAAACTTTTTCCGTACGCAAGCCAAAATCTAACACCAATATACCGCGCCCTATCATGTTAGTGCTGCTAACAAAACGCTGTACCGTTGCCACTTGCTGACTATTGGCAAAGTGCAGAGTTTGGCCGGTACGCTGGTTATTACGACCACTGCGCGCGACATTCACCCCCCGGTCGGCTGACAACAAAGCTGACCGCTTGGCACTCGAACCAAGGTTAGCTCGATAGCGTTGCAACTGCTGCTGAAAGCGTTGTTCCATTTCTGCATGCATTAGTCTGGCATGGGCTTCTTTAGCCGCAATGATGGAGTTATGCGCACCTTTTGTTCTGGCACCCTGTGCTTGAGCTTTTGCCTGACTGGCTTGGTGTAAGTCGAGCAAGGCTTGTTGATAACGGATTATTGAGCGCTGAAATACCGAATATTTACTATTTGTGGCACCAACTAGGGCACCAGCAGCTGTTGTGCCATGCTGGTCTAGCAGCTGTATAACAGGTTTTATTTGCTCTTCGGTCACATAAGCAAGAGCAAGCGTTTGCTCATCATATTCTGCACTAATCTGTTGTAAGCGCTGTAACTCTGGGTGCGAGAAACGCTTAAAAGCCTGCAAAGTGTTAATATCACCTGGTGCACAGGTCATCAGATACGGCTGATTTGGTAATAAAATATCATCGCTTATATTGCTGTAACGACGGTACTGCGCCAATAAGTCAGGCCGGTTTACAAAAATTTGCTCGGCACGTTGCGCTTTTCCGGAGAGGTAAATTTCTGGCATGGTAATATCCTTATTCTGTCATCAACCCCGCCATTATACCAAAAAGAAATACAATAAGTTAATCTTTATTTAACATAAAAGAATTCAATAAAATTTTACTGCAAAAGCTTTTGCCTGCTTGCCAACCGCGGATACTACAACCGTCTGCGAACATTTAAAAACTGCGACAAAAACACTACCGTTATATACCAAATTAAAAGTTAAAAAGTTGCTCGCCGTGTAAATTTTTTCTGTCGGTAGCAAAAATTACACTAACTAATAAGGCGAAACAGCTCTTCAGGTGGCTATCACTACAATAAAATATAGTAACCATCTGATATATCATATTTATATTTTCATGGCATTAAGTATGCAAAGCTCAAGCTGTGAACAATTGTTCATAAAGAAGTTGGATAACGTATTTAAATCACAATGAGGAGGCCAATCATGGCTAATCAAAAAGAGCAACGTGGTCGTACACCAATGGATGAAAAACAACGTCAAACCGGTTCTGACAATTTAAAAGATCAGCAAAAGCCGGATAAGCAAAAACACGATATAGATCAAGATAGAAATCAGTCTACTGATCGTAAAAGCGGTCGACAAGAGT
The DNA here is from genome assembly GCF_001752395.1 of Rheinheimera salexigens. Lineage (NCBI taxonomy): Bacteria > Pseudomonadati > Pseudomonadota > Gammaproteobacteria > Chromatiales > Chromatiaceae > Rheinheimera > Rheinheimera salexigens. The sequence goes on along the minus strand of NZ_MKEK01000001.1, from coordinate 897,893 downwards.
AGAAAATAGAAAGCAAACCCAGCAATTAAAGCTGGGTTTGCCCTAAAAGCTGTATGTCTTGAACAGAGACGGCAGCATGGCAAATCGCAGCAAAATAAATTATTTTTTAAATAGTTTAAGCGAACCTACATGTGAACATAGCGATGACGGCTGTTTCGAAAAATTCCTAATAGCCAATTTTAGTAAAAAGGAGATTCCAATGAAAAAATTAAATTCAATTCTCTTTTGTGCAATTATTACACCCACAATCGCATTAACCTCTGGTTCCGTTTTATCGCAGCAAACTAGCGATAAGCAAAACCAATATGATCAAAAGAGCAAAGCTTTAAAAGATAATAAGCATAGAGAAATGTCTAATACGCTTAACCGCAAATATTTAAGCGTTTTACCAACAAATGGAATGCATGCTAGCAACCTTATAGGCATGAATGTCAAAACGGCAAATAATGAAGACATCGGTGAAGTACAAGATTTACTCATTGATAGTAATGGGCAAGTGGCTGCAATTGTCGTCAGTGTCGGTGGCTTTTTAGGGATCGGCGATAAGGATGTAGCCGTTGGCTGGGATAATGTAACAAAATCCGGTAATAACGATGACGGTCAGCTGCGGCTTAACGTAACTCGGGAAAACTTAACGTCTGCCCCCAAATTTGTAAAGCGAGATTAAACTTCGTCTTTCAATACGCTGGAAAAAGCACTAAGGCCATATTTATAGCCTTAGTGCTTGTAGCAACTAATGTTCCTACACCGGCATTTTCACCGAACCCTGAGTACTGAGCAACACCTTCAGTCTCCGTTTATCAGATGCGTTATGTTGTGTTGTTAATCTGTAGCGCGTCATACTAAAAAGGTTAGAGGCAAGACACGCCCCCCAAGATTCGATGACTCTAAGGTCTCAAGCGCTGTTAAAGCATCTGAAACTATGCGGCGTTTACAGCAACAGCTCGCAGCGTAGTAAGTAAATTAGATACCGTTAGTCCACTGGCCACATTAGCCCGTGGTAAAAGTATTATTTTTGCAACAGACAACCAGGTCAAAACCTCAACTGACCAGTTAGCAGTAAGCGATAACGTGACAACGCAATTAGCCAGCGGTAGTTATGTTACCAATATCAACACAATTCAACCCGCAAAATAGAGTGTAAAGTAAGCTGCCCAAAATTCAGCTTACTTTACAGCAGCACTAACAAAACGCTGACTATAGACTCTTCCTGTCTAACCGCTGCCAAACTACCATACGCCAAAATAGTCTAATGCCATTATAGAAACCATTAATATCACAATGCCGCACATATTTACTAACAGCCATAAAGATAACCACCATTGCATTGGCGTTGCCGCTTAGCGCACCAGCTGCTCCAAAAGATCATTAATAGATTATTGAACGGCATGGATTAAAAAGTGGCTATAAACAAAAAGGCCGACAATTATGTCGGCCTTTGCACTTAGCTAATTTTTTCTTAACCGCTTAGCTTAACTTTCTTTAACCACGTCAATAAAGTAGCGCATTTCACCATCAACTACTTCGCGTACTAAGCCATGGACATCAGTTTCAAAGCCTGGGAACGCAAGGTTAAAGGCACGAGTAAATTGCAGGTAACTAATAATAATTTTATTGAAACGCTCGCCTGGCACCATTAATGGTATGCCTGGTGGGTATGGCGTTACTAGCATTGCGGTAACACGACCTTCGATGTCATCAATAGAAACACGTTCAATATCACGGTGAGCCATTTTCGCCCACGCATCTGCAGGGATCATGGCGGTATCAATATTAGACAAATACATTTCAGTCGTGACTTTTGCTACATCGTACTTGCGATACATATTATGAATTTGCTGACATAAATCACGCAGGCCCACTTTTTCATAACGCGGGTGTTTAGCCGCAAATTGTGGCATTACCCGCCACATTGGCAAGTTTTGATCGTAGTCATCTTTAAACTGTTGTAGCTCTGTCACCATTGAGTTCCAACGGCCTTTAGTAATGCCGATGGTAAACATGATAAAGAAGGAGTACAGACCAGTTTTTTCAATAATAATACCGTGCTCGGCTAAATACTTACTAACAATAGCCGCAGGAATACCATGCTCATCAAATTGACCTTGCATATTTAAACCTGGCGTAATAATAGTGGCTTTAATTGGGTCAAGTAAGTTAAAACCTGATTCAATAGCACCAAAACCATGCCAAGTATCAGTCGCATGCAACATCCAGTCGTCACGTTCGCCTAAGCCTTCTTCTGGCAACGTATCGGGGCCCCAAACTTTGAACCACCAATCATCATCACCGTATTCGGCATCCACTTTGCGCATGGCGCGTCTAAAGTCGATGGCTTCAAATAATGACTCTTCAACTAATGCAGTACCACCCGGCGCTTCCATCATAGCAGCCGCGACATCACAACTGGCAATAATGGCGTACTGTGGGCTGGTCGAGCTATGCATTAAATACGCTTCGTTAAAACGATGGGTATCTAAATTCCGATTTTTGGCGTTTTGCACTAAAATCTGTGAAGCTTGCGATAAACCGGCTAACAGTTTGTGCGTCGACTGAGTCGCAAACACTAAGGTTTCTTCAGAGCGTGGCCGGTCTTTGCCAATCGCGTGCATATTTATATAAAAATCGTGGAAACTAGCGTGCGGCAACCAAGCTTCATCAAAGTGCAACGTATCAATAGTAGAGCCAAGCTGCTCTTTAATCTCTTCTACGTTATACAAAATACCGTCGTAGGTACTTTGCGTGATAGTTAAAATACGCGGCTTCTTGTTTTTAGCATGGCGGGCAAATGGGTTAGCTTCAATTTTTTTCGCAATCGCTTCTGGTGAAAACTCACTTTTAGGGATTGGACCTATAATACCGTAATGATTACGGGTTGGTGTTAAAAACACCGGTATGGCACCTGTCATAATAATCGAGTGTAAAATCGATTTATGGCAGTTGCGATCTACTACCACGATATCGCCCGGCGCTACCGTAGAATGCCAGACCATTTTATTTGATGTTGAAGTACCATTGGTAACGAAAAATAAATGATCGGCGTTAAAAATACGTGCTGCATTTTGCTCACTTTGTGCCACAGGGCCGGTGTGGTCCAATAATTGACCAAGCTCATCGACCGAGTTACACACATCAGCTCGCAGCATGTTTTCACCAAAGAATTGGTGGAACATTTGACCCACTGGGCTTTTTAAGAAGGCTACGCCACCCGAGTGACCAGGGCAGTGCCATGAATAGGAGCCATCTGAAGCATAATCCATTAAAGCATTAAAAAATGGCGGCGCTAAGGCATCAAGGTATTTTTTGGCTTCACGAATAATATGTTTAGCCACAAACTCTGGCGTATCTTCAAACATATGTATAAAACCATGCAGCTCGCGCAATATATTGTTAGGAATATGCCGCGTAGTACGAGTTTCACCGTATAAAAAGATTGGGATATCTGCGTTGCGCTTACGTACTTCTTTAATAAACTGGCGCAAGCCAGCTACAGCGGTTTCAATTTCTTCAGCTGAACCGCTCCCGAACTCTTCATCATCAATAGATAAAATAAAACACGACGCACGACTCGCTTGTTGAGCAAAGGCACTTAAATCAACATAGCTGGTATAACCAACCACTTCAAAACCTTTGTTGCTGATAGCTTCGGCTAGATCACGAATACCAGAACCAGAGATATTCTCAGTACGAAAATCTTCATCTATAACAATAACCGGAAAACGGAACTTCATAGCAATTACCCTTATTTGGTAAACCTATTTAAATACTTTATGTCGCAATGCTTATATTAAGCGCTTAACATCTAAAGCGCTTATCTTAGTCATCCTTACATAGCGGCCCTTACTTAGACCTCTTACTTAGTGAACTTGGTCCGCGCCTTCATTAACCGCTCACGCTTATATTTTTGCAGTGGCGTTTCGGTGTTCTTCTTGGTGGGTGCAAATGGGTTATCCCCTTCGCGGAATTCAACTTTAATTGGTGTACCCATCATTTTTAATGTTTTACGGAAGTAATTCATTAAATACCGCTTATACGAATCAGGTAAAGCATCAACTTGGTTACCATGAATAACGATTAATGGCGGGTTATAACCACCGGCATGGGCATATTTCAATTTAACCCGACGACCGTGTACTAGCGGTGGGTTATGATCTTCTTGCGCCATTTTCATAATACGGGTTAACAACGCCGTACTATGACGCGTCGTTGCAGAGTCAAATGCTTCTTCTACTGACTCAAATAAATTACCGACGCCTGAACCATGTAATGCCGAAATAAAATGTAACCGAGCAAAATCAATAAAGCCTAAACGGCGATCTAACTCACGCTTTATTTCATCTTTAATACTTTCGTTTAAGCCATCCCATTTATTGACGGCAATAACTAACGACCGGCCAGCATTTAAGGCAAAGCCTAAAATACTTAAATCTTGATCAGAAATACCCATTCTGGCATCAAGCACTAAAATAACCACGTTAGCATCTTCAATGGCTTGCAGGGTTTTAATCACAGAGAACTTTTCGACTATATCGTCAATTTTTCCGCGACGACGTACACCGGCAGTATCAATTAAGGTGTAATCGCGTTCATTGCGTTGCATTGGGATATAAATCGAGTCGCGTGTGGTACCTGGCATATCAAACACCACCACCCGCTCTTCACCTAAAATACGATTAGTTAACGTTGATTTACCAACATTAGGTCGACCGACAATAGCTAATTTTATGTGCTGGCTACGTAAACGTGCCGCTTCAGCGTCTGCTTGTTCATCGGTTAAAGTTTCTAGTTCAAAACCGTCTTCATCGTCATCATTTCCAGCTAAAGCAAGTTGCTGCTCTTCCGTTAATAATGGCACCAACGCTAGATTTAATAAACTAGATACGCCCCGGCCATGTGCGGCAGCGATTGGGAAAACATTGCCTAAACCTAAGCTATAAAAGTCAGCAACAGCAGTATCTGCATCTAAACCATCGGTTTTATTCGCAACCACAAATACTGTCTTTTGCACTTTACGAATATGCTCAGCGATGGCTAAATCGCCAACCGTCGCCCCGGCTCTAGCATCGACCATAAATAACACGACATCAGCTTCATCAATCGCTTTTAATGATTGTTCAGCCATCTCAACTTCAATGCCATGTTCGTTGCCATCAATACCACCGGTATCAACTACAATAAACTCTAAGCCTTCATAGTTAACAGAGCCGTACTTTCGGTCACGCGTTAACCCTGGAAAATCTGCCACTAAAGCATCACGAGTACGGGTTAAACGGTTAAACAGCGTCGACTTTCCGACATTGGCACGCCCTACAAGGGCAACGACAGGCAACATGGTGTAAACCTCAGAAATAACAAAACAGGCCTAAAAGAGACCTGTTTAAAAAAATAATTACTACCAGCCTAATTAAGGCGTTTGTAATAACACTAGTTCGCCATTACGGCTTTGTACTAATAAATACTGTTCGCTAGCGACAGCTTCAGTGTAAAAACCTGAGCTATCCATGCTTTGACGGGCGACAAAGCTACCATTGCTACGATCTAACCAATGTAAGTTACCTTGGTTGTCGCCTATAACAATATAGTTTTTATACACAGTAGCGCCAGTTAAAAAGTGCTTATGCAAGCCATATTGGGTCCAACGTTCAGCACCATTACTGCTATCTAATGCCGCGATCCGGCCCTCAGAATCAACTAAATAGAGACTGTCATCGGCTAATGCCATATTACGGAAGCTAGAAAAATCGCGTTTCCATAGTGCTTTACCACTGCGCATCTCTAATGCCACTAACTCGCCATTATAACCTATGGCAATAATAGCATTTCCTACCACTATCGGGCTGGCATCTACATCTGCTAAGCGAGATAAGTCTGTGCTGCCTGTAGGTACCGCAATTTGTTCTTCCCACGCTTGATAGCCGCGATCAGCGATTACTACGCCAACATGACCACTACCTGAGCCATAGATAACGCCACCAGCATGGATCACAGGCTCACCAACACCCCGTAAGGTTAAAGCTGGCTGTTCGTTTTCGAATTCCCAACGCTGTTCACCACTGTCTGGATGTAACGCAATTAAAGTACCCGCCCCCGTTGCTACAACTACTAAGCCTTCACCTACTGCGGGTTTGGCTAGCACTTCACCTTTTACTTCCACTCGCCACAATAACTCACCGGTCTGTGGTGAAAGTGCAAACACTTCACCATTTTCAGTGCCTAAAAATAATTTATCGTAACCGAAGCTAATACCGCCCGAAATTCGGGCATTACCGCCAGACCATAAACTACTAATATTTTGCCAAGCCGAACCGCCATCAGGTTTACGTAAGTCGAATTGCCATTTACGTTTACCCGTACTTAAGTCATAAGCAGCAACAATGCCTTCTCGACTTGCAGCAAAAACCGTTTGTTCAATAATAATAGGCTCTAAGCTTGACTCAAAATGCTCGACACCATTACCAATACTGGTTTTCCATACCACAGCTGGCTTAATGCTATTTTGTACCGCGGGTAATACTAGCTCTTCTTTATTAGAACAACCGGCAACCACTAACAGTAATAATAGGCTTGCTATATATTTTAACTGTAATCTCACGCTTACCTCTCGTTATGCTGCGGTGATGTGTGCAAGTTCATCCAGTTTTACCTGAAGTAACTGCTGATTTGCACTCGCGGCACCTAAAGCTTGCAAGTAAGCGGTTTTTGCTTGTGCAGGCTTCTCGCTTAACAGCAGAATATCGCCCTTAAGCTCAGCTTGTAACGCAACAAAACTCTCTGGAACAGCTTTAGCTAAGGTAGCTAATGCAGCGTCAAAGTTTGCTTGTTCTTTTTGCACCCGAGCTAAACGCAATTGCGTTAACGCTAGCAAGGCAGGCTCTTTAGTATTGGCTAAAACCCAGGTTAATTGCTGTTCAGCGACAGCAAAATTTTCTTGCTCAACCGCATCTTTAGCCGCTAATAAGGCAGCAAAAACAGCATAGTTTTCAACTTTAGTGCTATCAATATAACCTTGAGCTTGGGCTAACCAAGTATCACCTTCAGCGGTTTCACGCTGAATAAGTAACTGACTAAAGTTTGCTGAAGCTTGTTCAACATTATTGCGTTGGTCTGCTTGGTAATAACGAAAGCCGTATAAGCCAACTAAACCAATTACTACGCCGGCTAAAATAGCTTTACCGTAAGTGTGCCAAAAGCGTTTAATGGCTTCTACTTGTTGTTCTTCACTGCTATAAATTTCCACTGTGTTACTCCGTCAGTACTGTTCAGGCTAATTAGGCTAAGCTTTTAGCCAACTCAGTTATTAATAGTGTTTGTTGTGGCTTATCTTCACGAAGCCATTTTACGGTAATTTCGCCACGGGCTAATTCATCTTCGCCTAAAATTAAGCCAACACTCGCACCCGATTTATCTGCACGTTTTACCTGTTTTTTTAGGTTTCCGCCACCACAATGCAAAATAATTCGTTTTGCAGGCAATTCATTGCGCAAGCGTTCGGCAACAGAATGGATTGCAAGTTCCGCTTGCTCGCCTAGAGCCATCAAATAGATATCAGCATTTACGGCTAATGCTGGCACTAAATCTAAATGTTGTAATAAGAGTACCAAGCGCTCCATACCTAAGGCAAAGCCTACCGCTGGTGTCGCTTTGCCACCTAACTGCTCGACTAAACCATCGTAACGACCACCCGCACACACAGTACCTTGGGCGCCGAGTTCAGTAGTTACCCATTCAAATACGGTTTTATTGTAATAATCTAAGCCTCGAACTAAGCGAGGATTAACCGTAAAATCAATACCCGCTACCGTTAATATTTGTTTTAATCGGGCAAAATGCTCGGCTGAGTCTTGATCTAAATGATCTGCCAGTTGCGGTGCTGCTGCTAATAACTCGGCTAAAGCAGGGTTTTTACTATCCAGCACGCGTAAGGGATTAGTATGCATGCGGCGTAAGCTGTCTTCGTCTAGCTGCGCTTTATGCTGCTCAAGATAGGCGATTAATACTTCACGATATTGGCTACGTGCCTCAGCTGAGCCTAAAGAATTTATCTCTAGCTTTACAAACGAGGTTAAGCCTAATTGTTGCCATAATCGCGCACTGAGTAGAATAACTTCTGCATCAATATCGGGTGTTGCGATACCAAAGGTTTCTAAACCAAATTGGTGAAACTGGCGATAACGGCCTTTTTGTGGCCGTTCATGCCGAAACATTGGCCCCATATACCATAAGCGTTGCTCTTGGTTATACAGCAAGCCATGCTCATTGCCCGCTCTGACACAACAAGCGGTGCCTTCTGGTCGTAAGGTTAAACTGTCACCGTTGCGATCATCAAAGCTATACATTTCTTTTTCAACAATATCGGTAACTTCACCAATAGAGCGCTTAAACAGCTCGGTCATTTCGACAATAGGAAAACGAATTTCACTATAACCATAATTAAACATGGTTTGTCTTAATACCTGTTCTGCGTATTGCCAAACGGGAGTTTGCTGCGGCAGGCAGTCATTCATGCCACGAATTGCCTGAATTTGCTTCGACAAAATAATATTTCCACTGATAAAACTTAAAAACTGCCGCGATTATAGGCGCAGCAAGACTAAACACCAAGTATATCTGTATGCTCAATTACACTTGGCGGATGGCTATTTTTTGTTGCAAATAACTACGAATTTGTTGCTCTAACTGATCGGCAACATTGTTGTTATCTAAGCGTAGCTTTTGGCGTTGACCATTAATATAAAAACCACTTTTCTTGCTGGCACCAGCAACGCCTAAGTCTGACATCAAGGCTTCACCCGGACCATTTACTACGCAGCCAATCACCGATACCGTTAACGGTTCAACGACATCTTCTAGCTGTTGCTCTAGTTGGTTCATGGTTTTAATGACATCAAACTCTTGACGCGAACAACTTGGGCAGGCAATAAAGTTAATGCCTCGTGAGCGAATGCGTAGTGATTTTAAAATATCAAAGGCAACTTTAATTTCTTCCACTGGATCGGCTGCTAACGAGATGCGCATAGTATCACCTATGCCCTCGGCTAATAACATACCCAAACCTATTGCCGATTTAACTGCACCCGCTCGTGCACCACCGGCTTCAGTAATACCTAAGTGTAACGGTTGCTTTATTTGTTTAGCTAATAAGCGATAAGCGCCCACGGCTAAAAATACATCTGAAGCCTTAACGCTGACTTTAAATTGATCGAAATTTAAGCGATCTAAAATATCAACATGGCGCATGGCTGATTCAACTAACGCTTCCGCTGTTGGTTCATGATATTTCTCTTGAATATCAGCCTCTAACGAGCCGCCATTCACTCCTATACGAATAGGTATATTATGGTCCCGCGCTGCATCAACAACGGCACGGATCCGATCTTCACGGCCAATATTACCAGGGTTAATCCGCAAGCAATCCACGCCATACTCGGCAACCTTTAAAGCGATTCGATAATCAAAATGAATATCGGCCACTAAGGGAATAGGTGATTGTTGCTTAATAAGCTTAAATGCTTCTGCAGCTTCCATAGTAGGTACGGATACACGAACTAAATCGGCACCTGCTTTGGCAATGGCCTTAATTTGCGTCACGGTTGCTGCCACATCAGTTGTCAACGTATTGGTCATCGACTGCACCGCTATGGGTGCGTCACCGCCAATTAATACATCACCCACTTTAATTTGGGTGCTTTCACGGCGTTTTATCGGGTTGTCTGCAAACATTGTTACTCAGATCCGGGAATAGTAAATTTTGCTACTCTACCTGTTGGTAAAGTAGATAAGTCATAAGGTTGATGATTAAAACTAATTGCTACCACTGTTGGATTGCATAAAGTAACAACAAAAGGCGCTTGACCTTTTAAGTCCATAACATAACCTTTTTCTTTAGTACCAAAGGCAATACGTTCACCAGCAGCATCGATTATATTAACCCAACAAGCATCATGAAAACGCAGCTGCAAACTGTCTAGGCCAACAATTGCTGCACTAGGCTCTAAATTAGAGGCTGTTTCTAACTGCATTGTTTCAGCCTGCATTGTCTTAGTCTGCATTGTTACCAGCATTTGCTCTATTGTAGATACAGCTTGAGCATCTGCTGACATTGGCGTAGTCGGTAGCAACTGATGCTGACTATCGACTTGCTTAGTGCTAAGTTGCTCAATGCCAGTTTGGTCAGTGTCCGTTTGCGTAATGCCAGTTAATTCTGTGTTCGCTGGTTCAGTACTCGCTTGGGTAGTATCAGTCAACTCAACGGAGTTTGCACCACTTAAGCTAAGTGTAACATCTGGCGACGAACTGGCTACTGCCGTACTTTTAGTTGTAACTTCTGTCGCAGATTGCTTAAATTCAGCTTCAGTTTGCCACCACCAAACAAATAACAACACGATAAATAAAGCAATAATGCCGTAGGTTAACCACAGAAAACGATTATCGGTGGTTTGATGTTTAGTGCGATTAGAAAACGTTTGCATTGGTTTAGCTACATAAGCTTGCCGGCCTGTTTCACGACTAAAAACACTAACCAATTGTTTCTCAGGTATTTTTAGTAATTTGGCGTAAGCACGAATATAACCTCTGACATAGGTTTCTTGCATATCGCCATTAAACTGATCTTGTTCCAGCTTCTCTATCAACGGCACAGCTAAATTTAACTGAGCGGCTACTTGCGGCACCGTTAAGCTACGGGCTTCACGTGCCTGACGTAACATCTGGCCTATGCTGGGTTGCTTATCAATTTCTGTTTCAGTATTCATGGTGCAATTAAAGCGGGATCCACGACTAATAGTTGCTGACCAATATAGAGTTTACTCTGATCAGTTAAGTTGTTCCACGCCATAAATTTATCAAGCTTTATATTATAACGGTACGAAATAGCAAACATAGTTTCCCCAGCCGCTACCTGATGATAAGGCTCCGTTGTAGTAACCTGTATCCTAGACGCTATTGGTAAGTTTGCATTGTTTTTTACACTGCTCATCACTTGCTGCTCTGGTACTTGCTGCAGCCAAATTTTTTGACCTGTCAGTATTGCAGACTCGGGTGTGAGCTGGTTCCATTCCATTAAGCGTTGTAAACGAATATTATATTTCACCGATATAGCATACAAAGAGTCATCTGCTTGCACTAAATGATAGCTAAATTCTTTATCTTCTGCGGTGACATTCTTGGCATTAGACTCTGCTGGTTCTATGTCTGTGAGTTCAGTAGCTGTTGGTTCAACATCCGTTATAGCAGCAACGGCTATTGTCTCTAACGCAGGCTCTGCTGCATGTTCTGATGTAAGTTGTGAAGCAAGCTCTGGAGCAAATTTTAAAGAGGCTACAGTCGCTTCTAGGGGCGTGTTTTGGTTAGTTTCTGGCTCAAGGTGTAACGTCTCTGACGGCAATGCCGCAACGGGCTTTGCTGCTAAGGTTATAGACGATACAGCCTTTTGTTTGGCAGCATCAGTAGTAGTGAGCTGCTCAGGCTTGGTAACAATGGCTGGTTGATTTGCAACTTTAGCGGTTGCAATGGGTGCTGTTTCTGTCTGGGCTGACTTAGGCTTTACATCTAACGGCTGACCTAACTCAGCGGCTTGCTTAGCCTTTAGCGCAGCCAATTGTTGGCTGGTTATCACCGTCATTTCATTGACAGGGCTCGCTTCAGGTTTGGTTATTGCTACTTCAGCCTCAGCTTTGCTACTCGTTGCTACGTTGCTATTTACAGCGCTATTTGTTTCAGAGCTATTCGCTACAGAGTTTCTTGGTACAGAGCTACTTGTCACAGAGCTGCCTAGTTCTAGGCTATTGGCTATAGCGCTAGTGGCATTTTTTAATCCAGGCAAAGTGGCTGCTGGCGTTGCAATAGTTACAACTGCTGCATCAGTTTGACTGTTTTGTACTGACGCTAGCTGGGGAGATAGCGCTATAACATCTGCAGATTCAGCTTGATCAGTTGAGCTGTTTTTACGCCTAACGATTTTCAATTTCGGATTAGCAACGGGTTGAGGGATGACTTTGTTAGACGTTGTTTCTGTCGGTATTACTATATTCGACATTAGCGTTTCTTTGTAACGCTCTCGCAACAGCTCAAATTCACTGAGTGCTAATTTATCTTGCAATAACAATGTGGTTTCTGCTGAGCCCATATACAGCGTAAGCAACAGCTGCTCAGCATTGTCTTTGGTGCTGGTATCACCGGACTTATCGGCAATTAAGTAACTTAATAATACTGTTCTAGCAGTTACTCGGCCTAAACGCTGAATTCTGGCTAAACGATTTTTAGCTTCTGCCATTTCACCCATGGCATAAGATAATCCTGACGCCAACACTAGTGAACTAATTCGCGTACTGCTGTGATTGATTGAGCTTTCTAGATAGGTTTTGGTTTTACGAAAGTTATTTTGCTGCAACTGACACAAGGCTAAGTTTTCATAGCTTTCTGCCACTCGAATATAGCCTGGACGGCTTATCGCTTTTAATAATAAACGCTCAGACTCTTCGTACTTATGTAACTGACATAAAAAGGCGCCGTAATTGTTATAGGCATCAGCGTAGTTAGGGTCTTTATCAATAGCGATTAAATAATGTTCTTCTGCCTGATCTATCTCACTTACATTTTCATAATAGTAAGCTAAGGCACTATATACTTCGGCAGAATTTGGCGCAAAACTACGGGCGCGTTCTAAATTATATTTAGCTTCGGAATTATCACCACGGCGTAAATAATTAAGACCCAGTGAAATGCGGGTGCGCGCGGCTTCTATATTATCGAAGGTGCGACTCGCCACCGGCTTTTCGCTTCCAACATAGGTTTGCTCTGAAACGCAACCTGCAAGCATGATGCTACAGGCAGCAATACTAACGATAATTTTGCGCTTTAACACAGACCATTCCTTGAATTATGACAGTAATTTCACCGCGATTGGTTGTCCTTTCTCTTGCTTTTTAAGCTGGCGATTGGTTCTATCAATCACGTCACCCACTAACTGACCACAAGCAGCATCAATATCACCACCACGGGTTTTACGTACAATAACAGTAAAGCCATATTCATGTAAGACTTTGTTAAATCGGTCAATACGTGAATTGCTGGATCTTTTGTAAGGCGACCCAGGATAAGGGTTAAATGGGATCAGGTTAATTTTAGATGGCGTGTCTTTTAAAGCATGCGCTAATTCATGCGCTTGCTCCATGCTATCGTTAATACCATCTAACATAACATACTCAATAGTAACCTTGTCATTAGCTTTTGACGCCTCGACATAACGGCGTGAAGCAGCTAAAAACTCTTCCATTGGATATTTTTTATTTACCGGCACTAATTGATCGCGTAAGGCATTATTTGGCGCATGTAATGAAATCGCTAACGCGACATCAATTTTCTCGCGTAATAAGTCTAATGCAGGTACAACACCTGAGGTACTTAACGTTACACGGCGTTTTGATAAGCCAAAACCGAAATCTTCCAGCATTAATTGCATAGCCGGTACCACGTTATTTAAGTTAAGCAATGGTTCGCCCATGCCCATCATAACAACGTTAGTCACTGGTTTTACATCGCTACCGCCATAACTACCAATAATTTTAGCGACGCGCCATACCTGACCAATAATTTCCGACACGCTTAAATTACGGTTAAAACCTTGTTGTGCAGTCGAGCAAAATGAGCAATCTAACGCACAACCAACTTGGGAAGAAACACATAACGTGCGTCGATCTTTTTCTGGGATCCACACCGTTTCAACTTCTTGACCACCGCTTAGTCGCATAATGAACTTTATAGTGCCATCACTACTTTCTTGCTGCATCGCTACTTCTGGCGCTGTAATCTCACAACGTTTTTTTAGCTTTTCTCGCAATACTTTATTGATATTGGTCATTTCGTCAAAATTATCAACGCAATAGTGGTAAATCCATTTCATTACCTGATCGGCACGAAATGGCTTTTCGCCCATATCAACAAATAACTGCTGTATTTCGCTGCGCGTTAAATCAAGTAAATTAATTTTTTTCTGTTGCTCAGTCATGTGTCGAGCACTCCTTACCACAATAAACAATAGCTATAAAATACTGCTCTAAGTAGGTACTGTATTGATTAAGCACCTACTTAGATTAAGGGAGCCAATGCTCCCTTAAATCATTTTCATTAAGAGGTTAATCTTAACGAGTACGTGCACATAGCTCAGCTTCAGTGAAGAAGTAAGCAATTTCACGTGCAGCTGATGCCGCAGCGTCTGAACCGTGAACTGCGTTTTCATCAATGCTAGCAGCGTAGTCAGCACGTAAAGTACCGGCTAACGCTTCAGCTGGGTTAGTTGCGCCCATGATTTCACGATTTTTAAGTACCGCATTTTCGCCTTCTAAAACCTGAACCATCACTGGGCCAGAAATCATGAAAGACACTAATGCATTAAAAAATGGACGTGCTTTATGCTCAGCATAAAAGCCCTCAGCTTGTTCTTGGCTTAAGTGAACCATTTTTGAAGCAACAATACGTAAACCAGCAGTCTCAAAACGGTTGTAAATAGCACCAATTACATTTTTAGCAACTGCATCTGGTTTGATAATTGAAAAAGTACGTTCTAAGGCCATTATAGGCTCCTGATTAAAGTTAATGAATAAATAAGGTGATAAATTTTAAGGCGGCAAATTATACGCTATAAGTAAATAAAAACCTATTTGTTGCCGTAAAAAAGCTGTTTTTATAACCAATACTGTCAATTTTTACTTAAGCTAATTATCTTAAGTAAAAATAACAAAGCCTTACCACACGGGATAAGGCTTTATTTGCAATAACGAAGCATTAGGCTAACTAAATATCAGACTGTTTAGCCTTCGCTAACCATATTGACGGTATATTTTGGGATCTCGACAATTAAATCTTCATCGGCAATTCTTGCCTGACAGCCTAAACGAGATTCTGGCTCTAAGCCCCAGGCTTTATCTAACATATCGTCTTCTAATTCATCACTTTCTTTTAATGAATAAAAGCCTTCGCGAACAATAATATGGCAAGTGGTACAGGCACAGGATTTTTCACAGGCATGTTCAATAGAAATGCCATTGCGTAGCGCAACATCTAATACTGTTTCGCCAGGTTTAGCTTCTAACGCTGCGCCTTCAGGGCATAATTCAGCATGGGGTAAAAATACGATTTGAGCCATTTACTATACCTCGTCCACGTTATGACCTTGTAACGCAAGACGAATAGAACTATCCATTCGGCGCGCGGCAAAGTCGTCAGTCAGTGTGTTTGTCTGTTCAATTGCAGCTTTAATTGCTGCCGTGTCATCGCCAGCTTTCACTTGGGCTAACTCGACTAAAGCTTGTTTAATATCTGTTAATTCGTCAGCACTTAATAAAGCAGCATCCGCGGCTAACGCTTGAGTAATGGCTTCAAGTACGCGTTCAGCTTCAACTTGTTGCTCTCGTAGCAAGCGCAATTGCATATCTTCTCGTGCATATTGCATAGAGCTTTTTAACATAGTGGCGACTTGATCATCGCTTAAACCGTAAGACGGTTTAACTTGAATACTGGATTTAACGCCGGTCGATTTCTCTTCAGCATTAACACTTAATAAACCATCGGCATCAACTTGAAATGTCACGCGAATATGAGCGCCGCCTGCGGGCATCGCCGGGATATTACGCAGTTCAAACCGCGCCAATGAACGACAATCGTCAACTAGTTCACGTTCACCTTGCACTACATGCAAAGCCATAGCAGTTTGGCCATCTTTAAACGTAGTAAATTCTTGTGCACGTGACACCGGAATAACAGTATTTCGCGGAATAATTTTCTCGGTTAATCCACCCATGGTTTCTAAACCTAAAGACAGCGGGATCACGTCCAATAACAAGGTATCGTTATCAGCTTTATTACCGACCAATACGTTGGCTTGAATTGCCGCGCCAATCGCAACGACTTTATCCGGATCAATACTAGTTAATGGTTGGGTGTTAAAGAAGCTAGCCACCCCTTCACGTACGCAAGGTACTCGGGTGCTGCCGCCTACCATCACGACTTTAACCACATCTTCGGCTGTAATATCAGCATCGCGTAATACTTGGCGACAGGTACGAGTAGTCTTTTTAACTAAAGCGGTAACTAACTGTTCAAAATCAGTCCGACTTAAACTACCGTTATAATGACCTTGAGCTGTCGGCAATGAAAACTCAACCAGATCGCTGTCCGTTAATTGTTCTTTAACACTACGTGCAGTGGTTAAATATTGGCGCATGGCTTGATGATTTAAGCTAGTCTCGCCTGTTTGTTGTTGCAGCCAAGCTACAATGGCATGATCAAAATCATCACCGCCTAAAGCCGCATCGCCGCCAGTGGCTAATACTTCAAATATACCGCGTTGTAAGCGTAAAATAGAGATATCAAAAGTACCGCCGCCTAAGTCGTATACGGCAATAACGCCTTCTTGGCCTGAATCTAAACCATAAGCTAAAGCGGCTGCAGTAGGCTCATTTAATAAGCGTAAAACATGAAGCCCAGCTAAAGTTGCCGCATCTTTGGTCGCTTGACGCTGAGCATCATCAAAATAAGCAGGAACGGTAATCACCACACCCATTAAGTCGCCACCTAAGGCTGCACTGGCTGTGTTGGCTAAGCTTGTTAAAATTTCAGCAGATACTTGCACCGGGTTCTTGGCCCCTTGTGCAGTCTCAATCGCCACTAAACCTTCTTGGTCTATTAATCGATAGGGTACTTTTTCATTTAATTTGGCAATTTCAGCATAGCCTTTACCCATCAGTCGTTTTACCGACACTATGGTATTTTCAGCATCACTAATTGCTGCCTGCATTGCCTCGTGACCAACAATCACTTGCTCTGCAGTATATCGCACCACAGAAGGCAACATATCTTGGCCTTGTGCGTTGAGCAAGGTTTTAGCTTCGCCGCTACGCACCGTTGCTACTAATGAATTCGTTGTACCTAAGTCAATTCCTGCAGCCAACTTATGTTGATGGGGAGCAGTACTTTGGCCAGGTTCCGCGATCTGTAATAACGCCATAGTAAAGTTTAATCTTTTAGTTGCTGTTCTATTAACTCCAGCTCATGCTGCAATTTATAGAAAAATTTAAGTTTTCGAATTAGATCAGCAGCTTGCTGATCCTGCTCTGGTTTGTCTTCTGCTAATGCTGTGGTTAATTCTGCCAGCAATTGCTTTTTAGCTTGCTGTAACTCGCGTTCAACATTGTCGATAACGGCATCAGGATCAGTAGCGGTTTTTATATCCGCTAATTGTTCACGCAAGGTCATTTGTTGCATTAAAAACATCGGATCGCTAAAGCTTCGCTGTTCATCGTCAATTCTTAATCCGCGTAACGCCAATAAATGCTCCGCCCGAAGTAAAGGTTGCTTCAGGTTATGGTAGGCATCATTGATATTAGCGGTTTGTTGCACTGACAACAGCCGATCGCGTTCCGATCCGGCTGAATGTTTATCAGGATGAAACTGACACTGCAACTTAATATAGCGCGAGCTTAGCTCAGTAAGATTAAGATCAAACTGAGCTGGTAAATTAAACAGCTGAAAATAATTCATCAGAACCCTAAACGTTAAACTGTAAAGCTTTCACCACAACCACATTCGCCATCGACGTTAGGGTTGGTAAATTGAAAACCTTCGTTTAGGCCTTCTTTAACAAAATCCAGCTGTGTACCATCGATATAGACCAAGCTTTTACCATCGACAATTAACTTTAACTCATCGTGTTCAAATACTTGGTCATCTTCGTTTAGCGTATCGACAAACTCTAGCACATAGGCTAATCCAGAACAGCCCGTTGTTTTCACACCCACCCGCAAGCCAATACCCTTGCCACGATTATGTAAAAAATTACGTACTCTGTCTGCTGCTGCTGCAGTCATCGAAATCGCCATACGAATTAACCTCCTCGCTTTTGCTTGTAGTTAGCAATTGCGGCTTTAATAGCGTCTTCAGCTAAAATAGAACAGTGAATTTTCACCGGTGGTAAAGCTAGCTCGTGGGCAATATCAGTATTTTTGATTTCTTGCGCTTCAGCCAGTGTTTTACCTTTAACCCATTCAGTGACTAATGAGCTAGAAGCTATAGCACTACCACAGCCGTAGGTTTTAAATTTAGCATCTTCAATAATGCCATCTGCACTGACTTTAATTTGCAACTTCATTACGTCGCCACAAGCAGGCGCGCCAACCATACCGGTTGCGATACTGTCATCGTCTGCATCAAATGAACCCACGTTACGTGGATTCTCATAGTGATCAATTACTTTATCGCTGTATGCCATGATAATTACCTCTCTGGTGGTCAGTTACGCTTAGTGCGCAGCCCAAACCACAGTGTTTAAATCGATACCGTCTTTGTACATATCCCATAATGGTGACATTGCACGGAGCTTATCTATTGCTTGATGCACAATCTTGATTGTGTGATCAATTTGCGCTTCTGTTGTATAGCGGCCAATACTGAAACGAATAGAACTGTGAGCCAGTTCATCGCTCATACCCAAAGCACGTAATACATAAGATGGCTCTAAGCTGGCTGAAGTACAGGCTGAACCTGATGATACGGCAATATCTTTTAAGGCCATTATCAACGACTCGCCTTCAACATAATTAAAACTGATATTGGTAATATGCGGCACGCGTTGTTCGGCGTTGCCGTTTAAAAACACTTGCTCAATACCTTCCACGCCCTTTAATAAACGGTCGCGTAATTCAGTAATGCGCTTATTTTCTGTCGCCATTTTTTGTTTCATGACAGCGAAAGCTTCACCCATACCAACAATTTGGTGCGTAGCTAAAGTACCTGAACGCATACCACGCTCATGACCACCGCCGTGCATTTGTGCTTCTAAACGAATACGTGGCTTACGACGTACATATAAAGCACCAATACCTTTAGGCCCATAAGCTTTGTGGCCTGAAAAAGACATTAAGTCGACTTTTAAGGTTTGTAAATCAATCTCAACCTTACCAGGTGCTTGCGCAGCATCGACATGGAATAGAATATTATTACTACGGCAATACTCACCAATAGCAGCAATATCTTGTACCACACCAATTTCGTTATTAACAAACATCACACTTATTAAGGTGGTGTCTGGGCGCACAGCAGCTTCGATTTGAGCCAAGGTTAATATACCGTCGGTTTGTGGCTCTAAATAAGTCACTTCGTAGCCTTCACGCTCTAATTGACGCATGGTGTCTAACACAGCTTTATGTTCAGTTTTCACTGTGATTAAGTGCTTACCTTTTTTATGATAAAAGTTAGCAGCACCTTTAATGGCTAAGTTATCTGATTCAGTGGCACCTGAGGTAAATACGATTTCACGCGGATCGGCGTTAATTAAATCGGCCACTTGGCTACGGGCAATTTCTACTGCCTCTTCTGCTTGCCAGCCAAAACGATGCGAACGTGACGCTGGATTACCAAACTCACCGTCCATCGTCATAAATTGCATCATTTTTTCTGCAACCTGCATGTCAACAGGTGAAGTTGCAGCGTAGTCAAGATAAATAGGTAGCTTCATTATTTGCTCCGTGTTTCACTTACAGCTGACAACTGACGTCTATATCAGTTGCCGGATTCTTTACATTACGGTCATTTTGCCGTTTTGCGACGATTTTTACATCTTGCTGGTTTACCAGCTCACCCAACGAAATGTTGGTTAAGAAATCTTCAATTCGGTGGCTTAAATCGCTCCATAGCGAATGCGTTAAACAACGCATGCCACCTTGACAGTCTGACTTACCCTGACACCGTGTTGCGTCTACGGTTTCGTCTACCGCAGTAATAACGTCAGATACAGTAATTAACGAGGCTTCACGGCTCAGCTGATAACCACCACCAGGACCGCGCACACTGCTAACTAAGCCATATCTACGTAACCGAGCAAATAACTGCTCTAAATAAGACAGCGATATGCCTTGTCGTTCTGAAATATCAGCAAGAGATACAGGCCCAGTCGCTTTGTGTAAGGCTACATCTAACATAGCCGTTACTGCATAACGTCCTTTCGAAGTTAATCTCATAGTCTGCTCCCTGAATGTTATAGCTCCATTCTACATACCTGACCAATTTAGTCAAGTATTAAGCTGAGTAAAACAGTCAAGTATTCAGGCCAAACCCGCGTTTATATTTCCGGATCAAAAGCAGCGATATCTTTCGCTCTCGCCTCTGCGGCCCTTTGTTCTGCTTGTAAAAAGTCTTCTTCTTTAATATCTACTGTCGGTACTTTGCTGCAAACATTTCCTCCCAGTTCATTAACGCCATGGCACAGCTCTGCCACTTTGTTATCTAACATTTGAATATGATCTAGCATCCGACCAATCGCATTAGCAACCGGATCTGGACTGTCTGCTGACACCGCATAAGCATCAAAGCCAAACTTTTTAGCCATATGTTTACGTTCGTCACTAAGCGTAATATCTGCTCTAGCCACCACCCGACCCGGAATGCCAATCACCGTCGCGCCAGCAGGCACATCTTTAACCACCACAGCATTGGAGCCAATACGGGCATTTTCGCCGACATGTAACGGGCCTAATACTTTTGCCCCTGCGCCAATCACTACGCCGTTGCCTAATGTTGGATGGCGTTTTCCCGCAGTCCAACTGGTGCCACCTAAGGTCACACCATGATAAAGTGTACAATCATCGCCAATTTCAGCGGTTTCACCAATCACCACACCCATGCCATGGTCAATAAAACAGCGCCGACCAATCTTCGCTCCCGGGTGAATTTCAATGCCGGTCACCCAACGCGAAAATGTGCTAATAAATCGTGCTAACCACGTCCAGTTCGCTCGCCACAACCTATGGCTAAGCCGATGCCACCAAATAGCATGTAAGCCCGGATAAGTGGTTAATACTTCAAACGTA
The DNA here is from genome assembly GCF_001752395.1 of Rheinheimera salexigens. Taxonomy (NCBI): domain Bacteria; kingdom Pseudomonadati; phylum Pseudomonadota; class Gammaproteobacteria; order Chromatiales; family Chromatiaceae; genus Rheinheimera; species Rheinheimera salexigens. The sequence continues at coordinate 877,035 of NZ_MKEK01000001.1, read as the reverse complement.
TTCCGAGCCGCGGGATCGCGATTAAACACACTTTTTATATCTTCGCGAATACCAGCAAACATATTGTTACTCCTTAGTCCGCGACACAACAGAGCCAAAACGCTGTACCGAGGTTAAAATTCCGCGCAAAATATTATATTCAGCCTCTTCTGGCCGCGCGCGGTTAAATAAGCGTTTTAATTTGGTCATCACCACACCCGGATGCTGCTTAATAATAAAGCCCGTATCATCTAGGGTTTGCTCTAAATGCTGATAAAAACTTTCCATTTGCTGATTGCTAGGATAGTTAATTTCAGCATCAGTATGTGCTGATTCAATTTGTGACTGCTCACTTTGTGTCTGATTATCTTGCGTCTGCTTTGCTTGTGCTAACCATGCCATACGCACTTCATAACAAACCAGTTGCACGGCCATGGCTAAATTTAATGAGCTATATTCCGGATTAGCATTAATACAGACATGATAATTACACAGTTGCAGCTCTTCATTAGATAAACCACTGCTTTCGCGACCAAACACAATAGCAACTGGATGCTGCTGGGCTTCGCTTATGGCTTTTTCGCCGCAGTCTCTTGGCTCTAACATTGGCCAGCTCAGCGTACGCGAACGGGCACTGCTGCCTACCACTAAACCACAATCTGCTATAGCCGGGGCTAAAGAGTCAAAAATTTTAGCTTGAGCCAAGATATCACTCGCACCGGCCGCTAACGCATAAGCTTGGCCATCTGGCAGTTCTTTAGGCGCAACTAGGTATAGGCTTGATAAGCCCATGGTTTTCATAGCACGTGCTACCGAGCCTATGTTTCCGGTATGGCTGGTGCCAACTAATACAATTCGAATCTGCTCTAACATTAAGGCGTCCCGCATAAAAGGGTCGGCATTCTACCATAGGCTAAAGCGTTTGTTTATGAAAAAGAGCAGGCCAGCTCTATGCTATTTCAGCAACTTATTGCCGACGAATTTCTATCTTTTTAACTTGGCTTTGCTACACTAAAGCCAATTTTACCCTCAGAGGATACGTAGCATGAAAAAAGTTTCATTAGCATTCGTTTTATCTGCTGTGCTGTTTAGCCCGCTAAGCAACGCAAATGACAACCTCGACGCGATACAATTAGCGGTTGAACATAGCAGTCGTAGCGCTGACAATGTACAACGCGATCAATATCGTCATCCGGCAGAAACCTTACATTTTTTTGAATTAACCCCCAATAGCACTGTAGTAGAAATATCACCAGGCGGCGGTTGGTACACTGAAATATTAGCGCCGTTATTAGCTGCCCATGGCAAATTATATGCCGCGCATTTTCCTAGTAACAGTACTTCAGAATACTACAACACTCACCGCGCTGCTTTTGTTGAAAAACTCGCTGCAAACCCAATTTATAATCGGGTCGTGCTAACAGAGTTTGCGGTAAATAATGAACAAGAAATTGCACCAGCCGGCAGTGCCGATATCGTATTAACCTTTCGTAATTTACATAATTGGTATAGCCAAAATGGTGATGCCGCTTTATTAGCCGCTTATAAACAGTTTTATACTGCCCTAAAACCGGGTGGTGTGCTGGGTGTGGTTGAGCATAGTTTACCCGCAGCCCAAAAAGATAGTGATTGGGTTAAAAGTGGTTATGTACCAGAAGAACTGGCGATTAAGCTAGCCGAACAAGCTGGTTTTGTCTTAGAAGCGAAAAGCGATATTAATGCTAACCCTAAAGATACCGCTGATTATGAGCACGGCGTATGGACGTTACCGCCTTCATTTCGCTTAAAACAGCAAGATCGGGCTAAGTATGTCGCTATTGGCGAAAGTAATCGTATGACTTTAAAATTTCGTAAACCTGTAACTCAATAATTTAAACGACGGATATCTGAATGAAAGTATTGGTAATTGGCGGCGGTGGCCGTGAGCATGCGCTGGCATGGAAAGCCGCTCAATCAACGTTAGCAACGGAAGTATTTGTCGCACCGGGTAATGCTGGTACGGCAAATGAGCCTAACCTAAATAATGTCGCTATTGCAGCTGATGATATTTCCGCCCTACTCGACTTTGCCAAGCAGCAGCAGATTGGCTTAACTATTGTTGGTCCTGAAGCGCCACTAGCTAAAGGCGTCGTCGATGCCTTTAATGCTGCCGGCTTAGCTATATTTGGCCCAAGCCAAGCCGCTGCCCAATTAGAAAGCTCGAAAGCCTTCGCTAAAGACTTTTTGGCGCGGCATAACATTCCTACTGCGGCATACCAAACTTTTACTGACATTGACCCTGCTAAAGCTTTTGTTAATAAGCTTGGCACACCTATTGTAATAAAAGCCGACGGCTTAGCCGCAGGCAAAGGCGTTATTATCGCCCAAACTGCTGCTGAAGCTTATGCCGCTATAGACGATATGCTTGCAGGCAATAAGTTTGGTGCTGCCGGCAGTCGTGTAGTTATAGAAGAGTTTTTAACCGGTGAAGAAGCGTCTTTTATTGTCATGGTTGATGGTGAAACAGCATTACCTTTTGCCTCTTCGCAAGATCATAAAGCCCGCGACAATGCTGATTTTGGGCCAAATACTGGCGGTATGGGTGCTTATTCTCCTGCGCCCGTCGTTACCCCTGCGGTGCATGATTGGGTGATGGAGCAAGTTATTTATCCAACCGTTAAGGGTATGGCCGCTGAAGGCATAGTGTTTACGGGCTTTTTATATGCCGGATTAATGATTTCTGCCGATGGCAGCGCTAAAGTATTAGAATTTAACTGCCGCTTTGGCGATCCTGAAACCCAGCCGATAATGATGCGGTTAGAGTCAGATTTAGTTCAGCTATGTTTAGATGCATGCCAAACTAAACTTGCCGGTCAAACCATTCAGTTTAGCCAGCAAGCCGCCGTTGGTGTCGTTTTAGCAGCCGGTGGTTATCCTGATGATTACGCCAAAGGTTTAGTAATTAAGGGCTTAGACGGCATTGATAGTAACAGCGCTAAGGTATTCCATGCTGGCACTGCATTAGCTAATTACCAAGTAGTGACTAATGGTGGTCGTGTGTTATGCGCCACTGCACTGGGTAACAGTGTCAGTGAAGCCCAACAAGCAGCCTATCAGTTAGCCAAAAAAATTAGCTGGGATGGTATGTTTTATCGCGATGATATTGGTTATCGCGCCATAAAACGCGAACAAAGCTAACCCATTACACCCAGCCGTTTTATCTAGGGCCAGATAGCAATTGCAGTCTGGCCTTTTTTTTACCTTTTGTTATACCTAACAACTAAACTAGTTAAGCCTTACCAATCAAATTCGCTAGCCTAGTGCAAATAACATCATGATTTTAAAGATCGTGGTTTAAAAGGACGTGGTTTTAAAGATTGTGATTTTAAAGTAAACCTTTTACCTTAGTGACAAGTTATTTATTGAGTTATTTTATTATGTCTAGTTTTTCACTGCGAGCAGCATCAGCAAGCGCATTAACTTTTGCATTCGTTATCGCGTCAATTGGCGCGACTCCTGCCATTGCGGCTGATACTGGCCATAAATTGTGTAGCAGTAGTTTCACGCCTATTAGCCACATTCAAGGCCAAACCGACAGTAGCCCTTTACAAGGCAAAAATATCACCACTCAAGGTGTGGTAACGGCAATTGTCTATGCCGGTAGTCCTGAAGCAGGAATAACTATTACTGCGCACCCTGCTAACGATGCTTCAAATCAAAACATGACTGATAAAGGCTTAAATATAAGCAAGGCCAGCAGCGGTTTGTTTATTGCCGATAGCACTGCGGCCTCAAGGTATCAGCCTGGACAGCTTATTCAGTTAACCGGCACAGTGACTGAACATAATGCCATGACCAGCTTAACGGCTATTAGTCACAGCCAAGTTTGCCAAACTAAGCAGACCATTGCACCACGCCAGATACAATTGCCCTTACCCGCAAATATGAGTTGGGAGCAATTAGAAGGCCAATGGTTAAGCTTTAGCCAAAAACTGGTGGTAAATGATAGTTATGATTTACCGCGTTACGGTGAAATAACCTTAGCCGCTGAGCGTTTATGGATACCCACTGAAATAATGTCGCCTGGCGCAGAGGCTAATGCGTTATATCAACAGCAACAACAACAAATGCTAGTATTAGACGATGGCTTATGGCAGCAAAACCCAGATCCGGTACGCTACCCTAGCCCAGCACTTAGCGCCGATAATAGCTTGCGTATTGGCGATGAGGTTAGCAACATCAGTGGAGTGTTAATTGAAGATAAACGCGGTTATCGTTTAGTACCCACCACTAACCCGGTATTTATTACCCGTAATCCGCGACCAGCTGCCCCCAGTGCAAAACCTGAAACTGGCTTACGTATCGCCAGTTTTAACGTTTTAAACTATTTTAATGGCAGTAATGCTAAAAAAGCTTTCCCAACTAAGCGCGGTGCCAGTAATAAAGCAGAATTTATCCGCCAGCAAAGCAAAATTGTTAGCGCACTATTAGCATTAGACGCCGATGTTATTGGCTTATTAGAAGTGGAAAACAATGGTTACGATACTAATAGCGCCATTGTTAACTTAACTCAGGCCCTTAATCGGGTTGCAACGGCACGACCTTATCAATTTATACGCACCAAACAAGCCCCTGGCGACGACGCCATAAAAGTAGCGCTGCTGTATCGATCTTCTGCTGTTAAGCCTGTTGGCCACGCCGCACTGTCTTTTGCCGCGCCCTTTCAATATGGCAGTCGCGTACCTTTAGCCCAAAGCTTTCAACATTTAGCCTCAGAACAAATTGTCACCGTAAGCATTAATCATTTTAAATCTAAAGGCAGTTGTAACAGGGCGAGTAGTAAAATGGATATGAATAACCATGATGGCCAAGGGTGCTGGAATGGCCAACGGGTAGCCAGTGCCAAAGCGCTACATAATTGGCTAGCCAGCCAACCTACTGGTATTCATACCGATAAGATGCTTATTTTAGGTGACTTAAATGCGTACCGCATGGAAGATCCCATAACCAAATTAGAACAAGCGGGTTGGCAGTATTTAGTTCAGAACGATAAGGACACAACGCAAAATAGCGCTGCCTATTCTTATGTTTATCGAGGCCGTACTGGTTCGTTAGATCATGCCTTGGCCACCCCGGCATTAGCTAAGTATTTGCATAAAATGGAACATTGGCCAATTAATGCCGATGAACCCGCAGTGTTAGATTATAACCTAGAGCATAAATCATCGGCTCAGCAGCAAGGCTATTACGCGGCGGGCCCTTATCGCTCGTCGGATCATGATCCTTTAATTGCTACCTTTATGTTTTAAACTTTAGTTAAGCCAAGCAGCAGAGTATTAAGCAATAGCATTTAGCCAAAACATTAAATAGTTGCGCAAACTTAAGGCTTTGCATTATGGTATTCGGTCTTATGATTAACCGTGGTGTTATTTATGTCGCATAAAAACCCTATTATTGCCATCACCGGCTCGTCTGGTGCTGGCACGACAACTACTGGTACCGCCTTTAAGCATATTTTTCGTACCTTAGGTATTAACGCCGCTTTTGTTGAAGGCGACTGCTTTCATCGTTTTAGTCGTCCAGAAATGGAAGTAGCAGTACGCAAAGCAAAAGAGCAAGGCCGTTATATTAGTTACTTTGGTCCAGAAGCAAACGACTTTGCTGGCTTAGAAACTTTTTTTACCAGTTATGCTGAGCATGGCAAAGGTAAAGTTCGACATTATTTACATACTTTTGATGAAGCGGTGCCTTATAACCAATTACCCGGCACATTTACGCCATGGCAAAACATTGGCGAAGATACCGATTTATTGTTCTATGAAGGTTTACATGGTGGCGCAGTCACCGAGCAAAATAATGTGGCGCAACATGTCGATTTACTGATTGGCATGGTGCCTATTGTCAACTTAGAGTGGATCCAAAAAATTATCCGCGATACCTCTGAACGAGGTCATAGCCGTGAAGCTGTGCAAGCCAGTATCGTGGGCAGTATGGACGATTATATTAATCATATAACACCACAGTTTTCTCGCACTCATATTAACTTTCAACGTGTGCCTACAGTCGATACCTCTAACCCGTTTAGTGCTAAAGATATACCGTCATTAGACGAAAGCTTTGTTGTTATTCGTTTTCGCGGTATTAAGCATGTCGATTTCCCCTATTACTTACGCATGATAAATGGCTCTTTTATGTCTCGCGTAAACACCTTAGTGGTACCCGGTGGTAAAATGGGTTTGGCTATGGAATTAATTCTAACGCCTTTAGTTGAAGATTTAATGATTAAACGACGTCAGGCTCGAGGACAAGTTGATTGGCTTGGCACTTAAATTTGGCCTTATAACGCCAAATTATTAGATTTATTATTGCTTAAAAAATAAACATCACAACAATTAGTTATTAGTGTAATGTGCCTTAGCTGTTTAAACTGCGTTACAAAATACTGTTTTTCAGCCGTTTACAGAATGTCAAGATGGCAACCCCTAGTAAATTTATGGTTTTGTTTAAATAATAACCTTTGCTTTGCGGCAAAAAATCCGTAAACTTAGCGCCCCTTAAGGGTTGAGCCGTGGATTCAGTGGTGCGCATAGGTCCATATCAGTTAACGAACAAAGTAATTTGTGCTCCTATGGCAGGGGTGACTGATCATACGTTTCGGGAACTTTGCCGACGTTTTGGTGCTGCACTAGCAGTGTCAGAAATGATGTCGAGCAACCCTCTGGTATGGCAGAGCGAGAAGTCACAGAATCGCATGGGCCATCGGTTAGAGTCGGGTATCTGCTCAATTCAAATAGCCGGTGCAGATCCACAGCAAATGGCTGAGGCTGCACGTTACAATGTCGACAATGGCGCAGACATCATCGACATAAACATGGGCTGCCCAGCAAAAAAAGTGAACAAAAAAATGGCCGGATCGGCTTTGCTTCAACATCCCGATCTGGTGCAAGATATTGTTCGCGCAGTGGTTGACGCAGTAAAAGTACCGGTTACGTTAAAAATACGTACTGGTTGGGATCTGGATAATAAAAACGGTATTCAAATTGCGCGTATTGCCCAAGACAATGGCATACAGGCGCTTGCTGTGCACGGTAGGACTCGGACTTGTATGTACAAAGGTGAAGCCGAATACGACACCATCCGTTCTATTAAGAACAGTGTGTCGATACCGGTTATCGCTAATGGTGACATAACAAGCCCAGAAAAAGCGCGTTTCGTGCTGGAGTACACTGGTGCTGATGCCATTATGATTGGACGAGCCGCGCAAGGAAGACCATGGATTTTCCGCGAAGTAGTGCATTATTTGGCTACTGGCGAGAAACTGGACGCACCCAGCATTGCTGAGGTACGCCAAATTATGCTGGAACACGTGCAGGGTTTACACCAGCTTTATGGTGAGCTAGCCGGTTCTCGCATTGCCCGCAAACATGTGGGCTGGTATTTAGCCGAGCATGACAAACTCGGTGTGTTTCGTAGTGAATTCAATGGTATCGAGCTGGCTGAAACCCAGCTTAACGCCTTAAATGACTATTTTCATAAACTAGCAGCAACCTAACGTAAAAGAGAAAAGCAATGTTTAATTCGAACGTTACTTCGCCATTTATTACTAACGCCCACGTACAAACGCAGGAAAAGCCACAAGCTTTACGCAGCGCAGCCCAAAAAGCAGTTGCCAACTACCTGCAGCAATTAAACGGTCAGGACGTTGATGATTTGTACGAGTTGGTCTTATCTGAATTAGAGCGCCCGTTACTAGAAGAAGTTATGAAGTATACTCGCGGCAACCAAACCCGCGCAGCAAATTTAATGGGTATCAACCGTGGTACTCTTCGCAAGAAGTTAAAGCAGTACGGCATGGGTTAATGCCAATGCAGGGTTCCCAGCCCTGCAACTTAAGCACCTTCGGGTGCTTTTTTATTATTAGCTATAGCCAATTTCTAATCGCGAAATGAGATTTAAAATATGACCACACTACGCCCTATCCGCCGCGCACTATTAAGTGTGTCTGACAAAACCGGTATTGTAGAATTTGCCCGCGCCTTAGCCGCACACAACATTGAAATTCTCTCTACAGGTGGCACTGCCAAACTCCTCACCGAACAAGGTATCGCTGTAATTGAAGTATCTGATTACACCGGCCATGCAGAAATTATGGATGGCAGAGTTAAAACCCTGCACCCTAAAGTGCACGGTGGTATTTTAGCTCGTCGCGGTATTGATGAAGATGTGATGGTCGAAAACAATATCAGTCATATCGACCTGGTGGTCGTCAATTTATATCCTTTCGCCGAGACAGTAGCTAAACCAGGCTGTAGCTTAGAAGATGCGGTAGAAAATATCGACATTGGTGGCCCAACTATGGTCCGCGCAGCCGCAAAAAATCATAAAGATGTCACCATAGTGGTGAATGCCAGTGATTACGCTAAAGTCATTAAAGAAATGCAGCAAAACAATGGCGCAACTAATCACAGCACGCGTTTCAGCTTAGCCATTAGCGCCTTTGAACATACCGCTCAATACGATGGCATGATTGCTAACTATTTTGGCGCTATGTTACCCGCTTACGCCACCCCTGCTGAATCTGCGAACAAATTCCCGCGTACTTTTAATGCTCAATTTGTGAAAAAACAAGATTTACGTTACGGCGAAAACAGCCATCAACAAGCGGCTTTTTATGTTGATAGCAATGCTGACAGCATCGCTTCAGTCGCTAGCGCTACACAATTACAAGGTAAGGCATTATCGTATAACAACATTGCCGATACCGACGCTGCCTTAGAATGCGTTAAAGAATTTGCAGAGCCAGCCTGCGTAATCGTCAAACACGCTAACCCTTGTGGTGTTGCCATTGGTGAGTCAGTGCTTGACGCGTATAACCGTGCCTATAAAACCGACCCAACCTCAGCCTTTGGTGGCATTATTGCTTTTAACCGCGAGCTGGATGAAACCACCGCTAACGCTATTGTTAGTCAGCAGTTTGTGGAAGTGATTATCGCCCCCACCGCGACAGAAGCTGCCGTTGCCGTTATTGGCACCAAGCCCAATGTGCGTTTATTAGTCTGTGGCGAATTTAGCCCAGCAACTGCTGCTATTGATATCAAGCAAGTAAATGGCGGCGTGTTATTACAAGATCGCGACCAAGCTAAAATCACTGCGGATGACTTAACGGTGGTCAGTCAACGGCAGCCGACAGAGCAAGAATTAACTGACTTGTTGTTTTGCTGGAAAGTGGCTAAATATGTCAAATCAAACGCCATTGTTTATGTTAAAGACAGTATGACTATCGGTGTCGGCGCCGGCCAAATGAGCCGCGTGTACAGTGCGAAAATTGCCGGTATTAAAGCCGCTGATGAGAACTTAGAAGTTAAAGGCTCAGTTATGGCCTCAGATGCCTTCTTCCCATTCCGCGACGGTATCGATGCCGCTGCCGCTGCCGGTATCACCGCAGTTATTCAGCCAGGTGGTTCTATGCGCGATGCCGAAGTTGTTGCTGCAGCCAATGAACACGGTATGGCCATGGTCTTTACCGGTGTAAGACACTTTCGCCACTAAGCCATTACTTAGCCAGTACTTAGCCAGTACTAAGGTATTGCTAAGCATTGCTTGATAAAACAAAAGGTCGCTAACGCGGCCTTTTTTATTGTTAAGCCTCAAGTCGTCTATTGCGGTTAAATTTAAGCGCAGTAAAATCAATACTAAGTGGATTTAGCGACAGGGAAATATCGGTGAAAACCAATTTAATTAAAGCAGAAGGCTATACCAAGCTTAGCCAAGAATTAAACTATTTGTGGCGAGAATACAGGCCCGAAATCACTAAGAAAGTAGCTTGGGCAGCCAGCCTCGGTGATAGATCAGATAACGCAGACTTAATTTAATAACCCCAACACTCATACTAAATCAACAAAAACCACTACAATACATGCACTTATTAATATTAAGTATACTATTTAATTATACTATTTTTATGTGCTATATTACCGAAAATTCTTAAAGTGAAAGCACTATTAATCATGTTTAATAACTTTTATCTCTGTTTCACTGCTGCAAATGATATTAACTGTCAAAAAGTTAATTTGGCGCTTGAGTATTGGGAGGTTAACTTTGATACCCAACCAATAAAACATCACAACAATGCAAAAGAGCTGGCTGAACAGAAAGGTTATAAAAACGCAACAGAGCTCCTCAATGAAATAAAAAAATATACCTCTGTTGTTTTTAATTGCGCTAATACAGTATGCCCTTCTTGCAAAAAGCCAAGCTTTGTTTATTCAAGAACACAGCAAATGCAACTGATTCGTCAAAAATCAGCTCCTAGATGCTCTGAATGCGAAATAAATAAACGAAATACTGAACTTGCAGAAATAGTTAATTTACTTGATAAAAAAATAGAAGAATTTAAATTTCCAGATGTTTCTTTCTCAAGTTTAATAAATCTTGATTACTTAACCAAAGTAACTTTCCTAGCTTGGATTTTAGACAAAGAATTTCAGCCTTATCAAAACATAAATCTAACAAGGGAAGAAGTAAACCTAACAGGTTCAGAAAGCTTAGATGTAAAAATATTGAATGAACTTTCAGAAAAAAAATTAATACATCTCGTTCCTCAAGAACAATCTGCCGAATTATTATTAATATCTCATGCTCAATCGCTTATACATAGTAATCAAGAAAACACAGATAAACTTTTAGCAAAAAAAATTGTAAATTATCAATCAATTATTCCTAGGCCTGGACTTTATTTAATACTACCAGAAGATTTTCTCTCAATGGAAAATTACATAGAAAGATTACTAGAAGATGTATTGTCCACACAATTATCTACTACTGATATACAACGCATTGAAGAGCTTGTTTTAAATAATAGACTAGAAATTGCATATCAGCTTTTGAATTTAACAATAGCAAAACATAAAATCTCAATTGATCAAAATATCAAATTAGATTCGGTTTTAACTAAGCTGGTTCGCGAATACTCTATTAAAACTGTTTTTAACATACTAGATTACCAAGCAAAACTAACTGCCGCATATTTGTATTCAAACAGGAATGTTTCGTATCACATACGGCCTACAATATTTTGCAAAAAAATAGAAAGCTATATGAACTACTTAGAAACAAACAACAAGCTATCATTTCAAAAAAATTTACCGGATAATTTCGTCGGCAGTAGCCTTGAATATTTTTCAAGTTATTACATTCTCGGCCAATTAATAAGTTGGTGCAATTTAAGTGGTAATGAAATCATTTCAAAATGGATAAATAGTTCATCTAATGAAACAGATTGACCACTACAACATAGCAGTTGCGAATTTAATAGAAATAAAGTTACTTCAAGAGGGATAATTTGTATAAGTTCATGTCATCTTTATTCATTCAAATACTGCTCTGCCATGCCATCTAGTTTGGCTTTAACAGCTTTCCAGTTTGGCATTACTTGGGTGAGTAAGCGCCAAAAGCGTTCGCTGTGGTTGTGTTCAGCTATATGGCAAAGCTCGTGCAGTATCACGTAGTCTATGCACTCTTTGGGGGCTTTTACTAAATGAGGGTTTAGCATTAAGTTGCCTTTCGTTGAGCAGCTGCCCCATTGTTTTTTCATTGCCATAATACGAAATGAGGGAATCCCGGTTACCCAGGTTGCTTTGGGCAGTAGCTCATTTAATCGCTCTTGAAATATCGCTTTGGCTTTTTGTTGATACCAATTATCGATTAAGGGTTTAACTTTGCTGGCTCGCTGTTGCTCTGTCATGGCGCTACTGTCTTGACGCAGCACCACGTTTAACTTGCCTCGGCTTAGCTTAACCGACATAACTTGCTCAGGATCTGATATCACTTTAAGCACATAGCGTCTGCCTAAGTAAAATTGGCTTTCACCACTGATATAACGCTTGGGTAGTACGTAATCTTTTTGCTCGGCGAACGATTGTAGATTTTGCCAAATCCACCTTGCGCGTTTTAGCATGGCTTCATGGATAGCTTGCTCGCTGGCTTCTTTGGGGGCGGTTGCAACCACACGTTGATCAGGATGCACCTTAATCAGTACTTTTTGAGTTTTGCTACGAGACGCTTTGCGAACAACATCGTAACGGATAATGTCATTTCCGTATGAGAACACCCCATGTTCTTTAGCTGAAGCTTTTGTGCTGGCTGCTACTGCACTGCTAGTTGAGCTTTGGCTCATGCTCGGTTTCATAATGCATTAGCCCCTTGCCAAGCCAAGGCGGGTGATTTTAAGCACTTCTTCTATCAGTTTTTGGGCGTCTTCTATGCCTAAATCGGTAAATAACATAGGCAGTAATTTCATGCTAATAGCATTTTCAATTTCTGCAGGGTTTATAGAATACTCTGCCACCGCATCGTTAACGATGCTATCAATGGAGAAGGCGTGTTTAACTAAGTGCTCATTGGCTAACGCTTTTTGCTCTAAATAGTCATCGCCAAATAAATGCTTAAATAAACCAAAATAGGCTTGAGCATGTTTATTTAGCTTGCCTGACTCATTAATAAAGTCATTGGGTATAGTGGCTACATTTCTGGCTTTAACGTCTTGCTCAAAGTCAGCAAACATAATGTATTGCTTTACCGGTGCATCAAACATGGCTTTGGCATCTTCAATGGCTTGTTTTAGCAGCTTTGAGAAGTACTCTTGAGCATAGGGATCATCTGCTAAGTCTTGCTCTATCATCTGGGTTACGCGACCGGTAATTTTATCGGTTTGGTTACGCGCTTCATCGTCACTTAAATCTTGTGGCTTAATGTCTTTGCCTAAGTTACCCACTAAATAGGCACCATCGGGCTCTTTTACTTCAATGCCAGCAATATGTTTATCTAATAAGTTACGAATATCTTCAGCATATGCATCGTAGTTAATGGTTTCGTTTGCATCTTCCCGCACTTGTAAGCGCAATTCTGTAAAGGCTTTTAAATCCCGTTTATATAATTCACGTTTGTCGTCAAATGACTTATCTTCAAAGAATGACGCTGATTGCAAAGCTACCTTCATGCAGCTAGCAAACTCAGTTAAGGCATCATAAAAGTCATCACGATTTTTAAGGTTGGTATCCACTAACTGGCCGTTAACCTCTTGCACCTTAGGGGCTAATGCTTGCCTAAGGGCTGGGCCATCTTGTTTATTTTTTACATCTGCAAATACAGCCCATAGCAGGCTATGTAAACCTGGTAGCTTTTTATATTCGGTATCTACGTTGTTATATAAGCCTTTTAAATCGTCAATATCAAAGCCGCCCTGAGTACGCTCGGCTAAGTCTTGATACTTTTCAATGGTGGTATCTAGCTCTTTTAAAATACCGCGATAATCAATTAAATAACCAAAGCGCTTTTTACTGTGTAAGCGGTTCACCCGTGCAATAGCCTGAATAAGGTTATGCTCTTTAAGCGGTTTGTCGATATACAAAACAGTATTTTTGGGCTCGTCAAAGCCGGTTAATAGCTTATCAACCACTATCATAATGTCTGGGCCATCATCACGGCTAAAGTCTTCTATAATGGCTTTGGTGTAGGCTTTATCATCACCGGCATATTGCTGGTAAACGTTATCTTTCCACCACACTTGCACTATGTCTTTGCTTTCTTGGTCAACCGCTTCATGGCCTTCGCGTGTATCAGGTGCAGACACGGCCACAACTGACGTTACTTTACCTATTTTATCTAAGGCTTTTTTATAACGAATGGCAGAGGCTTTAGAGTCACAAGCCAGTTGGCCTTTTAAGTGTTGATATTTAAAGTTTTGAAAGTGATCAGAAATATCATGGGCAATAAGCTCAATGCGGCCTTCGGTTTGGTAAATTTGGCCTTTTTGTGAAAACTTACGCTTTAAATCTGACTTTTGCTTATCGCTTAGCTTTTGGGTAATACGATCAAACCAAGCATCAATAGCCTGATCATTCACATTCAATTCTGGAATGCGCTCTTCATACAACAATGGGGTGACGGTTTGATCTTCAACTGCCTGCTGCATGGTGTAAGAGTGTATAATTTTACCGAACTTGTTTTCGGTTTTATCGTCTTTTAAAAGCGGTGTACCGGTAAAGGCGATAAAGGCAGCTTTGGGTAGCGTTTGCTGCATGCGAATATTATTTTCACCGTTTTGACTGCGGTGGCCTTCGTCTACCATAACAATAATATTCGGGCTGTCGTTATAGCATTCGTCATACTTAATTGCCGAGCCAAACTTATTGATAATTGAAAATATAACGCGCTCGTTACCTTTACCTATTTGCTCGGCTAACCGCCTGCCAGACGTTGCCATCGCATCTTTTTTATCTCTATCGGTCAATGCGCCGCCGGTGGCGAAAGTGCGGCTTAATTGGTCTTCTAAATCAACGCGGTCGGTAACAATAATAATGCGACATTGTGCTAGCTGTTCTAGCCAGATAAGAGCTTTAGAAAAGAACACCATAGTAAAAGATTTACCACTGCCGGTAGTATGCCAAATAACACCCCCTTCACGGCTGCCAGAGGCATCAATAGTAGTTATGCGCTCTACTAAGGCTTTAATGCCAAACACCTGCTGATAACGCGCAACTATTTTGCCAGCTTTTTTATCGAACAAGGTAAATAAGCGGGTCATTTCTAATAAACGCTCAGGCTGCAATAAACTAATAATTAACCGATCTTGATCCGTAACCACTAAATCACCCGCAGCCAGTAACGACAGATATTCTTGCTTTGCTGCCAAAGTGCGGTGTTTAAACAGTAAATCGAGCTGTTCACTAGCGAGCTTTTTATTTTTTAAGCGGTTAAATTCCGCTTCGGGTATTAACTCTTCAGTCCACTTCGCCCAGAATTTTTCAGCTGTGCCACAAGTGGCATAAAGGCCATCGTTACCATTCACTGCTAGCAATAACTGGCTATAGGCATATAAGTGCGGGATTTCTTGTTGCCCTTGGTTACGAATGTGTTGCGAAATCGCTTCAGAGCAGGTTGATTTGCCATCTTTATTTGAATCGGGCCGCTTGGCTTCTATTACTACCAAGGGTAAGCCGTTTACAAAGCAAACTATATCTGGAATGCGATTGCCCGTGCCTTCAGCATTTTGCACCACAAACTCTTCAGTGAAGTGAAATTGGTTATTGGCAATATTATGCCAGTCAATTAATTGAATAGTTGGCGAGGCTTTTTTGCCGTCAATAAACTCGGTTACGCTAACGCCATATATCATAGCGTTATACAGCTTTTCATTAGCGGCTTTTAGCCCTAAGTTCATCGCAGGGGTTAGCTCGTGCATTACCTTATCAATAGCCGCATCCGACAGCTTATGCTGCTTACCCGCAAACGAAAATGTTTGCGTGGCTAAAAACGCGCGCATTACAGGTAACAAAATAACTTGATGAGTGCTTTTTTTATCTTTTAAAAACAAATTACCGCGCAAGGTATCGCACTGACTAGGCGGGATAAACTGATAGCGAAGTGTCGTTAGCAATGCAAGTGAAGGTATTTTAGAGCTAAATTCTTCTTGAAAGTTAGCGCTAGTGTTCATCTACTTCTCCTTGCAAAAGTCTATATATTCTATTGAAAACAAGATTTTGGGTTGACTTAAAAATAGTACGAAAGTTTAAATCATAAAAACTTCCAAGAAAATTTAAAAAGAATACAATTAGTATACTTAACAATGTAATGCTGTGACTTTGGAGTTCTGGTTTAATATATGCTGGTAATAATTCACTTGGTAAAGCAATAACTGCGGATATAAAAACAACTGCGGTTAAAAAAATAATGACTATTAGAGCTGGTATAAACGATAAAAAAATTGCGATTTTTTTATGCCTTTCTTCAGTTGCAATCAATTGCTTTTCTTTAACATTAATATTTTCTTGAAGTAAGGATATTTCATTGTTTTTAACTTCATGTATTTCAAGTATTTCCCTATCTTTATCCTCAATGTGTTTGTTCTTTATAGCCGCTACAATTTCAAAAACATCATCATCAGTAAAATCTTCACCCACATCAACTGATACATCGTGCACCATGCTTAACAAGTCGGAATCCCAGCGTACTTGCACTAGATCCTCCTCAGTAATTTTTCCTTTTCGTTCAAGGTGTTCTAGCTTTTTAATAAAACTTTCCCAGAATTTGTCATCAGTATAGAGAAGGCCATATGCAGATGAGATCACTTGTTCCATAGGAAGATTACCAAATAGCTCTGGTTTTTTTAACCAGAACATAGCTGTCATCCATTGTTCTGAAACAACTAAAGGAATACTATTTCTTGGAATTTCATTGATGAAATGTTTATTAGCCAGGTTAACTAAACCATTATTTGTAGTCACAAAAACTGTAAAAGGCTGATTCAAATTATTTACTGTTTTATTTTCGCGAATATTATAAATACGTGAAATACAAATAGTATCGTGCTGGAGGTTTTTAGTTGGCCTAAAATTAGGGGAAATTGCTTTCTCTAAAGCGATCTCGTCACATTGAAATTGTTGTTTAATATTAAATCCAGATTTGACTACTATACCTATTTTTTCAACGGATGACCTGAGCAATTTTATTTCTGTATCAAGTCTTTCCGCGTCGTATCCTAAATATCGAAGTAGCTCTAAAGTTTTAGTATTAAAACGCTTATAGTTTTTTTGTTTTAGGTCATCTCGCCATGCACTGAGTAGACCTTCAGTCTCATCAATGGATTTATCAAAGACATTAATGTTTATCCCTACATTAACTAATAATGAAATAAACTCTTTTAGAGATTTTTGTTTTTGTGTACCACTAAAGCCTAATAAACCAACAATTATAGGAGTGTCTATGTATACGGTAATAGATTTATAATTTTTTTTCTGACCGACTTTATCAGCAAGGCATAGATAATTTGCAAGAAGCATCCCTTTAACAAAGCGCGCAAAATGTTCTAGTGAAGCAGTTTTATTTTTATGGATATAACTAATAAAAGATGCAGTTACATGATCAGTATTTTTAATTTTTTCACGCAATACATTCTTTTCATATGATTTATTGTCTGTAACGCTGGATATATTCTTATCTATAAACTGAATAATTAATAAATCACATTCTTCAGATGTAAGAGTTTTATTAAACTTACTATGAGCAAAATCAATAAAATCTATTCGAAGTAACTCAAGTGATGCTGTGATGTCATCCTTTTTTTCATGATAACCATTTTTCCATTTATCAACCTCCTCAATATTAGGGATGAAAGCATGGTTTTCACGATGAAGAAGTCGTCGCTTTTTAGCTCTTGTTATAAAAACTTGAACTGCAGACAATGGAGGCCTAAACCCAAAAGATTTTGCTAGTTGCTCTTGTAATAGTTCTGCTGTGACCTCAAGTCGACCCAATTCAGAAAGTGTTACAGCAATAAAAGGTAAGAATAAATCAATTTCATCTGAAATTTTATTTGCTTTTAGTGATTCTAATAACGCTAATTGTAGTAAAGGGCTATTTATATTCATTAAATAATACACTCCGGAAGATTTACTACAACTCTACGTTTACCTGTCAACAGTTGCTGCATTAGAGCTTTTTTTTCATGTTGTAAATCAGATAATTGTTTTTCAAGGTGTTCAATTCCTTCATCACAATTATTTAAAACTTTCGCGATTTTTGTTTGCTCAGCATATGAAGAGCAATAAATTTTTAAACCTGCTACATCAGAAGAGTTTATTGCTGGATAACTTGAACCGACAACTAAAGAGTTGATTTGTCCTGTTAAGTGACTACTAAATAAATAATGATAGATGTAGTCACCTGACGATTTTGGTTTGGGTGTTAATACTGCAAAACCTGTAGAGGCAATATATCCATTAACTTCCTTGGTTACTCTTGCAAAACCTTTTAGATTAGGACGTACAGTTGAAAGTAAAATATCACCACTCTTTAGAATGCGTTTAGCACGAGAAGGGGCAGTTTCGTACATGTGTTCCTCTAAGTTTTTAGAAACTTTACCTGGTTCAACATCTGATAATGATACGTACTTAAATTTATAGTCAGAAGGAGTTTTACTACTTAATGACTTGCAATCTATGTCTACTAAATCAGAAAAACTATATCGTTTATAATCTCCCTCAAACGGCTTTCCTGAATCATTAAGCAAGCGCTTTTTGCCCGTGAGTAGTTGTTGCATTAGGGCTTTTTTCTGCTGCTTGCTGTTGTCAATTAGGCGCTCTGTGGTGCTAATGGCTTTATCCCAAGTGGATAGAATTTTGGCGATTTTGAGTTGTTCTGGAAGGGGTGGGATAAGAACAGGGAATTCCTTTAATTGAGTCGAGTTTATACTTGCAAGATTGGTGCTTCTCTTTGCACAACTCAAGAAATAAGTTTTACCGTAGTTGCTTCCTGACAAAGCAGCAAGAAAATAAGGCAACACAATTTGCTTATTGGTGCGAACAGCAAAAACATGATTTTGGTTTAAACATGGAGAAATTTGTCCTTGCCATACATCACCACGACCTAATTTATCGAAGTCACCTCCTTCAGTCATAAGAACATCACCGACTTGCAAAGAGTATCTATCTAGTTGGTGACGTTCTATCTGAATGGTTTTAACTTCGGAAAGGTCAATGTAACCATCCTGAACATTAGCAACTCTTAAATACGGAACATCGATTGGATCTTTTAATCCTTTTTTTCCTTTGGCTACGCCAGTTTTTATTTCTGCAACTTTCTCGAGAGGTTTACGTTTCCACCCATTAGGCACCATATCCCAACTCCTTTAAGTAACTATCCATTTCTGCTTCAAGGGCATTTAATTCAGCTTTAAGCCCTAGCCGCTCGGCACGTACTGCTTCTAAATCAATCTCTTCCTCTTCCTCAAAGGTATCGACATAGCGCGGAATATTGAGGTTGAAATCGTTTTCTTTAATTTCATCAAAGCTAGCTAGGTAGGCGTACTTATCCACGTTTTCACGGGCTTTATAGGTGTCGATAATTTTTTGAATATTATCGCTAGTTAATTGGTTTTGGTTTTTGCCCGATTTAAATTCACGGCTGGCATCGATAAATAGTACCTTGTTGTCGTTTTTTTGCTTTTTGAAAATTAAAATGGCAGCGGGAATACCAGTACCAAAAAACAGCTTTTCTGGTAGGCCGATAACGGTATCTAACAGGTTTTCTTCTATTAGTTGTTGGCGAATTTTGCCTTCACTGGATGCGCGGAATAAGACGCCATGAGGCACTACTACACCCATGCGCCCCCCTCTTGTTGATGAAGAGCCAGGCTTTAGGGTTTCAACCATATGGCTGATAAAGGCATAGTCGCCTTTAGTTTTGGGTGGCACACCACGACGAAAACGACCATAGGGATCGTTACTGGCATCATCATGGCCCCATTTGTCTAAACTAAAAGGTGGGTTTGCGGTTACTACGTCAAAGTGCAATAAACCTTTACCATCTTTATCTAACAGCAAGGGGTTACGAATAGTGTCGCCCCATTCAATACGGTGGTTATCTTCACCGTGTAGGAACATATTCATTTTTGCCAGTGCCCAAGTAGAGCCGATAGCTTCTTGGCCAAATAAGGCATATTTTTTAGAGCCAGAGTTTTTGCGCACCATAGCGCCGCACTTCAATAATAACGAGCCTGAGCCACAAGCGGGGTCGCATATTTGGTCGCCTTCTACTGGCTCTAATATAGTGGCTAATAAGTCTGATACTTCAGGTGGCGTATAGAACTCGCCAGCCGTTGCCCCGCTACCGGCAGCAAAGTGCTTAATTAGGAATTCATAAGCGTTACCAATTACATCTAAACTGCCCACACGCTCTGAGCTTAGGTTAAGAATGTCTTTACCAAAGTCTTCTAATAAATGGCGCAATAAATCGTTCTTTTGCTTTTCTTGGCCTAGCTTATCGGTATTAAAGCTGATGTCTTGGAACACGTTTTTCAGCTTAGTGCCGTTTGCCTCTTCAATGGCATGCAAAGCTTGGTCGATACGCTGGCCATTACCGGCCTGATGACGCTGCTCGTATAAATCCCAAAAGCTTGCGCCTTTAGGTAGCACAAAGCGCTGCTTGGCCATCATGGCTTGGATAAGCTCAGGGTTGTCGCCATACTGTTTAACCAGCNTACCTATTGACTCCGAGAAGGCTCATATGTGTTATATTCGTCTTTATACACGTCTGAGATGTATTTTAAGAACAGCATGGTTAATACGAAGTCTTTGTAGGTATCAGCGCTAATAACCCCTCTAAAGGTGTCACAGGCTGCCCAAACAGCCTTGTTGATATCGTCCTGATTAATTTTACTGGTTGGCATCTAGTTTCTTCCTTTTTGAATTTGGCTATTGGTTTACATTAAATTAGTGGCTTAGCTCACTCAGCGCGATAGCATCAAGCTGCTGCTGCCTGTTTTGCATAAGCTGATTAAATACTTTTTGCTCTTGCACTGCACTTTGGTGCAATGCCGTTAATTGGTTTTGCCTAGCTAGCGGCAACAAGGTAATAGGCGTATTTTCTAATACCTGCCGCCGAATACTGACATACAGCGAGCCTTCCGCTGTTTTACAAAAGTAACGCTGGGCTGGTAATTGGTTTAACTGCCAGCAAATAAAGGCCGGAGTTACTTGCTGTTTAAATTCAGGTTTAATTCTTATCATAAAAAAATGGGGCGAGCAGACGCTTTGCCGCGGCGCATCATCGACCAAAGCCGCAAAGTGCTTAGCGCCTTTAGCAACAAACAACACATCACCAGCTTGCAACCAATCAGGCTGCTTTCTACCAGTTAGCGTGGTTTTGATTAAGTCAGTTTGAATTATTTCACCTGTCGGCAGCGCATCACGAACCTGAACAACCTGCACATCACCATTAGCTACGGCGGCTATACTGCCGCGAAATGGATAGCCTGGTAAAACATCAGCAATGTGGCTAAGAGTTGTGTTCATTATTGGTTATGTAATGCCTAATTTTTGCTTTAGAAGTTAATGGGGAATGATATTGCATTAGGTACAAAGAAAGGTCAAATTTAGTGCAGTATTTTAATGGTGCAGGTTTATTGGTGTTGTTTCAGAGTATAAATATAAACGCAGTGGTATATGTTTATTTAGAGCGGGCTTGGGGCAGATTGCGGTGGTGGATTTGGGTTGGTTTGATGAGGGAAACCCATAGAGTTGGCTGGCTGCTATGAGCAATAAGCGGACGCTAACACCCAAATTTAGAGCGCAGCGGCTTGACGTCGCAGCCAGCGGTTTATGCTGGCGATAATATTTGATTGTTAGGCATCTGGCTAAACTCCCTTAAGCAACGATACTGAAATCTCTGTTGCTACTGATTTAACTAAATCAAATGTCATTTCAATACCTTTGTTAGCAAAGGTTTTCTTCGTTTTTTCCCAAACAGTTGAAGACCGAATAGAGTCAAGCAACTCGTGACCAACCCATGTTAGGCGATGAACGAAAAAGTGTGCAGGCCCTACACTAGCTGCCTTAGACATTTGCCCCTCAATCATTCCTGCTTCTATCAGTAGTTCAATATGATAAGCATAGTCATAAGCTTTTTCAGCTGGAAAGTCAGGTAGCTGCAAACCTACATCGGTATTTGGCAATTCTTCAAGACGGATTAGAACTTCACGAATTACTTCCCAGTTGCGTTTCATTTGATACCTCCTTGGTATAACGCCGTGCGCATACGCGAGAACTTGTGAGCGTCGTAGGGCTGCAAGCTACAAATGCCGCACTTTGTTAGATTTCATCAAACTTCTGCTTAAGCTTGTAATTATTGCGAAGTATTCTTTGAATATCTGAATCTTCGAACTCGAGCTGTTGAAGAAGGTGAAGCTGAAAAACGGCTTCCATTTTTTGACATAACGCCCAAAGTTCTGAGCCTTTAGCTGAGTCCTTTGCCAGCTCCTCGCTGTAGTGAGTAAGGTAGTTTCTAGTATTAACAACGCTTCTAACAAATTTATTTCGTTGTCTTGAATTACCTATATACGACTTGTAAGGGTTAATGACCCTTTTGACTCTTTGACCAAGATTTATTTCATTACCGTGAAGTATACGACCCCTTAGCCACCTCCTGTTAGATTTTGGACAGCTCCACAATAGAGAGGCGACCATTGCCCTGAATTCAGCCACGTCCATAAAAGTCTCGGTTGAGGTTCTTCTATGATATGTTTCAAGCCCTTGAGCAAGTGCTAAAAATTTGCCATCAAGATATTTGTGATCCCCCGACACTGCAGAGAAATATAACCCAATAGACGGCCGTATAACGGAATAAGTGCTAAACCATTTATTGAATACATGCGTGGCATTTCCGCGAATATCTGAGAACCGAAATAGCATTTTATGCATATCTATCTTGGGTGAATCTTTAGAAAATGGGAGGCTAGGATAATAAAGCTTTATATTTGCAGGCCTTGTCTTTCCTTTTGAGATTTCTATGGTTATTTCGTTGCATGTAGCGGCTACATCGCTAATAGTAACAGTGGAATCAAGAGCAAAACAAAGCAGATACGTAACCTGATGAACAATCTTGCTAAACTCGGAAAAATCTCTGGCCACTTCAGATGATAATTTGAAGTAGGTTTGATGTGTTATTCGGGCTTCTGTTGTACTTTGAAGTCCTGGAAGTGTATATCCAAAAAGGATATGCAGCTTAAATCCTGAGCTTAAATCATAAATAATTTCTTCTTGCGGATCGTAGCTTATAGTTGCTGTTTTATAGTCGCTACTACGAGCAACATTTATTCCGGTGATGCCCACCCATTCATTTATCCCTTCTACCGCGAAGGAAACTGTATTAAATGTGACTTTTTCATCTTTTTTGTAAGCAACACCGCTTATAACTTTATGGACATGAACAAATGACTTACTTATACCGCCAAATGCAATATTTTTCGTCCTGTAAAAGCAATCTTCCAGCGTAACGAGGCCGTCTTTTTCAATATGGCCAATAATTCTACTTAAGTCATCATTACCGTTAAGGGCTTCAATGCTTTCATCAAATAGGCCAACCACCTCAAGTTCAATTTTTCCACCATCTAAGATCGAAAGAGTACCTGGGATTTTTTTATCCTCATTTTGAGGTAGCCAGAAGTAACCCGACTTTTTCCATTCTTCTTTAATTCTCACGCGGTATCCTTGTGAAATCTAACGCCGCGCTCTGCGGAAATTTAGGAGCGCCAGCGAGTAAATTTTCCGTAGCAGCGCCTTGTTAGCTCTATTAGCAATGACTAGACCTTTGCAATTGATTTAGTACATCCATCGCTAGCTCTTCATCCCTATCAAAACTACTATCCAAAAAATATTGGTGTCTTGGTTCACTCAGCCCATGAAGACACGCAAACTCTCTAATAAAGCTGTTTTTTGATTTCATAAGGTCTTTCATACCAGTTGATGCAACTAGTTGCATCAACTCTGTATTTATTGCCCCGTAATTATGCTGCACACCATTAATGACTAGCACCGCCAAAGATTGTTCTACGACAGGAGACAAACCAATATCATTATCAATCCGAACAGGCTCATTTCCTTCAGCTCGAACAAGTTGAGCGGCAGAGTGAGTGGCATTTACACCCATAGACAAAACATCAGTAAAGTCTCTGAATGCAACAGCTTCCATTGTTTTAGCAATCAAATACATGTCTGGCCGGTTTGTTAACTTTTCGCTAATTTCACCTAAATATTCCCTGCTAGATAAATACAGTAGCCTTCCTGACAAGTATCTAAGCTTCGGAGTTATTCTTTTTTCAGCATATGGTGAAGATGAGCCATCTTCAGTCAGCAAATTCTCCAATCTTACAGAGAAAGACTCCTCACATTTCTTTGCTTGAGCTAGCAAGCTATTTATAGTTATTGATTTTACAGACTTAGTAGCCCACTTATACTTACGCATCCAGTCTTGAAATCTCTGTAAATAATTTGAATCTTTAACGGCATCTGAATAATCAACAATAGGAATTCGAATGTTATTTCTCTGGAAGCTTTGTTGTAAAGTATCCTTTTTTGTTGGGTTTGCGAGCAAAAATCTCTTTACATCACTTATTAAGGAAACCCATTCATTCCCAAAAGTGGACTTCCCAGACTTTGCTAGACACTTATAACAGTTACAATGTAACTTAAATTAGAGGTGTTTATGAGCAAAGGCAAACGGTATACCGAGGAATTTAAAATCGAAGCAGTGAAACAAGTCACTGATCGTGGTTATTCTGTTAACGAGGTCGCTGAGCGTTTAGGGATTTCGGCTAAATCGTTGTATCACTGGCGAAGCCAGTTAAGTGGTAAAAAAGCGGTTGTTATCCGCCAGGCGTCTGATGAATCAGTTAAAATAGCCAAGCTAGAAGCTGAGTTAAAACGGGTCACGGAGGAGCGGGATATACTAAAAAAGGCCGCAAGGTACTTTGCAAGCCAGCCAGAGTGAAGTACGCCTTTATCCGGGATCATCAGCAGTTGTTTTCTGTTTTAGCCATGTGTCGTGTATTAAAAATTAACCGCAGCGGCTTTTATGCGTGGCTTAAAACGCCGTTGAGCAATAGAGCTATCGAAGATCATCGGTTGCTCAAGCGGATCAACGCATTTTATATCGCCAGCGGTGGCACCTATGGCAGTCCGTGGATACATCGTGATTTGCGAGAAGCCGGCGAAACATGCAGTGTTCACCGTGTGGCTAAAATTATGCGCTTGAACAGATTGAAAGCCCAAATCGGCTACAAACGACGATACATCAAAGGTGGTAAGCCATCACGGATAGCCGATAACGTACTAGAGCGTGACTTTAAGCCCACCGCGCCTAACACGGCGTGGGTTAGTGATATCACCTACATTCGCACTTATGAAGGCTTTTTGTATCTTGCAACCGTCATCGACTTATTCTCCCGCCGTGTTGTGGGTTGGTCGATGGATAAAAACATGAATAAACACTTAGTCATTCAAGCATTGCTCATGGCCGTTTATCAACGTAGACCTAAACAGTCGGTCTTAGTGCATAGTGATCAAGGTAGCCAATATGGCAGCGCTGACTATCTCTCTTTTATGAAAGAGCATAACCTAAAACCATCGATGAGCCGGCGAGGCAATTGTCATGATAATGCGGTAGCGGAAAGCTTTTTTGCTACGTTAAAAAAACGGGTGACACGAAGAAAGATATACTCGACGAGAGAGGATGCGAAAACCGAGATATTTAACTTTATAGAAATGTTTTACAATCCAAAAAAACGACACTCACACACAGGCGGCGTTTCGCCGGCTAAATTTGAAGAAGCGTATTTTTTGAAACAACAAACTGTCTAGTGAAAGCTGGGAAGTCCAGACGTTATTTTTTCTAAGTTCATACAGAGTACAAAGTATACTGACTATTGCTGCGCCGGAACCACTTGGAAGATCGGCGACAAAAACCTTATTCCCTGCAAATGTTGAAGCATAAGCATCAGACACATCTGACAGTTTTGCCTTAGGATCTAATAATGACAAAATTACTCGCGCGCACGACCCGTTGTAACGCCAAGCAAGATGTTTATCGGTATCCTCTTTTGATATACCACCTTCAAAACCCTTAGGAGCCTTTTCATTAGCCAGGTCCATAAGTGAATTATCATTCAACAGTCCTTTCCATAGGTCGACCAACTGACTTGGAAGTAAAATATTTTCTGACTTATCACACCATAAACTGTCTGGCAGATTTTCTGTCTTTATGAATCTATTTTTCAAGTATCTATCCTTGTTCATCCTGACAAGATGATTAACTACGATAAGTCACTCTAGAGAGCTAACGCTTATTCGGCGGAAAAATCCGTATTTAAACAAGGATTTTTCCGCCTTTGCGAATTTAATCTATTGAACATTACATCGCATCTTTAAAACTTACAACAACTTATCGGTACAGACAGTATTTGCATTTGCTACAAATACGGATTGCTCCGTCTAACAAGCGTTAGCGGCATCCAGATGTGAACGGGATATTTTTACAGCATTCAAAGTACGGCTAAGGCTAGGGAATATCTGCTATTGGCACAGAGAAGACTGTCGGCTGATGCCGCTTAACTTTAACGTTGCCATCACCGATACCAGAGCCTTAGCGAAGCGGAGGTTTTGGCGCTCTACGTTTCCTGAGATTTTGCGAGAAGAATTCGCTGTAGATCACGAGATTGAACTTACCATAAGCTACCATTCTAGTTTCTTATCTGATCTAACAGCTAATACCACAATTTGTTCTTTAGCGTCTGTTTGCTGCTTTTTACTTACTTCTCGCTCAGTTTTGTTGTGTGCTTTATTTTTTTTACGGTTACTCGTTTTCTGCAAATTACTGCCTAGACCTTGATGGGCTAGAAGCAGTGTTTTATCGTCAGCATAAATTTCTAGTTCTGCTACAGTTTCAACATTGTGTGGGTTATTAGCTGGCTTGCGTTCGGAAATAGAAAGAGTTGCATGCAAAACCTGTAGTAATTCTAAAAAACGCAACACACTTATGCTTTCTGCTTTACTTTCTAAGCGCTGATAGCCTTGTTGTGTCAGCCCTAACATATGGCCTACTTGAGCTTGCGTATAGCCTGCTTTTAAGCGCAAGGCCTTTATATAGAGCTTTATTTGGCCCTGATTTTGTATGGGATATGGCATCAGCAACACTTACAATAGTTACGTTGTATACTTAAATTACAATGAATATGTTGTTTTAGCAATTAACAATATATTCGTTGTAAAGTAATTTTAGGATGTTTATATTTGAAACTAGTTAAATCAGTTTGTTAGTCAGTTTTGATTTAGCATTTTATTTTGAAGGCTTAGAGAAATAGGATGAGTTTATCTTAGGTATTTCAAGCTACTTTCACAAGATAGAAATATAAATTCAGGATTGTTTTTTCGAGCTTGTTTACCTCTTTGCATTAAAAGGTCTTTTATAGTCTAGAAGCGTTCATGGTATAGCATTTACTAATCTAAGCCTTATCAATGCTATTATTTTTAGCTTTAAAATTAGATCACAAAATTGCGTTTATCCTTTTAAAAGGATAAGCGTTACATTTATAACGCCATTTGCTTTTAAATTCTAAGATTCTCTGCATCATTTTATTACTGTAGTGCAATTAATATCTGGAAGAAAGGTTCGAGTAGTCGTATTGATGTGCCCTAAAACTGGACGTTACAGAAGCACTTGCCGCAACAGCCTGAAGGAGGCAGCGAGACCTAGCAATCGACTGTTGTTGTAAAAGATCACCCTAAATCACCACCGGTTGCAATTTCAGTAAGCCAGAATTGTCACATTTAAGGACCATCGATTGCAGAAATCATCGATTAATATCAAAGGCTGCTCTGAGCGAAGAGCAGACCGATCTTGATTGAGCATCTCGAAAGAATCAATCGAAGCAACATTTATTGTTTCAAACTACGCTACGTTGACCTACTATAGTTTATCTAAACAAAATATAATTTTATAAAAGCAACAGTGTTAACACCCAACAACGAGCAGGCATCAGAAGTGGTCGAGACTGCTTTGCTAAATCCAAATTGACAGAACTAAGCAAACATCCGCATCGAAATATAGAACCGAGATACCTAAAGCTGCCGATACAAATTAACGTCTGTTGTTTGGTTGTTTAAACATTTTGAAGGTCAGTTCAGTAAAGTATGAAAAATATCGTCAACCCACTTACAAGTAAGCTACTCAACATTCTTAAACTCTTGGTATCTTGGCTGGAAAGCAATGATTGCTTAGAGAATAAACAATCGAAGTTTGTTGACCTAGCACCGACTGATGCAGCGGACAAGTCTGGGATATATTCCGAGGCTCTGTTGTTTGCCATTCACAATGATAAAGTCTCCAACATCGCTGTTACAGGCCCCTACGGCTCTGGAAAAAGTAGCGTCATTCGGTCTTTTCTAAAGAAGTACCGATGCTCCGCATTACAGATATCTCTTGCTACATTTGTTCCAGAGTCTGGTACGAAGGTAGGGGATGTTAGCCGCCAAGAGATTGAAAGAAGTATCCTACAGCAGATGCTTTATGGCGGTGACGCAAACAAACTGCCGCTTTCAAGGTTTAAAAGGATCAAGTCTCCTGGTGTTTGGTCTCCTTTTAAATCTCTTTATATATTACTCGGTATCATAGCTCTGTTGTTCGTATCCCAGCAGCTTGGAGACGTCGTAAGCGGTAAATTTTTCACTCCGTTCGAGTTCAGTAATTGGTTCAAGTTGAGTACGTTCTTTTTTTCGGTAATTTTCCTTTGGGTTACACTGCATCTCTTCTATGTCGCAAGCTTTGGACTGTCCCTCAAAAGCATCTCGTTAAAAGATGTTGAAATCAAGCCGGCACAAGATGACCAAGCATCTATATTGAACCTCCACCTTGACGAAATTATCTATTTCTTCCAGTCAACCGCTTATGAACTTGTGATTATTGAAGATTTGGACAGATTTAATGATGCTGAGATTTTCGTAACCCTGCGCGAAATTAATTGCCTTGTGAACGAAAATGCAGGTGTGAAGCGTCGAGTCAAGTTCCTCTACGCCCTTCGCGATGACATGTTTGTAAATATTGAACGTACAAAGTTTTTCGAGTTCATCATTCCGATAATACCGATCATCAACTCGTCGAATTCTATCGACATGGTTTTGGAACAAGGGCAAAGGCTGGAGCTAGAAACACGCCTAAACCGACAGTTTCTGAGAGAGGTATCAAGATACCTAGATGACATGAGATTGATTCAAAATATTTTCAATGAATATGCTATTTATGTATCTAATTTAGAAAATGATGGCGAGTCTGTACTAAACGCAAACAAGCTCCTTGCGATACTCATCTATAAAAACATCTACCCAAGGGACTTTGAGCGTTTGCATCGTGGCGAGGGGGCTCTTGCCGGGATATTAAATCTTAAAGACGAGATCATTAGCGCCAGTGAGATAAAATATAGGGCGGAGATAACTGAAATCGAAAAGCAGCTTGAAGTTGCAGAACATCAGACACCTTCAAACCTCAAAGAGCTGCGACAGATCTATGCTATGGCTCTTTTAGAAAAAATCCCAACAAATTTAAATATGGTTGGGCTAAACCATAATGACCTGTTTGCGGTTAACGAACTTGCCAACTCCGAAGCTTTCGAACAACTCTTAAATGCTTCGACAATCTATTACCGACTCCAAAATGGGTATCATCCTCAGTCGATCAATTTGCCCAATTGGCAAAACGAGGTAGATACTCAAAAATCCTACTTTGAACGTAAGAAAGAAATTCAAAGCAAAGAAAAAAACTATAAAAATAAAAGCTTACGCCGCATTAATGAGCTTAGAGCAAAAATATCGTCGCTTCGCACTAACAAGCTCAATGTGATGTTGCGATTGAATGCTGAGCGGGTACAATCTGTTTTCGAGACAGTCGGAATAAATGGGGAGCTTGCTCGGTTTCTAATTTTTGAAGGCTATATTGACGACACTTATTACCAATACACATCACTCTTTCATGCAGGGCGCTTGTCTCCCAATGACAACAAATTCTTGATTCAGATAAGAGCA
Source organism: Rheinheimera salexigens (assembly GCF_001752395.1). Classification (NCBI taxonomy): domain Bacteria; kingdom Pseudomonadati; phylum Pseudomonadota; class Gammaproteobacteria; order Chromatiales; family Chromatiaceae; genus Rheinheimera; species Rheinheimera salexigens. The sequence goes on along the minus strand of NZ_MKEK01000001.1, from coordinate 847,675 downwards.
TTTGTTACGCCTGAGCCGACTTTTACTATCGATAATGCTAAAGAGGTCATCGTGGCTATGCGGGATGAAGACTTCAGGCAAAGCTTTGTCTTAAACGTCAAACTCGTAGATTGTCTCCTGAGTGACACGGACAACTACAGTAGCCAAACGAAAAAGCTTTTCGAGCTACTTTCATCAGAATTCGAGCAGTGCGCGTCCTTTTTTGATGCTTATTACGCAAACGGCCAACATGTATCAGGATTACTCACAGGTCTATCCACTACTTGGGAAGAACTTATCCCATATGTAATTGAAAGTCCGAGTAATATTTCACATGTGACTCAAATAGTCTCAAAACTCCCTGAAAATACACTTAAAACGCTTACAAAGAACTTTGAGGACTTACCGGATTTCATAGCAAAGAATCTCCCTGAAATTTTGATTAAATTGCCTGAACTTCCACCTGAACGTCTGGAATGGCTAGGGTTTGAAGTTAAAGATCTCAAAGCAATCAAAGATCATTCAGAGATTGCACGTTTTATGTTTGAGAAAGGACGTTTCAAACTTTCAATCGAGAACTTGGAATACGCCTTTGAAGTGATTTTAGTAGAAAATGATCACAAGCAACTCCGCGAAAAAAACTTGACAGCCATACGCGCCGTGAATTGTGAAACGCTGATTAAGCGTATCGAAAGAGATTTTGGACTGTACGTTCGAGACGTACTTTTAGAGCTTGAAGAAAATACAAAAGAGGATGTTCCGGCTATCCTCGCTGTGATTAATTGCGATTCGCTTGAACTTGGTGAAATTCGCGAGTTTCTCAATAGACAGACGACACTGTTTCCAAGCCTTGATGGGGTACCTATGAGATGCTACTCAATACTGTTTCAGCTAAATAAGATTGAAGCAACTTGGTTTAATTGCCTGACATATATGGAAAGTAGCGAGTTCGAGGCAGATATCCTGACCGGCTACCTCGAGCTGAAAAATGTTCGTGCGACGCTTCTCACACACCCAATCCCTGATAACCAAGATTATTTGACGTTAAGGTCGTTTCTCCTCAAAGCTAGTTCGCTATCTGACGTCGCATATAAAGAATATGTTTTTGCTCTGCCGAGAGTGTTCCATGAGTTCCCCAAAGAGTTTGAGCCAACCAAACTAAGAATTTTAATCGATGCGGGCAAAATCTCATTTACAAGTAAGAGTCTTGACACTCTAGCTAATCACAGGGAACTACAGTTGAGATTTGTAGCGGCTAACATCCGAATATATTTGGAGAAACCAGACAATTTTGAAATCAACGATGACTTCCGAGAGAAACTTCTGGAAACTGAAATTAATGATGCAGCTAAGATTGGAATAATAAAATTAATGGATCTAGAAACTCTAGTGGGTCTTCCTAAGAGAGCAGGAATTATCGGTCCAATAATTAATAATTCTACTCATTTAGTATCCGGCATTGACGAAAACATTGCCGAATGCCTAATAATAAACTCACGTCCAATAGCAATACAAATTTCTCTATTTAATAATTTTCATCATCTAATGAATGATGTCAAAGTACGTAATGTTCTGAGCAAACTACCCGCTCCATATTCCGAAATTAGAACTGGTTATAATACACCTAGATTGCAAAACACTCTTGGGAATAAAGTTTTGGTTAAATGGCTACATGATAAAAAGATTATATCGTCATGGAGTGAGAACGATACATTCAATAATGATTTAAAAATAAATCTATACAGGCGGTGACTATACGCTTCTGGCACATAACGGTAGCCGCTTCGAGCGAGAAGCAGGCTGTCTAGCAATGTTTAGGAAGTCCATTATTCACTTAGTGATGGTTGGATCGCGCTTCACCATCCTAAGTGAAACGCCCTGTGCGGAGCCGCATGCGAGGTGTTGTGGGGGCTGGAGGTTAAAGACCTCCGGCTACCCGATTAAATTGCTATTCATCTATCCAGCAGCGCTCGTATATGGTTTTTTGATTACTGATTATGATCACCTTATGTACTTGAACATGCTCATCAATGTCCGATAACATTCTACCGTTCATGTATTTAAAGTACGACGAGTTAATTAATGCCTCATCAATTTTTACAGTTGCTAAATTCCTCAGTAAGCTTTTTTCATAAATAGCCTGGTATCCCACAATTGTTTGAGTAGCTACTTGGTATTTTTCCCTTGGTAAGTTTTGCGGCCAACTCCAAAGACTATCACTATTTATTAACTCTCCTGGCTTGATGCTTTCCAATGAATTCAAGATTTGATTTTTAGTTATTTTTAAAACATCATTTGCTTCATCAAGCCCTTCTTTAGTCAATTCAATTGCCAATTTTACGGGAACAATTACAGATACATCATTTTTGTTGTAGTAGATGGCTGGCAAAGGAAAAGACGAGGGATGATAGATCTCTCTACTGTTTTTGATTGGGTAATCAATCACATCACATGGATTTTCAGACGCTGATAACGTAAAACTGATTAAAACAAATAGAATACTCAGAATATTGGTCATTAATACCTTAGCCATTTAACGAGGCTGTAGAAAAAGTCCCAGCCTTAAAATTGATACAAAAATAAGCCAAAAAAACATCAAAAATTGCGTTGCTACGTGAAATCTGTATAGGTTTAACCATTCAATCTAAAAAGTAAATAACGTAGCGCACGTCAATTTTTTAGCTTTGACCTTTTTCTACAGCCTCAACGCCCATTTAAGGGGCTGATAATTGTTTGCTAAAATCTGTAGCGAAGCGAAACCGAGCAAACTGTTAGCAGTCCCGCTTTAAATTCTTGTTATTTTTTGATTAACTCATACGCTTAACTTCAGATGAAATTTTCACTTTAACTGGCGTTTTACTTGGATTATTTTTAGAAGCTTTATATTGCTGTTTTGGCATTTTATCTAGAAGTTTTTGTGTCATCCAACCTTCTGGTATTGAATTAATTAGCTCTTTACTAACCTCTGTACCGTTAGAGTCTATGGTAATAAAATATGAAGCTTTTCCTGCACCTTTAGGTAACCAATCAGGGCGACCAGATAATCTTATAACTTTGGATGAATCATGCTCCCAATATTGATTTAACTCCGATGAATCAACCTCTACTGTTTCCCCAAAGAAAGTAGGCTCATTTGTTGTACTACATCCAATCAGCCCGAACGTAGTAACAAAAGCTAATAATATAATTTTATTCATAAAACCCTTCCTTGACTCAAGATTAATTTAAAAGCATAACGCCCAAATTTAGCGCGCAAAGCCGCGCAGCGGGTTGACGTCGCAGCCAGCTGCTTTTTGCTGGCGATAAAATTTTTTTGTTATATTTCAAATCTACGGAGCTCAAACTCAAAATCATCGTCAACCTTGATACGCTTAACCTGATTTGCTCTATCAGGCCGATATTTTCTCCAATCCCATTCGCCATCTAAGAGTACTATATTAACTAGCCCAAATTTTTTCATATCAGCTTTAGAGTAATCGTAACCAACAGTTCCTTTGCCAAACAAGCCCAGAGTGAAGTCTAAGAAATTAAATTTAGACTGGCCGTAAGTAGTTAGTAGGTTGTCGACTGAGATATCTGCGTAAAAATCAGTTTCCTTTTTACGCATTAAAGTGATGTGAGTGTTGAAAGTTTCACGGTGCTCTTGATCAACATGCCAATTGGATTGCCAAGCGCTACCATGCCATATCAGAATTGAGTCTTTTCTTAAGTACTTCTTATTGGCAGCTGGTAATACATAGTTAGCACAAGAAGAAGCGCATACTCTTGTGACCTCAACATCCAAATTATTATCTCTGACCCACTGACCTAAATCCATTCCCGCACCAATATCACCGCCTTGGCTCGAAATAAGCAGTCGGTTTGGCTTGAATTCAGCAGCCCTAAACAATGAAAAAATCACATTATTTGATGCTTCAGTTATTTCACCTTGATAAATCAGATTTCCATCTTCTATACCAACAAAAGCTTCAGGATTATGGCTGCTTTCACCAACATCTTTTAAACTGGTACAGCCAACAACCAGAAAAGAAAAAACTAAAACTATATGCTTCACTAATCCTCCTTGAAACATAACTCTTATTGGGCGGAAAGATCCGTACTTAAACACGGACTTCTCCGCTTTTGTAAATTTCATGTTTATGATGTTATATCGGGTTTAATCTGTTTACAATAACTTATGGGAACAGATAATTTCAATATATATGACAAATACGGAAAAATCCGTCTAACAAAGTGTATCGGCCGTTTTGGTAATACATGTCTATATTCACAGTAAATATTATGAGATGAGCTCTGGAACAAATATCCGCACATGGCACTAAGCCGTCTTTGAGTTGTTCGTGTAGTGTATGCCTGCTAGTGGCATAAGCTAATATTCTACAAAGTGGTACTTTCAGTGAAATTAATGGGGTAGTAAATTTGCAACGAGTGGTAAGAAGCGTTTGCAAATTAGTGTGTTCTAAATACAATTAACCAGTTGACGTGCCTTAAGGGCTAAGATGGTCTTTCCGCCCCAAAGCTGGATGTTAGCCAGTTAAGATCACCAAAGGAGATGGGGCAATATAAAGCTGAAATTGAAACTTCAGAAAGTAAAAGTTAGATTAAAATCAGCGGGGAGGATTGTTGTCTCCTGTTTTTCAGTAATTAAAATATTGAGAATACCTGCTGCCGGTATCTCCCTTGTAGGGAGAACAGTAGTTGAGTAATAGATGTATCAGAGTCATTGGGATTGTCTTTTATGGCCCAATCACCCAATTGTGTACCTGAAAAAATATCATTAGGTTGTGGTAAAAGCTTTAAAGGATTTTTACCAGTGGGCTTAGTATCTAAAAAAATATCCTTGTAACTATCATATTTTATTATGCTTTCTGGAATATCCTGCTGCAGCTGCTGAGCATATTCAAGTAAAGAGCGTTCGGCAAATGAGAATAGCCAAGCTTTGTTATTTCGAATGTTTGGCATCATCCTTAATATGCGACCTAGCACTTGGCGAAAAAACAACTCAGTTCTGACCATGCTTAGATGGGCGCATACCCGTAAACGAGGAATGTCAGTGCCTTCAGACACCATAGATACACTAACTATCCACTGGGTATTAGATGTCCTAAATTGTTCTATGACATCTTGTGGGGCTGGTTCCATATAGGTAACCAAGACTGCCGATTGGTTAAAATCTTTGCGTAACATACGCATGATGTGCTTTGCATGTTCTACAGACCTAGCAACTACAAGCCCGCCCGCATTCGGCTGCTCAATACGTGCTTGCTTCAATTGCTGAACAGCTTTTGATAATAAATACCGAACAGCGTTATCGTCAGTTAATATTTCTGAATATCGAAGGGAAGATTGCTCTAGGGCTATTTGCAGCGAACCAAATGATTCAGCATTAACTTGTAGTTTGTCATTATCTATCAGTATTACTTCAGGAGTTCGGCAGACTTTGTCTCGTATTGCTGAAGTAATGCCATAAGTGTAATCACACTGTATAATCATGTCAGGTTCTAAATAGCTTGCCAGTGTAATAGGAGCCATATCTGTTCGCCAAGGCGTGCCAGTCATTGATAGCATATAGTTAGCGTGTTGCTTGATATTTAATAGTACTTCACGCCCCCAAGCGTTGGCCATGTTGGTATCGTCGCCACCACAATGGTGAATTTCATCAAACACTACCAACACACGACTTTTCTTTAAAAATGACCAATCTGCCTTTTTACTGCTAGCAAGATACTGATAAGTAAATACACCTCCAGCTGCACCTAAATAGCCATGCATTGGTTTCCGTAGAACATGTGCAAAAGAAGTGCGCATGCTATTGGTAACAGCAACTGAGGGAGCAAAGCAGATAACGTAGTCAATCATGTTGTTTTCAAATAATTGCTTAGCGATATGAGCCGCCATAATCGTTTTACCAGAACCTGGGGTAGCTAATGCTAAGAAATGCTTTTGCCCGAGGCTAAAGCTGTCTACAGCCTGATTTGAACATTCAAGCTGCCAATTACGAAGCTGCATTAACTTAAATCCTTCAACACATTTTCTATAGCTGCAAGACGGCCTTGAAACATCACAGCTCTTTCTTTAGCCACGAGAAACTTAGCTTCCAGTGAAGTGAATAACTCTGGGAGTTCACGAGCTAACTCTTGATATTCTTGGGCTTCAGCACTTGCTGCGGCAAGCGCGCTACTGTATTCGCTAAGCCTATTTTTTAAAGGTTCTAACTTCGATGCATTATCAGCTTGTGAGGCTGGTGTATAAGATACTGTTTCTTTTAAAGTTGTTGCAATTACACTCTTACCCAATTCCGTTAATGAATAAGTGTTTTTCTTTGGATCTGATGGATGATTAACGATCGCAAGCAAACCTTCCCGTTTTAGAAGCCAAATGCCTTTATAAATCTTTGTAGAATAATGCTTTTCTGATTTTGCTGAAATATTTTTGCGGGCAATCTCTCTAATTTCACAAATTTTAAAGTTATGTAAGAGATGTAAATTGATGAGGCCTAGCAATGTGTTACGCAACGACATACTTCTAACTACCCAATAATAATTGATGGTGAACGTCAAAATGGCATTCCTTAGGAATCCTAAGTATACTCCAGTATCAAAAACTTAGACAATCTAAGTATTCAGGTATTAGATATGATTTTACTTTGCTATCAGCTCATCCCCTTCCAACAAGACTCAAACAAGCACGCGAAGCCAAAGGTTTTACGCAAACCGAACTGGGTCTTCGTATCGGCTTGGATATCAGTGTAGCGAGCAGTCGCATGAACCACTACGAGAAAGGTCGCCACCTGCCTGACTACACGATGCTACAGAAAATGGCAGATGAGCTTGGTGTTCCTGTTGCTTATTTTTATTGTGATTCTGATGAGATGGCAGATTTATTAATGTCATTCCACAATCTGACACCAGAGCAAAAAAAACAAGTTATTGATTTCGTGAATAAACAAAAAATATCAGGTTAAGTTAAGCCAAGATAACTGTAATTGTAACGTTAACAATGAAATCCCCCTTAAGAAAAAAACTCGTTAGAAATTTACTTCAAGCTTTTGATAATGTTCAGCACGAATAGTTAATTTCTTTTACATACCACATCTTTTTACCAGATGGTGTTTGTACAACCACTTCATCATCAATTTTTTTTGTAAACATGCTCTAGCCATTGGAGAGTCAATAGAAATATACTTTTTCTCACCATAAATTTCCTCTGGACCAACGATACGAAACTTGAGCAAATTACCATCTATACTCTCAAGTTCAACCCAAGCCCCGAAGTAAACTTTTCCTTCTTGTTGAGGATGATATTCAACTATTTTAATATCTTCAAGGGTCTTTCTAAGGAAGCGTACTCGACGATCTATTTCACGCAAACGGCGTTTATTATACTGGTAGTCAGCGTTTTCCGAGCGGTCTCCAAGGCTTGCGGCCCATTGAACTATTTTGGTTACTTCTGGTCGCTCTTTTCGCCATAGATGATCTAATTCGGCAGTTAGCTTTTCAAAACCTTCTTTGCTAATTAATTTTGTTTTCATTTTTAAAGATACTCTAGCGCTTTTTTAATGGCATCAACCGTAGCTACTTTGAATACAGGTTTGTTTTTACTGTCTACCATTTCACCATATTCATTTGCTTCTAGTTCCCACTTATTTTGAAAAGATGATGAAATTATATACTCCAATGCTCGTCTTTCTTGTTCAGTCAATCTTGCTTCATCAGCTGGTCTTTCAGACTTGTGATCATAAACATCAATACGTAATTTAGGAGGTAGGATTTCATCAACTTGTTTTTTTGCTTCCTTTAACTCTGATGACAGAATTCGAGCTAAAAGTTTGTGTTTGGGATTAGATATTTCGTCAATCCAGTCTTCATCACTTTTTATCGGGTTGATGGACTTTTTATTTATACTAGATTCAGAAAAGGCTGAAATTAATGCGCGATATTTCTCCCCTGATTTATTGCGGATACTCTGAGCTTTAGGCACACCACTGTTGTAACCTAATTTAGAAATTGTAGCCACTGAGAAATCTTGTATGCCTCGCTCCTGTTGATCCAAACACACTTGATAAATTGCATCGAGCGTTTGCTGAACTTTAGATGTGGCATCATTTTTAAGTTTATCTAGAAGTTCTTTAGGTGTCATTAACAGCCTGCTCCACCAGATGTAAATTTGTTTTAGTTATTAATTTTATATCACTTTGGGAAATTTGTTCAGCACCTAAGAGATCATCCAATTTAATTTCGCAATTTACAACTTGCTCGATACGAGTCCATGTTTTCAATCTGTTTTTTAACAGCTTAAAGAGTTCATTTCCTACTCTAAGTTGTTCTTTTTCTGTCATCATAAAAAGAACAGGGGCAATATTATTGTAAATAGCCATTCGATCTAGGATTTGTGTTCTAGGTAAAACTGCATTTTCAGAGGTTGCTGATTGATAGATAGTCGCATTTTCACATACTTCTTGCAGTTGCTGGTAGTAGCTGACTTCTTCAAGATCTAATTGAAGTTCAGCATCATTCATTACAAGTAAAGAAAATGATTCGTCTTGTTCGTCTTTCTCAGTTGTTTCCTTATTAACAATCATCATGCAGCGTCGAATTAAAGCATATGCAGATTGTAAATCACAAAGTAACATATCGAGCTTTTTGGCAGCTCCCTCATAGTCAGATTCTATTCGTCTTTGATTTGATTCAAGTTTATCTCGGTTTGAGCTATCAAATTTAGCACCTTTTAAATTGGCAACATATTCTGCTTTATCTATTTGATTAACTTGATCTTCAATCTGATTAATCATTTCTTGAAGCTCATGGCATTTACGTGATTGAATATTAGACTGTAAAGAAATCTCATTGCCAACAGACATAATTCCACCTAAAAACGCTGGACCTGTTATGAAGTGGCGGCATCTAAGACAATTTTGCATCCCAAGGTAGCCCGATGGAGCAGGTGCGCGCGCTTGTGTTGCACCAATCATTTCTCCTCCATCATCGCATCTGGAGGCAGCAAAAGGGCATATACCATAATCTCTAAAAACAAAATTTCCAGCAGGGAGCTCATTTGTTAGTGAGTTTATAATTTCATCATTACTACCGATTAATTTATTTTTAATTTCTTCTATTTTATTCTGCTCAATAAGCTTTTGAGTAGCTTCCGCTTGAGATTTTAAAGCTACCTTCTCACCTTCCTCTAGTCTTGTCCGAATCTCGCTATGGGTTACTTTTGTGTAATAAATCGACATTACTACTGATGAATGACCTACGACTTTCATTACGATTTCAATAGGCATACCCATTTCCAGCACGTAAGCAGTAATGAGACTGACCCGCATAGAATGCGGTGTAAACTTTGAAGAATAGTGAGCCAAAGTCGACTCATTACCTTCTAAAGTAGCTAAAATTAAATTTGATGGTTGGATAAAATAAAGAGTTGCAGCTAACCTCGGCGTTAAAACTCCAGTTACATACTTTGGTTCAACATCTTGGTAAGCACGAAACAGAAAACAGTTAATCCCTTTTGCTTTCAATTGTGCTTCATTAAAGCTCGTACGTACACAATTCAGCCAACTAGTTGGTTGATTAATGGGATTATATTTTTGCTGCCACTTTCGCAGCTTTACCATCCAATAAGCTAAATCTTCAGGAATCCAAGGAATTGAATAACCACTTCCATTACTTTGAGTTTTGTTAGTAGTAACAAACATGCCAATACCATTATCAGGCATTTTCTTAATAAATGACTGATTTTTAGTCATTTCTGCAAATGGTAAATCATTAAGTTGCCATCGTATTTTTCCATGTTCATCTAGTTCAGCAATGTATTCATCTGCTTCACCTGAATCGTTGTAAGCTATTTGACGGCCTCTTAACGGTACTTTGGTGAGAGCATAGGTGTGGACCCAATCTATTGGAATCCATAAATAATATTGGCCTTGAATTTTTTTATATACGCAATCTAAATCGGTTTTATCAATACTATTGCGGTCAACCTTGACCCAATCAGCATCAAATTTTTGCAAATGTTTTAAATCTCTAAAGTTTTTGGCATCTGCCGGAATAATCCAGTTTTGAGCTTTTTTAACGAAGTGGTATGGCAGGCATGGCTTAGTAGTTTCAGTCCTTTGTGGTGCTGTGACACTTTGCTCTACTAGAAAAAGTGAAAGTGGGTTACGCGCATCCATAACACGAACGATTTCTCCAGTATCTTCATCCTCAATAGTCAAATATTTTTCTATAACAAAATCTAGAAATTGGTTGACGAAAAGTATTGTGCTACGTCGCAAGTTATCAGTTTCAAATTCATCTAAAACTTGCCTAAAGGGTTTTAGATTGAACGTTTTTTGAGTTAAAAACTCTTCCGGTGAATGACTTTTATCGTATCTTTCTATAAAGAATCGTACAAACCTACAAAGATATAAAACTTTTGTTCCGCCACCTCTGGCTTGTTTCATAAATTCAGTAATTTTTTCGGCCCATGCTGAAAATTCAGCCGTAATAAAATCTACTTTAAACGGCTCTTCTTTCCCTAGGAAGCGGTACCAATTCATCCACTCATTCACATAAGCACCCTGGGGATCATGTGGCAAAGTTGGATCTTTTTGTTCACGAATAAATCTTACGTATTCTTTTCTATTCTTCAGTTTTAAAGGATGAATAAGATCGATCATATTCTGATAAGAAATAAATTCTTTTATATCGAAAAAATCTATATAGCTTTCCCACTCTGACGCGTATATTCGTTGTGGATGAGCAGGGAATCCAGGGATATCTTTATATCTTTTTCTATATTCGACGCTGTTTATTATACCAAGCTTTTTACATTCTTTTTTTAGCTCAGTAAAACTAAATTGAGGTTGATTTATCTGTGGCAATTTTTTATTTTTTACCAATCGCAATGCTTTCGGCTTGATCATTCCGTTTCCCTCATTTTATTGCTAACATCTTCATTCGTTGGGTTGATGTAAACCAAACAAGATGTTGGACTTTTATGATGCATCGCTTTTTGTATTTCAATCTGGTCTAAACCATATTTCCGTAAACGATATCCGTAGGCATGGCGATGGCCGTGTTCACTAGTACCAAGGTAAGCGTTGCAGCAACCACACCGTCCCGGTGTGATTGCCTTGTAAGTCAGAATGGCAACAGCTTTGTCAGCTTGTCTGGTGTATCAGCGGTGGGCAGCGCTTTAAATAATGTGGTCAGATAATCATATGGCTCCAGACCGTTGATTTTGGCGGTTTCGACCAGGCTGTAAAGTGCCGCACTGGCTTTAGCCCCTGAGGTGGTATTAGCAAACAGCCAGGCTTTTCGGCCGATGACGAAGGGCTTAATAGCACGCTCGGCGCGATTGTTGTCGATGTTCAGCCTGCCATCTTCCAGATAACCTATCAGCTTCGGCCATTGATTAAGGCTGTAGGTAATAGCTTTACCCAGCGCACTTTCTTTGGGGATGGCATCTTTGGATTTCTCCAGCCAGTCCCGCAGTTGTTGTAACAAGGGCTTGGCAACATCGTGTCTTTGCTGGTATTTCACCTCTGCTGCCTTAGTTTTTAATTTGCTCTCCAGAGCGTACAATTTTTGGATATGATTGATGGCCCAGTCGGCTTTACCGGTTTTGCCTTTACCCTGGGCTTTTTGCGCTTCGACGAACTTGCGTCTGGCATGCGCCCAACAACCGACTAAGGTCGCATCCGTTTGCTCATAACCGGCATAGCCATCAACCTGCAGATAGCCGGTGTAACCGTTAAAATAGGCTTTAGGGTGTTTACCACCACGCCCATCCTGGTAATCAAACAGTACCAGCTTGGGGCCTGTTGACGACTCAATACCGCAGCCATACACCCACATGTAACAGATGCTTTTTTCTACATCCAGCACGTTNATGGATTTTCTAAAATCCACCGGCTGTTTATGCAGGTAGATTTTGGGTGTATTGATAAACATCTTCATGGTTACAGGGCCCGGAGTAACGCTGCTAACCATAGGGCATCCGTGCCGGGCGGCAAGTGCAGCTCGACATCGCGCTTTTTAAGCAGGATTGGCTGACTAAGCAACACGCCTTGCGGCGTCAGTTCAACAAAACTGGCTTCGTCTTCCTGTTGCCAGGCGAGAAGTTGCCGCTTACGATAGCTGAAATAGGTCGGGTCAATGCCTTGCTGTTTTGCAAATTCAGTTTGCGTTAGCCCACTAGATTTATGCTGGTCAAACAGCGTCAGCCACTGCTCGGTTGTTCTGCGGATCATGTGAAACCCCTGTCTGGTAGTAGATTCAAAACAGGGTAAGAAGATTTAGCTAAGTTGGGAATGTGTGGTTGGGGTTACGCTCACGTACCAAGTTCTTTTTTACACTCTAACCCTATTCTTTCAACAGCTCTTTTGTGTAATCTTTGGTAATTTTTAATAGTTTCAGGCTTGCCATCACTGTTAGTGAATGCAAAAGGGTGGAAGTAAGATGTATCTGGTTCAACTCTCTGAAACTTTAAATAATTGACCCAAACAGCTAGAAATTCTTTAGCCTTATGAGGGGGGCTGAATACAACCTCGTAATAGCCATCACGACTAGTCAATAAGGGATTCTTCCAACCTGAATATAAACGTTCAGACAGTCGATATTTATTTCTGGGTTTATAGTGTGTTTGTGAAAGCAAGTATTCACTTCGAGTCTTATAGTGACCATCCGGTGATTTACCGTATTCAGGATGATAAACACGAACAAAAGCTTCACCCGGCCTATTTGGATTTAAAGTGATGTCTGAGAGGTAAATATGAAAAACTTCACTTTTTCTAATTCCACCATAATTCAAAAGCATTGTTATAGCCTGTGATTTAAAATCAATAATGCCATTTTTATTGAATCCCAAATAAATTAACCTTTCTATTTGTTCTTCAGGGAATCTGATGACTTTCTCATTCTCAATTTTGCTATCTATAAATTTTCCAATTAGTCTGACCTGTTGGAGCTGAGATTTCGCTTTATCGCGTTTGGTCAAATGGTTTAAAAAAACATTCTGCTGCTTATGGTAATAAGCACACCAATTCAATCGTTCCTCATAACTAGTGGCTTTTCTAAATGGGTTGATTCGAGAGGATGTATAACCATCTTGAAGTGCTAAAAAGTCCGTATAATGCGTTATATGGAAAAGAATATTGTTAACATCTCTAATTTTTCTGGGTTTCCAAAACAAATCAAGTGGATCGTCCAATTTTGTGTAATCAATGGTTCCAGTCAGAACTGTCTCGGTAAAGGACTTTAATAACTGTGTGGCCTTTTCATAATCAGAATTAGGTACAGCATGGATGTATTCAATTAGTAATCTTAATGCGAAAGTTGAGCGTTCCTTCCAAGACTCGCTTTTTGAACTGAACCAAGCCAAATATCTCATATGAGAAATTATTAGTCCTTGCTCAGTCATTAAGGCTGGGAGCTCAAATTTCAAACCGCTGTCGCAATCCGTGTAGTTAACATTTATTTTTTTAACAAATGACATATAACAAAAATTATTTAGTATAAGGTGCTTTCTAAAAACTAAATCTAATAATAGATAAATGCAAGTACTATTTTTTAATAAATAGTATATAAATGCCTAGGGTTATAATACAAGGAAAACAAGAGGTTACTGCGACAAATAGACTCTAAAGTACGCTTTTTACGCAAACGACTTGAAGCACTAAAAATCGTTAATTACTCGCCACAACAAGAAGGTAAAGTCTTCTTTGGTGCTTGGGTAGAAATAGAAAACGATGCTGGCGATATTAAAACCTTACGTATCGTTGGCCCAGATGAAATTTTTGGCCGTAACGATTATATCTCCATAGATTCGCCCATGGCACGTGCCTTATTAAAACAAACCGTCGACAGCGAAATAAGCGTCCCAACCCCAACCGGCCCCAAAACCTGGACCATCAACCACATCACCTATTAATATGGGGTCAGTGCACATTAATTAATTGTTAACAAATAAAAAGGGTCAGAGTGATTTAATTAAATCACTCTGACCCTTTTTAGCACATCGCTATTTTCTTGCGCATCTGTTCCTAATCACTATACTTTTATTTTTAAATAAAAGGATGCTAAATAATGAACGGGATGTTAAATTCGCTCTTGCTAATCTGCTGTTTTCAATTATCGGCAGCGACTAAGCCTGACCTATTACTGGCCGAAGTGTATAACGATGCTATAGATGTTCAGCAGTATTGGGTGAGCGAAAAGCTGGATGGCGTTCGAGCATTTTGGGATGGTAAGCAGTTGATCTCGCGTGGCGGTAACATTATTGCTGCCCCGGCTTGGTTTGTTGCTGATTTTCCACAGGTAGAACTAGATGGTGAGTTGTGGCTTGGCCGTAATCAGTTTGCCGATACCTTAAGCATTGTTAGTAAACATAACGCTATTGATAACGAATGGCGGCAAGTTAGCTATTACATATTCGAATTACCCAATGCAACAGGCACCTTTAGCCAACGTATTAGTGCTATTAACACTATTATTCAGCAACAAAATAGCCCGTTTTTAAAGCAGGTTGCACAGTTTCGTATCGCCAATAAAACATTACTATTAACTAAGCTTGTAGAGCTGGAAGATACTGGCGCCGAAGGGTTAATGCTTCATCATCAAGATGCTTTATATAAAACCGGTAGAAACTCCGATTTATTAAAGCTAAAAACCTATCAAGATACCGAAGCAAAAGTCATTGGTTATCGCCCTGGTAAGGGCAAGTATCAGGGAATGGTTGGCGCCATAATCGTTAAAACCATTGAGGGTAAAGAATTTGCTATTGGCAGCGGCTTAACCGATGAATTACGTCAAACCCCGCCTAACATTGGCGCTACCGTTACCTATAGATATAACGGTCTAACCAAAAATGGTTTACCTCGTTTTGCTCGCTTTTTACGGTTGCGTGAGGAATTTTAATTTTTACTCGCTACAGGTCACTTCGCAAAGTGACTGAACTACTATATGATGCGGCACCTTAAATTTGCTGTCAGTATGTGCAATGTCGTCGTCAACTCAGTTATATACCGATTTATCACACTACTATGACTTGATGTGTTGCGATATTAATTATCAGCAACAAAGCCAAGCGGTAATGCGTTTAAATGATTTATTTGGCAATAGCGGCAAAAGCCATCTTGATTTAGCTTGTGGTACTGGCCCACATATCCGCCATTTTATCGATGCCGGTTATCAAAGTAGTGGTTTAGATATTAACCAACCAATGCTGGATATTGCTAAAGCGCGTTGCCCTGAAGCTGAGTTTATATTGCAGAATATGAATCAGTTTACGCTAGATCAGCCGGTTGATTTAATTACCTGTTTTTTATATTCATTGCATTACAACCCTGACATTGCTCAGTTGCAGCAATGTATTAAGCAAGCCTATAACGCCCTAACCCCTGCCGGCTTATTCTGCTTTAATACCGTTGATAAACTTAAGATCTGCAATAACACTGCGGTGCGACACAGTACGACTTACGACAACAAGCTATTTGATTTTGAGTCAGCTTGGTTTTACTGTGATCAAAGCGATAGCCAGGCGTTAAAGCTTAATATTTCTAAAACTAACGCTAATGTAACTAAGCACTGGCATGATCAGCACAGCATGGTTGCAGTTAGCTTTAATCAGTTGCAACAGCTGCTACTACCGTGGTTTGAAGTCTATATATTAGAGCATGACTACACTAGCATTCAACAATACAGCGGCGAGTCTGGCAATGCGCTATTTGTTTGCGTAAAGCGCTAGCCGTTGTTTTGTCAGTCTTTAGCACTTTGTCGTAATTGTCGTAAAACTAAAGGTTAGCACTTTGGTCTCGACATGCCTCATCGGCAAACTCTAATTCAATAGTGGTATGGGCAAACTCAAATACACTCAGTTCTTTTTGCAATTGCTGTTTTAGATTTTTCATATCGACCACGCTAATGTCAGCATTTAACTCCAGATGTACCGACATCACACTATGCTCTCCGTCTAACGACCAAATATGAAAGTGATGCAGCGCATTAACCTCTGCTCTAGACAGCAGCACATTGCGCACATCCTGCATGAGTTTTTTATCGGGTGTTGCTTGCAAAAACAATAAGATAGTTTCTTTAAGGTTACGACCTACATTAAATAAAATAAACAGCGTGAAACCGATCGATAAGATGGGATCTAATATCGGCCAAGGCTTAAACATCAGCACAATTGATACAATTAGCACCGCTACCCAACCCAATACATCTTCCAATAAATGCCAGTTTAAAATGCGTTCATTTAATGAGTTTCCTGCGCTAAGTTTATAAGCAGCAAACCCGTTGACAGCAATACCAAATATCGACAATAGCAACATGCCTTCCGCTTGCGGCATTACAGGTGAGAACAGCCGAGGGATTGCTTCTAGCAAAATCCAAACCGAGCCAATAATAAGCACCATGCCGTTTATCAAAGCACCCAGTAGCGAAAAGCGCTTATAACCATAAGAGAAAGTCGCGTTAGCTTCTTTGTCACTGAGCTTATTCAAGCCCCAAGCGGTACCAATAGACAAGCTATCGCCTAAGTCATGCACCGCATCGGCCATAATCGCTGTACTGTTAGTTAACCAACCACCAATAAATTCGATAATTGTAAAACTAACATTGAGAAAAAATGCCCAGCCAATTCTTTTCGACGCATCGGCAGCACTTGAGTGATGATGGTGGCTGTGGCTGTGATGATGGTTATGGCTGTGCATTCATGGTCCTCGATTAATTTCACTCAGTTGTAACTATAACCTATGCGATTTAATCAACTACAAATAAATGCTTAGGTTATTTAATTTGCACTGCACTACTATTATTTCATAGCAAGTCATCGAACAGACAAAAAAGAAAAAATTAATCTTTAATGTGTTGGGCTAGCAAATACAGAGACAACTTAGCCGCACATTTTTCACAAAGCGGGTAGGAATTACAAATAACCTGCTCAGTTTCTGTATCGAACAACAGGTGAATATGATTCTGGTACCGATAATGCTGAGACGGGCACTTTTTATTTTTTCGACAGATCAAACCAAGTATTTTGATAAGCTTAAGTAAGGATTGGATTCTAGCGATGTGGCTAGTGGCGCGACTTTTCGGTTAAGACATCCAATTTTGGCGCGGATATTGAAAGATATTAATCGGAGTTGTGTGGTGACAGTTACTTTATTTTAAGCCACATATTAATTTAACCATCATTTTAAATAATAGGAGAATGCCATGATTATTTCAGCATCATCAATTATTGGCGATAGCGTTAAAAACTCAAAAGGCGAAGATTTAGGTAAAATTGAAGAGCTTATGATCGACACAACTAACGGAGTAGTAACTTACGCCGTTGTTTCATTTGGTGGATTTTTGGGTATGGGCGACAAGTTATTTGCCATTCCATTGCAGCAAATGAGTCTAAACACTGAAAAGAAATGTTTAATCTTAGATGTACCTAAAGAAAAGTTAGAGAATGCGCCTGGTTTTGACAAAGACAACTGGCCTCGCGCTGCAGATGACGCTTGGCACAAAAGTGTCAGTACCTACTACAGCAGATAGAAATTAGCTAATTTTTTAGTAAATTCATACCCCCGCAGCACCTGTTGTGGGGTTATTGGTTCGATAGATATTCTTCTCCTAAGCCAAGAGAAAAATCAATGCTAAAAAATATAAGTTATATAAGTTAACAGCAGAGCTTTGTCACAACTAACAATACTGCCCTGCTACCCAGCCGCTGGCCCATGCCCATTGGAAATTGTAGCCGCCTAGCCAACCGGTGACGTCTACTACTTCACCAATAAAGTATAAGTTGTCATGCTGTTTAGCGGCCATAGTTTTTGACGATAATTCGTTTGTGTCCACACCACCTATCGTGACTTCGGCGGTTCTGTAACCTTCTGTACCATTGGGTTTAAATATATAGCCATGCAAGCTGTTGGCTATATTTTGCATGCTTTTGTTATTTAAGGCTTTTAGCGGTTGGTTAGTGATTACCTGCATTTCGAGCAGCTTTTCGACTAAGCGTTTTGGCAGTAATTTGCTTAACGCGGTTTTTAATTCTTGCTCTGGGTGCGCTTGCTGCTGCGTGGTTAAAAACTCGCTGATGTCCGTTTGTGGTGACATATTTACCGTGATGTCATCGCCAGGTTGCCAATAACTAGAAATCTGCAATATTGCAGGGCCACTTAGGCCGCGGTGAGTGAATAACATATCTTCTGGGAATACAGTGCCGTTGGCTTCTACTGTGACAGGTAGCGATACACCGCTAATTTCTTCGAATATGGCTTTATCTGCTGGTTGCCAGGTTACCGGCACTAATGCCGCTCGCAGCGGTAAAACGTTTAGGCCAAACTGTTCGGCTAATTGAAAACCAAAAGCTGTAGCACCTAAATTAGGTAGACTTAACCCCCCACTGGCGACCACTAAGCTG
This sequence comes from Rheinheimera salexigens, assembly GCF_001752395.1. NCBI lineage: Bacteria > Pseudomonadati > Pseudomonadota > Gammaproteobacteria > Chromatiales > Chromatiaceae > Rheinheimera > Rheinheimera salexigens. The sequence continues at coordinate 829,297 of NZ_MKEK01000001.1, read as the reverse complement.
TGGCAATGCCGGCTAAGCTCTGGTGTTTTAACTATGTAACCTGCTTTATAATCCGCCTTGCCATTTGTCTCAGTTTCATTTTCATTTTCAGTGCCAGTACCAGAGCTAGTGCTAGCTTGAATAACGTGCTGAATATGTTGTTGTGTAGCTATTTGTACGCCTGCGGCTTTAGCTTCCGTCATTAGCATTTGCACAATGTCTTTAGCGCTATCATCACAAAATAGCTGGCCTAAGGTTTTTTCATGGTACGGAACATTGTGTTTTTGGACTAAAGCCAAAAAGTCCCATTGGGTATAGCGGCTTAAAGCCGATTTACAAAAATGCTTATTCTGGGATAAAAAGTTCTCTGGGCTGGTGTACATATTAGTAAAGTTGCAACGGCCACCGCCGGACATCAAAATTTTGCGACCAACCCGTTTACCGTTATCTAATACTAATACTTTACGGCCACGTTTTCCGGCTTCAATAGCGCACATTAAACCTGCTGCGCCGGCGCCAATTATGATTACATCCCACTGTTGCATCTTTACTTTGCCTAATCTTTTATTAAAAAAATAGCATTAAAATTGCTTTCACATGCTTTACAGCAGCTATTGTCAACGACATTAGCCTTCGGTGCAATCTATGTCTGATTTGGTATGGCAATAAGCATAAAAAATGGCCAGCAATGGCTGACCGTTTTTTATGTGCAGATGTGAAGGTGGCGCAAGTTTCTATCCCTTGCTTAAGGATTTAATAAGCGCTGTAATTGAGCTTGCGCTAACGGCTCGTTTTGTTCGGCGGCTAATTGATAATAATCGCGGGCTTTAGCAATATCCTTACGCACCCCACGGCCATATTCATACATCCAGCCTAAGTTATACTGGGCATTAGCGTAGCCTTGCTCGGCAGCTTGACTAAATAACTCTACCGCTTTGTTATCATCGGCTTTAACCTGACGACCATTTTTATACAGTAATGCCATAGCATTTAATGCCCGTGGCACTTTTGCCGGTAATGCCTGTTGGTACAGCTGAAAAGCTTTTCGCTCATCTCTAGCGACGCCATAGCCTTTTTCATACATATAACCTAGGTGCGCTATCGCACGAGTATGATTTTGTGCTACTGCTTTTTCGTACCATTCAACGGCGTTTTGATCATTTTGCTCAACGCCATTGCCAGTTTCATAGCGTAAACCTAAATTAAACTGAGCATCGGCATCGCCTTCTGCGGCTACTTTGGTATACCAATATAAAGCCTTTGCTTGATCTTGTTTTACCCCGCGACCATTGGCATACATATAGCCTAAATTATATTGGGCATAGGCATCACCTTGGTCGGCTGAACGTTGATACCATTGCACTGCCGCTTTATCATCAACCTTAACGCCAGTGCCGTTAGCATAACGCACACCCACTAAATATTGCGCAGCAGCATTACCTTGTTCAGCCGCTTTTAATAACCAAGTAAACGCTTGTTGTTCATCAACTGCTACGCCTTCACCATTAGCGTAGATTAAGCCTAAGCGATATTGCGCTTCTTTATTACCAGCAGTGGCCGTTTGAGTAAATAACTGCATAGCACGCACGGGATCAGCACGTAAACCACGGCCTTCGCTATAATGCAGCCCTAAATAATAACAAGCGGTTAAATCTGCTGCGTTACAGGCTTTTTCAAACCATTCCACAGCACGGCTGTCACTATTGCGCACACCTCTACCTAATGAATAGCTTATACCCACTTCGCGTTGCGCTTCGATAACGTCTTGACTTGCCGCGCGTGAAAAGTAATCAAAAGCCTTGCTGTCACTTTGTGATACGGCAATACCGTCTAAGGTCATTAAGCCTAATTGATAGGTTGCTCTTGAGTGGCTTTGCTCACTGGCTTGGCGATACCATTGCCAAGCTTTAGTTAAATTAACGGCGCTACCGCGACCTTGTTGATAGCGACCGGCAACCACATATTGACCATCTACATCACCTTGTTCTGCCGATTTCTCATACCAAAACAGTGCTTGCTTTTCATCTTGTGCAACACCTCGGCCGCTGGCATACATGTACCCTAAATTATACTGGGCTAATGCATATTGTTGCTCTGCTGCTCGTTTATACCAATACACGGCTTGGGCATCATTTTGGGGTAAACCTTGGCCTTGAGCATGGACAATGGCTAAGTGGTACTGGGCTTGAGCAGAGCCTTGTTCAGCTGCGGCACTAAACCAACGCGCTGCGGTAAGCAAATCGACATTAACACCTAAGCCTTTAGCATATATAGCCGCTAAATTAAATTGAGCGTCAGCGTCACCGTTTTTCGCTAGCGGATACCAATGGCTATAAGCATCAGCATAATTTTGGCGTTGAAATGCGCGCATACCGGTATCAAATTTCGCATCGGCAAGCGCTTTAACCGCTAAACTAGGCTTATCGGTTAACACGGCTGCAGCAATTGGCTCAGCCTTAGTGGCTGCTGGAGATGGAGCAACTGTAGTTGATGTGGTAGTTGTAGTCGGCGAAATAGTCGTCGCAGCCATTTCAGTGGCAACAACACTTTTATTGTTCGCTAATGTGGTTGGCGTCCGGGTATTTTCTTGCCGGCGTTGTTCCAGTGCTTGCTTGATATCATTCTGAGCTTGAGCCGACTCAGCATAATCACTACTTTTTGAAGCCGCCTGCTCTAACCAATAAGAAGCCTGCAACGCATCACGCTCGACCCCGTGGCCAAGTGAATACAGTTTAGCTAATTCAAATTGCGCACTTGCATTGCCCTCAATGGCCAACTTTTGCAATAATTGTGCTGCGTTTCTATAATCGCCCTGCGCATAAGCCGCTTTGGCTTGCGCTAATTGTTGTTGCGGTTCGGCTGCTACCAAAAAGCTGGCTGCCATTAGAATTGTTATTATTTTATTTAGCCGCATACATGTCCCTCCGCTTCTTACTTGTTATATCAAAGATTTAGCAAGACACCAAGTGTCTAACAAAGATAAAATTCGTAAACATGAGGTAAACGTGGCGCTAAAAGTCGCGACCAATAGGTTATTTTAGCCGTTAAGCTGCTTTTGATAACCAAGTTCAAGTTCTGGCCATTGCGCAAGATGCCAATAAAACCTTGCCGCTAAGCCCTGTTCTTTAATTAACGACCGTTGCAAACGTTGCAGGTTTTCATGGCGCCAAGCGCCTAATTGACGAATAGCACATTTATCAAAATCAATTAGCCAAATTTGACCTTTAGCATCGAGCAAAATATTACGACAGTTTAAATCAGAGTGATAAACACCCTGTTGATGAAACTGAGCGATGGTTTTACCTACATTCTGCCACTCTGTAGCACTGAGCTCTCGGTGAGATAAAACGGTTGCTAAATCCTGACATTGCGCCACGAGTTCAATCATTATATCGGCACGATAAATTAAACCGTCTCGCTGATAATTTGCTGCTATTGGTCTTGGCACGGGTAAACCCATACTGTGCATGCGGCGCAGTAAAGCAAATTCCTGCATTGCCCGACTATGGGTCACCGGCACCAAGCTAAACTGGTCATGCAGCAGTTTACCCATTAGGCCACCACGATAATAATGGCGCAACACTATGCGGGTATCTTGATGTTGAATAAACCACGCTGTATTGCGGCCTTGTGACTGGCCAATAATGGCGTTCTTGTGCTGCCAGTGCTCGGGATTAAATTGCTCAGCCGATAGATTAGAAAATACATCACTTTGATACCAAATTTGTTGGCTGCCCTGTTGTTGCTGGCGAAAATGGTTTACATCCGCAGGTAAAAAATTTGTTATAGCTTGCACAATACGCTGACAAGCGCCGCTATGCTGTTGATATAACGCTAACCCCGCCGCGCCTTGCTGCTGGGCTAATTCCGGTTGTTCTAATAACAATTGAGTATTCGCCACTAACGTCGCTTCATCCGTCAGCCAGTTTATGGCCTCGCGCTGGGCTAACCACTTGTAAGCTTGGGCGAAGTTAAATACATAAGGCCCAGATTGAATCGGTTTGGCAAAGCACATAGCTTCTAACGGATTATGGCCGCCGCGTTCAATTAAACTGCCGCCGATAAACACCACATTGGCCAGTTGATACCAAGCTAATAATTCACCCATGGTATCACCCAATAACACGTTAGTGTCGGCTCGAATAACCTCGCCGGAACTGCGTCGTTGCATGGTTAGATCGCTACGTTGAATTAATTCTGCCACCGTATCAAAACGCTCTAAATGCCGTGGCACTATAATCAATAGTATATTGTCGAACTGTTTTTTAAGCTGCTTACAGGCATTAATTAATAGCTGGTCTTCGCCAGCATGGGTACTGCCCGCAACCCAAATTGGCCGGCCTTGCAACTGAGGTGTCAGTTGTTGCACCATAGCTGCAACATGATCAGGAATAGCCATATCATATTTAACATTACCGCATACTTGTGCCGCACCGGTGTAGCCTAAGGCTCTAAATCGGCGCAATGTAGCGCGATCTTGGCTGAGTAATAAACTAATATTCGGTAGCAATAATTGGCTAAAACAATAACCACGACGATAACCTTTAGCCGATCGCACCGACAATCTAGCGTTAACGATAATGCTTGGGATAGAGGCTGTTTGGCATTGCTGTAATAGATTAGGCCATAACTCGGTTTCTAAAATGATTAAAGCGGTGGGCTGTAATTTAGTTAAAAATCGCTTTACAGCACCTGGAGTATCTATCTGTAAGTAGTAATGAAATACCGTATCGGCAAAGGTTTGTTTAATGCGCTCAGAGCCTGTTGGGGTAGTGCAAGTTACTGTAATAGGTAAGTTAGGATATTGCTGCATTAAACGCTTAATTAATGGTGTAGCTGCGACGACTTCACCCACTGAAACCGCATGCACAACGATACCGCCTACCGCTTCTACTGGCACCGACTGCCAAGCAAAACGTTCACTAAAGCGCTGCCGATACGCTACGTCTTTAAACGAGCGATAAATAAAATACAGCAACAGCAGTGGCAGCAATATATAAATAACCACTTGATACAGTAAACGCGAACACCAAACGGGCATGGCTTAATTCCAAAATTAACAATAATAATTTGCAGCTTACTGTCAGAAACTTGCTGCCTGAGCATCAGAAAATATTGGCTATAATGCCAAAGTTAGCGCCGAGATTCCAAAGATAGCTGCGACATCTGAAAAGATTCTGTTTCAGTTGCGGTAATAATGCTAATCTAAACCCTTTATAATCAGCAATATTAGCTGTAGTAGCATAACTAACAAACCTGCTAACCCAACTAAATGTGGCTAGCATTGCATAGTTTAAGCTAAAACCCTATTAGAACGACTGAGGTAATCGATGACCAAACCACACTACCCACCAGCGGGTGCATTAGATGGTGTTAAAGAATTTTTATTACGATTTGCTGCCTCGGGTTATTTTCCGGCCACCGCCTTTATTAAAAATCGACCAGTAAAGTCAGAACTTGCCGTTGTTAATGAAAACATCAAACTAGAAATTGTTAGCCACTGCTGGAACTATGCGCGCTTTTTTGTGTATCAACTTAGCTCGTTAGTTAAATACCCGCCTAAGGATATGCAGGTAAAGTTAACCATTTTTTATTCTAATGAAGACACCGAAACGGCTAAGTTACTGCAACACTTTAGCAGCATAGAAGTGCCAAACGTGGAATGGAATTTTATTGAATTAGCTACGCCCTTGTTATTACGCCGCGCGATTGGCCGCAACCAAGCGTCTAAAGCGACTACCGCTGATTGGATTTGGTTTGCCGACTGCGACATGGTGTTTCACGAAGGCTGTATAGATACGTTATCAACCTTGTTAAAAGGCCGCCAAGAAATACTGTTATTCCCAGATACCTTATTAGTTACGCCGCTATTAACTGAAGAAGATCCCATGATCTCGGCGGGTAAAGATAAAACCGAGTTATTAGAAGTAGATACTAGCAAATTTAAACCCCGTAAGTTTGATCGCGCCACCGGTGCTATTCAAATTATTCACGGCGATGTGGCGCGTGCTTGTGGTTATTGTGATGATTTAGCGGTTTATCAAAAGCCGAAATATCATTGGACTAAAACCTATGAAGATCGCGCAATTCGCTGGTTGCTAGGCACCCAAGGTGTGCCCATAGCTTTACCTAACTTATTACTTATTCGCCATGCCGAGAAAGGTCGATATAAAGAAGACAGTAAAATTTCGGTGATCCGCAAAGCAATCCGTCGGGTGAAATCGGCATTAATTAATAAGTAAATAGTACCTAAATGACAATTAAAACTTAAGGCATGCTTTTCTATGGCAAATAAAAAATCTATAGGTCAAAAAATACGCTGGTGGTGGTCTACTCGCGTTTTAGGTTTTTGGCGAGTAAAGGTTGCAGGCAAAATACAACGTAAACTTGCCCAGCCAGCCGATACTATTGTGTTTAAACAAGACGCTAAACCGATGCCAGCACCAAAAAAATCGGGGATCACGGTTATTTTAACTGCTTATCGACGCGCTGAATATTTAGCAGAGCAAATTACGGCTTTGCGGAATCAAACCATACCACCAGATGAGATTTGGGTATGGTCAAACCGTAGCGAAGAAGAGTTATTAGATGTCTCTGAGCTTGCAGATAGAGTGATTGTAGCCAATAGCAACTTTTTATTTTGGGGCCGTTTTGCCCTAGCTAGCTTAGTCCGTACTGAGTATGTCGCATTTTTTGATGATGATATTTTGCCGCAACCCGGTTGGTTTGAAAACTGCCTAAATACTATTGCTAATGGCGATGACGGTATTTTAGGTGGCTCTGGAGTGCTTTTACCTGCTGAAGGTGGCTATGCCAGTAAAAATAAAGCGGGCTGGAATGGCTTGCAAAGTACTAGCGTTACTGAAGTAGATTTAGTGGGCCATGCATGGTTTATGCGTAAAAGCTATGTGCGTTATATGTGGATTGAAGAGCCCACAGAATGGAACAATGGAGAAGATATTCACTTATCTTATATGGCATTAAAACATGGCGGTATTAAAACTTTAGTACCACCCCATCCAGAAAACAATTTATCCATTTGGAGTTGTCGCCCAGATTTTGGTAAAGCCGTAGGCCGAATGAAAGTTGCCACTTACCAAACTCAAGATCATCGTGGTACACGCAGTAATATAGTTGATAAATATCGTGCTGATGGCTGGAAAATAGTCGCTATTCGCTGAGTTTGAAAAATTATAAAAAATCCCGCAAATTAGCGGGATTTTTTTTCGATTTATAATACAGCTAACACAGTTTCTGCATTACTGACTTCAAAGCTTTTTGGTGCTTCAACGTTTAATGTCGTCACTACACCATTGTCAACGATCATGGCATAACGTTGTGAACGCACGCCACCAAAGTCAGCTGTGTCCATGGTTAAGCCAATGGCTTTATGGAACGCTGCGCCACCGTCGGCTAAAAAGGTAATGGCTTCTGCATTTTGGCTTTTGCCCCATGCATTCATTACAAAAGCGTCATTTACCGCAGTACAAATAATGGTATCAACGCCTTTGGCTTTAATTTGGTCTGCCAAAGTAATATAGCCTGGTAAATGTGCTGCTGAACAAGTTGGTGTAAACGCGCCAGGAACGGCAAATAACACTACTTTTTTATTGGCAAATATTTGGCTTGTGGTAGGGTTTAACACCCCTTCTTTGGTTAATTGAGAAAAACTTACTTCTGGTAACTTATCGCCTACTTTTATCATTATATTCCCCATATTATCGTTGTTGGATTACTGCTGTGCTGACTTACTTTAATTAGATTGCTGCATTAACATAAACATCAAATCTATTACTTTTACCCGTTAACGACATAGTCGGCGCGGTATTAGCAAGAAACTCAGCATTTACCGGCCGCTTTACTACTACTCGCTTTATGGCCAATGCCCTTGCTAACGGCAGTAACGCATCGGCATCGTTATCATCTCCGACCACATGATGAAACGCGCGCATTTCTTTTTTGACCAATGCCGATTTTTCTCGGGCGGGAAACATAGGATCTAAATACACTACATCTACCGCGCCTTGTTTGCTTAATGCTTGCTCGGTTAATGCTTGCTCGGTAAGCGCTTGTACGGCATTAGTATGCAGCAACTGTAAACGTTGTGGCAACCACGCGGCTAAATCGCTATCTAACTTAGCTCTGCGTAAACCATCATACAGCAGAGCCGCTACCATAGGCTGTCGCTCTACCATTAACACGGTTGCGCCGATACTGGCCATAACAAAGCTATCGCGGCCTAACCCAGCGGTGGCATCTAATACCGTTAACGTTGATCTTTTATTTAAGCCTACGGCTTTGGCAATCGCTTCGCCTTTGCCGCCACCATATAAGCGGCGATGGCTAGCACGACCACTGGTAAAGTCGACCCAGATATCACCTTGCTTAGGTAAGTTGCTATCGCGTAATACTAAGGCGTTATCGTGCCAGGCTAAATGCCAACCTTGGGCTTGGGTTACAGCCGTTAAACCAAATTGATGACATAACTCCAGCTGATAATCAGTCGGCAATTGCTCATTAACTAGTAGTAAACTCATTGCTGCATGCCAACATGATTATCGCCGACACTAAGCGCTATAATTTGGCTAATATGCTGCAGGCTAAGGCCAGATTGCTGCTGCCACAGATTAAACTGTTGCTGAATTTGCGCTAAGCTGCGTTTGCTACTGATACCACCGTCAAATATTTTAGTGGCTCGTAGGTAGGCTTCAACATCACTGCTTAAAATAAAGGTATCTTTACCAATAGCACGTAGCGCATAAGGCCCAGTATTACCGCCTAACCGGGCACCATGCTGTTTAAGGTAAGCCCACAAACCAATAATATCGTCGGTTGGCCAGTTAGCAATAAAGTGAGCAAAGCTGCCATGTTTTCGTTGAATATCTGCAATCATCTGCGCATTATCGCGAATGGTAAACACTTTTTTAGCGTTGCGAATAATACGGGTATCTTGAGCTTTTTGCTCTAGCATCTCATCGCTCATTAGCAGCATCTTTTCGATATCAAAATCAAAAAAAACCTGACAAAAGCCTGGCCATTTTAGTCGAACTACTCGCCACACAAAGCCAGATTGGAATACTTTTTTAGTTAATTCGGCTAATAATAAATTATCAGGGATCGCGCTAATGTCTGTAGCTGACGCTGGCGAACTTAGTAAGGCGGCTAATGCGGTTGCCCCGCCTTTACGCTGACAAGCACGATCATAGATACTGCTAAAATATTCTGCTGAACTCACTGTGTCTCCAAAAAAGCAAAAACAGCAATAATTATGCTGCCTTTGCTAACTTTGCTTAATCAAAAAAATAGTCTTTAAATATAGTTACTTATTTTTTAGCTTCGCTAATCATTTAGGTTATAACTAATAAGTTTGACCTGATGCAGTATCATCTAAGCGACAAACGCCTTGGTCTAATACTACGTTCGGTTTAGGTACTACGGCACAATCCGACATTAAGCCTAGTTTATTATTATTTTCTGCACTTGCTGCATTATATGCCGCAACTTTTGCCATTAAATCATCTTCATCAATATTTTTTACCGAAGCAGCAATATAACGCGCAGGGCCACCGCAAGGTTTAGCCCCAAAACCGATAACACGACATTGCTGAATGTTATCGGCACTGGTATCAGCTATTAATGCCAGAACATCTTGTTTTAACGCGGTTAAATCAGTATCGATAGCCATTTGCTGCTTCCTCGCTTTACTTGCTGCAATCGGATTAGTTTGCGGATCAATCGGCTCAACTACGGTTGCTGGCGTCAAACGTTCAGCTCGAGGTTCATCCATAGCGCCTTGCTGACAGCCCATTAATGCCGTACTAGCCAATAACGTTGCTAAAATAACGGTTACCTTAACCATGCTTTTTGGTATTTGCTTAGCTTTTTGCATACCTGCTTCCTTATATACCTGCGTTTGGCATACTTGCCATTTGGTCTATTTGTATACGGTTTAAAGCGTGTATACACGTTTGATATAACTGTTATTTAGCTTGGCAGAGCCTTAGCGCCTTCGCAACATTTAATTAACCCCGCGCTTTTATTAACCCGTTATGCCCATATGGCGTAATAAAGCTTCATTAGAGGGCTTACGACCACGAAAACCTGTAAACAACTCCATTGGCTCGGCACTGCCGCCGCGTTCTAAGATCCAATTTAAGAAATCTCGTCCCGTACTGGTGTTAAACACACCTTCCTCTTCAAACCGACTAAAGGCATCAGCGGATAATACTTCTGCCCATAAATAACTGTAATATCCTGCGGCATAACCGCCAGCGAAGATATGACTAAAGCCATGCTGAAAACGATTAAAACGTGGTGGTATTAAAACCGACACTTCAGTACGCACCTGATCTAAGATTTGCTGCACTCGCCCACCGCTTGCGGGGTCGTATTCGGCATGTAAGCGAAAATCAAATAGCGCAAACTCTAACTGGCGCACTAAAAACATGGCTGATTGAAAATTCTTTGCTGCCAGCATTTTATCTAACATAGCTTGTGGCAAAGGCTCGCCGGTTTCATAGTGGCCAGAAATGATGGCTAAGGCTTCTGGCTGCCAGCACCAGTTTTCTAAAAACTGACTGGGCAGCTCAACTGCATCCCAAGGCACACCATTAATACCAGCCACTGCTGAGGCGTCAACTTTGGTTAGCATGTGATGCAAACCATGACCAAACTCATGGAATAGTGTTACCACTTCATCATGAGTAAATAACGCCGGTTTACCGCCAATTGGCTTATTAAAATTACAGGTTAAATAGGCAACAGGCTCTTGCACACTGCCGTCGGCTTTAATGCGTCGGCCTTGGCAATCGTCCATCCAAGCACCGCCACGTTTTTGCGCTCTGGCATATAAATCTAAATAAAAGCTGCCGCGTAATTCATTGTTTTGGTCAAAAATATCATAAAAGCTCACATCTGGATGCCATACATCAACGCCATCACGGCGCTTAACTTGAATACCAAATAGTTTCTGTAATACCGCGAACAAGCCCGATACTACTTTATGTTCTGGGAAATAAGGCCGTAATTGCTCGTCAGAAATGGAATATTTTGCTTGTTTTAGTTTTTCCGCGTAATAGGCCAGATCCCACGCCGCTAGCTCTGTTTGCTCAAGTTCTGTTTTCTCAAGCCCTGCTTGCTTAAGCTTAGTGGCAGCAAACTGTTTAAGCTCAGCTAAATCAGCTTCTGCTTGCGGTTTAGCGCGCTTGGCTAAATCATGCAAAAAATCTAAAACTTGTGGCGTATTTTGCGCCATTTTGGTGGCTAATGACTGCTCAGCTGCATCGCTAAAACTCAGTAATTGCGCCAGCTCGTGCTTTAAGGCTAAAGTTTTTTCTATGTTTTCGCTGTTATCAAACTGGCCCGCGGTTGGCCCTTGATCTGAAGCCCGGGTGCAATAAGCACTATATAGCGTTTCGCGTAATTGCCGATTATCAGCATACGTCATGATCGCAATATAACTTGGGAATTCTAAGGTAAATACCCAACCGCTTAACTCACGGCTGCCGGCTTCTTCAGCGGCAGCTAATTTAGCATCTTCAGGTAAACCGGCTAAATCGGCTTCGTCAGTGACATGCTTAAACCAAGCCTGGGTGGCATCTAAAGTGTTATTGGCAAACTGTGAATCTAAATCTGCTAGCTCAGTTTGAATTTCGCCATAGCGCTGTTTTTTCTCAGCCGATAAGCCTATACCTGATAACGCAAAGTCACGCAGGGCATTTTCAATAACCTTTTTCTGTGCGGCCGTTAAATGGGTGTACTCCTCACTTTTCGCTAATTGCAAATAGGCTTGATATAAGCCTTCATGCTGGCCAATCCAGGTACTAAATTCAGATAATAACGGTAAGCAGCTCTCATAAGCATCACGTAGCTCCGCGCTATTTAACACCGAGTTTAAATGCGATACCGGCGACCAAAGTTTACCTAAACGGTCCGACTCTTCATCTAACTGGGTAACTAAACTTTGCCAACTTACCTCGGTAGTTGCCACTGCACGTTCAACGGCAGCTTTAGCTTGGGCAATAGCGTGCTCTACTGCTGGTTTAATTTGTTCGGCGCTAATCTTTGAAAAAGGCGGCAAGCCAGTAAAATACAATAAAACATTTTCGCTATTAGACATGAAAAACCTTTGCTAATTTGACTATACGTATAGCACTTATCTTGGGGTGAAACACTAATATATCAATGGCTAGTGCCTAGTCTTATTCCGGGGTTGGCCTTGTAAATGCGCCTCTCACCCCTTATAAACAATGCATATGCTTAACTTAAAGGATCTTGTCTATGAGCCGTCATTTTAATTATCTCGCTATCGGTGGTGGTAGCGGAGGTATTGCTAGCGCTAACCGTGCCTCTACTTATGGTCAAAGCTGCGCCATTATTGAAGCCAAATATTTAGGCGGTACTTGCGTAAACGTTGGTTGCGTACCTAAAAAAGCCATGTGGTTTGCCGGCCAAATAGCCGATGCCTTTAAATACGCTGAAGATTATGGTTTTTCTGCAGACGTTAAACCTCTAGATTGGAGCAAGTTAGTGGCTAGTCGTGAAGCGTATATAAAACGCATTCATGGCTCTTACGACCGAGTGTTAGCTAAAAACGATATTGCCGTTATTAATGGTTATGCTCGCTTTATTGATGCCAATACAGTTGAAGTAAACGGCGAGCGCATTACGGCGGATCATATTACCGTTGCTACGGGTGGCGCACCTATTACACCCGATATTCCAGGTGCCGAACACGGTATTGATAGCGATGGATTCTTTGCCCTGCAGCAGCAACCAAAACGCGTTGCGGTAGTGGGTGCAGGCTATATTGCCGTTGAGTTAGCCGGGGTTATGCATGCCTTAGGCAGTGATACCCATTTATTGGTGCGCAAAGAAAAACCTCTACGTCAGTTTGATGACATGCTGTCAGATACCTTAGTAGAACTTATGGCCCAAGACGGCCCTACTTTACATAATCATTGCGAAGTAAAAATCGTCGATAAACAAGCAGATGGTAGCTTGGTATTAACGCTTAGCAATGGCAACAGCCTAGAGGTGGATTGTTTAATTTGGGCCATTGGTCGCGCACCTGCTACCGATGATATTAATATTGAAAGTACCGGCGTTGCGTTAGATAAACAGGGCTATATTACAACCGATAAATTTCAAAATACTAATGTAAACGGTATTTATGCCGTGGGTGATAACACCGGCCGTGCTGAACTCACCCCTGTTGCTGTCGCTGCAGGTCGCCAGTTAGCCGAGCGCTTATTTAATAATAAGCCTGATGCTCATTTAAACTATGAGTTAATTCCAACAGTAATGTTTTCTCATCCGCCTATCGGCACTATAGGCTTAACCGAGCAAGAAGCTGAAAAGCAACATGGTAAAGACAACTTAAAAATTTATCGCAGTGAGTTTACCGCCATGTACACTGCTTTAACGCAACATCGGCAAATTACCCGTATTAAGCTAATTTGTGCTGGCGACAATGAAAAAATTGTTGGCCTGCACATTATTGGTTATGGTGCTGACGAAATGCTGCAAGGCTTTGCTGTCGCGATTAAAATGGGCGCCACTAAAGCTGACTTTGACAGTTGTGTCGCGATACACCCCACCAGCGCAGAAGAAATAGTCACACTACGATAGGGGCGTAAAACAGTCGTTATATTTAACAGCGTGCCGCAGCACGCTGTTTTTATTTGCGCGTAAGTACAACGTGCTTAAGCACTAATTAAGGGGAAGTGGACATAGAAAGTACTGCCCTTACCCACGCTAGAATCAAAGCTGATAGTGCCGCCCATTGCTTCTGCCAGTTCTTTGCTTAACGCCAAGCCTAAACCTGTCCCACCTTTTTCTCGAGCATCGCTGGCATCCGCTTGAGAAAACTTCTCAAAAATTCGCGGTTTATAATACTCAGCAATACCCGAGCCTTGATCAGTTACGGCTATCACCAGCATAGATTGTTCTGCAGCTTGCTTTACTTCAGCTGTTACCGTTACTTGGCTATTGGCCGGCGAAAATTTAATCGCATTAGAAATTAAGTTAGCCATTATTTGTAAAAAACGAAACTCATCTATTCGTATTTGCCACTGCTGGGCGGCTAGCGGTAGCTGCCAATTAAGTTGAATATCTTGCTTACTGCTATAAGTTTGATTCTCTTCAATGGCCCGCTGTAAAAGAGATGCAACCGCATAAGTGGCTAATTCTACCTGCATTTTTCCTGCATTAAGCTTTTCAATATCCAGTAGATCATTAATTAAATTCGCTAAACGATCACAATTACTGCTGGCGATATTTAATAGTTTTTTCGACTCCGGCTGTAACTCACCCACCATACCGGATAGTACTAAGCCTAAGGCTCCTGTAATCGAAGTTATTGGGGTACGTAACTCATGACTAACGGTCGAGACAAATTCACTTTTTAACTGTTCTAGCTTTAATCGTTCAGTAATATCTTGCGCCGCGGAATATAGTTTTCCGGTATCAGGATCAACCGCGGTAAACCATTCTAGCGAAATATAATGGCCCTCTTTATGCCGTAACCGATTAGAAAAACTTGCAGAAACGCTACCTTCTAAAATTTTAACCAATTCAACTTGGGTTTTTGCCATATCGTCTGGATGCACAAAGTTTAAAATGGGCTGCTTTAATAGCTCCGCTTCGCTATGGCCTAATACCTGATGAAACGCTTTATTAACCCGAATAAAGTAACCAGCCGGACTCGAAATACATAATAAACTTTGTGATAAGTTGAAAAACTGGTTTAGCTCAAAGCTAATGTGTTCTTGCATGGTAATATCATGTGCTAAGCACAAGTATCCGGTAATAGTATTTTGCTCGTCGCGCATCGGGGTGACGATGACCTGCACTAATAACTCGCTGCCATCCTTGCACTGATATATCCAACGTCGGCGCTCAAAGCCGTAACGCTGTGCTTCAACAGTAAAAACATCGACCCCAATAATAGACTCAGCATATTTCTCTGACAGCTCTGTCGCTCTAGCAGCGACTTCGTTTTGATCATGCAAAATAGCTAAGCTTTGTTGATGAATAAGCTCGTCTGCTTGATAACCAAGCATAGCTTCGGCACCTTTATTGACCAATTGAATAATGCCTTCTGTATCAATAGCGATAATCGATACTTCAGATGCTGCATCTAACACTGTTTGCAATAAAGAGGTCAGCCGATAATGGGCCTGCTCGGCTATGACCTTTTCAGTGATATCTTGCACCGAACCGACGAAGGTAGCGTGGCCTTTATCCGAATTGGGTAGTAATTTAGCTAATTCGTGCACCCAGCGCACACTGCCATCTGGGGTAATAATTCTGTGAATAACATCATGAATACCTGATGTTTTAGCGTTCTTTTCACTTATTGCCACTAGCGTTGCATCGTCCGGATGTAAACATTGCTTAAATAGATCAATACTTGGGATTGTTGTAGCTTCATCAAAACCAAATACTTGAAACACTACCGACGACCACCATAATTCACCGGTCTCTGGCCAAGCTTGCCAAAAACCTATCCGCGCATTTTGGCTAGCTACATCTAATCGTTGTTGCGTCAGTTCTAATTCTTCGTTCGACTGCTGTAAGGCATGATAAGACTGTGTAATCGCGGTAATATCTTGAAATAAACCAAAAACCCGCCGACACTCACCTGCAACAAACTCTGGATGCGCCACAACGCGCACCCATTTTTTATTGCCCTTAGCGGTGATAATTTCAAAGTTATCATCAAAAGGCATATTTTTTGTCATGGCTTGTTCAAGACAGTGCTCAATCCGCGTTCGGTTGTCACCTTGGCGATAAAAGTTTATGGCAACAGTTGCGTCTGGAATATAATCCTTCGTTACCTCATGGATCTGCCGCGTGACTTTATTCCAATGAATAGTTAAATCAGGTAGCGCCAGCTCCCATAAACCTATGGTTGCTAGCTCTGAGGTGCGGGTTAATAAATTATTGGTATGTTGATAGGCATTATTTAACCGTTTTAACTCCATCAAAGACAAAATTGTGCTGGCAATCGAGCTCATGGTTAGCATAAAACGCAGCTCTTCACTGTGCCATTGCCGCTGTTGTTTTGTGCTTTCAGTGGTTTCAACCCAAATAATACCCGCAGGGCCACTATCGGACATAATAATACCATCTAACTTAGACACGATTTTCTCTGGCTTAAGATAGCAATCGGTTAATTCTGCCATCGCCAAGCATTGGCTAACATCCGTAGTCGCAATGATGGCTTCTTGCTCTAGCGCCTTAAAATATTGTGGGTATTGTGTAATCGATAATTTTAGTTGGCTGGGCTGACTTGCAGACTTATGCTGGTCTTTATCAAGATGCAAGTGCTGACATGTTAGCTGTTGACTATGATTTTTATCTAACCAAATACTGACACGTTCAACATTTAATGCTTGCGCTATTTGCTGACAAAAATAACCCCATGAATCCTGTTCTGCCGCAAAAATAACTTTTGATGATAAAATTTTGGCTTGAAAACTCGTCAGTTTTTGTTTTAACTGTAATGCTAGCTGTCGCTGTTTTTGCTCAGATATATCTTCAAGGGTGCCATACATTAGCAAGGGTTTTGCTGCAGATCCCACTTAATAACTTGGCCGCGTTCTCGTACCCAAATCCACTGACCATTGAAATGGCGCATTCTTACTTCACAGTGATAGAACTCGGTTTGGCCAGCAAAATGTTGCTGCATTGCCTGGTTAGAAATCTCTCTGTCATCTGGATGTAATAACGACCACCATGTTTGTATAGTGGTGGGTTGTAACTGTTTTAAGCTATAACCAACGAGCTCAGCCCAACGTGGGCTAAACTGGGTAATGCCGGTTTGGACATTCCATTTCCAAGTCGCTAATTGATTGGTGGCAATTACTGCTCTTAGTTTATCTTCAGTGGCTAATACATCTTCAAGAGTATGATCAAGTTGAACATTATGCAGCAAGGTAATGGTTTGCATAATTTCGCTTTCAATCATTTCAGCAAATTGCTGCAGCATGTGCTGTTGTTGCTGATCTAAACTACGACTTTTGCTATCAATTAAACATAAAGTGCCTAAATTATACCCATCTGGCGAACGTAGAGGCATACCGGCATAGAAGCGAATATAAGGCGAGTTTTGCACTAACGGATTATCAGCAAAGCGTGGATCTTGTAGCGCATCCGGCACCATCATCATGCCGTCTTCTAAAATAGTATAACCACAAAACGAAATGCTACGTTCTGTTTCTGCTACGTCTAATCCTTGCTTGGACTTAAACCACTGCCGCTTAGCGTCAAGCAACGAAATAAGCACAATATCGCAGTCAAAAATAGATTTAACTAAAGCTGTAATGCGATCAAACCGCTGCTCAGCGGGGCTATCTAATAATTTAGATTGTAATAAAGCGTTTAAACGCTCCGCCTCATTAACGGGTAACGGTGGTGATTGCATTGCTTAAGCCTCATCCCTGATATAATTAATCAAATGCTTTACCCAGCGCAAAATATTGCGTTAACTGTAACACTCGTTGCGGCCGATTAAACATTTGATATAACACAAGCCAGTCTGCAGCTAACATCCAACGTATGCCGTGTTGTAATTCAGTACGACTAGGTTCAAACTTAAAATACTGTTTATCTCCTTGCCTTTTTACTGCCACGCCAGCCATAAGATCAACACCGATACCTTCATCACTCGCACCGTCTTGGCTAATAAAACGCTGAAAAAACCGACTACAGTACTCTGGATGCGTAGGCAAAGTTATTGGCGTTAATAGGGTCGCTAGCTGCTGATGAATTATTGAATAATCCGCCTCTGAGCAAATAATATCAACATCTCTTGGCGTAACATCAATGCCCAGTTGTTGCAATAAACAACTGCCACCAATACCAAACTCTGTGCCTGCTAATAATTCGCTAAGTTGCTTTGCTAGCTCGCGTGCAGTTTGTTGCAAGGCCATAACCCAATATAAATTAAACGATTATATAAATAGTATGCATCAAAGCTGAGCACGAATACATGGCAAATAAATAGTTAAATAGACTCTGGATAGTTCTTAATCGATGCGATTACGAAACACACAATAAAAAGGCCGCTTAATTATTTCTTAAGGGGCCTTTTTACTCTGCTATTTAAGGTACTCATTGTGTATTAATAAGCACTATTTTCCAGAAAAATAGTAGATGTAGCAGGATTAAAAAGTATATTTAACCCCTAAGCTCGCGTAATCCACTTTGGTATCAAAACTATCAATACCAGCAAGAATACCGATTTCGTCACGGTCAAACTTGACATCAAACCGAGTGTATTCTAAAAGCAGCTGCCAGCTTTCTGATAAAGCAAACGACATGCCTGCACCATAAAAGAAATCTGAGCCATCGACATCAGAGCGCTCATCAGTGGCGTTTATATCGGCTTTCCACCATAAATTACCGCCTTGAGCATATACAGTGAAACGTTCACCTATTGGAATACCGGCTTTTAACGCCAAGGTATAACCGTCTAAGTCAGTATTAAAAATGCTATTACCATAATTACCAAAGTCGATATAACCGGCTTCAAGTGCAAATGCTTGGTGAAATTGTGCCCCTACAAATACTTTAGTGGCATTATCTTCTTTATCAAAATCTTCATCACCATCAACATTTAATAAGCCATAACTCGCACCAACATAAGGGCCCATATTATCAACAAAATCGTTAGCCGTAGCAAAACCAGAAGTCGCCAGTAACGATGCAGCAGCCAGAGTAGCTAAATAAGATTTTTTCATTGTGAACTCCGTAATATCAATTAACCAGTAACAAGCTTGCGCTTAAAGTGTCACCGTTAGTACTACAAGGTCTGTGCCAAAAACTAGATGAACGCAATATATCATTTTATTTCAATAGGTTAATTAACATAACGGCAGTAAGTCTAAACAAAATAAGGTTTTAAGAGTCTGTAGAGATGTCTTATTAGTATGAAAAATTTACATGAAAATGTGATTAAAAAACAATCAGTTACATGTGTTAATAACTGAACGTTACATTAACGACTCATTTATTCTCTCTAATCTTAACTATTTATGTTTAGTTATTTTAAACAACATAGATCGACGCACTAAGCCATGATGTAACGCAGCGCTAAACGCCAACTGATTTATGCAGTTGCAACACAGTATGCTGCTATATGACTAGACTTTGGATCATTGATACGCCCAAAAACAACTTCGCAATAATCAATAGCGCCGACGTTAATTAACTAAAAAGCATTAATACTATGATATTGCTCAGTGGCAATCAGCTTAGCTTTAACGCTTAGCGTAATACTTCGCCTAGTTGGTTTTGGGCAATTAATCGCAGTACATAAGACAGTTTAAATAATGCTGCTAAGACAATTTGCAGCATATGCATTACTGCAACAACTCGCAGTGGAAAGGCTTGGCCTTCAAACCAAGCCAAGTAGGCAGCAGCACAAAATAACACTAAAGTAATAACCATGGCGCTATTCGCGGTAAAGAGTAATTTTCTCGCGTTCATAATGTACATTCTCAATGCATATTTATAATGTGCATTATTAATGTATATTAACGGTAATTCAAGTACTATTTTGTATAATTTATAACCAGGCATTAAGAGCAAGCAGCGAGAGAGAAAATGCAATTAAAAAAATATACCGACTACGGCTTGCGCGTTTTAATGTATTTGGCCTGTCAGCCAGAGCAGGCCATGACGAGCGTGCGCATAATTTGCGAAGTGTTCGACTTATCCGCTAACCACGTCAATAAGGTGGTACATCATTTAGCTAAACTTGAGCTAATTGATACCAAGCGCGGTAAAAATGGCGGTTTTGTTTTAGCCAAGCCTTTATCCAGCATTCGTTTAGATTATGTTATTCGCCAACTAGAAGGTGACGAAGATTGGATTGATTGCTTATCTCCCATCTGCATAGCCCTACCTGCCTGTAAATTAAATGGCATTGTCGAACAAGGTAAAGCATTGTTTTACGAACACTTAAGTCAATTCACAGTTGCCGATTTAGTGAGTGATAATAAACAGCAGTTACAAACGATATTTATCCAAAATGCTTAAGACTAAGCTTTTATACTAGCTATTATCAAATGGCAATAAAAAGTAATTGAAAACTATTCGCATTATCATTTAAAATCTGTAGAAATGATTTGATCGAGACTCGCGTTGTTAAAATTATACTTACGCCGCATCCATTTAGCTTTGGCTCTGGCCAGTGGCTTGTTTCTAATTCTGCTCAGCCTAAGCGGTGCTGTATTAATTTATGCTATCGATATACAACATTTTATCCAAGCCGATAAATGGTTAGTCACACCTGATAGCCAACCGTTAGACTATGCCGAATTAATAACTAAACTAGAACAACAAAGCGGGAAAAAAGTTCGTATACTCATACCAGAGCAAGATCCCAAACTGGCATGGCAAAGCCAATTAGCCAATGAGCGCTATGTCAGTGTTAATCCCTATACTGGTAAAATACTACACCAATATGATTATTATCGTACCTTGTATGGCTTTACTATGGCGCTACACCGCTGGCTATTATGGCAAAATGATTCCGGCGATAAACCGTTGAAAAATGTATTATCAACAGCAAGTTTATTGCTGATGTTTAATTTATTAATTGGCGTCTGTTTATGGCTAAAACCCAAAAATAGATTAAAACGCTTAGTAATTAAACCCAAAGCAAAATTGTCGGTGCTACTGTATCAATTACATTCAGTGCTAGGTGTGTTTATATTTATGCCTTTATTGCTTATTGCCTTTAGCGGTGTTGCATTTAATTGGCAAAGCCCAACCCAAGCTGTAGTCGAATTATTCACAGCTAATAAAGTAACCGCTTCCCCTAAAGCACCAACCGTTATGGCTAAATGTAGCGCTCAACTTAACTATTCTTTAGCTATTCACAACTCATTACAGCAATTCCCACATGGCGAGCTGTATCGTATTTACCTTCCGAAACAAGCCGACGCCGCTTTAGCTTTGCGCATAAAAAACCCTGGAGAGCAGCATGCATTTAGTTGGGTTTGGAGCAATCCTTATACCGGCGAAGTGCTGTTAAAATATGATGCCAGCCAAGCCAATGTAAGCACTCAAGTCTGGAATTTTCGCTTTAACTTTCATATTGGAAATTTTGCTGGTCCAATAGTGCAATTACTCTGGCTATTGCTGTCAATATCAATAAGTTTTTTTGTTTGTTCAGGCCTATATTTTTGGTTACGAAGACATAAACGCAAATAGTTATCATTAACTATTGATCAAGTTAATGATAATCATTACTATTAGCGCGTTATTTATTTCGTCCAAGGATCACCATGTTAAAAACCTCTATATGCATACTTAGCGTCGCTATCAGTGGCCATGTATTAGCTGCTGTCACACAAGCTGAATCATCGTTAGAACACGTTATTGTTACCGGCAGTCGAATTATTGAAAGCATTGATGAAGTACCCGCTTCTATTACTGTTATTAGCCAACAGCAAATCCAACAGCACTTAAAAGTGAACCCTGAATTAGGTAGTTTACTGGCCCAAATGGTACCTGGGTTCGCGCCAAATACGGGCAGCTCTAGTAATGCTGGCCAAACTTTACGCGGACGTTCACCGTTAATTATGATTGATGGTGTACCGCAATCTACACCACTGCGAAATGGCTCAGTTGATTTAAAAACACTTGATCCCAACGCAATAGCACGGATTGAAGTCATTAAAGGTTCCACCTCCATTTATGGTAATGGTGCTGCCGGCGGTATTATTAACTACATAACTAAACAAGCTAGCCGAAATGAGCAAACTGATGCCGAAATAAGTTTATCTAGCCGTTTTAGTGCCGTTAAATTAGCAGAAAGTGTCGGTGGTCGCTTGGCGGCATCGGTGAATGGCCGAGCCAATAACTTTAGTTATTTAGTCACCGCTAGCTATGCTGAAAATGGCGTACAACGCGATGCAGAGGGCGATATCCTTGGCTTGCAATATGGTCTTTCTGATTCAGAAATGCAAAATTACTTTACTAAATTAAGCTACGATTTTGATGCTGATAAATCACTACAATTTAGTTATAACTACTATAGCGCGCAACAAAAAACCGATTTAGCTGATGTAGTGGGCAACAGTAATTTAGGCGAAAAAACCTACGCTATTCACGTGCCAGTAGAGCAACAGCAACAAGGTAAACCTCAAGGCCCTGATGGCAACGTTAATATCACCTTAAAATATACTGATATAGCCTTGTTCAATAACACCCAAATGACGCTAGATGTATATAGCCAAGATATTGAAAACGTATTTTTCTATTCTGCGAATTTAGCCAATCCATCTGCAGGTTATAATGGCGGTCAATCGGTTATTAAATCGAAAAAACAAGGCGCTAGAGCAACCTTTAATAGTCAGTTTGATTTTGATCAGGTTGCCGCAACATTTATCTATGGCTTAGATGCCTTAAATGATGTTACCTCACAACCTCTGGTAGATGGGCGTATTTGGGTGCCCGAAATGGATATGCAAAGTATTGCTGGCTTCTTGCAAACTAAGTGGGTAATTAACGACGATATTATTGTTAAAACTGGTATACGCAAAGAAAATATTGATCTGACTATTGATGATTACAATACGCTGAAACTATGCAAAAGTGAAACGCAATGCTCTGTTCCTTTAGCCGTTCGCGGCGACACAATTAAGTACAATGCTACAACCTATAATGCAGCAATTAAATACAACTTAACACCTGCCTTTAGCCCATACTTCAGCTACTCTCAAGGCTCAGACGTTTCAGATATTGGGGTTTTACTGCGTAGCGCAACCGTAAACGATATTGCGCTTATTCAAACACAAGCCTCTATTATAGATAGTTATGAGCTAGGGTTTATCTCCCAGTTCGATCAAGTTCGCTTTGAAGTTAACGCGTTTCGTAGCACATCAGAGCTAGGTACCAGCAATAAATTTAACGAGGTAACTGGCGTTTACGAGCCAATACGGGCGCCACAAAAAATTTGGGGCTATGAAGGCTTAATTAATTACGCTATTTCGCCAAGTTTAAAACTCATCGCCAGCTATAGTTTTGTTGAAGGTAAAAACACAGAAGAGGATATTTATTTAGGCGCTAAACAAATTAGTCCACCTAAAGCGACCGTAAATTTAGCATGGCAAGCTAATGATCAGTTGGGACTAACCTTAAGTTATCTTTTTGTTGGTGACAGAAAACGTTTCGACAAAAACAGTCAAGGTGAGTATTCAGGCGATCAAGGCCCAGTTAGCCACTACAGCTTAGTTAACCTCAGTGGCCAATATCAATTTGATCAGCATTGGCAAGCTTATTTTGGTATTGAAAACTTACTGAATAATGATTACTTCCCTGCTCGGGCACAATCCTATAGGTATGGTGGTTATAATATTAAAGGTTTAGGCACTACTGCCACTATCGGTGCCAGCTACCAGTTTTAAACTCAGTGACCAAAACACAGTCATGCTTTGTTATGACTGTGTTTTATCATCTCCATATCTATTGTTGAGCAATACACAGCATGCGTATTTAGGTGCCCACTACGACATGAATTTTTCCGTTAGTTAATAAATAGCGATACATTTTTGTTCTTGTTGTTAGCTATAAATGTTAGCTATTTGCACTACTTTATAGTGAAATATTAACTTCCTTCTTTACGATTTAAAAAATACCATTTATTTTCAACAACTTATTATTGGCAAGCCCTTTGCTTTAGTACAACAGTGATTACTACTTAACAAACTAGATAAGTTGCGACAACAGTGACTAAAAAGCGGCTATAACAGCTATAACGAAAATGCTAATGAAAGCTATAACTTATAAAAAGGACATAACAATGAAACTGATTCCACTTATTACCACCTTAAGCATTATGCTGACATCAGCTAGCCTGCTTAGTGCCCAAGCTGCTGATTTAGCTGATATTGATAAAGTAAATGGCAGCGCCAATATTGCCAGTGAGCAGCATTATGCAGATATCTCGCTAGTAAACGGCAGTATTAATATGGCCAGTAATAGCAGCGCCAAAGCATTAACTACTGTCAATGGTAGTATTAACCTTGAAGATAACATTCTAATACACAGTGCTAATACTGTGAATGGTAAAATAGTTGCGGGCTCAGGGCTTAAAGTGGCGAAAGAACTGACTACCGTGAATGGTAAAATAAACTTGGGCGCTAATGCCGATATTAACGGCGAGATTAGCACGGTTAATGGTGCTATCACGTTGGTTGATAGCGTAATTACCGGAAGCGTTACCACCTTAAATGGTGCTATCACGCTGGTTGATAGCGTAGTTTCTGGAAACGTAACCAACTCAAATGGTGATATCAACTTAAAAGGCAACACGGTAATTAAAGGTGATGTGATTTATAAATCACGTAACAAAATTAAGTCTTGGTGGTCTTGGGGTGAGGATGCAAAACCTACATTACACATCGACAATAATGCCATTGTTGAAGGCAATATTATCTTAAAACAAGCTGTAAATTTGCAAATAAACAACCCCGCTATGCAAGCCAAGGTTATTGATAAAAGTTAATTGCTGGTCTTAAAAATATCTATGCGATAGAGCTTGGCTTTATCGTTAAGCCAAGCCTTTATTCATTACAAACTCGTAGCAAACTCATTATAAGATTTGCAGCGCAATCTTAGAAAAAACCACGCTGTAAAATACCTAACCGATACAGCCAAACTAAGGCCACTATATTCAGTAATACCATGCACCAAAACAGCCATAAGAAGCTCGCTTTACGGCTTTTATGCCGTAACCAGTTTTGCGCTAGCAAGCCTCCTGGCCAACCACCAATTAGGGCAAATATTTGCAGAGTCGACTCTGGTGTACGCCACTGTTCCTGTTTCGATTTATATTTATCCCACGCATAGCTTGCAAAGGTTAATACGCTTATGACTGCGTAACCAATTAACACATACCAACTTAGGTTTAATAACCACGATACTAGTACCAAGCCAATAAAGAATATGGCCACAAACATACTTGGCCAGTTTGACGATGCTTTTGCCTTGGCAATAGGCTTAGCGCTTAGCTGTTCGCCAGCAAACGTAACATTTTGTGCTTGGTTACGGCCTTTATCATCTTTAATAACTAGGTAGGTAACCACTTCGCCCACCACCGGACGACGCTGCCTATTTTGTAGGGCGCTAGCATGCAAAAACACTCGCTCAGCAGTAACCTTGTCACTGGTTGAGGTTGGTTGAATAAAGCCAAACCCTTTAGCGTCATCCCATTGTTGAATCTTTCCTTTAACTCGCATAATTGCACCTATATTTAATAACGCCGCTAGGCTTAACTTAGTTGTATAAGCTATGTATTAGTTATATTAGTTCAGAGTTGCCTATTTCGTTATCCAACTGCTTTATTTGCGCAATAATGGCGACTAGCTTCTCCCCGTTAGTAGTCAGTTCGTATTCGGTGCGCAGGGGGACTTCTGCATACACCTGCTTATCCAGCAAGCCATAGGCGGTTAATTTGCGTAATCGTTCAGATAGCACCTTAGTTGAAATACCTTGTATATGCCGCTCCAATGCGCCCGGTCGCGATACACCCTCGCCAATCGCCCGCAACACGGATACTGACCATTTGCAGCCCACAACCTCTTCTAATTGAAAATAGCGTGACTTAGCTGACGCAGACATTTTTAATTCCTCTATTTTCAATAAATTACACCATAAGGTTACTAGGGCACTGCAAAGTGCCTTCTATACAGAGTCTTAGATTATTTCTACTCTGTATAGGTGTCGGTTGGCACTAAGTAATCTTAGGAGAACAATTATGAAAACCAAAGCAATATTTTATCATGCTGGTTGCTCAGTTTGCATTGCGGCGGAACAAAACGTCGCTAAGGCATTAGATCCGGCAAAATATAACGTTGAAATTGTTGATTTAGGCCAAGATAAGTCTCGATTAAAAGAAGCGGAATCAGCCGGTGTAAAATCTGTACCAGCACTGGTTATGGATGGCGCAGCGTTTCATATTAACTATGGCGCAGGCATTGAAGCATTAAGATAATCGGCTAATGTTGACTAGATTAAGCTTGAAGGCCGATGTTGTGTTGCAGACGCTTTTGCAGCGCGCCAAGTGCTAACAAGGGAATTTACCTAAAAATAAATTCCCTTGTCATAAAACATACAGCTATACAACTTTATCACTGAAAAAACGGCTCACAATTGACATTATATTAAGCATTAAATAACTCACTTTCATCTGCAAAAGACTTAAACTCTAATGGATTGCCACTAAAATCTAATACAAACATGGTTTGTTGTTGGCCACTCTGACCGGCGAATCTAACTTGCGGCTTTAAAATAAATTTAATTTTTGCAGTTTCTAACTTAGCGGCTAACGCTAAAAATTGTTCGGGGGTTAGTACACAGCCAAAATGCGGTATAGGCACTGCCACACCATCAACCAAACCACAATAATCCAACTCTTTATCAACCACGCCAACATGTGCCGTTAATTGATTGCCATAAAATTCGAAATCAAGCCAGTTTTCTGTCGACCTGCCCTCTACACAACCCAGTAAATCTATATAGAACTGTCTAGTCGTTGCCAGATCTTTAACCTTAAAAGCATAGTGGAAAATGTTACTCATAAAAAATCACTCATAATGTATTATTCCTTAATTTCACAGAAAAATGGGCTTTATGACCTGTTTTGCAATAATTCTCGTAACGGCGCTGGAAGCCATGAACGCGACTTTTTAGTGAGTGTTTGTTCATGCTTTTGCCACAGAATTCCCAAATAAATTATGGCAAAGCCAATAACCGTTAATGCCATTGGAAATAACCAGCTATCTTTAAAAACATCATAAGCTAAATAACCAATGTAACCACAACTACCCAGAGCACCAAAGATAACAAACACTCGGCGAACTAATAATACCCCTACTGCAATCATTAAAAGGTTAATACACAAATACATAAATTTAGAAAACTCACTGTCTGAGTATTGAGTTGATAAACCACCCCAGAAGGCAATAACACCAAACAGATAAAGCCAAAAAGCATAATCGGCTGTATGACGTGATCTTATATCAACCCAAAATGCCAAGCCTATCATCAACAAACCGGTGTATAACGACACTAATTTTCTTAGCTGCCAAGAATAATCACCACCCGAAATCATAACGGCAATATCCATGGTTAAATACCACAGGGTGACTGCAATCGGCATAAGTAAAAATGGATACTTGTATTTCCACGCGATAATAACGCCAATAGCTAAAGTACCCAGCTCCATATACAGCCAATGCCATTTAATATAACGATGATAATCTTTATAAACACTATCATCAGGCCACAGGCCTAGCCATTGCTGCAATCCATAAATGGCCAGCGGAGTTAAGCAGACGACAAAAGTGGCACAAATTCCAGCCGGAATAGGTAAATTTTTAGCCGCAAAAATATTAGTACAGGTTAAACCTATAACTGCATAAAGCACTGAGATCAGTAATATTCCAGCACCACCGAAAGACTCCCAACCCAAGCTCATAAATAAAGTCATGGCACCAATAGCAATTAACCCACCTAAGTAATACAACACATGGGTAAAGGTAAATCTTGGTACATCTGCAGCTTGAGCCTGAAAGAACGTAAAAAGTGCATCAGCTTGTGCTGCTGAAATGATATTTTCATCTACGGCAGCACCGAGCTTGTTCCTTGTAATATTCATTACTGATCCTTCTATTTACGTTGCCGATTTTTTATAGCTGTTTAATCATCCAAACATCACAACCGTTGTGAATAGTGCCGGCTAATGGCTTTTCTAGATGACTAAAGCCAAGTTTTTCATATAAGGCAATAGCCGAGGTCATATTGCTTAATGTATCCAAATAACACTGTTTATAGCCTTTAGCTTTAGCATAGGCTAAACAGTCTTCGGTCAGCTTTTTGCCAATGCCTAAGCCGCGACTTTCAGCTAATAAAAACAATTTACGTAGTTCACACACTTGATTACTACCATTAAAGGCCGCTACACCACTGCCACCAACAATATTGCCTTTTATCGATGCCACAAAATAGCGGCTAGCGCTGGCATCATTATAATGTTGGCTCATAGCATCCACTTCAGGATCAGAAGGACCAAAGCCCTCACCAATAGCACCAAACTCAGCCCCTACTTGCTTTATAATCAGGGCAATGTTGACATCGTGTTCTGGCTTAATTTGTTCAATGACATAACTCAAGGGCTGCTCTCCGAAATTGGGCAATCAATAATTGGGTTTGCCTTGAATTTACTGTATTTATATTTTAAATCAATAACATCTAAAACTTTAGCTTACACCAACACAGCTGCGATACACAAAGCAAAGCTTGGGCGAGAAAACAATGTACTTTGGTTCTCAAGCACTACATTGAACTTAGCAAGGGGCGGAACAGGCTTTAGTATAATGCGATAAGGTTTAGCATAAAGGCCAAATTAAAAGCGCGGACTGGCGCGCTTTTAATTAAGTACTGCAGATTTAAGCTTCACTAATAGCTTCAAAGCCACCATATATTAGCCGCTTACCATCAAATGGCATTGGGTTTTGATCAGGATGCATTCTTGGATCGGCCATAATCGCTTGCCAACCAGCATCGCGTACTGCTTTAGATGGCCAAACAACAGATGAAAATACGACTGTTTCATCTTTGCTACATTTTACCGCCATAGGAAAAGAAGTCACTTCGCCATCTGGCACATCATCTCCCCAAGCTTCAGTGATCTTAAGGGCGCCGTGGTCTTTAAACACCACGGCAGACAATTTAGCATGAGCAATATATTTATCTTTATTGGCTGTTGGCACAGCCGCTATAAAACCATCAATGTACGACATCTAGTGCTCCTCTTGCTATTAAATGCTATTACAGTTTATTTAGTCACGACCCAAAGTGCATGTATCATCCCTGGGAAGTAAAACAGCAGGCATAATATAATATTAATCAGCAGATCTTTTCCTACTCCAGACTTTATTAAAACGGCAATAGGGGCTAGAAAAATAGCGAGTAAAATCAGTATAACTTTATTCATAACAAATCCTTACTGTTAAAATATATGAAAGGTTTTCGTATTTATTATGCTGGCCTAACAAATTACAGCTTAGTGTATTAGCGTAAAGTGTCAAAGTGAGCGCTGGTTGAAACGACTAAAAAATAAACAACTAAAGTTTTTCTCGCTGCTACCGATAACCTGACTAATACTATACTCATGTCACGATTTCAGGAGCACAATTATGGCAATCACGACAGGTAGTAACCCGCCTATTACCAGCGCGGCAAAACAAAGTAATACGCCGGCTAAAACCGATAATAGCCAAACGATTAAGAATCAAGCTGCACAATTGAAACAAGCCAACAACTTGGGAATTTTGCGCGCCGCTGAGAAAGTATCGTTAAGTAGTAATAACGACTCATTAAGCTTGTTATACAAAACAGCATTAGAAGGCATTAATGCTGAACTTGAACCAATAATGGGCCCTAATGCGGCACAAAAAATATATGACTCTGGTATTGATACCTCACCAGAAGCAACGGCTGATCGCATAGTAAGCTTTGCTACTGCATTTTACGGTAAATACAAAGAGCAGAATCCTGACAAATCAG
Organism: Rheinheimera salexigens; assembly: GCF_001752395.1. Taxonomy (NCBI): domain Bacteria; kingdom Pseudomonadati; phylum Pseudomonadota; class Gammaproteobacteria; order Chromatiales; family Chromatiaceae; genus Rheinheimera; species Rheinheimera salexigens. The sequence continues at coordinate 799,732 of NZ_MKEK01000001.1, read as the reverse complement.
AACAAGAAAACCTTGATAGCTTTTTAAAAGTGATTGGTGGCGGTATCGAAAAAGGTTTTGCTGATGCCAAAGATATTCTTAAAAGCTTACAAGTTTACGAGGGTGAAGTAGAAAGCGGCGTAGATAAAACCTATGGCTTAGTCATGAAAGGTATAGCGAATTTTCGAGAGAAAATGTTAGAGCTAGCAGCCAACCCACCAGCAGAAGATAATAAAAACGCGGAATAGCAGTTACTAGCTTCATATGAAGGGGCTAGCTAGATTTGATGTTAAAACTCTTCTTTTCTATCATGCATGCGGTTAACTTTTACCAACCGCATAAAATGGGTCAGAGTGATTTTATATCACTCGCTTTAGCCAACTGAATAAAAGCTTGAATATGCCGGTTATCGCGTTCGTGTTTACGGTAACCTATATAAATATGCTTATGAATACCGGCACTGCCTAGCCGAATAATATGCAGTGGTAGTGTTTTGGCATACTCCTTTGCTAACCATTTAGGCAAAGTCGCTACTCCACGATTAGCCACCACCATTTGCAGAATAATATCGGTAGATTCTAAGGTTTTATGTTGTTTAGGCATACAGTGCGCTGGCAGTAAAAACTGCTGAAAAATATCCAACCTTGCTGTTTCTACCGGATAGGTTAATAGTGTTTGATCAGATAATTGCTTAGGCTCAATTTGTTGTAGTGCGCTTAGTTTATTGTCTAGGCTAACCACTAATACTTGCTCATAAGGAAACACCGGCTCAAACACTATGCTGTCTTTATTTATTGGATCGGGCGTTATGAGTAAGTCGATATCGTAATTAAACAGTGCTGCCATGCCACCAAACTGAAATTTTTGTTTTACATCTATATCTACACCTGGCGACTGAGCCAAAAACGGTTGCACTACTTTTAATAGCCATTGATAGCAAGGGTGGCACTCCATACCAATCCGTAAACTACCCGTTTCGTTGTTAGCAAACTGACGCAGCGTATCATCCATGCGTTCAAATTGCGGCAGCAACCTATTAGCTTGATCTAGCACATACTGTCCTGCCTCAGTCAGCCGAATGCTACGGCCCTCTTTTAACCACAAGCTAACATTAATCTGCCGCTCGAGTTTTTTAATGGTGTGGCTCAATGCCGATTGGGTCAGGTTTAAATAATTAGCAGCGGCCGTTAATGAACCATTGCGGGCGATTTCTCGAAGTATACTCAGGTGAATTTTTTCAATCATGTTTTATCAACATCCTACTTTCTATTAATAACAGAACCCATGAGCAGTATTCATATAACCATGAAAACATACCATTTCAATTCATACATATTACACGATATCATTTAGACGTCTAGATGGTTAAGCCTTAATAGCTAAAAGCCAATAATTAACATACTGAATGGTTAAATAGGGATTAAAACATGACTACTGAATATCAAACTCAGCAGAAAAAAGTACGGCTACACAACTTAGGTTTTCCGCGTATTGGTAATAAACGCGAATTAAAATTTGCGCTTGAAAACTACTGGAAAAACGACATTACCGAAGGACAATTGTTAGCCAGTGCGAAGCAAATTCGTAGCAATAACTGGGCGTTGCAACAAACATTAGATTTAGTGCCCGTAGCCGATTTTTCGCTATACGATCAAGTATTAGATATGAGTTTTATGCTAGGTAACCTACCTCATCGTATTGCGCATTTTAACGATAGCGAGTTAGATAACTATTTTAGAATAGCTCGTGGCCGCTCGGCTAACGACAGCCCATGTCAGTGTGTACATGCTGGTGAAATGACTAAATGGTTCGACACTAACTATCATTATATTGTGCCCGAAGTAACCGCTGAAACTTCATTTACCTTAAACAGTGCGCGTATTTTGGCCCAAGTAGCAGAAGCCAAAGCGCAAGGCGTTAATTTTAAACCGGTACTCATTGGCCCAGTAACTTACCTGTGGCTGAGTAAAGAAAAAGACACCTCTAATAAGCTGGATTTGCTAGATAAACTATTACCGGTTTACCAAACACTATTAAGCGAGCTGGCACAGGCCGGCGTAGAATGGGTGCAAATTGATGAACCGGTATTGGTTACCGAGCTTGACTCAGCATGGCAAGATGCCGTAATCGAAGCGTATCAGGCATTAAAAAGCAGCCCCGTTAAACTATTACTCGCCACCTACTTTGGCACCTTAGGCGATAATCTAACATTAAGCCTAAACCTACCTGTCGCGGGTATTCACTATGATGCGGTTCGCGGTAAATCCGCCCTAGCACACGTTATCGAGGCACTGCCTGCAGACAAGATACTGTCGTTAGGCGTAATTGATGGCCGTAATATCTGGAAGACCGATCTCACAGCCACATTAGAATACCTGCAACCTATAGCGGCTAAACTGGCAGATCGGTTATGGCTGGCACCTTCATGCTCGTTATTGCATGTGCCGGTTAACCTTGATAACGAAGTGACAGTTAATAAAGCTAGCCTCGATGCTGAAATTTTAAGCTGGCTGGCCTTTGCCGAGCAAAAATTAGTTGAACTAACGGTCTTAGGCAAGGCACTAAACAACGGCATAAACTCAGTAAGCAACGAATTAGCTGAAAATCAGGCGGCGATAAATAGCCGCCGTACTTCTACTCGCGTGCATAACCCAGCAGTAAAAGCTGCGGTTAACAGCATCACTAACGACTTGGGTAAACGCTTAAGCGGTTATACTGTTCGTGCTGCAAAACAGGCCACACATTTACCGCTACCCTTGTATCCAACCACCACTATTGGCTCTTTTCCACAAACTAAAGAAATCCGTCAGGCTCGGTTAGCCTTTAAAAAACACAACATTAGCGCCAGCGAATACGAAGCAAAAATGAAAGCTGAAATTGAATACGCTATCCGCGAGCAAGAAAAGTTAGGCCTAGACGTGCTAGTTCATGGCGAAGCCGAGCGTAACGACATGGTAGAATATTTTGGTGAGCAGTTACAAGGTTATGCTTTTAGCCAGTTCGGTTGGGTGCAATCTTATGGCTCACGTTGTGTAAAGCCGCCTATTTTATTTGGTGATATTAGCCGGCCTCATCCCATGACAGTCGCCTGGACTAAATATGCTCAGTCACTAACTACCAAGCCAATGAAAGGCATGCTAACTGGCCCAGTAACTATTTTAAACTGGTCTTTTGTTCGCGACGACCAAAGCCGCCGTGATAGCTGCCTGCAGTTAGCATTAGCTGTACGCCAAGAAGTACAAGATTTAGAAGCGGCGGGTGTTAACGTGATTCAAATAGATGAAGCCGCGCTGCGTGAAGGTTTGCCACTACGGCAATCAGAATGGCAAGAGTACTTAAACTGGGCAGTAGAATCGTTTCGCATTAGCGCCAACGGTGTAAAAGACGAAACTCAAATTCACACCCACATGTGTTACTCCGAGTTTAACGATATTATTGAAGCCATTGCTCATATGGACGCCGATGTTATCACCATAGAAACATCACGTTCAGACATGGAATTACTTGATGTATTCGAGAAGTTTGCTTACCCAAATCAGATTGGCCCAGGGGTATATGATATTCACTCGCCAAATATTCCAAGCCCCGAGCAAGTAACCAAACTAATGCTAAAAGCCGCCGAGCGGATACCGGCAAATCGTCTGTGGGTAAACCCAGATTGTGGCTTAAAAACTCGGCAATGGGATGAAGTATTACCGGCACTGCAAAACATGGTTGAAGCCGCTAAAATCCTGCGCGCGGTAGCCGCAGAACGAGTCGCGTAAACAGTATTAATAAAACTAACACCGCCACTAAAGCCTCTGGTTAGTGGCGGTGTTTTTAATTGAAACTATGCCAATAACAGCACTAAATGATGGTTTCACGGCTATAATTTCTTGAATTAAAACGTACTTTAAAAGCCGACTTTAAAGTCCGCATAGTTTCGTTGGCTAACCTCTTTGTCAAACCTGCTATGTTTTCTCTATTGATCCACGCTTGGTATTTACGCCAATTTTCCAAAGATATTATTACTCTACTCGCCTCTTCCTTTAAACCTAATTTTTGCAATGGCTCAACTAACTCTTTAAATTGCGATGCATGATATTCACTTTGAATCAGTAAGTTTTTATCTGTGAACCAAGTGCTGATAGAGGCTGAGGGGAAAATATCATATTCATTTTTATAACCTAATACTAATAACTCGAGTCGTGTTCGAGTGCATTTGGCACAATTGCCACAATTTAAATAGCCTGATGGAATAGTATAAACTTTTGGGCATACTCTAAGGTTTTTTAATACCTCAGGTCTGCCAATAATTAAAGCAACTTTATTTAACCGAGATAAATCTTCACTGTCATGATGAACAGCGAGTATTTCTGATGAATAATTAACGTCAATTAGTGGCGAAGAACCCCAAGCTGTTGCGTGCCACATATCGTTAGTGGAACTAATTAAAATATCTGATATGTGAGACGTAAGAAAGTGTGCCATGCCCGCTAATATTGCACCATGCGCCTGTTTAGCATATAAATTACTGTCTAAATCTAGGCTTCTAACATTTGTATCAATTAAAACAGGCTGTATGTTGGCACTTTTACATACTTGTTTAATAGCTTCATAACTTAATTCTGACAACTCCTGCTGTTTTTCATTTTGTTCTTCTAAAAAACCAATATCCAAGCCGTTGACCAGTAATCCATAACGAGCTCGTTTAGGGTGTTCCTCGCCAACTAATGTTATGTTTCTCATCAGCGTGCTATATGAATCAACGCCACCTGAAAGAAACAATGCAGTACTGCGTATTGGGCTTTTTATATCAGAAATTTCTCTATTTACGTCAGATCCGACTTCAGATGATTCAATGACAGGTAGGTGTTTATGAGCGAACCACATTGCTAAATATTTCAGACTTTTTTCTACTCGGTACTTAAGCCAATCATCAATATAACCTTCAACATAAATTCGTTGTTCACGGTGCTTCATTGCGAACACCATTACTGCTAATAAGAATCCATTGCTAGCAGCGAAAAGAGTGCAGTTAAATTGATTGGGGATCGTAACGTAAATAGTCTGCAATGGACGGTCATTATCTTCCCATACTACATCTGCTAGCCATTTAACATTATTCGTAATTTGTTGTTGTCGAAAATTTATTAAGCGCATTAATTAACTCCTTTTATAATGACAAAATCCTTTTACTAAACATTAACTCATAACTTATTTGTTAATTTACCTAAAACTTATAAGGTATTTTGTATCGAAAAAAAATCGTTTAAATAAAGCCTAATAAACATCGCATTTGATTATTTTAGTTCGTTTTCCGGGAAGTGGTAGTTTATTAGAATAATGGGAAATTAAGATGATTACGGTAAAGTGTTTATGCTTTAATTGAAATATTATTTTGACATTTACAGCAATACATATGTATATTCACATATATGATATATCAGATGTAATGCTATGAACCCTTGCCAATTTTATAAGTGTCTGGCTGATCAGACCCGACTGACCTTTATCCTTTTATTATCTAAAGTTACAGAAGCCTGTGTTTGCGATCTGATGCAAGCATTAGAACTTGAACAGCCAAAAACGTCCCGTCATCTGGCCGAGCTTAGAAAGTGTGGCATCCTTATTGATGAACGTCGGGGCAAGTGGGTGTATTACAAACTGCATCCAGCGCTTCCGGTTTGGGCCAAAACAGTTATCCAACAAACTGCCAGCCATAACTTAAGCTATTTCGATACGGCTTTAGCAAAGTTAAAAAGCGCTTTAGCTACAACCAATAGCTGCTGTTAATCAGGTAATTCAATGAAAATATTATATATTTGCACTCATAACCGTTGTCGCAGCATTTTGTCTGAAGCTATCACTAATCATCTTGCTGCTGATGTTATTACCGCCAAAAGTGCCGGCAGCCAACCAACTGGCGTGGTTCACCCGCTTGCTATTACGCATCTTGAACAAGCAGGCATTGCCTGTGCCAATTTACAAAGTCAGTCTTGGCATCAGCTTGAAGATTTTGCACCTGATATTGTTATCACCGTGTGTGATTCCGCCGCCGCAGAGTCTTGCCCGGTATGGTTTGGTTCTGCCATAAAAGTACATTGGGGCTTAAGCGATCCGTCTAAGCTTGAAGGTTCAGAGCAGCAAATAGCAGCGGCATTTCGCGACTGTATTGCTGATATCACTACGCGGGTACACCAGTTAAAAAAGCTAGCCGATATGCAGCTCGATACTGCTACTTTAAAATTAAAATTAGCTGAACTGATTAGACAGAAATCACTATAGGAGCGCCGTAATGGGCTTATTTGAGCGTTATTTATCGGTATGGGTTAGCCTTGCGATAATAGTTGGTATTGGTGCAGGTATCGTTGCGCCTAATGTATTCAGCGTGATTGCGGATATTGAATATGCCCATGTTAATTTAGTTATTGCTGTACTTATTTGGTTAATGATTTATCCAATGATGGTGCAAATCGACTTTTCTGCCATTAAAGATGTGGGCAAAAAACCCAAGGGGCTAGTTTTAACGCTAGTGATCAACTGGCTTATCAAACCTTTTACCATGGCATTGCTGGGCTGGCTGTTTTTTAAAGGTCTTTTTGCTGATTGGGTTGATCCACAAACGGCGAATGAATATATCGCGGGTATGATTTTACTGGGTGTTGCGCCTTGTACAGCTATGGTGTTTATTTGGAGCCAATTAACTAAAGGCGATGCTAATTACACTTTGGTACAAGTATCTATAAATGACATTATTATGATATTTGCCTTTGCGCCCATAGCCGGTTTACTGTTGGGCGTTACCGATATTACTGTGCCTTGGTCTACCTTGTTATTATCGGTGCTCATGTATGTGCTTATTCCGTTGTTGGCCGGTGCCCTTACTCGAAAGGTGCTGGATAAGACTGACGATCATTCTAGGCTAAATCAGTTTATTACCAACATGAAACCTTGGTCAATTATCGGTTTGCTTGCCACAGTTATCCTACTGTTTGGTTTTCAATCCGAAACTATATTATCGCAACCAGAAGTCATTGTTTTAATCGCTATCCCCCTGCTTATTCAAACTTATGGTATTTTGCTATCGCCTACTTTTGGCTATCAAATTGAAGCTTCCACACAATGTCGCGGCTCCAGCTTGTATGATTGGCACATCTAACTTTTTTGAACTCGCCGTAGCCGTTGCCATAGCCATGTTTGGTTTGCATTCAGGTGCAGCTTTAGCCACAGTGGTAGGGGTATTAGTAGAAGTGCCTGTTATGTTGTCTCTGGTGTGGTTTGCTAATCGAACTCGGCACTGGTTTGTACCAATATAATTTGCCTACCCGGCTCTTAAACAGCTAAATTAGGCCGTGCAAATAAAACTTATCGACTTAATTTAGCTTACCTTGATTAAGCTGAGCTTGGGTTAACTTAAATGCTGCTTAAAAAAAGCCAACGTCCGTTGCCACGCTAGGTCTGCCATTTCTTTGTTGTAACGTGCAGTAGAGTCGTTATGAAAACCATGATGCGATGCCGGGTACATTTCAATTTTATAGTTCAAATTATGCTGTTTAAACAAGGCTTCAGCTGCTGGCCATTGCTGATTTACGCGCTCGTCTAACTCGCCCAATTGCACTAACAACGGTGCCTTAATATTCGCTATGCTGTCTGCTGCAGGTGGTGAGCCATAAAACGGCACTGCTGCATCCACTACATTGGGTAACTCAGCGGCTAAGCGTCCGGTCATGGCGCCGCCAAAACAAAAACCGACAACGCCCAACTTACCATTACCACCGTCAAGCTGCTTTAACCACATTGCTGCCGCTTTTAAGTCGGCAACGATTTTTGCTGGCTCTAAGCTACTTTGCATAGTGCGGCCATCATCATCATTACCTGGATAGCCACCCAATGGCCATAATGCATCCGGTGCAAAAGCAATAAAACCGGCTTTCGCTAAACGTCGAGCAACATCTTCCACATAAGGGTTTAAGCCGCGGTTTTCGTGAATAACTAGTACAGTTGGTAAAGCAGTGGTTGCATTTTTAGGTTTAACTAAATAGCCCCGTATCTCTTTATGACCTGCACCATGACCTGTTCCATTTTGACTCTGAGCTGGCGAGAACTTCTGATAGCTTGCTGTTATGTCATCATCGTTAAAAGACACCTGCTGTGCCAGTGCATAATTGGGCAGCATGCTATTGATAAAAGTAGTCGCCAAAGCGGCACTAACGGCTAACCCCGCCATACCACTGAAGAAATCACGCCGACTTAGCATGCCGTGAGCATATTGATCGTATAGCGAATAAGCCTGAGCAGGCAGCTCTGGTTTCAGTGCTGAATTAAGCTCTGATTTAGGTTTCGGCTTAAGCTTTGTTTTAAGTATCTGGCGCACTGAGTTTTTCATCGATGTTGCTCCGTTTGCTTATTATTAGCTTAACTATTTTCTAACTACCCGCTAATAATAAGCATATAGTTGTTGTAGCTATACGGATTATAGTGCAAAAACGATCTAGCGTTTGTTTCACAATTTTGTTTAGAAGCGCCGCTCTACTCGCATACCGGCACTGAGCTGTCGGCCAGGTGCCGGTTCAAATGATCGGCCATTGGATTGGTTTACTACTACGGAGCCAACGTAGTCTTTATCCAATATATTATCTAGTCGCAACCACTGACTAAACTGCCAGTTACCGTTTTTTTGCTTGGCATCTAAGCTGGCATGCCATAGCATATACGATGGCGCAAACTCATCGTTGCTATCGGAGGTTGCCACGCGGGAACGATATTGCGCCACTATTGCAGCGCGCAGCTTATCGTTATGCCAAGGTCTATAATTGGCTTGTATAAATACATTACTGTCAGCTATGCCCGGTATACTCAGCCCGTTGAGTGTGCCATTTTGCTGTTGGTCTTTATAACGTGCAGTCATTAACGTTGCCGCACTGCGTAATTGTAATGCGGGATGCAACTGATAACGCCAGCTTAATTCGGCCCCTTCTCGCTCGGTTTGTGCTGCATTGCGATAAGTTGTACGGCCATCAATGGATTGATCGACCACAATTTCATTATCACTATCTACCCGAAACAGGCTTAATTGCGCTTGTCCCTTAGCATTAGTACTAAGCCATTTAATACCCGCTTCATATTGGGTGATTAATGCTGGCCCAAGATCAGGATTTAAACCCGTGCCGTCGTTACGATAAGCAAGCTCGGTTAACGTTGGCGTTTCAAAGCCATCACCAACAGCAGTAAATAGCGCCCACTCGCTGGTTAATTGATAATTTAAACCGGACGTCCAAGAGCTTTCTTGATAGCGAGTTTGGCCACTATCATCAGGGCTCAACCCCGCAATAATGTAGCGATCGCTAACATCAAACGATAGATTAGACACGCGCAAACCTGCTAACCACGTTAACTTATCAGTCAATGCCAATGTGCTTAGAGCATATATATCATTCTTAGCAACTCGTCCGGTTTCATCACGGCGTAGCTCACCCGCCTCACCAAAGTTATTAACAAAGCCTTGTCGAGTATCTTTCTGGCGTTCAATGTCGGTTCCTAGGCTGAGTTGCCAGCGCGCAGAAAAAGCTTCAGGTCGCCAGTTAACTTGACCATGCATGCCGTAAAAGTCTCTCTCTAAATCAATTACAGCACCGGAAGAGGTTACAGCATCACCACGAAATGGCAGGTATTGTTCTATTTCACGCATGCCGTTCCAGACAGCGACTTGCCAATCAAAGTGGCTTAATTGCTGATTAACCGTTACTGATTGCTGGCGGTGGCGAATACTTTTTCGGGTATTAAATCTGGCTGCACCAGTAAAGGTTTGAGCACTATTTTCTCGCCATTGCCTGGGTGTTAAGGAACCGGGATCTTGCAATAACGGTGCATTGTTATCATCCGCTCGAGCAATTAATTCGATATTATTAACTAGTTGATAAGTAGCGCGTAGCGCATATTGATCGCGCTCTGCACTGGCATGCTCACGATCACCGTCGGTTCTAAACCGCGCATAATGACCACTGACACTAAATGCATCTTGCACCAAAGCTGCCTCTAAACTGCTACGCTGACGATCATTAGCACCGATAGCATGGCTAATCGCCATATAGCTGCTGGCGGCAGGTTGGCCCTGCAGATTAATAATACCACCGGCAGCATTGCCATATACCGCCGCGATAGGTCCGCGCAGCACTTCTACTTGGCTAGGCTCATCAATAAATATACTAGAGGTTTGCGCCTGCCCGTCAGGCATTGATAACGGCACACCATCTAAGCGCATTAGAATACCCCGCACACCAAATGCAGCCCGAGCACCAAAACCGCGCAAGATAATCCGAGTATCTTGGGCAAAGTTATAACGGGTGTCTATTTGCACGCCAGGAATACCGGCTAATATTTCAGCCATGTCACTGCGCATGCCCGGTAACTGCTCGGTGACTGAGACAGTATCAACCGACGCGGGACTGTTAAGCCAAGGTTGTTCTGTGCGAGTGGCAGTAACAACAATACGCTCTATAAAATCTGCATCGGCTTGGCTTGCTGTATCAGCTACAGCAGGGCAAGCGGTAATAAAAAGGCTCGCAAAAAGGGCGAGCCTGTAGTGAGTTTTACGCTGCACTTATTTCACCGCTGAAAGACGTAGAATCGCGCCTTTTGGCTCATCGGTAAGTAAATAAATACTGCCATCTGGGCTAACCTTTACTTCACGAATACGCCGCTTTAGGTTTAATGTTTCTTGATGAATTATATGATCGCCATTCACTTCTAAACGCGCAACTTGTTGGCCTTTAAGCCCTGTAGCTAGCAGGTTACCTTGCCATTGTGGAAACTGACTTCCCTGATAAAATGCCACCCCAGATACGGCAATAGACGGCGTCCAGTGCCAAATAGGTTGCTCCATGCCGTCTTTTTTAAAGCCAATACCCACTTCGCCACCGCCATATTGCTCGCCATGGGTGATCACTGGCCAACCATAATTCAGCCCCGCTTTTGGCATGTTAACTTCATCGCCGCCCTGAGGGCCATGCTCTACTGTCCATAATTGGCCAGTGGTCGGTTGAATATCCATACCTTGAATATTGCGATGACCATACGACCAAATCTCTGGTTTAGCATCAGCTTGATTAACAAAAGGGTTAGATTTAGGCACTGAGCCATCAGGGTGAATACGAACTAATTTACCAGTGTGGTTATCCAGTTTTTGCACATCGTCTTGGCGATGGCCATGATCGCCTAAGCCAATAAACAGGAAGTCACCATTGGCCGAAAAAGCTAGCCTGCCACCATAATGCCGTCCGCCCATAACTTTAGGCTGCTGGCTAAAAATAACCTTTACATCATGCAGCTTATTATTCTCAAGTCGAGCACGAGCAACCGCAGTACTAGTTATGTCGCTGCCGGCAGTTTCTGGTTCAGAGTAAGAAAAATATATTAGGTTATCATTACTAAAGTTAGGGCTTAACCTGAGGTCAAATAACCCTCCTTGACCCCGAACTTTGATTTCTGGTAAACCACTAATAGGCTCACCAACAGAGCCATCAGCTGCAACAATTCGCAAATTACCCGCGCGTTCTGTTACCAGCATTCGGCCATCGCCTAAAAAAGCCAAACCCCATGGGTGGTTAAGCCCACTGGCAACAGTATCAACTTTAACATCAGCCCAGCGGGTTTTAATGGTATCTGTATCAGCACTGGCAACGAAGCTTGTCAGGCCAAGGCCAAGCATCAGAATTGAACGACGTAATAATTTCATGTTTATTCTCCACGAATTTTTGAGCCTAAGCTTTAAGTTTAAGCTTTAAACCTAAGTATAGGGCTATTAAAGCATAACTAGCCGCTGCTGATTAAATAATGGCGTAAACCTAAGTTAAGTTAGCTTAAACAGCACAAAAATAACTACTCAGTATAAATCCAAAACACCATTAACTGTTTTAAAAAATAAGTCTCATGGATACAGGCAGTAAATATCACCAAAACCCTGAATATTTTTCACATTGTATGCTGTTATTTAAGTATGTAAAACCTGCTAACCATATATAAAAAATTAATAATGTTTAATATCATAAGTTTAAATTGAATTTTATCTTTATTCCAAGCTGGCGCTGACCTTGCATCTGTTTTTAGTACTTAATGCAATTAAATAGGTCACGCCATGACAACCTCGATTACAACAATTAATCCATTTACTGAACAGCCTATACAAGAATACACACTATTAAGCACAAAGGATGCTGAGCAAGCAATTGATAACGCTGATACCTGCTTCCAGACTTGGAAACTCACCAGCTTAGCCGAACGTGGCAAGCTCGCTAATAAACTAGCTAAAGTGCTAGAAGATAATCAACAACAGCTCGCGCAATTAATGACCGACGAGATGGGTAAAGTTCGTGCTCAAGGGGTGCAAGAAGTACAACTCTGTGCCCAAATCTGTCGTTATACCGCCGAGCAAGCAGCAACTGTTTTAGCCGATGAAGAACGTGAGTTCGACCAAGGTAAAGCCATTATTAGTTACCAACCTATCGGCGTTATTCTAGGTATTCAGCCGTGGAATTTTCCGCTGTACCAAGTTATTCGCTACAGTATTTCAAATTTAGTAGCCGGTAATACTACGGTTTTAAAACATGCTTCAAACGTATTCGGCATGGCCAAAAAGATTGAAAAAATGTTTATTACAGCTGGCTTTCCTCAGTATTGCTACCAGTCGCTACTGATTGATGGCGAAACAGCATCAAAGCTAATCAGTCATCCTAAAGTGCAAGGCGTAACCTTTACCGGCAGCGACAAAGTGGGTAAATCTGTTGCAGAAGCTGCGGCTAAACTGGCGAAGAAGACTGTTTTAGAGCTGGGTAGTAATGATGCTTATTTAGTGCTGGATGATGCCGATATCGAATTAGCGGTTAAAACCAGCGTCAAAGGCCGCATAATTAATAATGGCGAAACTTGTGTGTCGGCGAAACGCTTTATTGTCACTGAAAAAAATTATGCCGCCTTTAAAAAAGGCTTTGCCAGTGCGATGACCAGCTTAACAATGGGCGATCCAAATAATAATGATACTGATCTAGGCCCCTTGGCTAGGTCTGACTTACGTGACAAGTTGCATCAGCAAGTAACCGAATCCATCGAGGCCGGTGCCACCATTGTCTGTGGTTGCGAAATGCCAGAAGGTACAGGCTTTTTCTATCCGGCTTCCATCTTAGAAAACGTTAGCCCTGAAATGCCAGCCTATGATGACGAATTGTTTGGCCCCGTTGCCGCGCTTATTAGAGTAAAAGACGATGAACAGGCCATGCAGGTTGCCAACGACTCGCGGTATGGTTTAGGTGGCGGCATATTTTCTCGCGATGTAGAACGCGCTATTGAGCTGGCTAAAAAACACTTTAATACCGGTATGGTCAATATAAACGGCTACGCATTAGCGCAACCAAACCTGCCCTTTGGTGGCGTAAAAGATAGTGGTTATGGCAGAGAGCATGGTGGTTTTGGTTTGCGCGAGTTCGTTAATATCAAGTCCATAATGGTGGCAACTAAGACCTAAACACATATCTAAAGTAGCAGTGAAATGAGTTACCGTGGGTTCTGCCGAAAAGTTTTGCTGGCTAAGCTATAGTTAATTCATGCGAACCAGTACAAACTAATAAGGCACTAAAATGGCAACTAATGCAGATATTAATAATCGACCAGATTACGACCAAGTTATCCAAGATATTGCTGATTATGTTTTAACCTTTCAGGTCTTCAGCGATGAAGCGCTGAATACGGCTCGCAACTGTTTAATGGATACCTTAGGCTGCGGTCTGCTCGCGCTGCGTTTTCCTGAATGTACTAAACACCTTGGTCCCATAGTGCAAGGTACCTTAGTGCCTAATGGCGCTCGCGTACCCGGCACATCGCTTGCGTTGGATCCGGTAAAAGCCGCCTGGGATATTGGCTGTATTATCCGCTGGCTGGATTATAACGACACCTGGTTAGCCGCTGAGTGGGGTCACCCTTCAGATAATTTAGGCGGTATTCTAGCGGTGGCTGATCATTTATCGCAAGTGAGGCTAGCTAATGGCGAGCAACCGCTGGTGATGCGAGAAGTACTTGAAGCCATGATTTTAGCCCATGAAATCCAAGGCGTTATCGCGCTAGAAAACGCGTTTAATCGCGTCGGTTTATGTCACGTATTATTGGTCCGCGTTGCCTCTACTGCCGTTGTTTGCAAAATGATGGGCGGCAACAGAGAGCAAATTATGGCAGCCATATCACAAGCTTGGGTTGATGGCTCTGCACTGCGCACCTATCGTCATGCGCCTAATGCCGGTTCTCGCAAATCTTGGGCCGCAGGCGATGCCACTTCACGCGCCGTGCGGTTAGCCGATATGGCAATGCGCGGGGAAATGGGCATTCCCAGCGTGTTAACCGCTGCCCAGTGGGGGTTTTATGATGTTTTGTTTGCAAAAACCAACAAAGACCAAGCAATAAAACCAGAGGCCGAGCGCCAGTTTTCATTTAGCCAAGATTACGGCTGTTATGTGATGGAAAACATCTTGTTTAAAATCTCTTTCCCGGCTGAGTTTCACGCCCAAACCGCGGCAGAAGCCGCGGTTATTTTACATCCTGAAGTCAAAGATCGCTTAGCCGAAATTGATAAAATTATGATCCGCACTCACGAGTCGGCCATTCGGATTATTTCCAAAACAGGAGCGCTGGCCAACGCTGCCGATCGTGACCATTGCTTGCAATACATGGTGGCTGTGCCTTTAATTTTCGGCGATTTAACTGCCGAGCATTATGAAGATGATTTTCACGCCGCCCACCCCTCTATCGACGTCCTGCGCGATAAAATGGAAATAATCGAAGATAAGCGTTTTAGTGCAGAATACTTACAGCCAGAAAAACGCGCTATCGCCAATGCTATTCAAATATTGTTTAAAGATGGCAGTAGCACAGAAGAAGTGGTTGTTGAATATCCAGTGGGCCATCGCCGCCGCCGGGCAGAAGGTATTCCGCTATTAGAGCTAAAATTTAAAGCCAACTTAGCCTCTCGTTTTCCTAACCAGCAATGCCAAACCATCTTTAGCCTGTGTAATGATCAAGGCCAGCTTGAAGCAACCGCAGTAAATCGCTTTATGGACTTATTTGTTATCGGCTAAGTTTTGATATTAGATAACGGCTAAAATTTTATTACAGCTGCAATTTAAAACATAACTTAGGGCTAAGCTCTAAGCTATGTTTTATGCTTTCTAACCTAGAATTTGTTGCTTTTTGAATTGGAATTCATCATCAGTCAGAATGCCTTTTTCTTTTAGCTCATTGAGATTAATAAGCTGTTGCATACTCGTTGAGTCATCTTTGCTTTTTTTCTTAGTTGTCACAATTCCGACTATGGCATAAGGGATTGCATACAGCATTCCCAACATTCCCCAGCCCATTGCCGCATCTACATCTGTATCCATAAACGCTAAAATAAAGATTAGTGATAACGAAAACCAGACAATTCCTATTATTGACATCACCCACATATGCCGTACCTTTTTTTATAAATTAACCTTGGCTAAACTAACTAATAACTTGTATTAAATCAATAACATCTTTCAATTTACGCTATGACAAATTTTGCCGCATCAAGCTGAATATTAACCCCTATCCTGTTGTTCACTATCATCAACAATTTCACTTTCATCGTTAAAAGTAAGCTTCTCGAGATTTTTGTGATGAAAATTTAACTCTTCAGCCTCTGCAGCAGATACCGCTGGGCTGTAATAATAGCCTTGGATTAATACTTGATGAAGCGAGTTAAACATAGCGAGTTGCTCTGCCGTTTCGACTCCTTCAGCTACCACTTTTATATTTAAATCTAAGGCTAACTGATAAATATTTTTAAGCACAATAAATGCCGTTGCATCTAACGCTGCATTAATAATAATTGATCGGTCAATTTTTAGGGTATCAATAGGAAACTTAGTCAGGTAACTCAGTGAAGAATAGCCGACACCAAAGTCATCTAAGGCTATGCTAATGCCTAGCTGTTTTATTTCATTTAGTGTTTCGCGTGTTTGTTCAACATTTTCTAACAAAGTGGTTTCTGTTAATTCAATTTCTATAAATTGCACTGGTGCTTGTGTTTGAATTAAAATTGATTTTATATCGTTGACAAAATTACGGTTGGTAAGTTGGATAGCCGAGATGTTTATTGATACTGGTCCGGTTAACTTACCAGCGTTATGCCATTGTTTTATTTGAATACAAGCTTGCTTAAAGATCCAACTGCCTATCTCGTATATGTCACCCGACTTTTCTGCCACACTTATCACTTCAAAAGGAGAGATCACACCCGCAACTGGATGAAAGCAGCGTAATAAAGCTTCATAACCCATTATTTCATTCGTTTTAGGGTTAACTTTTGGTTGATAGAAAAGCTTAAACTCATCATTTTTAATGGCTGTTTTAAACCAACTTCGTATTTTAAGATTACGCTTCAAGTTTTTACTTAAGGACTCATTGAAGAAAAGTACACTATTACGGCCAGCTTCTTTTGCCGCATAAAGCGCCGAGTCAGCATTAGAAAATAAAGTTTGGCTAGTTGCACCATCGTCAGGATAAATAGCTATGCCAATACTTGCGCTACCATTAATTTCATGGCCATTAATTGCGTAGGGGCTAGCAAGAGCAACTGTTAATTTATCCGCTATTTTCACCAAATTATCGTTATCTTTAAATTGCTCGATAATAACGGTAAATTCATCACCACCTAAGCGGGATAACAGATCGCTTTGCCGAATGCAGCTTTGCATGCGCTTGGCTGCTTCAATAAGATATTTATCTCCAACATCATGGCCATAAGAATCGTTCACATCTTTAAAGTAATCTAAATCTATAATAAACAAAGCAAAGGTGATGTTTTGGTTGAATAACTTATCGTACCAATCATTAAACTTAAGACGATTTGCTAAGCCGGTTAATGTATCCACATAGACTTGAGTATGCAGCCAGCGCATATATCGCTTTTTAGAAAACAGATAAAAAATACTGCCAAGGATCAGTATTAGGATCAGGCTAATAAGAGCAAAGTGCCACCATGGCCGCAGTATAGTAAAGTTATATTCAAGTGTTTCATCCGACCAATAACCATCGCTATTGGTCGCTTTAACCATAAAAGTATATTTTCCCGTAGATAAATTGCTATAAGTAACCGTTGAAGACGTATTAGGGTCGGTCCAATTTTTATCGTAGCCATTGAGCTTAAAGCTATATTGATTAAGCTTAGGATTAACAAGATCTAGGGCTGCAAATGAAAAGCTTATATGATTATCTGCGTAAGATATCTCATCTTCAGCTAACCTTTTTGATGCTAGGCCTTTATACAGAACAGTCTGCCCGGCTTTAATTTGAGTAAATTCTAAAGTGGTTTGAATATTATTTTGCTTAATAACCTGTAAATTAAGCTCTACTACGCCTCTATTGCTGCCAAGATATAATACATTATCGACAATACTTGATGAATTACCTGTAAATGACAGGTCGTTGATATTCAACAGGCTGGGATAAGTTAACACTTCTAAGGTTTTACTATTGAAACTAATCACAATATTAGTTCCTGTCAGCCAGATTAAATCACCATTTTTACTTAAAGAGGTCAGTTCATTTTGCGGAAAGCCATGCTCTACTGAGTAATAGGTTGTATCAATTTCCCAACTGTTAGGCTGGGTTTGAATTTTCGTTAAACCCGCACCTTGTGTTGCCACCCAAAACTCACCATTATCACCTTCTATAATGTCCCTTGCTCTTATATAGTTTTGACCATTTCCTACCATATACATTAGGTGTTCGCCGGTGTCTTTATTCACCCTAAATACACCCTCAGTAGTTGCCAGCCATAATTCATTTATAGTTGACTCAATTTTAGTGCTGGTGTAGTTTCCACCTATTGAGTACTGCGAATCTTCACCTAAGTAATCTTTGACAACGCCGATTTTAGGATCAAAATACTTAAGTCCGACATCCATGTAACCGGTAATCCAAACACCCTCGCCATCTGGTAAAACCGTGTAAATTTCATTTTTAGTTAGCCCATACGGGTTACCTTGCTCATTTAGATACAGTGCTAAGGTTTTATCCGTAAAATGATAAAAACCAAGCCCAATATCTAACGCTAACCAAATTCCTTTATCAGTGACAGCCATTTGAAATATAGAAAATTTTGCATCAGGAACAAAATCAGCTAAAATATTTTGAGTAACCAACTTTGTTTTTAAATCAATAACATCTAGCCCTTGTTCATGAGCAACCCATAGCTCATTTTCTCGATAAAAACTATCATAAATATCTTGACCACCAAGGCTTTTTTCAGATAAGCCATTAATATTCAGCTTGGGTCGGTAAACTGTACTGCCATTGGTGAAAGGTGAATAAATTGAGACTCCACCACTGGTCGAAATCCATATTTGCGCCAACTTGTCTATAAATAAGTTTCTGATGCTATTTGAAACAATCGACATATTATCAAATAGGTTTTTTTCTATGGCCTGATGACGCCCCTCTGACAGTTCAATTAGCGACAGGCCATGGCTGTAATGACCTATTAATAAAGCTGTGTCTGAAAAAGGTAATATAGCCGATACGTTTTGATGCCTAAGTTGTGATTTAATTTGTTTAACACTATCCGACTTAAAGTCGATAATAAATAAACCATTCTGTTCAGTGCCTACCGCTACAAGGCCATTTTTCAGGGGTTCAACCGCACTTATATAACTACCAATTAATTGTGAACTTTCAATACTTGTAGATGTTAATCGATGAAACTCTTTATCATTTTCATCAAATATGAGTAAACCATGTAAATCTGAGCTTAATATATTACCGGCATTATCTTCTTTAAGAATAAATACATTTGCCCAGTTTTTTTCTTCATCTAAAATCGCTTTTTGTTTTAAAGGAATAGTTTCAAACCGATTTAATCCTGGATTATAGATTTGAGTAGCTTTTGAATTAGCCACCCAAAGCCGTCCTTTAGAATCTGAATAAACAGATTGAATCCAAGTGCTTGCCAAGCCTGTTTGCTGGACATTTGTGTCCGTAAAAACAGTTACTTTGCCTTCATTATTAATCCGATTTAAACCAAATTCAGTCGCTAACCAAATATTACCTTGGTTATCTTCAGTGATAGCGGTGACAAAATTATTAGAGATGTGAAAATCATTGCCGGGGGAATAATGAAAATGTTTAAAGTTTTTACCATCGTAACGGCTGGCACCACGATCCGTTGCAAACCACATAAAGCCGTTACTTTGTTGAAATGTTTGTAATATTTCGGTTGAAGGCAAGCCATCATTTAAACCTAAGCTTTTAAAGCGAAAGTCTAAGCTATTGTGCTCAAATGCAATAACAGACATTGAAAACGACAAACTAACAATAAAAAAAATTGATCTCAATACACGATGCAAATGATAAATCCTTTTATTTATTTCCATAAATATTACTTAAAATGCACAATAAACACTGTACTGTGTGTTGTGTAGCATTACAAACAAATTGAGGTACAACTTGTAATAGCTATACAGTATTAACTGCAACATTGCAGGTTAACCACTGAAGTAGATACAAGCTGTCCTGTAGTCCACTTTTTTTATGCCAATATTCTTCTATAAAACCTACCCTTTGCTGGGATAAATAACATTGGCTATGGCAAAGAACATGGTGGCTTTGGTTTGCGCGAGTTCGTTAATATTAAATCCATTAAGGTAACTAATTAATCTTAAACTCATTTACCATTTTGTTGTGAGTTCTGAATAGATCTTTATACAACTACGGTTGCTATGCAGTTGTTAGTGCTTGAAAAAATTAACGTTAATACAAAAAATGGCTAAACTCGATAAAGTTTAGCCATTTTTGTTCACCAAATATACTCAATAAAATTGACTATATTAGTTAGCCTATTTAGTTAATTTTTTAACTAACCAATTGTCTACACTTAAGCTGCCACCACCTTGAATAGCCAATACAATTGCTACAACAAACAGTGTTAACCCATATTCATAGCCATTATTAGCCATAAATAAGCCATTATTGATATGAACAGTAAAGATGGCAACCAACATAGTAAACGCTGTCACTAATGCTGCCGGGCGAGTCAACAACCCCAAAGCCAGAGCTAAACCACCAAAAAACTCAGCACTGCCTGCTAATAACGCCATCAGAAAACCCGGTGTTATACCAATACTGGCCATCCATTGACCTGTGCCCTCTAAGCCATAGCCGCCAAACCAAGCAAAGAGTTTTTGTGCACCGTGTGCCGCCAAAATCAAGCCAACTGGCACGCGTAAAACTAAGGCAGCGATGCCGGCATTAGATGACAGTAATTTATTTAACCATGATGTATTCATTATTTATTCCTCACTATTAATTATTTGCAGTGTGTTAGCCCACCTTCTGGGGATGAATATACTTTACTCTTATTGTGACCTAAGAATAAGATAGGTAATGAAGAAAGATTATCAACAAGATGTTGATAATTAAATTTGCGATTATACCAACTGAAAATAAGGGTATGTAATGGATAGATTAGAGGCAATGCGTGCTTTTGTTGCCGTAGTAACTGAAGGCAGTTTCAGTCAAGCAGCAACAAGCTTAAACTTATCACCTCAGTTGGTTAGTAAATACGTGTCCCAACTAGAAAAGCACATCGCTGTACGTTTGCTTAACCGCACCACCCGAAAAGTGAATCTTACAGAAGCAGGCACAGAGTATTTTCAACACGCACAGCAGATATTATTAAGTATCGATGAGATGGACCAGCAACTGAGCGGTTTACAACAGAACCCAAGCGGTACTTTAAAGATCAGCGCGCCCGTGTCGTTTGCATTAAAGCATTTGGGAAGCCTGATTACAGATTTTCAGTCGCACCACCCTAACGTTAATATCGATCTTCAGCTTAGTGATCGTAAAGTTGATATTATTAAAGAAGGTTTTGATATAGCCCTACGTATTGGCCAATTAAAAAGCTCGTCACTTATTGCTAAGTATGTGGCGCCGATCCGGCTAATCTTATCCGCATCACCTGGCTATCTTAATAAATATGGCACCCCTTTAGTCGCTGAAGATCTAAAACATCATCGTTATTTACATTACAGTTATTCAGAAATGGCACATAAAGACGGTATTTATCAGTGGCTAAAGACTAAAAATTTAGATAGTCGAGCCGGGTTATCTAGCAATAATGGTGATGTGTTAATTGCTGCCGCCATCGCGGGGGCGGGTTTAGCCTTACAACCCACTTTTATTGCTAGTGAGGCTATTAGTAATGGCCAATTGATACCGGTATTAACTGAGCATTCACCTGAACCTTTTGGTTTATATGCCGTTTATGCTCACAGAAAACTACTGCCAAATAAAGTGCGCTGTTTTATTGATTTCATCGACGGTTATTTTGGCAATCCGCCACATTGGGATAAAACTATTCTCGATCACATCCGTTGAGGCGAATTAATATAGCATCAAGTGATTTCACTCAATTTATACTTAGACTGTTATATAGCCTAATTTGACGTGCTAGTATTCATAAATAAGAATGAACATGATGAATATATCAATATTCGTCAACCAAATAAGAATGAATAGAGAGAGGATGCACTAAATGGCTAAAATTCTTAAAGCTAAAGATCATGATATTGGTGGTTTAAGTGTCAAGCGCGTGTTGCCGCATCAAGAAAAGCGCATGGTTGGGCCTTTTATTTTCTTTGACCAAATGGGCCCCAATAACTTTCCTGCAGGCCAAGGCATTAATGTTAGACCGCACCCACATATTGGTTTATCAACCTTAACCTATTTATTTGCAGGCAGTATTTTACACCGTGACTCGCTAGGTAATAATATAGAGATTCAACCAGGTGATGTTAACTGGATGACATCGGGCAAAAGAATAGTCCATTCAGAACGTGAAAGCTTTGAAGTTCGGGCCAACCCCCATGCAATAAGCGGCTTACAATGCTGGGTAGCGTTACCCCAAAATATGGCCGAATTAGAACCTGCCTTTAGCCACACCAAAAAAAATGACTTACCGCACATTACCCATGAGGGTGTCATGATGCGCTTAGTGGTAGGCGAAGCTTATGGTTTAAGCTCACCAGTTAAAACCTATTCACCCATGTTTTATATTGATGTTGTTGCCAGCCAAGCCAGTGTTATCACCCGGCCTAACCCAGAGCAAGAAATGGCCATCTTCACCATTTGTGGTGAAGTTACTATTAATGGTCAAACCTTCGGCACCAATGAGTTTATTTTATTAGAACCAGGTGATAGCCAAATTGAGCTAGCAACTGATGGCCGCTTTATTATGTTAGGTGGTGAGAAATTCGAGCAAGTACCATTTATTTCTTGGAATTTTGTTTCTTTTAGTAAAGAGCGAATTAAACAAGCCGAAGATGATTGGAAAAACGGCCGTTTTCCTACCATACCGGGCGACGATAAAGAGTTTATTCCACTTAAATAATAAGCTCACTTACTCTACATACTTGTCAGCAAATAAGCTAAAGGATACTAACGTGAGAGAAAAGCTAACCTTTATAAGTAATGGCATCAGTCTATCTGGGTTGTTAGAAAGCCCGGCCAGCCATGTAAAAGCTTATGCAATATTTGCCCACTGCTTTACCTGTGGCAAAGACATTGCTGCGGCAACCAGAATATCACGTGCCTTAGTAGCAAAGGGTATTGCTGTGCTGCGCTTTGATTTTACTGGTTTAGGTAATAGTGATGGTGACTTTGCTAATACCAACTTTAGCTCGAACCTTGCTGACTTAACCGCGGCAGCTGATTATTTAGCTAAGCACTACCAAGCACCACAATTACTAATTGGCCATAGCCTTGGCGGTGCTGCCGTGCTTGCGGTGGCTAATAGAATTAAATCTGTTAACGCTGTGGTTGCAATAGCCGCACCGGCCAAAGCTGAGCATGTTA
This sequence comes from Rheinheimera salexigens, assembly GCF_001752395.1. NCBI lineage: Bacteria > Pseudomonadati > Pseudomonadota > Gammaproteobacteria > Chromatiales > Chromatiaceae > Rheinheimera > Rheinheimera salexigens. Next base: position 776,857 of record NZ_MKEK01000001.1, on the reverse strand, counting down.
TCAAAAACTTTGCCGACAGTGTTGATGCCATCAAACGAGATGGCGTAGCAACGGTAAAATTGGGGCTAAGAGAGTTTTCTATCCAAAAGCAGTTTATTGATGATGTTAATGCCAATAGTCAGCATCATTTTGGCCTTAACGGTAAAGCGCTGTTAATTTTACACAGTCCGGTTGATACGGTGGTGTCTATTAATGAAGCTGAAAAAATCTACAGCAGTGTTAAACATCCTAAAAGCTTTATTTCGTTAGACAAAGCCGATCACTTATTATCCAATAAAGCAGATGCAGAATATGCCGCTACTGTAATTAGCAGCTGGGCAGATAAGTATCTGCATACAGATACCGATGACGTAGCTGATGACATCACTAATGATATAAGCGATGACGCTACTGATGATGCAGCAGAAAAAACCATTACTGAAAACGGCAGCTTAGTAGTAACAGAGAAAGATCATAACTTTACCCTTAATGTCAGCAGTGATAGTCATTTTTGGTTAGCTGACGAACCCTTGGCAGTAGGCGGGCAAAACCTTGGCCCCGATCCATACGAGCATTTGTTAGCGGCTTTAGGTACTTGCACTGTAATGACAATGCGCATGTATGCCAAGCATAAAAAGTTGGCCATTACTGATATTAGCGTCAGCTTAAGTCACAGCAAAAACTACCATCAGGATTGTAAAAACTGTGACGAACAAGATGGCCATGTCGAGCTTATCAGCCGAAAAATAAAGATTGTTGGCGATATTAGCGATGAACAACGACAAAGGCTGCTGGCTATCGCCGACAAATGCCCGGTGCATAAAACACTACATAGTAAATTAGTTGTTGAAACGACTGCAGAATAACAGCTAACTAAATAAAATTAAAAAACACTACCCCTAAATAAAGAGCTATAAATGATTGAAATTGCCTTAATATATTTAGCCGCAGCCATTGTGGCCGTTCCCATTGCCAAGCGACTAGGTTTAGGCTCGGTGCTGGGGTATTTGCTAGCCGGTATATTAATAGGCCCTTTTGCCTTAGCTCTGGTGGGCGATCAGACCGATGTGATGCATTTTGCCGAGTTCGGTGTGGTAATGATGTTATTTTTAGTCGGTTTAGAGCTGCAACCTTCTCGGCTCTGGAAGCTTAAAAATTCCATTATTGGCTTAGGTGGCCTGCAAGTGGTATTAACCAGTGCCGTGTTTTTTGTTATTGGCCATTATGCGCTAGCCCTACGTTGGGAAACTGCATTAGCCATTGGCTTAATGCTGGCATTGTCTTCAACAGCTATAGTGCTGCAAACCCTCACTGAAAAAGGCTGGATAAAACAAGACGCCGGCCAAAATGCTTTTTCGGTATTGTTGTTTCAAGATATTGCGGTTATTCCCATCTTAGCGTTATTACCCCTATTAGCTTTTAGTGACACTATTAGTGTTGCAACAGATCATAATAACCTAATAGAACACTACCCTGTGTACGGCCAAGTGTTGATTTCATTTATTGTTATCGCTGCCATTATAATTGCCGGTAGATATATTTCCGCGCCGTTATTTAGGTACATCGCAGAAACGCGGCTAAGAGAATTATTTACTCTGCTGGCACTATTCTTAGTTATTGCCATAGCCGTGATTATGCAAAAAATTGGATTATCCCCTGCTTTGGGTACTTTTTTAGCCGGTGTGGTGTTAGCGGATAACGAATTTCGGCATGAGCTTGAAGTTGATATTGAGCCTTTTAAGGGCTTGCTGCTTGGCTTATTTTTTATCACCGTTGGCGCGTCAATCGACTTTCCGTTGTTATTTGAAAACCTGTCACTAGTTATTATGCTGGTAGCCGGATTAATAGTGGTTAAAGCGTTAGTACTGTATTTGTTAGCGGTACTTTTTAATATGAAAAGTAAGCAAAAGCTGTTATTCACCTTGGCTTTGGCTCAAGGCGGTGAATTTGCCTTTGTTTTGCTATCACTCACTTCTACTTTACAAATACTTAGTCCAGAGCAAAGCAAAATTACTACCTTAGTAGTGGCTATATCCATGCTAATGGCGCCTTTACTGCTTATTGTTTACGATAAATTTTTCAATAAAAACACACAAGCTAATCAAGCATACGATCACCCTGAACAGATGGAAGCGACTAAAAATGTCATCATTGCTGGCTATGGTCGATTTGGCCAAATTGTCGGTCGCTTGCTTAGTGCTCAAGGCTATCATTTGTCTATATTGGACCACAGTTCAAGTCAAATCGATTTGGTGCGCCGCTTTGGCAATAAAGTGTTTTATGGCGATGCGGCTAACCGTGATCTATTAGCGGCCGCCGGCGCCAACGAAGCCAAACTGCTGGTTATTGCCATAGATGATGCTGATAAAATATTAAAGATTGCTGAGCTGGCTAAAAAACATTACCCGCAACTAAAAATAGTCGCCCGTGCCATTGACCGTCGCCATGCTTATGAACTGCTGCATATCGGCGTCACTAGCTTTGAGCGAGAAACTTTTCACTCGGCACTACATTTAGCCGTTGAAGCCTTGACCTTACTTGGTAATAACCGTGACGATGCCGAACGTGCCGGACAGTTATTTTCCGCCCATGATCAGGAATCTCTGCATAAACTGGCGCATTTATGGGGCGATGATCGCAGTTATGGCGTAGCCGTCAAACAGCGCTTAGATGATCTAAAACAAGTACTAAATGCGGATAAACAGCAGCAAGAAAAATTGGACACTTGCTCAGGAAGTGCCAACCAAGCCGCTGAGAAACAAGATGCGCACATAAATAAAGAGATAAAAGATGCTTAGAGTCACTCTAGAGCAATGGCGGATGTTTCGCTCTGTGGTGCAATTTGGCGGTTTTAATCAAGCGGCTCAAGGCATCCATAAAAGTCAGTCTAGTATCCACAATGCAGTGGGCAAAATAGAAAGCACTTTAAACGTCAAGTTATTTGAAATCGAAGGTCGCAAAACGGTGTTAACCGAAGCCGGTACTTTAATGTTAAGAAGAGCTAATTTTCTGCTGGATGAAGCAGCTAAATTAGAAATTGTCGGCCAAACCCTGGGCCAAGGCACAGCAGTCACACTTACGCATTGCGGTAGATGAAATGTTTCCCCATGCCATTTTGTATCAAGTGTTAGAGAGCGTTTCGGCTCAATATCCTATGTTGCAAATTGAACTGGTGGAATCCGTACTTAGCGGCGCCAGCGAGTTAATAAAGAATGCTGATGTCGATATTGCTATTTCGCCAGTGGCCTTAATAGATGGCTTTAGTGAGCAACTATGCCAGATAGATTTTATGGCGGTGGCCAACCCTGAACATGCTTTACATGCCTTTAACCGAGATCTGTCAGAGCAAGACTTAAAAAGCCATCGCCAAGTGGTGGTTAGAGACTCAGCCTTGCTTAATAAAAGCGATGCCGGCTGGCTAGGCGCCAATCAACGCTGGACGGTCAGCCATTTACGCACTTCTATAGATATGATTTGTAATGGTCTGGGCTTTGCCTGGCTACCCAGCAGCGCTATTGAGCAACAGCTTGCTAGTGGCCAATTACTGCCGCTGCCGTTACGTAACAATAGCCGTCGATCTATGCAACTGCACCTCATTTTTAAAGATGGTGACAGCTTAGGCCCGGCAGCGAGAGCGTTTTTAGGCGAGTTAAGATACCGTTGTCAATCACTGCTAGCTTCATAAAGCTTAGATCACATTCGCTTAATTAGAATGATAGACGCTAGATTAACTAATTTTAATCGTTTCAGGTAAACGTTAAACTAGCCTCATTGTAATTAGAGAAGGAATTAAACCATGAAATACATTAGACGAGCTGCAGATAGAGGCGCGGTCAATTTAGGCTGGTTAGTGAGCAAGCACAGTTTTTCTTTTGGCAGCTACCATGATCCTAAACATATGGGCGTTTCGGCTCTGCGGGTGATTAACGACGATATGGTTATGCCCGGCCAAGGTTTTGGCACTCACGGTCACCGTGACATGGAAATTATCTCTTATGTGACTGAAGGTGCGTTAAAGCATGAAGACAGTGAGGGCAATAAGCACATTGTTCCCGCTGGTGATGTGCAGCGCATGAGTGCAGGTAGTGGCGTGATGCATTCTGAGTTTAACCCGTCAGACACGGAAAAGGTGAAGTTTTTTCAAATTTGGATCCAACCCAATAAAATGGGTATTAAACCAAGTTATGAACAAAAACTATTCCACAAAATGGGCCGCTAACACCGTTAATTACCGCGACGGGTGAAAATGGCACCTTATCATTAAACCAAGATGCCAGCTTATCGCGGCTGGTGTTAAAACAAAACGATACTTTTAACCTAACGCCGGGTGATTACATAGGTTATTTACACTTAGTAAAAGGCGAGCTAAAAGTTGCTAATGAATCTTTTACTGCTGGTGATGCCTTTGCTATGGATCCTAAGCAACAGCTTGAACTGCAAGCTAGTTCTGACCTTGAAGCGCTATGGTTTACCCTACCGCCAGTGCGATAGGTAAAGCGTTACTATGGATATGACAACCTTAGTACTAATAGCCTTTGTTGTTGTGCTAATTGGTATATCAAAATCCGCATTTGCTGGGGCATTAGGCGTATTCGCCGTGCCCCTATTAATGCTAAAGTTGCCCGCTAGCCAAGCTATTGCTTTAATGCTGCCATTATTGATTATTGCAGACATCTTAAGTGTTAAAAGCTTTTGGCGAAAATGGGATAATCGGCTATTACTGCCGCTAATCCCTGGCGCATTATTAGGGGTTATCATTGCTTATTTAGTGATAGACCTGATTAACCCTGACTATCTCAGATTGATTATTGCCCTTATTTGTATTGTTTTTGCCCTAAAAAATATCCTATTTAAGCAAACTACACTTAGCTTTCTCAGTAATAAAATTGGCGCTGTCGTGATGTCGATGTTTTCCGGCATAACTAGCAGCTTAGTGCACGCTGGTGGCCCACCCATTATTATTTACTTTAGCGCTATTGGCTTAACCCCCAGTAAGTTTGTCGCTACTGCGGCCATATTCTTCGCCATGATGAATATTTTTAAGCTAATTGCCGCCCTATCTTTTGGCTTATTACCAAGCGCTACTATTGTTACGGCCCTGCTATTTTTTCCGCTGGCACTGCTCGGTAACTGGATAGGAGTAAAGATAAATACCAGCATCGATAAACAATTATTTTTAAAAGTTATGAACTACTTACTGTTGCTATTAGGTACTTGGTTATTACTAAAGTAACCGTATTTTAGCCATTAAAATTAAGGCTGCTAGTTCACAAAGAAGTGCAGATAAACTATTGTTAGTTCATGCTTAATACTTATTTTCAATACTTATGCTTAATTCGTATGCTAAATAGCGATGTTTAAATTATTGCATGTCATTTGTTTGCTATGCCTTGTTACTTTGCTAACAAGTTGCTCATCAGCACGCTTTTTTCAACAACAAGAGCCTAACGTCAGGGTTAAAAAAGCGTTAGTAGCTGGCCAGCTGCCGAATTTCCATGATCTGACAACCAACGAAGTGCACCAGCATTGCCTGTCTTTAACCAAAGACACCGATATCGGTTTAGTATTATTGGTTCATTGTAGTAACGAGTTGTTGAGTAGAGCAGATTTAAGCCAACCGCTACGCCAGTATGCGCTTACGAGTTATAACCAGACTTTATATCTGTTAATCAAAATGACTAAGCAGCCTAGTTTTACCACTGACAGCGTTAACGTACAGTACGCCAACCCTAGCCAATTTAGCTTTAGTCAACAAATTGCTAGCCCAAGCCCGATAGATAAAGCGGTGATTATTGGTCACAGTATGGGCGGCGTGGTGGCAAAGTTATTAGCGACCGAAACCCATTTAGGTCTTTGGGATGCTGCTTTAAATCAAAGTCCTGATGCCGTATTAACCGTGGACAACGCTGCACTAAAAGATATTTTCATTTTTGAACCGGCATTTAAAGACAACACTGTTTTTTCTTAGATACTCCATTAAAAGGCTCACAAGTGGCTAATTCTACTATTGGCTATATTGGTGCCTTGTTAGTCACGCTACCAAGCGAGTTTACCCATTTATTTCAACAGTTGATCATCGCACCTTCAAACCATAATTCATTTCAAAGTGAAGCTGCAATAGACTTTATCTTAGGTAAGTTAATGCCAACACAGTCGGCGTTGACAGTTAACCAATAACGGCTAGCATATTTGTGCATAGCACTATTTAAACAGCTAACCATTTCAAATAAGTAATCATCACCATATAACTAGCGGCCAAAAAACCTAAACTAATTAAGCTGTGCATAATGGCCTTTATGCGCATCTGGCTGATTTTTGGCGCTATTAGTACCCTGTATATTATAAAAAACAGTCCGAGCAAATAAGGAAACCAATAGGCAACTAGCGGCGGCTTATAAAAATAGGCACTGATATGCAGCGGCTTATCAATAAGCCAAAATACCAGCCCGTGTCCGCCTAACCACAAAGCATATAACATACCGCCCAACACTACTTGAGTCAGAGCTGTAGTAATTGATACACCCAAAGGAGACATATCGGGCGCAGTTATACCCTTATCCGCTTTATTAGTAGAGTTTTTTTGCTCCGCGCTGGCTTTTAAGGAACCTAGAGTTAAAAGCGTAACAACGGGCGTAAAGGCACTAAGTAGGTACATCCACCAATCAACTTGTCCGTCCATTAAATCACCTTTGCCCATAACCAACTGACATGGTTTATGACTAAAAGCACAGCACCTAACATTAAGAACGGAAAAAAGATAAACCCTGCTACATTGCTTTCAATACCGTCTTTTGCTAAAAAGCCGCATAGCGTAAATAGCGTCGCTATATAAGCGATAAACTCACTCCAGCCAGGTTCGACTAATATAAGATCCAAAGCCGTTACATCCGTTGTAGCTAAGGGGAGCAAGGTAACCAGCTTAAAGCTGATAAACAAACCACTCGCCAGTACACAAAACCCTAAATATAGCCCTAAGTTAATGCGCTGCGAGTTGCCACCAATATCATAGAAGGTTTGTATTTTACTCCCTTGAAGTAGCGCGTTTTCTGAGCAGATAAAGATATATGCCATCAGGATTAGTGGATTTAAAAAAGTATAAGGTAGTAAGTTAATCAGTTGGATGGTATCCATTCCCTGCTCCATTGCTGACAGCTTTATTAAAGGCTTCTACCCAGCGGCTGTCATTGTTGCGATAAGCATAATGATGCCAAACTTGCTGGTTTAATGTAAGTAAAATGATAAAAAAACAATAAGAAAATGAGTGTAAAGTTGGTTTTAAACCATTTAGCACTGCCTGCAAAAATACTGTATTATTTTTTATAAATACCGAAGGTCATGCCAGCTATTGCCACAAAGCTACCACAGCAGGCTATTTATACTTTAGAAAGGGAGTTTAATCTGCTGGTCTTATGGTAGTAGGCTTGATCATAAGTACCGATAAATTCTAAAGAGAAAATATCATCTCAAATACTACAGATTTCGAATAAATAAGATTTAAAGTGACAAGACAAGAAATAAAAATATATGGTGCCTAGGGCCGGACTCGAACCGGCACGTTGTTACCAACGGTGGATTTTGAATCCACTGCGTCTACCAATTTCGCCACCCAGGCACTGAGGGATTTTTTGCAGTAAACGCTGGCATTATACGATGCATCTGGCGCAGCGCAACATAATTTCTCTGTTAATTTATTTGCTTGGCTAAAATTACAGCAGCTTCGAAATAAGTTGGCTGCATGTTACACTTGCCGCGATTTTTATTATGGGTTGTATTATGCATAGCTCTGAGTCTTTATCTCATTCTTATTCTGAATTTGCTGTCGCACCTCGCGCTGGTTTATGGCGGCGGTTAGCGGCAATGTTTTATGACTGGTTAATCTTAATTGCCTTATGGATGCTCGCCATGGCTTTGGGACTGGGGCTAGTGGCCTTGCTTAATAGCGCTGGGGTAATTTCTTTTGCCAATTATGCCGACCCGGCGGCTTATATAGCGGATCATAAAATTTGGTTTCAGCTATATTCTTTAGCACTGTTTATAGGCTTTTATTTATATTTTTGGTGCAAAGGCGGCCAAACCCTAGGTATGCGCAGTTGGCGTGTTCTATTAGTGCAGCAAGATGGCCGACCGGTTACTTTAAAGCAAGCGGCTATCCGCGCCTTAACCGCTTTGTTGGGGCTGGGTAACTTGTGGTTGTTAATCCGTTGGGGTAAAGGCTTAGCCTTACAAGACCAGCTAAGCCACACCCAAATGGTGGTGTTAACTAAACAGCAAAGCCGGGCCTTAAACCTGTATAAAAACGCGCGCTAACCAGAGCCCTACTGCACTTTGTACAACCACTCTTGGCTTAAATACTTCTCGGTGACTAGTGTTTTAGCGCTGCCAAGTTCTTGCGGCAAATACTGTCCTGTTTGGGTTGGGTAGTTTTTAGAAAAGTGCTGAATAAAAGCGTCGATAATGGCGGCTCGAGTTAAGCCCGTTTGGCTGCGCATGGGGTCGACTCGCTTGTTCGCGCTGGTAATGCCTTTATCAGAGAGTTTTTCTCGGCCAATACGTAACACCTGCAGCATTTTGTTAGCGTCTATATTGTATGCCAAAGTGGCATGGTGAACTAACACCCCGCTAGCAAAGCGTTTTTGGGCCGCACCGCCTATTTTACCTTGGTCAGACGCAATATCATTTAACGGTTTATAGTGAGCGTTAATGCCGACTTCCGCTAAAGCTGCCAACACCCAAGCGTCTAAAAACTGATATGACTGTTCAATGCTCATGCCATCTACTATCGATGTTGGCACCGTTAACGAATACGTAATGCAGTTGCCTGGTTCCATAAACATGGCACCGCCACCTGTTATTCGGCGCACCACTTTTATATCGGCATTTTTTGCTGCCGGCATATCTATTTCGTTCTTTACCGATTGAAAACAGCCTATCACCACTACAGAGTCATCCCAATCCCAAAATCGTAATGTGGGCCCGCGTAAACCTCTCGCTACCGAGTTGGCTATCACTTCGTCTAACGCGACATGCTCAACTGCTGGTAAAGTAACCGGCGGGATCAGGGTAAATTGATGATCAAGCCAACTACTGGCATGGCCTAAAGCACGCCGAACTACGGTGGCGACTGCTTCTGCAGAGAAACCAAACATCACCACATCGTCGTCGAGCGCTTGTTGAATAGCTGTGGTAAGGGTTTTATGGCTAGCGCTGCTAGGTAAGCCTGTAAGGGCTTGGTTAATGCGGGTTAACGCGCTATCTGGTTCTAAGAAGAAGTCACCGGAAATACTGACTTGGCTTAATATATCCTGTTGCACTGCTACATCTGCAACCACTAACTTGCCGCCTGGTACCTTATATTCACCGTGCATCGCTTCACCTTGCTTTTTAGTTTGCTGTTAAGCCTTTGCTTCATTCTAAAAAACCAACCCTTGCTAAGCAAGCTTTAGCTGCACTCACTCCGCGGGTAAGGTAAAGCTAAAACGACTGCCCTGGCCTGGTTCACTAAAAATCATTAACCGACTGTTGTGGCGTGATAATACGTGTTTAACAATAGCTAAACCCAAGCCGGTGCCACCGGTGTTTCTAGCCCGTGCTTGGTCTACTCGGTAAAAGCGTTCGGTTAAGCGTTTCACATGTTGCGGTGCTATGCCTTCGCCATTATCGATTACCGAAAATAGCGCGCTCAAATGCTGGCGCTGCCAACTGATTTGAATGTCGCCACCGGCTGGCGTGTATTTAATGGCATTAATGACTAAATTAGAAAAGGCACTGCGTAGCTCTTCGCTTACACCAGTAACATACAAACTATTATCAATTTTAAACTGAATATGATGCTGCTTTTCTTGATTTAAGCTTTCGGTTTCAAGCTTTAATTGCGCCAGCATCGCAGGTACATCCACTTTATCTTCAAATTGCACTCGGGCTGAGGCCTCTATTCTCGATAGCGTTAATAATTGCTGAACCAGCCCATCCATACGCTTTGTTTGTTCTAACATTACCGTGTGAGCTTTGCGCCAAATTTTCTCATCTGGCACACTCTCGTCGTCCATTAATTCTAAATAACCTTGTAATACCGTTAATGGCGTACGTAACTCATGCGATACATTGGCGACAAAATCTTTGCGAACTTGCTCTAGCTGTTTAAGTTGGCTGATATCGCGCACGGTTAATAAATATTGTTCAGCACCGTAAGGTACGATATTAAACTCTAGGACCAACTGTTCATTAATCGGTGAAGCGAGCTCTAATGGTTGGCTAAAATTAAGCTGTTTTAGATAGCTTAAAAAATCAGGATGGCGAATAAGATTATGTAAACGCTGACCTTCGTCATCTGGCCAGTGTAAACCTATTAGCATTTGCGCCAGCTTATTGCACCAAATTATGGCCCAATCGGTTGTTAACACCACTACCGCTTGAGGTAAAGCTTCCGCACCATCCCGAAAGCGGCGAACTGTATCGCGTAACAAACGTTGCTTGCGCCGCTCTTTACGCTGTTGATAATAGAAGCCTTCAAATAAATTACCCCAAACTCCCTCGCTTAACGGCGGGGATAGTTTGCGATCGCGCCATAACCATTTATCTAGTAAAAATAAATGATGATAGTGCCACAGCAATAAAGCGACACTTAAAATCAGTAAGGCCGCTAAGGCACTATTCGACAAAAAACCCACCACACCGATAAAACAAAATAACAATAGTACTTTGCTGTAAACCTTCTTTTTAGACAGCAATTGGCGCATGGGCGTGGTTAACCTTATTTAGCTGAAAAACGGTAGCCAGAGCCCCGTACGGTTTGAATGAGTTTGTCATGTTCAGCATGAGAAATCGCTTTGCGTAAGCGGCGAATATGCACATCTACGGTGCGATCTTCGACATAGACATTGGTGCCCCACACTTGATCTAGCAACTGTTCACGGCTGTATACGCGCTCGGTATGGGTCATAAAAAAGTGTAATAACCGAAATTCGGTAGGCCCCATCTCTAGTGCCGTACCGTTGGCAGTGACCCGATGCGACACCGGATCTAACACTAAGCCTTGAATAGTAATCGTATCATCTAAGCTAGTAGGTGACACGCGACGAATAACGGCCTTGATCCGCGCCATCAGCTCTTTAGGCGAAAAGGGCTTAGTCACATAGTCATCAGCACCCACTTCTAAGCCACGAACTTTATCTTCTTCTTCACCGCGCGCGGTGATCATAATAATCGGAATATTGCGGGTGATTTCATGTTGTTTCATTTTCTTGGCAATTTGAATGCCGCTACCACCCGGTAGCATCCAGTCCAGTAAAATAAGATCCGGATAAGGCTCTACGATGGCCAGTATTGCCTCATCATAATCGGCGGCGGTATCGGCTTGATAGCCATTTTGTTCAACCACAAAACTTAACATATCCCGGATGGGTGCTTCATCTTCCACAATCAAAATGCGTCTGGACATTGGGTTCCTCAAGCTTTCGTAAATACTTATTTTAAATACTTATGTTGCTTAGTATCACTGCACATTATGACAGTTTTATGAAACGGTTAGCTTTATATTACCTTATCCCGCAATGGCAATGTAGCCCGTTTTTATATCGTAATTTTTCCGTCATAAAAATGTCATTTCTCTGCGCTAGGCTGCGTGCAGTTAATTTAAACCTAGTACTTGCACCCATAAAAATACAACGGAGAAATAACCATGGCTTTAGCAAACTTAATGAAACTTAGCGCTATTACTACCGCCCTATTTTTGGCCGGCTGTGGTGGTGATGTGATTCTTAATACAGGCGGTAATGGCAACGGTGGCAATAGTGACGGCGGTGGCACAACGCCACCTACTAGCAGCTGCCCAGCATTTGCTACTGAAGGCGCTAAGTTAACCGGCAATGATAAACCAGTATGTGAACTGACTGGCACCATCACCGCAGATGCGCGCTTAAGTGCCGATATTCTCTGGTCACTTAACGGCAAAGTGGTGGTAGGTAACGATAATGCCAATAGCGCCACCTTAAGCATAGCGCCAGGCACCTCGGTCTTTGGTAAAAGTGGAGCCGATTATTTAGTGGTGGCCCGCGGCTCTAAAATTAATGCCGTGGGTACAGCAGCAGAGCCGATTATTATGACATCTGTTAACGATATGTTGGGACTGTCGAATGATGAGTCTAGCGCAGAATGGGGTGGCTTAGTGTTATTAGGCAAGGCGCCTACTAACAAGTGTAACCAAGCCGATTTAGCCAACTGCCAAGTAGAGTCTGAAGGCGAAGCTGGCCCTTATGGTGGTGCTAACCCAGACGATAGTAGTGGCGCATTAAAGTACTTACAAGTGCGTTATGCCGGTTATGAAGTTATTCCAGATAACGAGCTAAACGGTATTACCTTTGCCGGTGTTGGCCGTGGCACTGCAGTGGAATATATCCAAGTGCATAATAATTTAGATGACGGTGTCGAATTTTTTGGTGGCACGGTAGATGCTAAATATGTGGTATTAACCGGCAATCAAGACGACTCACTAGACTGGGCGGATGGTTGGACAGGCCGCATGCAGCACGTGTTAATTAAGCATAATCCTAATAACACTAAAGCTAACCGTGGTATAGAAGCCGATAACCAATCGGGTAACTTTACGGCCGAGCCCGTTAGTAAGCCACGCATTGCTAATATCACCATTATTGGCAATGCCTTTGATGGCGAAGACGACTCTGAAGGTGTGCTACTGCGCGCGGGTACTGCCGGAGAGTTGTATAACATGATTGTTACCGGCCCTACCGGTATGGGCGAATGTTTGGAAATTAATAGCGATGAGTCGGTGGCTAACGCTAATAATGGTGAAATCTTAATCCGCAACTCCATTATCGATTGTCCTGAAGCCTTTAAAAACACCGTTGATGGCAATAAAAACGTGACCTTAGATGCGCAAGCTTGGTTTTTAGCCCAGCCTGGTAACTTAGTCACCGACGCCATGCTAACTGGCTATATGCCACAAGCGACCTCTCCTGCTCTGAACAATGGCTATGACGTTAGCAATAACGTGGACGGTTGGTTTGATGCCGTTAATTACATTGGCGCTTTTGATGGCAGCAATGACTGGACTCAAGGCTGGACTATAGGTTTTACCGACTAATCCATAACAGCAAATAACGTTCACTTTCGGTGCTGCATGAAAAGTGATTGCAGCACCCTACTTTTTAAAGCTGATAGGATGACTTTCAGATGAGCAGCAAACAAGCCTTAACTTTTAGTCGTGTCAGTCGCAGTGTACTGCTAGCGCTGACATCGGCTACAACCTTTATATCCTTAGCCACCTTTGCTGAACAGAGTGTTGCTGTTGCAGCAGCGCCAGACCAGATAGAACATATTGCCATTACTGGTCGCTTAATTAGTTCTGCTGCCTCAGCGGCTGCCGAGCGGCGTGAGCATACCTATGTGGCAGAAGTGTTGGGCATGGAACAAATTGCCCGCGCAGGTGATAGCAATGCGGCGACAGCGTTGCGCCGAGTCACGGGCCTTACCTTAGTAAAAGATAAATTTATATATGTCAGAGGCTTAGGCGAGCGTTATTCAAGCACCTTACTTAATGGCGCTATGGTACCTAGTCCCGATCCTACTCGTAATGTCATGCCATTAGATATGTTTCCTGCTGGCATTATCGACAGCTTAGTGGTGCAAAAAGCTTACTCGCCAGATTTACCCGCGGCCTTTGGTGGCGGTAATGTTAATATTCGCACCGTGAGCATTCCCCGCCAAACCAGTTTTAGTATGGCCTTAGGCACCGGTTATAACAGCCTAAATAATGAGGACGGTTATGTGTATAGTGGCGGTGCTGATGACTGGCGAGGTAAAGACGACGGCACGCGTGCCATGTCACCGTTATTACAGTCGGCATTGCAGCAATATGGCACTATTACTCGCACTACTATTGCCCAAGCTAACGGCGGAATTACCGCAGCCAACCTTGCCGCTGCTGATACCGAGCTGCGTAATTTAGGTTTAGCCTTTAATCGCGATATTGCTATACGTTCTAGTGACGTTGAGCCTGATTTAAATGCCAGCGTATCTTTTGGTGATCGCTATAGCATCAGTGATGACATCGTGTTTGGTATGATGTCAGGCTTAAGTTATAGCCGCGCTACCGACAATATTGAGCAACAAGAGCGCTATTATTCTGTTTCTGGTGACAATTTAGTGCCTCTAAATCGCTATGATGACATTAGCGGTACCGAGCATCAGGTTAAATTATCTGGCATGCTAAATTTTGGTGTTGAATTTACTCCCGCTCACCGCATTGAAACCACTAGCTTGTACCTGCTTGATAGCAAAGATGAAATTAAAATTAAGCAAGGCGATAGTATTGAAACGATTAATGAGCCTAATCGCAACAATACCGATACCAGCATTCGCTATGAAGAACGCAGCCTTATTAGCCAACAAATACGCGGCCAGCACCAGTTAGATGATATCGCCGGTTTAGCGCTAGATTGGCAGTATACCCAAGCAAAAGCTCGCCGTGATGCACCAGGTGAGGTGGATTTTCGCTATTTAAACGAGCAGCAAAGTGACGGCAGCGTACAATCCTTTTTACGCCGTAATCAAAACGCGGTTAATTACAGTTTTAGCGATATGAACGATCGAACCAAAAGTGCCAATCTAAACTTTTCGTTACCAGCAAACATAGGCAAAGCTGAATTATTATTCAGTGGTGGTTACGCCAATTTTCAGCGCAATAGACATGCCGAAACCAATTTATTTAATTTTGATACATTAGGCTTTAGCCTATCCCAGCTTACTGACGGTTTTAGTGACATTTTCTCTGATACCAATATCAGCAACAGCAGCAATGGCTTTAAAATTTCTAACGTAACTACGCAAGCCGATGATTATGTCGCCGCGCAGATTATTGATGCTGGCTATGCTGCCATAGAAATTAATTATGATTACTTATTTAAAATAAACCTTGGTCTGCGCTACGAAGACTTTAAACAACTGTCATTACCCTTAAATGCCAACGGTGATATTAGCGGTAACGTGTTAGATTCTGTACTAGTAGAGCAAGACTTTTACCCTGCTTTATCATTAACTTGGTTTATTAATGATGAGCTACAAGCTAGATTTGGTTATAGCAAAACCGTGGTAAGACCCGACTTACGTGAAGTCACGCCAGTGCTGTACCTAGACCCATTAACCGAGTTTAAAGTGACCGGTTATGCTGGACTAACAAGCACCGATATTAATAGCGCTGAAGCGCGCTTAGAATGGTATCAAGATAATAGTAACTATAGCGTTGGCGTATTTTATAAAGACTTATCTAAGCCAATAGAAGCCATAGAGTTATCGGGCTCCGACGGTAATTTGTTAATGTCGTTCCGTAATGCTCAAGGTGGCAAAATTTACGGTATTGAAGCTGAAGTATTGCAACAACTGGATATGTTTAGTGGTCAACTGGGCGACGTTGCTGACAACTTTTATCTGGCATCGAACCTAACCTTAAGTGACTCTGAAATCAGCATTCAGCCGTTACCTGGCGCAAACCTGACTCATAGCAAACGCGGGCTAAGTGGCCATTCTAAATATGTGTTAAATATGCAGCTTGGTTATGACGCCGATAACGATCAGCACCATGCCACGCTAACTTATAATGTGTTTGGCAAGCGCATCGCTTTTGCCGGTGTGAATGATAAAGATGATGCCTATGAGCAACCGTTTAACTCGTTAGATTTAACCTATAGCTATACGCCAAGCGAGAATTTAAGCTTGAAACTAGCCGCGAAAAACTTGCTAGATCAAGATGTCGAAATATTACAGCAAGGCCAAATATTACAACGTCGAGCCGAAGGCCAAGACTATAGTTTAAGCCTAAGCTATAACTTTTAAACCAATATGCGCTTATCGATGCATAAGCGCTTAAAAAATTCAGCCATAAAAAAAAGGTTTGTCACTATAAGTCAAAGTGGCAAACCTTTTTAATTTAAGCTGCTTTACTTTCTTTGTTACACTGAGATTTTAGCGTTAAGTTAACTGCGCTGCTTATCGACAATCTGCTGTAATTCGGCATCGCTAAAATGCGCTACATTACGCCCTTTGCAGAGAAAAATAACATGCTGGCAAATATTACGGCTATGATCGCCAATACGCTCTAACGCTCGGGCGATAACAAATAGCTGCATGCTAGGGCCGACTTGGCTGCTGTCATTGCTCATGGCGCTAATGCTTTGCGCCACAATACGATCGTAATCTTGATCAATCTCTTTATCTTTGCGCAGTACCGTAAGAGCATCTGTTGCGTCCATCCGCTCAAAACTGACACAAGCGCGTTGTAACATATGCAATACGCGATGGCCCATGACATCTATTTCATCTAGTTGCGCTTGATTAGGCCTGTCCGTATCGGCTTGTTCTAATAAGGTTTTTGCTACCCGCTTGGCTAAATCGCCAATACGTTCAATATCGTTAATGCTTTTTAATACCGTTAATACTAAGCGCAAGTCACTAGCAGCGGGTTGGCGGCGGGCTAAGATATCCAGACAATGTTCATCAATATCAACTTCAAAGTCATTTACTCTATGGTCGCTGGCTACCACTTGCTCAGCACGAGCATGATCAGCTTCAACAAAAGCGGCTATGGCATCCGTTAACTGCTGCTGAGTTAAAGCAGCCATTTGTAGCAAACGATCCACCGCTTGTTGTAACTCGGTATCAAAAGCTTGGGAATAATGGCGGCCGATTTTACTATTGGGCATAATCTAATACTCCTTTATTAACCTAACCTAATTGGGTAAGGCCTTTTAAGCGGCCTACTTGAACAGTTGGCTTAGCCATAGCGGCCGGTAATATAGTCTTCGGTACGTTTTTGTTTTGGGTTGGTAAATAGCTCATTGGTATTGCCAATTTCAATCACTTGCCCCAGATGAAAAAACGCCGTGCGATCTGATACTCGCGCTGCTTGCTGCATATTGTGGGTAACAATGACGATGGTGAAATTTTGTTTTAGCTCATCAATTAGCTCTTCAATAATTGAGGTTGCGATGGGATCTAACGCCGAACAAGGTTCATCCATTAAGATTATTTCAGGGCTAACCGCAATGCTGCGAGCAATACATAAACGTTGCTGCTGACCGCCGGATAAACCGGTGCCAGGCTGATCTAAGCGATCTTTCACTTCTTGCCACAAACCCGCACGGCGCAAGCTAGATTCTACAATATCGTCTAAATCGGCTTTACGCTGGGCTAAGCCGTGTAATTTGGGGCCATAAGCGATATTTTCATAAATCGATTTTGGAAACGGATTCGGCTTTTGAAACACCATGCCTACCTGCGCACGTAATTGCACTACATCGATATTGGCCGCATTGATATCCCGTTGGTCTAACAAAATTTGCCCCTCGACCCGACAGCCTTCAATGGTATCGTTCATCCGATTCATACAACGCAGAAAACTGGATTTACCACAGCCTGACGGACCAATAAACGAGATCACTTCGTTTGCATGCACATCCATATTAATGCCGTGCAGCACTTGGTTTTGGCCGTAAAACACTTTGACGTCTTTGGCCGCTATTTTAACTGTGTCAGGCACTGTGTCAGGTACTGTTGCCGTTGTAGGTTGAGTTTTAGACTGAATGTTGTTCATTAAGATATCCACTTTTATTGCAATTTAATGCTTAGTAGTTAATACGTTACCAATTACGTTGGAATTTTTTACGTAAGAAAATAGCAATACCATTTAAACTTAACATCATGACTAAAAGCACTATGATGGCAGCTGAGGTTCTGGCTTCAAAAAAGTTACGCAATTCATTACCTTGCCATAAGAAAATTTGCACTGGCAGCGCGGTTGATTGCTCAAAGGGGGTAGCCGGTACTGATGCGACAAAAGACTTCATACCGATTAGTAGTAGCGGTGCGGTTTCACCTAAGGCTTGGGCAACACCTAAAATAGCGCCGGTTAATATACCGGGGATAGCCAGAGGTAATACATGATGGAACACCGCCTGCATTTTTGACGCCCCTAGTCCCAGTGCCGCTTGTCTAATTGATGGTGGAATGGCTTTTAAAGTAGAACGAGTCGCGATAATTACCGTAGGCAAGGTCATTAATGACAAAACAATACCGCCGACAATGGGCGCCGACATGGGCAAGTTAAACCAACCTATTAATACCGACGCGCCAAGTAAACCAAATACAATGGATGGCACAGCGGCTAAGTTATTAATATTGACTTCAACTAAATCGGTAAAACGGTTTTGCGGTGCAAACTCTTCTAAATATATTGCCGCCGCTACGCCCATTGGCACGGCCAATAATATCACCACTAACAACATATAAAATGAGCCCATAAAGGCGCCCGCTAATCCGGCTGAAGCTAACGAGCTACGCGAATCTGGGTTCATAAACAAGGCAAAACTAAAGCGATTCTGAATAATACCCTCTTTGGCCAATTGCTCGGCCCAGCGTTGTAGCACCGGACTTAGCTGCTGTTGCTCATCTGGCAAGCTGCGGTCAATATTACCTTTTAGCCAGACATCAATATTGGCATCGGTCAGTAAGTGTAAACGACGAGTTTGGCCCACGATGTCTGGGTTGGCTAAGACTAAATCGCGCAGCGCATAACGCTCACCCGAGGTTACAACGCGGCTTAATTCACGGCGGTGTTTATTCGCATCGGGCAATACTTGTTTTAAGCTATTGGTGATTAAGCGATTAAAGTTAATAAAGCCCACTTCGGTTTGCCACTGCATGCTACGTTGTTGAAATGCTTGCTCTGATTCAGTGGCTGTTTTAACTGGTTTATCAGACACTTTAACAATGGCCGGATCGAAATAAATATCTAAGGTAATGCTCGACTGCCAAAACGCCGGTAAACCTTTAGAGAAAATATTAATAAACAGAATTGCTACTAAACCTAAGCTAATTAATACCGCAGAAAAACCTAAACGGCGAAACAACTTTTCTTTAGTGTGTCGTTTAGCTAATGACGCTTGTACTTTTTGCTGCACCGCTTGTTGATGCTGTAATTGCTGCTGTGCCGCAGACAGTGCTGGCGACTGGCTAGCGTCGGCGGTTTTAACTGATTTTGGGCCTGAAGGCCTAGTTGAAGGCATAGTCATAGCTTACTCGTATTGTTCACGGTATTTACGAACGATAATTAAGGCGAAAATATTGAGCAGTAACGTAATGACAAATAACGTTAAGCCTAAGGCAAACGCTACTAACGATTGCGGGCTAGAGAAGTCATTATCGCCGGTTAATTGATTAACGATGGTCACCGTTACGGTAGAGACGGCTTGAAACGGATCGGCGGTTAACGCCGGGCTATTACCCGCAGCTAATACCACTATCATGGTTTCGCCAATGGCCCGACTGGCCGCT
Organism: Rheinheimera salexigens; assembly: GCF_001752395.1. Classification (NCBI taxonomy): domain Bacteria; kingdom Pseudomonadati; phylum Pseudomonadota; class Gammaproteobacteria; order Chromatiales; family Chromatiaceae; genus Rheinheimera; species Rheinheimera salexigens. The sequence continues at coordinate 757,537 of NZ_MKEK01000001.1, read as the reverse complement.
AATAGCACTGCGCCCACTATGCCTGGTAAGGCTGCGGGTAGTACTACTTTAATAATGGTTTCAGATTTAGTGGCACCTAAACCTAATGAAGCATCACGCAACGACTTGGGTATTTGGGTAATAATATCGTCTGATAACGATGAGATAAACGGGATAATCATAATGCCCATTACTACCCCAGCAGTCAGTGCCGACGTTGCCCGAATATCTAAGCCAATAGCCGTACCGAACTGGCTAAGAAAAGGTCCCACCGTCACTAAGGCAAAGAAGCCGTAAACGATAGTGGGAATACCGGCCAATATTTCAATTAATGGCTTAGCGGTATTACGCAGCTTTAATGAGGCATATTCTGATAAATAAATGGCCACTAATAAACCCAGCGGAATAGCCACTAGCATGGCAATAAGCGCGATTAAAAAAGTACCTGATAGCAACGGTAAAATACCAAAGCTTCCTTGGGCTTCACTGCCTACTGTGGCAAAGCGTGGATTCCAAGTGGTACCAAAGAAAAAATCGACAGGATTAATAAAGCTAAAAAACTTTAGTGTTTCACCCACCATGGATAACACGATGCCAATAGTGGTTAACACTGCTACGGCGGAACAAAGAATAAGCAGTACTTTTACGGCGGATTCAACTTGATGCCGAGCTTGTAAACGCGGGGTAATTTTATACAAACTGAGCAATAAGCCCATCGCCGCAATAACGGCAATTAAGGCGGTTAATACCAGCGCGCTATTACTGCGCAATTGCTTTAAGTGCTCAGCGGCGGCCAGTTCCCAGGGCAGTGCATCATCCACCACCGCAAAATTACTGGCTAAATTGCTAATACGCTGCGATACCACTTTAAGTTGATCTGCCGATAGGCTGCTAATATCAGCTGGTAACTGGGCCAACATTAAGCCATTAATGGCTTGTGGTGCTAACCATAACCAGACTAGTAACAGTAAAAAAGCGGGTAACACCGCCCATAACCCGACCATTACACCGTAATGATGATTACGCGAATGCATTTTAATGCCGTGATGGGCAGTTGCTACTTTACGACTACGTGTAATGCCAAGTTGATAGCCAACAGCCATCAATATTAATAACAGCATTAGTAATGTAAGGTTACTCATTAATACTCCGTAGTAAACCTTAATGGTTTTAGGCTTTTCAGCCCTAACCTAAGCGGTATAGTTAACGTATAGCAGCAGTATAAAGCTGGTTTATTGCAGTTTTATTACAGCCATAAAACTGCAATAAATTTGTAGCATTACAAACTAAACCAGCACTTAATGGAACAGCAGCTAGCAGCTTTACAATGCTACTTTTTGCGTTATTTTTGCCGTTATTTCACTGCGCTCTTCATCTGATAGTGGAATTAATCCAGCCTGCTCTAATTGACTATCAAAACCAGACATTACATCGCTAACAAAGTACTGGGCGAATTGTTGCAAACCGGGGATCACACCAATATGCTCACCTTTAATATAAAAATATAATGGCCGAGACACCGGATATTCACCGCTTAAAATACTGTCTAAATTTGGCTCTACACCCGAAACCGTAGCGACTTTAATTCGATCCCGATTGGCTTCATAAAAACTTAAGCCAAATACGCCTAAAGCATCTTTCTGTGCCGATAGCCGAGCTAAGGTCTCAGTATAATCACCTGCTATTTCAACTACTTTGCCATCTGTTCGCATAGCGGTGCAAAAGCCATGTTGCTCAGTTTTAGCTAGGGCTTTTACCGCAGGTAAGGTTTTACAGCCTGGCAACACGACTTTTTCTTCATACACTTCACGAGTACCGTGATTAGAGCCTGGAATAGCCAGTAAGATGGCTTGATCAGGCAGCGACTTATCTATTTCTGACCAGCGATTATAAGGATTCGCTACCATTTGGCCTTGAACTGGTACTTGCGCAGCTTGGGCTAAAAACACATGTTCTGGCAGTAAGTGAAAGATTGCAGCGTCAGTACGAGAAGCAAATACAATACCGTCGTAACCAATTTTTACTTCAATAATTTGCTTAACGCCATTGTCATGACAGGCCGCAACTTCATTCGGACGAATTTCACGTGATGAGTTGGCAATATCAATTGTATTGGCTCCTACCCCTTGGCAAAACTGGCGTAAACCACCTGATGAACCACCAGAGCCTACTACAGGGGTGCGAAATTGGGCAAAGCTTTGGCCAAATTCTTCAGCGACAATAGATGAGAATGGTAAAACGGTAGATGAGCCAGCAATTTGAATAGTATCGCGACTGGCGGCCTGAGCGGAGTTTATGCTTATAACTGTCAGTGAAGCAGCTAAAGCGATGCGTGTTAAGGTCTGCAGTTTCATATCAAGTTCCCAAGTTTTGGTAAGATAACGCCTGCAGTATGCTACGGTTTTATTACACTGATATGACAGACAATAATTAAAGTAAAAGTAAAAGTAAAAAAAATGCCCAGTCAATTGACTGAGCATTTTAAATTTACACGATTAAACACTTACATCTTTTATACCTAGTAGGTAATTAACTTATTGCGCAGTTAATTCTACAAAGGTATTAGCTTGCTCTACGCCATCTTCATCATGGAATTTAATCACACCAAGATATGGAAATGGGCTCGCCGTCAAGCCAGTGCTCATAATAGTGATATTATTATATCGCGTATTAATCGCTCGAGTACTCGCAGCTATTCGTACGTTACCTTCATCTTCTGCCACTACCCAGTACGGAAGGGTATAGTTAGCGCTGGCACTACCTAGCAAGTCGTAACCATGCACCCAAACAATATAGAAGTCACCGTTAGCACTATTATTGGCAGGCAATGGATCGCGCAAGGTCACTTCCTCATTGCCACCAGCGCGCAATGAAGTTCCAACTGGACTACAAGAAAAGGCGATACAACGGTATACGTATAAGTCTAAATCCGCTTCAGGCACAGTGCTTAACGCTTCATATAAACTAAAGCGTAATACCCGCACATCTTCAGGGATGACGAATATATGCGTACCTAAGCCAGCCTCATTAAAGCTAAAGATTCTATCAGTATCTTGACTTACAGTCGCTGATGAGCCAAATGGTTCACTTAGACCAGAGACGCTAGTACTAGTACGACCGCTGTAGTTCATTAATACAGGGAAAGTGTACCGACCACGATTAGCTTTAATAACACCATTGATTTCTTCTGGAGCCGTAATTAGCTCAGGTGAAACTAGCTTGATGGCTATTGGGCTACGGACATTATTAACACCATTACTTAATGTCAGCGAACCGAATTGCCATTGCTCTAACGGCGCACCAGAAATGGGTGTAAACACTAGAGCATACGTAGCGCTACCATTAGCAGGTACGTTAACCGTTGAACCTGGGGCTAAATCGCCACTGGCATTTTCGGTTAACAACGTCACAGTGGTGCCACTAGGCGCATTCACGGTTAAATTATAACTAGAAGCCGTGCCTGATACATCTGTAACTTGACGATATATTGTTTGTGCAGAGCCTAATTCAGCTATACCAATAGACGGTAAGTTAAGTTGACTAGGATCAGTTAAGTATCCTGCGGCTTCAAACGCAGCACAGCTAAAGCCGCTGGAATTTAACACAAAGGTTGAATTACCAATGCCACATAAAAAGGCATAGTAATCAAAGTTTTCAATGTCGTAAGTTAATCCCGGATTATTGGCTTGTACGGGTACAGCATGGCCGGCACCAAAATCAAACGGATCGGCTGGCGTAGTGCCATCTTCTTTAGTAATGTTTTGTCTAGCGGTAGTCATCAACGCTGATTTAATCATCGCTGGTGTCCAATTGCTGTGCTCACCTTTCAGTAAAGCAGCCATACCGGCGATATGTGGGCTCGACATCGAGGTACCTTGCAGATAGACAAAATCACGACCTGGAGCTGACAGCATTGGCTGCGACGAAGCAGCAGCTAATATTTTCACACCGGGTGCGGTAATATCCGGCTTAATAACATCAAAGCTGGCTATATTAGGGCCTCGTGATGAAAACTCAGCCATAATATTACCAACTTCTGGTACATCATTAACAAACACGCTTGGGCTTAATTTTATTTCAACTGTCGCGCCTGACGAGACTTCAGCATTAATAGCACTACCATCTGCTTGGCTGATCATCACCGCAGGAATGGTTAAAGTGGTGCTGCTCCCCCCCATGACGATTGGCGATGCCGGCGAATTGTTATAAACAATTGCACCCACTGCACCAGCAGCTTGGGCATTGTCTAATTTAATATCAAAGCTACAACCACCACGCTGGATTAAAGCAAACTGACCGCTGATAGCCGCTGGATTAGTCAGTGCCGAACAACCGTCTAAAGGCACAGCTACGATAACATCTGCAATAACATCACCAGTTTCACTTAATGGTTTAGACTGTGCACCTTCTAGCGCGCGATAAATGCCACTAAGCGGTCCCATTGTTATTTCTATACCACTGGCAACACTAAAACCAGTATAGGTAGACGCTGCGACAGTGGTCACCCAAGGTGCAGGCGTACCTACTGTTTCGGCTGCAGGTCCACTATTACCCGCCGACACAGCAACAAACACACCCGCTTGCGCTGCGCGTAATTTTGCAGCTGCAGCAAGCGTAGTTAAATCAGTTAAACTGCCACCTATTGAGTAGTTAATAACATCTACCCCGTCAGCTACTGCTTGATCGATTGCAGCCATAGTATCGCCATAGAAACAGCCGCGCTCAGCGACGCCTTCTGGGCTAACATAGCTACTATTCCAACACGCTTTGTACGCAGCGATACGCGCTCGCGGCGCAATACCAGAAATAGTCGCGACGTCTGTACCATTAAAGACTGCCGTTACGTTTTCATTACCCCCTGCTGTAGAAGCGGTGTGGGAGCCGTGATTATCAGCATCACGTGGTGAAACAAATTCGCCTGGTTGAAGATCGTACACGGTCTCAAAAGTGTTTTTAAAATATCGAGCACCGATTAATTTATTATTACAGCTAAACGCTTCATCTTCACCGGTATCACAGGCACCTGCCCAGCCCGCTAAAGGTCCATAACTACCATCATCTGCAAAGCTTGGGTGCTCTGGCCAGATCCCAGTATCAACGATACCAATTACAACATCGTCACCTTTAATGCCTAAAGTATGCTGGCCATCAGGACCGGTTAAACCTAAAAAAGCCGGTGTATTGGCCGTGTCGAGTTGCTGTGCTTCATCGCGCCAAACTCCCACTACATTAGCATGATGCTTTAGCATCTCTGCTTGTTGTGCAGTCATTTTGGCGGAATAACCATTAAAGGTGTGAGTATAAGAATAGAGGACTTCGCTACCACCAGACTGCGCAGCTAATCGTTGGTGAAACTCTGTGAGTTTTTTATTATATTGCTGCAAGCTAGCCGATGCCGCATTATAACGGTTTAAGCCTTGGGTGACATTTTGTCGTGCCGGTAATAACTCGCCCAATTCAGCGGCTTTTTCAATACCAGTTTTACCTTTAATTTGTACAATGTAGGGATGTAATTGCTGATCATCAGCAGCATGTTTGAGTACAGATAAATCAATATCAATTTCGTGTTCGCTTGGCGCTATGGCTGCATGGACACTGCCTATCGCCAATGCAACCGCAAACGCGGTTGGGGATATAAATCGATTTAGTCGCATGGGTATCTCCAAATAATGATTGTTATGCGCTGCAATGCAGACATTACTACTTGGTGATTAAAGGCTATATCCACTACCGCGATAATCACGCTATTTGCAAACAGCGATATTTTTTTTATCTAACTATATTTTTAAACAAATTTTCTAACTAACTGCTTGGTTATGAGCTCAGCTCACTGAGTTAAGTGTTTTATCTAACTTTAATTTTCGTAGTAATTTTTACAAAAATTTCTGTATAAAAATCAGACACCAACATTAGATACAAATATTTAACATCAAAGCTTAAAACCTCATACCTGCAGCTTTAGCGGTTATAATTTCGTTTTCGCAAAGCTTAAACGCTATAACCTAACTGCATAAAAACCTGACAGTTATGTTTAAAACGGCGACACTTAAGAACGACGACGACGTAATAGTAAACCGCCTGCTGCCATTAAGAATAAGAATGCCGTTGCTGGCTCAGAAACCAATGACGCCGGACCTAGCACTAGTGATTCAGAAATTAATAGATCACCGTCGTCAGCAGTAAATACGTCAATAAACCCTGGTGCAAAGTCGATATCCCAAAAGCCCTGGAAGGCAAAAGTGTCTGTTACATCATTGACATCAAAACTTAAAAAAGTAAAACCAGCAGCTAAATTTGACGGGTCGTAATCGGCAAAGAATCCAAAACTAGTGCCAATATCGAAACCAAACAAGGTAAAGGTGTTCCATTGCATTACCTCTCCAGCAACAATATCGTCTAAATCTATTGATAACCAACCAATAGGAATAGGGCCTGTAGGATCTTCAATAAGTAGTTCTTGGGTTAAAATTGGCCCGGCTTGGGCGCTTTGTGGCATTAATGAGAAACTAAATAATGCCAGCATCAGGATAAAAATAGACTTTTTAATCATGGCTAAACCTCTAGTATTTATTATTAATGGTTTTATGTGCAGTTAGCCTGCACTAGCAGGGTATTGCATGAAACGAACCATAAATTTAATAGTGAATAAATACATAGAGTTAAAAATTTAAACTCATAACTTTCGTTATTTTGATGCTATTTTAAAAATTAGTGTTTAAATAACGGACAATAAAAAAGCGAACCGAGGTTCGCTTTTTTATTGAACAGTGCAGATTAAGACCAATCTAATATAACTTTTCCTGACTGACCTGAGCACATAATGTCAAAGCCTTGCTGAAATTGATCCACCGGCATGACATGGGTGATCATCGGTGTTAAGTCTAAACCTGATTGAATTAAACTGGCCATTTTGTACCAAGTTTCAAACATTTCACGGCCATATATGCCTTTAATTACTAGGCCTTTAAAAATGACTTTATTCCAATCCACTGCCATATCACTGGGTGGAATACCTAACATAGCAATTTTGCCGCCATGATTAATGGTATCCAGCATGCTATTAAAAGCGGCTGGTACGCCAGACATTTCTAAACCAACATCAAAGCCTTCGGTCATGCCGAGTTCTTTCATAATCTGTTTTAGGTCTTGCTTACTAACATCAACCGCACGTGTAGCGCCCATTTTTAAAGCCAGCTCTAAGCGATACGGGTTAACATCGGTAATAACGACATGGCGTGCACCTACATGACGCGCGACTGCTGCAGCCATAATCCCAATAGGCCCAGCACCGGTAATCAAGACATCTTCACCAACTAAGTCAAACGATAACGCAGTATGAACGGCATTACCGAAAGGATCGAAAATAGCGGCGATATTATCTGGAATATTATCGGCTATTTTAAAAGCGTTATACGCTGGGATGACTAAATACTCGGCAAAAGCACCGGCACGGTTTACACCCACACCAAAGGTATTGCGGCATAAGTGCACCCGACCGGCACGACAGTTGCGGCAATGACCACAGGTAATATGACCTTCGCCAGACACTCTATCGCCAACTGTAAAGCCTTTAACTTCTGAACCCATGCCTTCAATAACACCGACATACTCATGACCAACCACCATACCATGAGGAATAGTGGCTTTTGCCCAATCATCCCACTTATAGATATGGACATCAGTACCACAAATAGCGGTCTTTTTTATCCGGATAAGCACATCATTCGGACCGACTTCAGGCTTATCAACTTCGGTTTGCCAAATACCAGGTTCTGCTTTTAATTTTGCTAATGCTTTCATTTATAGCTCTCGCGTAGCTGTAGCTTAGTTATTCTTAACTGTTACCTAATTGGGGTTTAATACTCGCTAGTGCCGGCTGAGCGCTATGCGATAACGCCCATATCTTTACCAATGCGAATAAATGCGGCAATGGCTTTGTCTAATTGTGCTGTGGTATGCGCGGCTGAAATTTGAGTTCTAATCCGAGCTTGGCCTTTTGGCACTACAGGGAAAGAGAAACCAACAACATAAATACCTTCAGCTAGCATGCGCTTCGACATTTCTGCTGCTACTTTAGCGTCGCCTAACATTACTGGAATAATGGCATGATCTTTACCGGCTAAATTAAAGCCAGCGGCAGTCATTTGCTCCCGGAAATAATTGGCGTTTTGCCATAATTTAGCTCTTAGCTCGCCACCTTGCTGCAACTTTTCTAATACGCTAATTGACGCAGCCACAATTGACGGCGCTAATGAGTTAGAAAACAAATACGGCCGTGAGCGCTGACGTAACCACTCAACCACTTCTTTTTTACCTGAAGTATAACCACCTGACGCACCACCTAAGGCTTTACCTAAAGTGCCGGTGATAAGATCTACCCGGTCCATTACGTCGCAGTACTCATGGGTTCCGCGGCCTTCTTCGCCAACAAAACCAACCGCATGGCTGTCATCTACCATCACCATGGCATCGTATTTATCGGCTAAATCACAAATGGCTTTTAAGTCGGCGATAACGCCATCCATAGAAAAAACACCATCAGTAGCAATTAGCTTAAAGCGGGCACCATCGGCAACCGCTTGCTTTAATTGCGCTTCTAGCTCGGTCATATCATTATTAGCATAACGGTAACGCTTAGCTTTACATAAACGCACACCATCAATAATAGAAGCATGATTTAACGCGTCAGAGATAATAGCGTCTTCTGCCCCTAATAAAGTTTCAAATAAACCGGTATTAGCATCAAAGCAAGACGAGTATAAAATAGTATCTTCTGTGCCTAAGAAAGCACTAAGCTTTTGCTCTAAGGTTTTATGAATATCTTGGGTACCACAAATAAAGCGCACTGAGGCCACACCAAATCCATGGCTAGATAAGCCTTCCTGAGCTGCGCTAATTAAGTCAGGGTGATTAGCTAAACCCAAATAGTTGTTAGCACAAAAGTTTAAAACTTGCTCGCCACCTACAGTAACATTGGCTTGTTGCTGAGACGTAATAATCCGCTCCGCTTTATATAAGCCTTCTGCTTTTACTTCATCTATTTGTTGTTGGATATGTTGCAGAAAATGATTGCTGCGCATAACGCCTCCTGATGCGAAAATAACGGGGAATAATTCAATAAGCCATTGTAATGTTTATAGCCAACTACTGCAGTGCTTTTTAAGCCTCTGCTTGGCGCTTTCGGCATATAAGCGTAAACATAAACTTACAATAACTATATCAGCTTACCGGCCAACACTGCATAGTGTTGCTGTAAACGTTGAATTTGATTCAGTGCTGAAGGTGTAGCATAAGGTTTAAATAATAAAATGACTTTTAACACCCCTTGGTAAACACTGGCTTGATCTATCGGCTTATCGGGCGCTTGAGTTTTTAAATAGCTAATCCAAAACGTGACCAATAATTTAATGCTGTGAGCTAAATTAACAATGTCCGCGTCTTCTATGGCAATAACATCGGATTTTTTAAGCGCGGTTAATACTAAGGTTACTCTTTCCAGCACGCCTTGCTGCACTCGCATATAATCTTGCTGTAATCCGGGATCTCGAGCCAAAATGTCGGGTAAATTGGCATAAAAGAAGTGAAACCGCCACATTAACTCAAATACCACGTCTAAATACGAAGCCAAAGCATCTAATGCCGATTGATCGGGTTGCGGTGGCTGAATACGGTTCTCTAATAGCTTGGCGTATTCTTTAAAAATATGCCGAACAATATCCTCTTTATTCCTAAAGTGGTAATACAGATTACCTGGGCTAATACCAAGATGAGCCGCGATATGATTGGTTGTTACTTGGCGCTCACCAACTTGATTGAATAATTCAATGCTAGCTTGCAAAATTTTATCTTTGGTTCTCAACTTTTTTTCCATCAACTAATCAGGCTTACTTATTATATTGGTTATTTGCTATAGTAACGCCAAATAGACTATAAACTCTAGTAGCAGAACAAAGCTGGTGCTAAAGCGTGAAGGAAAAAGCGAAACCTCATGAATATAAAAGCAATTTATCCAGGCACCTTTGATCCACTTACTAATGGCCATGCTGATATAGTGCAACGTGCGTCACGCATGTTTGATCAAGTTATTGTTGGCGTAGCCTCTAACCCTAGTAAACAACCGCTATTTAGCTTAGAAGAACGCGTAGCATTAGCTAGGCAAGAATTTGCGGGCATAAAAAATGTCTCGGTAATTGGCTTTTCTGGTTTATTAGCCCAATTTGCTCACGAGCAGCATGCCCAAGTATTATTGCGCGGTGTAAGAGCGGTTGCTGATTTTGAATATGAATTTCAACTAGCCAGTATGAACCGGCAACTGAACCCGACCTTAGATAGTTTATTTATGACACCGTCAGAAAAAAACACCTTTATTTCTTCTACGTTAGTTAAAGAAGTGTGTCGCCACAATGGTGACGTGTCTAGTTTTGTGCCAGCGCATGTTGAAATCGCGCTAAAAACACGATTTCAACAACTACAAGATCAGGGTTAACCCTTTTACTTTAGCTGCGCCAACTACGCATTTTATGGCCTTTTAGCGCATAGAATAAGATAAACAAATAGCAAGGTAGCATAACAATATAAGCGCCTTGCTGACCAAGGCTGCCACTGGCCACACTCCAGGCTAAAGGACCAAAAGCCCCACCCGCTATACCCATAATTAATAATGCAGAGCCAGTGCTAGTTAATGGCCCCAATCCAGATAATGCTAACGGCCATACTGCAGGCCACACTATCGCATTAGCTAAACCTAACACCGCAATTAACAGCAAAGTATCTGGCAACATAGCGCCACCAAATGGCACTAACAAATGTTCCGCTAACCAATATGAATCTGGGCTATCACTAACAATCACTAGGGTTAATACCACCCCTAGCATGGCCGATACCGCTAACGCTGCTTGTTGCGATAATAAACGCGGGATCATAATAATGCCCAAAATATAGCCCAGCACCATTAAAGCCATAGTATAGGATGTCATCACGCTATAGCTTTTCACCCCTAACGACAGCGCATATAAACCGATAGTGTCTGCCGCTATGACTTCTACCGCGACATATAAAAATAAAGCAATAATACCAAAACTTAAATTCGGCCGCGTTAAAGCCGCTTTAATTAAACCGGTACTGCTGGCATTATCGGCTTCTTTTTCTAACTCAGGTAAAGGCGAAAACTTAACCGCAACCGCTAATAAGCCTAAAAATATGGCTAAACCTAAATAAGGCAGCACTAAGCCATTGGCCATAGCGTCAATTTGTACTGAAGTTAATGCCGCCGCATCTGTGGTATCAGCAAAACTATTTAAAATTAATGCAGTGAAAACAATAGGTGCTACTACACCCGCCAGCTTATTAAGAATACCCATGATGCTCACCCGCACTGCAGCGGTATGCTCTGGGCCTATTTTTACCACATAAGGGTTGACTGCCGTTTGCAGTAAAGTTTGCCCAGCACCTATAACCAGTTGCGCTAATAAAAACAGTGAGAACATTTGAGTTTTGGCTGCCGGTATATAAAGCAAGCCCGCTAGCATCATCACTGCCATGCCTAACGCCATACCATTTTTGTAGCCAACCTTACGAATTAACCAAGCCGACGGTAGCGCCGTAAACGTGACGGCGATATAAAAAGAAAATACCACTAACGACGCTTGGACAGGTGTTAACAGCAGCATCTGCTTTAAATAGGGCATTAACGAGCCATTAAGCCAAGTGGCAAAACCAAGTACAAAAAATAACATTGCCACGATGACCATCGGGAACACGCTACTGGGCTGGGCTTTATTTGTTGCCGTTGTCATACTGCATCCTTGTTGTTATTTTTATCTGCTGTATTCATTTTTTAATAACTATATTCGTTGTAAATGACGGTATTTGTTATTTTATATCTGTACATGAATAGCTTTATCGTTGCTATTGATACCGCAACTAAACGCTATTGACGCTGATAAACTACGTTACCGCCAATCCAGTTAGTTTGTACCTGATGTTGTTGATCAAGTAACAATAAATCCGCGCGGTAGCCGACTTCAATTCGGCCATGCTGCTTACTTTTAATAAATTGCGCTGGATATAACGACGCCATTCTGAGGGCTTCTGCTGTTGGCAATGCCAGTTCATTAATGGCGTAGTTTACTGCTGAGATCATATCTAACACTGACCCCGCTAGCTGGCCTTGCTGGTTGGTAAGCTTATTACCTTCGCGACTGACTACACCATCAAAAAATGCAAACTCAGTGTCAGTGGTGCCAACCGGAGACATGGCATCAGTCACTAGGATTAATTTACCTGGCGCTTTAGCCGCTAAGGCTACTTTGGCGGCAACAGGGTGCAAATGGTAACCATCTAAAATAATACCGCACCAACTATCGGCATCCGCCAATGCTGCGCCAACCATACCTGGGGCACGCGAGTTCAAACCCGACATGGCATTATATAAATGGGTAAAACCCGTAGCGCCAGCAGCTAAAGCTGCCTGAACGGTAGCTACATCGGCATTAGAATGGCCTAGGCAAACAATGACACCTAACGCTACTAGCTCGGAAACCTGCTGAGCGCTAATAGCTTCAGGGGCGACGGTTAGCAATTTAATACCTAAATCGGTTCGGCTATAAATAGCTAATTCAGCAGCCGAAATTGGCCGAATATATTGCTCAGAATGTACGCCTTTTTTCGCCACCGATAAATGTGGCCCTTCAAAGTGCACACCCAGAACTCCTGGCTGATTAGCCGCGATAGCTTGAGCAATAGTATCAGCGGCTTGTTGCATCACTTGGATACTGTCGGTGATCACTGTAGGTAACAATGCCGTGGTACCAAATTGAGCATGGGCTTGGACCATAGTGGCTAATGTTTGCGCAGTAGGCGCAGTATTAAATAACGCCCCACCGCCACCATTGACTTGAATATCAATAAAACCAGGCACTAATGATGCGGCAGAGACTTCACCCTTAGCCGGCGTAATTGCTTGGATTTTACCATTGGCAATGGTTACAGTAATATTTTCCAGCCAATGTTCACCATCAAACAATCTGCTTACACTAATTTGCTGCGTCATAACGGCCTCGTTGTCACTTGAATGCTTGGTTGCTAATTTTTACTACTAGTAGGTTTGCTACTAGAGTTTGTCTACTTAGCCATTGCTACTGTTTTTCGATACGGTTTGATGTGCTGGCTATTTACTAAAAGAGCTTTAGCTACATTTTATTTAAAGCGCTTAAGCTACATTGTTTTTGTCACTTTATTTAAGCCCACCGGTGCATCGGGGTTAATGCCTAAATCACGCGCAACCACTTCAACATCTAAGTAAAAGCGTTGTAATACTAGTAACGGTAGTAACCGTGCTGGTGCGATAATAGGTTGATGATGTAATTGTAATACCGCAGCGCCACGGCGGGTAACATCGGCAATTTGCTGATTATGGGCTGCTATAGATTCATCATTAATACTGATATCAATAATGGTAAAATTATCTTTGACTAACGTTACTGGGCCATGCAAAAACTCGGCACTGGAAAAAGCTTCAGCATGAATACCGCACACTTCTTTTAATTTTAAAGCGATTTCACGTGAGATGGCATAGCCTAGGCCACGACCCAACACCACTAAATGCTTAACATTCTTCAGTGCTGAGGTGTTTAACTGCATGGGTAAATCAACCGCTTGCTGCATTAATGCTGGTAATTGCTGCACTGCTGTCAATAGCTCAGGTTTAGCAGACCACACCGCAACTAAGTGCAAAATAGCGCTAAGGGTAGCCAAATAGCTTTTGGTTGCTGCCACGGCTTTTTCTTCGCCAACATTAAGCGGTAAGCTGTAATCGGCCATTTCGGCTAAGGGTGAACTAATATCATTAACCAGTGCTAACACTAAAGCACCACTTTTTTTAGCCATTTCAACTTGGGCTAAAATATCAGGGCTGCGACCCGACTGGGAAATAACAATGACTAAGGCGTCAGATAACTGCAAAGACTTATGATAAATGCTGGCGATAGAAGGCGCGGCAGACATTACCGGTAAGCCAATTTCAATTTCAATTAAGTATTTAGCGAACACGCCAGCATGATCTGACGAACCACGACCGACCATATAGACAAACTTTGGTTTTCTAGCGGCGATAACAGCAACCACTTGCTGAACTTTTTCCATATTTGCGGCAAGTTGTTCTGCAATACGACTGGGCGCTTCTCTCGCTTCTATTGCCATAATACTGCTGTGATTCATTCGCTATATTACCTTGTATAGTTTAGTTATGGTTCGTAAATAGTTGCGGTTAAAGCATCGTTTATGCTGCTACGCTAACTGCGCCTGTTAACAGTAGGCTGCAGACTAAGCTTATGTTAATTTTGCTGCCGACTGCACTAGATTGGGTCAGTGTAAAATGAGCATTAAAAATTATCTAGTACCAATAAAAAAGCCAGCGAAAATAATTTCGGCTGGCTTGGGATAAATCTTAACTTTACTGCAAATAAAGATTAGCTAAGTTATTGTTTTAACTAGCTTGAGCAATTCTTAATACTAATTTTTGCGTATGCTGTAATGACAATAAATGGGCATAAATTACTTTTAAATAACCATTCTTATGTAATTCTACTAAGGTTACATCATCTAAATCAGCTAGTTTTTGCTCATCTACTAAGTAAATACCATTAATGCGCCGCTCTTCGCCTTGCACATTTAAGGTTAATACTTGCTGTTTTAATAAGTCTAAGCTTTGTAATTTAGCAATCATCTTAGTGGTAACCTGACCTAGCTCTAAAAACTCGGCCATATGTTCTTTACGTTTAGCTAAGAACTCACTTTCTGTACCGTCTTCATTAAATAAAGCTTCGCCTGTGTCGTTCCCTACACGTGCTGATGTTTCGTCTACTGCGACTAATAAACGGTCTTTATCATTTTGGTCATGAACTAATACTAACGGGTAGTTACGAATAGCGACGGGTACATAAGTACCTTGCCAATTACCATCTTTTACAAATAAATTTTGTTTAGAAGATAAGCCCAACATAATCACAGATTGATAAGTGTTCTTTTCTTCGTTTTTAACAAATACAATCGGGTATTCAGCACCAGCAACAATAAACTCATGGGCAGTAACGGGAAGTAAATGATCGCCTGCAACATGTGCATACGGATTTTCAAAATTTATTTTTAAAGCACCATGTACATCTTTGTTTAACGGCATAATTTTTGGTGTAGGAGTCGAAGTCATAAAAAGCTCTTTTACTATCATCAAATTAAGCTGCTACATATATATCACGCAGCGGGTTCGCGCTTATCATGCGCTAAGTCAGCTAGCGGATCAACCGTCTAGCTGAGGTGTTAATCAGGTTTATTTTTATCCGCCAAACTGATAATAGGTTGGCGATCCAGGTCCTACCGGTAAACCCAGCAAAAATACCCAAACATAAAACAGGGTTGTCCAGCCAATAAAAACACTATGCTATACGGCAACATCGTCGCGATTAACGTGCCAAGACCTAAGTCTTTTTTGTAACGCGCAGCAACCGCTAAAATTAAACCAAAGTAACTCATCATCGGGGTTATTAAGTTGGTAACCGAATCACCAATCCGATATGCCGCTTGAATAACTTCAGGCGAGTAGCCGACAATCATCAGCATAGGCACAAAAATAGGTGCAAATATTGCCCACTGCGCTGATGCTGAACCTAGTGACAAGTTAATAATGGCGCACATAGCAATAAAGAAGAAAAACAATTCTGGGCCTGTTAAGCCTATATTTTGCAGTGCAGTTGCGCCATTTACGGCGATAATAGCCCCCAAATTTGACCAAGAGAAAAACGCGACAAACTGAGCGGCAAAAAACACTAAAACGATATATAAACCCATCGAGCTTATGCTTTTAGCCATGCCATCAATCACATCACGATCAGTACGCATAGTGCCAACAATACGACCATACACAAAGCCAGGAATGGCAAAGGTGATAAAAATAAATACCACTATGCCTTTTAGGAAAGGTGACCCCGCTACTGCACCCGTTTCAGGGTGGCGTAATGGCCCCCATTCTGGCAATACACTTAATACTAATAAAATACCTAATCCCAAAAAAGCTAACCCAGCCATTTTCAAACCGGTTTTTTCCGTTTTTGTTAACGGGTCTAAGGTCGGGCTGCCTAGATCAATTGCGGCCTCATTAACATCGTACTTGCCTAATTTAGGTTCAACTATTTTTTCAGTAACAAAAGCACCCAGTATCGAAATAACAAAAGTACTAATGATCATAAAGAACCAGTTAGCTTCTGGGCCTACGGTATAGTTAGGGTCAATTAAATTAGCCGCTTGTTGAGTAAAACCTGCGAGTAAAGGATCTACAGTACCAATAAATAAGTTAGCGCTATAACCGCCTGATACTCCGGCAAAAGCCGCCGCTAAACCTGCTAGAGGATGCCGACCTAACGAGTGAAAAATTACCGCTGCCATCGGGATTAAAACCACATACCCCAGTTCTGAAGCAGTATTAGAAACAATACCGGCAAAAACAATTGTTACCGTAACCGTACGTTTTGATGCGCCCATTACTAGGCCACGCATGGCGGCAGAGATTAAGCCAGAATGCTCGGCAATACTGACGCCTAATAAGGCAACAAGCACCACACCTAAAGGCGGAAAATTGGTAAAGTTAGTGACTAAGTTTGAGACTATGCGCTGCAAACCGTCAACACTGACTAGGTTAACCACGCGAATAACGCCATCTGCAGCACGCCCAGCTGAACCTTCTGGTCGAGGGTCAAGCGCGCTAACATCAAAATAGGCCGCAATACCACTGCCTACAACTACGGCTACCGCAAACATGGCAAATAAGGTTACTGGGTGCGGTAATAAATTTCCTAACCACTCAACCGTATCTAAAAAGCGTGTAAAGACACTTCTTTTATTGTTTGCAGCCAGCGTATTTTTATCCGGTGCTGACATGAAAGTTCCTCAATTAGTGCCGCTAACTGAGCATCAATAGTAAAGCATAAGCTTTTAACCACTTAAGATACTTTTTTATAACTAGCTGGCGAAAAAAACACATTAATGAATTTAAAAAGCCCTTTTGAACCTAAGTAACTTTTTTAAGCGTCCGCAACTTAGCACAGATCATCTACCCTAAAAAGCTTAAAGCTCGTATTTTTATCAGTTGGTACTCATTAGCAACTAGAAACCATACATCTGTTCCTCTTTGATTAACTTATTCGCTTAGGACTCTTTAAGCACCACGAATACTCTCTCTAGCTACCCTTTTGTCACTCTTCATAGCACTAAAGTACCGTTGCTGTTATTTCCAGCGCGCCCTAGCATAGCTAATAATATTAAAATAATAATCGGAGTTTATATGCGCATAGTAGTAACCGGTGGTACTGGTGGTATTGGCTTTGCCATTGCAGAGCATTTTGCTAAGCAACAACATCAGGTGGTTATTGCCGACTTGCAGCAGCAGGCTATTGACGCCAAAGTACAACAGTTAACAGATCAAGGCTTAAATGCCAGTGGCATGGTATTAGATGTTACCTGTGCTGAATCTATTGCCGCTTGTGCACAACAATTTCCTGCGGATGTGCTGATTAATAATGCCGGAATTCAGCATGTGTCGCGTTTAGAAGATTTCCCACCCGAAAAGTGGCAACAATTAATTAGTGTCATGTTAACCGGTCCTGCCATGTTAAGCCGCGCTATGCTCCCTGGCATGCGTGAGCGTAACTTTGGCAGGATCATTAATGTTGGTTCTATACATGCGCTAGTGGCCTCGCCGTTTAAATCAGCTTATGTGGCTGCAAAGCATGGTTTATTAGGCTTTAGTAAAGTGGTGGCGTTAGAAAACGCTGACATTAACTTTACTATTAACACTATCTGTCCGGCGTATGTAAGAACGCCATTAGTCGAGCAGCAAATTAGTGCTCAAGCTAAAGAGCATAATTTAACTGAACAGCAGGTTATTGAGCAAATTATGCTAGCACCAATGCCGCAAAAAGCCTTTATTGGCGTTGATGAAATTGCCGCGACCGCTGCCTTTTTATGTAGTGATGGTGCACGCCATATGACGGCGCAAACCTTAGTGCTCGATGGTGGCTGGACAGCACGCTAGTGTCTTGACAAAAACTCAGGCACAATCAATATCATGATTTTACTATGACTACGCCGGTAGAAATGATGTTAAACGGTAGCAGCATTGGTGTCGGCACCATTGCTGCACTCTCCTTAGTCTATTTACTGATTTTATTTAGCGTTGGCCGTTTAGGCAAACGCATCAATAGCAAGCACCCGCTGGCACCTTGGGTGTTTAGCTTCTCATTATCTATTTATTGTACCTCGTGGGCCTTTTACGGCGTAACTGCGCAAGCTGCGGTAAATGGCTGGTGGATGCCACCCACTTATATTGGCTCTTTTCTATTATTTTGGTTTGGTTTTAAACTGATTGCCCGTATCGCTATTGCCTGTCGGCGGTATCGCATTACGTCTGTCGCCGACTTTATTGCTACCCGTTTTGGTCACTCCCGCAGTTTAGCCGTGATCACCACATTGATTATGCTGATGTCGGTGGTGCCTTATATAGCGCTGCAACTCCATGCTGTTTCTACCAGTATAGATACCTTAGTCGGCGGTACCACCCAACAAGATTGGTATCGAGATACCGGTTTATATGTCAGCCTGTGGATGGCGGTTTTTGCTCTGTTATTTGTTAGCCGCAGTGCTAAAGCACATCAACCTAATCCAGGTTTAATGACCGCCATTGCTTTTGAGTCTTTAGTTAAATTATTAGCCTTATTAGCCATCGGTATCTTTGTCTGTTTTGGCATCTATGATGGCATAGGTGATATTTTTACTGCGGCCAAGCATCATCCTGATGTACTGGCTTTGCAAAAAAATGCATTACCCACCCATACTTACTGGCTGCATGTGCTTTTAGGCTTCGCCGCTACGTTATGTTTACCCAGACAGTTCCATGTTACTTTTGTTGAAAATCAGCACTTAGGTCACCTACGTAGTGCACGTTGGATTTTCCCTTTGTATTTAGTGTTAATAGGCATGTTTACCCTGCCGTTAGCGCTGGCTGGAGTTATGTTACTGGGCAGCGATGCCAATATTGATTTAGTGTTATTGCAAATTCCCATGGCGGTGCAGCGCACTGATATGGCATTGCTGGCCTATTTAGGCGGCTTTTCAGCTGCCACTAGTATGGTGGTGGTGGCGACGGTTGTGTTAGGTATTATGATCACCAATGAGCTACTAGCCCCTATTTTATACCGTGATCCTATCCAGCAAGCAGAGCAGCCGCATCGGGTGAAAGTGGCGACTTTGCGGCGCTTTTCAATGCTGGCAGTGATGGTAATGGGCTTTATTTATTATCGCTGGATTGGTACTACAACGGGCTTGGCCCAATTAGGCCTAATGGCTTTTGCTTTAGTCGCCCAATTAGCGCCAGCGCTGATTTTAGGCTTATTTAGTCGTAAAATTAATCGCCAAGGTGCTATTGCTGGCTTGTGTGGCGGTTCATTTTTGTGGGCTTATACCCTGTTATTACCCGAGTTAAGCCGTGCCGGTTTAATTAATATGGATTGGCTAAGCTCAGCCGCAACGGCTTGGTCTACGTTAATACCGCAGTCATTACAGGCAGATACCTTAACCACCAGCGTATTAATCAGTTTAACCATCAACACGCTATTAGTGATTTTTGTCAGTCGCTTTAGCGTTACCCGAGTCGGTGAATGGCTGGAAAGTGGCCGTTTTTTACGCATTCAACTTAGTCCTCCCTCTCGAGCAACGCATAACTTATCAATACAAGATTGCTTTTTATTGGTTAAACGCTTTGCCGGCGAAAAAGAAGCTAAACACTTATTGCAACGCAATTTAAAAGATCGCTACGAACTACAACAATTAGCCCCCGCAAATCTGGTCCAAGCCGCAGAGCGTAGCTTAGCCGCTGTGGTGGGTGGTGCCTCTATGCGTTTAATTATGGATGCCTCTAGTAAGCATGCGTCCTTGCCCATTGAGTCAGTGGCGCGCTTTGTCGACGAAGCCAGCCAAGTATTTCAGTTTAATCAATCATTATTACGCTCAACTATTGATAATATTAGCCAAGGCATTAGTGTGGTTGATGCCGACTTACGGCTAATAGCTTGGAACCAACGCTATATAGATTTGTTTAATTATCCGCCTGGTTTAGTTGAAGTGGGTAAACCGGTAGCAGATTTAATTCGTTTTAACCTCGAGCGAGGCTTAATTGATAGCGATAATATTGAAGCCGAAATAGTTAAACGCTTAAGCTTTTTAAAACAAGGTAGCGTCTATAAGTTTCAACGCCGCCAACAGGATGGCCGAGTACTAGAAATGCAAGGTAATGCCTTGCCAGGTGGCGGTTTTGTCACCACTTATAGCGACGTCAGTGACTTTATTGATGAGCAATATCAATTAGAGCAACGCGTATTAGCGCGAACTCAGGACTTACAGCAATTAAACCAACAACTGCAATTAGCCCAAGAAAAAATAGAAGCCAATACCTTAGCTAAAAACCGTTTTTTCTCAGCGGCCAGTCATGACTTAATGCAGCCATTTAATGCCTCAGCTTTATTTGCTAGTTTATTACGCGACAAACAAACCGACCCCGAATTAAAACAACTAAGCCAACATTTAATTAGTTCGTTAAACTCAGCTGAAGAGTTGCTTGGCACTATTTTAGAACTAACTAAATTAGACTCTGGTGCTATTACCGCTAACTTACAACCGGTTACTATTAGTGCCATTTTGGATGATATCGCCAAAGATGCCTCCGTATTAGCCGCTGAAAAAGGCTTAACCTTTCACTATCAGCGCTCATCATTAGCGGTCATCACTGATCGCAAGCTATTAAAGCGGGTGGTGCAAAACTTATTAGCCAATGCCATTCGTTATACCCAAAGCGGCAAAGTGTTATTAGGGGTTAAACGCCGCGGCAAACAGCTAGTGATTTGTGTTATTGATACCGGTGTCGGCATTGCCGAAGAAGACCAGCAACGGATATTTGAAGAGTTTCATCAAGGTAATCAGCCGGATCAAAAAGGTTTAGGCTTAGGCTTAGCCATTGCCCACCGTATGACTGAAATACTGCAACATAAGCTAGAATTACACTCTGTGCATCAGCAAGGCAGTTGTTTTAGTGTCAGCGTGCCTATCACTAGCCAAGCTACCGTGGCAGTAGTTAAACCCGCTTTTCATACTATTAGCGCCAGCTTTAGTGGTAAAACGGTATTGGTGCTAGATAATGAGCCACAGCTACGCTTTGCTGTCGCCGAGTTGCTGCGCAGCTGGCAAATTAACGTTATAGCATTAGGTCAGCCTGAAGAGGTAATACAAGCCTTTACAGACGGTTTAGTGCCAGATTTAATCTTGTTTGATTACCATTTAGATAATGCAGTGACCGGTGTTGCCGTTGCCCAGCAAATAAGCGAACAGTTTCAATTGACTGCGCCGATTATTATCCACTCGGCCGATCATAACGAGACCATTCGTGAAAGCGCATTAAGTGCCGGTTTCTACTTCTTACTAAAACCGTTAAAACCGGTTTCGTTAAAGAAGCTGTTCCAACGCTTATTACGTTAACGCAACTTTATAAGCCGCGTTATCGTTAGTTATATCAATAGCGTTGAAATAATTTCGAGGTGATAACGAGTTAATTACTCAGTGATTGCTAACCTAAGCCATTAAGGTTATCTATCTGGCAGGCGCAGCTTTTCAAATAAAATGCCGGCTAAGGTGCGATTATTAACGTTTAACTTGCGTAAGACCGCAGAGACATGCTGCTTAACCGTCGTTTCTTGCACATTCATTTCATAGGCTATTTGTTTATTCAACAAACCATCGGCAACCATTTTCAATACCCGAAACTGCTGTGGTGTTAACTGCTCTAAGCGTTGGGCGAAATCATCATCTATCAACGAAGTAGCATTATTTACATCAGCTATTAACTCTTCAGGCAACCAAGTATCACCATTGAGCACGGCAGCAATCGCATCAGATAAACGCTCTAAAGGCGCAGATTTGGGAATATAAGCAGAAGCCCCTAAGGCTAAAGCTTGTTTAATGATTACTGGGTCTTCTTCTGCTGACACCATAATCACTGGGACATCAGGATATTCAGTACGCAGTGCGGTCAGGCCTGTAAAGCCATCAGAACCCGGCATTTTTAAATCAAGAAAAATAAAATTAGTATCAGGGTGTTGGCGTAATAATGGCCAAAGCTGTCCCATGTTTTGCGCTTGGAGCAATAAAGCGTCAGCACCAAGGATATTGGCACAAGCTTGGGATAAGGCTACACGAAATAAGGGGTGGTCATCTGCAATTAAAGCAATCATAGTAATGTTTCTGAGCATTTTTGCCCATAATGAACCGGGGCTTTCGCCCCGGCAAGGTTTTTCTTAATTAGAAGCGGTAACCAACTGATAAGCTAACCGTACGTGGGTCGATATAATAACCTGTAATAGTTTGCTCACCCGCTAACAATGGGAAGTTATAACCGGCAACACGCGCTTGCTTATCACCTAAGTTCTTACCCTGTAACGATACATCCCAGTGACCATCTTGTGAATACCAGTTAACACCAGCATTAATCAAAGTATAGCCGCCGTAATCAAGTACTGAAGGTACTTCAAAGATTTGCGTCGCACCGCGATAAGCTAAATTACCACTAAACACAATGTCACCAAAATCAGTCACAATAGTATAACGAGTAGCTAACGTTGCTGTTAATTCTGGTGTATTAGCAAAGCCCCAAACATCAGATACGTCTACGACAGATTGTGAGGTTGGGTCAAAGAACTCTACTTTATTAAATGATGCATCTAAGTAACCAACAATGGCACTGATTTCAAGATCGCGCGAGGCAGCAAATAGCGCTTCAACTTCAGCACCGTTAATATCTGCGCTAGCGGCGTTTAATACTTGAGAGGCTACGTTATTACCTACAGCACGTTGCACAGTAACTTGCATATCATCATACGAAGAATGGAAAACCGCTGCGTTTAAACGTACGCGTTGATCTAACCATTCACTTTTGATACCAAACTCATAAGTATCAACCGTTTCTTCTTGGTACGGGTCGGTAGCGTTAGGGTTAACAACTTCAACCGCACGCATGTCAAAACCGCCTGATTTAAAACCATCGGTGTAGCTTACATAGTACATTAAGTCACGGTTGTACTGATATTCAGCACCAATCCGCGGTGAGAAGTGGCTAAAGCTTTCACTGCCTGCGAAATCTGTTTGTACCTGTAGTAATGTACCTGGAACAACAGGATCACGTGGACCTTTATAGCCTAAGTACATGTTGCGATACATCGTCGCATCTTTATCATCTTTAGTGTAACGACCACCCGCTGTTAACGATAGCTTATCAGTTAACTGATACGTACCTTGGGCATAAGCAGCAATACTATCGGTATCAACACAACCACCGTTTTCAACGGTTACACCAGCACCGGCAACAATGACAGTACCAAAAGAACCACAAGCTTCACCGGTATAATAATATAAACCAGACGCCATTTTAAATTTGTCGCCAGTAAATAATAACTGCAATTCTTGTGAAGTTTGTTCATCTTCATAGAAAGCTGGAACATCTAATGACGCTAAAGGTGTAGAGTCAAAGTCGATATTAGTATCTGTAACGCCTTTCCGTTTTGCGGTAACCGATTTAATGGTCCAGTTATCATTAACATCCCAAGTTAGGGTTAATGACTGGCCTTCAGTGTCAACTTTGTTATCAGCAGGCATACTGGTGTAAGAGTCATACACGCTATCTGTTAACGGTTGATCTGGTACTAATAAACTTGGTGTTAAGCGGAAGCCACCTTTAGAGTTAGACTTATCTACTGTTTTATCTGCACTAAAGTTAACTCTAAAATTATCTGCAGCATTCCACTGCACGCTAATACGGCCAGATTGGACATCTTTATCGTAGTTATCAGCACCGGTATTTAAGTAAGTACCAAAACCATCACGATTAAAGCTAGCAATTGCACCACTAACAAATAAAGTGTCGGTTAAACCCACTTGACCTGACAATTTAACATCTTGCTGGTTTTTAGTACCGATAGTACCGCGCACTGCAAACTCAGTATCGCCAGTTAATTGTTTAGTTACATACTTAACCGCACCACCAATAGTGTTACGACCATATAAAGTACCTTGTGGACCACGTAATACTTCAATCCGCTCTACATCATATACATCTAACGCCGCACCTTGTGGACGCGCCATATACACATCATCAATGTAGATACCAACGCCTGGCTCAAAACCCCATAATGGATCTTGTTGACCAATACCACGAATATAAGCCGTTAACGTACTGTTAGTACCGCGCGAAACTTGTAACGTGGTATTGGGTGAATATTGCTGAACAGCAATTAAGTTATCCATACCGCGTTGTTGTAATTCATCACTACCAATAGAGGTTACTGCTACTGGTACTTCTTGTAAGCTTTCAACTGTGCGACGGGCCGTAACCTGGATCCGCTCTAGTTTTGCGCTTTCAACTTCCGTTTCTGCTACCGCTTCTTGAGCGATAACACCACCACTTAAACTCGCGCTAATAGCTAGTGCAATTAAGCTTGGCTTAAGTAAAGAGCGGCTGAATTTGTGCGTTACATTGTTTTTATAATTATTGGCCATTTAGGCTCTCCTGCTGATTTAATGCAATGTCCACCCTACTGTAGCGCTCTCTGCAGATTTTTTAACCTGTACCTTAGTACTATGGTGCAAAAACCCATGCTGTATCAGACTAACCCAAAATGACAATAAGGATTTAAGATGTTAGCAGTCATAGGACTTCTAGTCGGGTTAGGGTTACTCTTTGTATTAACAATGCGTGGCTTTAATCTCTTTGTAACCGCACCACTATGTGCGTTATTAGTTGCCGTTACCAATGGTATTCCATTTTGGCAACTCACTGATAAGCTTGATTTTGTACATGGCTATATGTCTGGTTTTGCCAGTTTTGTTGCGGCTTGGTTTTTAATGTTTTTACTAGGCTCATTATTTGGAAAACTGATGGAACACACCGGTGCAGCTGATGCCGTAGCACTGATGATCGTGAAAAAACTCGGTAAAAGTAAAGCCGTTCTGGCTGTGGTATTAGCTTGTGCGGTGTTAACTTATGGCGGCGTAAGTTTATTTGTGGTGGCGTTCTCGGCCTATCCAATGGCATTAAGCTTATTTAAAGGCGCTAACTTACCGCGGCGCTTTATTCCTGCCACGCTAGCTTTAGGTTCAGTTACCTTCACTATGACATCTGCAGGTTCACCTGAGATCCAAAACTGGATCCCAATCCAATATTTAAATACCACCCCATATGCCGGCTGGCAAGTGAGTATTATCGTGGCCATGTTTATGGCCATCGGTGGTTATATGTTATTAATGTGGATGATAAAACGTGCCGTTAGCAAAGGAGAAAACTTTGTGCAGCGCGAAACTGACCCAGCAATAACTGAACGTGCATTACCGCATCCGATTACCGGTATTATTCCGCTGATTATCGTATTAGTACTGTCATATTTATTACACGATAGCTTACAGCAAGCCGCGTTATTAGTGGCGTTAACCGGTGGTGTGGTTAGCTTATATCTATTGAATCATCGCTTTTTAAATAACCTAGGCGAAGCCACCAACGAAGGTGTTACCGGTGCGCTAATGGCAATTGGTAATACCGCCGCAGTCGTTGGTTTTGGTTCGGTAGCCAAATTAACACCTGCTTTTACCGATATAGTAGCCTTTATGACCCATTTGCCCGGCCCAGAATTATTAGGCGCCGCGGTGGCCGTTAGTGCTATCGCCGGCTTAACGGGTTCGGCTTCAGGAGGCCAAGTTATAGCCCTACCGGAAATAGCCCCGCATTATTTAGATCGTGGTGTGGATCCAGAGCAATTACACCGTGTGGTCGCTATTTCATCTGGTGCATTAGACTCACTGCCGCACAACGGTTATGTAGTAACTACCATTCGTGCTATCTGTGGCGAAACCCATAAAAACGCCTATTGGCCAATGGCTGTTGTGAGTGTGTTAGTGCCAGTAATTGGCACCTTACTTGCGATTACGCTATTTCAATGGCTATAAGGAGGTAAAGTTATGCCTAAAATTAATCTAATTTTTATCAGCTTACTATTACTGGTTGTTAGTTGTTCTGGCCAAGCTGAACTGGACAAAAACCTAGGCCAAGCACCTGTGCAAGAGCTAGCCTTAGTTGAAAAACAAGCCTTTGAAATGCCGGTTTATACCACCCAAAACGGCTCGACAATTAAGCAGCTAAAAGTTGGTTGGGAAGCTTACGGCACGTTAAATGCCGATAAATCTAATGTGATTTTAATCACTCACTTTTTCTCTGGCACGTCACATGCTGCAGGTAAATATACGGCCGACGATGCCGCTCCTGGTTACTGGGATGCGATTATTGGCCCGAATAAAGCTATCGATACTAATAAGTATTATGTGATTAGTGTTGATACCTTAGTTAATGCCAATGTGTTTGATAAAAACGTTATTACCACAGGCCCGGCAACCATTAACCCTGATACCGGTAAAGCTTATGGTTTAAGCTTCCCAGTAGTGACCATTGCCGATTTCGTTGAAGTACAAAAAGCCTTACTGGATAGCTTAGGTATTGCTAAATTGCACGCCGTGGTTGGCGCTTCAATGGGCTCGTTTCAAGCCATTGAATGGGCGACCCGTTATCCAGATAAAGTTGAACGCTTAATTCCTGTCATTGGCACAGCTTATATTGATGCTTGGGCGGCCGTAAAATTAGAGCGCTGGGCTTATCCGATTAAAACCGACCCTAATTGGCATAATGGCGACTATTATGAGCATGGCCAACCTAAGCAAGGTTTAGTCACCGCCTTAGCTTATATTATTCAAGATGCAGTATTCCCTACCGGCTTTAATATGCGTTATCCAGCGCCAGCAACCGATGCTGCGCCACATAACAATATTTTGGCCAGCTTTTCAGCTTGGGATCAACTGATGCAACATGCCGCTATGCGCGCTGAAGTGCAAGATGCCAACCATATTTTATACTTAATACGTGCTTCGCAACTGTATCGTGCTGGGATGGGCGACAATTGGCAGCAAGCGATTAAAAACATCAGCGCAAAAACCTTGTTTTTACCGGCAACAGGTGATCAGTTACTATATCCCGCTATGGCGAAGGCTAGTGTTGATGCCATGAATGCTGGCGAAAACCATGCCGGCGCTAAACAAGCAGACTATGCTGAAATTCCTGGCATATGGGGCCATTTAGATGGCGTGGTCGGTATTGCTGCAGTCGCAGATAAAATAGAAGCTTTACTTAACTAATCTTTAGTTTTAAATTATTATTTCAGTGATAGTTTAATTGAAACAAAAATCCAGCCAAAGGTTTAACCACGGCTGGATTTTTGCTTTGTAGGTTTAACAGAATTTATTGCAATATGAACTCATTACGGCAAACTACTAGCCGATACATTTTACGTTATTCTTTACGTCTCTATTCACGTTATTAATAAAAGCAAAAGGAAGTACTAATGGCCTATGATTATGGCAGTGAATCCCTAGGGATCCGTAACCCCTTTAAAGTAGAGGGACTTTTTAGAGCAATCAGAGGCCTGTTGGTAAGTTTGCTAGGTATTTATCCCTTACTTCAAGTGATTAACTTAGTTCAAGCAGATAAAGCGCTAGCCTGGATTTATGCTGGAGTGGGCTTCATTTTATTAGCCGGTGGTCTAAGAGCCTTGGGCGGTGGCATTTTTCAAATGTTTCGTTTTTTTGTTGGTCGCAGTGTGCCTACATCATTGGCACCGAACTTTAGCAAGTCAGAACGCGAAACCGCTAAGCTAGAAACCCCCCATTATAAAAGCATTGATTTAGAAGAAATGCTTATGGGTCGCAAAAATAAAACCTTTGTTGAACCTGATGGCTTTATTTCTCGCTTCGTTCATACCTTAGTCACAAAATTAATATTCTTACCTTATCCACTACGTAATCTAGCCCAGCGTTTTTCTGGTGCTATTATCGGCACTTTTGTCGCTTTAATTGCTTATGCGTTAACGGCGTTTGTGTGCTTAACTGGCTTGGTTGGTACTACAGGTGATATTTTATTACCTATTTTTTCTTTTGTATTAGTAGTGTATTTAATTTTAACCTGGCGCGCAGCCAGCACGGTGTATCGTCATGCGGAACGTACTATCGAAACCCAAGGCACTTTAAAATTAGCAAAAATTATGACCTTCGCTATTTTAGCGCCGGTAATTTTAGGGCTGATAATTAATTATTTACTACAGCAACCGGATATTGCCGATACCGTTGCACGCTTAAAGCAGTCAAATTTACAAAGCTTTGCCGTATTACCGCAGTTACTTTTAGTACTAGTATTTGCCGCTATCAGTGGCAGCTTAATTTTTATTTTATTAAAACAACGCACCGCGCTGGTACAGGCGCAAACTAAAGTGGCCGAGTACCGTGCTAACTGGCAAGAAAATATTCACCCTCGCGAGTTGTTTGTAAATATCGACAATATTGTGATGGCCAACCGCCGCTATAAAGAAATACCTAACCGTGTTTATCGTGAGTTAAATCCAAATTTAAACGAACAATCTGAAAGTAAAGGCAACTTTAGTGGCGAAGTTATGATAGAAACTCAGCCAGAATACGCGCCCTTACCCCATACCGCTTTATTTAAGCAACTACGTATTGCCGCTACTGCAGTAGGCCAAATATTACTATTAATTGGCCCAATGATTTTATTCTATTTAATGTTTGAAGCTAAAGACGTGATGGCATTAATTACCGATATTCAGAACGCTCGGTATAGTGGTGTTGATCCTGAACCCCTTGCCGTGCAGTTATTTAATGAAAGTCAGTTTATTTTAAGCTTATTATTTAGCTGGTTAATTTGTCATAGCTTTGGCCGCTTATTGCAAAACTACAGCCATACTTTTTGGGCCGAGCTAAACTTTAATTCATTATTAGTCTATTTAAAATGTGAAGGCACTTATACTGAAAGTAAGCTTACCACTGGTAAAGGTATTTACGATTCTACCGCTTCAGAAAACTATGTTATGCGCTCGTCATTAACGCCGTGGATTATCAGCTCGCGCATTATGACTAGCACCTTTGCCGACAGTGGCGCAAAGAATGTTGAGCACCCAAGACATATTTTAGAAATGCAAGAAAACCCAGAAGAAATGCAGTCGATTATCGCTGATATTCGCAGCTTCTTCTCTGATCGTGAAACCATTGCTAGCATTAAAAATGAACAAGATTTGGCTAACACCAATCAAATTCATCAAATAAATCAGCAATCACGCGCGATGCCGGTAACATCAGATCAAGCTACATTAGCTAGCCCACAAGCTGATGCAGAAGCCAGTACTGCGCTACCGTTAGAGCAACCTAAAGACTAGCCACCTTAGGTTAATTGCACTGCAACTCGGTACTAAGATTATCCACAGTCTTAGTATCGAGTTATATCGGGTTATTTAGTCTCGCTAAAACGGTTATCACGCACTCTCTCTCGAAAAAGTTTTATACGCTGCTCGTATTTTTATATCGTATTTATTCTCTGCATAACCAGGGCCGTTATAGCCTCGAGCGAACCGTGACCAATCTTTATTCTGTAGGTAGATATCTAGCGAGTTGTACTTTATAAAACCAACAAATGCCTCTAACTGCTTTGTTTCGGAGCAAAACATATCCTGAACAAAAGCCTGAACTGTTCGATAGCCACAGGCTTGATAGTTAAAACCCATAATCTGAAACCTGCCCCAAGACGCCGACTGCAATGCTGCTAACGGATCTAAAGCCAATGCTTGCTCTAAGCGATAGTATTCAGCATTACCACCCGTATACAAAGCAGGGTTCCAGCTTCTGCTAGAGATAGTTGGCTGGCTAATATCATAACGATGCTGGGTTAAACGAGAAAAAATATGGGCTTCAAATAATATTTTCGGCCTGCCGTTACTAAAATACGCTTCGCCTGAACATTCAACCTGAGCAACCGCTTTAATGGCAGCAACTTCGCAGCCTAGTGTTTGGGCAATATCATTATAATCTTGCGCGGTCGGTGGCGCAGAGGATTGTACCCTTGGCAATTGATAAGGTGTTGCATAAGCCGCAGCTAGGGTGGTATTTATTTTGCGGTGCGTAGCATCATTGGGCTCTATTTTACCATTGGGGTTTGCTAGGCCAACAACATTGCTTTGAAACAGCTTAATAGCCGCTACGGTTTTAGAGTTGTCTAGATGAGCCCCTAAAAAACCATCGATAACTAATGGCTGTATTGGTGAGCCTGTTGCTGAAAATATTGAAGTAGGTGCTAATGGCGTTAAAGCCAAAATTGTATTTAAAGCAATTTGCACCGCTTTAATATCACTGCCGATATTTACGCCAGCCATACCCACTGAGTAAGCAATATGCAACGAAGGCATAGTATTTCCTTGATTATTTATTAATCAAAAAAACGAGGAGTTTTAATTATAGTCGTAATTAATCTTGCTTGCTTAGGCCGTAGCTTATTAACATTTTATTAATTAACTACGACCCTATTTTAACAGCTTGTTGATTATACGGGGAATAGTACTAGGTGATCTAAGTCTAAGCGGATACCGATGTCTTCGCCTATGGCGTGGTTATGGTGGCTTAGCGCTAGGCATTGCACTTGCTCTCCACTTTTTAGCTTTAGTTGATACAAAATATGTGAGCCACGGAAGGTTTTTTCTACTACTGCAGCCGTAACTGGGCTGCTGTCATCGTGCACAATATCGTCTGGGCGAATTAACACATCTACCCTAGCGCCTTGCTGCATAATATTATTGTAGCGCGGGGTGAATATACCCAGATTAGTTTCTACTTTTCCTTCTGCTAATACGGTTCCGGGTACTAACACGCCACGGCCAATAAAGTCGGCAACAAAACGGTTAATCGGTTTATGGTATAACTCGTAAGGTGTGGCCCATTGTTGTAATTCACCGTCCGACATAACGCCAATAATATCGGCCATAGCAAAGGCTTCATGTTGGTCATGCGTCACTAACAATGCGGTGATATTTAGCTGTTTTAAAATGTCGCGAATATCACGGGCTAGGCTTTCGCGTAAATCGGTATCTAAACTAGAAAAAGGCTCGTCGAGTAATAGTACTTTTGGCTCTGGTGCTAAAGCACGCGCTAAAGCCACCCGCTGCAATTGGCCGCCTGATAACTGGTGCATAAAACGATTGCCTAAATTAGGCAAACCGACTAACTGCAATAATTGCCGTACTTTTTGCGCTTTTTCAGCTTTACTGGCGCGGGCCAAACCAAAGCTAATATTATCGGCTACTGATAAGTGCGGAAATAAAGCAAAGTCTTGAAACACCATACCTACTTGGCGTTGCTCAGGGTTTATGTGCTGTTGAGCACTGCTCACTTCAGTTTTTTGCAGCACAATACTGCCTGATTTTAGGCGTTCAAAGCCGGCAATTGCTCGCAATATTGTGGTTTTACCGCAGCCTGATGGCCCCAGTAGGCAACCTATTTGGCCCGGCATCAAAGCAAAGTTAACGTCTTTAACTACAGTATCCGCGCTATAGGCTATAGCAACGTGTTGTAAAGCTAGCATGGCTTACCCTTTAATATCCGGAGCTTTAATATCCGGAGCTTTAATATCCGGAGCTTTTATATCAGTATCAAGACCGCGTGCCAGTATTATCACCGGTAACAAACTAACTAACACGATAGATAATGCTGGTAACGCTGCATCGGCTAAGCGCTCGTCTGATGCCAGTTCGTAGGTACGCACCGCTAATGTATTAAAATTAAATGGCCGCAAAATTAAGGTGGCGGGTAACTCTTTTAACGCATCGACAAACACCAACAATAACGCGGTTAATACACTGCCGCGTAATAACGGTAAATGAATTTTCGTTAATACTTGACTCGAACTAGCACCTAATGAGCGCGCGGCATGGTCCATATTGGGTTTAATCCGTGCTAAACCTGACTCAACACTATGCAGTGACACCGCTAAAAAGCGCACGCTGTAGGCTAATACTAAAGCAAATAAACTACCCGAAAATAATAAACCGGTGCGAATACCAAACCAGTCTTCTGCCAATAAATCGATATGGTTATCTAGCCAGGCTAATGGGATCATAACGCCAATGGCGATCACCGTGCCGGGGATGGCATAACCTAACGCGGCCGTTTGCACCGGTAAGCGAATAAATAAGCTGTTACGTAACCGTTTAGCATAGGCAAAGGTTAGCGCCAATATCACCGATACCACCGCCGCAATGGCCGCCAAGGAAAAGCTATTCCACAACAAACTAATATAGGCTGGATCAAACAGCATTTCATAGCGCTCTGCCGCCCATAATCCTAACTGACTAGCCGGTAATATAAACCCGAACAGAATAGGTAAACCACATAGGATAAACACCCCTACTTGCTTGGCGACTGTTAACGATTTACGTGCCGCTGCTCTATGGCGTTGGCCTTGATGATAGTAGCGAATTTTACGCCGTGACCAATGTTCTAATAATAATAATATCAGCACAAAACTAGTTAGCATGGCCGCTAACTGAGCAGCTGCGGGTTGATTACCTAAGCCAAACCAAGTGCGAAAAATACCGGTGGTGAAGGTTGAGACGCCAAAATATTGCACTGTGCCGTAATCGGCAAAGGCTTCCATCATAGCTAAAGCAGTACCGGTTAAAATAGCGGGCCGAGCTAATGGTAAAGCAACCCGAATAAAGTGCTGTCGTGTGGTTAAGCCTAAACTGCGACTTGCTTCAGATAATGAGCCACTTTGTTCTGAAAAAGCACTACGCGCGAGCATATATACGTATGGATACAGCACTAACATTAACATAATGATAACGCCGCCTAACGAGCGTATTTCGGGGAACCAATAATCACCATAAGACCAAGAGAACGTGGCTCTTAGCCAACTTTGCACTGGGCCGGCAAAGTCTAATACGCCAGTGTAAGTATAAGCAATAATATAGGCCGGCATGGCCAGCGGCAGCAGCAATAACCACTGCAACACGCGGCGGCCAAAAAAATCATACTGGCTAACAAACCAAGCAGTGGTGGTACCTATAACTAACGCACCAAAACCGGTACCGGTAGCAAGCAGTAGCGAGTTAATAATATAGTCGGTTAATACGGTTTGGCGTAAATGCTGCCAAATTTCAACTTGCGGCGTAAAAACACTGGCAAAAACGACCAGTACCGGCAAAGCCAAAATAAGCGCGGGTATTAATACTACACCGCGCCAAAAATCAAACTGTGTTTGTCGATGTGACATCAGGCAATTACTTCCAGCCAGCACGATCCATTAAGCGAATTGCATCTGCATTTAATTCGCCTAAGTTCTCTAACTGTAAAGTATCGGCTTTAAATTCACCGAAACGCTGTAAAATGTCGCTACTGGCAACATCTGCACGAATAGAGTATTCATGATTTGCTTCGGCATACCAACGCTGAGCGTCAGCAGTGGTCATAAATTCTAGCAACTTAACTGCTTGGGCTTTATTGGGTGCATATTTAGCCACACCGGCACCAGAAATATTTACGTGTACGCCGTCTGTAGCTTGATTTGGCCAAAATACACTAAGCTTTTCTGCAGCAGCTTTTTGGCTATCATCCGCTAACATACCGGCTAAATAATAGGTGTTAGCAATAACTATATCGCACATGCCTGCGGCGGCAGCTTTGATTTGATCGCGATCACCGCCTCGTGGCGGCTGAGCAAAATTAGCCACAAAACCTTGTGCCCATTTAGCTGTTGCCGCAGCACCATCATGAGCAATAAAGCTGGCCGTTAACGATTGGTTATAGATATTATCTGAAGAGCGAACACAAATACGGCCTTTCCATTTAGCATTAGCCAAATCGGCATAAGTAGATAGTTCTGAGGCATCAACTTTAGCGGTAACATACATAATAGGCCGAGCGCGCATGGTTAGCCCATACCAATAGCCGTTAGGATCACGCAATGCACTTGGAATGGTTTCAGTTAAGGTGTCTGATTGAACGGCTTGCAGCACT
This sequence comes from Rheinheimera salexigens, assembly GCF_001752395.1. Classification (NCBI taxonomy): domain Bacteria; kingdom Pseudomonadati; phylum Pseudomonadota; class Gammaproteobacteria; order Chromatiales; family Chromatiaceae; genus Rheinheimera; species Rheinheimera salexigens. Next base: position 723,532 of record NZ_MKEK01000001.1, on the reverse strand, counting down.
TGCTGTTGTTTGGCTCGATATAAACGACCGACATCGGAGCTAATGATAATATCAGCAGGGCTATTGCGCCCTTCACTGACCATACGGCTAATTAACTCATCCGCTTTACCGGTAATAAGATTAACCTTAATACCCGTTTCGGCAGTAAATCTTTCTAATAATGGTTTAACTAATTCTTCTTGTCGGCCAGAGTAAACATTAACTTCAGCAGCGTTAGCCATAGGCAAAAAACTACTTAATACACTTGCACCAACTAAACTAATAACGCTAACTAATTTCATTCTGCTGCTCCAGTGACGACACTAAAATAATGCCGTGATTAGAACACAAACAAGAATGGTTCTCAATACAAACTAGCTTTCTGCTAACGTATTTCATCGCTAACAGAAAGCTAACTCTGTCGTATTATAAAAACAGTTTGTTAAAAACTACCCCGAACGCCAAGTGCAAATGAACGGCCAGGTAAAGGGGCAATATCTTTTAAAAATGACGTATGCACAGCGGCATATTCATTGGTTAAATTTTGTCCTTTCACATACAGTGATATTTCTTGCCCTGCTAAGTACACCCGATAGTTAACGCTGGCATCAACTAAGGTATAGCCAGCTGTTGCTGATTCTTCTGCCGCTACTTTGTCTTGTTTCAAATAACGAGTAGCACGAATGTCAGCACTGACATCACCTAAATCATAGCCAAATTCTGCTGCTAAACGCAGTGGCGGTGTACGAGGTAAATCACCACCTTGCTGTAAGCGGGCTCTAATATAGTCGGCTTGTAACGTTAAGGTATATGGATCGGCCATGCGCCAGACAAACTGGCCTTCAAAACCATGTAACCGGACATCCGCTGGGCTAAATAAGTACACCGGCAGCTCATCTTCGTGCTCATGTGCAGCTTCAGAGCCTGGGGTTGTTGCAGCATGATCATGGCCACTTTCGGCTAATAAACCGGTATTACGCTGATAATAATAATTATCAATTTGGTTATAAAAAGCATTAAATATAAAACCAAAATCACCACTAAATTTGCGTAGCGACAAATCGATATTATTAGCGGTTTCTAACTTAATAGGTTGGTTGTTAACTATAAAACTATCGCCATCAGCATCTAAATTAAATAAGGCGCCGACTTCATAAGAGGCCGTACCAATATGCGGGCCGAAGGCGAGTAATTCTGCTGCTGAAGGGGCACGCTCTGAACGTGACAATGACAAACCCAGGTTATAACCTTCAGCAAAATCCCATACCGCGCCGGCTGATAAGCTATAAGGGGTAAATTTCTGTTTAAAGGCAAATATTTGGCTAGTCTCATCATGGCCTGCTTCTGGAGCAGCATCATGTGAATGTAACTCTAAACTAGGCAATACCACGTTGCTAGCATCTATAGTGACTTGTTCTATTCGCGCACCTAATTGCAATAATACTGGGCCAAAATGACGCTCTTCCATCCAGGCTAAGGCTAACATTTCACTGCGTGAAGGGGGTGTAAAGGCTTCTTCACCCACCGCAGCAAAATCACTATATTTGTAATGCACACTAATGCCACCTAACCAATCGAAACGTGGCCGATGTAATATCTCGACCCGTGCCTCGTAACTATCATTACTAAACACTGTACCTATCTCGGTGCCTTCAATCTCTTTATGCTGATAATCAGTATAAGCAAAACGGGTATTAATTTGGCGAATAAAGTTATGCTGTAAATTAAGCTCGCTTAATAACTGCCAACGGTTTTGGCTTAATTCGGCATGTACATCTGGAGTCGCCTCAGCTTCTGCATGATTGTGACCTGCATGGCTATGGCCTGGAATGCCGTATTCACGATCCATTCGGCCATAAGAAACACCCACAAAACCATTATCGAGTAAATAACTGCCGCCTAAAGTAAAACCGGTCGCTTTAGCTTGGGTATTTTCCACTTTATTGCCTAACGCTTCATCAGCGTGCTCGGCGTGATCGTCATCTGCCTCGCTATGTGAATTGCGATGCGGAATTTTATAAGCATCGTTATCACGAATAAAACCATCCGCATATACAGCAAAATTATCGCCACCGCTGCTAATAGAGCCCGCGGCCAGTTTTTCGTTATTACCTGAGCCATGCTCTAGCATCCATTCGGCGCGGGTACTGCTATCCGTGGGAACACGCTGATCAACCACGTTAACCACACCACCAATAGCACCGCTACCATAAAATAAGGTTGCTGGGCCACGTAACACTTCAATTTGGGTGGCGGTGCTGGCTTCAGCTGCCACACTATGATCAGGGCCCACCCGAGAGGCATCACCTGAATCTAAACCGTTTTGAGTAATTAACACTCTAGGACCATCTAAACCGCGAATAATAGGGCTACTGGTAACACCACCGTAAAAACTACTATGCACCCCAACTTCATTTTTTAAGGTATCACCTAGCGTAGCAGCCTGACGCATTTTAAGATTATCACCCGCCAGCACACTGACCGGTAACGCTGATTCATTGGCAGAAGCATGAAATGGGCTGGCTTTAACATCAATCACTTCTATTGCCGATGATAATAATGTTAATTTTAAATCGGTTAAGCCTTCTTCTGGCACGTTGAAATGAAAATTACGGTGGGCATAACCACTGGCTTCAACGTGTAACTCGGCATCGAGGGTATGCAAATTATCAATAATAAAACGGCCGTCACTGTCTGACTTAACCCGAATATTCTCACCAATAATCGATATTTCTGCACCAGTAAGAGGTTTACCAGCGGTATCGGTTACGACACCTTTGACTGCTTGTGCCCATAGTGGGCTAGAAAATACCGCAGCTGTAATTAGGCTGGCTAAAACCGTTTTATTAAACATTTTCACTCCTATTCTGACACTGACACGTTACTTACTAAGCTTAAAAATACAGACTACTGTAGTCTAAATATCAATCTAAAATCGCTCTACACCAGACTTAACTCCGGCATTACAGTAACGTGATAGTATAACATTATGGTTAAGGTTTGTGATGTTATAACATTTTGTAGTTATCGGGCAACCGTTAAAGAAAATAAATTTGGTTTTTGCGTTGGATGGGGATAAAAAAAAGATAAGCCAAGCGTCTACAGCAGCCTGGCTTATTTGCATTAATTGGCCTTAGCTAAAGTAAGCCAAGCCTAAGGTTTATTGTTTTGCCCTACTATTTAATCTTACTGTTTAGCCATATTGCGTTGAAACTCAGCAATATCGGACACTAACGTCTGCTTAGGTAAATTAGCAAAAGGTTGTTGCTGAAATTTAGTGCCGCGCATTTGCACTGATACCCGTGCAGCCTCTGGGTTTAACATGGTTTGCTGATAAAAGGCGCTAACATCCGCTAGTGTGACTTGCTCAACGGCAGCAATTAGTTTTTGTTTACTGTCAAAGCTAAACTTTTCTTGATACCAATCACTTAATAGCGGCGCCACTTCTTGTTGCAAGTTTTTAGCCGGCTGTTTTAGGGTAATTAAGGTGCTGGCTTTTAACTGCTCAAATTGCGGCTCAGTTAATGCGGCTAATTCAGTCGCATATTGTTGTTTAAATTTATCGAACCGAGCCTGCATATCTAACACACTTTTTACCGGTGTTTGGATATACATGGCAAAGCCGACATAGTTATCTACTTTAGTTGCGGTACCGCCTACTGCATAAGCCAGTTGCTCTTCTGTGCGCAGTTTATCAAAGGCTATATTACTAAAGTGACTGCCTAATACTGTGGCGCTAGCCAATTGCCGATATGAAGGCTCTGGGTGAATATGCACATCCATTAATGCCACATCGGCCACATCAATATCGCGCTGGATCACTAAAGTTTGCCCAGGTTGTGGCTGCCAATAAGCAGTAGCTTGATACGGCTGCGTTACCCGCTCTGCCGGTAAACTTTGGTTTACCTCACTAACAACGTGCTGCAAATCTTTTTGATCATAATTACCAAAAGCAAACAAGCGTAAATGATTATGCGCTAGCGTCTGCTGCATAAATTGCTGCAGTTGCTGTAGCGTCAGACTTTGTGCTGCAGTAACTAATTGCTCTGGTTCGTTATTGCCGTTACGGATCAGCTTATTATAAGCATTAAATGCTTGATAATAAGGAAATTGCTTAGACTGATTTTGCACACCGCGTATAAAACGATCTAGCGCTTGAGTAAAGCTTTGCTGATCTACATTGAAGTTTAAACCGGCTAACGCTTGCTGGATTAATTGCGGTTGTTTATCGGTAAAGCCGGCAACCGTAAGAATTAAACCATTGCCTTCACTTAAGCCCATTTGCATACCCGCAATAGAAGCTTCAGTTGCTAAAGCACTTTGTTGCAAGTTATAAATATCGCGCCATATAGCCAGCATTACGCTTGCTCTAACATCCTGTTGTGCGCTTTTAGTATTAATCAGTAGGGTTAGGCTACCTTTAGGTTGATGAGCAAACTCTTGGCTTGGATACAACCAAGCTTTAATGTCATGCTGCTCCAGTTCCAGCTGTGGTTTATCTTGTTTGGCATTTTGCTTAATGGCGAACTGTTCTGGTAATAACCGGTTTACTGTCGGTAAAGTTAACGCTAATGAAGGCGATTGCTGCCAACTTTGTTGCTCTTCTAAGCTAATATCAGCAATTTTATATTTACCATCATAAAAGTGTAGTGCGCTATCGCTGGGCTCTTGCTGACTGATATACCAAACTCGTAACCGCTCTGGTGTTAATTGCTGTAATACTTGTTGCACTGCTGCAGCATCAAACTGCTGATAAAAGTAGTTGGCATTAATCGCATGCTTAGCGGGCACTTTTTGCATAGCATCGGTTAAATTAGCGACATAGCTAAATTCATCGCTTTTTTCTAAAAAACGAAACTTATTATTTAAGCTAGTTTGAATTTCACTAAAGTATTTACTATCAACACCCTCACGCTGTATTAGTGCAATATATTGCATAATTACCGCAACTATACCTTCGCGGTTTTGCATACCGGCGTCGGTTAAGTCAACATCAATACTTAGTGCGCCATAGTTACCATATAAATCTGGCGTGGCACTACTGCTTAATTGGGAAATTAAACCCATTGCTTTTAATTGCTCAGCCGGACTGCCTGGCATTTCTGAGCCTAATAAATAACTGACAAACTCATTCGGTTTTACCGCAAATTGTTCAGCGTTGTTATCGATAGTAAAATCGATGCGTAACTGTTTTACATCTTCATTCGGTACATAGTAAATGCGTTTAGCACCGAGCTGACTAAAATCCAGTTGTTCGGTTACGCTGGGTTTAGCAATATTTTTATTCTTAATATTAGCAAAGTGCTTTTTGGCTAATGTTTCCATTTCAACTAGCGGTAAATTACTTATCAACGCCACTTTCATTATGTTTGCTGAATAATATTGATTATAAAACGCCACAGTTTCGGCATGTAAATTACTGTTAGCTTTGTCGCCTAAAGTTTCTAAATTACCAATTAAAAACCGGTTGGCAGGATGTTGCCCCATCATGGCACGTGACAGCTTATATTGGCCAAAAAAGTCCATTTCGCGACGCATTGACCATTCGGCATTAACGGCATTTTTTTCTTTATCGGTATATTCTGGATACAGCTTTGGCGCTTTAAAAAAGTCGGAGAAACGATCTAAAGCTTCGTCATAGGCATCGTTATTAACTTTAAACATATAGTTAGTGATATCTAACCAAGTGTAGGCATTTTGCGCTCCACCATTTTTGGTCATAAACTCACTATAGCCTTTGGTATCGGGGTAGCGCTCGGTGCCTAAAAACAGCATATGTTCCAAATAATGCGCCATACCCTGCTGGCTCATAGGGTCTTGTTAATCAAATCCAACACCGACACTTAATGCCGCTGCCGACTTCTCTGCCGTTGGATCGGATACCAGCATCACTTCTAGCTTATTATTTAAGGTTAATACTTTATAAGCGCGCTGATCATTCGGGCTGGTAATCACTTGTATTTGCAGTTGTTGCTGCTGGCTAGCTTGGCTATTGGTAGTACTTTTCTCAGAGGCACAGCCTGCTAGTACCGCTAGTGCGACTGCACTAACCATTAGAATTTTTTTCATGCTAAATTCCATTTATATATTTTAGGGAGTCAATTTGCTATCGCCTACTCTAACCAAGCTCTGAATCTAGTGCCAGCCTACAGTGGTACTGGTTTGTAATAAAATGTGTCTATGCTACTACATAGCTAATACATCGCTAAAACCGCCATAAAATAGCCATAAAAAAGCCGGTAATAAAACCGGCTTTAATGCTTAGCATGTAGCATGTCTGTCACTTATCTAACTGTCGTTTTCCACGGCTATCCCTTTTCGACAGCAAGTAACAATTGCTACAGCTTACATTTGTGATTGTAAGTAATTAGGTAAGCCTAATACTTTAATTAATTTTAGTTGCTGCTCTAACCAATGGGCGTGATCAATCTCGGTATCAGCTAACAAGGTTTGTAAAATATTACGGGTAACATAATCTTGCTCTTGCTCACACAAGGCCATGGTTTGTTTTAGTAACTTAGCCACGCTGTATTCAACATTTAAATCGTTTTGCAGCATTTCCGGCACGTTTTTACCAACATGAATAGCATCGCGCTTACTCATATCTGGCACGCCTTCTAAAAACAGAATGCGCTCTATTAATGCTGAAGCATGGCCTTTTTCGTCCTCAAACTCATGATCTATACGAACAAATAACTTTTGTAAGCCCCAATCTTCATACATACGAGAGTGAATAAAGTATTGATCCATTGCCGCTAGCTCGTTGGCTAATAAGGTGTTGAGCGCGGAAATAATCTTAGTGTTGCCTTTCATATTATTCATCTCCTAACTGAGCTTGCAGATAATTAGCTAAGCCTAAAGCTTCGATTTGATATTGTTGGGTTTCTATCCAATCTAAATGTTGCTCTTCATATTCTAGTATGTCGGTCAGAATATCTCGGCTAACATAGTCTTGCTCTGTTTCACACAGGGCAATCGCTACCCGCAGTTGTGGTAGTTGCTCTAACTGAAAATCAATATCGCACTGCAGCATTTCTTCGGTGTCTTCACCAATGCGCAACTTACCTAAGGCTTGTAAATTGGGTAAACCTTCTAGCATTAAAATGCGTTCAATTAACTCATCTGCCTGCTTCATATCTTTTATAGATTTTTTATAACAAACATCGTTTAACGCTTTTAAGCCCCAATTTTTATAAATTCGAGCATGTAGAAAGTATTGATTAATAGAAGTTAATTCGCCGGTAAGTACTTCATTTAACTTAGCGAGAACTTTAGGATTACCTTGCATAACTTCACCTTTTATTCTGGATTAATAAATTTATGCTCACAGTGTAGTACAGTAATGCACACAAAGCAAAAATTCGTTATTTATCAATAACATATTATTGATAACGATTCGCGTTATTACCACCATTAGCGTAACCAAATTTAACCAAAAATACTGCGCAATTACATTAACTTAGTTTTTACGGCTTTAGTCTCAAGCCTTTTGTAATCTTCTAGCTTTTACGGTAAACCTTATCTTGGGATTAATTAAAAATACAACATAGGAAAAACTATGCCACTAAATACTATGCCAATAGTAAAATCGCTATTGCTAGTGCTGTTGTTCTGTAGCAGCCAGTTACTAGCAACCGAGCGCCAAATTGAAATTGATAGCAGCGTCGTTACTAAACATAAAACCAGCGTCAACGGTAAACGGTTTGAGTACACGGCGACTACCGGTACTCAGCCAGTTTGGAATGAAGACGGTGAGCCAACCGCCACCTTATTTTATACTTATTACCAACGTTCAGATATTAAAGATCGTAGCAAACGGCCATTACTAATGTCATTTAATGGTGGACCAGGTTCGGCATCAGTTTGGATGCATGTTGCCTATACTGGCCCTAAATCATTAAATGTGGATGACGAAGGCTACCCAGTTCAGCCTTACGGCGTAAAAACTAATCCGTATTCAGTATTAGATGTGGCTGATATCGTGTTTATTAACCCAGTGAATACCGGTTACTCACGGGTACTGCCAAATAAAGATGGCAAAATGCCTAGCAAAGACGAGCAGCAAAAAATGTTCTTTGGTGTTAATGCTGACGTTAAATACTTAGCAGAATGGCTTAATACCTTTGTTACCCGTACCGAACGCTGGCAGTCACCTAAGTTTTTAATTGGTGAAAGCTACGGCACCACTCGCGTTTCTGGCTTAGCCTTAGCCCTACAAAACCAGCAATGGATGTATTTAAACGGTGTAGTGTTAGTATCACCTACCGATTTAGGTATTAAGCGCGATGGTCCTGTTGATGCCGCTAACCGCCTACCGTACTTTGCCGCTACCGCTTGGTATCACAAAGTATTAAATGCTGATTTACAGCAAAAAGATTTATATGACGTTCTGCCAGAAGTTGAAGACTTTGCCATTAACCAATATCTGCCAGCATTAGCAAAAGGTGCTTTTATTAGCCCAGAAGAAAAGCAGCAAATTGCGACTAAAGTAGCGGCTTATTCTGGTTTATCAGTAAAAACCGTATTGCAAAATAATTTAGATATTAGCCCAGCTTTTTTCTGGAAAGATTTGCTACGTGAACGCGGCCAAACAGTGGGTCGTTTAGACTCTCGTTATTTAGGTATTGATAAGCAAGAAGCCGGCAATCGTCCAGATTATAATGCTGAACTAACGTCGTGGTTACATTCGTTCACGCCAGCCATTAATTACTATTTACGCGCCGAGTTAAATTATAAAACCGATATTAAATATAATATGTTTGGCCCCGTTCATCCGTGGGATCGCTCAGGCGACAACACCGGTGAAAATTTGCGTCAAGCTATGGCACAAAACCCGTACTTAAAAGTGCTAACCCAGTCTGGTTACTATGATGGTGCTACAAACTACTTTGATGCTAAATACAATATGTGGCAGTTAGATCCAAGCGGTAAAATGAAACATCGCTTAAGTTTTAAAGGCTACCGTAGCGGTCATATGATGTACTTACGTCGCGCCGATTTAGAGCAATCTAACCAAGACTTACGTGAGTTTATTTTAGATGCCATACCGGCAGAAGGTGTGGCTGCTAAATACTAAGTAAACAGTCAAGCGCCAAAAAAAAGCCGAGGATCCTAGCTCGGCTTTTTCATTTTTAGCGTTTCGATTTGCTATTCGGTTTGGCCTAGCAAATTAAGAATAAACGCATACTCTTGTGCGTATTCTGCCAGCCTAGAGAAGCGACCAGATTTACCGCCGTGCCCCGCTTCCATATTGGTTTTAAAAACTAATGGTTGATTATTAGTTTTATGGCTGCGTAATTTAGCGACCCACTTTGCCGGTTCATAATACTGTACTTGTGAATCATGCAAGCCGGTGGTCACCAACATGGCCGGGTAGGCTTGTTTAGTCACTTGATCATAAGGTGAATACGACAACATATAATCATAATAGGCTTGTTGCTTGGGGTTGCCCCATTCATCAAACTCATTAGTAGTTAAAGGAATCGTTTCATCTAACATAGTGGTCACTATGTCAACAAAAGGCACATGCGCGACTAAACCACGATACTTTTCAGGTGCCATATTGGCTATTGCACCCATTAATAACCCACCGGCGCTGCCGCCCATGGCAAACACTTTATCTTTTGCAACATAGTCGTTTGCTACTAAATAATCTGTGACGGCGATAAAGTCGGTAAAAGTATTGATTTTATGCAGTAATTTGCCGTTTTCGTACCATTGCCGGCCCATTTCTTGACCGCCTCGAATATGGGCAATGGCATACACAAAACCGCGGTCTACTAAGGATAAAGCAACCGATCTAAACCATGGATCAGACGAGCTGCCATAAGAGCCATAAGCATACTGATACAAAGGGGCTGTGCCATCACGTTTGTAATCTTTGCGATATAACAAGGTGACGGGAACTTTTACGCCGTCCGTTGCGGTTGCCCACACCCGCTCGGTTTTATAATTATTCTGATCAAAGCCGCCTAAGACTTCAGTTTGTTTTAGCAGTTGTTTGTCACCGGTTTTCATATTGTACTGATAGGTGCTTTCCGGTGTGGTTAAAGAGCTATAGCTATAACGTAGCCAGTCAGTGTCTGGCTCAGCATTAGTAGCAAAAGCCATCACATAGGCGGCTTCATCAGAGGCAACATAAAAAGCTTGCTCGGGCGTGGCCCAAGGCATCACTTTTAACCGACGCACACCATCACTACGCTCATTAATGGCCAAATAATTATCAAATACTGCAAAGTCTTCAATAAAGACATTGTCGTCATGCTTGACCAAAGGCTGCCAGTTATTCCGATAGCCAATTTTATCTGCTGCTACGGTCATTAAACGAAAATTAGGCGCTTGCCAATCGGTGCGGATCACCCAACGGTTGTTAATATGGCTGGCTGAATATTGAAAATCACGCTGTCTTGGCGCTAAAACTGTAAATTCACTGTCCGGTTTAGTCGCATCTTGTACCCGCATCTCTGTCGATACCGTACTGCCAAGGTAAATTACCACATAATTATTGTCTTCCGTATTACCCACGCCCATATAATAACTATGGTCTTGTTCGGTATACACTTGGCGAGCCTTAGCGACGTCCTTGCCTAAGGTATGCTGCAACACTGTGGTACTGAGCAAAGTTACCGGATCATTTTGAATAACATACAAGGTTTGACTATCTTTAGCCCAAGCGACACTTCTAGATAACCCTGTAATCTCATCAGCTAAATCTTTGCCTGTACGCAAGTCTCGCACTTTTAGCGTGTATTGTCGGCGACCACTGGTATCTTCTAAATAGGCCAGTAAGTTTTGATCTGGGCTCACGCTCATATTAGCTATTTGATAAAAGTCTTTGTCGCCTGCCAGCTCATTGACATCGAGCATGACCTGCTCGGTTCCGTCTTTTAATGATTTACGTAGATATACTGGGTACTCTTTACCGGCATCAAAACGGTCGTAATAACTATAATCACCTTTATTGTAAGGCACGGAGCTATCATCCTGTTTAATACGGCTAATAATTTCATCTGTCAGTTTGTCTGTTAACGCTTGGTAATTGGCACTATATTGCTCAAAATAGCTATTCTCACGATATAAGTAATCTAATACCGTGGCAGAGGTTCGGCTATCATCACGCAGCCAGTAATAAGAGTCTTGCCGATCCCCATTAGGCGATGTCACGGTATAAGGTTGCTGCACCGCTACGGGCGCAACAACTTCAGCAGCCTGCAACCAAAAGCAACTTAAGCTGCTTAAGAGCAGCAAGCCAAGGTGATGTTTTCGCATTATTATTCTCTCCAAATTATGCTGCAGAAAAAGTTAACATAAATACTACAATTATCCTGACAAGGCGAGGCTAAAAGTGTAACCGAGTATATTTTGCATCCGACTGACTAGCTTGGGATTAGTTGAACGAGCAGCACCATTATATTAACAGGCAACTGAATCTATATTAACAGGCAACTGAATAGGTCTAGGATGGCATTGCTAACAAATGTTGCAACTGCTGTTGCCAGTGTTTAGCTTCAGTCTCGTAACCTGGGATCGCGACATACCATAACCAACAAAATCCTGAGTACAGCTGTTTGGCTAACGGTATTTTTAGCTGTAAGGTTTCCAGTAATGAGTCATGTAGTCTGGCTTGCCTACGAAGCTGAATATAATCTACCAGCAATTGCTGCTGCTCCTTAACATCGAGTTGATAATGCATAATTATCGCGGCTAAATCTAAGCTGCTATCAGCTTGTTGGCTATATTCAAAATCCAGTAACCATAAGCGCTGTTCAGCCCAGAGTAAATTATCAGCATGTAGATCGAGATGGCACAATACTGTGTCTTGGGGTAAGGCTTCTAGCTGCTTAGCTGCCTGTTGCAGCTGGTTAAATAGTACAATATCTACCAGGTTTTTATCGGCAACTAGGCTGAGCTGAAACTGTAAATAATCCTCCAGTTGTAATACCGATGTCAGTACATTTAATTGGTGTAATTTTACAATATGCTGAATTAACTGCTTACTATCATGCTGGCGATAATTAAAAGGCTCGCCAATATCAATAAAGTCGCTAATCATTATCTGTAGATGATTATTTAAACATAACGGCGCCGGTGCTAAGTCATCGGCAGCAGCGGCATGTTGTATTGTCAGCTCTTGCTGACGGCATCGATACTGTTTTGGCGGGTAACAGCGCAATACAAACTCAGCCCGATCGGTACTAATGCGATAGCTTTTATTGCTTTGACCATGCGATAACGGCTGTATATGTTGCACTTGCTGATTAGCAAAAAATTCTAATTGTTTACATAGCTGCGCTATACGTTGGCAGTCATGCTCAATGTTTGTTGTTTGTGTTGATGCTTCTGGTGTAACTTTTGTTGTATAAAGTGATGGCGCCACGCAAAATACCCTACAATTGCGATAATGGTATACAGCATAAACAAGCCGGTAAGAAAATACAGGTGCTTTTGCGCATAAACGTAAATAGATACTGCATCTATTACTACCCAGTATAACCAATTAGACACTAATTTACGGGTTACTAACCAAGTGGCCATAACACTAAATGCCGTTGTTTGCGCATCTAAATAAGCGAAGTCAGCTTGAGTATAGCCTGCCATAACATAGCCTAAGCCTAAGCCCGCTAATGCAGTAATAATAATTAGCCTTACATGGCGTTGCCATGCCCATTCGTATACAGGTGCTTGCTCAGCGATATTAGTATTATTATTGGTGTTACTCTTACCGTTAAGGTTGGCACTTATTTTCGCGCTTTGTTTAAGTTGCTGCCAGCGCCACCAACCATAAATAGCCATACCGGCATAATACATTTGTAAAATGGCATCCGACAATAAAGCCGATTGCCACATCACTTGGGTAAATAAAATAGTGCTAAGTAAAGCGGCAGGCCAACACCATAGGCTTTGTTTTAAAGCCAGTATCACGTAAGCCAGTGCTAGCAAGGTAGCTACCAGTTCAACGCTGTGCATCAGCTGCCAATCAGCAATCGCTTTACTTAGCAACTCACTCATGGCCGCAAATCACCATGCAAAAATTTACAGACAAAAATCACTTTACCGTATTTCTCAAATGACCATTTAATGCAGTCTTGTAAGGCTTGCATCACTTCGTCGTATTCACCAAACATCTGAGTACTCAGAGTATTAGTTAAAACCATAATGGAAGGATATTGATTCAATTGCTCAATAAAACCTTTTATCGGTGTTAAATAATCATCCGCTAACGGATAGCTACTTATCTCAACGGTTAATTGCATCTTTAGCTCCTATTAAAATTGATAGCTGGCACTGACACCAAAACGACTGGGCTCAGCGTATTGTTCATAGGTATGTGGCGCATAGCCATCTCGCGGATCATTACCAAAGTAAAAGCCACGCACGCCAATATCTTGATTTAAGGCATTACGGCTCCACACAGCAAAGTTCCAGTGTTCTAGTTGATAACTTAAGCGTAAGTTGACCAGCTCATAACGTGACGAACGCGCGTTATGGCCATCGGAATAGAAGTATTCGTCTTTACCTTGCAGGCTTATATTGAACGTTATTGGCTCAGTAATATACCAATCTGCAGCTATGCTATATTGAAACCGAGGAGCTTGAGCTTGCTCACGACCGGTAAAAAGATCGCCCGCTAACGTAGTGTAATCACCTAATTTGGTTTTTAACCAGCTCGCACTAAGAAACAACGCCAATTGCGGGTGCAACTGTATGCGGTTTTCCATTTCAATACCGTAGTTACGGCCACTACCGGCATTATCAATAAAGCCAGAAAATTGCGGGCCAGTGTTCGGGTTTAACCAGCCTTTAACTTGCATATCATCACGCCACATATAAAACGCGGCAACACGGGCTATTATGCTTTGATCTAAGGCGCTACCTTTAACACCAAACTCGGCGTTATATAGCGTTTCTGGGGCAAAGCTAGCTTTGCTTTGTAGCTCAGTTAAATCACTGTTATTCGCTTTGGCTAACGCATCACCATTCACCCCACCCACTTTATAGCCGCGTGATGCTAATAAATAGATTAAAGCTTGTTGATTAACTTGATAGTTTAAACTTAGCTTAGCGCCCCACATGGTATCGTGGTTGCGAATAGCATTACCGCTAGTATCAGCATATTCATCATCATAGCGCTCGACACGTAAGCCGGAAATTAAACTCCAAACATCGTTTAACGGCGTAGTGACTTCGCCATAAGCAGCTACATTACGACGTTTCAATTGGTTATCAAATTGCGCCGGTTGCCACAGATCCCAGTCCCATGATTCTCGGGTTAAGTTGAAGTTTTTATTGGCGGCATAAATACCAAACACCCAATCGCTATCACCTATCTTACCCATAGGGGTAGACACTAAACGATAATCAACGCTTAATTGCTCGCGATTACGTAAATAGCGATCAGTCGTAGCGTATTCATCTGGATGAATGCCAACATAGCTCCAATCTTCATCAAAACCATAATCGCTGTTAGCATCTAACCAACTAATTTGGCCAAAAGCCGTAAAGTATGGCACACCGCTGTACTCAGCTTGTAATGCTAGCGCTTTGCTGCGAATTATATCTTGGCCAGGATTGTCAGATAACGTCGTACGATTTTGATCCAGCGAGAAGGCATCAAAGCCATTATCTTGATCTACTAAGTGAGTTACTAATTGCAGCATTAAATGCTCATTAGCTTGGAAACGTAGTTTGAATCGCGCAGTAAATTCGTCGATATTATTAGTATCGTCGCGGTTTAAGTAGGCATTTTCAATAAAACCGTCAGAGCTTTGTTGCTCAAGCGATATGCTATAACCCAGGTTTTGGTTGATAGCATCACTAAAATAACCGGCTAATTGATAGCTATTATAATCCGCTAAAGTAGCGCTAAATTTTCCTTCTGGCGTAGCAGAAGGACCTTGTGTTGTTAAGTTAAGCATACCGGCTAACGCATTAGCGCCAAAGCGAGTGGCTTCAGGGCCTCGGAATAATTCTAGTTGGGCTAAATCATGAATACCGCTAATGCCCATACCTGAATAATCAATACCATCAATTAAAATGCCAACTGATGGATTAATGGTATCGACATATTCGCTACGTTCACCAACGCCCCGTACTTGTAAATACCGGCCGCGTGACGCACCAGCCGTAAAGTTAACGTTGGCAAATTGATGAAGCAAATCATCTAAGTGTTGAGCAGAAGTACGCTGTAAATCTTCATCCGTAAGCACCGCTACACTACCGGCAATTTGTTGCACAGAATGACGTCTAAAGTCACCCTGCACTTCAATTCGCTCTAAAGCAACAGCGCTGTTAGCAGCAAGGCTAGGATTAATTTGGTCAGCAATGGCAATAGCTGGATTAGCAATAGCCAGGGTAAGTAAACAAGGTATAAAACGCATTTTTTGTATGAGTCTCCAATAAAACAGAGATCACACCAGCATGAGGAGTCAGCACCATCCCTCCGCCGGTATAATCCGGATCAGGTTCTTAGGGTTCGCCTTTCGGCATCTCAGCAATTGCACCCCTTGGTTGCGCGGCAAGTGTATAGCCTTTTCAAATTTACTGCAATGCGTGCCAATAAAGATTATTACGCTTAAAATTTATGCGTTAACCCTACGGCCAAATAATCAGTATCTTCTGCTAAATCAAAATTAAAACTAGAATACCACGCATAAATTTGGCTATTTTTACCTAGCTTATAATCCACTCCCACACTGGCACCATTATCATCATCCATCACTTGATACTGAGTTTTTAAAGTTAATTTCTGCCACGGATAAGCCACCCCGACTAAGTAACCATCACGATCTAATTGGGTTGTTATATCTTCTTGGCGTTGATACATCGTACTTAGGGTAAATTCGGCAAGTTTAAATTGCGCGCTAGCACGTAACGTATCGTAGCCATTCACTTCACTGTCATAGGCCAGTGCTGCATAAATATTACTTTGTTTTAATCCTTCATCACCGTAGAAAATAGCGGCAGAAAGTGCATCATCGGCGTCTGCGGCATCGGCCACTACATAAGTCAGTTGCATGCCAAAGCCAGCATAAATTGGTGAAAAGTAACTTATAGAGTCATTAACCCGGTTTTCGCCTTTCCATAAGGTTTTAACATCCGCCTCATAATCACTAAAAAAATCGGCTTTACCCTGCGACATTTTTAGTGCTGTATCATGTCGGCCCAGCCTGACTTCACCAAAATTACCTTTTAAACCAATATATTGATTACGTGATTTAAGGTTTTTTTCATTACTGTCATCTGACACATCAACTTGCCACTCCAACTTATATACAATGATTAAGCCATCTTCTAAAGCATAATCACCTTTAACACCAAATTTAGACGCATTGCTTTTCATTTCAGTAAAACGGCCTTCACCTTCTTCACTAGACTGCACTGATACATCTACTTTGCCATAAAATTCCAGCGGCTTAGCGTCAGCATTCACACTGTATGCAGCTACCGACATTAAGCCAATAATACCGCTAGTTAAGGTTATTTTTGTGGTCATCTGGTGTTACCTATATTGAAGTGATAAATGCGCTAAACATTATGGCCTAGCAGCTATTCATAAAATATTGATGCATATTTTATGAATATTATATGACAGTTGTATGACAATCAGCGTATTAATCACTCAGTTTTTTGGATAATAACTAGGATACTCAGCCGTAAAATTCGGTACTAATAATCTATGGTGATAGTCGGTAGTAAATGTAGGTAACGATAGTCCGAAGTATAGGCCGCAAAAATGACTTTAGCTCAAGCCTACTTTACAATAATTTTAATCGCTGCCTAAATTTACGGCCTGTTATGCTGACATTATCGCCACGCCAATTACTATTTCTGTCATTAATCGCCGCTTTTGCCACTATGGCACTTAAAGGTGTTGCTTGGCATTTAACCGGTTCAGTCGGTTTTTTATCTGACGCCTTAGAATCTTTAGTTAATGTCGCGGGTGCAGGTTTTGCTTTATTTATGGTCACCTTAGCCCAACGCCCCGCTGATGATAATCACCCTTATGGCCATAGCAAAGCAGAATATTTATCTGCCGCTTTTGAAGGTGGTTTAATTTTATTAGCCGCTTTAGCCATTTGCGCCACAGCGATAGAGCGGCTTATTAATCCGCAACCCTTAGCCGACTTAGGTGTGGGCACAGTGCTAACCGTTTTAGCTAGCTTGATAAATTTAGCCGTGGGCTTATTACTGATACGGGGCGGTCGCTTATATAGTTCGCCGGCATTAGACGGTGATGGTAAGCATTTAATTACTGATGTTTGGACCACAGTAGGTGTGATAATTGGCGTTGCGTTAGCAGCCATAACTGGCTATAGCTGGCTCGATCCTGTTGTCGCTATCGCCGTAGCGCTGCATATTTTACATGAAGGTTGGCAGATACTTTATAAAGCTAGTAATGGCTTAATGGACCAAGCACTACCGGATCAGCGTATTGCTGAAATAGAACAGACTTTAAGCCAATTTAGTGACCATAAAGTGCAATTCATCAACCTAAGAACTCGCTCCGCAGCAACATTACAATTTGCCCAAGCCGATATGCAAGTGCCTAAAGATTGGACCGTGCAACGCGCCCATCAAGTTGCCGATGATGCTGAATTAGCCCTAAAAGAAATCGGCATTGAACTCAGCATTCATATAGAACCGCAAGACGCGCATGGACCTATCTTATAACCCCAAGTACCAAGTGGCGATGGAGAAGTACAATACAACACCTGCGACGTCAGCAATCGAAGTGATCAATGGGCCACTCGCTGTTGCAGGGTCAAGTTTAAACTTGCTTAATAAAAACGGTAACGACAAGCCAATTAAACTACCGGCTATTACCACTAGCATCATGGTCAGAGCGACCACTACGGCAATATCATAACCGCCCCGCCACCAGCCTAAACCCACCACAGCTGCTGCCATGGTAAAGCCTAACAAACCCGCCACTAAGCACTCTTTACCCAATAATGCGCCCCAGTCACGTAGTTTGATCTCACCTGTTGCCAAGGCTCGCACCATCAAAGTACCGGATTGTGCACCCGCATTACCACTACTGCCAATTAATAACGGTAAAAAGAATAATAAGGCGATATGTTCTGAAATAGTGCTTTCATAATAAGCGATCCCGGCACCGGAAAAGATATTACCAAAGACTAAAATAACCAGCCAAAATACTCGTTTACGATAAAGTAATAAGATACCAGCGTCTTTAACACTGATTTCTAATTTACCGATAGTCGATGTTTTATGGAAATCCTCTGTTGCCTCTTCTGCCACAACGTCCATGGCGTCATCGTAGGTAACAATACCGACCATTTGATTATTTTTATTCAAGATCGGTAGGGCAAGTAAGTCGTATTTAGAGATTAAAGATGCTATTTCTTCTTGCGGCGTATCGACGCTAGCAAAGATAGGCACATGGTTCATTAACTCATCAATACGCATGGTTACTGGCGCAAGAATTAAGTCTCGAAGTGACACCACACCAATTAAATGCCGATCATGATCCACCACATAGGCAGAATAAATCGTTTCTTTATCTGGGGCTTCACGACGTAACACGTCCATCGCTTGTGCCACGGTAATCTCGGCAGCTAACATAGCGTAATCAGACGTCATAATAGCGCCGGCTGTACCTTCTTCATGTGAAGATAAATGCAGCAAATCTTCCCGCTCTGCTAAAGCCAAAGCCGGTAATAAGGTTTCGCGTTGTTCATCGCTTAAACGATTAAATAAGTCTGCCCGTTCATCTGATGACATTTGGCGAATAATCGGCGATAGCCGACGACGACTAATCCTAATAGACAGTTCAACTTGCACTTCAGCTGGTAAGTAACCAAATATTTTGGCCTGATCAGCACGGGGCAGCACACTTAATAGTGTCCATAAATCATTAATAGGAAATTCAATAATTGCACTGGCATAATCAGCAGGGTGAATATCTTCAAGCTGCTCACGCATTAAATGCACAGTATCTGTTTCTAATGCAGCACGAAGGGTCTCAATTAATACAGGTAGTTCCATAGCAACCTCTTACAGTACAGGCTGAGTAAGGCTATGGATGCGGTGAGGCAGGCTTACTCAGCAGAATTCATATAAATAGCAAAATCGATTATCAGGCTTCGCCTACTACCCGGTACGTCCATAAATTCACTTTGCTCCAACGTTTTAATCAGAAATATATAAAATACCGATAATACAGGCTATTTTATAAAGGATAGCCTTGAATAACAACTGAATATAATCACTTAGCCGCTGCTAAGTCAGATGGCTTCTTGTTAAGATAGCCAAAACACCGACATAAAATGGAATAACCAATATTGTGACTTCAACAGTGACGACAACAGTGACGACAACAGCTAGCTCACTGTGGTGGCAGCCGATGACCTTTGCCAATAATGAATGCAAAGGTTTTCGTATTGGTGCTTTGCAACTGTATTTGCAACGCCAAGCAAAACAGTGGCTCATTGCAACCGACACCATTCACGATGATGAAAAGGTGCCACTACAACAACATAACCTTGAGATGTTGCCGGGGCATTTACAGCCTCAGCGCTATATGTTTACTAAAAGCCCTAACGTGTGTCGTTTAGTACCACAATTATTAGACCGCCCCGTTGTAGTGAAAACCCTACAGCCAGTTCGGATACCGCCAGGCGAGCGAGCCACGTTTTATATTAGCTCACCAGTATGTATTGGGGTGGTACTACCTGCATCAGAAGTACTAAAATCTGAACTCATCTTAACCGATATTGCTGTGCAACGCTTGTCTGATACTTGGTTTGGTCCTTCTACCCAAATTGGTGAGTTATGTTACGCCGATAAAACCCATGCTAGACATAGTAAAGGCGAGTTAAAAGTTCGGCCACACCGTGCTATTACACCGGTGCATATCCATAATTTATCTGAGCAAATGCTAGCGATGGATAAAATTAGTATTCCAGTGCCGTATTTAACTTTATATGGCGATCTTGATGGCAGTTTATGGACTGACAGCTTAACCATTCAACATAAAAGCTTACTTAGCTTAGCTAGTTTTAAAATCGACAAGCTCGATATAACCAAACCGCAAACATCTACGTTGTTAAGTCCGCCACGTAAAACGGCAGAGAAACACAGTTTGATCCGAGCTTTTACCGATATGCTTTCCGACTAACGAGGCGATAATGTCAGAGTCAATTTTAACATGGTTACAACACGAGCAATTACGTAATGTCTTATTGGCTAGCCTATCGGTTATATTAGGTTTTTTAATTGCCAGCCTGGGTGCTAGAGCTGTCGAAAGGGTATTTAAAGCTAACTTTTCGCAACACCATATAGTGCTTTTTAAGCGCTTAGTGTATTGGTTAGTGCTAGCGCTTTTTATCGCCTCAGCCTTAAACCAACTTGGTTTTTCACTCAGTGTTATTTTAGGTGCAGCCGGTGTGTTATCTGTCGCTTTAGGCTTTGCTTCCCAAACCTCAGCTTCAAACATTATTAGCGGCTTATTTTTAATTGGCGAAAAACCGTTTCAGCTTGGTGACACCATTAAAGTAGGTAATACCACCGGCGAAGTATTATCTATCGATTTGTTGTCAGTGAAGTTACGCACCTTTGATAATTTATTTGTGCGTATTCCTAATGAAAGCCTTATAAAAAGTGAAGTCACTAACTTAACCCGTTTTCCTATTCGCCGCTTCGACCTTAAATTAGGTGTGGCTTATAAAGAAAACATTCGCCAAGTTCGTGAGCTATTATTAAAAACGGCTGATAACAATCCATTAAGTTTAGACGAACCAGCACCTGTTTTTATGTTTCTAGGTTTTGGTGATTCGTCTTTAGATATACAGTTTTCAGTTTGGGCAAAACGAGAGAACTTCCGAGAGCTACGTAATACTTTGCAAGAAGATATTAAACTGGCTTTTGACGCAGCGGGTATAGAGATCCCCTTCCCACAACGTAGTGTTATTTTGACTCAGGTAAACGAGAAGTAAACAATTTACATCTGTACTTCAGCTTCTGGCGTGATATAAATAATATCATGCCAGTCTTAAGCTGTTAGCAACAATAAGCTGAGCTATTCTAGTTATATTCCATTAAGAGGAGTAACCATGCGGGTTGCACTTTGCCTGACAATTAGCTGTATTTTTAGCACATATGCTTTAGCAGACTGTCAGCCCGTGGCAGATAATCACTTTTTGCTCGACCAAAGTAATATTCGCATTAAAGACATTACCTACAACAGCAATAACGTGTTTGATTTAACTAATAAAAATACTTTTTGGTTGCATGAATTTGCTAACTACACTCATACCATCACCCGTGACTCAGTGCTACAGGATGACGTTTTATTCGAAATAGGTGCCCCCTTAGATGAGAAAGTTCTGGCCGAAACCGAGCGTTTATTACGTACCCGCAGTTATTTACGTGAAGCCAATGTTCGTATCAGCCATTATTGCGCCAGTGAAAACGCTGTTATTATCGATGTTGAAACTTGGGACAACTGGTCGCTATTACCCACAGTCGACTTTTCAAGTGAAGGTGGCCGCAGTAAAAGCGCCTTAGGCTTTGAAGAAGATAACTTACTGGGTACCGGTAATAAACTTAGCTTAGAATATAAAACAGAAACCGAGCGTACAGGCTATGGTTTTGCTTTTAATTCACCCAATATGTTTGGTAGTTTTTGGGATGGCTCGTTACGTTATTTTGATAATTCTGATGGCAGTAATTATCAAGTTCAAGTCAGCCGGCCCTTTTACCGTTTATCATCGCCGTGGTCGTTATTATTTAATCTACAGCGTGATTCAGAAGAAGTGAGTGAATACGAGGCGGGTGAAGAAGTTAACCGTTTTCAGCGCCAAAATAACTTACTTAATGTCGAGTTTGGTTATAAATTGCCTATAGCCGGTAAAAATATCCACCGCTTAAAACTATCGGCAGAATTAAATGATTATAATTTTGACCTAGCCGAACACGGCACCTTTCATCCATTGCCTGAAGATCGAAACTTATCAGGTTTTTGGGTTGAATATGAGTATATCGTCGCTGATTATCGTAAATTATATAATATTAATTCTTTTAATCGCACTGAAGACTTTAACCTTGGCTGGCAGCTTAATGCCAGAATAGGCCAATATAATAAAGGCTTTGGTGCCGATGATAATGCATTGTTTTGGAAGTTTTCTGCCTTGAAAAATTGGCAACTTGCCAGCGATATTTGGTTGTTGTCTGACACCTCTTGGCAGCAACGTCAGTTTGAACAGCAACAGTTCTTAATTAGCAGCCATTGGCAACTGGTTAAACATTTAACTGATTACAGCAGTTTTGTCGCTAAACTAAATATTGATAAAGGGAATAACTTATTCCGCGATGAACCTTTGTATATTGGCGGCGAAAACAACATGCGCGCCTACCCAGAGTTCTTTCGCAGCGGTGAAGCTAGAATTATCAATACCTTAGAATATCGCCGTTATACTGATTGGTCGATATGGCAATTATTAGATGTCGCCTTTGTTGGCTATTTAGATGTGGGTAAAGTGTGGCCGGCTGGCGACCAACCTATGGCAGAGACTGATAGTTCAACTTTAGTCGGCGTAGGCGGCGGCCTGCGGCTGTTATCGAGTCATTCTAGCCGCGGCGCAATGATCCATATTGATGTCACAAAAGCGGTAACCGATAACGACAATCTTAACGGTGTTGAATTTAGATTAATGGCCAGCCGCAGCTTTTAGTTGCTTATTTCCAGCCTAAATCTGGCACACCGAGCAAAACACCGTTCGGCGTTGACCAATTTTAATATCACTTAATATCGACTGACAATTAACACAAGCTTGGCCAGCACGACCATACACTAATAACTGCTGAGCAAAGTAACCCGGTTTTCCATCTACCGCGCTAAAATCTTTTAAGGTTGTGCCGCCTTGCTTAATTGCAGCGGCCAATATCAATTTCACCTCTGCCACTAAGCTATTAATTTGTTCAGAGCTAACTTGATTAGCCGGTTTAGTCGGTAAAATTCCAGCTTTAAATAAAGCTTCATTAGCATAAATATTACCCACGCCAACTACCACGTGATTATCCATCAACACTTGCTTTACCGCAGTGCGTCGCTTAGCAAACGCTTGGCTAAGATGGTTAGGATTAAAGTTATCACTTAATGGCTCTGGACCCAGTGCAGCAAGCAGTGGGTGTAACTGGCCTCTTGCTTGCCATAACACCGCGCCAAACCGTCGGGTGTCGTTTAAGCGCAGCACTTTATCGCCTGATAGCAAAAAGTCGATATGATCATGCTTTTGCACTGGCGTATTGGCTGGTAACACTTTTAAATGGCCTGACATGCCCAAGTGTAAAATAATATCACCCTTGGGCAATTCAATTAATAAATACTTAGCGCGTCTGGTTACCGATAAAATAGATTGGTTTTGCAGATCTACTACCTCATCTGGGATCCACCAGCGTAATTGACGTTGCCGAGCCACTACTTTATGTAAGGTATGGCCTTGCATAAATGGACTAATTCCCTGACGGGACACCTCAACTTCCGGTAACTCTGGCATTAAAACCACTCCGTTTTATTAATTCACTTTGGCCAAATAACGGCGAATAAAATACTAAAAGGTTTCGTTCTATAAATTTAAGCTAGTCGTTATTCAAGCTAGTCGTAATTAAAAATATTCATTTAAGGTAATAGAAATAGCTGCGCCGCTTGCTCAGTACTTAACGCAAATAGTTTAGTTTGACCGGCTTGTTGCAATAAATAGCCCTGTTCGGATGGATACAATAGCCAAATCATCGGTTCAAATTGCCCCACAACTTGCACGCTCGCTTGTGCCACGGGTACCTTAGTCTGCAAAGAGGTCGTTTCAACTTCCAATAATAAAGTGTGCTGCCAAGCTAAAGCCAGTTGATTAGCGTCTATGATAGGCGAATTTACGTTAGCACTAGATTGTGGGTGTAATCGCCACTGAGTGCCGGCTTGGGTTAAGCGTTGCTGGCCAAAACTGACCATTAATAATTGGCTCTGCTCTGGTATTAAACCATAGCTGACAGGATCAGATTGCAGTAAGCGTTGTGGGATGCCATACAAAAAAAACATTAAAATTAGCACAACGAAAATAAGTACGTTATTCCAATTACGCCGAGAGAGTTTGATCATTTTGCTACCTGTCTGCACATCTTAAATGTCTGCTGCAGCGGCATAGTAACTTAGGCGGGTGCTAAAAAGCAAAAACCCGGTTTACACCGGGTTTTATTTTCGATTACTTGATTTTCGCTTCTTTGAAAATCACATGCTTGCGCACTTTAGGATCGAATTTTTTGATTTCCATTTTTTCTGGCATAGTACGTTTGTTCTTCGTAGTTGTATAGAAGAAACCAGTACCAGCAGAAGAAACTAAACGGATTTTATCGCGCATTATTTAATTCCTTAAACCTTGTGACCGTTAGCACGCACGTCAACTAAGACGGCATCGATACCATTCTTATCAATGATACGCATACCACGAGTAGTAGTACGTAATGTAACAAAACGGTTTTCACTTTCAACCCAAAAACGGTGAGTTTGTAGGTTAGGCAGGAAACGGCGCTTAGTAGCGTTTTTGGCGTGAGAGCGGTTGTTACCAACCATTGGTCTCTTACCAGTTACTTGGCACACTTTAGACATGTCAATTGTTCTCCAAAATTACATCAGCTCGAGCTGTCGTCACCCTTCTGGCCAAGAAGGTTACCTCAAAACAAAGAGGGCGCAATTTATACACGAATTAAGCTTGCTATTCAAGCTAATTCTTCACTCTAGCACTAGGTTTTACGCATAAGCACCAGCCAAGTATTATAGCCAGCCTCGTTCAGCGAAGGAGATGACATCAGTGTCGCCAACCACAAAATGATCTAATACCTTGATATCTACCAGCATTAAAGCCTGAACTAGTCGTTCGGTAATGCTTCTGTCCGCTCGACTAGGCTCAGCAACACCAGATGGATGGTTATGCGCCAGAATAACAGCGGCCGCATTATGCGCTAATGCATGCTGAACTACAATACGCGGATACACCGGAGAGGCATCAATAGTGCCACTAAATAGCGATTCGGTCTTAATTAAACGGTGTTGGCTATCTAAATATAACAATAAAAACTCTTCACGCTGTTTATGACTAATAGCATGCTGCAAATAACGCTTTACTGTAGCGGGGTCAGTAAACACCGTATCACGCTGAATTTGTTGCTCTAAATAACGCTTACTTAACTCCAACACCGCCTGTAATTGCACAAACTTGGCTTCACCTAAACCTTTAGCGGCACAAAATTGCTGTTGATTCGCCGATAATAAACTTTTTAAGCTGCCAAATTGAGATAATAATTGTCGCGCCAAACTCACCGCATCAATACCAGTAATGCCCGTTCGTAAAAATATTGCCAATAATTCTGCATCCGAGAGCGCACTCACCCCTTGTTGCAGCAATTTTTCACGCGGTCGCTCGGTTGCTGGCCAATTTTTAATACTCATCTGAATCCTCCCTGAATTGATGTCGAAATGCACTTTTCGTGCTATCTTAGCCACAGTTTTTTTTGGTCTTGGTAAGCCTGATATGCAACAAACTTTGGCAAATAAACGTATTTTACTCGGTATTAGTGGTGGTATAGCTGCCTATAAAAGTGCAGATTTAGTTCGGCGCTTATCCGAGCGAGGTGCAGATGTTCGCGTCATTCTTACTGACGCAGCGCAACAATTTATTACCCCTTTAACCTTACAAGCGGTATCGGGTAATGCTGTCAGCACCAGCTTATTAGATCCTAGCGCTGAAGCGGCAATGGGTCATATCGAGTTAGCCAAATGGGCTGACATCTTTATTATTGCCCCTGCCAGTGCCAATTTAATCGCCAAGTTAGCCCAAGGTATGGCCAATGATTTATTAACCACTTGTGTGCTCGCTACCACTGCAGATCTGTTTGTAGCCCCTGCGATGAATCAGCAGATGTATAAAAACATAGCTACTACAAAAAATATAGCAACATTAAATGAACATAATTTTCACATAATTGGTCCCGCGTCGGGTGAGCAAGCTTGTGGTGATGTCGGTTTAGGCCGCATGGTAGAGCCTTTGCAAATTGTTGCCGCTATTGAGCAGTTTATTTCAGCGAAGCAACAACCCGAACTTAGCTGGCAAGGTATTACACTGTCGATTACGGCTGGCCCAACGCGGGAAGCTATCGATCCGGTACGTTATATTTCTAATCAAAGCTCCGGTAAAATGGGCTTTGCGTTAGCGGCGATAGCGGCGCAATTAGGTGCCGATGTCACGTTAATAGCCGGACCTGTGCCATTAGCAACGCCAGCAGGCGTTAAACGAGTTGATGTCATCAGCGCAGAGCAAATGCATCAAGCCGCTTTAAAAGCCGCACAAAACAGCGCTATCTTTATTGGCTGTGCCGCAGTTGCCGATTATCGTATGGCCGAAATTGCAGTCGAAAAGCTGAAAAAGACCAGTGACGACGCACTAACGCTAAAGTTAGTTAAAAACCCAGATATTATTGCCAGTGTTGCCGCCTTAAGTCAGCAACGGCCATTCACGGTGGGCTTTGCAGCTGAAACGCATAATCTAATAGACTATGCCAAAGGCAAGTTAACTAATAAAAAGCTGGATATGATTTGCGCTAATGATGTATCTGATCCGGCGCAAGGCTTTAACACGGAACACAATGCGGTAACGATGATATGGCCTAATGGTGAGCTTGCCCTGCCGGCGCAAGCTAAAACCGAATTAGCCAAACTTATTTTGCAGCAAATATTGCAACAATATCAGATGGTAGAAAAAGCAAAGTTGCTAGTGTAAATATATTAGACATAATGTTTCGTTAAGCTTTCTATAAGCTTTGAATTTAAAACTTAGATAATAATAATTTCAGCTATATATCGAGTTATATACCAAGCGAAATAAACGATATACACGTTTTACATTACTATAAAGAGTTAAGCCGTAAATGAAAAAAGCTATTGATTTAAAAATTCTTGACCCACGTATCGGTACTGAGTTCCCATTGCCGGCCTATGCTACTCCTGGTTCTGCCGGTTTAGACTTACGTGCCTGTATTGATACTAGCTTGCAACTCGCGCCAGGCGAAACCAAGTTAATTCCGACCGGTTTATCTATTTTTATTGGTGATGCTAATTTATGCGCCACCATATTACCGCGCTCGGGTCTGGGTCATAAGCACGGCATCGTATTAGGTAATTTAGTCGGCTTAATCGACTCGGATTATCAAGGGCCATTAATGGTATCCATGTGGAACCGTGGTCAAGACAGCTTTACTATTGAGCCTGGCGATCGTATTGCTCAGTTGGTGTTTATGCCAGTGGTACAAGCAGAATTTAATTTAGTCGACAGCTTTGATAAAACTCAGCGCGGCGAAGGTGGCTTTGGCCATTCTGGTAAAGCTTAGTTTTAGGTTTGTTAAAGACCCAGCAGTCAGAAATACTCTCTGCACCGGCTTCAAGGAGCACATCCCTGTGCCCTTTCAGCCTGCGCGGCATCCATGCCGCTGTTTCGAGAGTACACTGACAGCTAGGTCCAATTAAAAAGCTGCAAAACGAAAAATACTTTAAGTAAAAGCAGTCATAACACATATTTTAGTTAACGCATTACAGGATGATCAATGCCAGCACCACGTCGCAGTAATCGTAAAGAAGACATATTGCAGGCCTTAGCCGCTATGCTACAAAGCAACAACGGTCAACGCATCACTACCGCAGCGCTAGCCGCTAAAGTCGGTGTTTCAGAAGCTGCGCTATATCGCCACTTCCCGAGTAAAGCTCGGATGTTTGAAGGCTTAATCGAGTTTATTGAAGATACGCTGCTGTCGCGAATTAACGCCATTTTAGACGAGCATAAAGACACACAAAGCCGCATTGAAATGATCTTACAACTTATACTGGTTTTTGCTGAGCGTAATCCAGGGATCTGCTGCATTTTAACTGGCGAAGCCCTACAAGGTGAACCCGAACGATTACAAGAGCGGTTGGTACAGTTATTTGAAAAAATAGAAACCCAGCTAAAACAATGTATTCGTGAACGTAAGCTACGTGAAGGCAAACGTTTTAGTATTGATGAAGCCGATTTAGCCAATCTGTTGTTGGCCACGGTAGAGGGTAAATTAAATCAGTTTGTGCGCTCGGGTTTTAAACGCTTACCCACTCAGCAATGGCCGGCACAATGGCAACTCATTCAACAAAGCTTATTTGAACAAGCTTAGGCCTGAGTGTTTAGTGTTTAGTGTTTAGTGTTTAGTGTTTAGTGTTTAGTGTTTAGTGTTTAGTGTAAATAATAGTTGTGACTAGTTGCCTTTGGTAACAGTGACCGTTCGCTTGCGAACTAGTTACCGCTTGCTAAGCAAGCTAGTCACTACTTATTAATCTTTGAGTATTAACTAAGCATCAACACCATATTGGGCACGATAGGCTTTAACAGCTTCTAAATGCTCGGCCATTTCTGGTTTATCGGCTAAGTAGTTAATTAAATCCGGTAAGCTAATAATCGAAATCACTGTCGTCGCAAAATCACGTTCAACTTCTTGAATAGCTGATAAATCACCTTGGCCACGCTCTTGTCTATCTAACGCAATTAACACGCCAGTTAAGCTTGCGCCTTGCGCTTGGATCAATTGCATAGATTCACGAATAGCCGTGCCTGCGGTAATTACATCGTCCACCAGCATAATACGGCCTGCAAGCGCTGCACCTACTAAGTTACCGCCTTCGCCATGGGCTTTAGCTTCTTTGCGATTAAAGCAATATGGTACATCACGATTATAATGATCGGCTAACGCCACCGCTGTGGTGGTCGCAATAGGAATGCCTTTATAGGCTGGGCCAAATAAGACATCAAACTCTAAGCCAGCGTCATCTAACGCTGCAGCGTAAAAGCGGCCTAACTTAGCTAAATCGCTACCGGTATTAAATAAGCCCGCATTAAAAAAGTATGGGCTAGTACGGCCAGACTTTAACGTGAAACTGCCAAATTTTAATACCTGACGCGCTAAGGCAAATTCAATAAAATCGCGTTGAAATTGTTTCATGCCATGATTACCTGTAATTATTCTTAACAATGAATGTTTGTAATGAGTTTCTAAATAAAAGCTGTAAAAAAATACCTGTAAACAGTACAGGTATTTTTATCAATATTAAGCTAAAGCGCGTTTTTGCTCGTCAACAATTTCGCGAATGGCATGCTTGCCTAAATCGAACATTTGTTGCATTTCTTCAAAGCTAAACGGTGCTTCTTCTGCCGTACCCTGAATTTCAATCACTTTGCCGGTTTCGGTCATCACGATATTCATATCAGTATCAGCATTAGAATCTTCAATGTAATCTAAATCGGCAACCGCGGTACCTTTGTAAATACCTACAGATACAGCAGCAACCATAAAGTTTAATGGGTTAGTTTTAATCGTGCCTTTAGCGCGCATAAAATTCAGGGCATCCACTAACGCTACACAAGCACCGGTAATAGAGGCCGTGCGTGTACCACCATCAGCTTGAATCACATCACAGTCAATGGTAATAGTGTTTTCACCTAATAGCTTTAAATTAACGGCTGTACGTAAAGCACGGCCAATTAAACGTTGAATTTCCATAGTACGACCACCTTGCTTGCCGCGGGCGGCTTCACGGTCGTTACGAGTATGTGTCGCGCGTGGTAACATGCCATATTCAGCTGTAATCCAACCTTTACCTTGGCCTTTCATAAAGCGCGGTACGCCTTCAACCACACTGGCGGTACAAATCACTTTAGTATTACCAAACTCTACTAACACTGAACCTTCAGCATGAGCAGTAAATTGACGAGTAAATGTAAGGGGACGGATCTGACTGGCGGTTCTGCCACTTGGACGCATAGCTGCACTCCTATAATGAATTTGGCGCTTATTATAGAGGCTAACCGCTTATAGGGCTATCAATTCGCCAAAATCGATTCTGCTAAGGTATACTCAATCATTATTTATTGTCAGAGTAATTTATTATGATCCATAGCATGACCGCTTTCGCCCGTCACGAAACCAACGCCAGCTGGGGCAGCGCCCAGTGGGAAATTCGTTCAGTAAATCAACGTTATCTGGAAACCTACTTTCGCTTACCAGAGCAATTTCGTGGTTTAGAAAACCTGCTGCGCGACAAATTACGGGCCAAGTTGAATCGCGGTAAAGTTGAAGTAAACTTACGCTTTCATGCTAACCAAGCCGCTGGCGAACTAAGCATAAACCATAGTTTTGCTGAACAACTGCTGCAACAAGCGCAATTATTATTAGCCAAAGCCCCACAAGCTCAGCTTAATATTGCCGATATTATGCGTTGGCCTGGTGTAATGGAAACACCTAACGACGACGTTGATGCCATGCAACAAGAGCTACTAGCAGGTTTCGACGCCGCGCTACAAGACTTCTTAGCAGGTCGCGGCCGCGAAGGTGACGCTATCGAGCAAATGATCCAACAACGCTTAACCGGTATTACCGAACAAGTGGCTTTCGTGCGCAGCCACCTACCCCAAGCCATACAATGGCAACGCGATCGCATCGTAAACCGCTTAACTGAAATTAAAGCCGACCTTGATCAAAGCCGACTAGAGCAAGAAATGGCCTTTATCGCCTCTAAATCAGACGTAGCAGAAGAGCTAGATCGCCTAGACGCCCACATTAAAGAAACCCAACACACCCTTAAAAAAAGGCGGCGCCTGTGGTCGACGCTTAGATTTTATGATGCAAGAATTCAACCGCGAAGCCAATACGCTATCATCAAAAGCCATCACCACCGAGATCACCAATGCGTCGGTAGAGCTTAAGGTGTTGATTGAACAGATGCGCGAGCAGATCCAAAACGTGGAATAACACCTAATATGGGGTCGTAGCACATTAATTTTATGTTAACGACCCCATCGTTATTTATCCTAAACCAATATGCGCAGATAGGTACTTTAATTTAGTATTAAAAAGTCAGAATTAACTTAAGCAAAGCGGTAAGAGCCAGCTTTAGCATATAAACCACCGCCAATGTCAGCATCGATATGAGTCTTGGTTGGGCATTAATTAATCGAGTCAAAAACACCCACTATTACGAAATCACATACCGCGTACTTCTTCCCCCAGCAGCGGTCTTCATCAGACACCCGCTCTCAACCAACTGGGCTAAATGCCGGCTGGCGGTCGCTGGGCTTACCTTGGCAACTTTGCCGTATTGGCTGTTGCTGATACCATCGCTGAAATCGCCATCCAGCAACCGGTTTAGTACTTTGACTTGTTCTTTACTCAGTTGCGTTTGATCAACCCGTTGCCAGATACACATAGGCTAAGCTCCTGCTTATTGAGCTGAATACGAAAACCAATCTAATCACTAAGTGAGGCGAATATAAAGGCTAATCGCCTCAACAAACGCAATAAGGGTTAGAAATGCAAAAACCTGGATATTACATTTTGCGATCAATCAGCTACCATCCTTGAAGCTTTTGATTCAAAGGGATTTCTATTCGGCGGGTAAATTGGTGAGAAAGCCTAATTAGGCTTTAAAGTTAAATCATAAATATTTTATTTATTGATTTTTACTGACTAACCAATAAGCAGATCAAAAACGTGGAATAGAGATACGTTGAATTTAATGCCTTAAAACCATTATTAATTCGAGCTTAATTCTATTACCCATATAGTAAACTTACTTCATAGCGCCAAAGTCAATTTGCGATTTCGTGTTAGTTAGAGTGGCAATTTAATTGCCAATTGTGACTTATAGTCTGTGGATTTCCGCAACAACACCTAAGATAATCCAGTAAAACAGCAAACTGGAAATTCATAATGACCAAAATTCGAGTACAAGACCTTCCATACAAAGCTTCTTATCTTGGCATTGATATTTATATTGAGCCTAACCCAGATCAGTATCGTGAAGGTTTCTGTTGGTCAATTAGCAAAAACGAGCAAGAACACAATTGCGGGCTGGAGTTTGATATACAACTAGCACTAATTGCTTCATACAACGCTGTGGAAATAATAGTAAACTCTGAAGGCTAATTTATTAACTCAGTTATTTTAATTGTGTATATTTTTATTCAAACTAGCTCACTTCAATATGTAGCATCAAAACCCGTATAAAGTTGTAAGCTTTCTTTAACATCATCCCAATGCTTAAATTGATGTAAATATTCAGCTTTAGTCAATTTAAATGCAAAGCTATCTGTGTACGGCTTTTCTATAACAGAACTCAGTTTTTCAGGCTCGCCCGCAAACTCAAAAAGCCAATAGTGATGATTGTCGTCACTTTCCTTACCAGTTAACTCTCTAGCAATGTCGTGCCTAGGTAATAGTTTTACACTACTAATACGATACAGATATTTACCTAATTGATATGTATCCGAACTCTTATCGCGAACGGTTACAATTAAATAGCGAATTTCCCGTACTATATTGCGGTGAATATTTTGCCGATTAGTCGCTAATAACTGGGTATGGTAGCCCTGCAATTTTCCACTAATAGCTTTTTGTAAATAATCTTCATTACGGTTAATTTCATTCAGCGGCGCTATCATGGTTAATCCATGGTGTCTTACAGTATTAGCACCGTACGGCCCAATGCGAACCGCATCTTCAACAAAGTAATAATCATTAGAAGGAGGCTTTGCATAAAGCTGCTTTTGATTACCTACACCTAACTTATTAATTAAGTAACTTCTTAACCATTGGTTTTGTGGTTTATGGCTATCGGCACTTGGCAATAATGCAAAAGCACCAATGCCAATTTCGTTAATTGCTTCTGTATAAGGGTTTTCTTCATGTTCTTGATCAAAGAATCCTGGATATAAAGCAAAAGCGCCCATAACCGGCCGACTTTTAAGCGGGGACTCATGTGCTAACCGTTGCTGGTGAATAATGGAATCTCTATATCGATGCATCTGATTAATCGCATCTTCTGGTACTGCATCTTTATTACTAAAGGGTTGTGAGTCGATACGATATTTGGCATCAAACAGAATTAAAAATGACTCCTTATTGGCTAATGTAACCCGCATTACAATATCTGGCCGTTGATTAGCTAGCCAAGTTCGATTAACCGAGCCTTTTGGCGTAAACGAAGGTTCATGAGCTAACTCAATGATCATGTCATCACTATCACGACGAAAAATAAAAGCGGCAGCCATTTCATCTTGCGGAAACTGCTTTTCAAATTGCACTTGCTTTAACTTACTGAGCCTTTTTTCTTGCTCGGTAAAACCCAAACTTAAAACAATTGAACGCACCTCAATAAAACACCACACCTCGTAAATATCAGCGACCGATTTAATCGAAAGTTCGGCTTCGCCATTCGCTTGGTTAAGGTAATACTTTAGTTGCTGCCAAATTTTGTAAACCTTGGAATAGCCTGCCGCTTGCTGTAACACTTTTGACTCTGAATTCATGCCATCAAAAGCAGAAACCTCCTGCCAAAGTGGGTGTTGAGCTACTTTGCATATATTTTTGTGCCAGCCGTCTAGAGTATTAAAAAATGATTCCGACACTTTACTGTCTTTATTATTTTTAATGACTTGAATTATTTTAGCTAAATGTAATTTAGTCTTATTGATTACCATTTTTATAAAACGGTTTTCGGGCGTGTCAAGATGCAATCTTTTATAGCCTATTTGCATTCGGCTGTTTAATCGTTTGGCAGCGATTAATTCTATTGCCAATTCTTGCTGCTTAGCACTCAATTTTTTATTTATACGTTCCAGCTTTTGCTGTTTAGTAAAAAGTTGCAAGCGATTATGAGGGGCATTAATAACCCGTTTTAGCCCCTGGTTAAATTCGTCAACTAAACGCTCAAACTGAGCAAGCCAAAATAATTCAAATTTTTCAGGCTGCCTTATCGATTTACCTTGCGACTGGGTTGTTTTGCCACTAATGGCATAACGCCAAAATGGATATACACTGTCAATCTTCTGGTTCATCAAGCCAAGATCAGCACTAACAACCATCTTAGTTGCGAAAACATTAAACTGAACCGCTACTGCTTTAGTAACACCGTTAGCCCTATAGTGAATATTAAAAGCACACTTGCCTATGTCGTTGCCAAAGTTAAGCATGGCTTGCAAGGTATTGCGCCTGGCACTGAGCTTAAAACTTTGTTCAATTAAACGATATTTATGGCTAACGTATGGCGAGTTTTTCTCAACTGCTGCAGTAAATTCAATCTCAAACCAATATTGACGATTTTCAAAAAAGAATGGAAGAGTTATCGCTGCACCAAGATCCGTTGTCGCAGCTGAACCATCAATCAAAACAGCAATACTCTCACCATCAGGAGGTGCAATACCTCGTTGAGAGTAAGTATTGGTTAGTTTAGCTCTAGGTGAATCTAAATCATCACAGCTAACAAACATCGTAAAGTCGTTATGCTTATAATAAATGGTTTCGCCTGTTTGTTTAGTCATTCCTTAACTGCCACTCCAATAAATTTTGGCGCCTTTTATGGCCAAAAAGACGTAAAACCACTATTTAATTGTTTTTGCATCCATTCTATTTTTTTACGCGAACGGCAGTTAATGTTAATAACTTGCTCAGGTTTCGCTATTGTTTCACGTAATAAATCGGGACGATATGTATCCCAAATATCAGATAATTCGATTTCTAACACGCTAAGAAGCAGGGTTAATACATCACTTGAGTCTCTACTTAACTTATCGTCATCCCCTTCAATGCGCGGTAATACTTTACACATTAAAAAGTCATCAAAGACGGCGGTTAATTCAAGATTATCTTGCGGTGAAAACGTAATAACTGATAAACATAATTCATTAAATGCCCGAAAAGCTAACTCGAATGGCGTGTTTTTAAGTACGCTATTAACTGCTTGGAAAAATGCTTTGGTTTTAGACGAATCCTGATCCGCTTTAACGTGTTGGAATTGTTCAAGTCTGGCTTGGCTATAAATAGGGTAACTTAAAATTTTAGGCTGCGTTTGTGGTGCAAAAAACTGTTCAATATCGTTAGGAAAAAACTCACCAAAATCAAAGCTCAGCGCACGGTCTATCACTTTTCGCGAAAAGCCATGGGTGGTTTCATCCATATTGACCGTACCGGCCACCATCAGGTTAAATGGAATCGACAAGCCATATTGGCAAAACTGCTGCCATAAATAGTCATACTTAGCTTCTTCAAAGCCAAGGCTTGCTCGAATTTTACTGTCGTAAGCTTCATCTTTATCGCCATTTTCATCTTTAATTGTTAAGGCAGACGGTTTTAACAAGGAATCGCTGCTGTAGGTAAAGTTATCGCCAATCCACTCCCATTCGCGGGTTTCTAGCACCGATAAGTAATCAGCAAAATACTGTTCAACGGGGGCTAGGTTCATCTCATCTAAGCACAACCAGTAAGGCAACACTTGCTTAAGGGTACCGGCCTCACCGGTAACCACCAAACGCTCCCCTTGTCCCTCAATATCCTGCACTTCAATGCTTAAACCATTATCTGCAATACCGCGCCAGGCTTTAGCTATAAACTGTAAAACATCGGTGGTGATGTATTCTGCAGCACCATTTAGCCGCGAAATATAACCCAGCAAATCACTCGGCTCATGCCAGTCTGGGCGCACCGAAGTTAAACAATAGGTTTCAGCAAACTGCCCCGAGGTTTTTGCTTGTTCACGCACAAAGCGAGTTTTACCTGTGCCTGATATGCCGGCAAGAAGGAGGAAGGGTTTGTACAGCACAGCAATAGAGCTTGAATTGGAGTTTCTCAGTATAGTTTCATTAGCTTGTTGTTTTACTTCAAAAAGCGATGTTAACTCAACTTCGTTTTCAGATAACAAAGAACTCAAATCTTTTGAATATTTTACAAAATCATTGCTATCTGAGTAAGCTATTAAATCAGCCAGATCTGCAGGGTATTCTCGCTTCACATACTCAATAAGCTTATCAAAGAGAACTCTTGGTTCACGCTCATTTTCATCAAACTTATTAAATCTATTCAACCAAATTAAAAATGAAAAACCGACCCGAGAAAAATCATATTTTTCTTTCAATTTATTCAAATAATCAACGGCCAATGAGAATTCATAATCGTCAATTACGATTAAACCCTTATTGGCTTTTTTGGGGTAATTTTGAACACTTTGGGTGGAATGAGTTGCCACACCAGCACTTAATAAATTACTGCCAACGCCAAAGTCAGATTTCTGCTTTATGTCATTAATAAAGTTAGTTGTGTAGCTTCCATCCTGATCTAACTTAACAATATCCCCAACATAGGTAATAAAGTCATCCAAGTAAGGATCTGTTTTATGTTTAAGTTTTACTGAAGTTATCGCTTCTTTATTTAGCAGACGAGATAATGCTAAACAATGTCTAATAGCGCTAACATCTTGGGTAACTCCTTGTTTAATTTCCTCGCCATTTGCCAACAACTTAAAATCATTTACAGCCAAGAGAAGCAAATCTCGTGATAAATATAAGTCCATAAAAAGATCCTGCCGTAATTAAAATACTTGCTCTAAAACACTCTTAGCTATGTGATAAGCCAGCCTCGGTGGAACAGCATTTCCTATCATCTTGTATTTACTTGGAATACTGTCACCTAAAAATTTAAAATCATCAGGAAATGATTGAAACCTAGCAATCTCTCTAACAGAATATCTTCTGTTTTCAAACGGGTGTAATATTCCAGAGTTTTCAGGTGTTGCAGCCGCTGTAATTGTCCCCATTATTTCATCAAGATTGAACTTTCGATAAAAATTAGGAGAACGATACCTTTTTATTTCTTTCCGAATACGCTTCAATCGTTCTGGTAAAACATCATCAGGAATATTTTTCCATGAACCTCCAGCTGGGATATACGATGAGAGAAGCTGCGCCTGTGGTGACAAAGGCCAAACCTCAAACTTTTCATCATCCAATATGCTATTGTTGATAACTGTACTTACCGTTAAATCTGATGAGCTTATAGGAGAAGGGAAAACAAAATCACCTTTAACATCATCTCTAACTCCTATTATTATGACCCTGTGGCGGTTTTGAGGAACTTCAAAATCAGACGCTTTGAGCAATTTCCAATAAGTACGATAACCATGCTCAAATAACTCATTTTCAATACGTTGGGGCATTGGCATACCTTTATCATCTTTTGATGAAATAAAGCCTCGAACGTTTTCAAAAAGCACAACCTTCGGTTTTTTTTTATCGATAATATTCATAACACTTTCAAAAAGACCACCACGATGATCATCCATGCTCTTTCGATTTCCAGCACTAGAAAACGGCTGACAAGGTATACCAGCAAGTATCACATCAATATCATTGGGAATTTCAGAATCTATATCAACTTCCGTAATGTCTTTTATTAATATCTCACCTAAATTATGCCGATAGGTTGCCTCAACAGTTTTCTCAATGTCATTTGAAAAAACAATATCAAAGCCCGCTTGATGAAAGCCAAGATCTAAGCCTCCACAGCCTGAGAATAAGGAGATTGTTCTAGGTTTTATTGGTGATTTGTTATTTATCATTATTAACTACTACTAAAAATTCTTGATGAATGACTGTAGGGCGAAGCATGGTTTTTGTGCTTTGCATTTCAACTAAGCTGTACTTGCCCAATGTTTTCAATGTTCTCGACACATTACTGACCGCTCGACCTGTAAGTGCTGCCAGCTCAGTAACCGATTGTGGCTGTTGCTCGGCGATCACTTTTAACAATTCCTGATTTTCTTTCGACAGCACATTAGCCACCGATTTAAGCGAGTCGAACCATATATCGACGGGGTAATCGGGGTCAGGCGTTTGTCCTTTAATCCCTATTACACAGCGCGATTGTTTTGCGTTTTTCATTTCTTTACTCGAGTAGTTTGTTACTACTTACTAGATTGCCAGCGGATGCATTAGCAGTGCTTGGCCAATCAAAAGACTGTACGCTTATACATAAGTCGCATATCTTATCAACTGCTGATAATAGCGCAAGGATATTTTCCATTTAGGAGAGGTTTATAGCTTATTGGAACATGGTTAGTTTTGAATAAATCCATTATTCAACTTAGTCTGGTTAATGTTGGCTCATCAAAGTAGTCATAATCACCCAGCTTTAACGCCTGCTGTCTGCGCGCCTGCTCACTGGGCTGGACTTCCCAGACTTTGCTTGACACTTATTAAAGTTTCTCCTGTCGATCATAGTAAGAGGGAAACATTTCTAATTTAGTGCTTTGCTCGTTTATCCATTTACGTTGGCAAACCACTTTAAAGGTGTTGGTTTCGCTGCTAACCCTATTTAGACACATCAAAGCTTGGGTAAATTCACCTCTACGCCGGTAAATATCTGCCGCTAACAACTGCAAGCGATCAGTGAAATCATGCTCAGCTTTTTCAATAAACTGATCTTCTATAAATTTAATCTCCTTCTCACTCTGTTTTATTTGAGTTATATCAGTGTCATTTTGTTCATTATCAGGAGCAAAGTACTGATTAAAAACCACATTGCTTGTAGCGAATATCGCTCTATTTGTGCTGCATTTAAATCAGCGCGTTTAGAGAGAGCTATCCAATCTTGTAAATCTAAATAGAGTAAATGCGGATATGTATTTGTTGATTCTCTGGTAAAATCTGCAGGCTTACGCCAAACTTTTTGCCAAAAGGTTTTAGGTTGATAGATTGTTTATATGCTATCTCTTCTAGTTTTTCTAAATTTATACAGTTCAATATGATGTAATGACACTCAGAGCATTTTTGACTCGTTACGATTTCAAAAAAAGATATATATCCATCGGAATAGTATCTACTGCCTAAATCGTTGATTGACGTCATTCGACTGTAGGTGTGTTTAGTTTGGCAATTGGGGCAAGCAATATTGTAGGGCTTTCAAAATTGCATCTAAAACCTGATTCTTAATAACAAACTATCAATCAATAAACACCGCACAATCTCGTCCGTTAGCTTTGGCCCGATACAGCGCATCATCTGCGCTTTTTAACCAGCTGTCGGCTGTTGCACCCGGCAGCCAAGATGCAACACCAAAAGAAACCGTTACTTCCTTACCATCCGGTGTTTTCAACTCTTTTTTAATGGCTGCCCTTAGGTTTTGAATAAACGCCTGGTGTTTTTTAATATCAGGAACTAGAAGAACAAACTCTTCACCGCCGAACCGATAAAAACGATCATACTTACGCGTATTGTCTGTAGTAATGGTAACCAAATCTTTTAACACTTGATCACCCACTGCGTGGCCATATTTATCATTGACCATTTTGAAATGGTCTAAGTCTAAGATGGCTAGCATATACGGAGTGTTTTTACGCTCGGCTATAGACAACGCTTGCTCTATATCAGAGCTGAAAGCACGTCGATTCAAAGCTCCCGTTAGTTCATCGACGATATTTAGGCTCTCTAACAAGCGAAATTGCTTCTCACTGCGGCTGGCATAAACATAGGTATTCACTGACACAATTAAAATAGTTATAACAAAGGAAACTAGCGAGATCAGCTCAAAAATATTAGAAAAAAACACACAAGATATCGTCAAAATGATATTTATAACAATGGCTTCAATAGGTCTTACTAAAAAGAAAGTACTGGCTATAGCAGGGTAAATCCATAAAAAACTATCAACCCCATTAATAAGCACAATGGCAAAAACACCGACATTGATAAATACTGCCACTATCCAACTCACCACTCGAGTTTTTTTGGTGCGAACCGCATAACCAACTAACGTTACAATGCCTAGTATCAAAACCAAATCAACAATCGCAGCTAAAGTGTTACCTTGAAAATAACGTATAAATACAAAGGGAGTAATACCCAAAACTGATACAACTCCGATTAGCGACAGTACTGATAATCTAAATTTTTCCTGTAGCTGATTATGCATGTTCCAAAGTCCTCTGGAGTAATTCTAGTGCCAACTTTATTGCCACATTACCAATTTATAATACTTATATATCTGAAAAACATTAATAAAAGCCTAATATAATAATCTAACATACTATAAAAGCTTAGCGCTTAGTACTAGCATCACTCATTGCATGTTTTAATTTAAGAAGCATAGAAACAAAAAAGACTGGCTCGGCATAAAGCCGTAAATTGGTTCTGTTAGCAGGTAGGTTACTGTGCGAATTTAAAGTTTTCTGTTTTTAACTAGGTGTTGCCATGATAAAGCGGCAGTTATTATTTGGTTTGATGTTAGCTTTATGGCCACTAGCAACGTTAGCTAGTAGGGGTAGCGGCTGCTGAATTAATCAGGCCTTGTTTTAGGCATGCAAAAATATAGTGGTAAAATCGATTTCAGATATAAAACAACTCAAAATCTGACTCTTCACTACTGATATTCATAACAAACTAGTCATCACTAAATATGGCACAGTCGCGTCCGTTGGCTTTGGCCCGATACAGCGCATCATCTGCATTTTTTAACCAGCTGTCGGCTGTTGTACCCGGCACCCAAGAGGCAACACCAAAAGAAACCGTTACTTCTTTGCCATCCGGTGTTTTCAATTCTTTTTTAATGGCTGTGCTCAGATTATGGATAAATGCTTGTTGGTTTGGAATATCAGGAAGCATAAGCACAAACTCTTCGCCGCCGAATCGGTAAAAACGATCATATTTACGAATTTTCGCGGTGGTAATAGCAACCAGATCTTTTAGCACTTCATCACCCACTGCATGGCCATATTTATCATTGACCATTTTGAAATGATCTAAATCTAAGATAGCCAACATATACGGAGTCTTTTTACGCTCGGCGATGGCCAACGCTTGGGCTATATCTGAGGTTAATGCCCGTCGATTAAAGGCGCCTGTTAGTTCATCAACGGTATTTAGACTCTCTAGCAAGCGAAGTTGCTTCTCACTGCGACTGGCATAAACATAAGTCGTCACTGACACCATGAGAAGGGTTACAAGAAAGGAAACTAGCGAAATTACGTCAAAAACATTAGGCAAAAATACGCACGCTACCATTAAGCAGATATTTATACCCAGAGCTTCAATAGGCTTGACCATAAAAAAGGTACTAGCAATAACCGGGTAAACCCATAAAACACTATCAACCCCATTAGCCAGCACAATGGCATAAACACCAGTATTAATAAATACTGCTACTATCCAACTCACTACTCGGGTTTTTTTGGTGCGAACCGCATAACCAACTAAGGTTACTATGCCTAGCACCAATATCAAATCAATAATAGCCGCTAAGACGTTACCTTGAAAGTAACGAATAAATACAAAGGGGGTAATACCTAAAACAGATACTACACCTAGTAGCGATAGCACTGATAATCTGAACTTTTCTTGTAGCTCATTCTGCATGTTCCAAAGTCCTCTGGAATAATTTTGCGCCATCCTAATTAGCACATTACTTATTTGTCATTCTTATATATCTGAAAATATTAAAAAATTTAAATATTACAATCTAACATACTATAAAAATTTAGCACTCAGTACTAGCTTGTGTTAGCAGTGCTGCAAAACGCTCTTGTTGCTCGTCTGTCAAACAGGCTTCTGTAAACTGTTTAACATAGAGTGAAACAGTATCAATATAAGCAATATTAACTGCAATAGCGGTTTCAAATTTTGCTGTTCTGCTAAATACAGCCACTGAATGCACTATCTTTGACTCAGCAGTCTCTTGCAGTTGCATCAGATGTTTTACCGCTGCTACATTTTTATAATTCTGATGTAATGGGTTCATTAAGTGCTTTTTACGGCCCAAATAACTCCGAGTCCAGTTGGCTTGAGTCTCAGTACCAGAAATACTGCCTCGCTCACCTTTTACGGTAATAACAAAAATACCATAAGGGCAAAGCACGACATGGTCGACCACAACAAGCTCATCATTTGCCGTACGTAATTTAAGTTTTCGAAAATGCTGATACTCGCGTGATAAACGCCAGCGTAGTAGCCTATTTAATTTATATTCTGCAAACACACCTTTAAAGCCGGGTAAGTTGAAGCCAAACCAAGTTGTCAATAAAAACACTGCTAATAACAATGCAAATATGTTGGCTGCTATCAGCGGTATATTATTAATTAGCTGTATCATCAACGCTGATGAAACTACTGCCGCGGTATAGATAGTGCCGTCATCAACCTGCTCATTAGATAACGGCAACTTATTGAGTGTTGCAGTGTCTGGTATCACTTTACTGCTTGTAGACGAAGACTGTTCCGATGCTGCAGTCATCGCCACTAGCGCCGGTTCTGCCAACTTCGAAGTAATAGCCTCGGTCGGTTGCTTAAGCTTAGTTATATCGGAAGTAATTTTAGCTGGAGTTGTTTTCGCAGTGTCAGGCATAACCACGACAGCTTTGTCGTTGGTGTTCATTTGATGGGGAAGATAGGTCACCGGATTGCGACAAGACTTTTCGTATTCACGAGTTGCACTACGAAAATTACTATTTTGTTTATGATTACTAAAGCGGTCTATTTGCTGTTGCAGCATAATGCAGGCGCCTTCAGTGTATTGCTGTTGGGCATACACCTGTGACGATACAAATATTAGCAGTGATAAAGCAAATATCAAATAGCGCATAAATCATCTCTAGATAATCAGATACTTATGCTATCAGTAACAAATATAATTAACATCTTTTTATGTGATTCAAACTAAAAGATGTTAATTTTCAGTAGAACCCCCTAACTACACCCTACAATTTATTTATTCAGTAAATATATA
This sequence comes from Rheinheimera salexigens, assembly GCF_001752395.1. NCBI lineage: Bacteria > Pseudomonadati > Pseudomonadota > Gammaproteobacteria > Chromatiales > Chromatiaceae > Rheinheimera > Rheinheimera salexigens. The sequence continues at coordinate 680,926 of NZ_MKEK01000001.1, read as the reverse complement.
TTTATATCGTTACCTCTGTCAGCATTCTTTACAATTACGCACTTAAATGTAAACAAAACAAACTTAAGCTACTGATTATAATCATTATTAGCTACATGGCACAATTAGTGCTCTTAGAAGTCTATCGCAATAGGAGCAACGCTCACTTGCCGCAGTGAACTCTTAATTGTTTAAAGGAATAATAATAATGAAGTCAATTAAATCCGTGTTTTGCTCCACTTTACTTTTAATTTCTACCAGTGTTTTTGCTGGACCCATGGTGTTTACAGATTTCAGCCAGTTAGATTTTTACGGCAATTTCGATTACGCCTTAAACTTTAATGGCTCAGGTACGCAACAAGTTGGCGATGCGCTTTTTACAAATGTCGCGGCAAACGGTTCTGGTGCACCCGCTGGAGTATCCATTACCGGATTTAACCGCAACACAACTTGGGCTGGCGGTTCTGCATTAGGAACAGGCAGTGATAACGATGCTTTAGAACAAATTTTAAGATCGTTAACTTGGTCGGCAGGTATTGCAACTGGCGCCCTCGATTTAGATATCATTATTGGTAATAACTATCGGTTACAATTACTATTTTCAGAGGGCTGTTGTAATAATCGCCATTATGCAGTTGCAGCTGAAGGCTTACTAAACGAGGTAGTGAAAGGTACTGCACTTGATAGCAGTAGTGTTTGGAAAAACTCTGCTAGCCAAGGTTACGCCATGACTTTAGATTTTTTAGCTAACGATTCAATGCTGAATATCGATTTTTCAAGACTTACAGGTGGCGACACTAATTACCATATTTCTGGTTTAACCTTAGAGCGCGTGCCAGAGCCTGGTGTGTTATTCATATTTGGTTTCGGCCTGGCTATATTAGGGTTTGTAAACCGTAAAAAATCTGCCACTACTACTGCTTCCCCTACAATTTAATAAAGCCCAATAATCTAGCAATATTCAGCGCATCGTCTATACCGCGATGCGCTGTACCTGCAAAACCAAGCTGATGATATTCAAGTGCATTCGCTAAACATTCCGCTTTACCGTTTCTGAACAGTAGTAACTTAGTTTAAATCAGTCTGTTGAGGTAATATTAAGGGCAATATTAATTAACATTTTATTAATTAACTCCGCCCCCTTTTTAAGGTTAACTCTGCTTTACGCTCCGCCGCTTGTTGCAACAACTTATCTAAGGCCTGCCTGTTATACACTTTACCGCCATAAATTAGGGTATCGATGGTTCTTACGGCGTTAATATCTTGCAGTGGGTTTGCTGGTAGTAATAACAAATCGGCCTGTTTGTTTGCTGCTATGCTGCCATAGTCAGCTTGAACACCCATAAACGTTGCGCCGTTAATAGTTGCTGTGCGCAGTATTTGGGCTGGGGTTAAACCGGCTTGTTGAAATAACTCTAATTCATCGTGTAGCGCTTGGGCTGGATAAACATAGGTGTTTAGCGCTGCTGAATCACTACCAGCTAATAATAAAACCCCTGCTTGTTCTAAATAAGGCAGTTGCTTAGCAATTAATTGATATTGCTGTTGACGCTCGGCAGTTTGGGCTTCGGTTTCACCCGCCATACGGCCTATACGCCACTGATAATTGTCGGTGAAGTCTGCAGTTAAATATTGCAAAAACTGATCCTTACTATGATCTGTTTCGGCTAAATAAGCTAACTGTCGACCGCCAATTAACGTTGGTGTTACCGCCACCTGCTGTCGTGCCAACATTTGGTAGCCATAAATAGCAAGGTGCTGATCAAAACCCTGTTTATAGTGCGCATAGGCGTCAGCATTGGTCATGGTTCCGTTGCGCACCGCTGCGGCTATTTCCGCTTCATCAGCAAAGCCTAAACGTAATAAATACGAAGCATGTTCAATACTGCTTAAGCCAGCTTCTGCAAGTTGTTTAATAGTCGCGCCTACTGGAATATGACTAGAGACTAAAAACCCTTGGCGACGCGCTTCGCGAATAGTATCGAGATATAGTTCGGGCTGCAGCGTGTTTTCGGTGATTTTAATAAAATCGACCTGCATTTGTTTCAGCTTTTCCATACCGGCTAATAAGTCTTGCTGATTGCCAATTTCCAGATCGCCATCCCACAACGAATCGATACCTTCAAACTTTTGACCGGCAGTGAAAATACGTGGCCCAAGCCGTTTGCCAGCCGCAATTTCGCTCCGCCACTCTAAAACTGTTGGCGCTAAGTTACCTGCTGAATCACGAACTGCCGTAATGCCGTATGCTAAATATACCGGCAATAATAAAGCATTATCTTCTACTAAATTGCGGCCTTCAAAATGGACATGCATATCCCACAAAGCAGGAATTAAATATTGCGACTGGCCATCTAGTTGCTGCATATTTTTATACTTACTGCGCTCAGTTGCCGGCAAAACAGCAGTGATTTTCCCTTGCTCTATTAACACCATTTTATTTTGTACAAGCTTACCGGCTTCAACATCAACCAGTTGAATATTGTGCAGTAATAAACTTTCATCTAATAAGCTGGAGTTAGCCTGTTGTGGCTGACTTATGCAGCCACTAAGTAATAACAAAACGACAGCATAACGAACAATAGAAAACATAATATATCTCAACAATTAAGAACTCTATTTCAGTATGACTTACTTTTTGTCACAACCACTATGTTTACTAACGCTTATCAGCACCCTTTAGTCGTGTTTATTTTTAATAACACTCAATAATGGACCTTTATTGGTTACAAATTCATCTTGGATTATCTTGTTGATACTATTTTCATCCCGTTGTGTCTTACAGCTATTTATAACCGCTGTTAACTAAGGTATAACGACGCAATGAAAATACCAAAACGAATCCAGCCTCTGGTTGACGAAGGCATGGTGGATGAAGTTATCCGCCCGTTAATGAGTGGCAAAGAAGCTTCTGTTTATATCGTCCGTTGTGGCGAGGATATTCGCTGCGCTAAAGTGTACAAAGAAGCAGACAAGCGCAGCTTTAAGCAAGCTGTGCTATATCAAGAAGGCCGTAAAGTTCGCAGCTCGCGCCGAGCGCGTGCGATGGAAAAAGGCTCTAAATTTGGCCGCCAGCAACAAGAAGAAATTTGGCAACATACCGAAGTTGATGCTCTTTTCAAGCTATCTAAAGCCGGTGTAAGGGTACCAGAGCCTTACGGCTGCTATAACGGCGTATTGCTGATGGAGCTGGTTTGTGACGACGAAGGCATAGTTGCGCCGCGTTTAGCAGATATTGCGATGGACGCTGAGTTAGCCATAGCTGACCACGCTACTATGCTGCATTATATCGTGATCATGTTGTGCGAAGGCCTAGTGCATGGTGACTTATCTGAATTTAACGTGTTAGTGGATGATCAAGGACCAGTGGTAATTGATTTGCCACAAGTAGTCGATGCTGCCGCGAATAACAATGCTAAGTGGATGTTCTGCCGCGATGTAAACAATATGCGGGATTATTACGGTATCTACGCACCAGAGCTGTTACAAACCAACTATGCCGAAGAAATTTGGGCGCTATATGAAGCCGGTGAATTAACCACAGATTCTGTACTAACCGGCGAATTTATTGCCGATACTGACGAAACTGATGTCGACTCAGTATTAGAACAAATTAAAGCTGCCTTTGCCGAAGCCGAAGAGCGCAAAGCACGTTTAGCTGAAGAAGACGAATAAACTACGCAACTATTTCGCTGCTGCATACTAGCTATAATAGAAGCTAAGCCTTAATCTAGCTGCAGTTATTCTGCAGTATTTTTTCGAGCTGTTCATGCCTAAATTTAAAGTGTTTTTGCTCCCTATTGCTATCTTAATCGTACTGGCTCTTAGCTTTTGGTACAGCACTGGCTGGCTACAGCTATGTGCTGGTTTGGCCTTATTTTTATTTGGTATGCAATGCTTAGAAGAAGGCTTAAAACAATTAGCCGGTGGCAAGTTAGAACAAGTACTCGCACGTAGTACATCTACTCGATTTAAAAGCTTTTTGGTTGGCATGGGCGGCACTATGCTGCTGCAGTCTACTACCCTAATGTCTTTATTAACTATCGCTTTTATTAGTACCGGTTTAATTCAATTTGCCAGTGGCATTGCCATTTTGTTAGGGGTTAACCTTGGCACCAGTGCTGGCATTTGGCTGCTGGCGGCGGCTGGGCAAAACTTTAGTTTAAGCCCGCTAGCATTACCGTTATTAGTATTTGGTGTGCTAGCTGGTTTTAATGGTCCAAAAAGTAAAGCGGCTGGCCGGATAGTGTTGGGTATTGCCTTTATTTTCTTAGGTATTGATCAAATTAAAGGCGGCTTTAGTGAGTTTGGCAGTAGCTTAGATTTAACAGAGCAATTTGATGCCACTTTATTAGGTCAATTAGCCTTTGTTATCGTCGGCATCGCCTTAACCGCTGTACTACAGTCAAGCCATGCCACTTTAATGCTAGTGCTAGCTGCATTAGCCGGTGGTCAAATAGAACTATGGCAAGCGATGACCATTACCATTGGCGGCAATATTGGTAGCAGCGTTACCACGGCCCTTGTTGGTTGGCTAAGCGGTAATCGCAGCGGTCAGCGCCTAGTGTTAGTGCACGCATTATTTAATATTGTTACCGGCATTATCACTTTTATATTCCTCATGCCACTAATGTGGTTAGCGCAAAGTTCTATGGCGTTATTTGGTGCGGCTGATAATACTTTGCTGCAACTGGCTATGTTCCAAACTTTATTTAACGTTATCGGTGTCATTATATTTTGGCCACTGCAAAGCAAAATTGGCCAATGGTTATGCTATTTATTTCCCGACCCGGTTGAACCAGAAGTATTAATTACGGCTGCAGATATACAGCCTGACTTGGCTATTAAGCCCCAACTAATTGCCCCAAACCAAGCACGCTATCTAAATGAAGCCGCATTAGCTTCTGCCGACACGGCTGCAAGTGCTGTGGTGCAAGAACTGCAGCATTTGGGTCGCTTAAGCTTAGAAGTAATCTGCCATGCCTTATATCAACCTATAGAGCAATTAAATTCACCCACAATCGATGAAAGGCTATTAAACACCCTACCCGATGATAGCAACAGCTTAGACGCTAAAGAGCTATATCAGCTGCATATTAAAGGTGTCTATTCTGACTTATTAAGCTTTATGAGCCGGTTAAACATTGAGCTAGATGAAGAGCAGCAAAAGTTCTGGATGACTTGCCATATGCTGGCACTGCAATTAGTTGATGCGGTAAAAAATGCCAAACACTTACAGAAAAACGTATACCGCTATTTACGTGATGACTCCATTTTCACCCGTAATTTATATCTAGACCTACGTCGCCATGTTATTTGGGTGCTGCGTGAAGCCTATGCCTTAAGCCGAATGGAGTTAACTGAAGAACAATCGCTACTGGCATTATCCGAGTTAAACACAGAAACCGAGCGGTTTGTGAAAGAGTTTCGACATCGTATTTTTAGTGCCATACGTATGCAAAGCTTAAATAACTTACAAGCAAGTTCGCTAATGAATGATTTAAATTACAGCCATCGTATCGCTCAAAGCTTTAGTCATGTGCTGCAAGTTAGCTTAACCGACGACAATAAACTACTACGTGACATACGCCATTTAGGCGCCGAGAGAACACCGTTAGTCAGTTTAATCTAAATTAAAATGGGGTCAGTGCTAATTAATAAAATGTTAACCAGATAATTGGTTAACAATAAATTAATGTGCACTGACCCCATATTAGTTTGTAAGGCTTAGTTTGATGGGCCTTTGCCGATGTAGCGCTCTAGCCAGTTGTGGAATTCACTAAACCAAAATACTGAGTTGTTTGGTTTTAATATCCAGTGATTTTCGTCTGGGAAGTAGACTAAACGGGCGTCGATGCCTTTTCCTTTATATACGCCGTAGGCTTCTAAGCCTTGAGTTACGGGTACGCGGTAGTCTTTTTCACCGTGGATAACCAGCATGGGTGTGACAAATTTGTCGGCATGCATGGCTGGGCTCCATTGCAGCATTTTATCTAAGCCATCCCAAGGTGCGCCACCATAAGAATGAACTCGATGTGACGTGCCGTCTGAGGCAAATTGGCCCATTAAATTATAGACACCTGCATGGTTTATTAAGGCTTTATAGCGATCAGTATGACCGGCAATCCAGCTAACGAGATAGCCACCGTAACTGCCACCTGCTGCGGCTAATCGGTCTTCATCAATAAAGCCTTTTTGCAGCATAAAGTCGACTGCAGCTTGGCTATCAATAAAGGGTTTTGTAGGGTGTTCGCCATGAATAGACTCTGCAAATTCTTGACCAAAACTGGTTGAACCATGGAAGTTAGGCATAATAACCACATAGCCCGGCGCGGCAAATAATTGCGGGTTCCAGCGGAAACTAAAGTTATCCCCAAAGAAACCGTGTGGGCCACCGTGCAGTAAGTTTAGTAATGGCCATTTTTTGCTTTTATCAAAGTTTGGTGGATAAATAACATACATTTGAATGGCTTTGCCATCAGCACCAGTGAACTCAGCTTCTTCAACCTTACCCCAGGCAATATTTTGCTGAAGATCTTGGTTAAAGTGAGTTAACGCCGTTAAGTTTTTACCGTTAGTTTTCAGTTTGAAAATTTCTGGAAACTGGCTAATACCATGCTGCACAAACACTAACTGATTGTTTGCTGCAACCCGAACACCGCTATTACTTTGGTCACGCAAGATCTGTTTTACCTTTCCACCTGCAGCCGATACCGAGAAAATGGATTGCTTAGCTCTATCGCCGGCAACAAAGTATAACGTTTTACCATTTTGGCTAAACTGCCAGTCGGCAGGAGAATGCATAAAGTCTTTAGCTAGCTCGGTTTTTTTACCACTTTTAATATCGTGGCGAATTAATTTAACCCGATCGGCATAAAAGTCGGTACGCTCTTGAGCACCATAAACAATAAATTTTCCGTCTGGGCTAAATACTGGGTTAGCATCCCGGGCTGGGTTATCGCTGGTAAGGTTAGTAAAATCACCGCTACCATCTAGCTTTAACATTAATACATCACTATTTAGCTGGTTGTACGGCTTTTCACTAGTAATGGCGCTTAACGCTAACGTTTTACTATCAGGAGCAATCGAATAATCCACACCGCCACCGACCGAGAACCACCGCTGCCAACCTGGGGTTAGTTCACTGACCGTATTGCTGGCTAAATCTAACTTAAATAAACGTGGAAATAAGTTATCTGTTAACCACTTATCCCAATAACGGTAAACCCGCTCTTCAGTCACTTTAGCGCTAACTTTATTATTTTTTTGTTGCTTTAACTCACTCTCTAACGCAGCAAAGTCACCATTAAAACTGGCTGGCACTTGGGCCATAAAAATAATGCTTTTACCATCAGGGGTAAATTGCGGTGCCGATACCGATACCGGCAAGGTGGTTAATTGCTTGGCTTCACCGCCTTGCATTGGCAGCACAAACAACTGGCCTTTGCTATTGCCGCGTCGGGCAACAAACGCCAATTGCTTACCGTCTGGGCTCCAAATGGGGCTTGATTCACTTTCTTCTAAATGGGTCAGTTGGCTAATGGCACCTGTGTTGATATCCAGCAAATGCAAATCAGCATTGCCTTTGTCGGTTTCCATGCTGTAACGCGTTAACGAAAACACTGCTTGCTTGCCATCGGGTGAAACTACTGGCGTGCTAGGCCGCGCGGCTTGCCATAAGTCTGCTGAGGTTATGGGCTGTGGCTCGGCCATTAGCTGGCTGCTTGCCAACAACAAGGCGCTTACTAAGCCTTTATAGATAAAAGAGTGACTTTTCATTGCGATACCTAATTTTAACTACAGATAAAGTACAGTAAAGTACGGTTAAGTGATAAAAATAACCGCTAAACCTTAGCACACAAGGCGTCACAGATAGTAAAGGCATGCGGTTGGCTGGCTAAAGCTTGCGATTAAGCTAACTTAAGGCGAGCTCTACTGGCTATAAATTTAAATAATTACTAGACGACTGGTCTAATTATGCGTATTATCTGGCCATGAGCAAAAAACACCACGACACTTGCCAGCATTTACTCGACACTGGCCATCAAATAATTGCCGCCCGAGGCTTTAGCTCGGTTGGGCTTACGGCTTTGTTGCAACAAGCTGAAGTGCCAAAAGGCTCGTTTTATCACTACTTTAAATCTAAAGAACAATTTGGCCAGGCGCTGCTAGAAGATTACTTCAGTCAGTACCTTGCTCAGTTAGATGTGCTGTTTAACCAAGCCGAACTAACGGCTAAGCAACAATTCATGCAATATTGGGCTGAATGGCAACGTCGCTATTGTAGTGCCGACGGCCGCAGTGATTGCTTAGTGGTAAAACTCAGCGCTGAAGTCGCCGACTTATCTGAGTCAATGCGTTTAACGTTAAAAGACGGTACCGATCAGGTAATAGTGCGTTTGACCCGTTGTATTGCAACCGGTGTTGCTGATGGCTCGTTAACCATTGCTCAGCCAGAATTTACCGCCACTAGCTTATATCAATTATGGCTAGGGGCTAGCTTACTCACTAAGTTACATCGTGATCAGCGCCATCTTGATTTAGCGATGCAAATGACAAAACAATTACTAGACGGCTAATCCCAAGTTGTTTGCTTACCCGCTTTATAGCGGGCTTTTTTAGCAAACCTAACTAGTCGACTGGTCTAATTTTACAATCCTAACGTAGTGCTTTAACCACTACATTTTTAATATTTATTAAGTAAAAGGTATTTTATGCAAGATTTTAGTTTTTATAACCCTACCCGTATTGAATTTGGCCCAGGTAAAATTGCCAAAATTGATAAATTAGTACCAAAAGATGCCAAAGTATTAATATTACTCGGCGGTGAAAGTGCCAAGAAAAACGGTACTTTAGATGAAGTATTAGCGGCTCTTGGTGAGCGTGACAGTCAAGTTTTCTCTGGTATTGAGCCCAACCCAAGCTATGAAACCATGATGCAAGCGGTTGCAGTGGTCAAGCAGCACAAAATTGATTTTTTACTAGCCGTTGGCGGTGGTTCGGTTATCGACGGTACTAAATTTGTTGCCGCAGCTGCGCTATACCCAGACGATGCTTGGCAAATTTTAGTCACTGGCGGTAAACACATTAAACAAGCCCTGCCATTCGGTACGGTGTTAACCTTACCGGCAACCGGTTCAGAAATGAACAGCGGCTCAGTTATTACCAATAAATCACTGCAAGCTAAACTGCCCTTTGGTAGCTCATTGTTGTATCCACAATTCTCAATTTTAGATCCGGTTAAAACCTACAGCTTACCGCAAAAACAAATTGCTAACGGTGTAGTCGATGCCTTTGTTCATGTTATGGAGCAATATTTAACCTATGCTGATGATGCGCCAGTGCAAGATCGTTTTGCCGAAGGCTTATTACAAACTTTAATTGAAATTGGCCCTAAAGCTTTAGCTGAACCAGAAAATTATCAAGTGCGTGCCAGCTTAATGTGGACTGCAACGTTAGCCTTAAATGGTTTAATTGGTGCTGGTGTACCACAAGATTGGTCTACCCATATGTTAGGTCATGAGTTAACCGCTATTCATGGTTTAGATCATGCGCAAACTTTAGCCATAGTGTTACCCGAAATGTTGCGCCAGCGTAAAGCCAGCAAAATGACTAAGCTAGTCCAGTTTGCTGAGCGGGTCTGGCATATTGAGCACGGCACTGATGACGAAAAAGCCGAAGCGGCGATTGAAAAAATGCGCGCTTTCTTTGAATCGGTTGGCGTTGCCACTCGCTTAAGTGACTATCAGCTTGGTGCTGAACATATCGAACCGCTAATCGAAAGCTTAATTAAGCATAATATGGTGGCCCTAGGTGAACATGGTGATGTGACGCCTGACTTATGTCGGAGCATTTTACAAGCCAGTTTGTAACTCTTTTGAGTAGCAGCTTGATAACCAGAGCCAAGTTATTGCAGTAGATAATTTATTGCAGGAAACAATTTATGCAGGAGAAAACTATGCAAAGCCAAAACAATACGGTTAATCGTCAATTAACGTTAGCAACACGACCACAAGGGGCACCTACTAGCGAAAATTTCGCGTTGATTGCAGGCGAAATTCCAAGCATTAGTGCAGGTCAATTATTACTGCGCACGGTGTATCTTAGCCTAGACCCTTATATGCGCGGCCGGATGAGTGATGCAAAATCTTATGCCGATCCAGTCGCCATAGGTGATGCTATGGTCGGCGGCACTGTCAGCCGAGTTCACGCCAGTAACCATGCCGATTATAACATTGGCGACTGGGTACTGAGCTTTAACGGTTGGCAAGATTATGCCGTTAGCGATGGCGAAGGCTTAATTAAACTCGACCCAAGCATTATGCCGCCTTCTTATGCCTTAGGCATTATGGGTATGCCGGGCTTTACCGCTTATATGGGCTTACTGGATATTGGTCAGCCTAAAGCCGGTGAAACGGTTGTTGTTGCCGCAGCAACAGGCGCTGTTGGCTCAGTAGTAGCGCAAATAGCTAAAATCAAAGGCTGTCACGTGGTTGCTATAGCGGGTGGTGCCGAAAAATGTGCTTACGCCTTAGAAAAACTGGGAGTGGATGCCTGTATTGACCATAAAGCAGAAGATTTTGCCCAGCAGTTAGCCGATGCTTGTCCGCAAGGCATTGATGTTTATTATGAAAACGTCGGCGGTAAAGTGCTTGATGCAGTGTTACCGTTATTAAATACCGGCGCTCGGGTACCGGTTTGCGGCTTGATTTCGCAATATAATGCCACTGAACTACCGCAAGGCCCGGATCGTTTAGGTCAGTTAATGGGCAGTATTCTGGTCAAACGCATGACAGTAAAAGGTTTTATTATCTTTGACGATTATGCTCATCGCTATAATGAATTCGCACAAGCTATGGTGCCATGGCTACAGCAAGACAAAATTCACTATAAAGAGCAAATTGTCGATGGTTTAGCTGCTGCGCCTGAAGCTTTTATTGGTTTATTAGAAGGTAAAAACTTCGGTAAGTTAGTGATCCGCGTTGGTCAGGATGACTTAAGCTAGCTTCAAGGGGTCAGAGTACTTGAAGCTGGTTTAACAACTTTGCCCCCGATTTATTCCCGCTACAAACCACTACTTCGGCTAACCCGCTTACTAATTGTTTGTGCCAGTATCTCACTATTGCCACATAACAAGGTGAATTGCTTTTTCGCCCGAGTAATACCGGTATAGAGTAATTCTCGGCTTAATATCGGGCTATTATCGGGTGGTAAGACTAAACAACAATGGCTAAATTCAGAGCCTTGCGATTTATGTACTGTCATAGCAAATACCGTGGCAATATCACTTAACCGACTCGGCAACACCCACTTTAAACTGCTATCGGCTAATTGAAATACCACTCGCAACTTGCCAGTACTGGCATCAAACAAGGTAATGCCAATGTCGCCATTCATTAAGCCTAAGCTGTAATTATTACGCTGCATCATAATCGGCCGGCCGTTGTACCATTGCTGGCTGCAATCTAATAAGCCTTCGGCCATTAACCAACGGCTAATTTGCTCATTCAGCCCTTCAATACCCCAGTCACCGCTGCGTAACGCGCACAATAATTGAAACTGAGTATAAGCGGCTAATACTGCTCCAGCCCATTGCTCGCTATCGCCGTAGTCAGCTTGGCGTTGTACTAGCTGTAAATAATGGCGATAACCTGCAACAACTACTGGCTGCAGGGCTTTAATCTGATTACCGGCTAATAAATTAATATCATCAAATTGGTTAAACAAATTAATCGCGCTGCTATCTCCGCGATTAACGGCAAAAGCTAACTGACCGATACCCGATTTAGCATCAAAGCGATGCGACTTTCTTAGCATCACCGTCGCTTGGTTAAGCTCTGTCCCCGCACCTTGCCAGGGGCTTAAATCACTGGCGGTAAAGGGTGCTAACAACGCCAGTGTTTGTGGTAAATACTGGCCTTTTTCGGCACCGCGACATAAGTCACCTAATACTGAGCCGGCTTCAACCGATGCTAATTGGTCTTTATCACCCAGCAGTATTAATCGGGCATGGCTAGGTAACGCTTGCAGCAAGGCTGCCATCATTTCTAAATCGACCATCGATGCTTCATCAACCACTAATACATCTAATGCTAATGGCTGCTCGGCATTATGTTTAAATTGGCGTCTATTTGGCATCGCGCCTAATAAGCGGTGCAAAGTTACCACTTCTGTTGGTATCGCAGCTTGAAAATCTGTAGGCAAGTTAGCAATAGCCCCACTGATGGACTCGGTTAAGCGCACCGCAGCCTTACCGGTGGGCGCAGCAAGCTTAATGGTTATTTTGCTTGCTGTACTTTGTAGCAATAAAGCCAGTAATTTAACGACCGTAGTAGTTTTGCCGGTCCCAGGGCCACCGGTAATAATGGCAAAATGGCGTTGTAGCGCCATAACACAAGCCAACTTTTGCCAGTCGGTTTCTTTTTGCTCATCTGCCGTAAACAGCTGGCTAATATTCTGCTTAACCTTATCGGTTAGGTTTATTTGTTGCTGCACCCGCTGACTAATTTGCTGCTTAACAATTTGCTCAGCTTGAAATAGCCGATGTAAATACAGTCTTTTTTCTGCCAACACTAAAGGCGCTATTTCGTTCTGTTTCAGCCACTCGCTGCTGGCTAATGCTTGTTCAATATCGGCTAAGCTGATTCCGGCTAAAATATGCGATGGCCTATCGGCAAAAAATTGTGAGTATTGATTTTGTGGCGGTAGGCTGAGCAAGCTATCTGGGTTTTTAATTAAATCTTGCAATAAAATACAGCTATGACCTCGGCCATATTGATGACATAACAAAGCACAAAGCAGCCAAACTAATGGGTTAGGCTCGGCCACCACTTGATTTAAAGTTAGTGGTAACTGCGCATCTAATGCGCGTAACCAACGTCTATCAACCCAGCGCTGTAATAACTGCTGCATAGCGGCCAGATCTTTTAAGCTAGCCGTTGCTGTTTTTAGTTTAGCCTCAGGTTCTGGCTCTGACGCAGCAAATAAATCAGTTTGCATTGGGCACCTCATTAGTAAGCATCGCCTCATTAGCAAGCTGCGCATCATTAGAAAAAAGCGCATCCAGCTGGGTTAATAAATGTTGCGTGGCCATAATATCCAACTGGCCATCTGCTGGAGCGCGCATAAACCAATATAAGGCGCCGCCTATATATTGCTCTGGTGCCGCTAAATAACCCGGTTGACGTTGCTTTAATAACCGATGCAACGCTAAAAGATATAATGCCGCTTGCACATCATATCGATGCTGTAAAAACATCTGCTGCATAGCTTCTTCGCTATAGGCGGCATCGTTAAGCCCCAACCAGTTAGATTTATAATCTAATACCCAATAACGGCCTTGGCTGTCTTGTAAGGTTAAATCGATAAAGCCTTTAAGCATGCCGTTTAACGTATCGGCTAATAATGCAGGTCTTGGTAGCTGAGGTAAAATAGCTTGGCTTATAATTCGGTCTAGCTTTAGTACGTCAACTTGTTTTGTTTCTACCCAAAACTCTAGCTCAGCGCGTTGTTGTTGCAGCTGTGACAAACTTAACGCTAAAGCAGTGATCGGTACTTGCAGCATTTCTTCAAACCATGGCTGCAATACCGGTTGCCAAGATTGCCAATTATGCCTTGGCAAATTTTGCTGTAAAATATCGGCTATCACTTCGGCATTGCAATGAGCAAAGCCATGCTGCTGAGCTTGCTCAAATAACTGATGCAAAAAAGTACCGGCTACCGCCCCGCGAGGGAAATCATGGATAGAGAGCTGCTGCTCACTTGTTACCATTGGCTCGTAAGCTTCTTCTTGGCGCAGTGAATCTAGCGCCGTATCGGCGGCTAAATCATTCGTTAGCGCTAAGCTTTGTAGCTCAGTATTACTAGTGTTAATACTATTGGCTTTACGCAGTGCCGAATAGCTAGCAATCCACCAGCGCTGGCGATTAACGGCTGAGCTTAAGCGCAGTGCGGGGTGTATCTCAGTTACCGCAGGGGGTGCTAATGCCGGTTGCGTATCCAATATTGCTTGCTGTTGCCAAGGTAAATCGGCTAAAGCCGCGGCTAACGTATGTTGGTCAACATCGGCGGTTAATTGTAATAAATAGCCAATCGCACTGGCGGCAATTTTACTGCTACTACCACGCCCTTCGCTATAAGCCGCTAAGCCTAACCAACAAGCATAAACCGGCCGAGTTAGCGCGACATATAATAGCCGAATATCCTCAAGCAAACGCTCGTGCTCAGCCTTTTCAATTGCGGCTTCGTCTGGGGTTAAATCTAACACCATTCTAGTGCCATCATAATAGCGCTGTGGCTTTTTAGCGTTGGCTGATTTAAAGCCACAAATAAAGGGTAAAAACACTAACGGATATTGTAAGCCCTTACTTTTGTGGATAGTAACTACTTGCACCAATTGCTGTTCGCTCTCTAAGCGCAGTTGTTGCTCTTCGGCACTATCGGGCTGTTCAATTTGCTCAGCTAACCAGCGAATTAACCCGGTTTCACCTTCACGCTGCTGACTTTCATGTTGTAATAGTTCGGCTAAATGCAGCACGTTGGTTAGGGTACGCTCGCCCTGCTCTTGGCTGAGCCATAAACTGGGTAAGCTAAAATAATGTAACCAGGCTTGTACTAACGCCAGCACGCCTTTATAGCGCCAGAGCAGTTTAAATTCGCGCACTTGCTCGGTTAACGCTTCCCATGCCGGTTCATTATTAAAATAGTGCTGTAATTTGGCATCGCTTTGACAAGACAAGGGTAAGGCTAATGCGGCCCGTAAAGCATTTTCATCTTCTATGTCATGACAGGCACGTAGCCAATATAGTAATGCCGTGGCTTCTGCGCTGGCAAAAATAGACTGGTTATCCGATAAATAAACCGAGCGAATTTGCCGTTTACTTAGCTGCTGCCTAACTAACGCGGCTTCGTTGCGATCTCGAACTAAAATGGCAATATCCGACGGCTGCACTGGCGTAAGCTGAGCTGCTTCTGTAACTACGTCTGTAACGTCAGTAAAACCGGCTTTACCTTGTTGAGCTTGCTGTAAAATTAAGGCAATTTGGTCGGCACAAGCTTCTGCCATTAGTTGCTGATAGGCGCCTTTCTTTAACTCCGCCGTTGGCGTATCGGCTAGCCAATAATTAACTGCGTCGACCTTGTGCTGCGCCAGACTAAAATGTTCGGCTTTACCCTGCGCTTTTACTGGTAAAAACGGCAACGGTGTAGCAGTGCTCTGATCTGTCTGTTCACTAGAACTAGCACCAAAGCCAAAGGCGCCTTCGCGCGTTTGCTCGGCGCGACTAAATAGCGCATTAACCGCCTCGACTAACGGCACAGTCGAGCGATAGTTAGTACTTAAATTATAATGTCGTTGCTCGGTTAAGCGCCGTGCTTGCAAGTAGGTATGTAAATCGGCCCCGCGAAAACTATAGATAGCCTGCTTAGGATCGCCAACCAAAATTAACGCCGTGTCTCGACTCTCGACTTCAGGATAAATAGCTCGGAAAATCGCAAATTGTATCGGATCGGTATCTTGAAACTCATCTACCATCGCAATGGGATATTGCTGGCGAATTCGCTCTGCTAGCACTTCACCACCGGGCGCATATAAAGCCTGATGTAAGTCGACTAACAAATCATTAAAATCGCGCTCGGCGCGTTGTTTTTTGCGCAGACTAAATTCAGCAGATAGCCATAGCGCAGCATGATGGCGCACATTGATACTAATTTCTGGTCTTTCGGCTAATAACATCACCGCCTGATCAAACAAGCTAAATATGCCATGCTGAGGCTGCGGTTGTTTTTTCTTGGTGCTGGCGGTTAAATTTTCTTGGCTAAATTTTTTTATGTAAGCCGCAAAGTCTGTTTGGCGCCAATTTAACTGACTAGGTTCAGCGATAATTAACTGCCACCAAGGTCGTTCTTGTTCTTGCCAGCTTTTGCTGCGAAATTTATTGCCATTAAGCCAACTATTTGCAAAAGCATCATCTAGTTGTGCTAAAGCTTCGTTGTCTATGCTTTGTTGCAACAATAAACACTGGGCATCCATAGCGTCGGCCCAAGCCGCTAACGGCTCGGCCGCTTCAGTCGGGCTAAGTGCTTTGGGTAAATCGTTGCCACTCACCGCAAAATGCAGGTTGTCGGCATCAGCTTGTAACCAAGGCCGGATATCCGCTAATAAACTTTCAGGCGATTTACTAATATTACCCAGCGCATGCAGTAAATTGGCATCTTGTAGTGGGTATAAAAAACAACGCCAATAATCACAGGCCAAGGTATGCAATAGCTGCTGATTATCATTAGTTAAGCTCTCACCAAAAGCTGCGCCGGAATCAAAAGCATGCTCGCTTAGCATGCGCTGACACCAACCGTGAATAGTAAAGACTGCCGCTTCATCCATCCATTGTGCCGCACGCTCTAATACCCCAGCGCAGCGAAAGTGTAATTCTGATGGATATTCAGCTAATAAAGCATTAATAAAGCTATCTGAGCTTTGATGCTGCTTAAACGCAAGCGAGGCTTCCACTAAGCGCGAACGAATACGATCCCGCAACTCAGCTGTGGCGGCTTTAGTAAAAGTTACTACCAGTATTTCTGGCGGTAATAACGAGCGACCAAAGGCCGTAGGCTCTTGATCGTGCCCTAACTCTTGTTCAGCCTGCAAGCGGCCATGACCTAGCACTAAGCGTAAATATAACGCAGCTAAGGTATAGGTTTTTCCGGTACCAGCACTGGCTTCAATTAATCGCGTGCCATGCAAGGCAAAGGTTAGCGGATTTAACGCTGTAACTGAATTATTCAACGTCAGACTCCTGCTCAGCTAATTTTGTATTTAATAATGGCTGATATAAATTCTCGGCCCATTCACTAAAGCCTGCCTGTTGCAGGCTAGCAAAATCAGGATAATAACGTTGTAATTCTGGGCTGTAATCACGCTCACCGCCCATCATATAGCCGCCTTCATAAATTTGCCGGCATTTTTCAGCGTCTTGGGTTTGCAACCAACATATCGCGGTTTTTGGCATCACCGGTAACGGTTGTTGAATTCCTTGCTGCCAATGCTGAACCAGTTGCTGTAACTGCGCCAAGGCTACATCTTGCTGTTGCGCCACTAATTGCACTTTGGCATCTAAACCATATTGTAAGGTGCTAACGGTTGCACCTTGCGCATTGGCCACTAATTGCTGCAACCAACTACTGCGCAAGGTATGCCAGCGGACTTGTTTTTTATCCAGAATGGCTGTTGGTCTAAGTAAAATAAGTGCTTGTTGATCCGCTGAAAGGTTTTCCTGTGTTAACCCTGCTTGAGTCAGCCCTGCTTGATACAGCTGAGTCAAAGTATCGTTAAGCTCAATACCGGCTAACTGTAGCGAAATAGCTAAGGGTTGCTCTGCTTTTTGCCACTGCACGCCATCAGCACGATAGCGATTAAACACCACTTCGGCCTCGCGTTGTAATTCCTCGGCGGTATCTTGGCCAAATAACGCTAGTGGTAGCTTGGCTTGCCGTGCTAACTGCGCTACTGCAGCCGTTAAATCTAAATCGGGCTGATGCAATAACTGTTGTAGCAACTGCTGCTTTAATTGATACAGCTGTAATCTGTCTAATACAAAAGGCTCATCGTCATTATTAATTAGCGCCGAGCCATAAAAGCGAGTTTTAAAGCGCTGGTTTAAATAATGCCGACACGGATTCGCCAAGAAATCATCTAATAGCCGTACGCTTAATACCGGTAACGCATCATCATAATTTGCAGTGGCGCTGCTTTCATCTGTTTGTTGCTCGGCCTGATGCGCCGCTTGCCATTCATAGGCATAGGTATGATATTCGTTATTAAAATAGCGCGGTGAAAAAGGCTGCAACGGATAGTGCTTGGTTAATGCTGCCATGACGGGCTGTTCTGAATGTTCTTGATCTGAGATTTGCTGCCAGCCGCTATTTAATACATCACCCAACTGACTAATAAGCACGCTTGGCGGTAGCTCGCTATTATTGCGAATATGCTTACCTACCCAGCTTAAATACAAGGCTTGGCGTGCGCTTAGAATAGCCTCTAAAAATAAAAATCGATCGTCATCACGCCGCGAGCGATCGCCAGGTCGATAATCATTGGCCATTAAGTCGAAATCGTCAGTTTGTCGAGTACGCGGATATTCACCGTCATTTAAACCCAGTAAATACACGCGTTTAAACGGAATGGCCCGCATGGGCATTAGGGTAGAAAAGGTTAAGCTACCGGCTAAAAAGCGCTGGCTTAACCCTGATTCACTCGCTTGCTCTAACCAAGCTTCACGAAGTACTGCAAGGCTTATGTCGCCGCTAAAATCGCCGCTAATACCGGCATCGACTAACTGCTGCATGGCATCGGCTAATCGACCATAAATGAGTTGATCTTGGTCGGTAGTAAAATCAAATACATTACTTAATAATCCCGGATCGGCAAACAGCACTTGCTGCCATTGCGCTAAGCTGCGATCTGACTTTTCGGCCAGTACTTGATGCCAATGCTTGAGCTGCTGAATAAATTGCAATAATGGCCCAAGTTCGGCGGCGGCTAAACCGGCTACATCGGCATAAGGGGCGCGGCCTTGCCATTGCTCAACATCACCTAATGCAAAGCCTAGCAACATCCTTTCAATACCAAACATCCAACTATAGTTATCCGCCAGTTGATCTAAGCCTAAACTGGCGCGCTGCTCGCCATCTAGTCCCCAGCGTACACCGGCTTCATTTAACCATAAGCGTATTTGCGGTAAGGCCTCAGCATTAATACCAAAGCGGCGCTGAATAGCCGGTACATCCAGTAAGTCGCTAATTTCAGTTAAGGTAAAACGCTGCTCTGGTAACTGCAGAATATATTCCAAAGCCACCATTAATGGCTGGCTACCGCGTAAGCTTTGATCGGCTAAGGTGTAAGGTAAAAAGCGTTTATCATCGCGATTTAAGCGGCCAAACACGGCGTGAATATGGCTTTGATACAGGCTGATATCCGGCGTCATAATAATAATATCGCGCGGTAATAAGCTGCTATCACTGGCGAATTGGCTGAGTAAGTTATCTTGTAGTATTTCTACTTCGCGCTGGCGGCTATGGGCGACATGAAAGCTTATACTGGTATCTTCTGCGCTTAATAATCGCGGTGTTACTGGCGTCGCATTAAGCTCTAGCATATCTTGCTGTAATTGTTGTAATAACGGCAAAGTAGCCACATCTGCTACGGGCTCGGAGAATAAGTCGATACGGTCGTTAAACCAATGCTGATAACGCTCGGGCTGATCAAATTGATCCAATAAACTAATATAATCTCGGCCTTGTTTACCTAAACTAGCTAGCAATATTGGTGCATGTAAATACAGCTCATCGGCATCCAGCACTTCAGGCAGACCCGGTTTACGCTGATGGCGTTTTTGTAAGCCGCGCATATCATCTTTAATGCTACTAATATCACCCCAAAAATGCCGACACGGATTAAGCACGGTTAATAATACTTGGCGTTGTGAGCCTAGCGCTGCTAGCAATTCTAAGGATTGTTGGGCTAATGATGACACGCCAAATACCACGATGCGCTCGGGTAATAAATCGGGTCGAGCTAACTGCCCCTGCTGTAACGCAGCTAAGGCTTTATTATGCACATCGGCTCGGCTTGAATACGCTAAGTCGCCGGCCGTTCTGGCAATATCTTGCTGTAATAAACGCCATAAAGCGGGTTGCCATAGTTGATCTTCGGGCACTGCTTTTAATGGGACGCGGCTTAAAATATCTTCGCCACTGCGCCATTGCTGTAGCCAATCGGCACGATACACTTGATATTGGTCAAATAAATCAGCTAAACGTAAAGCTAACTGATAGCTTTTTCTGCCATCAATGTCTTGCTGTAAATAACGGTTTAACGGCTCAAACACGGGTTCGGTTAATTGTGTTAACAAGCCTAAAATGCGCCAACTTAAGTTGTTTTTGTCATAGGGTAAGCTTTTTGGAATAGCTTCACCCAATACGGCGCGATATAACTGCCAAACAAACTGATTGGGTAATTCAACCTGCAAACCCGCTGCGATACCAGGATGGCCATTGGCTGTTTCGGCCAACGCCATTTTTAGCCACTGGGCGATACCATTACTTTGCACCAATATTTCTTCAGTACCCAGTACCGATACTGGATGAGAGCTTAACCATTGCACCAGTAACTCACGTAGCGTTTCTAATTGATTACTATGGATCACCACAAAACCAGGCTGCAGCATGCTAAATCTCTACTAAAACAGGATACTAGCAGGTTAGCACAGCCACTGTATTTTGAGAACGTATCACAGCGGCAAATAAAACCAGCAAAAAAAAGACCTACTAAGCAGTAGGTCTTTAATTTTGTTTAAACAGCGGGTTTTAATTCTACTTAAACAGCAACTTAAGCAGCAGCTTTAAAAACCAACGTAAACAGCAAACATCAACATTAAGCCGGCCATCACCGCAAAGATAGCCACTAGTGGCGCGATAAAACGGGCCCATTGCGTCCAGCCTACTTGTGCTGTGGCTAAGTAAGCTAATAACGTACCTGAGGTTGGCGTGATCATATTGGTAATACCATTACCAAACAAAAATGCTAGCACTGTACTTTGCCCTGAGACACCGGCTAATTGGCCCATAGGGCCTAAAATCGGCATGCTTACCGCTGCCTGGCCTGAAGTAGAAGGGATCATCACATCCAATAGCAGTTGCGAACCAAACATGCCGACAACAGCAACATAAGCATTATCTTCACCGACTAAGTTAACTAGGCCATGCACCACACTGTCTAATACTTTGCCGTTTTCTAAGGTAATAGCGATGGCCATAGCGACGCCGATTAAAATACTGGCGAGCAAGATTTTTTTCATGCCACTAACAAAAGCATCGGCAGCTGCGCTCGCGCCCATACCACTAATAATGGTCAGAATAATACTTAAGCCCAAGTAATACGCGGTTAATTGCTGGTTATGCCATTGCCAAGTGGTCGAGGCATAAACTAAGCCGCCTACCCCTGCCAGTAAAGTTAAAAGCAATAACAAATGACGCGTGCTTAAGCGTTTATTACAGACTTCATGCTTAGGTTGATCGGCAAAGCCAACTTTTTTAATCACCAACAGCATAAAGCCAATACCGACCACCAAGAAACAAACAAAGAATAGTGCGCGCATGCCAGCACCACTAAATACCGGCAAGCCTAATAATGGCTGGGCTATGGTTAACGGCAAAGGGTTAGTAATAGACGATAAATAGCCGACTTTAACCGCAACAGTTACGATGGCTAAGCCGATAATGGGCTGCATGCCTAAGCGGCGTACTAGCTCAACCATTAACGGGATAATGAGTAAGTACTCTGAGGCTAAGCCTAAAAAGGTGCTACCTAAAGCGAAAATGGTCATTAAAAATATCACTAGACCATACACATTGCCCTGCACCATATTCAGTAAGCGCTCTAGCCCAGCATCAACCGCACCTGAAGCATTAAGAATACCAAACATGCCGCCAATCACCAGCACCATAAAAATTAAGCCAGCGCCTCGCTGCAAGCCCTGTGGTATGGCCATTAATACATCAACCGCTCCCACCGGCCGCGCCTCGCCTACAGGTGCTTGTTTAACACTGCCAAATATGTGGCTAACAGAGCGATCTTTTTCAATGGTTTGATAACTGTTTGCTACCACTAAGCCGTTTTCACGCTGATAACTGCCTGAATCAAATACATAGGTTAGTACTGCGGCGATAACTAAAATAAACAGTAATACCACTATTGGGTTACGCGCTTTAGGTTTAGCAAGAACCGGCGAACTGGTATCAACCTTGGGCTGCGACATAATAATTCCTTAGCTTTTTTTAGTTAATGCTGATTTATTTAATGTTGATAAACGAATATTTAAGGAGCTACCCTTAATTAAAAAACCGAACATAAATCAGCTTCAATATATGCCAACATATTTGTGGTTAACAACTGTAAGTTACGCTGTAATTCGACAAAACCTAGGTGCTTACTAAAACCGGATTCGTCCATATATAAATGGCGATTTATTTCAATTTGAATGCTATGCCGACGCTGGGTAGGATTAGCATAACACTGGGTTAAATAGCCGCCTTTATACGGCTGATTTAAACTAACCTGATAACCCATGGCTTGTAAGCTTTCGACGATAACGTTAGTAAAGCCGGCACTGGCTGACTCGCCATCACGGTTGCCAATAACAAAATCTGCTCGGGCGGTGCCAGCATCTATGTTCATGGCATTGCCTTTAGATTTCATCGAATGGCAATCAACATGCCACACTGCACCAAATTCTTGGTGACGCTGATCTAATAATTGCTTTAATCGCTGATGATACGGCTGATAATAACGCGCCAAACGCTGCTGCACATCCTTTACCGCTAAAGGCTTGGCATACATGGCTTGGCCAGGTAGCGCCCATTGGCGTAATAATCCCATACCGCGCTCACTATAGGCCGTCGGATTCAGCGCCGTTGGCCAAGCACCCTCTAACATAATATGCGGAATATCATCCGGTGCCCGGTTTAAATCTATATACATCCGCGATACGGTTGCCGCTAATACCGCTGCACCTTGCTCGGTGCTCGGTTGCCATAGCTCATCAACAAAAGCGTCCCAACCGGTTTTCATTTGGCTAACGCTAGCCAGCGGTGCAAAGTCTGCTGGCAATACCATACCGCTATGTGGTGAGTCGAAAACTAACGGCTGCACATGCTGCTGTGGTAAGTGTAATACATAGCTTTCGCTATTTTCAGTCTTCATAAGTCAGGCTTCATAAATAAGAGTCTAAGGCTATGGCAACATCATTGTCGCCATAGCCAGAAGTAACTAGTGTCTAGTAAATAGGGCCCATTAATACTGGTAGCTAAGCTGCATATAAACAAAGCGACCTACAGCATTATAAGTTTGCTGATCAAAGTTAATGTTCAGGTTTACTAACGACACTGGAGGCTGTTTATCAAACAGGTTATTTACGCCAACCCGTAACGATAAGCCTTGCTCAAATTTATAGCCACCAGACACACCGTGATAAGTCACCGAGCCGATATGGCGTGGCGAATTAGCATAGGTTTCAGTACTGTCGCCGATATAACGTAAGTTATAAGCCGCTGACCAAGCATCATGTTGCCATTGTGCTGTTACGCCACCGCGCCATTCTGGATATGACTCACGTGAGCCCGCAGTACCGGCTTTATCTAACGATACGGTGCTACCATCGGCTAATGTAGACACTTCTAATAACTTGGTTAACTTGCTAACACTGGTGCTGAAATTCCAACGACCATAATCAGTATCAATTTTATAGCGCACTACCGCATCAACACCTGACACTTCTGTACCGTTTAAGTTAACCGGGCCATCATTTACATTGAGGATTTCACCGTTAGCTGCACGGCGAATCACGTTACAGTTTCTACCGGTAAAGGCACATAAATCAATCAGATTCTGGGTACCAAAGGTACTGATAGTGTTATCAATTTTAATGTTGTACCAATCAGCTGTTACACTAAAATTAGCCAGCTGTTCCGGCGTATAGACAAAACCTACTGAGCGGTTAATAGAGGTTTCTGGGGTTAACTGTAAATTACCGCCAACGGTAATAGGCACGTTGGATTCATTTTGCACATATGCAGCGGGTACACCGGCACAACCTGGTAAAGCACTATTGGCAGAACAAGGATCATTAACCGCTGAGAACGACTCGCGCTCACCTTCATACAGCTCTAATAACGATGGCGCACGGAAGCCTTCAGCCCACGTCGCACGCAGCATTAAGTCAGTTACTGGACGATAAATTAAACCGACTTTACTATTGGTAGTGTTACCAAAGGTGCTGTAGTCAGAGAATCGCGTGGCCAAGTTTAATTCTAAATATTTAGCTAAGGTAACGTCAGCTAACAACGGCACATTAAATTCAGCATAGGCTTCGTATAAATCATACTCGCCAACAGTACCGGTACGTGGTGAAGAAGACGTAGCGCGATAGCTGTTTACCCGTGGGTCAGAGTTAATAATGTCATCTGGCGTATCAGTGCCCTTCTCTTTACGATACTCAGCACCGGCTGCCATTAGTACGTCACCGGCTGGTAATTCAAAAATAGCATTGGTTAAGTTAAACCGACCATGCAACTGCTCAGTTTGGTTAGTATCATGGCCAGTAAAGTTAATATAATTAACCATGTCATCGGTGAGTGGGTTAAACAGGTTTACCGGCACACAACCCGCCTGTAAGTCACTAACATCTGCGGTAATACCGCTGGCATCACAAGCACGCATGCCTAAAGCCAGTTTGTCTAAGTGCAGTTGATTATATGAAGTAAATTCACCCTTATTTTGCGCCCAAGAAGCAAACGCATCCCAACGCCAATCGCCCGGCAAATAACCTTCAATACCTAAACCAACACGGCTAGTTTTAACGCTTTGCTCGTTACGACGCAGGCCATTATCGGTAAAAAAGTTATTGGCCACAAAGTCGCTGCCCGAAAACTCAACGCCAAAAGGGTTTACTGTTGGATCATTCGCGATAACAAAGCCTCGGCTACCGCGCACGGTTGGAATTACCGCCGAAAATTGCTGATCTGAAGTACGTTCGTTATACAGCGCCTCAACCCGAACTTGGGTATCTTGGAATATACCAGCGTCGGGTAGCACAAATACGCCTTGGGCAAATAAGCTCATGCGCTCACTTGGGCCCACGACATAGTTATCATGGTAACGGTTAAATCTGTCTTCGCTTGTGGCTGGACGCCAGCTGGCTAAGTCAGCGCCATTACTATTTGGCTCACGCGTAATGCCTTCTTTAGGGATAGGGAAACCGATAACCCCTTGCAGGTTTTTTTCGGTAAATAAGCCCTCAGCAGTACCTAACGAAATACCGTTTAACGGCACTGCGGTTAATGCCCGATCTTGGGTCATAATAGGCTTTTGCTTAGCAAAGCTGGCGGCAAACATTAAGTTATGCTCGCCAAAATCATGGCCAATTAAGGCATCAAAATTGACGGTTTCACGATCGCTTTTACTGGTTTGGCCGTAATAGGCATTGAGCTTAGCGCCAGCAAAATCTTTTACGGTTTGAATATTCACTACGCCAGCTATGGCATCGGCGCCATAAATCGCAGTAGCACCATCTTGTAACACTTCAACGTTACTAATAATGGCATATGGAATAGTATTTAAATCAACAAAGTCACGAAAGCCACGGCTACCGGCGCCATTGACCCAGCGGTTACCATTAACCAATACTAACGAGCGGTTTTCGCCCAAGTTACGTAAGTTAATGCTTGCCGTACCATGACTAGTACCGGCACTACCATTATCATTTAAGCTGCCACCAACAGAAGGCATTTCTTGTAATACTTCACCGATAGACACGGCGCCTTTAACGTCCATATCATCTTTATTAATGGTTTGAATTGGGCTGCCTTCTGTCTCACCACGACGGGTAATGCGAGAACCAGTAACCGAAATCACTTCAATTTTGCTTTCTGTTGCGCTGTCTTCTTGCTGCTGTGCCATTGCTGGTGTGGCGACTACTGCACTAGCACCAATCATCGCTAACATTATCGCAGATAAGTTATATCGTTGTTTCATTGCTTTACCCCGTTGCCTGTAACAGATTGTTGTTTTATTGCTTAGAAAACTAGCAAAGCAAAACAAGTCATGCAATATTATGATTAATGGTCATACAGTCATAACATAACGTTATAGATGTGCTGATTGAAAATATCGTGTTAAAGGAAGGGTTTATGCTCAATTTAAAAAGTTTGCAGAGTTTTCGCGCCATTATGCAAACCGGTTCGGCCACGGCAGCTGCTAAACAAATGGGCTTAACCCAACCCGGCATAAGCCGATTATTGGCTTCATTAGAGCAATCTGTTGGCTATGCCTTATTTTATCGAGAACACAGCCGGTTAATTCCTACTGACGAAGCGTTGCGCTTAAGGGCAGAAATTGAATTATTACTTAATAACGCCGATCGCTTTTTAGCTCTAGCCCGTAACTTACGTAAATTTGATGCCGGCTCACTGACTATAGTGGCGCCAGCCAGTTTTAGCTCCGGGCCCTTAGCCGATGCCGTCGCCAGCTTTATGGCGGTACATCCGGCGGTTTCAATTAGTATCGATAGCCAAAGCCCACAACAAGCACGGGAATTAGTCGCTCAACGTTCAATAGACTGTGGCTTTACTCAGCTACCTGAGCAGCATCCTGGTTTAATTTGCTACCCTATTTTAAAAAGCGCTTTAGTGTGTGCCGTACCCAGTCAGCATCCTTTAGCGCAGCAAACAAGTATTCAGCTAGCCCAATTATGCAGTGAGCCTTTAGTATTATTAGGTAAAGGTCGCCCTTCACGACAAAATTTAGAACAATTCTTTCAAAGCGAAGGCATTACACCCCAGGTGAAAATTGAAACCCATAATATCGCCACAGCGTGCGCTTATGTTAAAC
The DNA here is from genome assembly GCF_001752395.1 of Rheinheimera salexigens. Classification (NCBI taxonomy): domain Bacteria; kingdom Pseudomonadati; phylum Pseudomonadota; class Gammaproteobacteria; order Chromatiales; family Chromatiaceae; genus Rheinheimera; species Rheinheimera salexigens. The sequence continues at coordinate 654,507 of NZ_MKEK01000001.1, read as the reverse complement.
GGCAGCAAGGCATTGCTATTATTAACAAAATATTAGCTGAGCAGTATGTAGATAAGGATATGCGCTTAATTCCATTAACTAACACCATTTCTCATGAATATGGTTTTATTCACTCGGCTCATGCACCCATGTCGCGTTTAGTGAAAGCCTTTTATCAGCATTGTTTAAACTTCTTTAATACCGAAGAGCAGTAAAGCTAATTAGCCGCCACTAAGCCTAGAATGCTATAGTGGTTTCATAATGCAATTAAAAGTGTAATTCAATTAGTGGTTGCTATTAACAGCCCGAAATATAGGATTTAACATGGATAAAATTTATCATATTGGTACCGTCGGCCAGCCTTGGGGCGCCCCAGAAAAAGCCCAATGGTTAGCCGAGCAAGATATTAAACGTAGTTTTTTCAGCGAAGTATTACCGGAAATTGAAGCCTTAGCCGACCAATTTACTTTGGTTAAATACGGCAAGCTAGATTATGAAGCGGTATGCGGTAAAACTTATCCACTGTATGCGGTTAAAAGTCGTGATTGGCAATCATTTAAACCCACTATTTTAGTCACCGGCGGTGTGCATGGTTACGAAACCAGTGGTGTGCATGGTGCTCTGCGTTTTTTACAAACCAAAGCGTCCCATTATAGCCCGCACTTTAATATCGTGGTTATTCCCTGCATTAGCCCTTGGGGTTATGAAACCATTAACCGTTGGAACCCAGACGCTATCGATCCTAATCGTAGCTTTGGTCAAGACGGCAAAGCCATTGAAGCATTAGAGGCCAAGCAATACTTGCAGTCATTAGACACTGACTTTGCTTTGCATATTGATTTGCATGAAACCACCGACAGCGATAACAGTGAGTTTCGCCCCGCCAAAGCGGCGCAAGATGGCAAAGTAAACCATAATTGGAATATTCCAGATGGTTATTACACCGTAGACGACAGCGAGCATCCAAGCCCAGCGTTGCAAAAAGCCATTATTGATGCGGTGGCTCAAGTTACCCATATTGCCGAAGCTGACGAAAACGGCCGCTTAATTGGCGAGCCCATTCAACAGCCTGGCGTAATTAACTATGCTAAAGCCTCATTAGGCTTATGTGGCAGCGTAACTAACGCACCGTTAGTGAGCACCACAGAAGTGTATCCAGACAGCCCAAGCGCCACGCCAGAGCAATGTATTCAAGCTCAAGTCGCCGCAGTTTGTGGTGCGTTAGATTACTTGTTAAGCCTTGGCTGATAACAGCTATACCCACGCCGACACGCTGTGCCCCCTTNCTTGGGGGCTCTTTGCTGCCCGTCCGGGGCACCAAGGGTCGACTTAGGGTATAGCTGTTTACGCATCAAGTCTGATTTTCGCTAATTCCAATCATCTACTATTAGTTCTATATGGCCCTGAAAGCCTGGTTTGGCGTTAACATCTGTGCCAACAGGTATACACACTTTTCGTAGGCCGTTTTCTTCGGTTATTTCTGCTGGGTGAGGCGCATTTCCGATACCGTCTTGAAGTGAAACTCCGTAGCGAATGGTTTTATCCCGTATGGCCAAAGTGATATGTTCTTGGTACATAAAGCCTTCAAAATGCTCATCAAACCAGAACTTGCGGTTAATTTCGAATAGCGGAATACGTACACCGAAATCAATCATAAACATTAAGGCTTGATCAGATGCTTGCCGTGCGTCTTTGGTTAGATAACCGGTGAATAAATAGACCGGTTTTTGTTCATTAATCAATTCGTTAAAAGTGCGTAATAGCGCTGATGCATGATTATACCGTCGTTCATTTAAAACGTAGTTTGGCCCAGCCCGCACACCGGTAACGGTATCAAAATAATAAGAGCCTCTAACCTCGTCGCCGTTATCATATCGCTGTTTCACCCCTGGCGGCAGATCGACTTTTTTAACCTGTAGCTTGGCGGTTATTCGTATTGACCCGAACAAAAACCGCCTAAGGTTTTGATAACCTGACTCCGAGTTTACTAAACCAAAAGTACCAGAATGGCTACGATAGGCTACCGAACGAGGCGCGTCTTCAACATAAGCGTTAGCCATCATCACCAGCCCATCGCTGGCTGGCCCCGTTGCCTGCTTAGATAAGTTAAAAAACGCATTATAATCTTTATAGTTTGAACCGATAAAACAGAAACAGTTTTCGGGTTCAAAGGCACCGTCGAGCGAGTTCACTGCCACCGACTTTTTGCTTATTTTCAAATATTCACGCATTCGACCGCGGTCAAAGTTAGATATTTGAAAGCGATCAAGTGGTCCTAGGTCTGGCACGTTAAATCCCATCACCTCAATGCCATTATGCGGGGTACCATAGGTAAACATTTTATCCACTAAATGCGGGCTAGGGCCTTTTTTAGCTAACTCTAATCCATTGCTATCAAAGCCCGCAGGTGCGCCGTGACGACAAATGTTTTGCAGATAACACCGACAAACTAAGCCGCCCATTGAATGCGCCACTAAGTGCACTTTAAAAGCGGCCTTTTTAACCGGATCATCACCACAAGTGGCTGAACGCACACGAAGAATAAAGCAGCGTAAATCCAGCGCAAACTGTTCCATGCAAACCCGTTCGCCGTTGCCGAGCAAATCGGATGCGCGCTCATAATAACGAAACACCCAGATTGAACGTGTTTGCGCTGCATCGGGCTTATCTAGATAACCCCCGCTTTGAAACGCATCTACATATTGATGATCTTTAATCAGTCGCAACAGCGGGGATTCAAAGATAAACGATACCGGTTTGCATTGATGATCTTGGCGCAGTACTGATGAGCCTCGATTAAAGCCCATGTAAGGATCTGCGGTTGTTTCGTCTATCTCTGACATGGTTGCGGCAAAACCCCGCACATAAATAATCGGATAGTAAGGTGCCTGCATGCTGGTATTAGTGGTGTTGGTCGTCATTACACATCCCCCGCCGGATTTGCCACAACGCTTTGTTGTAAACTTACCGACTAAAGTAGTTAAGCCACATTGATAACTGTGATCACCGTTAACTGCTTTGGTGGAGTTAGAATTATAGTCCAATTCTGTGCAGACGAATTCATTTACTGCCTAAAAGCACACCATGACTTAGCATAGTGATTTTCAAGCCACTAGATTCATCTTATGCTCGCGCCGTGCTAACCTTAGTTAATTTTCATCTCAACTAAGATTTTTTAATGAATGCAAAAACTCCATTACTCGTTTCCGGCTCTACCGGTATACCTCTTGCCATAATTGCCACTCAAGACTATACAAAATGGCACGAGCAACAGCCTACCGCTCAGCAGAATTGGCTTAAAGCCACCCATTTCCCAGGCAAAGGCTTAAGTGTTATCCCTAATAACGACGGCCAAATTGGCCAAGTGATTTATGTTAGCGATACTCCTGATGCTTATTGGGTTTGTGGCGATATCGTTAACCAATTACCTGCCAATCAATACTTACTTAAGGCCAGCGACGCCCAGTGTCAGGTGGCGGCTTTTAGTTGGGCGCTAGGCGCTTACAAATTCGACCGCTATAAGAAAAACACTAAGCAATACCCACAGTTAGTTATTGATAACCCTGAATTAGTCGCCAGCACTTTGCAGTTAGTACGCTCAGTCACTATTGTACGCGATTTAGTGAATACCCCTGCAGCCGATATGATGCCGCAACATTTAGGCGACACCATGCAAGCGTTAGCCGATGAGTTTGGCGCTAAAGTGACTCAGATCATTGGTGATGAACTGCTGGAACAGAATTATCCAACCATCCATATGGTCGGTCGCGCCAGCGAGAATTTACCGCGCCTTATCGATTTAACTTGGGGTGATGAAAACGCGCCTAAAGTGACGCTGGTAGGTAAAGGTGTCTGTTTTGATTCTGGCGGTTTAGATCTTAAACCCGGCGCTGGCATGCGCTTAATGAAAAAAGATATGGGCGGCGCAGCCCATGTTATCGGTTTAGCCCACCAAATTATGGCCACTAATTTACCGGTTCGCTTACGGGTATTAGTACCCGCGGTTGAAAATGCCGTATCGGCCAACGCCTTTCGCCCCGGCGATGTGATTACTACCCGCAAAGGCTTAACCGTTGAAATTGATAACACCGACGCCGAAGGCCGTTTAGTATTATGTGATGCCTTAGCCGAGGCTAGTGATGACAAGCCAGACTTAATTATCGACTTTGCCACCTTAACCGGCGCCATGCGTGTCGCGTTAGGTACTGAATTACCAGGTTTTTTTAGCAATGACGATAAAGTAGCTGCCGACATAACCGCAGCGGGTTTAAAAGTTGAAGATCCGGTGTGGCGCATGCCGTTGCATAAGCCTTACTTCGACCAAACTGGTAGCGATATTGCAGACTTAGCCAACTGTGGCAAAACACCGTTTGGTGGCGCTATCACTGCCGCTTTATACTTAGAAGCTTTTGTTGATAGCAATATCAGCTGGAGTCACTTCGATATTATGGCTTGGAACAACCGCGCCCTACCTGGCCGGCCCGTTGGTGGTGAAGCCTTTGGTATTCGCGCCGTGTTTGAATACTTACAACAACGCTTTGATAAGTAGTTACTCGCGTAAACCCGTAATTATAAAGCCCAAGCTGTTATTTCAGCTTGGACTTTTTTTATTCATTTAACTCTAATAATAATGTATATGAAATCATACTGCCAAATACTGACATGTTAGAAGTGATTGATTTCACAACCCAACCATCTTGGTTTAGCGACGCAATTTTTTCATTGAGCAGCTTAATATCTACCGTACTAGACCAAAAGTTAGTCTTTTTAAATTCGATAACTTTTTGCAACTTTATAGCCCTTTTTTAGCAGCGCGCCAGCAAACAAATTAAAGCTTATAGTCTTATCACCAAGCGCTTATTAATAAACCAGTACCTATAATTACACAATGTACTTTATTTGCAGCATTTGAACTGTAACAGTCTATTTCAACTGAAAAATTAGCTTAAGCTAAGTCACCTAGATAGGTTGAAGTATTTATCAACTTTGCTTTAATTTTTCGACAATAATTGACGACACCTGATCGCAAAAGTCAAAACCTGAATAATCCGGATTAAAGCCACTAATAAACGGTACCGCCATCATAAAACAGCTGTTACATACCGACCCATCGGCATATACAAACTGGTAATCATCGTTAATAGCAAAACCGGGTAAATTTAGATAATAGTCAGCATCTACGGCTAACGATATATCTTTTGCACCACTCTGAACTAAAGCTGCTGCATAATAAGGATGTTTAAATTTAACTCTCGCTGCTTGAGTCTGCTTATTAATAAACAATGATTTAAAAGGAAATTCACTCATTGCAAAAGGCTTTTGCCCGGTACAGTCTATAAAGGTTTTAAATTCATGTACTTGTTCACATTGATTACTGTCTTTAAATACATAGTAAAATTCATGATCGTTTTTAATCTTAATTTGACTGGTTGTATCAACGGCAATGATGTCCAGTTTGCCACAGTTATGGAGGGCGAGTAACTGCTCTGCTGAAGATTGCGGTATGTCGGCAATAATAATGGCGATTAGCGGCTGTAATATCTGTTGCAGTCTTAACATATCTTCAGCAGATAGATATTTAGCTGGATGATTAATACTGAAGCTGAGAAGGGAAAACAGCTTTTTCCAATGGATGCTCTGTTTAGTTTGTATCGATTGTTCTGCTTGAATATATTCGATTGTCAGTAAGTTAAAAGGCTCAAAGGCTTTTCTTGATTCAAGTAGCCAATTAGCAAAACTCTCTAGGTTTTTACCCGCTATTGTTTGGTAGAAATTAGGATCTATATGCTTAATTATTTGTTTGAAATTTTGCTCAAACAAAAAATCTAAAGACACAAAACCGGCATTAGCATGTTTATGCCTTACTAGCTGCTGATCAGTTAACATATGTTCAGATGACAGCAGCGTATCGTCAACATGATAGCGCACACTAGGTAATAACCCATCTAAGCTAAACATGACTATTTTAAAATCTGTTGAGTTAGCCGCAACCTGATAAATCAAACGCTTATCTTGCAGTAAAAAGTGTCCATTAGCTTTGCTAAGGGTTCTAATGGCATCAACTGCGGTTAAAGAGCTGCCTTTAAGCGCAACAGGATGGTTAAATATTTTATTTAACTTGTGCGGTGGATACGGCGAGTTGAAATAGCCGGCAACCTCAGCTTCTTGTTGTTTCGGCCATAAGTGACCTGTGCAGATAATCACCTTATCAAAGCCGTCATATCTATTGGAGTTAACAATAATAGAATACGTAGCGCTTTGCTCAATATCACAGACTGTAGAATTTAAATGTATTGTAAACCTAATACCTAGTCTCTGTCCTTGTGCTATAAGCTGATGAAATTGATCTTCTAAATAACTACCGAGCAATAGTCTGGGCACCACCACTTTAGCGTGAAATTGACTGCCATCAATATGAAACGGCGTAAGCATGGCTGGATCTTGTTGTTTTAGCCACGATTCAAGAGTATCAACTAAAGGCGGCAGTTCGTCTGACGACACGTTGCTAATATGATCATTAAGCGCCCCTTTATGACTATAAGGCATGCCCTTACCAAGCGCTGTTGCGCTTTCAAAAACATCAATGCTAATAGGGCCTAAATCAGCCGCTATCAATTTCTTAACCATAAATAATGCGCTTGGCCCACCGCCGACTAGCGCTATTTTCATTTCTACCATATCAGCACCCTAAGCATAAACTTAGCTAGCAATAAGCATTTGTTGTGCCTAGTTTGAAATTTCGACAGTTAGCATTATTGATACTTATTTTCATAGTATCACTACGCTGTTAGTAACCTCGCAATATCGTGGGATACGTTTCTGCCAATAACGCTAACCCGAACACTGCTTAATGCAGTCAGTTTTTCTTAGGTCGTAAGTAAAGCTTACAATCCAATACTAGGTGAGAATGCAAATTTACGTGCTTAATCTACAAAGCCTAATTAAAAAAATACTGCTATTTATACGGTGTAAAACTTGCTAGTAACCTAAGCTTTTTAAAATAGGCTCGTTGATAAACGGTTAAAAGGAGAATATTTATGTTTGCAACTAATCCCATTTTTGACATGTTGCTTCGAGGTATGGTTTTAACAACTATTGCCATGTTTTGGGTCGTCGTTTTAGTGCGTATTAATGGCTTACGCTCATTCTCGAAAATGACTAACTTCGATTTTGTAATGACAGTAGCCATAGGCTCGCTGTTAGCTAGCTCAAGTCAGTCAACAACCTGGATAGGCTTTAGCCAAACCCTTACAGCAATGGCAATGTTATTTGTAGTGCAATACATAACTGCTCGAATACGTAAATATTCAGCTACGTTCGAGAGTCTGGTACAAAACAAACCGGTGTTGTTAATGCAAAACGGCATTATTTTAGAAGCTGCATTAATAAAAACACGGGTCGCAAAAGATGATCTTGTAGCAAAGTTACGTGAAGCTAATGTGTTGAATTTTTCACAAGTGCACGCAGTGGTACTAGAAACGACGGGAGATATATCGGTTTTACATAGTAATAGAAATACTGATAAAAATAATGATGAAAATGGTAATAAACATCCCGAGCTATGTTCAGCAGAAATACTACAGGGCATTCAAAAAATTCAGTTACGGTCATAATTAAGCATAAGACTGATAAGGATTTCACCCTATCAGCCACTACCTTATTAAAGGGGCTTATTTGTTAGCACACCGGCTGGGCTCATGGCCATCATACCGCGGTAAGTCTGCCGCTATGTCATCCCAGTTAGCACTTGAAGAAACAAAGTTATGCGACATGGGTCTTTCAACAATATCGGAATCTAAAATACCCAGCCGTAAACGTAATTTATCGGCTGCCTGTGCGTTGCTACTATAGATCGGTCCAGCACATACTTTACAGAAGTGACGCTTTTTACCCGGTGCAGTTTCATAACTATTAATTAGCTCTTGGCCGGTGTTAATTACTAACTCTTTAGTGGCTACAAAGCCATTAGTTGCATACGCTGTACCACTACTTTTTCTGCATTTAGAACAATGACAATGGATAATATCGCTAATGCCACCTTGCACAGTTAACGTTACTCGGCCACACAAACAACTTCCTTGATACATAATAGTCTCCAACACTAGTGCTTAGCTCGATTTCATTATTTATGTATAAACAATAAGTAGCCATCGCGAGTGCAACTTCGTTATTTAATTGCTTAGCAACTATGCACTTAGATAATATCAAAAACATAGATTAGAAAGTGAAATTGTTGATAAATACTAATATCTGCTGAAATCAACTGAGGCTAATTTCAGTGAGATGATTTTGAATATGTAGATAATGGGCAGTGTAATATTGCTGCTTAGTTAAATTACCATAAGCAAAATGCGGCGCTAATTCGCCTTGCCAATCGATAAATATTTCTAGTTCTTGTACTAACTCGGCTAGTGCAACATCATTAGGTACTCGGCTAACTAAGCTCGGTGCTTCTGGAATGGGTTCATTAAGGGCATGATGCATACTACCTGTGGCAGCAAAAGCATTAAGGGCCACGCTTCCCACCGTGAATTGAAACAATGCAGATCTATCCTGCGGATAGCCAAGTCGCGAGTAACGCACACTTTGCGCTAAATGTTGCAGCACCATACTAACATTCCACTCGCCATTACTGCTTAATCTCTCTGGCGGAAATCGTTTTAGCCGTTGCAGTAACTCATCCAATGGATAATGCCGTGCCATCGCCACCACCTTGCCACCCACTAAAGCTGCAACAGGGGCAACAATGGCATACTGGAGTAATTTACGTCGGTTCATTAGCTATTATCTCTGCTCTGGGTTTGGTAATTGCTGCGACTTGGATCCACTTTAAGGCTGCAGTCTCTGTTATGCAAATTGCGACAAATAAAATTGCCCCATATGAAATTACATTAGCCTGATAAATTTATCAAAGCTGTTGGCGATTAGCTGCACATCGTCTGGGGCAAATTTAACGTTATTCATCTTAGCCATATCGATATAATTAATGCCATCTTGTTCAAATAAACGCAGTAAGTCTATTTTGAAGTTAATAACACCATTATCGTCTACGTTATTATTGGATATATCGAAATTAAGCACGGTATAACTTTGGTCAAAGCCAATATGGTATACCAAAGGCAGCTGTTCATTTTCCAAGGTAATCGTACCTTCCAACAACAAGAATTTATAACCCACTTGCCAGTTCCAAGCCATTCTACTATTAGGGTCTAAATCACCGGCAATAATTAAGCTGCCATTAGCTTTTGCATCAATGCCAATGCCAAACAACACCTGTCTTAGCTTTTGCAGCTTAATTTGCGGCACAACAATTTGACCAAAGCTGGTATTGCCGTCAAACCTAACCAAATGATAACTTTCTAGCTCATTAAAACGGCTCGCTGGATAATCCAAAACGATATTACTGATAAACAATTGAAAATCTCTGATGGAAAACTGCCCTTCACCGCCCGGATTGTTATAACTTTGGTCATGCAATACTAAGGGTTGTTCACCAACATAAGGATGAAAGCGTAATTTTAAGTCTTGCGGTTTAGCCTGCTGCCAAAGCGTTGCTACCACTATGACTACAGCAACAATCGCTAGCGTTAAACTGGCATAAACAAGGGTAAGTTTATTAGGTTTAGTCATGGCGACTTTTCTCCAAGTTCCGTTCCAAACTCTGCTCCAAAAAGGGATTGGCAAATGCACTATTCGCTAAAAACTCTTCATCTGTTAGCGTATGTAAAAAAGCGATGATGGCTACTATTTCCTGTTCATTAAGATTTAAACTGATGTGATCGTTTTGCGTCTTAGGGATATTATCCGCTTCTATAATTAATGGACTTAAGGTTTTACTGCGCTTAATGCCGCCATTATAGTGCGCTAAAACCTGCTCTAAAGTAGCAAAGCGACCATCATGCATATAGGGTGCAGTTACCGCAATATTACGCAGTGTTGGGGCTTTAAATAACCCGCGATGCGCTTCATTGTTGGTCAGAGTAAATAAACCGGCTTGCAATGCTTGATCATTATCTAAGCCATTATTACTAAAGCCATCAAACGCGGTAGCAAAACCGCTGGTTAGAAATTGACTATGGCAATCAATACAATTGCCGCCACGTAAAGTCACTTTAGTATCCGGATGGGCCATAAACAGCTTACGACCTTGTTCTTCTTGAGGTGAAAGCGTAATTTCACCGCGTAAATATTGGTCATAGCGTGAATTTGCCGAAATCAGCGTACGCTGAAAGTTGGCCAATGCTTTAACTATGCCTTGAGCCGTTACGCTGCCATAGGCCTGCTTAAATAGCTTTTTGTAGGTTTTATCTTTATTTAACTCAACGACTAACTGATCAATATCCCGCGCCATTTCATCTATATGTTCAATTGGATGCAGTGCTTGGTCTTCTAACGAGGGCGAGCGGCCATCCCAAAAAAAGTGTTTTGGTCCCCACATTAAGTTGACTAAGCTCATAGCGTTAAACGAAAGCGGCGTACCAGAAACACCTATAGAGGTTTTTAAACCATCGGTAAAAGCCAAGGCTTGCTTATGACAGGTTGCGCAAGACACTTGATTATTACTAGACAAGATTGGGTCATAAAAAAGTCTTCTGCCAAGTTCAACTGACTCTTTGGTTAAAGGGTTATCTTCTGGCACAATAAACCGGCCAAACACAAAAGGGGCCGTAAATTCGACCAGATGGGTGACCGGTTTTTTGTGACTGAAATAGTAACTAGTTGACGCTATAACTATAATTATAACTATGGCTATAACTAAGGCTATAACTGCCAAGCGGATAGCGACAACTAGGGTAATAGCTTTCATAAGCATTAATGGTGATGGGTAAAGCCCGAACCAAATAATGCTTCAATATTATCGATGCCTTTTTTATACCTTTGTTTAAAGTTAATTTCACCAAGTCGCTCACCGGTACCAAGATCATGTACAGTTAACGAGTGGTCGTTTAGTTTAGCGATAAAATCGACATCGGTAGGGTCATCGTCTTTAGCATCACCTAAATTCAACAGATTATTTTGTACCGCAATAAGCTTACGGCCAGTAGCGGTTTTATAGAAAATCATATGATGAGCGCCGCTTTCAGCTTTAATATCTGCACCAGAAGAAACTAAATTAGGTAACTGTTTTAGATCGTAGCGCTTAACGACACCCGGCATGCCATGACTGATAAATAATTCATCTTCATTACCATAAAACTCTAGCGGTACTGCAGTGCCTTCTGTGGCACCATCGTATAGTTTTTCAGGTGGACCAAATACTTTGCTTTGCTCATTATAAGGTATTTTCCAGGTTTCAAAGCCAAATAAGGTGTTAACTAAAACGGCCGGCTTTACACCTTCGACAATACTAGGACGGACAAAAAGCACTTCAACCGGAGACGAAGGAAAGCCCACTGGATTAGCGTCTTCAACCACAATAGTTTCAATCGGTTCAAAAGTGTTTAAGTCGATTATAGTTACCGTATTACCCACTTCAGTGGCAATGGCTGGGTGGGTAGATGACGTCACCACCATTCTATCGCCATAGGCTGAAATACCATGCGGAAATTTTATATACGGTTTTCCTTCAGCCACTTGGGATTGCCTAGCTTCAATAATTTTGATGATTTCATTCGTTTGCGGGTTAAACACACCAACGGTACCGGCATCAATTTGGCTTAAATCTGAACCACCCATAAAGGTGACAAACATATACAACTCACCATTTACACTGTGCCACATGATGTCTTCACCAACATTTTGGCCATTAGTATTAATGCACTCAAACTTATCAATCATCGGCTCTGCTTGGGCATTACGAACCAAATTAATTTCAGCCAAACTGCAGTCTGAGCCTAACCCTGTCGCATATAAACGGCCATTAGGGCTGTAATACAGATGGTGCATAGGGGCATCTAGTTTGGGTAGAGGATAGTCATACAGAATATCGCCGAATTTGGCAGAATCAGGGTCCATTTCAATAATGGCGATACTATCTGTAGTCCCTAAAGTTGGTAGGCCACTTAACAATACTAAAGCTTGGGTTTGTTCAATATTGTAAGCACTATTTTCTGCGCCAATTTCTGGAACGCTTGCGGAAATGGCTTGGTCTAGAGTAACGTCACTATTTTTTTCTTGGGCTTCAGCTTGTGCAACAGTTGAAGTACTGTCTGTTGTAGTCGGCTCACTGCAGCCCGCAAACAGCATACTGGCGAGAACCATTAGTAATATCTTATTCATGGTCATATCTCTTTAATTATTTGTTTGTACTAAAATTTTGAACAAACTCATAAAAACAGATAACCATTACCTCTTAGCATTTACTGCAATAATCGTATTTCTGCTTCTGTAATAATAACTATGTTCAGTGAAATTCATTGTCACTTGTGCGGCATCCATAAAAATGAAACCGTCTCGTTCAAGTTATAAGTTTAGTAGAAATCGTCAATATCACACGCCAAAGGCTTAACCCTACACGGTAGAACTAATACTCTGTTACTTAATAAAACTTTAGGTGCTAACCCAGCTGTTGGACGCTAAGTTGACCGTTGCAGCCCAGGACGGGCGGACAAATTCGTCAGGAACGAATTTGAACAGCTATGCTGGCCCGCAAGGGTGAAGTTCAGGGATGAATTTCATAACCGAGCCTACAGGGAGGTATTTACGGCGTGTCGGCGTGGGTGCAGCTGTTGTGTGAAACGCAATTTAAATTCAAGCATGCTGTTTTAACTAACCCCACAAAAAAGCCCCAACAAAGGGGCTATATATTTCAACTAATCAACCTACGCTTTAGCTGGAATGCGCTCTAATACCGCTAACAACAACTGCCAATATTGCCCTACGGTTTTGATGTTAACCATTTCATCTGGCCCGTGTGGGTAACGAATGGTTGGGCCGATTGAAACCATGTCCATATCTGGATATGGCTTTTTAAATAAACCACATTCTAAGCCGGCGTGGATCACCATTACTACTGGCTCTTTGTGGTAAATATCTTGGTAGGTTTGGTTTACTATCGCCATAACCGCTGAGTCTGGGTTAGGTTTCCAACCTGGGTAGGCACCGCTGAATTTAACTTCTGCGCCAGCTAACTGTGCTAAAGACGACAGCATGCCTTGCACTTGCTCGCGGCCTGAGTCGATTAGCGAGCGAATTAAACATAGCACTTGGATGCTGCTATCGCTGGTGCTGATAACACCTACGTTTAATGATGTTTCAGTGACGCCTGCTACTTCATCACTCATACGCATTACGCCGTTAGGGCAAACATTAAGTAAATTAATTAAGCGTTGTTGCACATCGGCTTGCAGCACTTTAGTCGGCGCAGCAATGCTAGTTAAACTGAAGTTTATCGCAGGCTCAACGGCAGCTAACTCTAACTGCACCAGTTGCTGATAATCGGCTAACTGTTGTTGTAACAGCTCAGCTTTATCATTAGCTACCGTTAACACCACATTGGCTTCGCGTGGGATAGCATTGCGCAGTGAACCGCCAGTAAAGCTGGCAATATGTAAGCCTAGCTTAGCGGCGTTATCGGCTAAGAAACGGGCTAATAACTTGTTGGCATTGCCCCGACCTAAATGAATATTAACGCCAGAATGGCCGCCTTTTAAACCCGCGATATTAAGCTGAAACGCTTGGCTATTGGCTGGCACATTTTGCCACTGTGCTTTAATGCTAAACTCAGCATCTACACCACCGGCGCAACCCATGTAGATTTCGCCTTCTTGTTCAGAGTCAGTATTAATAAGTATTTCAGCCTCTAGCATACCCGGCTGAACACCAAAGGCGCCTGTCATACCGGCTTCTTCGTCTACCGTTAATAACACTTCAATGGGGCCGTGCTTAATATCAGTGCTGCCTAGAACAGCCAATGCTGATGCCATACCAATACCGTTATCGGCGCCTAAAGTAGTACCGCGGGCTTTTACCCAATCGCCATCAATATAAGCATCGATAGGATCTTTAGTAAAATCATGCATTTTATCAGCATTTTTTTGCGGTACCATATCTAAGTGCGCTTGCAGTACTACGGTTTTGCAATTTTCCATGCCTGGCGTGGCGGGCTTTTTAATAATTAAATTACCGACATGATCTTCCACTATATTTAGCTGACGGCTTTTGGCCCATTGCTGAATATGTTGGCTTAAAGCTTGTTCGTGTTTAGACGGGTGCGGAATGGCACAAATTTCGGCAAACCACTGCCATAATGGTTGTGGGTATAATGACGCTAATGCTGACACTGCGAACTCCTGAATACTGTTACTAAAACAACTGTTACTAAAACAACTTTGGTCGCTATTTTATCACAACAGCATGCAGAGTTGACACCATTAGAAAATGGCTAAAACATTAGAGTGGGTCGGCTGTATAGTCTTTGTTACTGATAACGTGTAGCTTACCTTCCGTTAGAAGTTGGCCGACATTAATTGATTCTGCCAATATTTCAGTCGTTGGCGGCGAACTGATATCAAGTATCATATAAGCATTGCGACCATGTTCTTTAACCCAGAATAACGCTTGATCAGCAAGACGCAAGCTATGCTGCCAGTCCCATTCGTCTAGTTGAGCAACTGCACCGATAGAGCAAGTAAGCGGTTGCTTTAAATTAACTTTATCTTGCCAAGGATAGTCAGAAATAGCTTTATGGATGCGTTTTATTACTAATAAAGCATCTTCATTATTCTCTAATAAAATTAAGAACTCTTCGCCTCCCCAGCGGATCAAGTGATCGGTGCTGCGACTATTTTTTCTAAGCAGATCGGCAATTATAACCAAAACCTCATCGCCGACTTGATGACCTAAACTGTCATTAACTTGCTTAAAGTAGTCTAGATCAAGTAGTGCCCAAATCAGAGGGGCATGATTGCGCTTAGCTCTAGATATAATACGGCTAATATTCGCATTCAAATAATGGCGGTTATTTAAGCCGGTAAGGGCATCTTGCCTACTCATCTCTAGTAACTTTTGGTTAGCTAGATGCAACTCTGCAGTTCGTTCTTTTACTAGCGTTTCTAGTTGTTGTTTAGCATTAGCCAGTGCCATTAATCTCCAGCGATAAATAGCCCATAACAATAGCATAAATGTTAGGAGCGCTATGGCACGTGCGGTTGAAGTTTCATACCAGTGGGGCGCTAATTGCACCTCCATACTCACAGTATCACTCCAGCGGTAATCTGAAGCTAAACGTACCTGGACAACAAAGCGATATTGACCAGGCGGTAGGTTAGTATAAAACGCTGCCCGACGGCTACCTGCATCTACCCAATCAGTATCATATCCTTGTAACTGGTATCTAAAATGCATTGAGGAAGGTTGCACAAAAAATGGCGCGGTAAAACGGAACTGCCAATCTCGCTGATTTGGCTCAAGCCGTACCTGACTTGCTAAGTAACGCTTGCTACCAACAATTAAGCTTTCTAACACTGGCTTGGGTATAGCATCATATTGCATAAGCTGTTGTATAGGTAAAGCCAAAACACCGTCTAAAGTTGGAAACCATAACTTGCCTTCATGCAATGCCCCTTTACTACTACCCGCACCATTACAACAACGCAGCGAATCTGTCACAGCTTCGGGCCTGCGGTCATCCAGCAACATGTAAACTTGCCTAATATTACCCATTGTAAGTTCAGAGTAATTTAGACGGTAAAACCCTTGAAAACTGCTAATAACCAGCTGGTCGTTAACTTGTTCCACATACAGAGCACCATTATCAGGTAACCCTTGATTTTGCGTAAACCAGTTCCAGCTTTCAAGCGATCCTAATACAAAGCCTTGGTCAAGACTGCCAATAAAAATATTGCCATCAGGAAGCTGCTTTAAGGCGCTGATAAAGCTGCCAGATAAAGGCATATTCTTCAGCTCGGCGAAGCTGTCACCATCACGTAAAAATAGCCCATTTTCTGTGCCAACCCACAGTCGTTGCTGGCTGTCTAACAAAAGGATACGAATTCTTGCATCGTGTAAAGCAATAGGCACTTGGTCTTGCTGCAGTTTATTATGTTCTAAATAATATAAGCCATCACTAGTACCAACCCAAATACGCTCATTCTCTTCTACCAATGTTGAAACCAGTAAGTGGCTAATTGAATCGTAATTTTGTTGCCAAGCTAAGGTATTACCATCCAGCTGACTTAAGCCCCCCCGAGTGCCAACCCACAGCTTGCTTTGTGAATCTAATAACATGCTATAAACTAATGGATTGGGTAGGTTTTTATTGGCACTTAATGCTTGAAACTTGTCGTCTTGTAATAATGCTAGACCGTCATTTGTGCCAACTAATAAATGCTGCTGCCAAGGTTGTATTGACCAAACAAAAGGATCGGTCAGACCTTGCTTAGTACTAAAGCGTTGCATTGATGTAGTGCGAAGCCGCTTTAAACCGCGGGTGTGGCTTCCCAGCCACAAATTACCAAACTTATCCTGCAGCATCGCTTCTATCCAAGTAAAGTCTTTTGACTGACCTTGTATCTGCTCTGCGGTAACCACCTGTCGCTGATCAATTTGATAAAGCATGTCATAGCTGGCAACCCATAATTTCTGCTGCGGATCGAGATAAAGCATACCAACCCGTTTCCCCGCAGCATATCCAGGTAAGGTTACAGTGTGCCACTGCTCATTTTGCCAACGGTATAGTCCCAATGAAGTGCCTAAATATAAATCATCAGCTTGCCTTGCTAACTGTACAACTTGTAATTCCGCTATATGATCTGGAACAGCAAACCATTGATATTGCTCTTGCTTTAAAGTAGCAAAGCCATTCTGGCCGCCAATAAATAGGGTATCTTGCTGCTGATGCAATGCAAATGCAGCACCTTGATGCGTGGTAACTTGTTGTAATTTTTCTAGCTGCTCATCCCATTGGTATAAATGGTCGGCGCCAACATAAATAGTGCCATCGGCATGTTGCATAATGCTATTCACACCGCCTGGTAAAGGAAGATTATCTAGATAGACAAACTTTCTATCTTGATAAAGCATCAAACCATAAACTGTACCAATCCATAACCGCTGTTGCTGATCAATATATAAGGCAGTAATTAAGTTAGACGAAAAAGATGGGGTATTAGCCGTATTAAAGACCCGAAAATTAACACCATCAAAGCGTGCCAGACCATTTTGTGTACCTACCCATACATAGCCCTGAGTATCTTGAGCTATGGAGGTAACCGATATTTGAGGTAAACCGGCTTCTACCGACCAGTAACGGTATAAATAGTCATCTTGTTCTAGTGTCATTGCGCCTACTTTGACAGCAGTTAAGTAACTACACAGCACTAGCCAAAAGATAAATCGATAGCGGATCAATGCGTAAAAGCCTTAATTGCGCAATAAAATGTTATTTTTACTCTACTATAATTTTTATTAAAACTGCAATGAACACCGATGAACGGTATTGTTAGGCGACTGAACGGTCAGCTTGCCGCAATGGTCTTACCAGTGTAAGCTTTTCTTAATTTAAAATTAAGGATTAGAAAATGACAACAACACTACGTAAAGCGAATTGGGGCTTAAAGTTTTTTGCTTGGCGCTATATTCCATTAATTGGTTTTTGCTCGCCAAAAATTGTCCGCATGGATAATAAAACCCTAGAAGTGACTATCCCTCATGGCTGGCGGACTAAAAACCATTTAGGCAGTGTCTATTTTGGCGCTTTAGCCATAGGTGCCGACTTAGCAGGTGCTTTCTTAGTGTTTACCAAGGCGCAAAACCGAGGCGTCAATGCCAACTTTGCTTTTAAAGACGTTCAAGGCCAGTTTTTAAAACGACCAGAAGCTAAAGTGCATTTTACCAGTAATGATGGTGAGGTTATTGATCAGATGATTGATGAATCACTGGCCAGTGGCGAGCGCATTAACCGACCCGTATCGGTGATAGTAACTTGCCCTAGCCTGCATGGCGATGAACCAATGGCCACTTTTACCTTAACGTTATCGGTGAAAGCTAAACAACGAAAAAGCTAACAGGTTTGCACCTAACGCCGACAACGACTAGAATCGCGCTGTCTATTGGCTACTTTATTACTACATACTATGCAGCAACTAAGCGGTAATCTTTTTATTATCTCTGCGCCCAGTGGCGCAGGTAAATCTAGTTTAATTCAAGCTCTATTAGCTCAGCATAGCGATATGCAAGTCAGTGTGTCGCACACTACTCGTGCGCCTAGGCCCGGTGAAATAGATGGTGTGCATTACCATTTTATCACTGTTGAGCAATTTAAAGCCTTAATTGAACAAGATGCCTTTTATGAATGGGCTGAAGTATTTGGCAATTATTACGGCACGTCGCAGCACACCGTCCGCCAAAGCTTAGAGCAAGGTATAGATGTATTTTTAGATATTGATTGGCAAGGTGCGCGGCAAATTCGTCAGCATACCAATAGCGCTATCGGTATTTTTATTCTGCCACCCAGCCTAGAAGAATTAGAAAACCGCTTAAACACACGCGGTCAAGACAGCGCCGAGATTATTGCTAAACGCATGGCCGAAGCTTATAGCGAAATGAGCCACGCCGATGAATATGAGTATTTAATTATTAACGATGATTTTGCTCTAGCCCAGCGCGAATTTAGCCATATTGTCTTGGCGCAACGTAACAGCTTTGATTCACAATTAAGTAAACATCACAGCTTACTCACAGAGTTGTTGGCCAAAGCAGCAAAATAGCGTAAACTGTCGAGTCTCGTGAAAACACACTGGAGTGGTAAATGGCGCGCGTAACAGTTCAAGATGCAGTAGATAAAATTGGTAACCGCTTTGATTTGATTTTAGTAGCATCTCGTCGTGCTCGTCAGCTTGCGGTTGAAGGTAAAGAAGCGTTAGTTGATATCGAAAATGATAAACCGACGGTAATTGCTTTACGTGAAATTGAAAAAGGTTTGATCACTAGTACTACACTAGACGCACAAGAGCGTCGCGATCAAATTCAGCAAGAAGCTACAGAAATGGCCGCAGTTGCAGCTATTATTGGTTCTGATCAATAAAAAATCCCGCATATCTGTATGCCAGCGGTATATTAGCCGTTGGCAACTTCCTAAAATAGACGTATATTCATAATAGATCCCGCGCTTTACGGCGTTTTTTTTGTTTGCTGTCACCGTTTGGGAGCACAAGTGTATTTATTTGAAGGTCTAAAAAAACAGATTAGTGCTTACCTACCGCCAGAGCAGGTTGCTTTAGTGCAACAAGCTTATGTGGTGGCAAGGGATGCACATGCCCCGCAAACACGCTCTAGTGGTGAGCCTTATATTACCCATCCGGTTGCGGTAAGTAGTATTTTGGCAGATATGCGCATGGACCATGAAACCTTAATGGCTGCCTTGCTGCATGATGTTATTGAAGACACCCCATTTGATAAAGCCGATTTAGCTCGGCTATTTGGCGATACGGTGGCCGAGTTAGTGCAAGGCGTCAGTAAGCTAGATAAAGTAAAGTTTAAAGACTATAAAGAGTTTGAAGTCACAAACTTACAAAAAATGTTTATGGCTATGACCCAAGATATTCGGGTTATTTTAATTAAGTTAGCCGACCGCACCCACAATATGCGCACCTTAGGCGCCCTACGCCCAGAAAAACGCCGCCGTATTGCCAAAGAAACCTTAGAATTATATGCCCCGATTGCTAATCGTTTGGGTATTCATAATATTAAAAACGAATTAGAAGACTGCGGTTTTCAAGCTTTATACCCGATGCGGTATCGAGCGTTATCCACTGCTGTACGCCAAGCTCGAGGTAATCGCCGCGAGTTATTAGAAAAAATTAGGCATGAAATTTTAGACCGCTTAAGCACTGTCGGCATTATTGCTGAAGTCAGTGGTCGTGAAAAACACTTGTATAGCATTTACTGCAAGATGAAAAACAAAGAGCTGATGTTCAACGATGTGATGGACATTTATGCCTTTAGAGTTGTCGTTGATAGCATTGATCAGTGCTATCGTACCTTAGGTGTAGTGCATAATTTATATAAGCCAATTGAAATACGTTTTAAAGATTATATTGCCATGCCCAAACAAAATGGCTATCAATCGCTGCATACGTCTTTAGTAGGCCCGCATGGTATTCCAATTGAAATCCAAATGCGCACCCACGAAATGAATGAAACTGCCGATAATGGTATTGCTGCCCATTGGATGTATAAGGCCAATGGCGAGCATCAAGATACCACGGCGCAAATTCGTGCCCGTCGCTGGATGCAAAGCTTATTAGAGCTGCAACAACATGCTGGTAATAGCGCCGAATTTGTTGAAAACGTTAAATCTGAATTGTACCCAGATGAGCTGTATGTGTTCTCACCCAAAGGTCGCATTGTAGAATTGCCCATAGGCGCCACACCGGTTGATTTTGCATATGCCGTGCATACCGATATTGGTAATCGTTGTGTCGGTGCCAAAATTGACCGTCGGCCATACCCGTTAAACAAGCCTTTAGAAACCGGCCAAACAGTAGAAATTGTCACAAGTCCAGGCGGTAAACCTAATGCTAACTGGCTAAATTATGTGGTGACTAGCCGAGCTATTTTAGGTATTCGCAATTATCTGAAAAAGCAAAAACAAGATGAAGCTGTTAATTTAGGTAAACGTTTACTCAGTTCAGCCTTAGGTGATATTAAGTTTACTGACATTGCACCAGAACGTTTAGAGCAAGTGTTACATAACAGCAAACAGCATTCTTTAGATGAGTTATGCAGTGAGATTGGTTTAGGTAATCAACTGGCTATTGCTGTCGCACGGCGTTTACTCGGTGAGTTTGACTCGCCCGATCCAGATGCAAACCCTAAAATAAACCCTGCCGATAGCCATTCTAGCAGCGCTGCAAATAGTAGTTTAAAAAGCAAAGCCTTTATTATTGGTGCAGATGGCATGTTAATTACCTTTGCTAAATGTTGTCGACCCATACATGGCGATGAAATTATTGCTAGCGCCACACCGGGCAAAGGGCTATATGTACACCGCAGCGATTGTCGTAATATTAAAAGTTGGGATAAAGAGCCAGGTAAGTTTTTCCCGGTAAAATGGGATAAAACTGTTGATCAACAATTCTTATGTGATATCCGCATTTTTATATTAAATCGCCATGGTTTATTAGCCAAGTTAACCACGCTGATTGCCGCGCAAGGTTCGAATATTCAAAATTTAGTAACCGATGACCGTGATACCGGCGAATACGTGATTAAAATTACGCTTTCAGTGCGAGATCGGGTTCATTTGGCTAACGTAATGCGCAAAATTCGGGTGTTGCCTGAAGTGCAAAAAGTCTATAGAAGGAGATAAGCTTAGATGTCTAAAGTTATTATTAACACCGACGCTGCGCCAGCAGCAATTGGCACCTATAGCCAAGCGGTAAAAATTCGCAATACGGTGTATATTTCAGGGCAAATTCCGTTAGTGCCCAGCACGATGCAAATGGTATCGGAAGACTTTGCTGAGCAAACCCATCAAGTGTTTAAAAACTTAAAAGCCGTGTGTGAAGCTGCCGGTGGTGGTTTGAATGATATGGTAAAAGTGAATATTTACATGGTTGATTTAGGCCAATTTGCGACGGTTAATGAAATTATGAGCCAGTATTTTGCCGAGCCATACCCAGCGCGTGCCGCGGTACAAATTAGCGCCTTACCTAAAGCCAGCCAAATTGAAATTGATGGCGTAATGGAAGTGCCCTCTACTTACTAATGTCCAGCGCGAACTCCCTTCATCAAGTCGCCATCTCTGCAATTAAAGGGGTTGGCGCTAAGGCGGCTGAAAAGTTAGCAAAATTAAATATCTTTACCATTCAAGATGTTTTATTTCATTTGCCGCTGCGTTATGAAGATCGCACCCGTATTTATGCCATAGCCGATTTAATGCCGTTAATGCATGCCACTGTGATAGCTGAAGTGGTATCGAGTGAAGTGCAATTTGGTAAAAGGCGCAGTTGGTTAGTTAAAGTCAAAGATGGCAGTGGTTTTTTAACCTTACGCTTTTTTCATTTTAGTGCCGCGCAAAAAAATGCCGTGACCCCAGGCGTAGTATTACGCTGCTTTGGTGAAGCCAAACGTGGCCCGCGCGGCTTTGAAATGCTGCATCCAGAATATCGGCTGCAAACCGAACAGCCATTAATCGAAGTAGCCGAAACGCTAACACCGGTGTACCCAACTACCGAAGGCTTGCGCCAAGCAACATGGCGTAACTTAACTGATGCCGCTTTAAGCTATTTAAATACCATGGCACCCGACGAGTTACTCAGCAGTAACGTATTGGCCCAAGCTTGGTCATTAGCCCAAGCGCTGCAATATATTCATCGGCCGCCGCCAGATGCTAGCTTAGCGTTATTAGAGCAAGGTAAGCACCCTGCCCAGCAGCGTTTAATTATTGAAGAGTTAGTAGCGCAGCAGTTAAGTATGATTAAATTGCGTAGCCAAAGTCAGCAGCAACAAGGCATACCACTTGAGATTAATACCGATTTATTACAACGTTTTTTAGCGGCCCTACCTTTTAGCCCCACCCATGCCCAGCAACGGGTCAGTAATGAAATTAGCCACGATATGGCTAAAGCTTTACCTATGCTTAGACTAGTGCAAGGTGATGTTGGGTCGGGCAAAACCTTAGTGGCGGCTTTTGCGGCATTAACCGCGATTAGTAATGGCTATCAAGTCGCGTTAATGGCACCTACTGAGTTATTAGCTGAACAACATGCGGTTAATTTTGCAAAATGGTTTACGCCGTTAGATATTAATGTGGCCTGGCTAGGCGGAAAAACTAAAGGTAAAGCCAGACAAGCTACATTAGCCGCCATTGCTGATGGCAGTGCCCAAATGGTCGTGGGCACTCATGCGCTATTTCAGCAACAAGTAGCATTTAACGCGCTAACCTTAATTATTATTGATGAGCAACACCGCTTTGGCGTGCATCAGCGTTTAGCGCTGCGCGAAAAAGGCGGTATCGCCAATGTGTATCCACATCAGCTAGTGATGACAGCAACACCTATTCCACGCACGCTGGCCATGACCGCTTATGCCGACTTAGATACTTCTATTATTGACGAGCTACCTCCCGGCCGGACGCCGGTAACAACCGTGGCCCTGCCCGACTCGCGGCGTGACGATATTATTGCCCGAGTTGAACATGCGGTGAGTCAAGAGCAGCGCCAAGCCTATTGGGTCTGCACCTTAATTGAAGAGTCTGAAACTTTACAATGCCAAGCCGCTGAAGATACTTGGCAGAATTTACAACTTGCGTTGCCTTACTTAAAAGTCGGCTTAATTCATGGCCGTTTAAAACCTGCCGAGAAACAAGCGGTAATGCAGCAATTTACTGACGCTGAGTTAGATGTGTTAGTGGCTACCACAGTCATAGAAGTCGGTGTAGATGTGCCCAACGCCAGTTTAATGATTATTGAAAACCCTGAGCGCTTAGGCTTAGCCCAATTACATCAGCTGCGGGGTCGGGTCGGTCGTGGCAGCACTGCATCGCATTGTGTGTTGCTGTATCACGCGCCATTATCGAAAACGGCTCAAGCACGCTTAGCGGTGCTACGCGATAGTAATGATGGCTTTGTTATTGCTCAGCGTGATTTAGAAATACGTGGCCCCGGTGAGTTACTCGGCACTCGGCAAACCGGTATACTGCAATTTAAAATTGCTGATCTAAGCCGCGATGCCGATTTACTGCCGCAAGCTCAGCAAATTGCCACTACACTGTGGCAGCAACAGCCAGAGCAATGTGAGCGCTTAATTCAGCGCTGGTTGGCCAATAAAGAAATTTACGGTAATGCTTAAGCTGCTATGCTGCCTTCTTGCGTTGCCTTACTTAATCAAACTGTTGTCGAGGAAAGTGTATGTCCGCTTCTGCTTTAAAATCGCCGCTAACACCATTACAACTACGTCAGCAAATTCGGCGTAATCAATTTACGGCTAATACCTCTGGCCAAGCACCGGGCTTTGTTCAGGCTAATTTGGCCATAATGCCTAAGCAATATGCGGCAGATTTTTTGCAGTTTTGCCACTTTAATCCTAAGCCATGTCCGTTATTAGCTATGTCGGCGACACCGGGTGCAGTAGATATGCCACAGTTAGCGGCTGATCTGGATATTCGCACTGACATTCCTAAATATAAGGTGTTTAAGCAAGGCCAATTAGTTGAAGAAGTCAGCGATATTAATGCCTATTGGCAAGATGATTTTGTCAGCTTTTTAATTGGTTGTTCGTTTTCATTTGAAGAGTCTTTAATTGCTGATGGTTTAGAAATTCGCAATATTACTGAGCAAGTAAACGTGCCGATGTATCGCACCAATATTGCTTGCGAACCGGCAGGCGTATTTTCTGGTGGCATGGTGGTAAGTATGCGTCCTATGAAGCCGGCTGATGCCATTCGGGCCATTCAAATTTGTTCACGCTTTCCGCAAGTGCATGGCGCACCAGTACATTTTGGTGATCCAGCTGCTATTGGTATTAACGATATTAATAAACCTGATTTTGGTGATGCGGTTACAATCAAGCCGGGTGAAGTGCCAGTATTTTGGGCCTGCGGCGTAACACCGCAAGTGGCTATTGCTAATGCCAAATTAGATATCTGTATTACCCATAGTCCAGGCTATATGTTAGTGACTGACTTACCAAATAGTAAATTATCGGTGTTTTAACAGCCAATAAAAAGGCTGCAGTTGCCAACAAGGGTTTCTGCAGCCTTTTGAATCAGCAATGTACTCAATTGCTAGTCACATAAATGCTAGAGTTTAAAACTCTAATGCCTGCTTTAAATCGGCAATTAAATCAGCCGGATCTTCAACCCCTATGCTAAAGCGAATTAAGTCATCACTGACCCCTGCGGCCAGTCGGCTGGCGTGATCCATAGCAGCATGGGTGGTGCTTGCAGGATGACAAGCTAAGCTTTCTAAATCACCTAAGCTGACAGCTTGAGTAAATAACTGCAATTGATCTAAAAACCGTGCCGCACGGGCAAAGCCGCCCGTTAATTCAATGCTAACCATGCCACCAAAAACGCCGACGGTTTCGGCCAACACTTTATGGCCTGCATCGCTGGCTAAACCCGGGAAAATAACGTTATTAACCTTTGGATGGGTGGCTAGAAATTCCGCGACTTCAATAGCACCGGCTAAATGAGCATCCATTCGCAGTGCTAAAGTCCGCATACCACGTTGTAATAAATACGCTTCTTGTGGGCCAATAGGTGCGCCAATATGCTTTAAAGCTATAGTACGAATAGGTTGCATTAATTCACTACGACCTGCGACGACACCGGCAATAATATCGCCATGGCCACTTAAATATTTGGTGCCGCTGTGCATCACAATATCAATGCCATACTCTAATGGTTTAAATAAATACGGGGTTAAAAAGGTATTATCACAGACCGTAATAGCGCCAGTTTTAGCCGCTGCCGCTTTAATTTTGCGATAATCATTAACCCGTAAATTCGGGTTAGTGATAGGTTCGAATAAAATGATTTTAGTGGCTAAGCTTATGTTTTCTAGTAAGTCGTCATCACTTTGATAGCGGCTGACCTTGATCCCGGCTCTCGTTAAGGTATTAATTAAAAAAGCCGCAGTACCGCCGTATACTGGATCAATAAAAGCAATTTCGTCACCTTGGCTAACTAAAGCATAAAAAATACTGCTAACCGCTGCCATGCCGCTGGCCAGTACTAAGGCTTCTTCAGCACCTTCTAATTTAGCTAATTGTTGCTCTAATGCCTGTACTGTTGGATTACCCATCCGACTATAAATAAAGCCTGGTTGCTCACCGGCAAAACGGGCTTTACCTTCTGCAGCTGTGCCATAGGTAAAAGTACTGCTTTGATAAATAGGCGTTGTTAAGGCGCCCGTTTGCGCATCGGCACCGCCGTTACTATGCAACAATTGAGTTTTAAATTTCATCTATAGGCTCCGTTATAATGCCGTTTTATTCTGCTGATTCTTGGTCTATTTTGCTTTTTCGATGCTGCTTTTATTGATGCAAATGTGTTGTGCTTAATCTACTGCTATCAAACTAGAATAATGTTTTTTAGCTACATCGGTATGTGAGCGTAAACGTCCTTTTAACACATTTTCACCCACTTGATAAAATAATGGGTTAGTTGGGTCGCTGGCTGGACCTTTAGCTTGCGCGGCTAATTCTGCCGGTAATGCTAATAAAGGTACTGTTGCATCTAGCTGCGCGGCCATAAAAAATGCACAGGATAAGCGTTCAATACCGGCTGGCGGGCTCACTACCCGATGCATAGTAGCCTTTAAATAACCATTAGACGCTAATTCTAACAGTTCGCCAATATTAACAACAAAAGCACCGGGTAAAGGGGCAGCACCCACCCAACCGTTATCGGTTAATACTTCTAAACCCGATTGTTGATCTTGCAGCACTAAGGTTAAATAGCCGGGATCTTTATGCGCCCCTACACCCTGATTTTGCGCCGTAGCAGTACCCGGATAACGAATTAACTTCATATGAGAGTATGGACCGTCCTTTACTGTATCAGCAAAGGCATTGTCTGGTTGCTGTAATACTTGAGCAAACGCCGTGAGCAAAGTAACCGTTAAATCGGACAGCTGTTGTTGCCATTGCAATAACGCTGGCTGCAGCTCAGGTAAAGCCGTTGGCCATTGATTAGGGCCTATTAACCGCTGCCATGCTGGCATGGTCGGGGTAATAGTAAGCGCTTTTTGTTCGTTCATGATATCAAACTGTTCACGCTGATCGGCTTGGCCTTGCGTTAGCTCGCCACCTAAACGGGTGTAGCCACGAAAATGCGCTGACTGTACCATTTGTACTGCTTGTTTTTCAGCATCAGATAAGGCAAAAAATTGCTTAGCGAGCTGTAAAATATGCTGTTGCTGCTCTAGCGTTAAGCCATGCCCAGTTAGATAGAAAAAGCCAACATCGCGGGCGGCCACGGCTAATTGCTGTAAAAAGCGTTGTCGCGACTCACCTTTTGCGTACCATAAACTAAGATCCAGCACCGGCAGATTTAATTGGCTCATTTTCTTACTCTATATTGGCTAATAACTGCCGCTATTTTAAGCTTAGTGCCTGGCAACAATAAGGAACTAATTACGCCGAGTTATACGCAATAAGAATAAGCAGACGGCTGCACATCTAAATTAACCAAATAAATAGTTTTGGTGTTGCACAGAGCCAAGAACGGTTAAAATTGCGGCTAAATGTATTGGCAATGCGTCATATCTGGTAGACATCATTTCTGGCTTATCGCACACTGCTTCCCTAGCTAGGTATAAGGTAAAACGATGAAATTAAACTGTGATTTAGGCGAAAGTTTCGGTAGTTGGCAAATGGGCTTAGATGCCAAGGCTATGCCGCATATCGATATGGCGAATATTGCCTGTGGTTTTCATGCGGGTGATGCCGATGTGATGGCCAGCACTTTGCAATTAGCCAAGCAACATAACGTTACCATTGGCGCTCATCCTGCCTATCCTGACTTACAAGGTTTTGGTCGGCGCAGCATGGCGTTATCCCATGCTGAAATTGTTCATATGATGCATTATCAAATAGCGGCTTTAGATGGCATGGCCAAAACAGCAGGCTTAACCTTAGAATATGTTAAACCGCACGGTGCCTTATATAACGATATGATGAGCAAGCCCAACGTATTTACTGCTGTCCTCGCAGCGATAGCTGAATATTATCAACCGTTAAAATTAATGATATTAGCGACTGCTGAGCAAGATCATTATCGGCAATTAGCCGAGCAAGCGGGTGTTACGCTATTGTTTGAAGCCTTTGCCGATCGCCGCTATACCGATGACGGTAAATTAACACCACGTAGCCAAGCCGGTGCTGTGTTATCTGAAACCGAGATGCTGCAACAAGTACAGCAACTGGTGCAATCTGGCACTGTGACTACACAATCGGGTAATAGGTTAGCGCTGCAAGCAGACACGCTTTGTGTCCATGGCGATAACCCAGCAGCGATTTTGCAAATAGCAAAAATTCGCGAGCTGTTAGCATGAATGGGTCATTGGTATGAGTAAGTCGCCGTATCAATTAGAGATTGCCGGTGAAAATGCATTAATTCTGTATTTTCAGCAACAAATGGCAGCAGAAATATCAGGCCAAGTGCAGTTGGCTAGCCAACAAATTCGCCAAGCTCTTGGTGACGATTTGATTGATATTCTGCCCTCTTACGCTTCAATTTTAATTGTCTTCAATGCTTTGCAGACCAACCATCTTTTAGTTAGTAGTAAAATAAAAAACTGTTTACAGCAGCAAGCAAACGCGAGTATTAGCAGCGGTAAATTAGTTGAGTTACCGGTATATTACAGTGAAGAAAGTGGACCTGATTTACGCTTAATTGCCGACACCAAGCAGATTAGCGTGGCTGAGGTTATTCAGCGCCACCAAGCAGTGATATATCGCGTTTATGCTATTGGTTTTGCCCCTGGTTTTGCTTATTTGGGTGAAGTTGATCCTATACTGCAAATGCCGCGTTTAAGCTCTCCTCGGGCCAAAGTGCCTAAAGGCGCGGTAGCCATTGCTGATAGACAAACCGCCGTGTATCCAGCGATGTCCCCTGGTGGCTGGAACTTAATAGGTTTATGCCCTAGCCCAATGTTTAACCCTGATGCTACCCCCGCTATGCCCGTTGCAGTGGGTGACGAAGTGCAATTTGTGGCCATTGATAAAGCAGAATTTTTACGATTAGGCGGTGAATTATGAGTAGTATGAGTAATTTTACCGTGCTATCTGCCGGCATACTAAGTTTACTGCAAGATCGCGGACGTTTTGGCCAAAGTGAGCTTGGCCTAACTAATGGTGGCCCAGTTGATGCCTATTCAGCTGATATTGCTAATGCGTTGTTAGACAATGACAGCAATGCCACTTTAATTGAATGCAGTGTCGGCGGTTTGCAGTTACAAGCCAATTGCGCCAGCTACATTGCCATTACCGGTGCTGAACTTAGCGTGAGTATTAACGGCCAAGACGCGCCAATGTGGACTACATTAGCCATTAGTGCCGGCGATATTATTGAATTAGGCATGGTAACAGCCGGCTTGCGCGCTTATGTCGCCGTAGCCCAAGGTTTTAATGTTCAACCACAATTTACTAGCACTGCTACGGTGTTAAGAGAGAAAGTTGGTGGTTTAAACGGTGATAAATTACAAGCCGGCGATACGTTAGCAGTAACCAGCGTTAGCAGCTGCATGAAGCGTAGTTTAGCGACCGAGCATAGACGGAAATTTAATAACACCTTAACCCTGCGCTTAATTGAAGGCTATCAAGCTAAGCAGTTTATAGCCACTGAACGGCAACGCTTTTACTTACATCCTTATACTGTTACACCACAGTCTGATCGAATGGGTTATAAGCTTAAAGGCAGCGCTATTCAGTGCCAACAGCAGAGTTTATTATCCGAGGGTATTTGTTACGGTGCCGTACAGATACCACCGGATGGCCAGCCGATAGTGCTGTTAAATGATCGGCAAACCTTAGGCGGTTATCCGAAAATTGGCTCAGTGTTATCTTTAGATTGCGCTTTATTAGCCCAAGCTAGCCCGGGTACCCAAGTATACTTTACGCCGATTTCTATCGAGCAAGCACATAATGCACTTTGTTTAGCCGACGTGTATTTTAAAAGCATTACTCAGCAATGGACACTGTCATAAATGATAACAGCCGGTCAGGATTACTTGGCGTTAAGCCAAAAAATAGAAAGCTTATTAGTACGGCAAAATTTACGCGGTATGGCGAAATTACAGCCCCTGCTTAGACCGGGCTATATTTTACGTGCCGCACGATTAATTAATCAATGCCGTGGCACAGTGTTAATTGGTACCGGTTTTCCGGTACTGGATACATTTGAAACCGACGGTCCAGTTGGCGCTATAGCCTTATATCAGCTGCTACAACAGCTTGGTGCTTCGCCGATTATTGTTTGTGGCGATCCGCTATTTAGCCAGTTATCGGCTGATTATCGCTGCTATCAACTTAAGGTTAACCAATCTCAGGAATTACCTGCTATTGCCAACCAAGCTTTGGCCGAATTAGCACCGCAATTGATTATCTCCATAGAGCGTCCGGGATTTAACAACCAGAAGCGCTATAGTAATATGCGTGGCGAAGATATTTCTGCCCGTTGCGCCAGTTTTGATGACTTTTTAAATCTAGCCACTTGCCCAACTATAGGTATTGGTGATGGTGGTAATGAAATTGGCATGGGAAATCTCAAGCAGGCATTAGCACAACTTGATATTATTCCGGCGGTAACTGAATGTGATGAGTTAATTGTCGCCGATGTGTCCAATTGGGCGGCATGGGGACTGGCCGCTATGGTATCGGTGCTGCGCAATCAAGATATGCTACAAGATGCTGATCCATTAGCTATTTTGCAGTATTTATCGGCTAAAGGTAGTGTTGATGGCGTGACACGGTTAAATACTATTACTGAAGATAGCTTGCCGCATACAGAAGGCTTAACTTTGATCAATGATTTACGCGCGCTGCTTTCTACAGTGAACTTAGCTGCGGATAGAGCTTAGAACCAAGTTGCCCACGCCAACACGCCGTAAATACATCCCTGTAGGCTCCTTTTCGCCCATCCGGGGCTGCAAGGGTTAGCTTAGGGCGAATCGGTTCACGCGTTTAGCCATAAACAACTTATAACTTACAACTAACTTATAACGACTAGCTTTTAATACGAGAATAGCAATGACAACAGTGTACTTAAATGGTGACTTTATCCCGGCCGAACAGGCAAAGATCTCTCCAATGGATCGCGGTTTTTTGTTTGGCGATGGTATTTATGAAGTAATTCCAAGCTACAGTGGCCGCTTTGTCGGTTTTGCCCCCCATATCGATCGGATGCATAGTGGTTTGGGTCAGCTATCAATTGATCCTCAGCTAAGCCATGAAAAATGGCAACATATTGCCGAGCAGTTAGTGGCCGATAATAAAGCCGAGCTAGGTGATAATCTTGGAGTATATTTTCAAGTTAGTCGTGGTACCGATACTAAACGCGGTCATGCTTTTCCGACTAATGTTGCGCCGACTGTTTTTGGCTTTGTGTTTGCTATTCCGCCAGAGCCGGTAGCCGATAAAGCCAAAGCGACTATTTATAATGTGGTTACCGGCCAAGACTTACGCTGGCAGCGTTGTAATATTAAATCGACCTCATTATTAGGTAACGTGCTGCATTATCAGCAAGGTGCTGAGCAAGGCGCACAAGAAATCTTGTTATTTGATAAACAAGGTAACTTAACCGAAGGCGCAGCAGTTAACGTGTTTGTAATCAAAGATGGTGTTATCGCCACCCCACCTTTAAGCACTAAGTTACTGCCAGGTATTACCCGGCAAATACTGTTAGCTATTTTAGCAAAGCATAGTGATATTGAAGTGCAAGAACGCGATATTAGTGAAGCAGAAGTATTAGCGGCAGATGAAATTTGGATAACCAGTTCAAGTAAAGAAATTGCACCGGTGCTAACCGTTAACAATAACCCTGTCGGCGATGGCCAAGTGGGTGATGTTTGGCTAGCAGCCCAGCAGTTATTTAGCAGCCATAAATTCGATTACTAAGCTTGCTCCTTATAAACTTTTAGACTTTTCTAAAATATAAAAATGCTGCCTATATGGCAGCATTTTTTATTGTAACGCATCCAGCCTGAAACAATTTAATTTACATTATGTTATTATTTTGCTACCTTTTTAAAACATAATTTAGCCGGAGCCAATATGCGCAATTTATCTCTCTGGCAAAAGCCATTGCTATTAATCGCAGTCGCTTTTAGTGCCGTATTATTTATTGTTTTATCACAACAGGTTAATGCAGATATGTTCGGATGGTTAAAGAAAACTGAACTGGAGTTATCCCCAGAAATTAAAGGTGTTGTCACTCAAGATGGTAAGCCTGTAGCGGGTGCAAAAGTACTGCGTCTTTTAACTTACAGTGATAAAGAGTTTAACGATAGCACCACTACTGATGAGCATGGTCGTTTTTATTTACCGACTAAAAAAGTCAAACTGAAAGTTTCCCCAATGTTTGATACTTGGGCTTCACAAATATTAGAAGTGGAGTATGCCGATAAAAAAATTGAAATTTGGTCTGCTGGGGCAACTAGCGTATTAGATTACGATAGTATCAAACAACTACTTTCCGGCATTAAGTGTGAACTTTCGGCTCCAGTAATAAGGTTAGGAATACCAAGACAAAGCCCAGAGTCCCCCCTACTTTGGATGGTTAGCTCGTGTGATTTTGAGCAAGATTATGTCATACATGAAAAGGAATTGAATTAATGAAAGAGTTAACTCCATTGATGGCCGCCTCATTGGCTGATGCTGTGTACTCCTTAAAAGTAAGTGGTAAAGAAAATCAGTTTTCCCAAGCTTTACCTCCCAGCGTTAAAAATAATTTCGATTTTGATTTAGCAAACCACCGTGTTACAGGTGTATCAGGCGGTATCACTTCTAGGCTACTAAATCGCAGGACTGGCTTTGCCGCTATAGGTAAAGGTAAATCTACATTTTCTGGTGATCATGTTGTAGCAATACGCGGTACAGATGGGCTTCGCGATATTATTACAGACTTACATATCGGCCTCACAGGAGGCGAGAACAATTCACTGGTACACGCTGGTTTTAATAAAGTATTTCAGAGTATTAAACCAGCTTTAGAGAAAAGTCTTACGCCTTTGTTAACTACAAATGGTCGTGGCACTGTACATTGTGTTGGTCATAGCCTAGGTGGAGCACTAGCACACATCACCGCAGATTGGGTTAAGCGTCGATATAAAAATCGCGTTTGTTTATATACTTTTGGCTCGCCACGAGTAGGTTTAGATGGTTTTTCAATTAAAACATCGGGCAGTATTGATAAAATTTTTCGCTGTACTCATGCTAGTGATCCTGTACCGTTAATACCACTGTGGCCTTTTATGCATGCTCCGTATAAATCTCCAGAAATTTTACTTAGCTCTGCTCCGGGCATACGTGCTTCGGGCCATAGCATGGGAGTAAATGGCGCTCCAGGCTATCTAAATACAGCTAATAGCAATGACTGGGGGGCATTGCAAAAAAAATCGACAGATCTATTCAAAGAAATTGATCTAAAATATCCAGACCGTCATCAGGTTACGTTTACCACTTATTGGTCTAACCGCCTTAACTACGCGTTAATCACCCTACTTAAAAAAGCGGGCCTATTAGCTTTGGTCACAGCTCAGGCCGGTATTGGCACTTTCTTAACTTTTTATGACATGCTCGCCTCATCAGTAGAGAAGATAGCAAAACTGTCAGGAGAATTAGCCGAACAAACCCGCGGGCTGCTAGGGCACATGCTAGTGTTTGCCGGTAAAGCTGGGGTTAAAGTTGCTGACTTATCTTACCGTTTTATCCGTTGGGTATTTGAGGTTACGGTTGGTGCTTTAATGCGTATGGCTAGACAAGCTTTAGATTACATTAACTAAGACTTTTGAAGCCTACTTTTTGTATTAGCTTGCTTTTTCATACATTTACAATGTAAGCGAATGTGTTTATGTCGCAATTTTTTTCTCAGGTAAAAGTAAATTATTTTAATAACAGCTGCTTCATTACCTTTCTATTTATTATTTTATTACAGCCAGTAAGCGCGGATATGTTGGGTTGGTTAAAAAGTTACGATGTACATCTTAGCCCTGAAATCAAGGGTAAAATTATGCTCAATGGTAAACCATTGGCTGGTGTAACTATCTACCGGAGTATGGATTATCATCATGAATACGTAGATTCAACTATTAGTCTAGATGATGGTGCATTCAACTTGCCTATGAAAAACATTAAATCCAGATTGCCTGGTAACAAGCTGGATCAAAGTACACTACGCTTAGTTATTTCGACGGAGTATCTAGGTAAAGAATATTTAATCTGGTACTCCACTACGCCTAGCATTGAACCCCACCAGAGTTATATTGAAAAACTGGCAGAGGTAAATTGTGATTTAACTAGCCCAGAATTAATACATGAATTTATCAATTATGAGTACCCTAATTTCCCTCATTCCGTACACAGTATTTGCCGATGGCAATAGCATTTATAAAAAAGGGACTGTAACTAATTTCACTAACTTTTTTTAGTTTATAAATCCGAGCGTGAATTTGCTAAGTATTATATTATGGCTAGCTATAGCTGCTTGAAATTAATAAGGACTTTTACGCTATGAAAACTTTCTCTCGAGCATTCTTATTTCTTTGCTTAATAGCATTATTAACTATCACTAACACTAGTGAAAGTCAGGCACAAGAAACAGCTGAAGCTAAAACTGCAGCAACAGTTTTACGCATAGGCGTTAAAGACGCCCCACCTTTTGTCATGTATGACGGCACCCGCTATACCGGTTTATCTATTGATTTATGGCATGAAATTGCTGATGAACATGGTTGGCAGTTTGAGTATCATCCTTATGACTTAACCGAATTACTCGATGCGGCATCGAACGCTGAAATTGATGTTGGCATAGGTGCTATTACCGCAACTGCGCAGCGGGCAATAAAAATGGACTTTACCCATATCATTTTAAGCTCAGGCTTATCAGTTGCCGTACGCAGTGAATGGGCTTCTGGTTGGATGGCGGTGTTATCAGCATTAGCCTCAGCGGCTTTTTTAAAAATCATTACGCTGCTTGTGTTAGTGCTTTTAGCAGTTGGCTTTCTTGTATGGTTGCTTGAGCGCAAAAAGAACCAAGAGCAATTTGGCGGTAGCACAGCGCAAGGCTTATTTTCCGGTTTTTGGTGGGCCATGGTAACGATGACAACAGTAGGCTACGGAGATGTGGCGCCTCGTACCGTGGGCGGTCGTTTATTAGGTTTAGTCTGGATGCTTACCGCTTTATTGATCGTGTCGTTTTTTACCGCGTCTATTACTAGTGCTTTAACCGTGGGTCAGTTAAGTAATAAATTAAGTAGTGCTGATGATCTTAGAGGGATGAATATTGCCAGCCTAGGTGGCAGTACTAGTGCATTATGGTTAGAAAGTCGGAAATTAAACTACGACCAAGCAACCGATTTAAGCCAAGCTTTGCAGCAATTAAAAGACGGTAAAGTGGATGCGGTTATTTATGATGAACCGTTATTACGCTGGACCATTAATCAGCAATTTGCGGGGAAATTACAAGTGCTACCGATCACCCTCGCCCGTCAGGATTATGTGTTTATATTGCCTGATAATAGTGCGCTACGTGAAAAGATAAACACTAGTTTATTAAATAAAATTAATTCGCCTGACTGGCCACGCCGCGTAACCAGCTACTTTGATGGTAATCAATAGGCATTAATGCGGTTATGTTTTTGGCTAAGCTAACACTAGCTAGACCTTAAAAATATAACCGCGCTTATAACAGCTATACATCAGAATATAAGATAACGCTAAAAAGCTTAAGGCAAAGGCGAGTGAGCCATTATAGTCACCGAATAAGGGCTGATAGATGGTGTTATACAACCAGCTGTGTAATGAGCTTTCACCTATGCTAATCATACCTAAAGCCCGCGCAGCAACACCGGCAAACATAAAAAATAAAATAGCGTTAGCACCAAACACAATAAAAGGTGCACTCCACAACCGATATCTTTTAATATCACATAACCAAATACAAGCCGCTAAGGCTAAGGCACAGTAACCGCTGCTGAGTAATACAAAACTAGGGGTCCACAAGCTTTTATTAATTGGCAAACCATAATGCCAAAATTCAGCTATCCACACCGCGACAACGCCAAATAAGGCTAAGCCACGCACTTTAGCCACTAAGGTGCGATCTGCTTGCAACCACTGAGCAATTAATAAACCACTGATACAACTAACAATAGCCGGCAAGGTTGACCAAAGCCCTTCAGGGTCAAAAGCAAAGGGGGTGGCACTGCGATAATAAACGTGGCTGGCGCCCAATATCGTATGATCTAGCCAAGCCGCAAAACTATTACCAAACTCAAACAAACCAACAAACTCTGTACCATATTCAGATTGATATGGCAGTTTATACATTGCCGCTAAATAAATGATAGTAAGCCCAATAGCCGCAAAAATTCGACCGCGAGTGCCGCAATATAAAGCGATTACTAAGCTAAAAAAATACACCACAGCGATGCGTTGCAGTACGCCAAATGCTCGCAATGTCATAAGCTTTTGTTCAATATAGCTATAATTAACATCGCGAAAATTATAGTAAAACAGCACTAAAAACAGCCCTAAAACATATAACTTGGCGCTACGTATAAGGCCCTG
Organism: Rheinheimera salexigens; assembly: GCF_001752395.1. Classification (NCBI taxonomy): domain Bacteria; kingdom Pseudomonadati; phylum Pseudomonadota; class Gammaproteobacteria; order Chromatiales; family Chromatiaceae; genus Rheinheimera; species Rheinheimera salexigens. The sequence continues at coordinate 618,354 of NZ_MKEK01000001.1, read as the reverse complement.
CTTTAATTGCTCGATTTTATTAAATGCTGAATTGGTTAAGGTGGGCTTGGCTAAACTCAGCTGGATGGAAATACCGACTATGACAATAAAAAAGGGAAAAATTAGATCGGTAACGGTCCAACCATGCCATTCTGCATGTCGCAGCGGCGCATAAACATAGCTCCAACTGCCCGGGTTATTGACTAAAATCATTGCGGTTATGGTTAGGCCGCGTAATACATCTAGCGCCAGCATACGATGGCCAGGTAACTGGGCAAGAATATGTTGGCAGTGCCGCCTAACCATAGCGAGCATTAGTGCTGACTCATTTTTACACTGACCGGTAGTTGACCACCGGCTTTAATTTGTCCTAGCAATACTTGAGCTAATGCTTGGTAAGTGGCGTTACCGGCATCGATACTAGTAGGATCTTCAGCAGTGTTGTAGGCATAAGTGGCTAAGACTAAATCCGCATACTGGCCATAATCACTAATATCATAAGGTGCCCGTAAACTGATATAAACATGCGGTTTATTGGCTGCTACCACTTTAGGTAAAAGCAGCTCAAATATAGTTTTTTGCCGCTGATAAGCCGCGGCTATGGTTCTTATTCCCGTCATATCGTCCATACCGCCAATGTCGGCTAAGCTTTGCATCGGTGAAATAAAGCCGCTAATAACCACATCTGCTTTAGCAATTTTCGCCGCCACATCGCTAATATCAGTTTGCTGTAAGCTTATAATATCAATCGTTAATGCCGCTTTGCTGTAATAGGCCAAGCTAGCAGCCAATGCCGATGCTTTAGCTTGATCTGGCATAATTAATAATAACTTTTGCTGCTTTTTGATAATCAACTGTTCATCGTTCGCTGCGTCAGTATGTGGTGGCTTAACTTGAGTTATGGCCGCTTGGGCTAAGGCAAGCTCACTGGCTCTATGTTGTAGGCTACCTAAAGCCGCAGTAGCTTGTTGCACTTGCTCTGAAACAGAATTAGCTTTTGGTAACAACGGATATTGCTGCTTTAACTTAATAATACGCTGATAAGATGCCGCCAATTCCGCTTTAGGAATAATGTTATCCGCTACCGCTTGGCTTAACTGCTCTAATAAAGCAGCTAACGCGGGCAACTCTGCCGGTTGTTGTAATTTCACTGGCATTAGGGCGATATCGGCGCCAGCTGAAAATGTTTGGATTACCGCTTCGGTATGAGTGAAAAACTTACTAATACCGGCCATATCTAAGGCATCGGTAACAATAACGCCGTTATACCCTAACTCTTGGCGTAATACACCGTGCAAAATTTTACGTGATAAAGTCGCGGGCTTTATCATGACCTCACCTTGTTTAGACACAAAAGTGCTGTCATCTAATGCTGGAAATTGAATATGTGCCGTCATAATCATGCCAGGGTTTTGCTGCTGAATAATGTGCTGATACGGGTATAAGTCCACTTGGCGTATTTGCTCGGCACTATGTTCCACTATCGGCAAGCCTAAGTGGCTATCTACTGCTGTATCGCCATGACCAGGAAAGTGTTTAAGGGCGGCAATCATGCCTTGCTGTTGCATGGCTTGGGTCATTGCAGCGCCTAGCTCGGCGACTTGGTGCGGATCTTCGGAAAACGCGCGAACGTTAATAACCGGATTATCAGGGTTAACGTTTACATCTACCGTGGGCGCAAAGTTAACATTAATACCGAGTGGCAATAATTCTGCGGCTAATACTTTGCCCACTTCAGAAGCAAAGCGAGTGCCATGCTCTGCATACGTGGCACCTATAGCCATATTACCGCTAAAAGACGTGGCTAGTGAACGCGGTAATCGAGCAACACGGCCACCCTCTTGGTCAATACCAATAAATAATGGTTGCTGTAATGGTGAGCTGGTGGCGGCTTGTTGTAAGTCGCGATTGAGCTGCACAATTTGCTGAATATTATCTAAGTTTTCGGCAAATAAAATTATGCCGCCAATATCATAATCGCGGATCAGCTTTGCTAGCTCTGGCGGCAACTTGGTCATAGGGGTTTTACAACGCCCAGCAGCGACGGGCTTTTCGCAATAATAGCGTAAATCTAGCATTAACTTTTGACCCAGCATTTGTTTAACACTGGCCGCTGGGATCTTGTTGCTATGGCTGTTTGGCATGGTTTTAGTTAACTCGCTGTTATTATTCATACCATTACCTACCACAGCAGCCGCCATTAAACTTGAGCTGAACAGCAGCGTCGTTAATATCGTTAATGTCTGTAGACATGACTTTTTTACCTCGATCCGAAATTTGGCCACTTTGGCATCCTATGATTTTGACAAACGCTAACTGCAGTACAACAAAAATAATTTATTCATTCAAGCTAAATCAAAATGAATACTTTACTCCAATATAAGACATTATGGTAAGGTTAGCCTATTGATAATTTTTACTGAGTGTTAACCATGCAACTAACCTTGTTAGATTGGGGGGTGTTTGTTGGCTACTTCGCCATTTTGGCCTGTGCTGGCTGGTATTTTAATCGTAAAAAATCCACCGATAGTAACGACTATTTTTTAGGTGGTAATAACATGCCAGTCTGGGTAGTGGCTATTTCAGTATTAGCGACTTCGCAATCTGCTGCTACTTTTTTAGGTGGCCCCGACATGGGCTTTCGTGGCAATTTAACTTATTTAGCCACTAATATTGGCGCTATTATAGCGGCTATTCTAGTGATTAAATTTTTATTACCGCGCTACTACCAATATAAAGTTACCACCGTTTATGAATTGTTAGAACAACGCTTTGGCGCGACGGCTAAAAACCATGCCGGTAAAATGTATTTATTTGGCCGAGTGTTTGCCAGCGGCGCCCGCTTGTATATGGCGGCAATCGCTGTGGCAATGTTGCTATTTGGTAATATTGATGCCAGCAGTGTGATATCGGCCGTTATCTTACTGGCGGTTATTGGCTTAGCCTGTACCGTAGTTGGTGGTATTCGCTCGGTTATTTATACCGATGCGCTGCAATGTGCGGTTTATGTTAGTGCCGCATTATTAGTTTTAGGCTATTTATACACTAGCCTAGGCTTAGATTTAAGCACCTTGCACCAAGCACTTAGCCAGCCAATTGAAGGCGGCGATTCTAAGTTATTACTGTTTGATTGGCGCTTAGATACCAGCTCTGCTGGCGTATTTAATATGGCCTCAGCCTTAACCGGTTTTATTTTATTAAACATAGCCGCCTTTGGTATGGATCAGGATATGACTCAGCGAGTACTTACCTGTAAAGACAGTAAATCTGGCGCTAAAGCATTATTAAGCTCGGTATTTATGGTAATACCGGTGATGTTAATTTTTATTTTAATTGGCTTTTTACTCTATATCTTTTATCAACGGCCTGATTTATATCAACCCACTCAGCAATTTGCCGATAGTTTTGCCGGTGAAAAAGTCACTGTGTTTATGTACTACGTGTTAAATGAAATGCCTTCTGGTTTACGCGGCTTAGTGATTGTTGGCGTGATTGCCGCTGCCCTATCGACTATCACGTCAGGCTTAAACTCTATGTCTTCAGTGTTAGTCGCCGATATGTATAAACCGTGGAAGCTGGCGAAACAACCTGCTACACCGGCCAAACACTTTGTAAAAGCCGGTCAGTTTGGCATGTTATTTACCGCTGTTACCTTATCTTTAATGGCGATATTGTGTTTTTATTGGCAGCAATATTCCGATATGCCGCTACTGGCATTTGCCCTAAGCGTGATGGTGTTTTCTTACAGCGGTTTATTAGGCGTGTTTTTTACTGCGCTATTTAGTCACCGTGGTAATAGCGTTTCGGTAACCGCGGCATTAATTGCTGGCTTTATGGTGACGTTATTATTTCAACCTTATATATTACAACTTATAAGCCCTCGTTTAGCAGGGCTAGACATTGGTTTTACTTGGCAGTTGTGTATTGGCACGGTAGTGGCCACGTTAGTCTGCTTAAGTGGTAAGCCAGTTAACTCTAATGTTAGAGCACAGCTAGTAGGTAACTAATATGTGGTTGTTAGCAATTGATGGCGGTGGCTGTAAAACTTTAGCCCGCTTAACTAATATAGACACTGGCCAACAGTGGCAACATAAAGCCGGGGCGGCGTCGTTAACTAACGATTACGCCTTAGCGATAGCGAATATTAAGCAGTTAATTACTCAGTTATGCCAAGAGTCGGGGGCTTTACCCTGCCAAATTACTGCTGTGATGGGCTTAGCAGGTGCTGGTAATCCGCAACAGCAGCAACAAGCTGTAGCCGATTTAGCGCCTTTATTCCAGCAATTGCTGATCACAACCGATGCCCGCACCTCTTTGTATGGTGCTAACTTAGGCCAACCTGTAGTCGTGGTTGCTTTAGGCACAGGCTCTGTTGCCATGCGTTTACATGCTGATGGCCAAGAGCATCAAGTCGGTGGTTGGGGCTTTAATATTGGTGATGAAGCCGGAGGTGCTTGGCTGGGTAAAATTGCCATGCGTAAATTGCTATGGCATGTCGATAGTACAGCCGGTATTCAAAGCCCGCTTTTACAGGCTATTGCGGCGAAAACCGCAGCCACCCCAGAATTATTATTACCTTGGTTAAAAACAGCCACTGCAACCGACTATGCCCAATTAGCACCTTTAGTATTTGAGTATCAAAAACAATGTGGTATTGCCCAACAGCTGTTAATTCAGCATGGCCAAGCTGTTAGCAAGCTTATTTACGCTTGCCGTGAAGATACCAACTTACCTGTCATGTTATTAGGCGGTTTAGCTAACATTAGTAAGCCACTATTAAGACAATCAGAACAAGATTTATTTCAGCCAGCACGAGGCGACTCGGTTGATGGCGCTCATATTTTGGCAACGCAATTATATAATCGCACAACTTTACGCAAGGATTTGCCATGACCAATCCACAACAGGATTCTTTATTACAACAACTGGAAAAAATGTCTTCAGAGTCTCGTCATCCTGATACTTGGGATCTTGATCAATTATCCAGTTTAGACATTGTTAAAAAAATTAATCAACAAGATCAAACCGTCGCCACTTCCGTCGCTGCTTGCTTAGAACAAGTCGCGATTGTTACCGATAAAATTGTTGACGCCTTTCAACAAGGTGGTCGCTTAGTGTATTTAGGGGCCGGCACCAGTGGTCGCTTAGGTATATTAGATGCGGTTGAATGTCCGCCCACTTATAGCGTACCGGCGTCACAAGTGGTGGCCTTAATTGCCGGTGGTGATAATGCGGTATATAAAGCGGTTGAAGGCGCCGAAGATAATCCTGACTTAGCGGTAACTGACTTAAAAAATATCGATTTTAATAAGCATGATATTTTAGTTGGCATCGCAGCCAGTGGTCGTACGCCTTATGTGTTAGGGGGCCTAGCCTATGCTCGCTCTATAGGCGCTTATACCGCTGCGATTAGCTGTAATGCCGATGCTGCTGTACTAGCCGCCGCAGATTGTGGCATTTGCGCTGTAGTAGGTGCTGAAGTGGTTACTGGCTCTACGCGGATGAAAGCCGGTACAGCCCAGAAAATGATTTTAAATATGTTAACTACGGCTGCTATGGTGCGCTGTGGCAAAGTATATCAAAACTTGATGGTCGATTTACATGCCAGCAATGAAAAGCTAGAAGCCCGCGCAGTACGAATTGTTATGCAAGCTACCGACTGCCCAGCTGATACCGCACGTCATGCTCTCATTGCGGCGAATAACAGTGCCAAATTAGCTATTTTGCATATTTTAACCGGCGACGATATCAGTCGTTGTCAGCAAAAGTTGCAGCTAAATGGCGATTCAATTCGTCAAGCATTAACGGCGTAAGCAATATGAAACAGCTAACTCGGCTATTAATGTCTGTGCTTATTCTGGGTATCACCGCTTGTAGCAAACAGCTGCCTGCGGATATTGCTAACTCTGAGCAGAGCTCCGCGGCTATTACCATAGGCGCAGCGCAGTTGCAGCAATATTTACCGTTGTTGGTCAATAAACGGCTTGGTTTACTTGTTAACGCGACAGCAGAAGTAGCCGGCCAACATTTAGTTGATGTTTTACTGCAAAATCAGGTGAATATAGACACTATTTTTGCTCCTGAGCACGGCTTTAGAGGGGATTATGATGCCGGTGCTTATGTCAAAAACAGTGTCGATAGCAAAACCGGCTTAAAGATTGTGTCCTTGTACGGCGCCAATAAGCAGCCTACAACAGAACAACTGGCCAATATTGATGTGTTAATTTTTGATATTCAAGATGTTGGCGTGCGCTATTATACGTATATCAGCTCGTTACATTATCTGATGCAAGCTGCGGCTGCCGCTGATATACCGCTTATTGTGTTAGACAGGCCAAATCCTAACGGTGCTTTTATTGATGGCCCTGTATTAGAACTAGCGTTTCAATCTTTTGTTGGCATGCACCCTATTCCATTACTACATGGTATGACAGTTGGTGAATTAGCCTTAATGATTAAAGGCGAAGCTTGGATTGACCAAGCTGATTCTTTGCAATTAACTGTGATCCCCGTCGCGCATTATCGCCGCGATATGGCCTATTCACTGCCAGTAAAACCTAGCCCTAACTTACCCAATGATCAAGCTATAGCGCTATATCCTTCTCTGGGCTTTTTTGAAGCCACGCCCTTAAGTGTTGGCCGTGGTACAGCATTTCCATTTCAAGTTATCGGCTATGATAAATTTGCTTTAGCTGACTTTAGCTTTACCCCGGTTTCGACGCCAGGTGCGGCATTAACGCCACCACTGATGGACAAACCACTACATGGCCAAGATTTACGGCAAGTGTCTAGCCATGGTTTAGATTTACGCTACTTGTTGGACTGGCATCAACTATTTAAACAACATAACGAGCTGTTTTTTACTTCAGAAAATTTTATGGATAAGTTAGCTGGCACCAATAAACTACGCCAACAAATTGAACAAGGCTTAACCGAGCCAGAAATTAGACAAAGTTGGCAAGCCGATTTACAACATTTTCGTCAACAGCGCCGATCCTATTTACTTTATCCAGAATAAATGAGGTTAGCTAATTACATTTTTACACTATTAGAGTATTGGATTAAGCTGCAAGCATAGCTGAATAAGCTACAATAATTTCTTAAGGTAAGTTATTGTTGTAATAACTGATTATTATGTGGAGTAATTTATGAGTATTAATGTATTAGCTATTTGCGGTAGTTTGCGCGCTAAATCAACTAACCGTGGCTTAGTCCGTTATGCCCAAGCTCATGCCCCAGAAGGCATGAAAATTCATGTTGCAGATTTAATGGAAATACCTTTTTATAATGCAGATTTAGCTGAAAAACCTGAATCAGTGCAATTATTATTACAACAAATAGGACAAGCAGATGCATTATTATTAGCTTGTCCTGAATATAATTATTCTATCGCGCCAGCATTAAAAAATGCCTTAGATTGGGCATCTCGCGAAGCAGATAATCATTTGTTAACCGGAAAAGCAGTGGCTATTATGGGCTCTGGTGGCGGTATGGGCACATCTCGCGCTCAATATCATTTACGCCAAGTCTGTGTGTTTTTAAATTTATATCCGCTTAACCAACCAGAAGTATTTTCTAATGCCTTTAGTGGCAGTTATGATAACAATGGTGACTTAATCGATGAGCGGATCCAAGGTTTAGTCAGCAAACAGCTTGATGCATTATTAAGTTGGCACCAGCAATTAAACCGCTGATGCCTATTTCTATCTAGCTTATTTAGCTTAAGTGCCCCTAGGGTACATAACCTGGCCAGTACTTAAATTGACTAACTGGCCCGCTAACATGGCAAACTGGACGCCTTTTTCATTGGCCAATAAAAAAGTCGCACCGTGGTGACGCTGTGGCGCTTGCTTAGCTAAGCCGCGTGGATTAACCAGCACTGGAAATTCAGTCTGTTGGCTAAGCAAAGCAGCGTCACCGCTAAAGTGGCTATAACCTTGACGCATTAGCTCAATAAAACGGGCATTATCCAAGGTTAAAGCCGCTGTAAGCTTGTAGGCTTTACCCTGTTGGTAGCTTAAACCCGTGGCATCAAATTGGTGGTAAGCGCTATTAATACATAAATCACCTACTTCGGTAATGACCGCATGTTGTGGGCTTTTAAATTCTAGCGCTAAGTCGACTTGGGCTTGCTGTTTAGCCACCGTAATGGTCAGGTTATTGACTAAAACATCTTTAATAGCATCACTGCGGTTAAAAGGAATAGCATGATATGTATCAAGCGACTGCTTGGCATAAGCTTGGCTACCTATGCTTTGTACGCTCATAATCAATAACTGCGCATTTAATTTTCTGGCAACCTGTCGATTATCATCTTTAGGATAAGCACCAGACTCTATTAACACTGTGCTCATGCCCATGCCGGCAAAAGTATCACCAAAAGAACGCACCGAATACGTGTCGTTATACTTACCTAAATAGCCGGGAAGTTGCTGCTGCACTAAGTCGTGCATATCACCAATTAACTGCATTGCTTTATGCCGAGTGGCATCAATATCTTTGCTGACATTAAAGGCCGGAGCCAATAAAGAAATAGTCGTGGTTTTATCGCTATCGCCAACCGAGTAAAAGCGATTTTGATCATGCAGATTTAAAGCGAATTGCGCTTTAAATTGCTTGGCCGCTTGCATTAATAACCGCCCTTCTGGCGTTTGTAAGGCTTTAGCGTCGCGATTAATATCAATCCCCATAGCATTAAGTCTGTTACCTGCTGCAGCACCATCTGGGTTTAGCATAGGTATAATACGTAACTGCACTTTGCTTAACCATTGCTGACGCCAATCGGCTTGCTCATCTGCAGCAATAAAGTTTAAAAAATCCATTAACGCTGCCGTGGCGGTAGATTCGTCACCATGCATTTGTGACCAAGCCAATACCCGTGTTTCGCCCGTACCAATATCAATTTGCCAAATAGGCGTACCTTGTACTGATTGCCCTATCTGAGTAAAGCTAAACAAGGCGTTTTTACCATGTTCAGCCAAAATTGGCGCTATATCTGAATAGGTGAGCTGAGGCTTATCTAAGCCCGACTGCTGATATTGTTGATATTGCTGATCTGTAATTGGCGTTAACGTCATAGCTTGTACCATGGTAAATAAACTTAAAAAACCAGCTGCTAACCAGCAGAAAACCTGTTTCATACTACTGCCCTAACCTCTGAAACTAATAATGTTCTAGCATGCCGCAACTATGCAGGCTGCAGCAAGTGGTTAACAAACAACCAAGCTGATACAACACCCCACCTGTCGCAAAAGTCAGCCTATCGCAAAAACATTTGATTTTATTGCAGCATCGCTGAATGAAACGGTATAAGTTATAACAGCTAAACTTGTTATGCACTGCATATTTATCGCTGAAATAAGGCATAATCTGCAATGTTCATATAATAATTTATAATAATAAAAATAGGAGGCCGCTTTGGCTGATTGGCTCACCTTAGTTCCGGCATTGGTTGCTATCGTTATTGTACTTTGGCGCAAAGAAGTTATTTTGGCTTTATTACTGTCACTTTGTAGTTCTGAGTTATTAATCTATTTTTTTAGTGGTGGCGCTGTTGATCCTAGCCTAGCAGTTAATGGCAGCATTAATACCCTAGAGCGTATCGTCGCTGTCACTGGTGATGCCGATAATGCCCGAATTTTAATGTTTTCATTATTAGTCGGTGGCTTGCTCGCCTATATGCGAGATTCGGGTGGTGTATCGGCAACCGTAGAAATGTTGGTACGTAAAGGCGTCGCTAAAACACCACGCCAAGCCGGTTTTCTGACCTTTTTTATCAGCTCGGTCACGTTTATAGAATCAAACTTAAGCTCGCTTACCGCCGGTATTAGCTCGCGGGGTTTATTTGATCGGTTTAAAATGAGTCGCGCCCGTCTGGCCTACATTATTGACAGTACTAGCGCACCTATTTGTATTATCATTTTACTCAATGGTTGGGGCGCTTATATTTTAGGTTTATTAAGCAATTACTCTTTGGGTGAGAATGCTGTTTCGGTGCTTATTGGCACTATTCCGTTAAATTTTTACGCCCTATTTGCGTTAAGTGCCGTGCTTTACACTATTATCACTGGCCGAGTACATGGTCCGTTACGCCGTGCAGAGCAACAGTTACATACCTTGTCACAGCACACAGAAATCGATGTGCCGCCTTCTCACCCATCCTTTATGCTAGTGCCTCTATTTACCCTAGTTGCGGCTATGTTGGGCTTTATGATGATGACTGGCGATGGTCAGTTAGTCGCAGGTTCAGGTTCTAAGTCGGTATTATATGCTACCACCCTAGCCTGTTTAGTGGCCTACAGTATGATGCTATTTAGTCGGCGCTTTAAACATCAACAATTAGTGGATATCGGCTTTAAAGGCATGAGTGAATTACTGCCTTTAGTGACAATAGTGTTGTTGTCTTTGTCACTCGGAAGCAGCTTAAAGTTGTTAGGTACCGGTACTTTTATTGCGTCTATTGTTAATGAAAACCTACCTTTAATCTTAATTCCTGCGTTATTATTTTTAGCCGGTGGTTTAATTTCAGTGACTACCGGCACCAGTTGGGGCACCTTTGCGATTTTAATTCCCATTGGCATGCCCATGGTTGAATTGCTTGGTTTGCCACCCTCATTAGTTTTAGCCGCTATATTAAGTGGTGGGGTCTTTGGCGATCACTGCTCGCCTATCTCTGATAGTACCGCAGTCAGTTCGGTTGCTTCGGGGTGTGATTTATTAGAACACGTTAAAACCCAATTACCTTATTCTTTAGTCTGCGGGGCGTTAGCCTTAATCGCCTTTATCATTGCTGGAGCATTAATGATATGACCAAATATGTTATAAACAGTAAGGAAATGAAAACCCACTTCAGTACCTTAAAAAGCTTACTCTTTGCTGTTGCTATCAGCAGTAGTGTAGTAAGCACTGCTGCTGTTGCAGAAAGCCCAGCGATACCGGCAAATTTTGTCGATGTCACCAGCCTAGCACCAACAATCCAAGTCCATATGGCCTATTTTACTAACAATAACTTTGTCGGTACCGTAGTTGATGGCTATCAAGCCAATACCTGTTTTTTACATATTGATGCGGCGCAAGCATTAGCCAAAGCCCAGCAAGCGGCTATGCAGCAAGGTTATAGCTTATGGGTTTATGATTGCTATCGGCCACAGCGCGCGGTTGATCACTTTATGCGTTGGGCAGCAGACACCGCAGATACGGCTACTAAAGCTGAGTTTTACCCTAACCTAGCTAAAGACACTTTAGTCGGTGAATATATCGCCGAAAAATCTGGTCACAGTCGCGGTAGTACGGTCGATTTAAGCTTAGCTAAGCAAGATAGCAGTGGCCAATGGCAAGTGGTCGATACGGGAAGCCCGTTTGATTTATTTGACCCTATTTCCAACGTTGGCTCTAGTGGCATAACCGCTGAACAACAAGCTAATCGCCAGCGGTTATTAGATATTATGTCAGCAACAGGCTTTAATGTGTATAGCATGGAATGGTGGCACTTTACCCACCAACCACCCGCTTATACCGATACTTATTTTGACTTTGTTGTTCAGTAAGCAAAGCCCATAGCATAAGTGTCTGTAGCGGGCATTTATGCTAAACTGCTCAATTATAAATGTTGTCTAATTGGAGCGAAGTATAGGCGATGGCAAGACGGACTAAAGCGGATGCAGAAGGTACTCGTGCTGCAATTTTAGATGCTGCAGAATATTTATTTTATAAGCATGGTGTCTCGCAAACCACGTTAGCGAAAATAGCCCAGCAAGCTAATGTTACCCGTGGCGCTATTTATTGGCACTTTGAAAATAAAGCCGATTTATTTAATGCCATGTTAGAGCGGGTGCGCCTGCCATTTCAACACTTACTCGCCAATGTAAATAAAGACGAAAGTAGCGATCCTTTTAAGCAAATTCGGGAGTTAATGGTTAACTGTTTACGCTTAGTGGCTGAGAGTGAGCAACACCATCGCGTATTGACCATTGTGTTTCATCGCTGTGAATATATTGATGAGCTTAATCCTGTTGTCACTAAACAAGATGAACTCGATACCTTGGCTATAGCGGTATTAGAGCGCGCTTTTAGTCGCGCAGAACAAGCAGGACTGCTGCGTGAAGGGGTTTGCCCACGCTTAGCGGCAATGTCATTACATATCTATATTGCCGGCATTATCAGTCACTTTTTACTTAAACCTTTACAGTGTGACCTGAGCATTAATGCGCCAGCTTTTGTTGACACTATGTTGTTGGGATTAAAAAAACCGGCTAGTTAGTTCGCACTAAAAGCCGGCCAAAGGTACAACAAGTTTTTCTACTCTTGCTAAGCGTTACTGCTTAGTTACTGTTTAGTTACTGCATGTTTTTTATCAAAGATTTTCATAATCACTAGATAGAAAATAGGCACTAAGAATATCGCTAATACCGTTGCTGAGATCATACCGCCTAACACGCCGGTACCAATAGCATTTCGACTTGCAGAACCAGCCCCACTACTAATCACTAACGGCAATACGCCTAACGAGAAGGCCATTGACGTCATAATAATAGGCCGTAACCGTAATCGAACCGCTTCTAAAATAGCCTCAATAATACCTTTACCTTGCTGCTGCAACTCGCGGGCAAACTCCACAATTAAAATAGCGTTCTTCGATGCCAAGCCCATGGTAGTTAATAAACCCACCTGGAAGTAAACATCGTTTTCTAACCCGCGCATAAAGGTTGCTGCTAACGCACCAACAATACCCAGTGGCACCACTAAGATAACTGCAAACGGAATTGACCAGCTTTCATATAACGCCGCTAAACATAAAAACACCACTAAAATAGACAAGGCATATAAAGCCGGTGCTTGCGAGCCAGATAGCTTTTCTTGATACGAGGTTCCGGTCCATTCAAAGTCGATACCGTCGGGCAAATTAGCAATTAGCTGTTCCATTTTTAACATGGCATCACCAGAACTAACACCCGGTGCAGGCTCGCCTTGAATTTGCATTGCCGATACGCCGTTATAACGCTCTAAACGTTGTGGTCCATACACCCAGCGACTGGTAGCAAATGAAGAAAAACTAACCATATCGCCGGCTTTATTCCGCACATACCAGCTACTGATATCTTCTGGGCTCATACGGAACTTAGCATCTGCTTGGACAAAGACTTTTTTCACCCGGCCGCGGTCAACAAAGTCATTAACATAATTTGAGCCCCAACCTATAGATAAGGTTTGGTTAATATCAGCAGGTGATACGCCTAATGCTTGGGCTTTTAGCTGATCAATATCGATTTGTAACTGGGCGGCATCCTCCATACCATTGGGCCTAACACCCATTAAGCTTGGCTCTTGTCCTGCCATACCTAATAGCTGGTTACGGGCATTTAATAAGGCTTCGTGGCCCAAACCAGCCCGATCCTGTAGATAGAGTGTAAAACCAGTAGCATTACCTAAAGCAGCTATAGGCGGTAAGTTAAAGGCAAAGATCTGCGCTTCTTTTACCGTACTAAAATAGCCCATAGCTCGGCCAATAACGGCGTTGACACTTTGATTATCATCACGCTCAGACCAATCTTTTAAGCGAACAAAGGCTAAACCTACGTTTTGACCACTACCATTAAAGCTAAAGCCCGACACTGTAAAGGCTGCATCAACCGCGTCTTCCTGATTATAGTAATCAGCAATTTTAGTCATTACCGCTTCGGTACGCTCTTGGCTTGCACCTGTAGGTAACTGCACCATAGTAATAAAGATACCTTGGTCTTCAGACGGTAAAAACGACGAGGGTAAGCGTAAGAACATCACCACCATAATCAAAACAATGGCACCGTAAACAAGCATTGAACGCACAGGGCGCTTCAGCATACCGGCCACACCGCGCTGATATTTATGGTTAGTATTATCAAAACCACGGTTAAACCAACCAAAGAAACCGCCTTTTTTAACATGGCCGTTTTTATTTTGTTTCAGCATAGTGGCACATAAGGCTGGTGTGAATACTATTGCCACCAGTACTGATAACGCCATTGCCGAGACAATCGTAATAGAGAACTGTTTATAGATAGCGCCAGTGGCCCCACCAAAGAATGCCATTGGCACAAATACCGCCGACAATACTAAACCGATACCTATTAAAGCACCGGTAATTTGGCCCATTGATTTACGCGTAGCTTCAACTGCGGACAAACCCTCTTCGGTCATTACCCGCTCAACGTTTTCAACCACAACAATAGCGTCATCAACTAATAAGCCGATAGATAGCACCATACCAAACATGGTTAAGGTATTAATCGTAAAGCCAAATGCCGCCATAATACCGAAGGTGCCGAGTAACACCACAGGCACAGCTAAGGTTGGAATGATGGTGGCGCGCAGATTTTGTAAAAATAAATACATAACCAAAAATACTAAAATAATGGCTTCTATTAGCGTTTGCACCACTGAGTTAATGGATATTTCAACAAAAGGAGTCGTATCATAGGGAATAACAGTCGACACACCTGCCGGGAAATACGGCTCTAATTCTGCAATACGTTTTCTTACCGCTGCAGCGGTATCAAGCGCATTGGCGCCAGTAGCTAATTCAACCGCGATACCGGTAGCCACTCTGCCGTTAAAGCGAGCTTTAATAGAATAGTCTTCACCACCTAACTCCACTCTCGCCACATCAGCTAAGCGCACTAATGAACCATCTTGGTTGACACGAAGCAATATATTGCTAAATTCTTCCACCGTGCTAAAACGAGTCTGGGCTAAAATAGCGGCACTATATTGCTGACCATCTAACGCCGGCGCACCACCAAGTTGACCAGCGGTCACTTGATTATTTTGCACTCGAATAGCAGCAGTAACATCAGACGGCGTCATTTTAAACTGATTTAACTTGTCGGCATCTAACCAAATACGCATGGCATATTGGCTACCAAACACCACTACGTTACCTACACCTTCGGTGCGACTTAACGGGTCTTTAACGTTGGCAACCACGAAGTCAGCAATGTCCTCACGGCTCATGCTGTCATCAGTTGATGTAAACGCCACGACCATTAAAAAGCTACCGTTAGATTTAGCAACTCTAACACCCTGTTGCTGCACTTCTTGCGGTAATAAGGGTAACGCTTGTTGCAGTTTGTTTTGCACCTGTACTTGGGCAATATCGCCATCAGTACCGGTTTCAAATGTTAAGGTAATGGATATGCCACCTGATGAGTCAGTATTGGCAGACATATACATTAAGTTATCCAAGCCATTCATAGCTTGCTCGATAACTTGTGTTACCGCGTCTTCTGCAGTTTGCGCCGAGGCACCACGATAGCTAGCACTAATAGTTACGGCTGGAGGAGCAATACTTGGGTATTGCTCAATAGGTAATTGTTTAATCGATAACAAGCCTGCCAGCATAATAACAATCGCTATTACCCAAGCAAAAATGGGACGACTTATAAAGAAATTGGCCATCTGCTACTCCGTTTACTGCGCAGCAGTGTTAGTGGTTTTATTACCGGCTTGCACAACACGAACCGTTGCACCCGCACGCACTTTTTGTAAGCCGGAAATAATTATTTGCTCTCCCGCTTTAACCCCAGATTCAGCTACCCAATTGCCGTCAGTACTTTGGCCCAATATCACTATACGAGACTCTACTTGATTATCGGCATTAACAACCATAACCATTGCCTCGCCTTTTGCCGTGCGGCTAACAGCCGCTTGTGGCACTAAAATAGCATTATCATTACTACCATGATGTAAAACCGCCCGCACAAACATGCCTGGCAGTAAGTCAGATTGTTTGTTATCGAATACAGCGCGTAACGTCACCATGCCCGTACTGGGGTCAACATTAACTTCTGAAAACTCTAAGCTACCTTGCTCTGCATACTTAGAACCATCGTCTAAAATTAAATCGACACTCACCTGCTGCTTATTTTGCTGTTGCATTTGCCGCTTTATTCTTAATAAATCAGTACTGGATTGGGTTAAATCAGCATAGATAGGATCTAATTGACGTATGGTGGCTAAGCCTTGAGCTTGGTTAGCTGTTAATAACGCACCTTCAGTAACGGCTGAACGGCCTATTACGCCACTTATTGGTGCGGTTATTTCAGTATAATCGAGGTTGATTTGCGCATTTTGCAGTGCCGCTTCAGCACTAGCAACGGCAGCATCAGCTTGCATCATCAATGCATTGGCATCGTCAAAGTCTTGCTGGCTAACCACCTTACTACCTAATAAATCTTTAATCCGCTTGGCCTTATTTGCCGCATTAAATTGGCCGGCTTTCGCGCTGGCAACATTGGCTTTAGCACTGGCTAACGCTGCTTGATAAGTTGCAGCATCAATTTTATACAGCAATTCTCCGGCTTCTACCTGCTGGCCTTCACGAAATAAACGTTGCTGTAAAATACCACTTACCTGCGGCCGAATTTCTGCTTGGCGATACTCAATGGTTCTGCCTGGCAACTCTGTAGTTAAGCCAACACTAGTAGTGGTTAAAGTGATTACTTCCACTTCTGGTGCCTGCTGTTGTGCCTGAACTTGCTCCGATTCACTACAGGCTACTAGCATTAAACTCGCCACTGCGGTTACTAGTAATTTTAGCTTTAATGTCATACAAAGTTCCTTAAAAAACTGCCGTTCAAATAATTGAAAAAAATCGGCAAAATAATGTCGTGCAATATACATACATGCCTGTATGTTATCAAGACAAGAACCGCTACAAACACGGTTTTAATCGTTAAAATGCGTAAAATCGGTTAACACATTTTAGTATATAAAATAACGTTATCAGCTAAGCGGGTTATAAATATAAATAATTCAGTATATTCAGAGCCACAAGCTCTATTAATGCGTGTGTTATATCAGATACACTGTTATCTTATACAGTGGTACTATACCGCAAACCTAAGCTGTCAGCAGTACGCTGAGAAACAAGATTTAGCTCAATCATTTACGCATTATAGTAATGGCACAATATAGTCATTGATAACCTGTAGGATTATACATGCAAACAATTCTTTGGAATACAGAGCTCATCACCCTAATAGGGATGGCCTGTGTTATCGCTATCGCACTTGGTTATCTAGCTGCGTTTATTACCAATCAACGTCGGTTAGCAGCACTACAAAAACAATTACATGATAACGCCATCATCACTAGTCGCCTTGAACAGCAGTTAATTGCTGCCCATACTAGCCAAAGCCGTATTGAGCAGCATTTACAGCAAAGCCTGCAACAGCTGCAAGCTGAACGTACAACCCTTAATCAATTACAACAGCAATTGGCAGAGGAAGGTAAAAAAGCCAAGATGTTTGAAACGGCAGGGCTTCAAGCCAAAGAGTATATTACCGATTTAAAAGGTCAACTTCAGCAACAACACATTAAGTTATCTGAGCTGCAAGCCGAGCACTTACAGCTAACCAAACAACATACTGAGTTAGATACTTCTTTGCAGCAGCGCGAAAAGCACTTTGAACAGCAACTGGCACAACTGGCTGAAAATAAACAAATACTGAGTAAAGAGTTTGAAAACTTAGCCAATAAAATTTTTGAAGAGAAAGGTAAAACCTTCACCGATACCAGTCAACATAGTATTGATGTCATGTTAAAACCATTTCGGGAACAAATTGACGCCTTCCAAAAACGGGTTAATGAAGTGCATGATTCAGCAACCCGCGGCAATGCTAATTTAAATGCTGAAATCAAAAAGGTGCTCGATATTGGCGTATCCATGAGCACAGAGGCCAATAACCTGACCTCGGCATTAAAAGGCGACTCGCAACAACGTGGTGCTTGGGGCGAGGCGCAATTACAGCGAACCTTAGAAATGAGTGGCTTAGTGCAAGATGCCCATTTTTCTGCCCAAACCGCGTTTAAAGATAGCGATGGCAAAAATAAACAAACCGACTTCTTAATTAAGTTACCCGATAATAAGCATATTATTATTGATAGCAAAGTATCACTGGTTGCTTACGATCGGGCGGTTGCTGCAGAAACCAACGACGCTTATCTACTGGCGATGGCAGAGCATAATAAAGCGGTACGCCGCCATATCGATGACTTGGCCAGTAAGGATTACACTAACTTAATTGGCATGCACAGCCCAAGTTTTGTATTAATGTTTATGCCTATTGAGCCGGCTTACATAGAGGCGCTAAAACATAACAAAGATTTATTTGAATATGGTTACAAACAGAATATCGTTTTAGTATCGCATACCACGTTAATCCCCATTTTACGCACCGTGTCCAACTTATGGATGATAGAGCGCAGCAATACAGAAGCCCGGGAGATTAGTGAGCGCGCCGCCGAAGTATATAATCAGGTGTGCTTAGTCGCTGAGCGCTTGCAAAAGCTTGGCGTGACCTTAAACACCGTAAGCAATCATTACAATAGTACGGTTACAGCGTTAGCGGGTCAGCAAGGTTTATACGGTAAGGTAGATCGTTTTAGTCAGCTTTCAGCTAAAGTCAGCAAAACCTTGCCAGCTTTAGAAACATCACATCGTGATTTTGAGTCTGAACGCCTATCGATGATGATAGAGCCCATACCTGAACCAACAGCTGAATCGATAGCAGAGCCAATTGCAGAACTAGCTGAACCCAGTTCAACTGAGTCCAGCTAGTTTTATCTGTAATACATGTCGTAGCTTAATATTTATGGCTATTTAGTGTCATATTTAGCTATTTTAGTGTCGATTTTTAATGTAGATCGTTAGTGCAGATCATTATCGACACTAAAATACATTACTCATTATCTGCTGCATCTTGAATAGACTCACCTGCAGTTTCAATATCCTTACCCGCACCTTCAATTGTTGCACAGGCAACAACTGCCATACCTAATATTGCTAACAACGCTGCTTTTGCATATTTATTAAATGATGTTTTCATATTGTTGCTCCTTAGTGGCGTTTAAGCTTACGCTTGAGTACTTGAGTACTTGCGCTTAAAAAAAGAAAGCAAAAATCAAACCATAATTAAATCATTGTTTTATATTGCTTTTAATTGGCATTGATATTATCACCCCTGTATTTATTACTGCCAATAGGTATATTTTTCATATTATTAAGCAAAAAAAAAACGCCGCCAAAACAAATTGGCAGCGCTTGAGGGGGAGTGTTTTGGTTACTGTTTAGATCAACTTTCGTAAAGAATATTTTTGTACTTTACCGGTCGATGTTTTAGGTATTTCAATAAAACGAATTTCCTTCGGTATTTTAAATTTAGCTAATCGGGTCTTACAAAACGCTATTAGCTCTTCAGCTGTTACGGTAGCTGTCGGTTTAAGTTTAACAAAGGCCAGTGGCACTTCGCCCCACTTACCATCCGGCTTAGCTATTACTGCAGCCTCTAATACATCAGGATGATGATATAAAACGCCTTCAATTTCGATACTAGAAATATTTTCGCCACCCGAAATAATAATATCTTTCGAGCGATCTTTTAGTTCGATATAGCCATTTTCATGACAGACACCCAAATCGCCGGTGTGAAACCAGCCCTCGGCAAAGCAATTTTTAGTTTCATTAGCATTTTTAAGATAGCCTTTCATCACGATATTACCGCGCACCATTACTTCGCCCATGGTTTCGCCATCTTGCGGCACCGGTTGCATGGTAACGGGATCGGCTATCATTAAGCCTTCCAATAAATTACTTCTGACCCCTTGGCGTGATTTAAGCCGTGCCCGTTCAGAGATATCGAGGTTGTCCCAATCACTGTCCCATGCACACACCACTGAAGGGCCATAAGTCTCGGTTAAACCATAAGTATGGGTAACATCAATGCCCAACTCTTCCATGCCTTGAATAACCGCAGCTGGCGGTGCCGAGCCTGCCGTCATAACTTTAATGCTATGGTTTAAACCGGCTTTATCTGCTGCTGTGCCATTATTTAGCATATTTAATACAATGGGCGCAGCGCAAAAGTGGCTCACTTTTTCGGTTTTAATTAAGTTGAAAATTTCACCAACATCAATATTTCTTAAACAAATATTAACGCCAACCTTAGCCGCCACTGTCCATGGAAAACACCAACCATTACAATGGAACATAGGTAGGGTCCACAAATAGCTAAAGTGCTGGGGGATGTTCCATGTAACAGCGTTATTAATGGCATTTAAATAAGCACCACGATGATGATATACAACACCCTTAGGGTTGCCTGTGGTACCAGAAGTATAATTTAAACTAATGGCATCCCATTCATCAGCCGGGGCTTGCCAAGCGTAATCTTTATCACCGCTAGCAATAAATTGCTCATAGTCAATTTCGCTTACTGACACCGCTGCCGCAACATTAGCAGCACTCTGCGCTGCACCTTGTGCAGTGCCTTGCTTAGTATCTTGCTTAGTATCTTGCTTAGTATCTTGCATAGTGCTTTGCATAGTGCCTAGAGTAGTACCTTGATAGCTTTTATCATTGATAACAATAACTTTAGGTGGCTGCGCCAGCTCGACTAGCGCTTGCATTACTTGAGGGTAATACTCTAAATCAACCAATAACAGCTTGGTTTCAGCATGTTCTAAAATAAAACTAATGCTGGCAACATCTAAGCGGGTATTAATGGTGTTTAGTACCGCACCGGACATTGGGATAGCAAAATGGGCTTCAAATACTTCTGGAATATTCGGCGCCATGACTGATACCGTATCACCCTTGCCGATACCCGCACTGACTAATGCCGAAGCAAACTGACAACAGCGCTGATACACGTCTCGCCAATTACGGCGTAAATCGCCATAGACGACCGCGGTTTTAGTTGGATACACGCCAGCCGCGCGCTGCATAAAGTGCAGCGGTGTTAACGCCTCAAAATTTGCTGGCACTTTATCTAAATGCTGCTGGTAAATATTCTGCATAACGAACTCTCCGCTATTTTTGATTATATTTTCGGTTGTACATGGCTTTCGTTCTCCACAATAGCAGTATTGCTATAGGGATAATAATAAAGCTCACTAAAGATAGAGATTTACCAACAGCGGTAGGATCTTGGAATACATAGTCGGTTAATACCGCCACTAATACTGGCCCTAGGCCTAGACCTATTAAGTTAATCACAAATAAATATATCGCGGTTGCTTGGGCTCGATATTGAATAGGCGTAATAGTGTGTAGTGAAGCAACGGCCATACCACCATGAAAACTTGAGAAAAACATCAATAAGGTAATTAAAGTTAACACCAGCGTCGTATCTGTGGTTAAAGTAGCAAAACCTGCGGGTAACAATAAGGCGATAGCACCATAGAAAGGGACTTTAAAAAATGCGTCGTTATAGCCTCGTTTTAAAATCCAATCGCCTAAGATACCTCCACATAACACGCCTAAAGGCGAAGCGATAATGGCTATAGTCCCATATACCATACCGGTTTTTTCTGGTGACCATGCCATAGTACGGATAAAAAAACTAGGCGCCCAAGAATGAAAAGCGTAGCCAACTAAAGTCAGCATTGCGAAACCGATATTATGCTGGACAAACATCGGCCATTTGCTTTTAAAGAATTTTAACGAATGTGTGATTGACTGCTCGTTCTCAACGCTACTGGGCTTATCAACTTTAATATCTGTAGCTGTTTGATAACGACCACGCTTAGGCTCTCTAATGGTCAGCGATAACAACGCAAACAACAATCCAGGCAAACCAATACTAATAAAAATTAATTGCCAATTTTTAAGCTCACCAACGATGGGTAAGGTTAACGAATCTGGCAAGGCAACAATTAACAAACCACCAATTAAAAACGCTAAACCACTGCCTAAATAAACGCCCGCGGTGTAAACGCTCATGGCTTTACCCAGTTTTCGTTTTGGGAAGTAATCACTAATTATTGAATAAGCGGCGGGTGATAATGCGGCCTCACCCACAGCAACACCGACTCGGGCTAAAAACATATGGAAGAAGCTTTTGCTTAAACCACACATCGCGGTCATTACGCTCCAGGCCGCTACACCAATGGCGATAATTTTCACTCGCTTTTTCTTATCGGCTAAATTGGCTAAAAACAAGCCAACAAAGGTATAAAATAACGCAAAAGCTAAGCCTTGCAGCAACCCAAACTGAGTATCACTGATACCTAAGTCGGCTTTAATGGGGTCAACTAATAAACTTAAAATTTGTCGGTCAATAAAGGCTAACGCGTAACACAGCATTAGTATAATAACCACGTACCAAGAATAAACCGGATTTTCATGCTTAACCAAAGCTGGCAGTACTGTTGCCTTGGCTATCGCTGGGTTAGGCGTCGCTGTGCTTGCCGTTTCCGCCTTAGTTGAATCAGCTGGTGTTGACGTTATCACTGTCTCAGAGCTCATAGAATTGCCTATTTTTTATGGTGGCTTAGGTCCATTAGCACTTTAATCGCTACTGAACCTAAGCAAAATTAACCTATATCAAAGTGATGATTGTTTTAGTCTCTAAGAAGTTTTCTACTGCTTGAGTACCGGCATCTCTTGACCAGCCTGACTGTTTGTATCCGCCCATTGGAAAGGCTGGGTCAAACACATTGTGACCATTAATCCATACTACACCGGCCTTTATTTGACTGGCTAAACGATTAGCAACACTAATATCTTGAGTCCAAATACTGGCGCCTAAGCCATAAATAGTATCGTTCGCTAATGCTGGTATTTCACTGACATCGCTAAATTTTTGGCAGACTAGTACCGGACCAAAAATTTCTTCTTGCACGCATTTCATTGTGTTATTTACATTAGACAATACTGTTGGCTCAATAAAGCAGTTAGTGTCGCCAAACTGATTACCACCTGTTAATAACTCTGCGCCTTCAGCAATACCCGCATCAATATAAGATTTTACGATATTAGCTTGGTGCTGATTAACCATTGGACCAATCATAGTATCTGCTTTGATACCGTCACCAATTTTTAAGGTTTTAAACACCTTAACAATGCCAGAAACTAATTGATCATAAATAGCTTCGTGGGCATATAACCGCGATCCGGCAATACAAATTTGACCACTGTTATAGGTAATAGCACGCACTGCACCGGTAATCGCTTCTGCAATATTGGCATCTGGCAGTACAACTACCGGTGATTTACCCCCCAACTCTAAAGAGACTTTTTTCAAGTTAGTTTTGGCGGCATCTATAATGGCTTTGCCAGTTTTGGTTGAACCGGTAAAGCTAACTTTATCAACATCAGTATGCTCTGCTAAAGCAGCGCCAGCGGTATGGCCATAGCCACAGACTATATTGACGGCACCAGCAGGGAAACCCGCTTGCTGAATAAGCTCAGCAAATTTTAACGTGCTTAATGAAGTTAACTCAGCCGGTTTAACCACCACACTGCAACCTGTGGCTAAAGCTGGTGCTAATTTAAAGGCTAATAAAATTAACGGTGCATTCCACGGTACTATGGCAGCCACAACCCCAATTGGCTCTTTTACCGAATAAGCTAAGGTTTTTTTACCTGCGGGGTTATGTCTGTCCATCGATTGTGAATAGGTTTCACCTTGGATTTTTGTCGCCATACCGGCGTAAAAGCGATATTGGCCGGCAACACCTTTCATTTCTGATATGGCATGACTTAATGGTTTACCTTGATCGATTGTTTCTAAGTAGGCTAATTCTTCGGCGTGCTGCTCGACTAAATCGGCTAGTTTCCATAATAATATTGACCGCTCAGATGGCGTGCAATCATGCCAAGCACCGTCAGTAAAAGCAGCACGAGCAGCGGCAACAGCAGCGTCTATATCTTGTTTATTACTAGCAGGGATACGGCCGTTTAACTTACCTGTCGCTGGATTAATACTGTCAATCATCTCGCCGCTTACAGAAGCAACCCACTGACCGTTAATAAAGTTTTGTTTATCTGGCGTTGCTAAAAATTCTGTTTTCGTTGCCATTATGCTGTACCTTTTATCTGAATATATAGGGTCAAAACGTTGCTATTTGCACTGATAGTTTTTATGACTTTTAATGTCGCCTTTGCCTTTGTACTGAGCTTGTTGCGGGAATGGACATAATAAGCGGGTGTTATCTCCCTTACCCACTTCGTTTTCATACGTCACAACTTTGTATGGTGCTTGGCCTTTTTCTACCCAATCTTCTAATACCATTAAAGGATCGAACAAATCAGGTGCTACACCTTTTTGCTCCCAGCAGTGGCCATTACCTGGCACCATAAACATGCGGATGTTATCGGTAAAGGCTTGTTTATCTTGGCTTTGAGCATAGGCCTGTTGATAATATTCAACTGTTCTTCCTGGTGGAATTAATGGATCGGCCCAGCCGTGATAGATAAAAAACTTGGTTTTATTTTTTTCTATTTGGCTTAAGTCTAAATTAACCGCATTGCCCACTCGTGCTAAGTCACCATTTTGTAATGCTTGCAGGTTATCAACCACATCAATGCTATGAATATCAACACTATGGCCAATAGGTTGTTTGTAAAGCATATTTTGGAAACTTTGTGATGCTAACGCGCCCCAACCGGCTTGCTTACCATTACCTAACCACCAAATTGACCATAGCTGCTCTGATCCATAAGGCACACCAGTAAATAATTTCTTACCGGTTTTATCTGTCACACCGGCATACACGGCTTTAACATGTTCAATTTGATTATCATTGAAGCAATCTGTTTCGTTTTGGTTAGAGCACGATAATTTGCTGAAATCGAGCTGGCAAGCTTGTGGATTAGACACGACTTGGTCTTTAACACCGTCTAAACTGTCACATTGAGCAATTACTTCTTGACGTAATAGCTCAATATTATCTGGACTAAAACGACTAACGCCGTTTGGTAAATGCAGATGTTGCATCACCCAAGCGCCATATAGCCCAGAGTTCAGCGTCCAATCAATAATAGAACCTCCAGCGGCAATACCATCAAATAAATCCGGGTAACGCTGGGCTGCAATAAAGCCCATTCGACCACCATTAGAGCAACCAGCAAAATAGTTTTGTTTGGCTTTTTTGCCGTAAAAGTTAGCCACTAACTGCTTGCTCAATTCAGCCACCGCAGGGATAGACTGATATGCCCAATAATCTAATTGGATAGGATCTTCTTCAATCCAATCTCTGCCTGAACTTTTACCGCTATGGCCACTATCATGCGCTGTTGCCGCATAACCACGCGCCACCGCAAAGTTGATTGAATTAGAGTAGCCGGTTTTATCGGCAACCACGTCACCACATAAACCGCCACATCCCGCCATCATAAACTTGCCATTCCACTTTTGAAGTGGCAACCGAGTTTCAAAACCAATATAGCCGTCCATTTTGCCGTTAATTTGACAAAACTCCGGCAAGCCAGCCATTTCGACTAACTTTGGTGGTGCAGTTAACTGAATACCTTCAGGTAATATCTCTTGTACCGATAAACAGGTTTGCTGCATATCTTTGGCATAAGCTTGAGGATAAAAACAACTTAATAAAAAGCAGGCTAGCAGTAGCTTATTCATTTTGGGTCGTGTCCTATATAATTTGTTAACCAATTCATTAGCGCAGCAGCAAATTGCTCAGGCTGTTCTAACGGCATTAAGTGACCAGAATGTTGTATAATGGCAAGTTCAGCGTCCTTAGCTAGCTTGGCCATGGCCAATTGGCTATCCATACTCATCACTTGATCCTCTACCGCAGATATCACTAATAACGGTATCGTCATATCGGTTAATACTTGCTCACGATCTGGCCGGGCAATACAGGCCTGTAAATGAGCAACAAAGCGCTCTGCACCATAGTTGTTGATCATTGAACGGCGAATTCGCATTAATTCCGGTTTAAGTAAGCTATCAGCATGAAAAGCTTTACTCGCTTGCTGATTAATCATCTGCTGATAATCTTCGGTTTGTAACCGCGCGATTAAACTGCGGCGAAACTCAACTTGTTGCGGCGAATCGGCTTTTGCGCTGGTACCGGCTAAAATAAGCCCCTGCACCCGCTGTGGATAACGATGCAAAATAGACAGCGCCACATAACCACCGAATGAAAAGCCACACAAATAAAACTGCGCGGGTAATTCAGCTAACAAACTATCGGCAATCGCATCCACATCATCTACAGTTGGGCACTGCAATGCATAGGCGTTAACCTCGCTAGGCAAGTGCGCTAACAATGGCTGCCAGATTTCCTGAGTATTGTTTAAGCCAGGGAGCAAAACTAAGTTAATTGCCGCGCTCATTTATCTTTCACCATTCATCCGATCTAACTCAACCCAACAAGCATGCGTGCCAGCAGTGATACGTTGCGGTAAAATAATCCGAGCGACTGGGCCGGCCGCAATATTTTTGGCATCAATTAAAATACATTCCGAGCGATCTAAATTCATATCTTGAACAAAAGTTATAATATAAGCGTCGTCTTCATCTATGCCATTAAGCTTTGCAGCGATATGTACTTCACCGCCATAGCGATTTTCACCATATTCATAACGCTCACTGGTTCCGGCGGACAAATTAAACTTTTTAAAGCCATACATATTCCAAGTCCCGGCTTCAAATAAGCTGGTATAAGCAAAATTATATTTATAGCCTTTATAATCATTGCGACAAACCGGAAACTCGACTACTTCTTGATCTAAAAACTGCTCTTTGGTTTCGCCCGTTTTCAAGTTAAAGCGCCAGCGATATAAGCGAGTTTGGGTATTATGCTTATCTAAATGTTGTAATATTTTTGCATCCATATCGGTGGTATCACCCACTGCTGGCATGGCTGGGTTTAACGAAATACAGCCGTCCATGATAATTTCATCACCATCTTCATAGCAGTTAGCTAGGTGCAATACAAAGCATGGCGTGGCTTCAAACCAGCGCACATCTTCTGAGCGGCCATAACGTGGGATCACGCCGAAACGGGATTTCACTTCAGGATAAAACTCTAACTTAGGCTTACCACCGGTATTATCGTCAGAGAAAAAGAATGGCAGGTCATGCAGAATACTGTAGTTTTCTGTCATGCCTAAATCATGGGGCCAGCGCGCACCAGGTAACTCAATTGGCACATAATGCACTAACTCGTTATGCTTATTGACCACACCATAGTTCATATATGGCGGTGTCATTGGGTAGTTTTGGAAAATCATATCACCGGTTTTGTGGTCTACTTTAAACTCACCGGCAATGCCCTCTTTAACTTGCTTGGCCCAGCTGGCATCCACGCCTAAATTCTCTAAGGTGCGCGGGTCTAAACGATACGGCTCACTACCTTGCGACATCACAGCAATTAACTTACCAGCATGACAAATAACGTCTGTGCCAGCATTATCTTTCATGGCACCAATAGCCCCCCAACCACGACGAGTCGCATCTTGTGGGTGCAGCAAACCTGGCCATAAAGACTTACCGGCCGCTTGCTCAGCAAGGTAACCCGTAGTGTGGACAAAGCGATTACGATACTCCATTTTACCATCTTTAAAATAAGCGGCATGTAACATGGCATCACCATCAAAGGGATGATAATGGCCCATTGGTTCGTGAACTTGGTTATGGGTGTTACGCACAAATACACCAGCGATATCTTGTGGAATTTCGCCAATCACTTCTAGGCTATCGGTGTCCGCCGTATATTCGGTATCCATCGATTGAAATAAACCGGTTAAAAACGGGCTTTTATTAGTATCTTTAATGGTTAATTTAATTTTATTTTCTATTTTCAACATTAGTTTTACCTTAATATTTAGTGACCAGTTTTACCCGCGATGAAAACAATAAAAACAGCAACGGCATACTAATGAACCGTTACTGCTTAAGCGCTAGACGTAAAAAAGCGAATAACTTTTGATTAAAAACTTCAGGCTGTTCGGCCCAAGCATAGTGTGCAGTGCCATCGATGACTGTAAATGTGCTGCTGTCAATTTTACTGGCCATTTCAGCCATAATGTCAACCTTACCGATAGGGTCAAACTCACCGGCAATACATAACGTAGGCACTTTTATTTTAGCAACTGCACCACGACCATCGTATTCAACAATGGCGCGAATAGCGGCTTTAAAGGTGTCGATAGGTGTGCTTAATGCGACTTGCTTCACTTTCTCGACCAGAGCGCCCGTAGATTTAGGCCCCATCATGGCGTTAATTAATGGCGCAGCGGCATCGGCTAAGGCAACACCAGCATTCAACGGTGCAATTCGCTCACGGATAAAGTTATCTTGAAACTCTTTAGACAAATGACCTAAAGATTCCACCGTGGCCGAAATGACTAAAGCATTAATTTTTTCAGGTGCTAAGGCATATACCATTGGCGCAATAATCCCACCCATACTATGGCCAAATAATATATTTCTCTTGCTACAGGTTGCATAAAGCAACTTAACAAAGCTTTGGGCTAAAAATCGGATTGAATACTGCGCAGGCAGTGGGCTTATGCCGTAGCCTGGTGCGTCCCAAGCCACTACGCGATAGCCTTGTTCAACTAATAATTTAATTTCATACTGCCAATAGTCTTTTGAACCATAGGCACCGTGCAGTAAATAAATGGTGGTTTCACCTGAACCAGCAACTTGATAATCTGGCATTAGCATTATTATGACGCCTTACTTAATTTAATCTGATTAACCAAGACCTAGACCAATGGCTTAGGTATGTGCACCGCCATCAACCCGTAATGCCACGCAATGCACCATACGGCCTTCGTCAGACGCTAAAAATAGTGCCGCATTGGCAATATCGATAGGCTCAGCTAACTTGCGTAACGGTGTGTTTTCAGCCAGTTTACTTAGAACTTGATCGACATCGCCCCAAGCGGTTGTGCTGCGCGCTAAATTGGTATCAGCAATACCAGGGCAAATAGCGTTTACTCGAATGTTTTCAGGGCCTAACTCAGCCGCTAACGAGCGCATTAAACCAATAACAGCATGCTTTGATACGGTATAAGCAGAAGATTTAGTTACGCCATACAAGCCAAGGCCAGATGAGGTAAATAATAACGCTGTGCCATTGGCATTGTTTTTGGCACTTTTTCTTAATTCTGGTAAAGCGGCTTGAGTTAAATTCCATTGGCCGGTTAGGTTTATCGTCATTAACCTTTGCAGTACTTCATCATCAGCGTCAATAAAATCACCTGTCCAGCCAATACCTGCATTATTAATTAAAATGTCGATGCCGCCCCACGTATCTACCGCGGTTTTTACTACCAATTCATTGTTAGCTTTATCGCAATGATCACAACGCATAAATAGACAGTTTTCACCCAACTCGGCCGCTATCGCTTGACCGTTTTCGCTATCAATATCCGCTAGGATAACTTTCGCTCCTTGAGCAACGAACAAACGAACCATAGCCGCACCGAAACCTTTGGCTCCACCAGTAATAATGGCTACTTTATTTTTTAAACGCATATATGCCTCACCAACTTAAGGTGCTTAAACACTTAGCATACAAGTATTTAGACACCTTTAAATTTTGTTATAGATTAACCCTACTGCTTTACTCGAAGTACATATTGAAAGTAACACCTACTGTTCTTGGGTTACCAATACGAGCAAATCCAGTATCTGCAGCAGTAATTGAAGTAGAACGATAAAGCTCATCCGTTAGGTTTTTGGCCCAAGCCGTTACGTTCCAATCACCACTGGTTGACTCGTAACGAACACTGGCATTCAATAAACCATAGCCAGACTCACCACCAACAACAGGGTCATTGTTAGCATCAAAAAATTGATCACCGGTATATTCATAAGCCGTACGGAACGACATCGTGCCTTTACCTGCTAAATCTAACCAATATTGCGCAGATAAGCTGTAGCTAGACTCGGGTGAGCGCGATAACTTATTCCCAGTAAAGTCTTTACCGGCGGCGTTAATATATGCACCCAGTTCGGTATCCAATAACGCATAGTTAAAGCCTAACTGTAAATCTTGGGTTGGTCGCACTAGCATTTCTAATTCTAAGCCTTTAATTTCAGCATTAGTGCTTTGTACTACTAACAAACTATCGGCACCAGTTCCCACTAGCTCGAAGAACTGTAAGTTAGAATAATCCATGTAGAACAAGTTAGAGTTTAAGCGTACTTTGTTATTAAACCATTGAGTTTTAGCGCCAATTTCATAGTTAATAACTTCTTCTGGATCAAATGATTGCTCGGCAGAGATTTTATTACTTGGAGCACTTTGGAAGCCGCCTGCTTTATAGCCTTTGCTTGCAGAGGTATAGATCATAGCATCGGCTGTTAATTGATAATCAACGGCAATTTTAGGCGTGAATGAGCTCCAAGAGTCAGATGCTGTAATAGCATAAACTTCATCGGCTGGGGCTAAGGTAAAAATCTCATCTGGACCTGGTGTTTTACCGGCTAATAAATCGTTTATGGCTAAATCGATATCTTTATCGTCAACCGTATAGCGGCCACCAATGGTCACATTTAATTTATCAGTAAAAGCATAAGTACCTTGAGCAAACACCGCTTTTGATTCAATAGTGGCAAATTGATCAAACTCAGGGAAAGACACTAATGATTTACCCGGTAACGGCTGCTGAGTAGATAAAAAGCGGTACGTTCTATCGTAGCTTTCGGTGCGGTCTACATCTTCTGTTGAATAATAAACACCTGCTACCCAGTTAAGCTTGTCTGCCATGCTTAAACCGTTAATACGCAATTCTTGAGTAAATTGCTTATCTTTTTCGGTAGCTAAATTTACTGTTTTTAATTGCACCACACTAATAGGCAAACCAACTAAATCTTGTAACCAATCAAACTTAGTATGTCGATACGAAGTAAGTGAAGTGACGGTACCGATATCTAATTCTTTGGTGATTTTAACAAAACTATTGGATACATCGCGCTTAAAGTAACCATCTGTATTGGGTTCAACTTCTCGTGGATTGTCATTTGGCACTAAGCCAGCATCATCATAACCGTCTGTAACGAAGGTACCAATTGGAAAGGGTACTCGGCTACCCGCTGCAGTATCATTTTTGGTATATTCTGTACTGACTAACACATCAAGACCATTATCAAAGCTGTGGGATATCTGCCCTCTAATGCTCTTAGTATTAGCATCATCAACATCTTTTCCAGTAACCAGGTTTTTCTGGAAACCATCACGGTCTTTAGTTAATCCGGAAATACGTACTGCAGTATCACTAGCAATAGCAAAGTTAACGTGACCTTTAAGCTCTCTTAAATTATAGTCACCTAAAGTGGCAGAGACTTCTGCACTAAAAAACTCTTCTGGAGCTTTAGTAATAAAATTAATGGCTCCACCAACAGCATTTTTGCCATATAAAGTGCCCTGCGGGCCGCGCATAACTTCAACTCGCTCTAAGTCATAAATGTCTAAGTTAGCGCCACCTGCTCGGTTAATTGCAATATCATTAATAAAAACGACTACAGAAGGATCGCCACCGACACCGTCTGCAGTTGAGCTAATACCACGAATAGATAACTGTGGGTCGGCTTCGGAGAAAGGGGTAAAACTAAGGTTAGGTGTTGCCGAGATAACATCGTCAATTTTAACCATTTGATTTTCTTTCATCTCATTGGCACCAAAGGCCGATATAGATGCCGGTACTTCTTGCAAACTTTGCACCCGCTTTTGCGCAGTGACTACAATTTTTTCAATACCTTTAAATTCATCTTCTTGTTGAGCTTGAGCAAGTGAGCTTGTTAATGCAGCGCTTATTGCTAAAGCAATATAAGTGTACTTCGCTTTACCATTCGACATATTCCTACCCTTTAATAGTTAGCATGTTAACTTTAACTGTTAGCTCAATCTATTGCTTAATAAGTAGTCGTGTCAAGTAAGCAAAAGGCAACCCTGCTAAAAACAAGGGCTTTTATCACAGACAACAAATCAACATATTGTTATATATCAATTAATTACTAATGATAAAAAATAAATTATATTTAGGTAACGTATTTACTCTAAAACAAATCAATTAAAATTTTAATTTGAGAATAAAAATACCATACATAACGCACTAAAATATCGCCAAGTATAACTTAACAAGTTAAATAATTTTAAGTGAATCAATCAATTAGAATTTGATTAAAACTCACACAAAAATTTTATTCAAGATAAGGTTCATATAGCTATATTGTACGGTTAATATTTTTTAGAAATAATAGGGATAAATCATCAGTGAAGGATAAAGCTGAAGTAGTAAATGTTCGCTTTCGACAGAATTTAACTAGACAGGGCTTGAGCTTGGCTTGCAAGTAACCCGTTTGAATTCATTGCTGCAAGCTTATTATTGCTGAGGTAAGGAATTAAAAGAAAGGTAAAGTCTCGACTTCATCTAATAGCTTTAGTAAACGCTCTAATTTTTTTGCGCCAAATTTTTTCTTAAATTGCGCATAACGTTTTTCTATCTGCACACTGACTTCATCAACAATTTGCGTTGCTTCAGGAGTTAAAAATAACAATGTACAGCGCTGATCTTGTTGAGATTTTTCACGATAAATTAAGTTTCGTTCTTCAAGGCGCTTAATAATACCAGTTAAACTTGGACTTAGAATACAGGTTAGCTTGGCTAACTCTTTAAACTCTAAACCACTAAACTCACTTAAGGCTCTTAACACGCGCCATTGCTGATCGGTAAAATCAACTTCATGCAATATAGGCCGAAAAAAAGACATCGTGACTTCTCTGGCGGCAACCAACTTCATCGGTAAAGATTCATTGAATTTGAGCATGATATTAATTATTCCTAACTGCAATAACAGGATGTTAAAGCGTTTCGGTTAACTTGTCACCGATAAATAACCTAGGCTACGACAGCTAATATTATTTTGACAAAAATTATTCCGGATCAACAAAAACAACTAAGGCCTTAAAATAAGGCCTTAGGATATGCATTTGTTATTTAAGCTTAGTTCTGCTAATTGCAAAACTGCTTAATTTACAATTAGATGCAAACGATGTTTTCAGCTTGTGGGCCTTTTTGACCTTGGCTTAAAGTAAATTGTACTTGTTGGCCTTCAGCTAAAGTTTTGAAACCGTCGCTTTTGATAGCGCTGAAATGGGCAAATACGTCTGGACCAGATGCTTGCTCAATAAAACCAAAACCTTTAGCTTCGTTGAACCACTTAACGGTACCAGTAACAGTATTAGACATAATTAAAATCCTGAATAAATTAAAAAATATTGACGCCTTAAAATAGGCAATTCAGCAGGAAGAAAACTGAGATTTAGATATAACAGAACGAAGGTTTATGACTAAAACTGCGGATTGTACTTAAATAAAACTAGGCTTTCCCTCAAGCCGGACGCACTATATCGTCTCTAAGGGTGGTAAGTCAACTATTAGTTTAATAATTGTTCGATTATTAAACTAATAGTCTTCTTTTGCAGAAATATCCATCAATATCAGCAATGAAGTAGCAGTTATGATGAAACGTATGCCTTTATGCCAAACCACCTAAACATAAGTATTTGATATCAGTATAATCGTCTAAACCATATTTAGAGCCTTCGCGACCATAACCTGAATGCTTTACGCCACCAAAAGGGGCGGCGGCATTAGAGATAGCCCCTTCATTAATACCAACCATACCGAATTGTAGCGCCTGGGCGACCCGAAATACGCGACCAATATCGCGACTATAAAAGTATGCAGCCAAACCATACTCCGTATCATTGGCTAACTTAATCGCTTCAGCTTCATCGGTAAATGTTTGCAACGCTGCCACGGGACCAAAAATTTCTTGCTGACTTATATCCATATCAGCCGTTACCTGACTTAATATGGTTGGCGCATAAAACTGCTTACCTGCAGCATGACGCTGAGCACCTAGCTCAACTTTGGCGCCTTGCTTTAAAGCCGAACTAACTAGCTTTTCAACTTTTTCTAACGCCTCAGTACTGATTAAAGGCCCTATATCGCTATCTTGGCTTAAACCAGAACCGACTTTTAGTTTATTCACGGCAGCTATCAATTTTTTAGTAAAAGCCGGGTAGACACTTTTTTGAATTAAAATCCGATTGGCACAGACACAAGTTTGGCCTGCATTACGAAATTTGGACGCCAGTAAACCAGTCACGGCCGCTTCTAAATCAGCATCATCAAAAACAATAAAAGGCGCATTCCCCCCTAGCTCCATGGTGACTCGCTTTACATCGGCAGCACATTGCGCTGCTAGTGTTTTACCCACGGCCGTAGAGCCGGTGAAACTAAACTTTGCCACCCGCCGATCGGTCGTTAACACTTCACCTATAGCTTTTGCATTAGTGCCGACCACCACATTAAATACCCCTTTTGGGATACCAGCCTGCTCTGCTAATACGGCCATTGCTAACGCAGAAAGCGGTGTTTGCTGTGCCGGCTTTACCACAAAGGTGCACCCCGCAGCTAAAGCCGCCGCCGCTTTACGCATCAGCATAGCGTTTGGGAAATTCCAAGGTGTGATAGCCGCGACTACGCCTACAGCCTGGCGCTGGATAATTATGCGCTTATCGGCTGAAGGGGCAGGAATAGTATCGCCATCTAGGCGTTTTGCTTGCTCAGAAAACCATTGTAAATACGAGCCGCCGTAATTAATTTCACCTTTAGCTTCAGCTAATGGCTTACCTTGTTCGGCAGTCAGGATAATTGCGAGGTCTGTTTGGTATTTAACCAATAATAGATACCAGTTATACAATAGCTCAGCACGCTTAGCGGCCGGCAACAAGCTCCAACTGCTAAAGGCTTTGCTTGCTGCTGCAATTGCTGCGGATGCTTGCTCAGCACCCGCATCGGCAACTTGATGCAACTCACTACCATCTGCTGGATTACGAACGGCAAAAGTTTTATCGCTGCTATGCCAATCGCCATTTATATAAGAGCCCGCCCGTAATAAATGGCTGGAAAGATTCAGTTGCATTTATTGCCTCCGCTATTAATAAGATTGGCTAGCATCATTATAATTTAAACCATACAGCGTCGATGCAAGTCGATTTTGTGCCGATAATTAGCCGAACGCTAAGCTGTTATTAAGCCAGAACAGTACTGACTAAATAACCGGTATAGCCAAAATACACTAGCATTAATACGCCACCTTCTAGCCGATTAATGCGACCTTGTTTTTTGTAACCATAGCTCATGATAAATAAAGCGGCGGTTAATAACGCCATTATGGTCCAATCTCGAGTTAATACTACTGAGTCTAGTGTTAATGGTTCTATTGCAGCAGCAATACCTACTACGGCTAGGGTATTAAATAAATTTGAACCAATCACATTACCTAGGGCTAAATCATGTTCGCCTTTTTTTATCGCGATAAGCGAGGCGGCTAACTCGGGTAACGAAGTACCAATAGCAACGACCGTTAAACCTATGACTAAGTCACTGACACCTAAACTCTCGGCAATAAATACGGCACCAAATACCACTAAACGAGAAGCGATAATCAATAACACTAAACCGATGATTAACCACATAATCGCTTGTTTTAGCGTCATGTCGTTTTCGCTTAACTCAGCGACAGTTTGGGTGCTGTAATTATCTTTAGTATTACGCATGCCCTGCCAAATAGACCAACCCATGACCACAAAAAACACGCCTAATAGCCCCCAAGCGTCAGCTTGGCTTAAATGACCATCATATAATTGCCAGCCCGCAAATAAGGTGACTAGCATTAAAATAGGTATTTCTTTGCGCACAACTTGTGAGTTAACAGCAATAGGGCTAATCAATGCCACTAAACCTAGGATTAAGGCAATATTAGTAATGTTAGAGCCATAAGCATTACCAATAGCTAAAGCGGGGTTACCATCCATAGCGGCAATGGCAGAAACCACCATCTCAGGCGCCGAGGTACCAAAGCCGACAATTACCATACCAATTAATAATGGCGGCATACCAGCATAACCTGCCGTTGCCGCAGCGCCATCAACAAACTTATCAGCACTCCAGACTAATAATGCTAGCCCTGAAACTAAAGCCAATATTGCCCATAACATTTCTAACGACATCGCTTATCCTTATATCTAGCAAAAAAGTGCGCAGCATATCACGATGTAAAAAGCGGGCACAGAGTAACAACTTGCTTTTGCTCGCTTTTCAAGCCTAAGTTACACTAGCCTGTAATCTGCCGGCAAATACGGAGTCTTTATGGCATTATTTATTATTTTAGCCGTGCTATTAGTTGGCTTAGTGTTAGTGGTTAGCCTAACTGAAAAATTCGGCAAAAAAAGTGATACTGCACCCAGTAAAATAAGTGCTTTTATTATTCCATTATTGATAATAATGGTTACCTTACAAGTATTACGTGCATTATTTTGGCCTGATGGCTTCTGACTTTAGCGCCAGCTAAGTGGATTGACGCGATAAAAGTGACTGAGTTGTTGATACAGTTTTTGGTGTTGGCTAAAAAGCTCATTGGGTTGTTCAAAAAACACTTCTGAGATAACAGCAAAAAACTCGGCGGGATTAGTGGCCCCATAAGCATCAAACAAACTGGCTTCACCCACCGCGACTTGGCGCTGTAACTGACTAAACTCTGCTGCTAACACTTTAGACCATTGTTGATAGTCGGTACTACGCTCCAGTAGAGGTGCGCCAGTTGCCATGCCTTTTTCTTGGTCTAATTGATGGGCAAATTCATGGATCACCACATTGCGACCATCGCTGGGATTAGCAGCGCCCTCTTTAGCATCGGCCCAACTTAAAATCACCTTACCTAAACCCCAAGATTCGCCAGATAATAAACGCTGCTGCTGATGCATCACCCCGGCTCCATCCCGTTGCGGCCCCTTGACGACAAACACGCTAGGATAAATAAGAATTTGTTTTAATTTTGGATAATAATAATTGGGCCGATTGAGCAATAATAAACACGCTTGAGCAGCTATAGTCACCCGCATTTCGTCTGTTACTATAACGCCGGCACAGCCAATAAATTGTTTTTCAGCAATAAACACCTGAATATGTTGTTTTAACTGTAACTGTAAATCAGCCGGTAAGGCACGAAAAAAAGGCATACGTTGTTTCAGAATTTGCCGCCAAGCGGCAGAGAAAGGTTGCTTCATTAACCGCTGCCGTTTATAACGTTGCCAATAGGGCAGAAAAAGCACCAAGCTAATGATCACAATGCCGATTAGGAGCGTAATTATAATGGCCAACTGTCACCTCTTTATGTGCAACCTAGTAATTTGCAACATTTAAGCTTCGATAGATTTACGCTTTGAAACTAGTTGCGAAAAATTTTATTAAACCGTTAATGTGGTTGCAACGGGTTAAATGCAAGCGAAGCAACTATTTATGCAACAAAGCTAGCTTAGTAACCTCTAACTCGCTACTCAATAAACACCAAAAGGTATAGGAAATTTTATGCTGCAATTATTTAAGACTCTGCTTGATAACCTTAGCAGTAACAATCGCCCAGTAGATAATCAGCATGCCGCTGTTTGTGGTTTAAACAGCGAACAGTTTGCCAGTGTATCGTTAATGTTAATGTTAGCGAATGCTGATTTCAGCTTAGCTAATGAAGAAACTGATTTGGTTGAAAAATATTTACAACAAGAATTAGCGTTATCGTCTGCTGAAGCTAAAGAGGTGTGCCAGCAAGCCATTAAGCGGGCTGATGAAGCAGTATCATTACATGAGTTTACTAAAGAGTTAAAGTTGCTGAGTTATGACACTAGGTTAAAATTAATGGACCAGTTATGGCAACAAGTTTATGCCGATAATGAATTAGACCCAAATGAAGAGGCGATGATACGTAAAATTGCTGATTTACTGTTTATTCGCCATAGTGACTACATTCAGGCCAAGCTCAAAGTTATTAACAATTAGAATTTTTAATAATTAAAGTTCTTAATAATTAGAGTGCTAAACAATTAATCTTGTTTTTTATCTAACACTTCGCCTTCAATAACCGCAGGGTCACGCTGTGCAGATGTCTGAGCGTGATCGGTTGCATGCTGTTGCCGTTGTTGCTGCCAAGCTTTAACTTTGGCTCTGTGTCTAAATAGCATAATTGGGATCACAATCCAGCTAAGTAATAGCATAAAGAGTAATAAACCGGCGCCAACAACTAAAAAAACACCTAGCATTAACCAAGCAAAAAGTTTTTGTAACGGCCCGGCAGCCTGGCGTTGAGCAAATGCCTGTTGCCATTGACTAGTCTGTTGCTTGAATGATGATGAAAACATAATTACCTCGGCAGTATTGAGCGCCATTATAAATTTAAGCCTAACTGGCATTGCTTTGACATAAAAATCTGTGGCATAAAAATGGGCGACATAATAAGCCTAGTGTAACAGTTATGACTGAGCGCCACCTGAATTAACCTTAATGAATCCGCTAAGGCTAAATTTCAATGCTTAGCGCCGCTTTATTTTAGTAACGCTACTTTGTCTAATATATAAGCTCTAATTATTACACATTATAAAAGCTATAATATTAAATCAGCACTTCAAGTTAACAACTTGAAAAATATAGCCTTACATTGTCATTAATTCTTTAAAGCTTTAATGAACATCTTTTACCGCTAGTCGGCATCATATAATATCGCTA
Organism: Rheinheimera salexigens; assembly: GCF_001752395.1. NCBI lineage: Bacteria > Pseudomonadati > Pseudomonadota > Gammaproteobacteria > Chromatiales > Chromatiaceae > Rheinheimera > Rheinheimera salexigens. The sequence continues at coordinate 580,007 of NZ_MKEK01000001.1, read as the reverse complement.
CACTGGTTAAAAAAGCGGAACAATATTCAGCCATGCGCCTTATTATCTTAGTATTAATGTGTTTTCCATTATGGGTATCTGCTTCTATTGAATTAGAGCCAAGAATCATTGCTGCAGCTGCAAACCCTGGCTTAGTCAGTGAGCAGTTATTGCAAAAATTACCGTCAAGCTTTACCGCTAGAGACTATATGGTGTTGGCCGAGACTCAATTACATTTAAGAAATAAAGACACCGCGCTTGATGCCATTAATAAAGCGTTATCGCTAGCCGATAGTCGTTATTTGCGCGCCTACAGTTATTTAATGAAAGCAAAAATATATGGCATATTATTTCGTGACACTCAATTAGCGATTACCCAACTAAAAGAAGCTGAGAAATTATTAACCGATGAAAATAGCCGTGAAAGTAAAAGCTTGTACGGTGATGTTCTACAAAACTTTGCTCAGGCTTATAATCAATTAGGCCAACCACAAAATGCGATGCCCTACGCTCAACGTAGTTTAGAAGTGGCCTTAGACTTGCAACATTTTGACTATGAGCTGCGAGCAAGAATTACCATTGGTCGACTTGCCTTACCTAATAATGATTTTAACTTAGCCTATCACCAGTTTACTGAAGCTCTAAAATTAGCCACTAAATTAAATGACCTGCCTGCTTTAGCCTCAATTCATTTTCGCTTAGGTAAGGCTTTTTTAAAATTAGATGATACCAAAACGGCCTTAGAGCATTTTCAGCAAGCTTTACCGCTATATGACAAATTGCAACGCAAAGGTAACTATACCTATATTTTAGTGTTTATTGCTGAAGCGCATGTAGTGGCAGCCGAGAACTCTGAGGGGTCTGAACACACTGAGCATGTACAACTCGCTAAAGAGAGTTTAGCCAAAGCCATGGTATTGGCTCGCGAACAAGATGACGCCTTTCGTGTCGCGTTAATCTTGCAGTCTTATGCAAAAGTAGCAGTTATAGAAAAACAACCGCAACAAGCAATACAGTTTTACTCCGAAGCCATAGAGTTATTTCGCCAGCAAAATATTATTACCACCCGCTACGAAGCGATGATTAATTTAGCTGAAGTACTATACGACACCAATGCTATTGAACAAGCGACAAACCTACTGGATATTGTAGAGCCTGAAATAACAAAATCTGCAGCATTTATGCATTTTAGATTTTATAGTCTGGATGCAAAAATAGCGGCAGATAAACAACAATGGCAGCGCGCTTATACCAGTTTAGACTATGCTAGCAGCAAACGTTTTGAGCAGTTTAGTTCAGAAAACAAGCTCAAATTAACCAGCACCCATAATGCTATTAATGAGAACAGCGAATTAAAGCGCCAACTTGAAACCGCTCAAAAATATCAGCAGCTCAATATAAAACTGCAAAACAAACTGATTAAACATGCTTACGTTATTGGCGCTTTGCTTATTAGTTTAGTGATAATGCTGCTACTTTGGCGTCAAGCTCGGCAACAGCAACATGCCAGCCATAATAAAACCGCCTTATCGGATTGGATTCGCTTTTGTCAGCAAGTGCAACAATTAGAACAGCGGTCTAATATGAGTTTAATTGCCATACAGTTACACAACAGTCAGCAATTAAAACTAGAGCTTGGTGAGCCATTTTATCACCAAATACTGGATAGCTTTATACAGCAATTGCCCGTGCAAAAATATTTAACTAGCTGCCGTCATAACGACACTATTTGGTTAGCATTGGATCAAAACTCTGAGCTTGACAGCTTACAACAAGATTTAGTGACCCAACTGCGCCAGCTTTTACCTATTACTTATCAACAACTGCCTATGTTATGTATGAGCTTTACTTTAAACCAACTGATTAAAAAGCCTTGGCGGGTTAAAACTCTCCGCGCATTAACTCATGCCCTATGGTTAGGACATCGCTTTGCTGCAGCAACAGCTAAAGAGAGCAATACTTGGCTAATGTCGATACACAGTGACAGCCCAAGCGCGTGTGAGTGGACCAGTGCTGCTATTCGCCACGATTTACTGAACACTATTCGATTGGGCAATATTAAGTTGTATTGTAATGGCCAAATGATAGCCCCTAGCGCCGCTGACAATCTTGATTAACGATAAGCAGCAGCTAGAAATGGTCTTAATACCCAGCGAGTCGTCACAACGCTAATTTACACTGAAACATGCTGTAAATTAGCTGGTAACGTAATATTTTGCCGCTGTTTGCTTTGCGGACAAGTAAAGCTTATCCCCACCGCTTGCAAGGCCAAACCTTTACTATCTTTATTATCACTGCCATACATAGGATCGCCCATTATGGGGTGTTCTAACGCAGCAAAATGACGGCGAATTTGATGTTTTCGGCCTGAAATCAGTTTAACTCGCAGCTTGCTTTGGTTTAAGTCAGCATGGTAACTAACGTCACTAAACTGGGTTTCACAAGCTTTGCCATCTAAGGGCAAGGTGATTTTCGCTTGTTGCTGTAACTCGGTAGCCAACTGGCCTTTAACCGCTATCCGGTAATACTTATCAATTGTTTGTTCGGCAATCATTTTACTAAAAGCGGCGGCCATTTTTTTTGAATGGGCAAACAATACTAATCCGCTGGCTTCTCTATCTAATCGATGTAATAAAAACACTTGCCTTTTATGCTCAAAATGCAACTCTACGGCGCGCAACAAAGCTAAATGATCACCCCACTCATTGCCTTGCGATAACATAGCGGCCGGCTTAAACCAAACGCTATAGCCTTGCATATCATGCAACAATACCGCGCTATCACATTGCCGTTGTAGCAAGTCGTCGTCATAATGTATTTCTAACTTCTGCCCTGGTTGTAACGCCGTTTGCGCCCGTCTTAAACGTTTTTTCGGTTTGGTATGCAGCAATACCGCGCCTTTTGCCATCGCATCTTTTAAGCGGCCTTTTGATAATTCAGGTAAGGCTTTTGCTAGTAGTTCAATAGCACTTATCGGTTGTTCTACTGTTAAGCTACGTACTAATTTCATGTCTTTACCTGTTCTTTACGTTTAAATTCAGCCGATATTCATGCCGTTAGCCTGTAATAGTATCAAAGCAAATGGAGAATCTGATATGAAAAACTTGCTGCAATGTATCATACTGTTTATTGCTCTCACTGTACCAGCGTATAGCGCAGAACAAGCACTAGCAGTAACAACCGAGCGACTCGGTGTACCTGATGTAAGCCAGTTAGCCTTAAAGGCACAAAACACTCGCGGCTCTGACATCACTACGCAAGCTTATGAAAGCTATGTCTGGTTTCATAGTATTGATTTACGTTTAAGCCGCGATATTAATGATAATGGCTATTATCATCGCTTAGAAGTAGATATAGATGCTGATACCTCTGATGCCTATGTCCAAGTGTTTGCCGAGTATAGTTTACAGCCTCGTTACGGCAACGAATATATATTTTATACCAGCTCTGTTTTTGAGCTTTATGGCCAGCGTAATGACGACTGGTTAGCCATAGATACGGTGTTACAACGCGATTATCCTCGGGATGAATATGTACTGACTATTCGTATATTTGATGCTAGCAGCGGTTATTTAGTCGCCGAGATCTCGGGCTATGATGACAGCAGCTTAGATCGGTTACCGCTAGAAGATTATCAGCGCGATAATCATTTTGGCAGTAGCACAACCGTTGGTGTCGGTGTTGGCGTATCTAGTGGTAGTAGCGGTATATTGACTCTGCTTGGTCTGGGCTTGGTATTGTTTCGGCGTAAATTTATGTTAGCGAAATAAATGCTAATTTTTACATAATTTAATCAGTTGCTGGCTGCCATTGTCATTGGCAGCGGCAACACCTTCGACTGATGCAACAACGATGATCAATGGTCAAGCTTATATATTAGTTGATGCTACCGGACCGGCATTATTAGCGGTAGGTGAAATAAGCCCACAATATCGGCTGTATATGAGTAACGGTCAAACGGATTATCGCTTATTTTAAATCGGTTATTTTCAGTTTTTGTCTTGTTGAGTAAGCCGGTACACTTTATCAAATATATCATTCCAACCCAGTGGAATATGCCTTACCCCCTGCACATCACTTTTGCCTAAGCGTTCGATATGAATAAATAAACGATTTACCGGTGAGACTACTCGGCGTTTAAAGCGATAATGCATTAAGAAAAATAATATCGATAATAAAACCAGATAACTTACTAGATGCCAGACAAACATATTTAAGCCTGAGGTAAATAAACTGGTTTTTGGCTCTAACACCGCCAGTGACCAGGGCGTGTTGGCTAAGCGTTGGACATGGATTAGATGCTGATCTATTTGTGGCAAGTTGCGTGACGTTGAATGCGGTATTAAGTTTCCAGCTTGATCCAATAACATTAAATCGGTATTGGCATATAAAGCGTAAACCGGCTTTAATAATTGCTTTAAATCTAATGCAAATAAAAACCGACCGAGTTTTTTATCATCTTCATATAAGGGTACCTGTAACACCGACTGATCTTGCATAAATTGAGCATGAAAGGTGGTTTCTCGATTATATGTGGTTCCCTGATCAATTCCGCTTTGCCAACTTAATATTTGTTCAGCAATATAATCAGGCCAACGTACTAAGCCGTTGTAGGCATAACCTTGTTCAGAAATATAATAAATATTACTAATAAACGGCTGCACCTCAGTGACCAAATCAAAATACGGTTGCAGCTGCTGCAACATATTTAACTCTGCACTTAGCGGATGCTCAATATCGGTTAACGCGACGTTCACTGTTTCGGCATCCGTAAAAGATAATAGCGGCAGGCTAATCTCCGCAGGCGGAACCGGTAATAATAATTTTAATTGAGCTGTCTTTTGCAAGGCAGTGGCATAAGCCAGTAAAGCACTAAACTTAGTGTCTATTTGGCTACTGGCACTATTTAGACGCAGTTTAGTTTGCAGTACACTATCATCCACCGCTCTTAAATAGTGGGCAAATGCCCCAAATATAGATAAGGCTATAATTAAAATAATACCGATTATTCTTGCGCGTTTGTATTCAGTATAAACTGGGTTTTTCATGCAACTCCTTTGCACATAAAAATAAGGGGTGAGGCTCATAAATTAGACTAGTTGATCAAACGGATAAGTCAATTTAATGTAACTGTATGATTAAACCTTATAATAATTCTCTTTATTCAAATAAGACTTTTCTAGCTTTAATACTAGGTGCAGAAACATGGGATTTTTAGTACTATAGCGCCCCGCTTTTTTGTTGATGTGGTATGTAATGAAGTTTGCTCTTGGCCAGCGTTGGATTAGTGATACAGAATCAGATTTAGGGTTAGGCACTGTCGTTGCCTTAGAAGGTCGTATGTTGACCTTATTATTTCCAGCAAGTGGTGACACTCGGTATTATGCCCAAGCAGAAGCCCCGTTAACGCGAGTGACTTTTAATGTTGGCGATGAAATTAGCAGTGCCGATGGCTTTAAAGTGCATGTAAGCGCGATTAAGCAACAACATGAGAATTTAATTTATTGTGGTCAGCGCAGCGATACCGAAGAATATATTGAGCTGCGCGAAACCTTTTTGGATCATTTTATTAGTTTTAGTAAACCACAAGATCGCTTATTTGCCGGCCAAATTGATCGCTTTGATTGGTTTACTTTACGTTATCAAGCGTGGCAACACATTCACCAGCAACAACAAAACCCGTTGCAGGGTTTAGTGGGCGCCCGGATCAGTTTAATTCCGCATCAGTTACACATTGCCAACACAGTAGCAAAGCGGCATGCGCCACGAGTATTACTGGCCGATGAAGTCGGTTTAGGTAAAACCATTGAAGCGGGCTTAATTATTCATCAACAAATTATTAGTGGCTTAGCCAGTAGAATATTGATTGTAGTGCCTGAAACATTACAACATCAATGGTTAGTAGAAATGCTGCGCCGCTTTAATTTACATTTTGCTATTTTCGATCAAGAACGTTGCGAGCAAGCTAGTTTAGATACCGCTAATCCGTTTGACACTGAACAACTGGTACTGTGTAGTTTAAACTTTTTAAAGAATTCACCGCGTTGGCATCAACAAGCGTTAGAAAGTCAGTGGGATTTATTAGTTGTTGATGAAGCACATCATTTACAATGGCAACCAGACGCACCGAGTGAAGATTATTTGCGAATTAGCGAGCTAGCAGAAAAAACTGCTGGCTTAATATTGCTAACGGCGACACCCGATCAATTAGGCCATCAAAGTCATTTTGCGCGCTTAAAACTACTGGACTCGGATCGCTTTCACAGCTATGAGCAATTTGTTGCTGAAGAAAAAAATTATCAGCACATTGCTACTGTTGCTAAGCCTTTATTAGGCGAAGAGGACATTAACGAAGCTTCTATCTCTGCTTTACAACAGACCCTGAGTGAGAGTGATATCAGCTCGGAATTAGCCCAGTTAAATAGCACTGATAGTAAGTTGCAACTTAGCGCTCGCCAGCAATTGTTAGAGCAATTACTGGACCGTCATGGTACCGGTCGTATTTTATTTAGAAATAGCCGTGCCAGCGTTAAAGGCTTCCCTAAGCGCCAACCGCAATTTGCCGGCTTAACCATGCCAGAGCAATATACTAATGCATTAAAAGTGCATAACAGCTTTAATCCTGATTTAACCGCAGCCCAACGCGCTGATGCCCATTTATTTCCTGAGCAAATTTTTCAAGCATTAGATCCTAGCGCGAGTTGGTGTCAATTTGATCCTCGGGTTGAGCACTTACTACACTTGCTAAAAAGCCATAAACACGAAAAATTTCTTCTTATTTGCTCTAATGCTGCTACCGCCATAGCACTAGAAGAAGCGGTAAGAACTCAAGAAGGCATTCGTGCTGCAGTCTTTCATGAAGGCATGAGTATTGTAGAACGAGATAAAGCGGCGGCTTATTTTGCTCAAGAAGATTACGCAGCACAATTATTGTTATGTTCTGAAATAGGCAGCGAAGGGCGCAACTTTCAATTCGCTCATCATTTAGTATTATTTGATTTACCCTTAAATCCTGACTTATTAGAACAACGTATTGGCCGCTTAGATAGGATTGGCCAGCAAGCGGATATTCAAATCCACGTTCCGTATTTTATTGACCATGCCCAACAGATATTAATGCAATGGTACGATCAAGGATTAAACGCCTTTACCCAGACTTGCCAAACCGGCCGCGTTATATTTGAGCAGTTCGCCGATAAACTGCAATCGTTATTGGCTGAAGCCAATTATGATCAGCAAGCTGTACAAACTGTTATTACAGCTACCACTTCGGCCAACCAAGCGTTAAAGCAACAATTAGAGCAAGGCCGTGATTTATTGCTAGAAATTAACTCTGGCGGTGGCACAGCAGCACAGCAATTAGCTGACACGATTGATGCTCAAGATGATGGCACTGAATTACCAATGCTTATGCTAAAAGCTTGGGATATGTTCGGTGTTAATCAAGATGATCATAGCGATACCAGTATAGTGCTGACACCTGGCGATCATATGCAATGCAATTTCCCTTGGTTACCTGAGGATGGCACCACTGTCACCTTTGACCGCGCTACTGCATTAGCCCAAGAAGATATTCAGCTTCTGACGTGGGATCACCCCATGGTGCGTGGCACGTTAGATTTATTAACCACAGAGCCACAAGGTAATAGCTCAGTCGCCATTCTAGCCAATAAAGCCCTACCCGCAGGTACCTATTTTGTTGAGTTTAACTTTATTGTTGAAGCCAGTGCGCCAGCACAGTTGCAATTAAACCGTTACTTGCCGGCAACGCCCATTCGAGTATTACTAGATAAATCTGGCACTAACTTGTCAGATAAAGTTAAATTTGAGCAACTGAATAAACAACTGAAACCGATTGGCCGGCAAACAGCGTCTAAATTAGTCAATGCCTTGCAAAGCCTAATACACCCGTTAATTAGTCAAGCCAGTAGTTTTGCCGAGCAGCAATTAAGCCAAGTACAAAGCCTAGCTGTGCAACACGTTACTGAGCAACTTAACCAACAACACCAGCGTTTAAGTGCTTTGCGTCAACTGAACCCTTCGGTACGGGCTGATGAAATAGATGCGGTAGCAGAACAACAACAACAATTATTAACTTATGTTAGCAAAGCAAGATTAAAGCTAGATGCATTAAGATTGATTATTGTTACTGGCGATTAATAGCAGATGTTATTTGTATACTCACCACCCACTGAACCTTATCTCGATATCATTTATCAAGATCAACAGTTGGTGGTATTTAATAAACCCAGCGGATTATTAACCGTGCCAGGTAAAGCTATTGAACATAAAGATAGCTTGGAGTATCGGGCGCGATTAGTTTGGCCACAAATAAGACTAGTCCATCGTTTAGATATGGCGACATCGGGTATTGTTATTATGGCCTTAACTGCAGAGAGCCAACGGCAATTAAATTGGCAGTTTCAATTTAGGGAAACAAAAAAACATTATATTGCTAACGTGTGGGGACACCTCGCCACTAACAATGGCAGTATAGACTTACCTTTAATATGTGATTGGCCAAATCGACCTAAACAAAAAGTCTGCTATGAGCACGGTAAAGCCTCTTTAACCCATTATCGTGTACTAAACCAAGATACTGATAGCAGCAGAGTTTTGCTAACCCCTGTTACCGGTCGTTCTCACCAATTGCGCGTGCATATGCAGTGGCTTGGCCATCCTATTTTGGGTGATAAGTTTTATGCCCACTCTCAAGGATTTACGGCGGCTAATAGACTACAATTACATGCAGAAAGCTTAACAATAATGCATCCTGAATCAAAAAAAGAAATGCAATTTAGTAGCCACTGTCCTTTTTAATTAATAAATAATGAAATAAATTTTAGTGTTTATTAATCCAAGGTTCATTTACTTCGTATAACATTATACCCATTGTTGAAAAACGCTGAATTTTTACTACTTTTATAGTTACAATTTAACATTTACGGTACAATGATACCGAGATATTGATTCCACCCAAGGAGATATGGATGAAACTTAAAAAATTATGTGTTGCTATCGCTGTCGCTATGCCTTTATTAGGATCGTTTGCTGCTCACGCAGTTGATGCCGATAAAGAAAATCGTGTATTTGGCTCAATCTTTGGCGAATACTATATGCCAGACACTGATAAAACCGAGTCAGCTGCTTGGGATTACATGAAAAAAGATTGGGGCTACGGTGTTGAAATTGGTTACTACCTAAATGAACATTGGGCATTACGTGCAGAGTATGCTCGTTTAGAAATGCAATCTAAGCTAGATGGTACTGACGTAAACGGTAACCGTATTGGTTTTGATGCTATGTATCACTTACCACAAATGCCTTCAATTTATATCGTCGGTGGTTTAAAGCGCTTTGATGCAGCTCAAACTTCTACAGCGGTAAACGTAGGTGTTGGTTATAAGCACTTCTTTAACCAAAACGTAGCGTTATATGCTGAAGGTAACCGTTACCAAGGTATCGACGAGAGCTATGGCGATGCTGGTATTAAAATTGGTATGAGCTATTTATTTGGCTCTGTTGTTGAGAAAGCCGCACCTGCACCAGCGCCTGCTCCAGTAGTAGTTCCTGTAGTAGCAAAAGTTGTTGATACAGATGGCGACGGCGTAAATGACAATGAAGATAAGTGTCCTAACACTGCTGCTAACCATAAAGTTGGCCCAGATGGCTGTACTATCTTTGTTGAGAAAATGGCTGCTGTTGGTGACGTAGATATCGAAGTTCGCTTCCCATTTGACTCTGCAGCAGTACCTGCTGACCAGCGTTTTGATGTGCAAAGCTTAGGTGCATTTATGCAACGTTTCCCTGAGTCTACAGTAGCGATTGAAGGTCATGCTTCAAACATCGGTAACCCAGCTTACAACATGAAGTTATCACAACGTCGTGCTGATGCCGTTGCTAAGATGTTAAAACAAGACTTTAATATTGCTGAGTCACGTATTAGTTCTGTAGGTTATGGTGTAACTAAACCTCGCGTAGAAGGTAGTACTCGTGCAGCGCACCGTGCTAACCAGCGTATCGAGGCTAAAGTAACAGCCAAAATCAAAGAGCCTGTATTACGTTAATTAATATTGCCTATTAATTTAGGCCACATATTTAATTAATTAAAGCCGCTGAATTTCAGCGGCTTTTTTATTTTGTGTATATAATAAGTTGCAAAAAAGCTGCCAGATGAAAAAAGCTGTGGTAGCATGCTCCTTGTCTGCAAATATATGCAGTAAAAACCGCCAGAGTTTCTGGTCATTATTTACCCAGTTTCTGCTATATATGGAGCGTCAGACGGAGACCGGGTTACCTGGAGTAATAATGATAAAGTCTATTCGCCCACTATATTTAATGCCTCTGTTAGCGCTGGGTTGTAGTGCTACAGTGATGGCTGAGCAAATTCCATTTACTAACGTGGATCTGTTAGCGCATTCGCATGTTTGCAATGCTGAAGCAGAAGTTGCCCGCTTAGCCGAAAATGAGCAATTACAAGAAATGGCCAAAGCATTAGTGGAGTTTAAAGCCACTAAGTATTGCTTTATATTAACACCCGATAGCAGTGTGCAATTGCTAGAACAACATCCTAGCTATATTAAGTTTAAGTATAAAACTCAAATTTTATATACCTTCAATAAATATCTACAGCTAGACGATAACCACCAACAAACCGCACAACTAGATTAAAGTCTGGTTAACTCACGCCGATATCTATTTATATTTCTTAAGTAAGAATAGATATGCGGCGTAATTTCACCTATTTACTTACCACTTTTGTATTTAGTTTTCTCTATGCCACTGCGGCTATTTTTTCAATTTATGCTAGTGCTAATAACGTCTTTATCGAAGCAGACTTACAACGCCAGTTTCCTGATACTGAGCGAGTACAATTAAGCGCTGACTCGACATTTATGGCATTGTCACGCCCGCGCATGACTGGCTACCAAAAAGGCACGGTAGTATTAATTGCCGACATTAATGAACACGCAGCCAGCCCAAAATACATTAATTATTTGCGCTTAAACTTAACTGAGCTAGGCTGGAATACGCTATCGATAATGCCACCCGCTATCGCTAGTTTTGACCCCAGCAGCATTGATAGTTATCAGCAACAATTACAACAACGTACCGCAGCAGCAATCACTTATGCGAGTCGTGAACCTGGCGCTATTGTTATTATTGCCCAAGGCAGCAGTGCGGCAATAATTAACCAACTGTATGCCGAGCAACAACTGCCAAACGTAATGGCTTTAATTATTGTAGGGGCCTATTTACCCGAGCTTGCATTGAATAAGCAATTAGCTGAAGCGATTGCCGCTCACACCATACCGGTACTTGATATCAATAACAGTTTAGATAATAGATTTGTTTTAACCCAGCTAAAACAGCGGCAACAGCTAGTCAAGAAAAACTTTAAAGCTATTTACCGCCAACGCTTAATCACGGGTTCTGGGTATGATGCAAGCAGCCAAGACTGGGTGTTACAGGAAATATACGGTTGGTTAGTGTCTATTGGTTTATAAGCTTTAATTACTGCGATGCCGTTTAAGAAGCTCATAAGCGGCTTGAATATCTTGGGTGCGCTGCTTTGCCACTTCGAGCATTTCTTTTGGCACCCCTTGTGCTATTAACTTGTCGGGATGATGCTGCGACATTAATTTGCGGTAAGCACGTTTTAAACCGGTTTCATTTATATCTGCGTCGACACCTAGCACCCTATATGCATCGCTAATACTTAGCTTGCTGTTTGTCTGCTGCTGTCTATTGTGGCTACCAAAAGCTTGGATTAAACGCTCTAATTGCACTGAGCTAACATTCAAATAGCCGGCAACTTGTTGTAACAGCAAATATTGCTCATCACGCATTTTACCTTGTGCACAGGCAGTACTGATTTGGATTTCAAGAAATATCTGTAATACATCTTTGCGTCGGCGATATACCTGATAAAAAGCCTGTAATTGCTGCCGTAACGGAAAGCTAACTAATTTGCCATCGCGAAAAGCGGCTTGAGCTTCTTTTTGTTGCTCTGCAGTTAAATCTAATTGCGCCATAAAATGGGTTGCTTGCTGAATATGCGCAGCCGTCACTACACCCATTGCTTTGGCAATGTGGCCCATAGTGGCAAATGTGGTATAACGAAATAAAGCTTGTTCATCCGTTTTCTCACTAAACAAGCTATTAAAGCCACCATTTTTTTCAAATTGCTGGCTATAAGCCTTATCAAACCAGTGCCCGACCATGATGCCTAACACTAAACCGGGTAAACGAAATAATGCTAAGCCAAATAAGGCTCCTAAAATTTTACCCCACACCCTTTATTCCTTATTAACTGTTTGCATGTCGTAAACATGCTTTATTTCATGGCTGATCTGTTCTGTGCACTATATCGGATTAGCAGGATTTCTAAAATTGATTTATCATAGCAAGTTAGCTATCAACGAAATTAGTAAGATAATCCAAGGTAAGGCAAAAATCGCTGCATGAAACATCGGTTAGCTCTGTTTTTATATTTCCCTCTCATGGCAACTTGCTATAACGCATTTGCTGAGCAACCCACTGCTAATTTCTGCTACCAGCCGATTTTACTACCGGATGCTGTGTCGCATTTAGATATTAACGATCCCGCTATTCATATTAATTCTAATACGGTGGAGTTAAGTAACAACCAAACAGCTCATTTTAGCGGTCAAGTTGAAATCAGTCACCGCGATACATTACTGATAGCACCTAACGCCAGTTATAATCGCTTCCAGCAAAGTTTAACGGCTGCTGGCGGTATTGCCTATTTTAATTCGGATATTACGGTAAACGGTAGCAGTTTTGCGGCCGATATGACCAATGATAAAGCCCAGCTTGATGATGCCCAGTATCAATTTTTAGCCCAAGCCGGCCGAGGCTATGCTCAACAGTTACACGCAAGTCAACAAGGTCTCTCATTACAGGGTGCGCTATTTACCACTTGCCCAACAACAGACAACAGCTGGGCCTTACATGCTAAAGAAATTAATATTGAGGCTGATGAAGGTTGGGGCGAAGCGCATCATGCGGTTTTTAAAATCAGTGATGTGCCGGTATTTTATTTACCTTACTTAACTTTTCCAGTAAATGATCAGCGCCGCTCTGGGGTATTGCTGCCCAAAATTGGCAGCTCACAAAAAGTGGGCTTGGAATTAGAACTGCCCTATTATTTTAATCTTGCGCCTAATTATGACTTAACATTAACCCCGCGCTATATGAGCAAACGGGGTTTACAGCTTAAATCTGATTTTCGTTATTTAACCGAGCAGCATCAAGGTAATATGCAACTAGAGTACCTTGATAATGATAATGAGAAAGCCGATAACTATGGTGCACGTTATTTAGGCCATATTAGTCATTTAAGTGACTTTAGCCCTAAAATTAGAGCCCATATTGATATTACTGATGTGAGTGATGATGCCTATTTAAATGACTTAGGCTCTGATTATGCAAACCAAAGCGATACCCAATTATTGCGCGAAGCGTCTATTAGTTATTATGGTGAAGCCGTTCATTCGCAATTAAAAGTGCAAGGCTTTGAGATTTTAGGTAACTATAATTCTGCCTATAGTGCCTTACCCGAGCTACAGTTAAAGTCAGCAAGCCCTATTACTTTATTGCCAAATGTTAACTTATCTTGGCAAGCCCAATATGCGCATTTTATTAATCAAGATGCTGACATTACGGCGGCGGATCGGGTGCATCTACAGCCAACGATTGAGATCCCATTTATTACTCCTGCGTTAGAAGTAACGGCACAAGCCAGCTTGCTTTATACCTATTATCAACAAACTGCTGCCGACCATATTAGTGGTGTTAGCACTAGTGTAAACCGTACCGTGCCAAAATTTCGCCTACACAGCCGACTTAATTTAGAGCGTGAATACGATTGGTTCGGCGAGCCTGCCTTGCAGACATTTGAACCACAAATACAGTATCTGTATATTCCTTATCGCGACCAAACCGATATTGGCTTATATGATACCACTCGATTACAAGACGATTATTACGGCTTATTTAGACAAAACCGTTATTCTGGTTTAGACCGGATTAATCAAGCTAATCAAGTTACTGTTGGCTGGACATCACGTTTTTATGATAATGCCGATAATGAATTATTCAGGTTTAGTTTAGGCCAGATATTCTTTCTTGAGCAGCCAACTATTACGCCAGAGAATGAAGATGAACTGACATCAACTGAATCCATGCTAGCATCAGAGTTAGTTTGGCATTGGTATCGTAAATGGTATTTCAGTACAGCCTTACAGTACGACATCGATAGTGACAAACTGATAAAAAGTAATGCCTCTTTAGATTACCGCTCTAGTGACAAAAGTTTGTTTCAATTGAACCATCGGTACAGCCGAGCAGTCTCAGGTTTGGAGATCCAACAACTTGGTGTCTTAGGCGCAGTACCTGTTAGCGATAATGTTCAGTTGGTAGGCAGTTACTATCGCGATGTAACAAATCACCGTATGATAGATGCTAGTTTAGGTTTGCAGTATGAATCCTGCTGCTGGGCCATACGACTTGTTGCTAAACGGCAAATTATTACCGATCTGGAGTTGCCAATTGGCAACTTCACTCAGACCAGTAAGCTTGATAGCAGTATCGGCTTACAGTTTGTACTTAAAGGCTTTGGCGACAGCGCCGGCTTTGGTGTCAGCGATATGTTATCTAATGGGATATTTAGTTATCGTCGGCCATATTTACTCACTAATTGATGTAGGATTATATGAAGTTATCTAAAATCATTGCCATAGCGCTGTTGTGTAGTGGCAGTTTTGCTTTGAACGCGCAAGAGCGTGAAATTGATCGCATTGCAGCTGTCGTTGATAATGGCGTGGTATTAAAAAGCGATGTCAGTGAGGTTATTAATCGAGTTAAACGTAATGCAGCAGCGCAAAATCAAACCCTGCCTTCGGACAGTGCTCTGCATACCCAAGCCTTAGAGCGTTTAATTCTGACCAGCATCCAATTGCAACTAGGCCAGCGTATGGGCTTACAAATTAGTGACGCTCAGTTAGATGATACTATTCGTAATATAGCCCAAGGCGAGAATTTATCTTTAGACGCTTTTCGGCAGAAAGTAACAGCGGATGAAGGCGATTTTGAACGCTTTCGTGAGCGCTTACGTGAAGAAATGATTACGGGTGAAGTAGTTCGTGCCAATGTGCAACGTCGTATTTATATCAGCCCGAAAGAAGTTGAAACCCTAATGAAAATTATGGAAGAACAAGGTGCTGTTAATGAGCAGTATAATCTTGGCCATATTTTAATCACTATCCCCAATCAAGCTACTAACGACGATATTCAAGCGGCGAAAGAGCGCGCAGATAAAGTGTTAGCGTTATTACGAGATGGTAGTGACTTTAAACGTATTGCTATTGCTTCATCGTCAGGCAGTAATGCTTTAGAAGGCGGTGATTTAGGTTGGCAAAATATTAACGAAATGCCGACGCTGTTTTCTGAAGCCATTCGTGGTAGAAAGAAAACCGATATTATTGGCCCGCTGCGCTCAGGCGCTGGTTTTCATATCCTAACTATTTTTGATATTCGTGGCGAAAACGTCGCAGAAATTCAAGAAGTTAAATCACGTCACATCTTAATTAAACCTTCTATAATTCTTAGTGAAGACCGTGCTCGGTCTATGCTAGTAGAATTTGCAGCTAAATTACGTGCCGGTGAAGCCGATTTTGCAGAATTAGCTAAAGAGTACTCTGAAGATCCAGGTTCTAAACTCAATGGTGGCGATTTAGGTTGGAGCGATCCAAGTGTTTTTGTACCGGCATTTAAAGATACCCTTAATCGCTTACAACAGAATGAAATTAGTGAGCCATTTCGTACCGAACATGGTTGGCACATCGCGCAAGTACTTGATAAGCGCACTATGGATGCTACTGCCGATAAAAAGAGTGAGCAAATATACCGAATGATATTTAATCGTCGCTATGCTGAAGAGTCAGCAAACTTTTTACGTGAGCTACGTAACGATGCGCATATTGAAGTGATGTCGGAGGATTAATGACATTACGCATTGGTATTACACCTGGAGAACCAGCAGGTATAGGCCCAGATTTAGTGATTGCACTGGCGCAGCAAGATTGGCCAGTGCAACTGGTCGTTTGTGCCAATGCCGACTTAATGCAGCAACGTGCTGCACAGCTTAACCTGCCTTTGCGGATTATTCCTTATAACAAAGCTGAAATAGCGACACCACAAGCCGCTGGTACTTTAACCATAGCCGACTTTGCGATAGAAGAACCAGTAGTAGCTGGACAATTAAATCCGGCTAATGGTCAATATGTGGTGAGCACCTTAAATTATGCGGGTGAAGCTGCAATCAATGGTGAGTTTGACGCTATTGTCACCGGGCCTGTGCATAAAGGTATTATCAATAAATCTGGTATCCCTTTTAGTGGTCATACTGAGTTTTTTGCTTTATTGTCCAACTCAGCGCATGTAGTCATGATGCTGGCAACAGAAGGGCTAAGGGTCGCGTTAGCCACGACTCATATTCCGTTAGCGTATGTTGCTAAAGCCATTACCCGCGATAGATTAATCAATGTCACTCGAATATTGCATCATGATCTGAAACACAAATTTGCCATTGCAGATCCTAAAATTTATGTCTGTGGCTTAAATCCCCATGCTGGTGAAGACGGTCATTTAGGTCGAGAGGAAATAGATATTATGATCCCTGCCCTAAATGAATTGCGGGCAGAAGGCATGAACTTAATTGGCCCTTTACCTGCCGATACCCTGTTTCAACCTAAATACTTACAGCATGCCGATGCCGTATTAGCCATGTATCACGACCAAGGTTTACCGGTGCTTAAATATATGGGCTTTGGTAAATCGGTTAATATTAGCCTTGGCTTGCCACTGATCCGTACCTCTGTAGACCATGGCACCGCGATTGATTTAGCCGCTACAGGCAAAGCCGATACTGGCAGCTTATTTCATGCTGTCCATCAAGCCATTCACTTGGCCACAAAAACGAACTTAACTCATGACTGATAATGTACACCAGGGCCATCGTGCCCGTAAGCGCTTTGGCCAGAACTTTTTACATGACCCGCACGTTATTGATCGCATTGTTAAAGCAATTGCGCCAAAACCACACGACTTTTTAGTCGAAATAGGCCCAGGCTTAGGTGCTTTAACTGAACCCGTTGCTGAAAAGTCAGGTCATCTAACGGTAATTGAGCTAGACCGCGACTTAGCCCAGCGCTTACAACAGCATCCAACATTAGCTGATAAGCTTACTGTGCATCAAGCTGATGCCATGAAGTTTGATTTTGCTAGCTTAGTACCAACAGATAAAAAAATGAAAGTGTTTGGTAATTTGCCCTACAACATTTCAACCCCATTACTATTTCATTTATTTCAATATGCTGACCAAATTGAAAATATGCATTTTATGCTGCAAAAAGAAGTCGTGATGCGCATGAGTGCTAGCCATGGCAGTAAAGCTTTTGGCCGTTTAAGTGTTATGACCCAGTTTTTTTGTCATGCAATGCCAGTGGTTGAGGTTGGCCCAGGCGCGTTTAAGCCGGCTCCTAAGGTTGACTCAGCCGTTGTCCGCTTAATACCGCGCCCAGTATCAGAGCGGCCAGATGTCCCAGCAGAAGTATTAAACCGGGTGTGTTTAGAAGCCTTCAATCAACGGCGTAAAACTCTGCGCAACTGTTTTAGTAATATAGCTACTGCAGAAGATTTAGAACAATTAGGCCTAAATCCAGGCTTGCGTCCTGAACAACTCGCCGTCGAAGACTTTGTCCGTCTTGCCCAGTGGCTACATCAGCAGGAGATTAATAAATGAGTTCGCATTTCAACGTTCCGGTTGAGGTAGAAACTTTTTATATTGCTGCACAATCTGATCCGGCAGCAGAACGTTATGTGTTTGCCTACACTATAACCATCCGCAATTTAACCAGTGATACTTTACAACTTTTACGCCGCTACTGGTTAATTAACGACGCCAACGGTAAACAAACAGAGGTTAGCGGTGATGGCGTGGTAGGCGAGCAACCGCAACTGGCTCCAGGCAGCAGTTATCGCTATACCAGCGGCGCAGTATTAGAAACTCCCGTTGGCACTATGCAAGGCCATTACGAGCTGATTACCGCGCAAAAAGAAGCCGTAACCGCGACTATTCCATTATTTCGTCTTGCTATGCCTAACATTTTAAATTAATGGCATCCTCAACTACTAGCAGCTTAAAGTAATGGCTACCTACGTTATTGGTGATTTACAAGGTTGTTATGAGCCGTTACAACGTTTATTACAGCATATCAACTTTGCACCCGAACGAGATAAGTTATGGTTTTGTGGCGATCTTGTCGCGCGAGGCCCGCAGTCACTAGAATGCCTTAATTTTATTTATAATTTAGGTGATGTCGCTCAAGTAGTGTTAGGCAATCACGATTTACACTTTATTGCCTGCCACTACGGGGTTAGTGAGGTAAACCCTAAAGATCAACTTCAGCCATTACTTGAAGCCGAAAATGTTGAGCAATTAGTTAATTGGCTAAGACAACAGCCATTAATCCATGTTTGTCCGCAGCGTAATGCCATGATGGTTCATGCCGGTTTAGCGCCTGACTGGCAATTATCTGATGCCTTAACGATGGCATCCGAGGTGCAACAGCAATTACAGCAACAGCCATTGTACTTACTGCAAAATATGTATGGTAATAAACCGCACCGCTTTGCTAAAGCCAACACGCCAGAGCAGCGCTGGCGTTATACCATTAACACTTGTACCCGCATGCGCTTTTGTTCTACTAGCGGAGCCTTAGAGTTAAAGCATAAAGGTCATCCCGACAATCAACCCGATTTAGTCCCTTGGTATGAATTTTGTCGAGATAAAGCCTTACCTCAACTATTTTTTGGCCATTGGGCTGCACTGAATGGTTATAGTCCTGTCCCTAATATTCATGCCTTAGATACCGGTTGCGTATGGGGAAATCGGTTAACTGCCTTCTGTATTGATAATCAACAGCGATATAGTGTGGCAGCAACTGAACATAAGCTGTATATTTGAGCGTCTTAAGTATCTTAAAACCAGATTAACATGGTTGTAGCTATCGGCTATTGCGCACATATTGGGAGTTGTTATGAAGTTAACTGTAAAATTAAGAGTGATTGGTGGTTTTATTATCACCTCGCTACTGCTACTTATTATTGGTAGCGCCTCTTATTTCAGTTTAAATAGTATTAGTCAGTCTACAAGCGAAGTAAACCAGGTTTCTATACCTGCTTTAGAGCAAAGCGCGATTATGAAAAGCGAATTTGTTTTAATGAGTAAATTAAACCAAGCCGCTTTTTATGCAACCTCCTTGTCAGACTTAGCCACACTACAACAGCAGTTTAACGTTGAAAAGAAAACCTATGAAAATAGTTATGCCAATTTAGTAAAAGTGGTCGCTAACGATGCCGTACTAAAGCGCGCGGCCAGTAACACCAATGATGTTTATGCCAGTTTCACGCCTATTGCTAGCCAATTATTCAGCACGCTGCAGTTTAGCCTACAAACTCAAGAAACCATCAATAGTGATATGTCTGACTTAGAAGATAATGCAGATAATATGGCCATGTTGATCTTAGACTTTACCGATGTCCGTGACGTACAACGCCGCTTCCCTAAAGCCTATGCTGCAGCAACATCAATAGAAACCGGCATTAACACCTTAATTAGTAGCGTAATAGACTTAAATCGTACCGCCTCTAGCAGCACAGCTGCTACGTTAAGTAATGAAATCAGCTTTCGGTTAGAAGAAATTAACAATCAATTCTCTAGTATCCAAACGGAAACCGCTGGCCAAGTTAACTTAGTTAGCGAGTTAGCAGAAAAAGTTACCAATATTAGTAAATTACTAAGCAGTGACAATGGTATTCCACAATTAAAAACACAGCATTTAAATAGCTTGGCACAAGCAACCTTACTGTTAAGCCAAACCGATGAGCAAACCGTTATTGCCATGAAAAGCTTAGATGCACTACTGAACCAAGCAAGTACCGCAGCAGAAACTATTCAACAAGCCACAGAGCAGAGTGTATCGAACGCTATCTCGATGATATTTGTCGTGGTGATCCTGTCTATTTTATTTTCAATCTTAATTGCCACGCTAACGGTGCGCAGTATCTCTATACCGCTGGCTAAAGTGAATCATATTTTAGGCGTTGTAGCCTCTGGTGATTTAACCCAGAAGTTAGATGATAGTGCTAAGGATGAATTTGGTACCTTAGCCACAAACTGCAACAAAGTTATTCAGAGCTTACAGGCATTAATTCAAGGGATTATCTCTCGCTCGACTCAACTTGCAGCGGCATCTGAGCAAACGTCGGCTATTACTATGCAAACTACGCATGCTATTCGAGAACAAAAATCGCAAGTGACTCAAGCCGCTACGGCAACCACCGAAATGAGCAGTACCGCACAAGGCGTATTACAAAGTGCAAATGACGCAGTAATCGTAATAAGAAATGCTGATAACGAAACCGAACGGGTAAAAGGTATTTCGTTAGAAAATAAAAACATTATTTTGCAGCTATCTCATGAAGTTGATCAAGCTTCGGTCGTCATTAACAAGTTGCATAAAGATAGCGCTTCTATTGGCAGCATCTTAGATGTCATCCGCAGCATAGCTGATCAAACTAACTTATTAGCACTGAATGCCGCTATTGAAGCTGCCCGTGCCGGTGAGCAAGGCCGAGGATTTGCGGTTGTTGCCGATGAGGTACGTTCTCTTGCTAGCAAAACTCAAGCCTCTACTCAAGAAATTCAGGCTATGATCCAAGTACTGCAAAGTGGTGCTCATGCCGCTGTTGAAGCGATGGCAAAAGGTAAAAAACAAGCCGAAAACTGTGTGCAGAAAACTGAAATTGCTACTACTGCATTAGATTCAATAACTGATGCTGTGCATTCTGCTCATGACCGTAGTGAGCAAATTTCAGATGCGGCTAAAGAGCAGAATCAAGTGTCACACGAAATAAGTAAACTATTAGAGTCTATTGTCTCTATTGCTGAAGAAACCGCTTCTGGTGCAGAGCAGACATCTGAGTCTAGTCATGAAGTCGCGCGCTTAGCAGAAGAGTTACGCTTGTCGGTAGCACAGTTTAAAGTTTAACGGTTGCACATCGATTTAAGCCATAAAAAAATCCGCTAGTTAGCGGATTTTTTTTCTAAATATTACTATTACTGAGTATTATTCTGCACGTTGTTTTAACACATCTAATAAAGCCGAGGCATTATGGCCATTGGCTTCAGCCCAAGCAATATCACCTGAATCTGCAACCGCTGACGAAGGTAGTTGCTTAATAATAAACTCGCCAACATCGGCGGCATTATTAATAAACGCATAACGGATCAAGCTATTGCCATCACAAAATATACCCTCATAAACATTTCGTAATCTTAATCGCTGATCACTTAAAACCTTACGCAATCTATTTTTATCGTCTGCAGCAACATAATCACACATTGAAGCAGCTATCTGATCATCAGCTAAGGCCACAGGCGACGAAAACGTCGCAAATCCAACTACAACACTGCAAAGCAAAGTTGGTACTAATCTCATGTACTACTCCTGACTGACTGAATGGATACCAGACTATACTAACAACATGCCAATAAGGGCGCAAATAACTGGCCGTTTTATACTCGGTTTTAGTTACGCTCTAGAGTTATAAAGCGACATGAGTGTGGGTTACGTTGATCCGCCGCATGATATTGCTCATCAACCAATTGCCAGTTTGCTACGGCTTGATAATCCGGAAAAAAAGCATCACCTGGCGTGCTTAAAGCAATTTCTGTTAAGTATAAGCGCTGAGCGAAGGGTAAACATTGCTGATAAATTTGACCACCACCAATCACCATAATTTCTTCAGCATCAGACAATAAAGCGAAAGCTTGCTCTAAATCAGTGACCCAATCAGCGCCTTTATTATCTTGCGGCGATTGTCGGCTAATAACGACATTACGCCGGCCAGGTAATAATCGACCTATAGAATCAAAGGTTTTACGCCCCATCACCACAGGCTTACCTAAAGTAACCGCTTTAAAGTGCTGTAAATCAATGGGCAGATGCCAAGGCATTTGATTATCTAGGCCAATAACACGGTTATTGGCCATCGCTGCAATCATAGAAATTTTCATCAGCTAACCTTAGCGCTGATAAATAACTTCAACGTCATAATCGTCATCATCAAAATCGTCGTCGTCATCATCATCAGCAACGTCAGCTTGGGCTTGTTGTTGCTGTTGAGTTTCTTCATCATCCCACTTAAAGCTAACAGGATCTGTTAATTTTTCAGCAGGCTCTTCAACTGGCATCAATTCAATATAACTAAGTATATCAGCCGCTAAGCGTTCAGTATTGGTGTGACTTGCAGCAGCAATTTTGCATACTGGACCTTGCCAATCTAGCGCAGCAATAACTTTCTGGACTGTTTCTTCTAGCTCATCATCCAGCACTAAGTCTATTTTATTAAAAACTAACCAACGTGGTTTATTCGCCAGTTTAGTGCTGTATTTTGCTAGCTCTTGCACGATGGTTACCGCATTTTCTGCTGGGTCTGAGCCATCAGCAGGTAACACATCAATTATATGTAACAATAAACGGCAGCGTTCTAAATGCTTTAAAAATTGAATACCAAGGCCCGCACCATCGGCAGCCCCTTCAATTAAACCTGGAATATCCGCAATAACAAAAGAACGGTGCGTTTGCACCCTTACTACACCTAAGTTAGGCACTAAGGTAGTAAAAGGATAATCAGCTACTTTTGGCTTAGCTGCCGATACTGAGCGTATCAAGGTAGATTTACCCGCATTAGGTAAACCTAACAAGCCAACATCAGCTAATAATAATAATTCTAAACGTAAGTTACGTATTTCACCTGGAGTACCATTGGTTTTTTTCCGTGGAGCACGGTTAGTACTACTGGCAAAACGGGTATTACCTAAACCATGCCAACCGCCCTTAGCCACCCGTAATTTTTGGCCATGCACCGTTAAATCACCAATAATCTCATCAGTATCAACATCAACAGCACGGCTACCTACTGGAACTTTTAAGGTTAAATCAATACCGCGCTTACCGGTACAGTTAGTACTGCCACCTTTCTCACCGCTTTCTGCGCGATGAAATTTTTCAAATTGATAATCTACTAAGGTACTTAGGTTTTCATCTGCTTGTATATAAACATCGCCACCATCGCCACCGTCGCCACCATTCGGGCCACCCTTAGAAATAAACTTTTCACGTAAAAAACTGATAATACCGTTGCCACCATTTCCGGCTTCAACACGAATTATCGCTTCATCTACAAACTTCATGGGGAGTTCCTGCTTAACGAGGTTAATGAGCTGCTAGCTACTAGCTGACCTATAAGTATAACTTAGCTTAGGCTAAAAATATAAAATACCTAGATCAAAATGAATTTTTTTAATAAAAAACCCCGCACAAGGCGGGGTTTTTTCACAGCAGTAAGCTTATTCGCTTACAATGCTGACGAATCTACGATTGTGCTCGCCTTTCACTTGAAACTTCACTTTACCTTCAGTTAAAGCGAATAAAGTGTGATCTTTACCAATACCAACGTTAGAGCCAGCGTGGAATTTAGTACCACGTTGACGCACAATGATGCTACCAGCTAGAACCGACTCACCACCAAAACGCTTAACACCTAAACGTTTAGATTCTGAATCGCGACCGTTTCGAGTGCTACCTACACCTTTCTTACTTGCCATGTGTCGATACTCCTGTTACGCGCTGATGCTGGTGATTTTCACTTCAGTAAACCACTGGCGGTGGCCCATCTGATTACGTGAATGCTTACGACGGCGGAATTTAACGATTTTAATTTTATCGCCACGGCCATGATTGACCACTTCCGCTACCACTTTACCACCTTCTAATAAAGGTGCACCGATGCTGATTTCTTCGCCATTGGCGATCATCAAAGGTGTAAATTCGATTGTTGCGCCGGTTTCTAAATCTAGTTTTTCTAGACGTAGAGTTTGACCTTCCGTCACACGGTGCTGTTTACCGCCACTTTGGAAAACCGCGTACATAGTTAACTCCGTACAAAGCACGCCATAGCCATATTAAAGGGGGCGTGTTAATTCAATTCACAGGGCGCGAATTGTACGCAATTTCCACTACAGCCGCAAGTAGAAATAAAAAAAGATCATTGATAAGCTAAAATGATCGAGTTTTACTTTGGGACTCGCCTCACGATAGTGTAGAATTGTTACCATTCTTGGGTTTAAGCAGTTGTTTTTTATGTCTCTTCAACAGATCCAGCAACTTACTGCCACCGATATGGCAGCAGTGAATCGGCATATTTTTTCACAATTAAATTCAGACGTAGCGCTAATTAATCAATTAGGCATTTATATTGTTAATAGTGGCGGTAAACGTTTGCGGCCTCTGCTAGCAGTATTAGCAGCGAGAGCCTTAGGCTATCAAGGTGAACAACACCTGTCTATTGCCGCTATTATTGAGTTTATTCACACCTCCACACTATTACATGATGATGTTGTAGATGAGTCTACTTTACGTCGTGGTAAACAAACAGCAAATGCCGTGTTTGGTAACCAAGCCAGTGTATTAGTTGGTGATTTTTTGTATAGCCGCTCGTTTCAGATGATGGTTGAGCTAAATAATATGCGCATCATGCATATATTAGCGGATGCCACTAATATTATTGCTGAAGGTGAAGTGTTGCAGTTAATGAATATTAACGACCCAGACACCACTGAGCAAAGCTATATGCAGGTAATTTATTGCAAAACAGCTAAATTATTTGAAGCGGCTACCCAGCTTGCTGCTGTTATAGCTGAGCAGCCCGAAGCGATAGTTGAAAGCATGCAGCGATACGGTATGCACTTAGGTACTGCGTTTCAGTTAATTGATGATGTGCTGGATTACCAAGCAGATGCTTCTGAGCTGGGAAAAAATATCGGCGATGATTTAGCTGAAGGTAAACCAACGTTGCCGTTAATCTATGCCTTAAAACATGGTACTGCTGAACAACAAAGCCTAATTAAAGCGGCGATAACCGATGGCAATGGTTTAACCCATCTTGATGCTATTATGGCAGCGCTTAATGAAACTAAAGCGTTTGAATATACTCGGAAAATAGCAGAGCAAGAAGCTGAAAATGCTCGGCAAGCTTTGGTTAATATTCCTGAATCTGAATACAAAGATGCTTTGCTGGCATTGGCTGATATTGCGGTATCACGCAATCATTAAGCATTTCTTCTTAAGTATCTATAACTTAAGTTTATATAATAATTAAATCAAACAACAAAAAAGGCGCTAAGCGCCTTTTTTTATCTCTTCATTATAAAGAAGTGAGTTTAAAACTTAGTTATTTTTAACAAAGTCTTCGCCAAGCGTAATATCACCTTGTAACGTTGGTAACATGTCGTTCATGGCTTTTTGTTCAAAAGCACTTAATTCGCCAATAGGTAATAGCTTTTCTACGCCGTTTTTACCTAAGACTAAAGGCTGGGCGAAGAAACGAGCGTGCTCACCGTCACCTTCTACATAAGCGTATTCATTAACCGCTTCACCTTGTAAGCCTTTAACTAATGACAAGCAAAAACGTGCTGCAGCTTGGCCCATAGATAAAGTCGCTGATCCGCCACCGGCTTTCGCTTCTACCACTTCAGTACCCGCATTTTGGATCCGAGTTGTTAATGATGCAACTTCGTCATCCGTAAAGCTAACACCGGCAACTTGAGATAGTAATGGCAGAATAGTTGTACCACTGTGTCCACCAATAACTGGCACGTGTACATCTGTTGGATTCTTACCTTTTAACTGGCCAATAAAGGTTTCAGCACGGATAACATCTAGTGTGGTTACACCAAATAAACGACGAGCATCGTAAGTACCGGCTTTTTTAAATACATCGGCTGCAATAGCAACAGTGGTATTTACTGGGTTAGTAATAATACCCACTAAGGCTTTAGGGCATTGCTGCACAATGGCTTCAGCTAAGGTTTTTACTACACCGGCATTAATATTAAATAAATCTGAACGGTCCATACCTGGCTTGCGTGGCATACCCGCTGGGATCATCACAATATCGGCATCTTTTAATGCTGTATTTAAATCTTCTTTACCATAGCCTGTTACGGTTACAGCTGTTGGGATATGGCTTAAATCAACCGCCACACCTGGTGTAACAGGAGCCAGATCATATAATGCCAAATCTGTTCCAGCTGGTAAGTCTAACTTTAATAGCAAGGATAATGCCTGACCTATACCACCGGCGGCACCTAAAACGGCAACTTTCATGATTCTCTCCAAGTAATGGTTCTATGAAAACGCGTCAACAATACTGAAACCGCGCAAAAATTACAATTGACTTCAGCCTAAAGTCTAAGCATTTTACCTAAATTTAGTGTACTTTAGCCAACAAAGTTTCTTATTATGCCTAATTATTTACCATGCGGGCACACTATAGGAGTATTCAAGCTATATGACTAAGCAAGCCAAACAGGAAGCCTTAATTCAAGCTTTTAAAGCTGTACTTAAAACCGAAGGCTACGGCTCACAAAGTGAGATTGTAGAGGCTTTAAAAACTGCGGGCTTTGACAATATAAGCCAATCTAAAATTTCACGCATGCTTACCAAGTATGGCGCAGTACGCACCCGTAATGCCAAGCAAGAAATGGTTTACACTTTGCCCGCTGAATTAAGTGTACCTACTACACGTAGCCCGTTACGACAATTAGTGTTAGATATTGAGCATAATGATGTCATGATTATTGTGCGTACTAGCCCTGGCGCGGCACAATTAATTGCCCGTTTACTCGACTCTATAGGCAAGGCTGAAGGTGTGTTAGGGACTATTGCCGGTGACGACACTATTTTTATTGCGCCGCAAAGCGTAAAAAATATTAATTTCACCTTAAATAACATTACCGAACTATTTGAAAAAGTATAGGTTGAGAAACTATAAACCGCACTTTATCTAGAGTATTAAGGTTGATGATTAATAGCTAGTTCTAAAAAGCTTATTGAGGGAGCATAAAACGCAGCGCTAAAAGCAAACTGACAATAATGCAATAATTGATCAGGCATCTTAATCTCAGCAGCGTCACTGCTACCTAAACGACGCAGTAAATGAGTAACTAGTGCGTCGGCCGTTGTGGCAAAGCTTACTTCGATATTTCCCTGCTGATTTAGTTGGGCAAACGGCATATTTTGCCGTAGCAGCATCGTTGATATCTCATCACCAACTGACTGAGTTAGCACGGCATGGCTATCTGGGCTAACCAGATCTTCAGCCAGTTCTTTACCCGCTACCTTACTCATGCCCATAACACTTTCTTGCTCAGCTATTGTTAACTGCTGCCACGCTTTTAAATCATAGATAACCTGTTGTACAAAGACATAACTGCCGGCAGCTAATAACGGTTGTAATTCATGATTGACTAAGGCAACTTGGCGCTTTAAACGTCCTTTTGGCGGATTAACCACATCGATAAACCCGGTTAAATTACGACCATCTAAATATCTAAAACCTTGAATTAAATCTTGAATTTCAACATCGCCATCTAATAATTGCAGCACTTGCTGGCAAGCAATATAGGTTACATCTTGTCGATCAGAACGAATTTGAATAAATAAATCAATTGGTGTTGCGGCTAATTCAATATCAATATGTTGTGGATTAGGAAAGGGGGCTAAACCAAGTGGTCGCGTATCTGGGTATAAGCTATCCCAAAAATTACTGCCAATCGCAATGACGCTTGTTAACATGGCTTCTGAGAAATGATCAGACAAACGTTCTATCAATGCGGGTAGGCGGGCTAATTTATAACGTATCTGCCGTTCGTGACCTTCCAGCGCGTTTAACAGCAAATAACTACCATGTAAATTAGCTTCAGTAC
Organism: Rheinheimera salexigens; assembly: GCF_001752395.1. NCBI lineage: Bacteria > Pseudomonadati > Pseudomonadota > Gammaproteobacteria > Chromatiales > Chromatiaceae > Rheinheimera > Rheinheimera salexigens. The sequence continues at coordinate 552,109 of NZ_MKEK01000001.1, read as the reverse complement.
ATATTCCTAACTGTTCGCGAGCCATATTCATCCTTGTGCTTGTGGCAAATCAAAAAGAAAGTCTATACCTAAGGGCTTTCTGCCGACGATCTTGTGAGATATATCTCACAAACTAGTGCGCTTTAACGTCAAAACGCTGTAGTCACATTTGTAATTTATTACATAATGCTTTGTATTTATTACATATAATTACAAAGCCAACTGCATTGCAATAAGTTTACTGTATCCCGATTGATAAAAGTAGCCTCTTTTTCAACATCAAATAGTGCATACTGAATTTGTCGAATGATTGACGGCCTGACAAGATGTTAGGACACAGCAGGACGCTGTAAACTGCAAGGATAGCACAAGGACCGAAACGAGGACATGCTCAGGATGAGCAGAACTATTTAAACGGATATTTGAATAGTAGCAGGATGCGATAGGACACACTTGGATAAGTGTACATTGTTAGGATAACAATGTTTAAGGATAATAGGACAGGCAAGATGCCTTTGGGACACTCCAGGATGGAGCCAAGGATGATAGGCTAAGGACAGTACCGCAATGGATGCAGAACAGGCCTTAGGTGAGCGCGTAGTATGCAGCTCACCTTACCCTGTGCCTTTACCACTTATATATAATATAGATACAATATAGTTATAGTTGCTCGCTTTAATTTTACTGATACATCCCCTTTTCTTTTATTCCCTCTGCTTTATTTACTGGCATGTACTACTTTTCATTTTAATTTTCTGCAGCTTTATTTTTATTCCGTTAATGTGTCTATATTTCTTTCGAAGCTCATGCTTTGAGCAAGGCTATTATTTTAGAAAAAAAAAAGCCCTGCAAGCAGGGCAAAACAACCAAGGTCCACATATAACACCGTTATTGGCTAGAGGCTAAGTTACAAAGGTAACTCAAGCATCGTTAGCCACATTATTCTTTTTAAGCTTGCTCCACTATATTAAACTTGTTCCACTAGGCGTTTCATTGCTTTCATATAACCACGCAATGTTTTACCCACTTGTTCTACTGGATGCTGCCTAATCGCTTCATTCACCGCGATTAATTTTAAATTATCGACACCCGTATCAGCTTGACTGGCGTGACCAATATAATCAGGCGTTAGATTGTTTATGATGCCTGATAATAACGGCACAGCCGCATGCGAAAACAGATAATTACCGTATTCTGCCGTATCTGAAATGACCACATTCATTTCATATAACCGCTTGCGCGCTATGGTATTAGCAATTAGCGGAGTTTCATGTAATGACTCATAATAAGCAGATTCTGCTACAATGCCGGCATCAACCATGGTTTCAAATGCCAATTCCACCCCGGCTTTTACCATAGCCACTAATAAGATGCCTTGATCAAAATAGGTTTGCTCATTAATGGTTGCAGTTGAGGCTTGAGCTTGTTCAAAGCCACTACTTAGAGTTTGCTCACGCCAAGTTAATAAGTCTTTATCATCATTAGCCCAGTCGGCCATCATAGTTTGTGAAAACTTACCGCTGATAATATCGTCCATATGTTTTTCAAATAATGGCCGTAACGTTTGTTTTAACTGCTCAGCTAAATCATAGGCTTTTATTTTTGCTGGATTGCTTAGCCGATCCATCATATTAGTGATGCCACCGTGCTTCAGCGCTTCAGTTACGGTTTCCCAACCGTATTGCAATAACTTAGCGGCATAAGCAGCTTCAACACCATCGGCGACCATTTTATCAAAGGCTAATAACGCCCCTGTTTGCAGCATGCCACATAAAATAGTTTGCTCGCCCATTAAGTCTGATTTTACTTCTGCAATAAACGATGAATGTAACACCCCTGCTCTGTCACCACCCGTTGCTACGGCATAAGCTTTAGCAATGGCTAAGCCTTGGCCTTTAGGATCGTTTTCAGGGTGCACTGCAATTAAGGTTGGCACACCAAAGCCACGTTTATATTCTTCACGTACTTCTGTACCTGGGCATTTTGGTGCCACCATAATCACCGTAATATCGTCGCGAATTTGCTTACCTTCTTCAACAATATTAAAACCATGCGAATACGCTAATGTTGCACCTTGCTTCATTAATGGCATTACCGCATCAACTACAGCACTATGTTGCTTATCTGGGGTTAGGTTTAATACAAGATCGGCCGTAGGAATTAACTCGGCATAATTGCCAACAGTAAAGCCGTTACTGCTAGCCTTTTCATAAGATGCTCGCTTTTGAGCAATCGCTTCTTCGCGTAAGGCATAACTAATATTTAAACCAGAGTCACGCATATTTAAACCTTGGTTTAAACCTTGCGCACCGCAACCAACAATAACGATATTCCAATCTTTGAGTAATTCACAGCCGGCAGTAAATTCTTCAGGTTGCATAAAACGGCATTGTGCTAACTGCTGTAATTGCTGGCGTAAATTTAAAGTATTAAAATAATTGGTCATGTTATATCTCAACTGCTGGCTAACGGCTTATATACAGACTCATTTCGTCTGTTTAGATTGATATTGATGCTAACGGATGTAACTAATTGTCGGAAGTGATATATTCACAACTCTGTATTTCACTTTATGAAAGACAAGACTTATGGACTTACGTAGCGCGCAATTATTTCAACATTTAGCCAGTAGTTTAAATTTTAGCAAAACCAGCGAACAGATGTATGTTAGTGCCCCAACGTTGACGCGGGTAATACAACGACTTGAGTTAGAGTTAGGTAGCCAATTATTTTATCGGGATAAGCGTTCAGTAAAATTAACCGATGCCGGTATACGCTTTCAGCTTTTTGTTCGCCGTTGGCTAGATGAATGGCATCAATTACAGCTCGACTTACAGCTATCTAGTGTTGAATTGACCGGCGAAATTAAATTATTTTGTACCGTTACGGCCAGTTATAGCCACTTACCGTCGATTTTAGATCGATTTCGTTTACTCTGCCCTAAAGCCGATATTAAATTAACCACCGGTGATGCCGCTTCGGCTATAGAGAAAGTACGGCAAGGTGAAGTTGATATTGCGTTAGCGGCACATCCTACGGTATTACCCATCAATATGGCATTTCGCAGTATTGCTAAATTACCAGTACACCTTATAGCCCCGACTATTCCCTGCCGAGTAAACGATTTACTGGGGCAAACTCCTGTGCCATGGCAAGATATTCCGATGATTTTACCCGAGCACGGTCCAGCTAGGCAGCGCTTAGATGATTGGTTAGCTCATCTAGGCATTAAAGCTAAGATTGTTGCTAAGGTAGATGGTCATGAGGCTATGGTATCTATGGTTGCATTAGGCAGTGCTATATCACTGGCAGCAGCGCCTGTTATTCAACATAGTCCGGTACGGGATAGGGTGAAAATAATAGCAACAGACTATCATTTTGAAGAATTTGATCTAGGGATTTGTATGCTGACAAAGCGGCTCAATGAGCCGCTCATTCAGTCTTTTTGGCAAGTTGCGCTAGCTAAAAGTTAACTAAAACCAACCAGAAGCTACTCGCTTATTTAACCACTGTGAGGTGAGAGCCCCTTTTTGGCTTAGTCGGTTCAGGTGTTGGGCTATCGTCTTCAAGGCTGTTGCTGAATATTTCGGCTTCATCCTCTTCTTCTTCTAGCGTAAACACCGTACCGGCACCATTTTCTTTAGCATAAATTGCTAATACAGCTATGGTAGGGATATATAACGAAAATGGCTGACCACCAAACCTAGCATTAAAAGTAATAGCGTCATTACCTAACTGCAGGTTTGCTACCGCAGAAGGTAATACGTTAAGTACTATTTGGCCATTTTGAATAAATTGCGCTGGCACTTTTACACCCGGTGCCACTGCATCGACAACTAAATAAGGGGTACAGTCGTTATCAACTATCCATTCATAAAACGCCCTTAACAAATAAGGGCGGTTTGCGGTCATTTTCATTACAGCTTCATTCCTCGACGGATTTCGCGCTCAACTTCTGTTAAAGAAGCTTGGAACGCATCACGTTCAAAAATACGTGTCATATAAATTTTAAGTTCTTTACTGCCTGGGCCTGTTAGGTCTATGCCTAATAATGGTAAGCGCCATAATAACGCCGCCATATAACAATCCACTAAGCTAAACTCTTCACTCATAAAGTAAGGTGTTTCGTTAAACAAAGGCGCTATTGATAATAAGCCTTCGCGCAATTCTTGACGGGCAATAGCAGCATGTTCATCATTATTTAAAATTTTCAACGCTTGCTGATACCAATCTTTTTTAATCCGATGCATCATCAAGCGTGCTTGGCCACGAGCAACCGGATAGACTGGCATTAAAGGTGGATGCGGAAAACGCTCATCCAAATATTCCATAATAATGTCAGCTTCATATAATGCTAACTCACGATCTAATAAAGTGGGTAAGCTACCGTATGGATTAACCTCGTATAAGTCTTCTGGTAGATTGTCAGCAGCTACCTGAAGAATATCAACGGTGACGCCTTTTTCAGCTAACACAATACGCACCTGATGGCTGAACATATCTTCAACCGACGAAAAAAGTGTCATCACAGGGCGTTTATTGGCAGTGATCGCCATGTATCCTCCAGTAAAATAAAAAAACGGCAAAGGGGCGCTAGGCCCCTATTAACATTACTAATTGTAATAACTAGTTAATGTACATCTTTCCAATATTCTTTCTTCAAAAAATAAGCAAATACGAAGAAAATAAGTAGGAAAACCATTACTTTAATACCGAGTGCTTTAGACTCAAGTTTTGATGGTTCACCTACATACTCCAGATAGTTTACCAGATCTGCAATGGTTTGGTCATATTCTTCGCTATTTAACGCTCCGGTGCCATCGGTTTTCAAGCCAACATAGACTTGTTTAGGTTCGCCATCGACTAAACGCGTCTCGTAAGCTTTATAGGGCATGCCCTGTAAACTCTCTAAGACATGCGGCATACCCACTAATGGAAACACGGTATTATTAACACCAAATGGACGACTTGGATCAGCATAGAAGCTACGTAAATAGGTATATAGCCAATCTGGACCACGTACTCTAGCCACGTTAGTTAAATCTGGTGGTGCTGCTCCAAACCACTTTTCGCCATCTTTAAGCAGCATGTTATTGGTAATATGATCACCGACTTTTTCACCGGTGAACATTAAATTTTCCATACCAATATCTTCTGGTATTCCTAAGTCGCTGAAGGTACGGGAATAACGCTGATACTGCATTTGGTGACAACCTAAGCAGTAATTCTGAAATGTCCGAGCCCCTTTTTGTAATGATTCTTTGTCCGTTAGATCAATTGGCGCCTTATCTAAATGCACTGAACCACCCGCCGCCAACACTGCTGATGAAGCAAGTAAGGCAACGACAGTAAATAAAGTCTTAATCATCAGCTTAACCTCTCTGGTAACGGTTTAGTATTCTCATTTTTACTGTAGAACCATAGTAAAATAAAGAAGCCAAAATAAGTAAATGAGAAGATACGAGCTAAAATTGTATAGGTTTCTGTAGCCGGTAATACACCTAACACCCCTAGCGCAACAAAGCTGACACAGAAAATGATCAAGTTAACTTTATGCATGCCACAGCGATAGCGTATTGAACGCACGGTACCACGGTCTATCCAAGGTAATAATGCTAAGGCAATAATGGCTAAGAACATAAATACTGCACCTAACAATTGATCAGGCACGGCACGTAAAATCGCGTAAAAAGGCGTGAAATACCATACTGGTGCAATATGATCCGGTGTTTTCATTGGATTCGCTGCTTCAAAGTTTGGCGCTTCAAGGAAGTAACCGCCACCTTCTGGCATAAAGAAAATAAACCAAGCAAATACCAATAAGAAACCGGCAACACCAACTAAATCTTTAACGGTGTAATACGGATGGAATGGGATCGCATCAACGATAATCTTCTTACCGCCTTTGGTATAATACTGATGGAACGTAAACTTCTTATCTGCTTCAGTTTGCTCGACGCTACCATCGTTATCACGTTTAATTTCAATACCATCTGGGTTATTTGAGCCCACTTCATGTAATGCCATTAAGTGTAAGAACACTAAAATAACTAACACTAAAGGCAGTGCAATAACGTGCAAAGCAAAGAAACGGTTTAATGTCGCGCCAGAAATAACGTAGTCACCACGGATCCATAACGTTAAATCATCACCAATGCCGGGGATTACACCGAAAATTGAGATGATAACTTGGGCTCCCCAGAAAGACATTTGTCCCCAAGGCAGCATATAACCCATAAAGGCTTCAGCCATTAAGACTAAGAAAATAAGCATACCAAAAATCCACAGTAACTCGCGCGGTTTCTGATAAGAGCCGTACATCATGCCTCTTAGCATGTGCAGGTAAACAACAATAAAGAATGCAGAGGCACCAGTAGAATGCATATAACGCAGCAGCCAACCGTAATCGACATCTCGCATAATGTATTCAATCGAAGCAAAGGCACCTTCGGCTGTTGGTACATAGTTCATGGTTAGCCAAATACCTGTCAATATTTGGTTGACTAGTATCAACATGGCTAACGAGCCAAAAAAGTACCAAAAGTTAAAGTTTTTTGGGGCGGGATATTGAGTAACATGCAAGTCCATTTTTTCTTTAAACGGCATGCGATACTCGAGCCAATCCATTAAGTTTTTAAACATTATGCGCTCCCCTCATCTTCACCAATCATCAGTGTATTGTCATCGAGGAACATATAAGGCGGAATCTGAAGGTTTTTCGGTGCAGGCACCCCTGAAAAGACCCGACCAGCCAAATCATAAGTTGAACCATGACAAGGACAGAAGAAACCTGAATCTACGCCCTTAACATGGGCTGCAAATTCAGTTGGGATGTATGTCGGAGAACAACCTAAGTGAGTACAAATACCTACCGCTACAAATATTTCAGGCTTTTTAGAGCGATGAATATTTTGCGCGTATACTGGTTGCTGATCATCTTCAGACTCTGGGTCGGCTAATTGATTATTAATAGTCGGTAATAGCTCTAGCGATTCTAGGCTGCGTTTAACAACCCACACTGGTTTGCCACGCCACTCTACACGAATTAATTGGCCAGTTTCCAGCTTGCTTATATCAGCCGTCACGGCAGCTCCAGCTTGCTTAGCTCGCTCACTGGGGTTCCAAGACGCAATAAAGGGTACGGCAACACCGACAGCTCCTACACCCCCTACCACTGAGGTTGCAATGGTCAGGAAGCGGCGGCGACCTTGATCTACGGGCGCATTGCTCATCCACTCATCTCCAGGTTAACGCTTAAAGACAATTTAAGCATTTCTATAAGTTTAAAAAATATCGCTGATCATAATGAAAAGCCTTGCTTTACACAAGGATTAAGGCAGCCTGAATCGATATTATCTCACCGCATTACGTTAGATAGTAGTTAATTTTGCTTTGTTTTTGCAGGCTAATAACGATTTTAAGCATAAAAAAACCCGGCGAATAATTGCCGGGTTTTTAATTCTACAAAAACGATTAACGTTTTGAGAACTGTGGACGTTTACGTGCTTTACGTAGACCCACTTTTTTACGCTCAACTTGACGAGCATCACGTGTTACGAAGCCTGCTTGACGCAAGGCTGGACGTAATGTTTCATCAAACTCCATCAGTGCACGAGTAATACCGTGACGGATAGCGCCTGCTTGACCACTGATACCACCACCTTTAACAGTGATGTACAAGTCAAACTTTTCAACCATATCAACTAATTCTAATGGTTGCTTAACAATCATACAGGCTGTTTCGCGACCGAAATATTCAGTTAATGCGCGCTGATTTACAGTAATTTTACCTGAACCAGCTTTGATAAATACACGGGCCGTTGAGCTTTTACGACGACCAGTTCCGTAATATTGATTCTGTGCCATGATATGCTCCGATTAAATATCTAATACTTGCGGTTGCTGAGCAGCATGTTGATGCTCTGCGCCGGCGTAAACTTTTAACTTACGGAACATAGCGCGGCCTAATGGACCTTTTGGTAACATGCCTTTGATAGCAAGTTCCAAAACCATTTCAGGTTTTTTCGCGATCAATTTCTCGAAACTGATTTCCTTGATGCCACCTGGAAAACCAGTGTGTGAATAATATATTTTGTTTTGCGCTTTATTGCCCGTTACAGCCACTTTTTCAGCATTAATAACGATGATGTAATCACCCGTATCAACATGCGGCGTGTATTCTGGCTTATGCTTACCACGTAAACGGGTAGCTATTTCAGTTGAGATACGACCCAGCGTTTTACCTGCCGCATCAACAACATACCAGTCACGTGTTACGCTTTCTGGTTTTGCACTAAAAGTTTTCATTTAACTCTATCCAAATATAAACATAGTTACACCTGATACAGTGCAGGGCTATTGCATCCTGTATCGTTCGCGCACCCCTTCGAGTACATCACTACCGGGCTAACGGCAGTATAAGGCTGTAACGTAGGCCGGGCGCGGATTATATATTAAGCAATTTTAAAAATCAGCATTACAGACAAAAATATCTGCATATTAATGAAAATAGTTAAGCTAAATGCTGTTTTGCTAAATATTCATGAGATTGCATCTCTTGCAAACGACTAATACAGCGTTTAAATTCAAAATTTAATAGACCATCTTGATATAGCTGTTCTAGTGGTTGCTCGGCAGAGACAATCAATTTAACGTGTCGTTCATAAAACTCATCAACTAAGGCAATAAACCGTCTGGCAACATCATCGTTGTACCGGCCCATTACGCTAATTTTAGAGATAAAGACGGTATGATAACATTGACTAAGCTCCATGTAATCATACTGGCTGCGAGCCGTTTCACACAACTCGGCAAAATCAAACCAAATAACACCATCGGCTTCTGCTTTAGCATTAAGTTGGCGGTTAGCCACATCTACTTTAACATTAAAACGCTGCGGTTCTGCCGATAAAGCCATAAAATATTGCTGTAAATTCTGCTCTGCCTGCTCATCCGCAGGATAATGAAAAATATTGGCTTTCTCTAATGTCCGTAACCGATAGTCTATGCCGCTATCAACATTAACAATTTGGGTGTGCTGGTTAATTAAGGCAATCGCTGGCAAAAATCTGGCGCGTTGTAAACCATTCAGATATAAACCATCCGGTTCAATATTAGATGTTGCCACTAAGGTAATACCACGCGCAAATAACGCCTGCATTAAAGTGCCTAAGATCATCGCATCGGTAATGTCGGAGACAAAAAACTCATCGAAACATAAAATATCCGTTTCTTGTTTAAATTTATCAGCCACTTTTTCTAATGGATTGGCTTCACCGTGCAAAAGTTTAAGTTCTTCATGCACTCTATGCATAAATCGATGAAAATGAATGCGTAACTTACGTTTAGTCGGTAGACTTTGGTAAAATGTATCGACAAGGTAGGTTTTACCACGGCCAACTCCGCCCCAAAAGTACAGGCCTAGTAATGGTTTAGTCGACTTTTTGTTTGAAATAAAGCGCTGCCACCAAGAAGGAGTTTCTAAGCGGCTATTACAATAATCGTCATACAAGCGTTGCAGTTGTTTAACGGCATATTCTTGGGCGGCGTCGTATTGAAAATCGTCTCGTGTTAAGTCTTGTTGATACTTTTCTATTGGTGTCATTGAAATCTTGCTTGAAAGCTAATGGCTTTAACCCTAAATTCAGATTTCAATTGTAACATGCCTTACCACTAGGGATAAGAAGTTGGGTTACACTAACTAAAAGAATTTACTTTTCTGGAGCTATTATGGATTTTGTTGTTATCGCCATTGCTACAAGCATAGGTCTAATACTAGGCGCTATTATTAGTCGCTATTTTACGTTACGGCAATTTAATCACGATAAACTGCAACAGGAGCTGCAGTTAAGTAAAAGCCAGCTACACCAGTATCGACAAGATGTTTCGTCGCATTTAGAGACGACCAATCAGTTAATGATGCAATTGCAGGATAATTATGGTCGCATTGCACGGCATATTGCTGACTCTAAAATGCAATTAGTAGAGCAGCCTGCGGATAAACCTGATAGTGAACTTAATTATTTATCGGGTGATATTGCGTCACATATTCGTCAATCACTGGATCAAATTGATGAAAAGCGCCGTGTATATTCTGACACTGTGCAGCAACCGCGTGACTACTCAGGTCAAAGTAGTGGCTTAATTAAGCAAAAAGCGGTTGAGCAAACTAAATAAGCTTTAGATGTTTTATCTAGCATAACGGAACTTTTTTAACAGTTTGCGGTTCTTAACCGCGAACTGTAATTGGAGACTTTTGCGCTATGAATAAGAAATTGTCATTAGTTAGTGCTGCTATCGCAGCAGGCTTGATGTTGGCTAACCCTTTACCAGCTGAAGCCAAAATACCGTTTTTCTCAAGCTCTGAGGAAATACCTACTTTAGCCCCTATGCTTGAACAAGCCACTCCCGCCATTGTCCATATCTCTGTTGAAGGCAGCCGTGAAGTACAACAACGGATACCCGAAGCGTTTCGTTATTTTTTTGGTCAACGTGGCCCAAATGAACAACGCCAAGAACGACCGTTCAAAGGTTTAGGTTCAGGTGTTATTATCGATGCCGATAAAGGCTATATTGTTACCAACAATCATGTTATTGAAGACGCCGACAATATACAAATCCGGCTCAAAGATGGCCGGACTTTTAAAGCTAAGAAGCTTGGTACTGATGCCCAAAGTGATATTGCCTTATTACAAATTGAAGCCCAAAAACTAGCGCAAGTCCCCCTGGCTAACTCGGATAAGCTTCGAGTTGGCGACTTTGCCATTGCGGTTGGCAACCCTTTTGGTTTAGAGCAAACCGTTACTTCAGGCATTATTAGTGCATTAGGTCGTGGTGGTTTAGGCATTGAAGGCTTAGAAGATTTTATTCAAACTGATGCTGCTATTAATAGCGGTAACTCCGGTGGCGCGCTATTAAATTTACGCGGCGAACTTATCGGTATCAATACCGCTATTCTTGGCCCAAATGGTGGCAATATTGGTATTGGTTTTGCTATCCCGACTAATATGATGAAAAACTTAGTTGATCAAATTATTGAGTACGGCGAAGTTAGGCCTGGCAGCTTAGGCATTCGCGGTGGAGATGTTACGGCCGATCTTACCGAAGCGATGAATTTAAAAGTGAGTAGAGGCGCGTGGGTAAATGAAGTCATACCCGATAGCCCAGCAGATAAAGCCGGTTTAAAGTCGGGTGATGTTGTCATAAGTATGAATGACAATCGAATTAGCAACTTTAATGAATTGCGGGCCAAAGTTGCCACCTTAGGAGCGGGCAAGAAAGCTAAGTTGGGTATTTTACGTGATGGTAAAGAGCGTAGTGTAACCGTGACATTAGGTAGCTTAACGGAAGCAACCGTATCCGCTAACGAAATGCATCCTATGTTGCAAGGTGCCGCTTTATCTAATGCTGACAAAGGGGTTAAAGTTGACACTGTCGAAGCTAACTCACCCGCGGCTCAAATAGGCTTAATGGCCGATGACCTTATTATAGGGGTTAACCGACAAGCGATTAAAAATGTCAGTGATTTGCGTAAAGCCTTAGAAAATCGTAATGGTATTGCTGCGCTCAACATCCAGCGAGGTAATACTAATCTGTATGTTTTAATTCGATAGTAAGCCATTAGGCTAGGCAGTGGTTAACTCTACTGCCTAACCTTATTTAGTGCTATGCTAGGCGCATTGTTGTTAAGTATTATTTTAGGTTGCTGTGCGCGCATTTCTCTTATTCCTGTTTAAAAGTATTGCTTATGGCTTAGCCTTAGCTTTTGTTTTGCTATGGCTATTTCCGCTATTAAATAACTTAAATCTGCCAACAATTCAGCATAACAATAATGAAACCCTGCCCGCGCCAATTAGCTATAACCAAGCCGTACGACGCGCTGCGCCTGCGGTGGTTAATGTGTACACCCGCAGTACTTTAGTTGATCCTCGTGGCTTACGGCCTCGCACTATAGAGCGTCAAGAGCTTGGATCAGGCGTGTTAATGAGTGCTAAAGGCTATATTCTAACTAATTATCATGTTGTCTATGGTGCTGATCATATTGAAGTCGCCTTGCAAGATGGTCGTTGGTTAGAAGCGGTATTAATTGGCCAAGATAAAATGACCGATTTAGCGGTGCTTTATGTCCAAGCTGAAAATTTACCGGTTATTCCTCAAGATCCCGAGCTTGAACCTCAAGTTGGTGATGTCGTACTGGCGATTGGTAACCCGTTAAATCTTGGCCAAACCATTACCCAGGGCATTATCAGTGCTAATGGCAATAATGGCTTAAGCTCTCAAGGTAGCTATTTGGACTTTATGCGCATGGATGCAGCTATTAATAGAGGTAATTCTGGAGGCGCCTTAGTTAACACTAATGGTAGTTTAGTTGGCATCAATGCTGCAGCTTACCAGCTAGAGAATCAGGATGTGCAAGGTATTTTCTTAGCCGTCCCCTATCAACTGGCATTAAATGTCATGCAAAAAATTATTAAACATGGCCGTGTTACTCGCAGCTATCTAGGCTTGTCGGGTGATGCTGTGTTAAATGCTTCTGGTGAGCGCTTAACCTCTTCAGGCCAATTATTGTATGGCATTAGGATCACTGCCGTGAGTGCCAATGGCCCGGCAGCAGAAGCTGGGGTACAAGTGGACGATATTATTTTAGAAATAAATGGTCAACGTTTTCGTAATGTACAAGCGGCGTTAAATTTAATCGCAGAAACGGCGCCTAACGCCACGTTAGAATTGACCATAGAGCGCAATTCACAACGCTTATCTTTAACAGCTATCGCCCGCGAAGTTATCTAAAAAAAACGGCCTGCATTAAGCAAGCCGTTTCTTATTCAAGCATCCACTGTTTAAAGTAGAGTAAACAATGCTTATTAGCTTGCGTCCACTCGCTCTATTTGGGCACCTAAACCTTTAAGTTTAAATTCAATTTGCTCATAACCACGGTCTATATGATAAATTCTATCGACCACAGTGGTACCATCCGCCACTAAACCGGCAATCACTAAGCTAGCAGATGCACGTAAATCAGTTGCCATCACTTGGGCGGCTAATAACTTTTCGCTGTGCTGACATACCGCAGTATTGCCCTCTAAACGAATTTTAGCGCCCATGCGTTGTAACTCAGGTACATGCATAAACCGGTTTTCAAAAATAGTTTCTGTCACCATACCCACGCCATGTGCCACTACGTTTAACACCGTAAACTGGGCTTGCATATCTGTAGGAAAGCCAGGGTGCGGCACGGTTTTAACATCAACAGATTTTAATTGACGGCCTGTCATATTAGCCCGGATCCAGTCTGGACCTGTGCTAATTTCAACACCGGCTTCACGCAGCTTCTCTAGCACCACTTCAAGTTCAGTAGGATCGGCATTGCGGCAGGTCACATCACCGCCGGTTACCGCAGCAGCCACTAAGAAAGTACCGGTTTCAATACGATCTGGCAGTACGCTATGTTCAGCTGTATGCAACGACTTGATACCTTCAATGGTAATCGTATCAGTACCTGCGCCAGTAATTTTGGCACCCATGCTATTTAAATAAACGGCTAAATCAACCACTTCAGGTTCACGAGCCGCATTGTCTATGGTGGTGATACCGTCGGCTAAAACAGCCGCCATCATTAGGTTTTCTGTGCCAGTAACACTGACCATATCCATAATAATGTTGGCACCTTTTAAGCCTTTTGAAGTGGCTTTAATATAGCCATTTTCAACTACGATTTCTGCGCCCATTTTGCGTAAACCGTCAATATGTAAATTGACAGGCCTAGCACCAATAGCGCAACCACCGGGTAATGACACTTCAGCTTTACCAAAACGGCTTAACAGAGGCCCTAGCGCAAGAATAGATGCACGCATGGTTTTTACTAACTCGTACGGTGCGAATTGGTTGTTTACACCCGCACCATCGACCGTAACCACGTTATCTGCAAAGCTAACTTCAGCACCAAAAAGTTGCAAAAGTTTAATGGTTGTTTCGATATCTTTTAATTTAGGCACATTGCGAATAGTGCTCGTTGATGCTGATAACAAGCTCGCAAATAAAATTGGCAGGGCGGCATTTTTGGCCCCAGAGATGGTCACATTACCCTGCAAGGGTTGGCCACCTGTTACAAGAAATTGTTGCATATAATACTACGCTGGAGGATTTAAAAGTTTTTCTCTACGCCATTGTTCTGGCGTAAAGGTCTTGATGCTAACAGCGTGTATTCTGCCATCAGCGATTGCGTCCATTAAAGGTGCATACACCATTTGCTGCTGTTTTACCCGACTAACATCGGCAAAACAGCTGCCAACTGCAATCACATTATAATTGGTACCCTCAGCCTTAACATACACTTCTGCTAACGCTAGCTGCTCTAATAATAAATGTTCTAATTGCTTAATATCCAAAGTTCAACCTTACTCAACAATTGGCAATAACGCCCTTACTGCACTCACATCAGCCAATGATAACAGCTGCTGTGGGACATTACACAACTCAATTTTTAAGCCAGTCGCTTGGGCTTGGGCTAATTGCTGGAGCAACCACGCTAAGCCTGCAGTATCAACCACTGTTAATGCTGAAAAATCAAACTGTACCCTTTGTGTTACCGTATTTAACAACTTAAAGGGTGAATACAGCATTAACGTATCACGATTTAGTGCGCCGTCAAAACGAAAGCGATTACCCTCAGCTGTTATCTCAAGTCTCACTTCTGTTCAGCCTTTTGAATTGGCGCCTTGGCTTTTTCAAGTAAAAGGCTAGTCACACTGGGTAAACCTTGCTGGCGAATGATATTGCTTAGCTCTGCCCGCTTACTGTCCAGCAGTGAAATGCCTTCGGCAACCATATCAAATACTAACCAGGTATCACTGTTTTTGCCTCGGCGTAATTTAAACTCAATATTAATATCAGGTTTACCCGGATCGATAACACGCGTTTTAATACTAATAATTTTTTGATTACCAATATCAGAAGCTGGTTCAATCATCACTTTTTGATCAGTATACTGGGTAAAGACACCAGCATAAGTAGCGACCATATATTCTTGAAACGCATCAACAAAGGCTAATAAGTCTTCACGCGGCATATTGCGCAAATCAGCACTATTACCGATAACCCGAAGTGCGGCATATCGGCTATCAATATAAGGTACCAGTTCTTCATTGACAATAACCCGTAAATAATCTGGATCGGCTTCCACTTTAAGCTTATCTTTTGCCATCCGGCTAAAGGTTTTGTCCGCGACCACTTCCATCATTTTGTAAGGATCGGTATAAGTTTCCACCTCTGCTTGTGCAGAAAAAACAAGGCTGCAACAACTAATAAGCACGCCCATTATTAAGGTTGTTAGTTTCATAGATTAGCTTCCTCGATTAAATAAGAATTGGCCGATTAATTCTTCCAGCACAATGGCTGACTTGGTATCTTCGATATAGTCACCGTCAGCCAATATTTCAACGGTTTCATCTATAAAGCCAGGTTGCAGCCCCAAATACTGCTCGCCCAATAAACCAGAGGTTAAAATGGCCAACGAGCTAGTTTCAGGAAAGTTACTATAAGCACTATTAATGGCTATGCTAACAACCGGCGTATAGCGGCTAGTATCTAAGTTTATTGCGGTCACTCGACCAACAACGACTCCGCCCACTTTTACCGGCGAGCGTACTTTTAAGCCACCGATATTATCAAACCTAGCTTGTAATAAGTAGGTATCGCTACCGCCACCTACACCGCTATTAGCAACATTTAATGCCAACATAAAAAATGCAGCTATGGCTAACACTATAAAGCTGCCGACGAGTAATTCAATTTTCCGCGTGGTCATCTTATCCACCAAACATAATTGCAGTTAAAATAAAATCGAAGGCCAGCACGGTTAAAGATGCTGTTACGACCGTTTCAGTTGTGGCTCGGCTAATCCCCTCAGAAGTGGGTACAGCGTCATAACCTTTGTGTAAAGCAATCCATACGACGATAATTGCAAATACAAAACTCTTAATCACGCCATTCATAATATCCTGATATAAATCGACGTTTGCTTGCATAGCTGACCAATAACCGCCGCCATCTACACCTAACCATTCGACGCCAACTAAGTGGCCGCCTAAGATACCAACAGCGTTAAAAATTAACGCTAATAACGGCATACTAATTACACCCGCCCAAAAGCGCGGGGCAATAATACGGCGTAATGGATCGACCGCCATCATTTCCATACTCGATAGCTGCTCGGTTGCTTTCATTAAGCCAATTTCTGCGGTTAGTGCACTACCGGCACGACCCGCGAACAATAGCGCTGTTACCACTGGGCCTAGTTCGCGCAATAAGCTTAAGGCGACTAAAGGCCCCAGCATTTGTTCGGCACCAAACTTAACCAGCACCGTATAGCCTTGCAACGCAAGCACCATACCAATAAATAGGCCTGATACGACAATAATCAGTAACGACAGCACACCGACTACATATAACTGGCGCATTAACAGCGGAAAATTGCGCCGGAAATCGGGTTTGCCGATTAAAGCTGAAAACAGCATAGTGCCAGCTTTACCAAATCCTTGTACGCTAGATATTGCTGCATGGCCTAGTTGTTGAATTTTATGGGCAATCACTTAGCAAGCTCCATTAACTCTTCCTCATAAGGTGCGGCATTAAAATGAAACGGTACTGGGCCATCTGCTTCACCTTTTAAGAATTGCTGAACTAAAGCAGAAGGATGCTGACGCAATTGTTCCGGCGTACCATGACCCACTACGGTTTTTTCTGCGATAACATAAACATAATCTGCAATGCTCATCACTTCATTAACATCATGGGTTACTACAACCGAGGTTAAACCTAAGGCATTATTTAATGACTTAATTAACCGCACAATAACGCCCATCGAAATTGGATCTTGGCCAGCAAAGGGTTCGTCATACATAATAAGTTCTGGGTCTAGCGCAATCGCTCGAGCTAATGCCGCTCTGCGTGCCATACCGCCAGATAACTCGCCCGGTAATAAATCACGCGCGCCTCTTAAACCAACGGCTTCGAGTTTCATCAATACAATTAAACGAATTAAAGATTCACTTAACTTAGTATGTTCTCGAATTGGGAAGGCTACGTTGTCAAATACCGACATTTCTGTAAACAAGGCACCACTTTGAAATAGCATGCTCATTTTTTTGCGAGCTTGATATAACTCAGATCGAGAAAGCGTAGGAATATCTTGGCTATCAAACATAATATGGCCTTGGCTTGGTTTTAACTGACCACCAATCAAGCGCAGTAATGTTGTTTTACCAATACCACTGGGGCCCATAACGGCAGTAACTTTACCACGGGCAAATTGCATATTAAGGTCGCGATATATCTCTCTATCACCACGACTAAAGTGCAAATGTTGAATATCTATTATCGTATCCGACAAATTATTTCTCCGTATATCAAACCGTATATTAGCGCTTTATGAATACCGCGGTTATACCTTGATTATACTCATTTATAGAGGGCGACAATATACATACATGTGTGTATGTTTGCAATTAACACCAACTTGGTTACTATCATTGTAAACCCGTTCAGGTGTAAAGTCGTTACTAAAAATCGTTACAAACTGTGTAGAAATGCTAACATTTAGCTAATTAACAGCTTTTTTTGCATTTCAGCCTGATAAGCTGGAAAATACTATAGATATGCTATTACTGCAGAGGAACTAACAATTGTCACCCTTGCTCATCGCGATTATTGTGGTATTTGTTGGCTTAGTACTTCTGGTTTGGAGTGCTGATCGTTTGATCTATGGCGCTGCCTCTGTCGCGCGCTATACCCGCATATCGCCTATGCTGATTGGCTTAACCGTCATTGCACTTGGCACTTCTATGCCTGAAATTCTAGTGTCTTCCATTGCAGCATATAAAGGTCATTTAAGCACTGCTGTGGGTAATGCGCTGGGTTCAAACATAACTAATATATTATTAGTTATTGGTTTTGCAGCTTTACTGAAACCCATTAGAGTGACCTCGCTGACCATTAAACGTGAATATCCGTTGCTACTTGCCAGTACCTTTTTAGGTTTTTACTTTTTAGCCGACCATCAGCTAACTCAGTTGGAAGGGTTGATATTACTGGCAACTTTTTGCTGTTTTATTGCTTTTATGGTGTATTGCGCCCGTACCGTTAAAGTAGACGACCCTTTGTTACACAATATTAGCCATGAAGAAAGCTTGCCTATCTCACTAAGCCAAGCATTATTTTGGCTTGTTCTTGGCATGATATTACTGCTTGCGGCTTCACAGCTATTAGTCCACGGCGCTGTGTATATCGCCCGTTATGTTGGTGTCAGCGATTTAGTTATCGGCTTAACCATCGTTGCCTTAAGCACCAGTTTACCTGAGTTAGCCACCAGCATTGTTGGCATTATTAAAGGTGAAGTTGATTTGGCGTTAGGTAACATTATTGGTTCTAATATTATTAATATTCTAGCGGTACTGGGATTAAGTGCCGTTATCGCCCCTGGGGCCATTGACCCACAAGCGGGTAATCAAGATGCATATATTATGATTGCCGCGACCCTAGTGTTACTACTAATGTCATTAAGGCCAACCAGCCGTCCCCGATTGAGTAAAGTTGAAGGCCTGCTATTATTAACAGCATTTATTGGCTATCAATATTATTTATTTTCATCCATTGCCTAAGAGAGAACCATGAGCACAGATTTTCGTATCCGCGCCAGAGAAGTTATTGCCATTGAAGCTAATGCAGTAGAGCAATTGGTCCAATATATAGATGATGAGTTTAATCTTGCCTGTGAACTTATTATAAATAGTAAAGGCAAAACCATTGTTTCTGGCATGGGTAAGTCTGGCCATATTGCCAATAAAATTGCGGCCACTCTAGCCTCAACCGGTACGCCTGCTTTCTCTATCCACCCAGGTGAAGCTAGTCATGGCGATTTAGGTATGTTGTCAGCTGAAGATGTAGTGATAGCAATATCTAATTCTGGTGAAACAACAGAAATGTTAACTATCGTGCCGGTGATTAAACGCCGCGGAATTAAGCTTATTGCCATTACCGGTAATCCCGAGTCAACTTTAGCTAAATTAGCCGATGCCCACTTATGTGTGAAAGTTGCTCAAGAAGCCTGTTCACTTGGCCTAGCCCCAACCTCCAGCACTACGGCAACTTTAGTGATGGGCGATGCACTAGCTATGACCTTATTAGATGCTCGCGGCTTCTCTGCCGATGACTTTGCTTTATCGCATCCCGGTGGCAGTTTAGGCCGCAAATTATTACTGCGTTTAGAAGATGTTATGCATAAAGATGACAATGTGCCTATTGTCAGCCTAAATGCCACTATTAAAGATGCCTTGCTAGAAATCTCCAAGAAAGGCTTAGGTATGACCGCTATTGTTGATGAAAACGGCGTTATGGCAGGAATTTTTACTGACGGTGATTTACGGCGTATTTTAGATCTTCGGCTAGATATCCATAGCTCTTTAATTAGTGACGTTATGACTCGGCACTGTATTACAGCCAATAGCCAAATGTTAGCAGCCGAAGCATTACAAATTTTACAGCAGAAAAAGATTAACGGCCTTATCGTAGTCGATAGTACTAATGTGCCCGTTGGCGCGATGAATATGCACGATTTATTACGTGCTGGGGTACTATAAGGTGGCATTATTTACCCAGCTATACCAAGCAGTAACAGATGATGTTATGGCACGCGCGGCTAAAATAAAGCTGCTAATTTGCGATGTTGATGGCGTGTTTTCAGATGGTCGAATTTATCTAGGTAATAACGGTGAAGAACTTAAAGCCTTCCATACCCGTGATGGATATGGCATTAAAGCCTTGCGCACTGCGGGCATTGAAGTCGCTGTTATCACCGGTCGCACATCAGCCATTGTTCAACAACGAATGACCTCATTAACGGTGCCTTATATATATCAAGGCCAAGAAAATAAACTGGCCGCTTTTGCGGAACTGCAACAAAAAATGCAACTTACCCCAGATCAAATGGCCTATATTGGTGATGATTTAGCCGACTGGCAAGTTATGCAACATTGTGGTTTAGCCGTAGGTGTCGCTGATGCTCACCCTTACTTGCGTCTTAACGCCCACTACAACACCAGTTTAGCCGGCGGTTATGGCGCTGTACGCGAATTATGCGACTTATTATTAATTAGCCAGCAGCAATTTTTGCAATTTGATGGCAGCAGCACATGAGAAAACTATTCGTTATACTGGTTATATTACTAGTTATTACTGCAAGTTATTTATGGTTTCAGCCGGATGACAACTCAAGTATGCTGCAAGCGGGTCAAGAGTTACGCCCAGATTATATTGCTAGTGATATAACCCGTACGTTATATAACGCCGAGGGATTTAAAACTGATTCGGTGACTGCCGAGCGTTTAGAGCACTTTGAATTACTCGGTTTTACTCAGTTCGAGCTACCTATTTATACCCTATATAACGGGCAACACCTGCCTAGCTGGACCGCGCATAGCAAAATAGCCACTTGGTATCCAGAAGATAGAATCATCCTGGAACAGCAAGTCGTTATTGAAAGTTTATTACAGAATGAACTGATAGAGCGCATAGAAACAGATACACTAGAGATGTTATTTCCTGATAACCGCTTGCAAAATAATCAGCCAGTGCGGGTACAAGGTAAAGGTTTTTATATTGAGGGTGTCGGTATTCAGGCAGACTTAACCGAGAAGACCCTACAGTTATTACAACATAATAAAACGGTATACCAAAATGAAGGCTAATTATATTACGGCTGCAGCCCTACTGCTAATGACTTTTAGTACTGTCGCTGCCGAGCCAGATTACAAGCAACAAATTCAGATTGACGCCGATAACTTGTCTTCGATCAAAGAGAATGTGCTGACATACCGTAATAATGTCATTATTACGCAAGGCTCAATGCAAATGAAAGCCGATTTATTAGAGATTGATGCCAGCGCCGGTAAAGGCAAAGAAATTTATATAGCGACTGGCCAACCGGTGCTTTACTCACAATTGCTAGAAGGCGGCAAACAAGTCACCGCTGAAGCCAAACAAATGCGTTATGAGCCCTCTTCACGCACTTTAACCTTAAGTGGCGATGCTGAATTAGCCCAAAGTGGTAGTGTTGTTCAGGCATCCACTATCCGTTATAACGTTGAAAAGCAGCAATTGAGTGCCGATAGTAATAAAAACAAACGGGTAACTACCATTTTTACGCCAGAGGAAAAAAATAACCCATGAAGTTAGTCGCAGCAAATCTGGCAAAAAGTTATAAAGGCCGACAAGTGGTTAAAGACGTCAGCTTAGAAGTTAATGCCGGACAAATTGTTGGCTTACTTGGCCCTAATGGTGCCGGTAAAACCACCACTTTCTATATGATTGTTGGCTTAGTGCCGTCTGATAAAGGCAGTATTACCCTTAATAATCAAGATATGACGTTTGAACCCATTCACGCTAGAGCGCGCCAAGGTATTGGTTATTTACCCCAAGAAAGCTCTATTTTTCGTAAGCTTAGCGTGTATGATAACTTAATGGCCATTTTAGAAACCCGTAAGTCACTTAGCCGTGCCAAGCGTGAAGAAATAGCTGATGAGTTATTAGAAGAGTTCCATATCGGCCATATTAAACATAGTTTAGGCATGAGTTTATCTGGTGGTGAACGCCGCCGAGTAGAAATTGCCAGAGCGTTAGCTGCCGAACCTGCTTTTATTTTACTCGACGAACCTTTTGCTGGTGTTGACCCAATTTCAGTATTAGATATTAAAAAAATTATCCAGCATTTAGGTCAACGAGGTATTGGGGTATTAATTACCGATCATAATGTGCGTGAAACGCTCGATGTTTGTGAAATCGCTTACATCGTTAGCCATGGTGAATTAATTGCCTCTGGTCCACCACAACAAGTGCTTGCTGATCAAAAAGTACGGGATGTATACCTAGGTGAACAATTCAGGCTATAGTAAGCAAGCATTGTTATCACTTAAGTTTCAGGAGAAAAGCAGAAGTACATGAAACCATCTTTGCAACTTCGTTTAGGGCAACAGCTGACCATGACGCCACAGCTGCAGCAGGCTATTCGCTTACTGCAACTGTCGACTATTGAGTTACAGCAAGAGATCCAAGAAGCGCTGGATGCTAATCCGTTATTAGAAGCTGATGATGACGTTACGCCAAGTAACGATGAAAATTTACAGCAAAACAGCCAAAAAGAAGATAACGCTATTGCTGAAAATGATAGCAAAGTTGATAACTCAGAAACCGATGCTAGTGATGGCATGGCTGAGCAAAATATTCAAGAAGACTTACCGCTAGATAATGATTGGGATGACTTGGTTAGTGCTATGCCTGTTAGTTCAAGCAGTAACAGTATTAGCGACGATGATAATGCGTACCAAGGTGAAACCAGCCAAAGCTTGCAGGACTACCTACGTTGGCAAATGCAACTCACTCCTTTTTCTGAAATTGATTTAATTATTGCTGAAATTATAATTGAAGCGATTGATGAAAATGGCACCCTAACTATCAGCTGTGACGATATATTACAGTCTCTCGATATAGACGATGTTGAAGCGGACGAAGTAGAAGCAGTCATTAAGCGCATTCAATTATTTGACCCCATCGGCGTTGGTGCTCGCTCAGTACAAGAATGCCTATTAGTCCAATTACGTCAGTTTTCAGCCGACACACCTTTTTTTAGCTCAGGCTCAGGCCTTATTACTTGAACATACCGACTTTTTAGCTAATAGAGACTTTCGTTCTTTGATGCGAGTGACTAGACTCAAAGAAGACGAACTTAAACAGGTGATGCAACTGATTCAAAGTTTAAACCCGCGGCCAGGTGCCGATGTGATAAAACAAGAACAACAATACGTTATCCCTGATGTTAGTGTGACCAAAGTAAAAGGTCGCTGGCAAGTAGAGTTAAACGCCGAGGCAATGCCTAAAGTTAGGGTTAATCAGCAATACGCTGCTATGTCCAGAACAGCTAAAAGTAGTTCCGACAGCCAATTTATACGCTCGCATTTACAAGAAGCAAAATGGTTTATAAAAAGTTTAGAAAGTAGAAACGAAACCCTATTAAAAGTGTCCAACTGTATAGTACAACAACAACAAGGCTTTTTTGAGCTTGGCGAAGAAGCCATGAAACCGATGGTATTGAATGATGTAGCAGAAATGGTTGGCATGCATGAGTCAACTATTTCCCGAGTAACTACCCAAAAGTATATGCATACACCTAGAGGAATATTTGAACTGAAGTACTTTTTCTCTAGTCATGTAAGTACCGATAGCGGTGGCGAATGTTCATCCACTGCGATTCGAGCCTTTATTAAAAAATTAGTGGCGGCGGAAAACCCGGCCAAACCGCTTAGTGATAGCAAAATGGCCGAAATACTACTAGAACAAGGGATAAACGTTGCAAGGCGTACTATTGCCAAGTATCGTGAGTCTTTATTTATTCCACCGTCAAATCAGCGCAAGACCTTGATGTAAGTAAGCCAAAAAGAGGAATATGTCTATGCAAATCAATCTAACTGGTCGTCATGTCGAAATCACAGCCGCATTAAAGGAATATGTAGACACTAAATTCGCTAAATTAGCCCGACACTTTGAGCATATTAATAACGTAAATGTTGTTTTAACGGTAGAAAAGCTCAAGCAAATAGCTGAAGCTAAGATTAATTTAAGTGGTGCAGAAGTATTCGCTATCTCTGATGATGAAAACATGTATGCCGCCATTGACCAGCTGATCGATAAACTTGATCGACAAGTAATTAAACACAAAGAAAAGCTAATTCGACACTAAATTAACTATGATAAATTTAACCAC
Source organism: Rheinheimera salexigens (assembly GCF_001752395.1). NCBI lineage: Bacteria > Pseudomonadati > Pseudomonadota > Gammaproteobacteria > Chromatiales > Chromatiaceae > Rheinheimera > Rheinheimera salexigens. Next base: position 528,321 of record NZ_MKEK01000001.1, on the reverse strand, counting down.
AATGTTGACGGAGAACTGCACTAAAAGTGCAGTTCTTTTTAATAGTAAAAAGCGTATTTTAGAATATATTGCTGAGCTTGCGCAGCAGCAATTACCTGAAGTAACTGAATACAGTATTCTTGAATCACTAATGGCGCGTGAAAAGCTTGGTTCTACAGGCATAGGTGGTGGTATCGCTATACCGCACGGTAAACTTAGCAATGTAGAAAAACCGATTTTGGTGTTTGTCGTCAGTAAAGAAGCCATTGCTTTTGATGCTAACGATAATCAACCAGTCGATATATTTTGTGCGATTTTATTGCCAGAAGATCAGTGCCAAGCCCATTTAAGTACCTTATCTAGTATTGCTAAGCTACTCAGTCAAAAAGAATTAACCAAGAAAATTCGTAATGCAGAAACTAACCAACAACTCTATCAACTGCTTATAGAGTATTGTGAGGCTAATACAGAATGATGAAGTTGCTTGTTGTCAGTGGGCGTTCTGGCTCTGGTAAATCAGTCGCTTTACGAGTAATGGAAGATCTAGGATATTACTGCGTAGATAATATTCCGGTTAATTTACTGCCTACGTTAGCAACAACAGTAATGGGTCAGTACGAGCGAGTCGCAGTCAGTATCGATGTCCGCAACTTACCAGTAAACCCTGATGACTTAACGGAAATCTTGTCATACTTACCACGCAAAGTTGACTTACATATACTGTATTTAGATGCTGATCACAGCACCTTAATTCGCCGGTTTAGTGAAACCCGTCGCATGCACCCGCTGTCACACCAAGCCATGTCTTTAGATGAAGCCATTATGCGGGAACAGCAGTTACTCGACCCCATAGCCAGCGCTGCAGACTTGTACATTGATACCACAGAGCTAAATGTTCATCAGCTAGCAGAGCAATTACGTGAACGTATTTTAGGTCAAAAAACCGGTCGTTTAGTTATTCTGTTTGAATCTTTTGGCTTTAAGTACGGTATTCCCAAAGATGCAGACTATGTATTTGACGCTCGGTTCTTGCCAAACCCGCATTGGGAGCCTGATTTAAAACCCTTAACGGGTGTGGATCAACCGGTAAAAGATTATCTGGCTTCGCAGCCAGTCGTTGCCAAATATATTTGGCAAATTAATAGCTTTATTAGTAGCTGGTTACCACATTTAGAGCGTAATAACCGTAGCTACTTAACCGTTGCAATTGGTTGCACTGGCGGCCAACATCGTTCAGTTTATATTGCTGAATGTTTAGCAGAAAGCTACCGTAATCAACGTGACGACGTGCAAATACGTCATCGAGAGTTAGTACGTCACCACCAACGTTAGAGCCAGCTTATGCGATGCAAACAAGACGTCACTATCGTTAACCATCTTGGCTTACATGCGAGAGCCGCCACTAAGTTGGCTCAATTATGCCAGCAGTTTTCAGCGAAAATACAATTAATTCAAGATAAACAAACCGCAGATGCTAGCAGTGTATTAGCGCTATTAATGTTAGCTAGCAGTAAAGGAAAGACCTTGCAAGTTGCGACTGAGGGTGAGGATGCAGAGCAAGCATTAGCCGCAGTAGTCAGTTTAATTAATAATGGCTTTGACGAGACCTAATTCAGCTAGAGCCAGCTAAAATCATTAAAGTTATTGCTCTGCGTTTTCGTCGGTCTTGTCTACCAGTGCTTTATCACCAATATTCTCTATACCTTGAGTCTTATCGATGGCTTTAAGCTGATGATGTATCGCGGCTTTAATTAACATATGGGCGCTAATTGGCGCTGTAATCAATAGAAATATGGTAATTAATAGCTCGTGAGCACTAAAGTTTCCTTGGCTACTAAAGAAAAATATAGAGCTGAGTAAAATTCCGCCCATGCCCACAGTTGTGGCTTTAGTTGGGCCATGTAAGCGCATAAAAAAGTCAGGCATCCTCATCAAACCAATAGAACCAATAAGCACAAAGGTGCCACCAATTAGCAGAAAGCTCACCACTACCCATTCCATAAATTGTTGCATGTCTGTTCCTATTCGATTATATCGCCACGCAGTAAAAACTTACATATCGCAACCGTACTAACAAAGCCTAACATCGCTAACAATACTGCGGCCTCAAAGTACAACCAAGAGCGCATTAGCAAGCCATACAAGGAGATTAAGGCGATGCTATTAATATACATAGTATCTAACGCTAACAAGCGATCAGGTAAGCTTGGACCGCGAAATAAACACCATATGTTTAATAACAAAGCTAAACTTATCATGGCAAACACTAAAATTATGACGTTGTCTAACATTGGAATATTTCCTTTAAGGGTGCTTCATACCGCTGTTTAATCGAGGCAATTAACTTGGCTTCATCGGTTAAATCTAAGACATGAATTAATAACCAACGTTGCGGTAATGGCTGACTAGAGTCAATCGATTCAGCATGCGGATAAATATCAGCACTCACAGTACCCGGAGTCAAAGACACGGTATTTGCCAGTATGGTCAGCGGCAAACTATGGTGCAAATCAATGGGCACCCGCACAAAAGCGGGCTTTAATTTATGTCTCGGCCCCAAGATAATAATCGCCACTTGCACATTGGCAACAATAATATCGGCTAATACTCGTAGCATATAGCGTAGTGCCAATAACGGTCGTTTGATTCGCGGTTGTGGATCTCGAAATCTGGCGGTGACTAATGGCAAAATAACAGCCAAAATGACACCAAAAAATATATGCACGGCAGCAATACTTTGGCTTAATAATAACCAGACAAAAAATAATACTAAGCTACTAAAAGGAGCCGGTAGTAAACGATTGCGCATCATTGGCCTCCTATCGCTGTGTTAGTGCTTATATTTGAAGTTATATTAGGGATTAGATTAAGTGTTTCAGGTGTCATGTCAAAACTTGGGCTACCCAATACTCGTTCAGTTAAGCTGTTAATATCGTATAGCTCGCTAGCCGCATTTTGGCTTAATTGAGTCAGTGGGCCAGCAAAGACGACTAACAATATACTGGCGAGCAATAGCCAACCCACTGCGACTGTTTGAAGTGGTTTGACATGCTCTGCGTCTGATTCTGTACCGCTAACCCGCCAGAACAACGTAGTACCAGCCCGAGATAAACCTATAATGACCAGTAAAGTACAGCTTAATACCACGCCCCATATCAGCAGTTTATTCATTGGCTCTACTACCGCTTGCAATACCATGAGTTTACCAATAAAACCGGAAAACGGTGGAATACCGGTAACACTCAGCACAGCAATAAAAAACATAGTACCTAATAGCGCTGGTTGAGCTATACGTCGCCCGGGTACTAAACGGTCACCTGCTTTGCCGCGTTGATTAGCCACTAAATCGGCAATTAAAAATAAAGCTGCACACACTACCGTTGAATGTACGGTATAAAACACTACCGCGCTGGCAGAGGCTGGTGTTTGTAAAGACACTAACGTTACTAAGGTTCCTACAGAAATAAGCACTAGGTGCGCTACAATTTTACGAAAATCTTTGCTGGATATCACACCTATAGCACCGATGACGATAGTGATTAAACCCACAGGCAATAACCATACAGAGGCAATGCCTGCTAAAGGGCCAGCATGTTCACCAAATATAGTGCTATAAACCCGGAGCAAACCATAGACACCAATTTTTGTCATAACCGCAAATAGCGCCGCCACTGCGGGTGAGGCGGAAGAATAAGCAGCAGGTAACCAAAACTGCAAGGGTAAAATTGCGGCTTTTAACGCAAATACAATCATCAGCATTAATCCGCCAGCTTTTACCAGCATGACATCTTCAGGCGCTATATTGGCAACTTTGCCAATCATGTCTGCCATATTTAAGGTGCCTAAGGTGCCATATAACACAGCTAAAGCAATCAGAAATACTGCCGATCCCGTTAAGTTAAGTACGACATAATGCAGGGCAGCTTTAGTTTTATTTTTACCACCGCCATGCACTAATAAAGCGTATGAAGCGATAAGTAGCACTTCAAAAAATACAAACATATTAAACAAGTCGCCGGTTAAAAATGCACCATTAATGCCCATCACTTGGAATTGAAATAATGGATGGAAAAACGAGCCTTTTTCATCTTCGCCAGCACTACCATAGATAATAGCACCCAAGGCTAAAAAGCTGGTTAGGCACACCATAACCACAGAAAGAGTATCGGCAACTAACACTATGCCAAACGGGGCCTGCCAATTACCTACTGCATAATGTAATAAACCGTGCTGCTGAACTTGCAATAGTAGTACTACAGCAATAATAAATTGGATACCTGCCGATATCATACTGACCCAGCGTCGTCTGGATGGCCGACGATGTATTGGTGGTAAAATAATCAACAACGCCGTTAGCATAGGCAAAATAATCGGTAAAACCACTAAATGCCACATTAACGCTGCCCCTTGCCTGTTTCTGGTAATTTACCATCAACATGATCATTACCTAAATCTGCCCGTGCTCTAATCGCTAAAATCACCAAAAAAGCCGTCATGGCAAAACCAATAACAATGGCGGTTAAAACTAAAGCTTGTGGTAAGGGATCTGCATAATTATCTGAGTTACCTAATACCGCCGCGCCGCGTAAGGTCAGTCGACCTGACGAGAAAATAAATAAGTTAACCGCATACGACAACATAGTTAAACCCATCATCACCGGGAACGTGCGGCCGCGAAGCATTAAAAACACGCCGCAACTGGTTAAAAAACCAATACAGCTGGCAAACAATGTTTCCATTAGATTGTTTCCTTATGTACAGGTCGATGGCTAGTGGTCATTTTGCCTAAATTGGCCAAAATCAATAACGTTGCCCCCACTACTGTAATATAGACGCCTAAATCAAACGCTATCGCACTGGCTAGCTCAATTTCGCCTAATATCGGTATATGATAATAATCAAACCAAGAGGTTAAAAAAGGCCGGTTAAATAACATGCTACCTATGCCGGTGACTAAGGCGATAGTTAAACCAATTGCAATCACTCGCTGATATTCCACATCCATTCGGGTTTTAACCCAATCCACACCATGAGCAATATATTGTAAGATAATGGCAACTGCAGTCACTAAGCCTGCAATAAACCCACCACCTGGCAAGTTATGACCACGGAAGAAAATAAACACCGATACCATTAACGCTAACGGTAATAAGCCTTGCGATACGGTGGCTAATAACAATGAATGACGCTCAGTACTCCAAGGCCGGCCATCGCCATCGCTGCTGGGTTTAAATAACGGAATTCGGGTAAGTAACTTAAAGATACCTAAAGCGGCAATACCTAAAACCGTAATTTCACCCAAGGTATCAAAGCCCCGGAAGTCGACCAAAATAACGTTAACCACATTAGTACCGCCACCGCCGGTTTTAGCATTAGCAATAAAGAAATCAGAAATAGTGCTAAAAGGTCGAGTCATTAAAGCGTAACTTAAGCTACCCACGATAACACCTACCATGCTGGCAATACCGACATCTGACAGTACTCTTCTTGCGCTCGACTGTTTCGGTGTTTTATGCGGTAAAAAGAACAACGCTAGCATTAATAAAATAATGGTCACGACTTCCACTGAGAATTGAGTTAGCGCTAAATCGGGCGCAGAGAAACGGATAAAGGCAATTGATACTATTAACCCCACTACCGAAATCATCAACAAAGCCACTAAACGATAGCGGTGCAGCACTGTGGTGGCAAAAGCACCCATCATTAACAACGCAGCACCGGTAATATCCACCGCACCCACTTGTAACTCTGTGCGACCGCCCCATAACGTATCTAACTGTAATAATGGCACACCTGCCAATACCACAAAGCAAAGTAATAATAGCTTCATATAACGCTGCATCGAACCGTTATCCAGCCAAACATAGACCGCATTACAGCCACGAATAAATTTAGCCAGATATAACTCAAAGCTTTGCAACACATCAATGCCAGGCAACGTATGCTGAAAATCGAATAAATGCTTACGGTTAACGTAGATAATCGTACCGCCTATTAGCGCCAGCGCACTCATTAATAGCGGTAAATTAAAACCATGCCAAATCGCTATGCTGTATTCTGGAACCGGCCCACCCAATACCGCCACTGCTGCAGCATTTAAAATGTCTTGCACAAAATAGGCTGGGAAAATACCGACTAAAATACACAATGCCACTAACACCTCTACCGGCACTCGCATGTAACGCGGCGGCTCTTTTGGTGTTTTAGTTAATCCTTTTGGCTGGCCATTAAAAAACACATCGTGAATAAAGCGCATAGAATAAGCGACCGAGAATATACCAGCTACAGTAGCTAACACCGGTATTACCCACGACAGTGAGCCAAGTAAATGCTGATGTATGGTTTCAGTAAAAAACATCTCTTTGGATAAAAAGCCATTTAGCAGCGGCACGCCCGCCATGGCTGCAGCCGCCACCATGGCTAAAGTGGCCGTAATGGGCATAAAGTGCCATAGCCCATTTAACTTTCGCATATCACGCGAGCCGGCCTCATGATCAATAATACCCGCCGCCATAAATAATGATGCTTTAAAGGTGGCGTGATTTATAATATGGAATATACCGGCAATGGCGGCTAAGTCTGAGCCAATACCAAACAACATGGTAATTAAGCCTAAGTGGCTAATAGTGGAATAAGCTAATAAACCTTTTAAGTCATGTTTAAATAGCGCTAAATAAGCACCAATCAGTAAGGTGATGAGACCGGTAACACTAACAATAACAAACCATAATTCAGTACCCGACATCACCGGATAAAAACGGGCTAATAAAAATATACCGGCTTTTACCATAGTCGCAGAATGTAAGTAAGCACTTACCGGTGTGGGTGCGGCCATGGCATTAGGTAACCAAAAATGAAACGGGAATTGTGCCGACTTAGTAAAGCAGCCAATTAAAAACAGCACTAGCATCAGCGGATATAAATGATGCTGTAAAATAATATCCTTACTTGCCAGCACTAGATCTAAATCGTAACTACCTACTACTTGGCCAATTAAAATAAAGGCTGCTAATAAGGCTAAGCCGCCAGCACCTGTTACTGTTAGGGCCATACGAGCCCCTTGGCGGGCTTCAGTTTGCTGCCACCAAAAGCTAATCAGTAAAAACGAGCTAATACTGGTTAATTCCCAAAATACCCATAGCTGTAGCAGATTTCCCGACAATACTATGCCCAGCATGGCGGTCATAAATAGAATTAAATAAGCATAAAATCTCGGCAATGAATCTTGTGTGGATAAGTAATAACGAGCATATAAAATTATCAGCAAACCAATGCCAAGAATTAAAAGGCTAAATAAGTACGCTAGGCCATCTAAGCGTATAACAACTTCTAAACCTAGAAGCGGCACCCACTCTAATGTAAAGCGTAATACTTCGCCGCTAAATACTTCACCGGTTAATGAAACCAATATGGCTAATGCTAATGCAGGGGGAATAGCTGTAAATAGTGCGCATGCGCTACGGCTAGTTTTTGCACTCAATATTGGTGCAAAAGTGCCAAGCATGGGTAACAGCAAAATCCATAAAAGTGTCATAGTTACAGCTTGTCCTTATCGCGGTGTGCAAATGTAATAAGCTCATTCGCTCTTAGCAGCAATGGCAATGGAATATTTAAAATAATAAACCGCTTTCTAAACATAATAGGCGACTTGTGGTCAAAACGATGGCTAATAGAAAAAACCAGAGGCCATAATGGCGATATATATACCGTTATCTCAGTGAAAAGTCCATAAAAGCCCAAGGGCCTCACTGGGTTTTAGTCGCATCATTTAGCCTATTTGACGAAGATTTCCATTACCTATACTAGTAGTTTTAATAGTGTTACGAGGACTAATATTAACAGTGATCCAACTCATTAGTATGATCTTTGCTATGCTCAGACAATATTCCTTAATCTAAAACGGCAATAAATCTTTTGGAGTCCAAATGAAAACCAGAACCGAACATGACAGCATGGGCGAACTACAAGTACCTGAAAACGCTTTGTATCAAGCCCAAACCCAACGAGCCGTACAAAACTTTCCGTTTAGTGATCTTGTTTTCCCTAAGCCGTTTATCGCCGCTTTATTGCAGATTAAAATAGCCGCAGCTCAAGCTAACCACAGCCTAGACTTATTAGATAACAAAAGGTGTCAAGCTATCTGCCAAGCGGCCGAACAACAATTAGCCAATATTGATATGCAGCAGTATCCCATTGATATCTTTCAAACCGGCTCTGGCACCAGCACTAATATGAATGTCAATGAAGTACTGGCTACCCTTGCGTCTAAATCATTGGGCGAAACGGTACACCCAAATGACCATGTTAACTTAGGCCAAAGCAGCAACGACACTATTCCTACCGCTATTCACGTTAGTGCTGCCTTAGCCATTGCACAGCAATTAATGCCAGCCCTGCAGCAATTACAGCACAGCTTAAGCAACAAAATAGCAGATATTGGCCATATCGTTAAAACCGGCCGTACGCATTTAATGGACGCCATGCCAGTAAGCTTTGCCCAAGTACTCGGCGGCTGGCACAGCCAATTACAACACAATCAGCATCAACTAGAGCAGCAGTTACAGCAACTACAAGGATTAGCCCAAGGCGGTACAGCGGTAGGAACGGGTATCAATGCCCACCCCGACTTCGCTAAGCAATTTAACCATAAACTAAACCAGCTAACGGCAATGCAGTTTCGTCCTGCTGACAATTTATTTGCCGCTATTAGCTCACAAGACAGCGCAGTAGCCTGCTCTGGATGTTTAAAAACCATAGCCGTCAGTATTATGAAAATAAGTAATGACTTACGTTTGATGAACTCAGGACCGCTAGCTGGTTTTGCCGAAATAGAGCTAGCCGCCTTGCAACCTGGTTCGTCTATTATGCCGGGTAAAGTTAACCCTGTGATCCCTGAAGCGACTGCAATGATTTGTGCCCAAGTTATTGGCAACGACAGCACGATAACGATTGCGGGGCAGTCAGGTAACTTTGAGCTTAATGTTATGTTGCCGGTTATTGCCTACAATTTATTGCAAAGTATCCAATTACTTAGCACTGCTTGCAATGAGCTAGCCAGCCAAGCTATCGATAGCTTCACCGTACGTGAAGATAATATTGATAAAGCCTTAGCGCGTAACCCTATTTTAGTCACTGCCCTTAATTCTGTAATTGGCTATAGCAAAGCGGCGACTATTGCTAAACAAGCCTATCAACAGCAGCGACCGGTTATAGATGTTGCTTTAGAGCACACTGATTACAGCAGAGCACAACTTACTGAATTACTCGATCCAAAAGCACTTACTAAACAATCAGCTAATTAACAGCAACTAAGCTGTGCAGTTGCATGGTCTATTTAGTTTTACCGATTTAGTTTTTCCGATTTAGATATGCCGATTTCGTTAAAACACTTTTGTTGTTATAGTTGAACGTCTATTCATGGGAGTTATCATTTATGTTATTACTTACCCGCTGTTCATTGCTTGGATTGCTTTTTAGCGCCAGCAGCTTACTCGCTGCACCCGTCGTGGTTACTAATATCAATGGTTACGGCTTTAATGCTGAACGAGAAGTTAGCCCGTTTAAAGTATTAGTATTCGATGATGCAACGGGTAAAATTATCGCTCGTGGTGATAATGACTTAGCAGCAAAGTACGCAGCGGCTAAAACTATAGACGGTAAAGGTAAAACACTATTACCAGGGCTAATCGATGGTCACGGCCATGTTTTGGGCTTAGGTTTTAACTTATCCATGACCGAACTTCGTGGTAGTTCAACTGAGCAAGACGCCGTTAAACGGGTTGCTGAGTTTGCTGCTAAAAATCCAGAGCTAAGTTGGATTAAAGGTCGTGGCTGGAACCAAGTATTGTGGCCAGAAAAGCAATTCCCTACCTCAACACTATTAGATGAAGCTGTTGCCAATAAACCCGTATGGTTAAGACGCGTTGATGGCCATGCCGGTTGGGCTAATAGCAAAGCGCTAGCGTTAGCAGGTGTCACTAAAGACACCCTTGACCCAGCTGGCGGTGAAATTATTCGCGATGCTAAAGGTAATCCTACTGGCGTATTAATTGACAATGCTATGGCATTAATTGAAAAACATATTCCAGAAAGTACTGATGCCGAAAAGCTGCATGCCCTTAATGCTGCTTTTAAACATTTATTAGCACTAGGTATTACCAGTACCCATGATGCCGGTGTTGATACCGCCACGGTAAAGTTATACCAACAACTAGCAGCAAAATCTAAGTTGCCACTACGAATATACCCTATGTTAGCTGCCAACGATCCTGAGCTAGCCAACTGGTTAAAGGCCGGCATTATTGATGATAAAACGGATTTTTTAGATATTCGCTCGGTGAAAATTTATGGTGATGGCGCTTTAGGTAGCCGCGGTGCAGCTTTAATAAAGCCTTATAGTGATAAACCGGATCAAAGTGGCTTATTAGTTACCGAGCCAGACCAACTGCATGCCGTTATGCAGCAAACCATTAATGCTGGCTTTCAAGCTAATGTGCACGCTATTGGTGACTTATCTAACCGGATTACTTTAGATCAGTTTGAGCAATTAGTGCCCGCAGAACAACGTATAGCCAGTCGTCATCGTATCGAACATGCGCAAATTATTGCCCCAATCGATATACCGCGCTTTGCAAAACTAGGTGTTATTCCCGCCATGCAGGCAGTTCATGCCACTTCAGATAAAAATATGGCGGCCGATCGTTTAGGTGAAGAACGATTACGTGGTGCTTATGCATGGCGTACTTTTATTGATCAAGGCAGTATTATTGTCGGCGGGTCAGATTACCCTGTAGAATTAGCCGAGCCGTTTCATGGTATTCATGCCTCGGTAACGCGCCAAGACCAGCACAATCAACCAAAAGGCGGTTGGATCCCTGAGCAGCGTTTAACCTTAACCGAAGCTCTACGCTCCTTTACTGTAGATGCCGCTTATGGCGCCTTTCAAGAAAATATGATGGGCACTTTAGCACCCGGCAGCTGGGCTGACTTTATTTTGATCGATCGTGATATTTTCACTATCCCTGAAACTGAGCTATGGCAAGTTGAAGTAGAACAAACTTGGGTCAACGGTGAGCAGGCTTTTAATAAATGATCAGTCAGAAGTGGAGTAAGTTAATTCGGGGTTTACACCAAAAAAAGCAGCGTAAAATTGAGCAGTGTTTTATTGTTGAAGGTGAAAAAGCTGTATTGGAATTATTAGCGTCAAACTGGCAGATAACAGCGTTATTTGCCACAGAGCGCTTTTTACAACAACACGCCAGCGCGGTTACTGAGCTAACGCTGGTGCAAAGTTGCAGTGCTGACGAGCTAGCCAAAGTTGGCACGTTTTCAAGCAATGATGCGGCTTTAGCTGTAGTGGCCATGCCGGAGGCACAAGCTTTTAGCTTAGCTGAACCTGCTTGGATATTAGTGTTAGATCAAATTAACGACCCCGGTAACCTTGGCAGTATTATTCGTATTGCTGATTGGTATGGCATTAAGCATATTGTCTGTTCAACCGATACCGCTGATATGTATAACCCTAAAGTGATTGCCGCAGCCAAAGGCTCTTTTTTACGGGTAAATTTATATTATCAAGATTTAGCCCCAGTTTTAGCCCAGCAGTTGCAACCCGTTTATGGCGCTTACCTTGGCGGAGAATCAGTACACTCGCTTACGTTAAAACAGCCAGGCGGTTTTATCGTTATGGGTAATGAAGCCAATGGCATTAGCGCTGAACTGAGTCCATTAATCACTAAAAAAATCACCATCCCTGCTTATGGTGCTGCTGAATCGCTAAATGTAGGTATAGCGACGGCCATTATTTGTGACAACCTATGTCGGTTAAGTGTCGGCTAAGCGTCGTTTAATGTCGCTTTAATAGCCCGTTATTCCATACCCAAGTAAGGATACTAATATGCAATATTAGCCCTACTTGGGCTCTAAGCGGAATTTTGCTATACTATAGAGATGTTTAATCACTGCCCTATGCAAAGGAACCACATGGCTATCCGAACTAGCTTGGCACTCAGTATTTTATTACTTTGTAGTCCAGCTATCGCACAACAAACTCAAGACCACGACCTAACCGAATTAAAACAGCAACTAGAACTTCTAAAACAACAAGTTGCGATACTGGAACAAAAGCTACAAGCCCCCAGCAAACAACAAGTTAAAACCATTAAAGTCTTATCTCTCGATTCAGACGACACTTCCTCTGCCAGCCAATTAGCCGAAATAGAGCAAATCATTGCTGAGCATGGTGCCGCCGACCAAAACAATACCCTTATCATCCAAACCGTTGCAGCGGACACTCCTGAGCCTGAGTCTACAGACGGTATTAATCTTGGTGGTGCCATCCGAACCAATTACAGCCACACTTCTTATAGCGATGGTAATAAAAATCGCGGTGGTGATTTTGCTTTTGATATTTTCCGCTTAAATTTAAATGGCAGTGTCGGGGATGTCACCCTTAATGCTGAAATCCGTTTTTTTGATTATATGACTGCCGTGAAATCAGCTTACGTTGGCTATGGTTTTAGCGATAATTGGCAAGTTTTAGCCGGTATCACTCAAGTACCTTTTGGTAACTGGCCGTATAACTCGCATAACTATTTTTTTAGTAGCAACTACTATCTGGGTTTAGAAGACGATTACGATTTAGGCATTATGTTTAAACGAGCTATTGCCGATAATTGGCAATTAGATTTAGGCTTCTTTAAAAACGATGAATTAGGTGGTGTTGACGGTTATGTAGGCAGCCGCTCTGATCGCTATTCTTACGATATCGTTGGCAGTCGCTTACCGGCAGATGGTATTTATGATGACCCAGCGCAACCCTTAGGTGAGTACAATACCTTTAGTGGTCGCTTTGGCTATCACTTTAGCCATAACGATATTAATACCGAAGTCGGTGTTTCAGGGTTAGCCGGTGGTTTGCATGATGGCACGCGTCGCGCAGGTGATTATTATGCTTGGGCCGCACACTTAAATAGCACTTACGATCGCTGGAATTTACAGCTGCAATACACCCAATATAAATATCAGGTCGATAACAGTAACAGTATCGCAGTGGGCGCTTATGCTTTCTACGACTCCATTGCCGCAGAAGCAACTTCTGCTACAGCAAACATTGCTTATAGCTTACCGCTAGCATGGGGCCCAGTTAGTGGCATCCAGTTTTATAATGACTTTAGTTTAATTTATGACAAGTCAGACAATACCGCTAATACCATGATGAATGTCACCGGTTTTTCTGTTGCTGCTGGCGGCTTATTTACCTATTTCGATCTAGTCCATGCCCGTAACCAACCCTTTGTTGGCGGTAGTATGGCGGGTGATGACAGTGAAACCGAACGTCGATTTAATATCAACATTGGCTATTACTTCTAATAAGAGATACAAGGATTAAAAAATGACAAATAAGAAAGATCCGATGATCCCAGATGGCCAAGTCAATCCTATTGATACTGACTACCAAGTTGGCCAAGATAATATTTTAGTGAAAGTAGGCCCTTTCGGCCTAGATATTCATAACCGAGTATTTTTAATCTCGGGTTTAACGATTATCATTTTTGTGGCGCTAACCATTATATTTCAAAACCAAGCTGAGCCTATTTTTAGCAGTATGCGAGGTTGGCTTACCAGTAATTTAAGCTGGTTTTTTATGTCGGCTGCTAATATTTTTGTGGTTTTATGCTTAGGCTTAATTATTTCGCCATTAGGTCGGGTGCGTTTAGGCGGTACAGAAGCGAAACCTGACTATGGTTACCTTGGTTGGTTTTCAATGCTGTTTGCTGCTGGTATGGGTATTGGCTTAATGTTTTACGGTGTATCAGAGCCGTTAACCCATTATGGTACCTCTATGGCTGGTGTCAGTGTAACCGACGGTGTACGTACTGACTGGGCGCCACTAGGTGGTGCAGAAGGCGACGCAGCTGCTGCCGCAAGTTTAGGTATGGCCGCCACTATCTACCATTGGGCATTACACCCTTGGGCAATTTACGCCATTTTGGCCTTAGGTTTAGCCTTATTCTCGTTTAATAAAGGTTTACCGTTAACCATGCGCTCTGTGTTTTATCCACTATTAGGTGAGCGTGTTTGGGGTTGGCCTGGGCATATTATTGATATTCTAGCCGTGTTTGCTACCTTGTTTGGTTTAGCGACTTCACTGGGTTTTGGTGCTGCTCAAGCGGGCGCAGGCTTACATTACTTATTTGATGCGCCTGAAGGGTTAACCGTACAAATTCTGTTGGTTATTGGTATTACCTTAATCGCGTTATTATCAGTAGTCGCGGGCTTAGATGCCGGTGTTAAACGACTATCAGAAATCAATATGGTACTAGCAGCATTATTATTGCTGTTCGTTATTATTGTTGGCCCAACATTAGCCATTTTAACCGGTTTTTTTACTAACTTAGGCTCTTATTTACAACATCTACCGGCTTTAGCCAATCCATTTGGTCGTGAAGATGCCAATTATAGCCAAGGCTGGACCGCCTTTTATTGGGCATGGTGGATAAGCTGGTCACCATTTGTTGGTATGTTTATCGCTCGCGTCTCGCGGGGTAGAACTGTCCGTGAATTCTTAATCTCAGTATTAGTGATCCCTTCTTTAGCCTGTGTATTATGGATGACAGTATTTGGTAGCACCGCCATCAGCCAAGTGGTAAACGATGGTTATAACGCCGCTATGAATGCCGATGTACCATTACAACTTTTTGTGATGTTAGATGCCTTACCATTCGCTCAAGTGACTTCTTTTATTGCCATCATTTTAGTCGTGGTGTTTTTTATCACCTCGTCTGACTCTGGCTCATTAGTCATTGATACTATTGCCGCTGGCGGTAAAGTGGATGCCCCTCTACCACAACGAGTGTTTTGGTGTACATTTGAAGGTTTAGTGGCTATTGCCCTAATGGTGGGGGGGGGCTTAGTTTCGTTGCAAGCCATGGCCGTTTCAACTGGTTTGCCTTTTACTATAGTGTTGCTAGCAGCCAGTGTTGCAGTAGTGAAAGGCTTAATGTCAGAGCCGAGATAGCCCTGCATTGATGACAGTACTTTAATAAGAGTGCTTTAATAACAGTACCTTAATAACAGCACTTTAATAACAGTACTGTCATCACAAGACTTAAATAGCCATCAATATCCAGCTGATAAAAGCTGGATTAAAACTAGCACTGATTAAAAAATTGCGGATTAACTGCACTGGTTGATAAAGTATTATGGAAATAGAACAAATTGAAATTCTTGAGTTCCTAAAGCGGCATCCGCCGTTTCAGGACTTGCCAGAGCAAGAGTTACTAGATATTGCACTGAACACTGACATTGCTTATTTTCAAGCTGGCAGTGAGATTTTAATCTTTAATCAACCGCTTAGTGCCTTGCACTTAATCCGTAGTGGTGTTGTAGAAACTTTCCGCCGAAATGGCGACTTATATAACCGCCTCACTGAAGGCGGTATATTAGGTGAACAAGGTTTATTACGCGGCGGTAAAGTGCGTTTTCCGGCCACGGCCGTTGAAGATAGTTTAATTTATTTAATTCCAGATCATATTTTTCAACACATATTTGATAGCAATGACCTGTTTGCTGACTATATTGAAGTCGGTGACACTGAGCGGCGTAAATCGGCTAAAAGCATTAAACAAGCTGAAACCGATTTATTAAGCGCCCAGGTAAGAACCTTAGTCAGGCGAGAGCCAGTGTGTATAGAAACCACTGCTAGTGTTTGGGATGCGGCAAAAATCATGACTGAACAAGGTGTGTCCTGTTTACTCATTTTACATGGTCATGACCACCCTGAGTTTGCAGGGACCTTAGCGGGCATAATGACTGACCGAGATATTCGTTCGCGGTTAGTCGCCCCAGGCCTTAAATCTGAGATTGCCGTCAGTGACATTATGTCTACTGAGCTGGTAACCATTGAACAGCAACAATATGTATTTGAAGCTATGATGCTAATGTTACGCCATAACGTGCATCATTTACCCATCGTAAGGCAGCATAAACCGGTCGGTATTATTGCCCTGTCGGATATTATTCGCTATGAATCTCAGAATAGCTTATTTGTGGTCAGCAGTATCTTCCGCCAACAAAACGTTGCTGAGCTAAGTGCCCTAGTACCCGATGTTGAAGCGAGTTATATTCGCATGGCAAACGAAGATGCTAACTCACAATTTATTGGCAGTGCCATGGCCGCCATTGGCCGCAGTTTTAAACAACGACTTATCGAACTGGCTGAACAAGAATTTGGACCACCGCCCATTCCTTACTGTTTTATCGCCCTTGGCTCTATGGCGCGGGATGAGCAACTGATAGTGACCGATCAAGACAATGCTTTAATCTTAGATAACAGCTTTGATCCTAAGCTACACGATGACTATTTTTTAAAACTAGCTAATTTTGTTTGCGATGGTTTAGCCGCCTGTGGCTATACTTATTGTACCGGTAATATTATGGCCACTAACCCGCAATGGCGGCAACCGTTAAAAGTTTGGCAGCAATATTTTA
Organism: Rheinheimera salexigens; assembly: GCF_001752395.1. Classification (NCBI taxonomy): domain Bacteria; kingdom Pseudomonadati; phylum Pseudomonadota; class Gammaproteobacteria; order Chromatiales; family Chromatiaceae; genus Rheinheimera; species Rheinheimera salexigens. The sequence continues at coordinate 511,851 of NZ_MKEK01000001.1, read as the reverse complement.
CCGACTGGATTAACAAGCCAACAGCAGAACGTTTACTACACAGTTCTATATTTTTTGATTTAGAGGCAGTGTCAGGCCAAATGCGCTGGGCGGATCAATTAAATCAACTGATTATAAAATTGGCTAAAAACAATCAACATTTTCTCGCTTGTATGACCCGTAATGCATTACAGCGCACCCCTCCGTTAGGCTTTTTCCAAGACTTTGTCATGGAAAACGATGGCCGGCATAATAATAGTTTAAATATTAAACGACGCGGCACAGCGCCTATGGCCGATTTAATTCGGGTTCATGCTTTAGCTATTGGCTCTGAAGCCACCAATTCATTTGAGCGCCTCAATGATATTATTGCTGCTAATGTGCTGCCCAAAGGTCGAGGGGAAGATTTACGTGATGCTTATGAAGTGATAGCCATAACGAGGATCAAGCAACAAGCTTTAGCCATGCAGACAGGTGACATTGTCGATAATAATGTTATGCCTGAGCATTTATCTGAATTTGAACGCAAACATTTAAAGTCGGCATTTTCGGTATTAAGCAGTGCGCAAAAATTTCTTAAATTTCATTTTAGGGCGTAAATCATGCTTTATTTAGGGCCAGTAAAAGCCCCACCACGTAGCACCTCTACACTGGATTGTGGCATTACCGACTGGCAACAATATTATCAACAGCAAGCGGACCTTGTTAAGCACCCTTTACTGAAACAATTTTATCAAGCTGGTATGGTGGCCGCGGATACGCCATTAAGCCAAGTACCATTAGTAGCTTTAGATTTTGAAACTACCGGTATCAATCCTTCTAGTAATGGCATTGTTAGTATCGGTTTAGTATCAATGACCTTAACTCGCATTGCTAGTTCTAAGGCTAAGCAATGGTTACTAAAACCTAAATTTGCCTTAGACGAAGACTCCATTACCTTGCACGGCATCACTCATTCTGATATTGCCCAAGCGCCCGATTTAGTCGATATTTTACCGCAGTTATTACCTTATCTTGCCGGTAAAGTCATAGTGGTACATTATCGTGGTATTGAGCGGCCTTTTTTACAAGCCGCAATACAGGCTCGTTTGGGTGAGAGTATTCTATTTCCGGTTATTGATACTATGGATTTAGAAGCCAAACTGCACCGCCAACAATCCGCATCGTGGTGGAGTAAATGGACCAAAAAACAGTTAAAACAACAAGCCTCTATTCGCTTAGCCGACAGCCGCAAGCGTTATAGCTTGCCAGATTATCGTCCTCATCATGCCGTCACTGATGCTATAGCTTGTGCTGAGTTACTGCAGGCACAAATTGCCGCTCGCTTTGATCCTGACGTGCCCATTTGCCAACTGTGGCGCTAATAACAGCAGGATAACTATAGTGACGTAATTCTGCTTTAACTGTTGCTGCTAGTCGGTAATACTGCCATAAGTTATATTATGTCTAACTTAGTATGTCGGAGAGCCAGATGAAAGCATTGTTTAATCGTATCGCTAAAACTCGTGGCCAGCGCATACTATTATTACTCATGGTTTTAGCTTTATTAACTACAGCTATATACAGCGGCTTTTTGCAACAACGCATCGTTAATCCTTTATTGGCTCCGCTAGATAATAAAGCTCACATTGCGCTAAAACAGAGCTTAGTGTTAAGCAGTGCCTCTTTTGCCACCGCGCGCTTAATCGATCGTGGCATTGCTTTTGTTTCAGAGGCCGAAGTGGGCGTTGGGGTAGCCAGTATTAAACCTGGCCAATTACTTAAACCGCTACAAGATATGGCGGTGCGCTATTCCGACTTAATGGTGGTCGCCATGACCTCGGTTGGCATGCAATTATTTCTTTTAGAATTTGGTAAAGTTGCCGCCTTACCCTTATTTGCTAGCGGTATCGTCGTCATGCTGTTAGCGTTATTGCTCGGGCCCCGTGCTTGGCAACAAAGCTCATTGTTTTTACTGCGAACCTTTGTCGCATTACTGGTCGTTATCCGCATTGGCATTCCGCTAGCGGCTTTTGGTGTGGCATCGTTATCCGATTGGGTATTAGAGCCACAGCGTATCGAGGCGCAAGCAGCGTTAAGTGGGGCGACGGCAACACTGAATACTGAACCTGCTTTGCCAACTGAAGATGGCGGCACGTTAAGCTGGTTAAAGTCTAGTGCTAATAGCGCTAATGAAGTATTTAATGCGGTCAAACATTTTACTGATGGTATGGTCGAAAACTTAGTACAACTTATTGTCGTCTATACCCTACAAACGCTAGTCTTTCCGTTGTTATCATTATGGCTGCTGTGGCATTTAGGCCGTTGGTTTGTCCAACGGCCTTATTTACAGCCGACTAAACCCGAAACGCCTGCACCAGCGCACTAAGACGTTGCTCTAAGCTGGCGAGTTCACGGGTAGATTGGGCTAAGGCCGCCGCATTATCAGCTGCCTGATCTGCCAAGCCAGCAATATCATGAATACTGCGGCTAATATCGGCAGACACCGCAGTTTGCTCTTCTGCTGCCGTAGCAATTTGTATATTCATTTGGGTAATAGTGCTTACCGATTGGGTAATCGTTTGTAGCGATGCACTGGCTTTACCGGCTTGCTCAATGGTTTGTATTGATTGCTGCCGGCCCCGTTGCATAACAACGACCGCTTCTTTAGTACCTTGCTGAAACTTATCAATCATCTTTTGAATTTCATTAGTACTTTGCTGGGTACGGGTGGCTAAGGTGCGCACTTCATCGGCTACGACCGCAAAACCTCGGCCTTGCTCACCGGCTCGCGCGGCTTCAATCGCCGCGTTTAAGGCTAATAAGTTAGTTTGTTCAGCAATACCGCGGATCACGTTAACCACAGTACCAATTTGTTCCGCATCTACCCCAAGTTGCTCTAATTTATCACCGGCATGGTTTACATCTTCGGCCAGTTTATTAATCGAGCTAATGGTTTGAGCCACACTTTGTTGACCACCACTGGCTTCTTTATCGGCTTCCTGGGCTGCACTAGCGGCAAGCCCTGCACTGGTGGCTACTTCCTGCACTGCTGTCGACATTTCGTACACAGCCGCAGCAACTTGAATTGTTTCTGATTTTTGGGTATTAGCATCTTGATCGGTACGACGCACAATATTTTCAATATGGGCAGTTGAGTCACTTAATGCCAGTACCGCTTGTTTCACTTCGCTAACGAGTTGCTGGATTTTCTGCGCAAAAGCGTTAAAACCCTGAGCCACTTCGCCCACTTCATCTTTACTATTAGCGCTTAAACGCTGAGTAAGATCACCCTCACCTTGGCCAATATTTTTTAGCGCGGCTGATGTTTGCTGTAACGGCTGCACCATTATCCTAACCACAAATAATGTCAGTAGGACGATGATAATTAGTAATACAATAGCGCCAAATAAAATCATTATTTGAGTACTATAAATACGCTGGCTTATTTCTGTTTGTTTAACTAATACGCCGCGCTCAATATCATCAATATAAAAGCCACTACCTAGCATCCATTGGTTTTTGAATAAAGGTAAAGCGTAACTTAGCTTTGGTGTTAAACCGCCTCGTGTTTTTTCATCCCACATATAGGAAACAAAACCACCACCTTGCTGAGCTGCGGTTAACAATTGCCGAATAACATAAACGCCATTTGGATCTTGCAGTTGACTTAAATCTTTACCTTCTAAGCTAGCATTGGAACCATGAACTAAATTGATACCGTTTAAATCATAAATAAACATATAACCGTCATCAGAAAAGCGCATCGCCCGCAATACGGCTTTCGCTGCAGAAATTTGCTGCTCCGTCGGTGTAGTTTGATTTAAATACGGTGCAACTGCACTGGCCGCAATTTGCACATGACTGGTTAAAGCTGCTTGCTTTTCTTGCAGCATATCACTTCGAAACTGATCAATTTCTTGCTGCCCCATGCTGCGCATTTCAGTATAAATCAGTATCATTAACAGCATAACAACAGTGATAATTGGCATGATAACCAATAGTAATATTTTATTTTTCAAACTCAAATTGGCCATAGTTCATTTCCAGTAGCAACAGCAAGGTTATGCTATAAACAGCATAGTTGGGGCAACAGCATAAAACTACTTGAGCGTAATTTGATTAGTGCTTTTGTTAGTATCGGCTGCTTAACTGTATTATCCAGTTAAAACAGTATAAAAAATACTATCCTAGTCTAAATCGCTATATTTTATATTATTGACACTTTATGAGCTTTAGAAACGAACTTGAGGTATTGGTTGGTGTTAACCGATGCTAGCTGGTCTAATCGTTATTTTATTTATACTTGCTGTGGTATTAAGGCCGTTGGTTTGGACAACGGCCTTATCTGCGGCCAACTAAACCCGAAACGCCTGCACCAGCGCACTAAGCCGTTGCTCTAAGCTGGCGAGTTCACGGGTAGATTGGGCTAAGGTTTCCGCATTAACGGCAGCCTGATCTGCCAAGCCAGCAATATCATGAATACTGCGACTAATATCGGCAGACACCGCAGTTTGCTGCTCTGCTGCCGTAGCAATTTGCATATTCATCTGGGTAATCGTGCTTACCGATTGGGTAATGGTTTGTAATGATGCGCTGGCTTTACCGGCTTGCTCAATAGTTTGTATTGATTGCTGCCTGCCCCGTTGCATAACAATGACCGCTTCTTTAGTACCTTGCTGAAACTTATCAATCATCTTTTGAATTTCATTAGTACTTTGCTGGGTACGGGTGGCTAAAGTGCGTACTTCATCGGCTACGACCGCAAAACCTCGGCCTTGCTCACCAGCTCGCGCGGCTTCAATCGCTGCGTTTAAGGCTAATAAGTTGGTTTGTTCAGCAATACCGCGGATCACATTAACCACAGTACCAATTTGTTCCGCATCTATCCTAAGTTGCTCTAACTTATCACTGGCATGATTAACATCATCGGCCAATTTATTAATAGAGCTAATGGTTTGGGCCACACTTTGTTGGCCACCACTGGCTTCTTTATCGGCATCTTGTGCTGCACTAGCGGCAAGCCCTGCACTGGTGGCTACTTCCTGCACTGCTGTCGACATTTCATACACCGCGGCGGCAACTTGAGTTGTTTCTGACTTTTGGGTATTCGCATCTTGATCGGTACGACGCACAATATTTTCAATACTGGCGGTAGAATCACTTAAAGCCAATACTGCTTGTTTCACTTCGCTAACAAGTTGCTGGATCATTTGCGCAAAAGCGTTAAAACCCTGGGCAACTTCGCCCACTTCATCATTACTATTAGCACTTAAACGCTGAGTAAGATCGCCCTCACCTTGGCCAATACTTTTTAGTGCTGCTGATGTTTGCTGTAATGGTTGTACCATTAACCTAACCACAAATAATGTTAATAGCACGACCATAATCAGTAAGACGATAGCGCCAAATAAAATCATTAATTGAGTACTATAAATTCGTTGGCTTATTTCTGCTTCTTTCACCACTACCCGTTGTTCAATATCTTCGATATAAAAGCCGCTACCTATCACCCATTGCTTATTAAATAACGCTGTAGCATAGCTTAACTTAGGGGTAAGGCCGCCACGGGACTTTTCATCCCACATATAAGAAACAAAACCACCACCTTTTTTTGCTGCAGAAATAAATTCTCGTACTATATAAACACCGTTGGGATCTTGCAGTTGGCCTAAATTTTTTCCTTCCAAGCTGGGGTTAGTACCGTGGACCAAAGTGTTGGCATTTAAATCATAAACAAACATATAACCATCATCTGCAAAGCGCATAGCCCGTAATACTGCTCTAGCCGCTGCAATTTGCTCCGATGAGGGTGCAGTTTGAGTTAAAAAAGGCGCTACGCCACTGATCGCAATTTGAACATGGCTAATCAACGCCGTTTGCTTTTCTTGCAGCATATCAGTTCTAAACTGGGCTATTTCTTCCTGCCCCATGCTGCGCATTTCACTATACACCAACAACATTAACAGCATAACAACGCTGATAATGGGCAGAATAACTAACAATAATATTTTATTCTTTAAACTTAAAGTAGGCATATAACAATTCCATTGCAACAGCATTATGCTGCTTAGATAACAGCATATTACAGCCATAAAAACAATGCCTTAATGGAGAACACAGTTCTAAAGTATTAATTTGCTAATGTCATTTAGCTGCATTATGTAGTGATAAATAGTATAATAAATGTAAATTTGATCCAGATCGTTATTTTTTCTATTGTTATTACTTTTTAGTACTACAATATCACTTTGCGACCACGCAACTGAGAAACACTATTGGATAACGCCGACTTTATTCAAAAACGTAAGTTTATTGTCAAACTTGGCAAGATGCTGCATAAGTATGGTACCCCCGCCTACCGTTTAGAAGCGCATTTAAAAGAACTCACCCAACATTTAAAACTTAAAGGCTCTTTTTTAATATCACCTACCGCCATGACCTTTGTTATCTGGAGCGAGGGCCATGATCAAGAATATACCCATGCCGAACGTGTCGATCCGGGTGGCATTGATTTAGGCTCGCTTTCTCGATCTGATGATTTAGTTGAGCAGTTACTGCGTGGCGAAGTTAGCTTACAACAAGCTGATGCCATGCTGGATATTATTCATGACCGCCCCAGCTCTTATGGTTATCTAGCCACCGCTTTTGCTATGGCATTATCAGGCGGTGCTTTTGCCATGCTAATGGCGACCAGTTGGAATGACGTTTTATGGTCGTCCTTGCTATCATTATTGGTTTATCTCTTTATGGTGTGGGCTGAGCGCTCGGTACGCATTGCCCATATGCTTGAGCCCTTAGTTGCCATGGTCGCAGCCCTTGCAGCTTGTGCAATTAGCCGTTATATAGACCCGGGTATTAATATCCGCTTAGTTGTGCTTTCGGCCATTATTGTATTTATACCCGGTTTGGCTCTCACACTGGGTTTTGCCGAGCTAGCAGCGCGGCATCTAGTCTCAGGCAATGCCCGCGTGATGGACGCGTTAATGCTGTTGTTTAAGCTATATTTTGGCGCTTTTATAGGTATTGAAATAGGCTTTAGTATTTTTGGCCAAGTTGATTTTTTAACCCCAGAGCCTATCCCGCATGTTATGGCTTGGCTGGCTATAGGTATTTTATGTTGCTCATTAATGGTACTGTTTAAAAGCCGAGGCAAGTATACGATATGGTCATTAGCATCAGGTTTTATCGCTTATGGAGTCAGTATTGTCGGCGCTAATATGTTTGATTACACTTTAGGCGCATTTTTGGGCGCTTTTGCGGTAGGTATTTATAGTAACTTATTTACACGGTTAGCCAACGCCCCAGCGGCAATTGTCGCCACCCATGGTTTAATTGTATTAGTGCCAGGCAGTAAAACCTATATCGGCTTAAACACGTTAATTTCTGGTCAAGAGTTTGTGGTCTCTACCGGTATTGGTCAGCAAACATTTTTAATTTTTATGGCTCTGGTCGCGGGTATTATTTTTGCCAACGTTGCCTTACCCCCCAGTAAAAGTTTATAGCAAATAATGTGTCTAATCGTCTTTATTTATGCTCATTACAATTAACATTAATGAGTTTTTTTGTTTTTTCTTCCTGATTTTATTGGCAACTTTACTGGGTGCAAGCGGGATATTTGTTAAACATTGTTAGCACGGCTTAAAAGTAGCCACTAATATTGCTAAACTTGTGCCGTGCTATTGGTTTAACTAAGGTCTGTCGTGCGGTATTTCGCCCTTTTATTATTATTCTGTACTATCAGTATAAGCGCTAACGAAGTGACTGATTGCGATAGCGACGATTGTGTTGATAAGTCTCAGCTAATGTTAAGCCTGACCTTAGGCTATGGCCAACGCTCTAATCCGTTATATGGCGGAGCTGAATTACCTTTAATTTTACTACCTGATGTTTATTATTATACTGAGCACTGGTTTTTTGATAACGGTAAACTGGGTGCTTCTTGGAGCTTAAACCCTGAATGGCAACTCAGTTTTATTGGCCAGCTTAATGCCGAAAAAGGCTATTTTCAAAAGTGGTTTGGCAGTAATTTCACCCCTTTTACCTACTCTAACTCCAGCTTACCTGAATCGACTGCGGTAGAAAAAGCGGCTGCAAAAACGGCCAGTATCCAGCAAGTTAGTAAAAGACCTACCGCATTTGATGCCGGGTTACAATTAGACTGGTTTAAACAAAGCTGGCATGGCCAAGCCATTATTTGGCAAGATATAAGCCATAGTTATAATGGCCAACATGCCAGTGTTAGCTTAGCTAAGCAGTGGCAGCATACTACTGGTTGGTGGCAATTTACCGGCCGTTTGTTATGGAAAAGTGCCAAACTAATGGATACTTATTATGGTATTAACCATGATGAAGTTTTTAATATTCAGCATTATCACGCTAAGGCGAGTTTACAACCGGAGATAAGTTTGCAATGGCGACAGCCATTAACTAATCGCGCTACACTGGTTGGGTTCTTTCGTTATTTATATCTGGATGATGCCATGACCAATAGCCCACTGACACGTTCAGATCATATAACAACATGGTTTTTCGGTGTTAATTACCGGTTCTACTAATGCATGGACTTTTATTGGTAATGGCCCTTGCTACGGCAAGTACAGCCCCTGAGCAATGCAATGCAGGCGTTTGTTGGCGCGTTAGCCCCATTACCTGTATCACTGAGCATATAGAGCAATCGTGTCAATCGACACTTACTGTGCAATGGCACAGTGCTACAACCCAATCTTTATGCGTGGCTATTGCTGGGCAAACTTTACATTGTTGGCAGCCAACTACCGCTGGCGTTTGGCAGCATAATATTCCTTGGCAAAATACCACTTTGTCACTGCAAACAGATACAACGACGATAATTTTACAAACTGAACTGCAAGTGCTTAGTCGACAGCCGATTAAACCACGGCGGTTAAATGGTCCATGGAGCATTTTTTAATGACAAAAATCCTGCTAGTCGAAGACGATAATCGTCTCGCCTCTTTGGTGCAAAGCTTTTTAACCCAGCATGGTTTTGAAGTGCAATGCCAAGCAAGAGGCGATGCCGTTGCTGAACACTGCCGCCAGTTTCAACCCGACGCTATTGTACTAGACTTAATGCTACCCGGCTTAGATGGCTTTGGTGTTTGTCGACAAATTAGGCCATGGTATAAAGGCCCAGTGTTAATTTTAACCGCTAAGCAAAGCGATATTGATCAAGTGTTAGGCTTAGAACTCGGTGCCGATGATTATGTTATCAAGCCAGTAGAACCTCGAGTGTTAGTGGCAAGAATTAATGCTCTGCTGCGCCGCGGTCATGTTAATCAACCTTCCGCTCAACAAGAGTTATTGTTTGGTCAACTACTATTAAAGCAGCGCGCCCGTGAAGTTTGGTTAAATCAGCAAAGAGTTGAACTCACTAGTTATGAGTTCGATTTACTGTGGATGTTAGCCCAACATGCCGGACAAACTTTAAATCGTGATGCTATCCATCAACAAATAATTGGCCGTGAATATGATGGTTTAGATCGTACAGTAGATGTGCGCATTTCCCATTTACGTCGTAAACTTGGCGATAATGCCGAAACCCCGTTTCGGATTAAAACCGTATGGGGAAAAGGCTATTTATTTGTAGCTGACGCATGGCAGTAACAGACTAATATGCAACGATTATTTTGGCATTTTTATGTTTTTATCTTCTTAGTCTTGCTCGGCAGTGGCTGGGCGGTAGAGCAATTGTGGCAGCAATGGCAACCTAGCCAAGTCCCCGCTTGGCTGCCAAGTTACGAAAAACAGCTAACACACACGCTAAGTCAGCCCAGTGCGAGCTGGCCACAACATATCGACTTAGCTATCAGCCCTTTAGATATTGATAGCATCAATTGGCTGCCAACAGAACATCAACAATTACAACAAGGCAAGATTATAAAGCTATTTCAAGCTGATGCCGTGTATTTTTATTATTTACAGCAACAACAATTATGGCGCATTGGGCCATTACCTTTAACCCAAGAAGATAGTTCAACATCTTGGTTTACCTTATTATTCTTTATATTATTAGCCATAGCCCTCGCTTTATGGCTATGGCCAATAGCACGCGACATCCGTAAATTACAACAAGGCTTACAACGTTTTGATCAGCACAGCAAAACCAATTTAATCCTGCCAAAACACAGTGTAATTGCACCGATAAGCCATAGTGTTCAGCAACTAACCGAGCAAATTCGTAACTTGTTAAACTTACAGCGTGAAATGACCCAAGCCGTATCGCATGAATTACGCACACCAATAGCACGGTTAAATTTTGCGCTGGAAATGGCCCATCAACTGCCTGAAGATGAGCGTAAAATGATGTTGCAAGATGTGCGAGAATTACAACAATTAGTGGATGAGATTCTTGATTATGCCCGGCTAGAAACAGCAGAGTCACCGCTAAATTATCAGCATATAAATTTAACCGAGCTGATGACAAATCTACAAGAGAAGCTTAGCCCATTACCGGGTGCAGCAATTAGTATGCGATTGGCCGATGATGCCATGATGTACGGTGATGGCCACTACATAGAGCGGGCTCTTCAGAACATTATTATTAATGCTAAACGTTATGCTAATCAGCAAATCACATTAACTCTGCAGCCCATAGCACAAGGTTGGCAAATTATTATTGAGGATGATGGTCCGGGTATTCCTGCTTCATTACGCCAGCAAGTATTAGAGCCATTTTATCGCCAAGAGACTAGCCGCAATAAACAAGGTGGCGGCTTTGGTTTAGGCTTAGCAATTGTCCATCGTATTATGCAATGGCATAACGGCCAAATTAGCATTAGCGATTCAACGCTCGGTGGTGCTTGCTTTACCTTAACCTTAGTTCAGCGTAAATCAGAATAATAAACATTAGCATTGGGCGTATTGCGTTAAAACACGTATCATGGCGCACGCTGTTTTTAGGAGCCTGTTATTATGTCTAAACCACCCGCTAATTGGATCATCTTTTTATTAGCGGCTATCGTTGCGACTACGCCGTTAGCTATTGATATGTACTTGCCTGCTATGCCGATAATGGCTGAGCAACTTAACACCACTATTGGTATGGTTCAGCAATCACTCAGTATATTTTTAGCTGCCTATGGCATCAGTATGCTTATTTGTGGTCCGCTAGCTGATAGGTTTGGTCGACGTCCGCTTGCGTTAGTGGGATTATCTGGCTTTATTGTTACCAGCGTTATTTTAAGCTTTGTTACCAGCATTGAGTGGTTTTTATTCTGGCGCGCCTTACAAGCTTTATTTGGTGCTGCAGCAACCGTTGTCGTGCCTGGCATTGTCCGTGATATTTATCAGCAACATACCGCTAAAGGTATGTCGTATGTGTCGATGATTATGATGTTAGCCCCGCTAATTGCCCCGGCTATCGGTAGTGGTATTTTATGGGTGAGCAGCTGGCAAATGATTTTTATTGTGTTAGCTATTTATGCCTTATTAATCGTCACTCTTAGTTGGCGCTTTTTACCTGAAGCCGCACCGCAACAAGAAACCACAAAAGCCCAATTTTTTGCTGGCTATAAAATAGTCTTTGGCAAAGTCAGCGCTCGGCCCAATATCGCCACCTCTATGTTCGCGTCATTTTCTTTTTTCTGTTTTTTAACCGCAGTACCTTTTGTTTATATTGAATACTTTAAGGTTAACGAGCAGCTGTTTAGTTTATTATTTGGCTTTAATGTCGCCATGCTTATGCTGGCCAATTTTGTTAATAGCCGCATGGTTACCCGACAAGGCCCGCAACGCATGTTGCGCTTTGGTTTAATGATGGCTGTAATAAGTGCCAGTGCTTTAACGGTATTTAACTTTTGGCAATATCCACTCGTCTATACAGTACTTACCATAGCGCCATTAATGGCCAGTTTAAGCCTTATAGCGACTAACGCTGATGCAATGATTATTATGGAGTTTCCAAAAAACAGTGGCACTGCAACTGCGGTTATTGGCACGTTGCGCTTTGGCAGCGGTGCCTTAGCTGGCCCGTTATTGGCTTGGTTTTACAATGGAACCGCTCTGCCATTTTCTTTATTAATGTTGGCCGGCGTCTTACTTATTGCGATAAGCCAGTTATGGCATAAAGCCAAAACGCCAACTGAAATTTAAACTACAAAAAATAGGCTTAAATTTTACAAGCACCACCACTACAGCCGTCATCATCGTCATGCAATAATGCTTCAGCGGCAGCAGCTCGGGTTATTTCCTCTTGCTGTTGTTGCACATTTTGCTCAGCACTTTCAAAATCCAAATGGTCCAGATCAAAATCTAAATCAGACATAGTTTAACTCCAATATAATAAGCGGATAAGTTTAGCAAATTAGTGCGTCGGGCTAAAGCTGATTTAAGCAATGCAGGACTTAGTTGAAGTTGTTAGAATACGTTAGCTATATTAGCCCTACCGCTTGCAGGAGTTTGCTATGACCCATTTAACGATCCTCACCCCAGATGATTGGCATTTACATTTTCGTGATGATGATATGTTGCTTGAAACTGTGCCAGCCACGGCACGCCAGTTTGCCCGCGCTATTGTTATGCCAAACTTAGTACCACCAGTAATCAATGCAACCATGGCTAATGCATATCGGCAACGTATTTTAGCTGCTCGGCCTAAAGGCAGTAACTTTGAGCCATTGCTAACCTTGTTTTTAACCGATAAAACCAGCCGTGACGATATTCAGCAAGCTAAAACTGCAGGGGTCGTTGCAGCCAAGTTATATCCTGCAGGTGCTACTACTAACTCTGCCGATGCCGTAAGCGCGTTAGAAAGCTTATATCCGGTATTTGAAGCCATGGCAGAAGCGGGCATGTTATTGCTCGTGCATGGTGAAGTGACGGATCATGATATTGATATCTTTGATCGAGAAAAAATATTTATCGACCGTTATTTGCAGCATATTGTCGCTAAGCTGCCCAGTTTAAAAGTGGTATTTGAACATATTACAACGGCAGATGCGGTTAGCTTTGTCACTGAAGCGCCAGCTAATGTTGGTGCGACTATTACGCCACAACATTTATTATTGAACCGAAATGATTTATTAGTTGGCGGTGTGCGGCCACATAACTATTGCTTGCCGGTACTTAAGCGTCGCACGCATCAAGAAGCCTTACGTGCTGCTGTCGCCTCGGCTAACCCTAAGTTTTTCTTAGGTACAGATTCAGCACCGCATGCTCAACACGCCAAAGAGTCGGCGTGTGGTTGTGCCGGTTGTTACAGTGCCCATAGCGCTATAGAGCTGTATGCCCAAGTGTTTGATGACTTAGGTTGCCTAGAGAACTTACAAGGCTTTGCCAGTCATTACGGTGCCGATTTTTATGGTTTACCGCGCAATACCAGCACCGTAACCCTAGAGAAAAAGCAATGGCAAGTGCCAAATGAAATAATTCTACCTAACGGCAAGCCGATAGTGCCATTTTTTGCTGGCAAAACCCTAAACTGGCAGCTAAAGGCTTAAGCCTTTACAGCTTACTCAACTTTTCAAATAACTCAGCAGCCGCTCTAACGCGCGGTAGCTGAGTGCTTCCATAATATGGGCTTTACTAATATCGGTTTGTAATTGTAAATCGGCAATGGTGCGCGCGACTTTTATCACTTTATGATAAGTACGAGCCGATAATTTAAATCGATGAATGGTATCCTCTAAAAATCCGGCATCCGCTTGGCTTAACGGACAATACTGTGCGATCTCTCGGCCATTTAAACGTGAGTTAGCCTTACCTTGACGTTGTAACTGAATTTCTCTTGCCGCCAATACCCGCTCACGCACGCTGGCACTGCTTTCTTCTTGGCACTCTTGGCTTAACATACCCTTGGGTAATAATGGCACTTCAATTTGTAATTCAATGCGATCAATAAAAGGCCCAGACAAGCGGTTTAAATAACGCATCACTTGCTCGGGTGAAGAGCGGCCATCTTCATGGTGTCCGGTTGGACTAGGGTTTAGTGCGGCTATTAATTGAAATTGCGCCGGAAATTCGGCCTGACGCGCAGCTCGACTAATGTGCACCTTGTTGGTTTCTAGGGGCTCGCGCAGCACATCCAATACTTTTCGCGGAAACTCCGGCAGCTCATCTAAAAATAAAATGCCGTGATGCGCTAACGAAATCTCACCCGGCCTTGGCACGGAACCGCCACCTACTAACGCCACAGCTGAACTAGTATGGTGCGGGCTACGAAAGGGCCGTTGTCGCCAATCGGTTAAATTACGGGTTATGCCGGCTATAGAATAAATAGCTGCTGTCGCTAATGCTTCCGACTCGGTTAATGGCGGCATTATACTGGGTAAGCGTTGCGCCAACATCGACTTACCGGTACCCGCTGGGCCTAACATTAATAAATTATGCTCACCGGCTGCGGTTATTTCTAACACTCGCTTAGCATGAGCTTGGCCTTTAACGTCGGCTAAGTCAGCTTGTTGCTTCGTCTCAGCAACAGGTAGTGGCGGAATTTGTGGTAAGGCTTGTTGAGCCAATAAAAAACTATGCACTTGCAATAAGTGCTCGGCACCATGCACAGTGACATTAGACACTTGCTGGGCTTGCTGAGCATTTAACATCGGTAATACAATGGCTCGCTTAGCTTCACGACAGGCAATAGCCACCGGTATTTCGCCTAATATTTGCCGAATTTCACCGGACAAAGCTAATTCACCGCAAAATTCAAAACCCAATAAACTTTTTTCGGCTAATTGGCCACTGGCCACGATAATGCCTAAAGCAATAGGTAAATCAAAACGGCCACCCTCTTTAGGTAAGTCCGCTGGGGCTAAGTTAACAGTAATTTTACGATCAGGAAAAGCAAAGCCGCTATTAACCATAGCGCTACGGACACGATCGCGAGATTCTTTTACCGAGGTTTCTGGTAAACCCACTAACTGAAATGCGGGTAAACCATTACTAATATGCACTTCTACCGTTACCAAAGGCGCGTCTAATCCATATCGCGCCCTGCTATACACCACCGCTAATGACATCCAATGTCCTGCAAACTTAAATTAACAATAACCTAATATTTAGCATATAATTAACAATTAGCAAGTTAGTGGCTTAAAGCAACTTGAGTTAGCATGACTTTTTGCACTGGTGGTGTTTCTAATATGAGTTTTAAATTATCTAAACCCTGCTGTAAATCTTCGCCAATCATGGCTTCCATATCGACAAATAACAGCATCAAATTCATTGGATAAGGCATGCTACCTTCAAAAATCCAAGTGACTTCTGTTTCATCTGGGCCAATTGCTTTGGTTAACATTTGCGCCGGCGCGGTGGCGGTAAAAGGCTCTAAGAAGCGAAGTTCGTAATCAATTCGCTGCTCTTCTACAATCGCGATAATTTCTTGCTCTCCCGTACCTACATCTGGGTGTTCACTGTGCCAAGCCGCAACAAAACCGACCGTGCCATCAATACCCCGGTAAGATTTACTCATTTCAGGGTCAATATTGGCCCAAACGCTAAAGTTATCTTGGTTAGCTAAAAATCGAATATAATCAAACACAACGGGAACGGGTTGTTTAATGATAACTTGGGTGGTGACCACATATTGGTTTTTAACAAATAATGCTGTTATTAAAGGGATAGCCAGCAATACCAGTAATGTTATTAGAATTTTTTTAATCATTATTGTTTCCTACCTTGCCACTTATGCTTAAATTTACTGTTGTATCATCAAGTTAATACTCGCTAACCATAGTCGGCTTTAGCTAATAAAACCAGTTTAAAATTGGCCATATCTAAGCATTATTTTCTGGATGGCTTTGGCTTCTAGCCAATCTGCGGTAGCATAACGCCTTTGAGGTAAAGTATTGGGTGCTATGACGGATTTATCTGCTTCGCCATTTAATCAACAACAACTGCAACAGTGGTTTGATACGGCAACGTTTCATCGCGCTCAGGCTTACCTGCAAGCAGGTAAAGTATTAAAGCTCGAGTATAACGACGATCTATCCGATATTACGGCGCAAGTATGGGGGGCGGCCTTTGCGCCCTATCGTCAATACATCAGTTTCTCGCAACAAAATGGCCAGTGGCAACTGCAAAATCGGTGTACTTGCCCAGTGGGTGCCAGTTGCAAGCATGTACTGGCCGTTTTACTTAAACTGCAGCGCGACTATCAGCATTATAAACTGCAACTACAACAGCAGCCATTACGAGCGCTAGACAATTGGTTTAGCCAAGTCGAACAAACCATGCAACCTAAGTCTGATGATAAAGACAGCATTTTATATTTGCTGTCTTATGGTCAAGCTGGGCTGCAGCTTAACCCTCGACGGGTGCGTATTAGTAAAAAAGGTGGCTATACCAAAGGCACTGCTATTGGTAAATATGATTTAGTTAGCCCTACTATGCCGCCTTGGATAGATTTGCAAGATTATCGCTTACTGTCTTATTTCCGCGCTCAGAGCCAGCATGATCTGCCGCTATTAGAAGGGGAATGGGGTTATCAGTTACTGCAGCAGTTACTGGAAACCGGACGGGTATTTTTTAGTGAGGCCAGGCACACTATTCGCTGGGGTGCCACGCAAAAAATGCAATTTCGTTGGCACAGTACTGAAGCGGGTCAGCAATTAACCTGGTCTGGTGATGACGAAAATACTAAGCTAGAAGTGGTGTACACTGAGCCGCCTTGTTATTTGAATACCAATACCTATACCTTGGGAGAACTCGATACTGATCTTAATAGCCAGCAATTGCGCTTATTAAAAAAAATCCCACCGATCCCGCAAAAAGCGTTGGCGTCCAGTATAGGTCGGCTGCAGCAGTTGTTTAATAATCAAGCCTTACCTGTGCCGATTGCCTCTGGCGTTAAACAAATTAGCACCGAGCCAAAGCCAGTACTGCAGTTAAAAATGTTAGCTTTGCAACCTAAACAACGGCGTGAACCTGTTGCCATTTTGCAGTTTAATTATGCTGATTATTTACTACCGCTAAATTTAACCCAGCCGCAAACAGAACAATTTGATGGCGAAGATAGCGTATTTATTAAGCGCAGCCGTGGCAGCGAAGTCGATGCTTTAGAGCAGTTAATTGCTTTAGATTTACAGCAAGTCGATATTGTCACCCCACCTTGGCCTGAACATAGCTGCTTTAATGCCGGCAGCGGCCCTGACAATCCGTTGTTATGGAAGCCATTATTAGAAGCATTACCACAATTAGAGCAACAAGGTTGGATCATCCAGCGTGATGAAGACTTTAATTTAGATATCCTAGTTGAAGCGCCTTATTTGCAGGTAGAAGATAGTAACAGTGGTGGTTTTTCATTAGCCGTACAAGTGGATATTGATGGCCAGCAAGTCCCGCTACTGCCTTTAATTAGCCAGTGGTTACGTCAACACGGTTTGCCTGAAGCTAATAAGCCAATTTGGCTATCATTGCCACAAGGCAAATTAGCGTTATCGCCTGAGCTAATACAGCCTTTTATCGACACTATTTTACAGTTGCTTAATCCATCTAAACCCGCATTTAGTTTAGAGCTACCCGCTTTTAAAGCCGCACTGCTGCCAGAGGAATTGGGCAAAGACTTAAAGTTTATAAATGCGCAAAGAGCACAGAAGCTAAGTCAACTGTTACATAACTTTAGTGGTATTGATGTCTGTGATGTGCCTGAAGGCTTACAAGCATCGTTAAGAGATTATCAACACCAAGGCTTAAACTGGTTAGAGTTTTTACGCCAGTATGGCTTAGGCGGAATATTAGCCGATGATATGGGGCTGGGTAAAACCCTACAAACGCTTAGTTTATTACTATTACAAAAACAACAGGGCCAATTAAAGCATCCGGCATTAATTATTTGTCCTACCAGCGTACTTGGCAACTGGTTAAACGAAGCCGCTCGCTTTACGCCGCAATTACGGGTATTGCAAGTACATGGCAATAAACGCCAAGCTTTATTTAATCAGCTAATGGATTACGATGTCATTGTGACAACTTATCCGTTAGTGGTTCGTGATCATAAGTACTATCAGTTGCAACCCTTATCAACCGTGATCTTAGATGAAGCGCAGCATATTAAAAATGCTGGCAGCCAAGCAGCAAAAGCCGTACGAATGTTGAAAGCCGATTTTAAATTAGCGTTAACAGGTACGCCGCTAGAAAATCATTTAGGTGAATTAAAGTCGATTTTTGACTTTGTTTTACCAGGGTTGCTTGGCAACGATACCCATTTTAATAAGGTTTATCGGAAACCGATAGAAAAGCATGGCGATATGGAACGCGCCCATGCCTTAAAACAACGCATAGCACCGTTTATCTTGCGCCGAACTAAAGCCCAAGTAGCAGCTGAATTGCCAGAAAAAACCGAGATTATTCAGTTATTAGAGTTAGAAGCCGACCAACGTAACTTGTATGAAAGTATCCGTTTAGTCATGGAGACTAAAGTTCGTGAATTGTTTTTACAAAAAGGCGTTGCTGCCAGTCAAATTCAATTTTTAGACGCTTTACTTAAACTGCGTCAAGCCTGTTGTGATGCACGATTGGTGCCGGTTGAACATGCCCGCTCTGTTAAAAACAACGCTAAATTACAATGGTTGCGCGATACCCTGCCAGAAATGCTAGAAGAAGGCCGTAATATTTTATTATTTAGCCAATTTGCTAGTATGCTTGCGCTGATTGAAGACGAGTTAAAAGCCTTAAAAATTAGTTACAGCAAACTAACTGGGCAAACTAAACATCGCCAACAACAAATTGATGCCTTTCAGCAAGGTGAAACCCGGGTGTTTTTAATTAGTTTAAAAGCCGGGGGCACCGGCTTAAACTTAACCGCAGCCGACACGGTTATCCATTATGATCCTTGGTGGAACCCTGCCGCTGAAGCGCAAGCGACAGATAGAGCGCATCGCATTGGCCAAAATAAATCGGTGTTTGTATACAAGCTTATTGCTAGTAATACCGTTGAGCAAAAAGTGCAACTTTTACAGCAGCATAAACAACAATTAGCCGACCAAATGTTCGCCGGCGGCAAAGGGCAACCATGGCAAGGTAAAGCAGATGATTTATTAGCCTTATTTAGTACTGATTAAGGGCTATTCATTTAGCCGTTAATCATTAAGTTTTCGTAGTTTCACTGTAGTAGCAGTTAACAATAACTCTAAAAAGAGTTTATTAGGTAGTAGTGAATGAAGTCTCGAATAGTCATACTCAT
Organism: Rheinheimera salexigens; assembly: GCF_001752395.1. Lineage (NCBI taxonomy): Bacteria > Pseudomonadati > Pseudomonadota > Gammaproteobacteria > Chromatiales > Chromatiaceae > Rheinheimera > Rheinheimera salexigens. The sequence continues at coordinate 492,755 of NZ_MKEK01000001.1, read as the reverse complement.
TTGGCTTTGCTTTGCCAGTATGCAGCTGGTTGCCGCACCGACTAATTTTAGCCAAGCTAAAGTTATCGCCCAAACAATCTATGCCCCCTATAGCAACAGTTTTTACTGTGACTGCCCTATTCAATGGCAAGGTAAAAAAGGCTTACCCGATTTAGCCGCTTGTAATTATCAAGTACGTAAAAATGCTAATCGCGCTAATAGAATTGAATGGGAACATGTGATGCCAGCGCATCATTTTGGCCATCAGCGGCAATGCTGGCAAAACGGTGGCCGCAAAAACTGCGTCAAAACCGATGCCGTATTTAAAAATATGGAAGCTGATTTATATAACTTAAAGCCGGCAATCGGCGAAGTGAATGGCGATCGTAGTAACTATCAATTTGCCATGCTGCCAGCAACACCCGCACAACATGGATCTTGCCCGGTAAAAGTGGATTTTAAACAACGTAGCTTTGAACCTGCTCCGCCGATTCGTGGTGATATAGCGCGGATTTATTTTTATATGGCCGATAAGTATGGCTTAACGTTATCGCGCCAACAACAACAGCTATTATTAGCCTGGCATCGCCAAGATCCAGCCGATGCTAACGAGCGTGAGCTTAACCAAAAAATTGCGAGTGAAATGGGTCACGAAAACCCGTTTGTTAGCGGCATCCGTGAATGGCATTTAGGCTATAAACCGCGCGGGTATGGCTTAATCATAAAGCAGCACTTTAATCATAACAACAGCAACTAACGCAATAGCTTGACTAGCACCCTAAGGCATTTAGCTGCTGTTTTACCAACGCTTACTAATATTGAGTCCAAGCATATTGCTAGTTGCGTAAGGTTGAATGGCAAAGCCTTGATAGCGGGTAGTAAAAAAGTAGCTGCTTAAAATCCCCACAGCGGCGCCAGCCAAAACATCACGACTATCGTGCTGATCTGTTTTGACTCGGCTATAGCCAACATAAGTAGCCAAAGCATAAGCGGCGGCCCCTTGTTTCCAGCCATAACGCTGTTGAATAAAAGCCGCACCTTGAAATGCCATCGACGCATGCCCGGACGGAAACGCATCGTCATCTTCACCATTAGGTCTTTGTTTGCTAATCGCCATTTTTAAACCATAGGTCACAGCTATATTGGTCGCAAAGCCATAATAAAACTGCTTAGTACCTTCATCATCAGCGTAATACTGGCTGAGGCCCCACGCAGCGGCTGGAATAGCAATGCGCAATACATCTGCCGTCGTTTCTGTGGTACTCGCTTGCACGTTATTAGTGCTAAGCATTAACAGCAAGCTTAATAATACAGTAGTGCAGGAAAATTTAGGCATAGTTAGTCTAGGCATAGTTTGTTAATTATATTAAGTTGCAAAGGGCAGCGACTATAGCAATAAATAGCGGTTATTTTTAGCGAATAATGGCTAGGATAATATCGACTGTTGGTTAAGAATTTTCTGCATCAACTGATTATTATAATGCTGTACTATTATTTGCGAGCGAAATAAGGCCCAAAATTCAGCCGCACTGAGTAGCACTAGCAGTACGACACCGGCCAGCCAGAACGGGCTGAATAGCATAGCGATGCCTATAACCGCGACCAATAAGTTGATTAAACCGCGCAGCCAAGCGCCTAAATAAAAATGATGCGCGCCAGCAAAAAAACACCAATTTAGCACTGCGTAAGTATCGGGATCTTTAACCTGTTGTTTAAAGACAAGATAAAACTGTTGGCGTGCCGCATCAGATAAGTCTGTTACTTGTTTACGTATCTGCTCTTCTTCTGCATCAACTGCACTTTGTTTTAACCTATGAGTTAACATCTGATTTAACATTGCCAGTCCTTGGTATTACCGGATCAATACATTTATAGAAGCAATCGGGTTGACGACAAGCTTTAATCCGCCGCCAGCCCATAGTAATTCCTGTTGTCACACCATACGCTTTTATGGCATCGGCGGTATAATATGAGCAACTAGGCTCAAAATTACACTCGATACCAAACCAACGCTTGCTACCGCCACTGCGTTGGTAACACTTAATCAGCCACAACAGCAATTTGGCCATTTTACCGGCCTAAAGTAACAATCATCGCTTCCCGGCTCCAAAATAACCAAAAGCGTTTACTTTCAATTACCTGAAACACCACCTGCCAACCGGAAGCTGCTTGCGAATTTAATTCTGCTTCAACTTTTTTTAACGGCAAGCCAGACGCGCCAAGAAAAATAGTGCCACAACCGCCCTCGGCAATATGGATGACTTTATATTCTTTAAATTGTGTCGCCATAGTTTAATCCTTTTTAAATTCTAATGGTTTTTATGCTGTTATCTGCAAGCCAATATTAATATCACGAATAAGCAGTAAATTATTCATCTCGCTTTGAGCCGCTTCTTCTCGGGTTATCTTAAACAGCTGTTTTTCCGAGACGGGTAAGGCTTGATGTTCGGCAATAATTTGATATAACCAAATTTCGCTATCCCAGGCTAACTGTTTTTCTAGCAGATAATCTAACGCACTCAGTGTGCTAGTTGTGCCGGGTGTGCCGGCGTTATCGATTACCTTAAGATAAAAGTTTTCGACATCGACTTTTAGCGCTTGTTGCCGAGCAATAATGGCGGCATCTTCTTGCAACATACTGCCACTACCACTTTGCTGTTGTGGTTGCGTGGTTAAGCTTGGCCTTGGTAAATGCCTGACTAACTCCGCTAATTGCTGCCGTTCACTAGCGCGATCTAAGGCAATGGCCGCTTGCGGTTTTATCGCCGCTGCCTGATTAAACAAAACGGGCACTTCTGAACGATTGGCATAGTCAGCTGGCTGATATTTTGGATGCTGGCGTAAAAACGCTGCCATATTAGTAATAAGCATGGAGCGGGCTTGTTGCTGGCGAAATTTAGCCAATAATTCTAATAGCCGTTTTTGTACTTCCAACAAGCTACTATGGTGCGAGCTTAACTGATTTTGTAACTGACTAACCAATAGCTTACGCAAATGGTTATTGCCTTCAGCTAGTTCTATTAACTCATTAAAGTCTAATAAATCTAAGCCATCTAGCAAGCGACGCAGCTGCTTTTGGGCACGTTCGTTTTCACGAATTTTATCATCCAAGCTACTGACAAAACCAAAGTCACTATTCAGTCGGTGCCATAAGCTGTCTATGGCTTCTTCAAACTGACCACTTAAATCGTACACCTGTTCGGTTAGGCGCTGTAATTGCAGCTCAGCAACGCTGTAATCGCCCTTATACTGCGCATCGCGATAGGCTTGTACTCGGTTACGAATTTGCTCTAGTTTCTCAGCCACATCGGCATTGATCTGACGTCGACTTTCATCGGCCACCATACTGGCAATTAACTCACTGACTAAAGGCCGTAATGCCAGCGGTTGTTGCTCATCTGGTCGCCATAAAATACGCGCTGAAATAAGCTTTTTAAGCGCGATTTCGCTAAAGGCGGCTTCATCTACATAGCCAGCAACATAACCTTGCATTAAGGCTTTATGATGCTTTCCTAATAGCGCTAAGCGTTCAGCCCCTATACTAAACAGGTTAGAAGTCATATTAGCTTCTGTTACCGTGCTCACAATAAATGCTCCTGCGCTGGCGTATCCTCCACTGGCAAGTGCTCTTCATCACGAATAAAGCGAATAACATCAATTAAGTAATCAATTTTAGCCGTAACAATGTAGTACTGCCGATCGTTATGCGGCTGCAGCAAGTAACCATGCTCTTTTAAGCGACGAAAAATTAGCTTAATTTGATTATCTAAGGCGTCACTTTGGCTATTAAAAAACCGATCACTGGCTAATTGCTGCAAGCGATGGCGCAAGCTTTGGTTATCTTCGGTGCGCAAGATAAACTCTTGCAGTTTAATGGTATCACCCGCGGTAATAGCACTGTCGCGACCTAAGGTTTCTTGCACTAATTGTAACCATTCAAGTAACGGCAATAACGACTGGATAGTGTGGCTAAATTGGCTGCTTAAATGCTCGCGTGCCGTACTGTTTAGCTCATGATAAGCCAGAAAATACACACTATTATCATCATTGCTGACTAACCGCCGATTTAACGGCCGTAAGTAATGGTCGATCTGTTGCTGAGTTTGCTCATTGGCTAAATGCCTAAACGCCTCGCTATCACTAATTTGGCAAATAAAGTCACCTGAAAGCAACCGCTCTAATAACGCGCCATGCTGGATCATAAGCTAACCTCCTGTTGCCGTTGTGCTAAGCGTTCACTTAGCCTACTTACTTTAGGTTGAATCCGTTTTAACTGGCGCTGACTGGGATCATGCTGACTTGGCTCAATTAAATAGCGATGTTGAAATAGCATCAATACGTCGGATTCTGGATTAGGGAAGGCACCAACAATAATAATATTATTGCTACTACAAGCCATAAATAGCATTTCCACATTGTGATAGGCCAAAGTACCAATTTCATCTATAGGCCAATGAATAGCCACATTGGCGTCGCCACGTAATAAGCGGGTGAATGCTAGTAAATACTTACATAAAATAAGATAGGCCATGCCATGGCTGGACGATTCTAGTAATTGCCGATCACTTTTAATTATTAACTCTGAGCCACCCTCGGTTAAATGTAGCTCTAAGCGTAATAACGATTCTATGCTGTATTGCTCATCGGCTCGCAGTAATTCAACCACGTCGGCTAGCGCATTTAAGTAGTCTTCAGACGGTAGCGCTTTACCCGAGTTACCCCAATCATCATATAACTTGGCAAAATGCTTTAACGGCTGCCAAAAACCTAATTCATCAATGGTTGATAAAATGCGCACTTCAGACTTGCTGATACCTTCTAGCACTAAGTCATCCGCTACAGCGGCACTTAAGCGCCGGCTTTGCATAGCAATACGTTTATTAATATCGCTAAATACGGTGAAGAACTTCTTCAAGTCACCACCAATATTTTCGCCCATCTCCAGTAGCTGTTGTTGTTGATCCTGTAAAATACGCAACAAGTCAGCCAAAATAGGCAACTGCTGTCGCTTACCGGCAAACTCTGGTAACTTGCGTTTTTCATGCTCTAAGCGATCTAAAAATTCACTGCCGGCATCTTTACTTAAGCTGGTTTCAAACTGCTCTAGCTGAGTACTTAACTGCTGCTCAACTTTACTACGCTCGGCTAAGGCTTCATTACTGCGCGCTAAACGCTCTATTAGATCCATAGTCGGGCTTATTACCGCTGGAGTAACAGCAGTCAGATGCAAATCAGCAAATTTGGCTAAGGTTATTTTTAATTGCTGCAAGGCTTGTTCTGCTTGCTGCATTTGGTCTTGCCACTGCTGCCGTTGTTGTTCTAATAGTTTTTGGCTGGCGGTAAACTCGGTTTTTAACTGGGTAAGTTGTTGTTGTAATTGCCGCTGTTGTTGCTTCAGTGCAGTTTCTTTTTCCAGTAATTGCGGTCGTAATTGCTGCCAATCTAATTGCATAAAGCGCAGCCACTGTGCCAATTCATCTTGGCGGCTTTCCACGTTTTTAATCTTGGTTTTAAGCTGTTCTTGGCGTTGCTTTAAATCGATTAACCGACGCGGATCAATACCTTTACTGGAAAGCTCTTCATTAAAGGCTTGCTGTAACTCTTTAATTTGTTGTTTATTATCGTCACGTTTATCGGCTAACTGCTGGTCTAATTGCTCCAGTTGCTGATCAAATACCTGTAGCTCAGCTTGCCAGTCTGCTTTTAATTCAATTTTCTGCGCTTGATGATCATCCGTTAACGCTTGCAAGTCTTGTTGTTGTTGCTGTTTTAATTGCTCTAGCTGTTGCTGCTGCTGACTTAGCTCAGCTCGCACTGTTGCTTGGCGTTGCTTTACAAGCTCGCGGTGCGTGGCTTCTAAGCGCTTACTGGCATCGCTGGCGTATTCAATGTTTTGCTCTAATTGGCTGTATTGCCACTGTGCCTGCTCTTGCTGAGCCCGCACTAATTCGGCTTGTTCGTGCTGTTGTTGCAATTGCTTTTCAGCTTGCTGCTTGTGCTGCGTAGCCTGCACAAGCAGTTGCTCTGCAGTTTGGATGCTATGGCGAATTGCAGCTTCGTCTTGAGCATGCTCGGGGCTATCAATCGCCGTTAACTCTAACTGTAAGCCAAATAAACTGTCCGCTACAGAGCCAACTTTCTGATCTAACTTTGCACCTGGCTTAGCCTCTAACTTAGCCGCCAACTTGGGCTGTAAATCTAGTCGTTCTAATAAATCCGGTTCTAATACCTTGCCCAGTGTTTGCTCCCAACCAGGGTAATGCAAGCGTAAAAAGTGACGTAAGCTGCCCTGCTCTGGGCTTAACTGGCGATGCAATTGTTGTAAGTGTTGTTCGGCATGGTGCAACTGCTGCCGCGACTGCTGCAATTGGCTATCGGCTTGCTCGCGTTGTTGCCGAGCTTTTTGCCATTGCTGTTGAATTTGCTGTACTTGCCGCGCTTGTTGTTGGGCTTGTTGCTGGGCTTGTTCTAAACGTAACCCCGCAATTTGCCGCTCTTCATGCTCAGCATCGGTTAACACTGAAGCCGTCAATTGGCTTTGTAATACCGCTATAGCACTATGACATTGGCTTAGCTGCTCAGCGAATTGGTTTTGCTGTTGCTGTAAACGCTGCTGAAATCCTTGCTCTAAACTGGATAAGGCATCGTCTTGCTGTTGCCTAGTGTGATCTTTTTGTTGTTGTAACTGTTTGGCTTTTAACCGCTGCTGCTCACTTAAACGATTAAAGGCTTCCGCTAATTTTGCTTTACGTTGTTCAAGTTGGCGCTCTAAATCACCATGTTGCTCTACCATCAATTGATATTGCTCAAGCAAATCTTGCAGGCTGTCACGCCACAAAGGTAGGGCATCCGTATCTTGTTGCAATTGACTCATATCGCGACTTTCATAAGCTTCATATTGCAGTTGCAATTGATCGAGTCGTGCTGTGGTTTCGGTTAAATCAGCCTCCGCTTTACTTAAACTGCTGTTTAAGGTCATTTGTTGCTCTGAAAATAACTGCTTATGGCTATTTATTTGGCCCCGTAACGTATTTATTTGCTGCTCAGCATCCGATTTTTGCTGCAGTTGCTGTTGTTCATCCTGCTGCAATAAGGGCAGCAAGGCGGCTAAACTGGCTTCTGCACTATCAAGCTGACGCGCCAGTTGAGTTAAGTGCTGAAAACTTTGCTGCAAAGTATCAATCCGCATTGATTGGCGCATTTGCAAAATCCATTCTCTAGCTTTGGTATTTTTCATTTTAGTGGTCGGTAAGATCACGCCATCTTCTTCAAAAATGGCCGCTAACATGGCTTTTAGCGTTTCCATTTTGCCTTCTTTGGCATGCACCGCACTAACTAATTTTTCAATATGGCGTAGTTTATGGCCACTACTGACTAAACTAAAACTCGCGGCTAAACGGCGTAACTTAACATTATCATTGCTATTACCCCGTAATGCGGCAGCATCATTTTGAATAATGCTACGATACTCGCTAGTAGCGGCTATTTTATGGGAAATTTGCAGATCAGAAATTCCGCGCATCGCGCTCGCCCACTCGGCATAACTATAACCTTTCACGCCATCAGCGGTTTGCTGTAAATAGTGTTCACTTAAATACGCCGCCGCAACAAAGCGATATTCTACGCCGCCATCGCTTTTACGCGTTAATACCACTTGGCAAATATCCGCATTATCGCGCTGGTATTCATAAATAATGTAACTGTTAGAAAACGGCAGATAAAATTGATCAAACTTCTTGCGCGTTTTCGGCACTACCCTATTGGGCTGCTCGCCATAAAATACCGGCACTAAACGCTGTAAGGTGGTTTTACCCGAGGCGTTAGTGCCACAGATATTAGTATGCTGATCTAACTGTAATTCAACTACACCAGGTAAATGGGTATGAATAAGAATAATACGTAATAATTGTGCCATAGCGCATCCTATCGGCCGCACGTGAATTACCAGAACATAAATGCTGTGCGGCGAAAAACATTGTTGTTTATTATCCACGGAATGACGCTAAACACCAGTCAAGTCTGGCAATAATAGTCGTCAACTATCTTTACAATATATTCCTAGCCTTGTTTGTGCTTATTAACTAAGTTGCTGTTTTTAACCTTTTTTTAAGTTATGGCATTTAATATGCAATTACAGCTATGGCAATACACTGCCTGAATCAAGGATACGATCATGAAAACTAATAAAAGTATTTTGCTGAGTTGTGTAGCGGCAGGCTTACTCGGCATATCTAGCATGGCACAAGCAGGCTTAGTGTTAGATACTGGCGCTCTTACTATGGGCGTGGACGATAACGGTGGCTTAGGCTTTGGTGGTGTCGGTATCGCCCTCACCGGCGGGCCAGGTGATGCTATTACCCCAGGTTGTTTATGTGAAGGTTGGGGTGCGGCTTCTGATGGCACCGGTAGCTATACTTATGGTGGCGCTACCTCTGGCATTGCATCTGCGATGTTTAGCAGTACAAGCCTTACCGATGCAGTCTCTACGGTAATTTTAACTAGCGGATTAAGGATCGTCCATACTTACTCTTCCGCAGCAGCGGGGAGTTTATTTGGCGTTAATGTACAGATATTTAATGATACTGCAGCCGCAGTTACCGATGTTCGTTATGCCCGTACTTTAGATTGGGACGTACCACCCGGACACTTCACTGATGACTTCACGACCATTTATGCCGGCCCTGGTGGCGCGGGTGCGCCCGGAAGTAAGGTACTTCACACCTCTTTTGACCCATTTGATGAACCCGATCCAATGGTAACTCGAGGCTCTATGGCTGATACTAATGCTATAGATCAAGCTGGCGATTTAGGTGCTTATTTTATTCTTGGCTTTGGTGATTTACTAGCCGGTGAATCTGTTAGTTTTGATACCTATATAGGTGCTGCTTTTAGTACTGCAAGCTTATTAAGTGCGTTTACCAGCGTAGGCATTGAAGCTTATTCGTACACTTATGATAATGATGGTACGGTAACGTATGGTTGGGGTTTTGCTAACATCGGCTTACCACCAATTGGTGAGACAATCCCAGCGCCAGCTACACTAGCCTTATTTTCACTAGGTTTATTCGGCTTAAGTTTAAGATTACGTCGTAGAAAAACCGCTCAATAAAGCAGATTAGTCTGCTGTTAATTAAAAAAGCCAGCTTAGCTGGCTTTTTTTATGGCTCGCCTAAATCATTATGATGTTTGCCAAATACCGGTATGGTTAATTTCCACTTGATAGAGGCGGTACGAAACAGCAATAAACTAAACATTGCAATAACCATCGCTTGCAACTGCTCTACCCCAAGCGCTAATAAACTGGTGTAAAGTACACCGGCTAAAATGCAAGTTATGGCGTACAATTCACCGCGAAATACCATCGGAATTTCGCGGCATAATACATCACGGATCATGCCTCCACAGACTCCGCTCATAGTGCCTAATAAGATAGCCACCATCACTGAAGTACCATGGTCAAGGGATTTTTGCGTTCCGGTAATAACAAACACCGCTAAACCAAAAGCATCGGCTATTTGTAAGGTATTATGCGGCACCGTTAACCGGTTGCGCAGTAATAATATAGTGCCAACAGCGGCAATAAAAATGGCGTAAAAATAGCTATTATCATTAATCCAAATTACCGGTACGCCCAGTAATAAGTCGCGCAAAGTTCCACCACCAATAGCCGTAACACTGGCTAAAACGATTACGGCAAAACCATCCATTTGATTCCGCCACGCCGCTAAGGTGCCCGTCACCGCAAACACGGCAATACCAAATAAATCAAACCAATGAAAATAGAGTTCCATACTCATTCCTAACGTCTACTCCTAAACTATTTTTGCATAGCTATAGCACATACCATATGGGCCTAAACCTATATATCTTAACATATGGCTCTAAACATCAGCCCTTAAAACCTAACAATAAGTACCGGCTGCTAATTAATGGCAGGCTGCTTAACTCAGGTATAAATTGATTGCTGTCAGATGTTTAACTTTAAAAACTGCAAATACTAACTTTTTATAAATATGCTTCTATGTTAACATTTTGCTGATTTATTAACATTGATAACGTAAAGGATTAGCATGAAAAAGTCAGTAATAGCGTTGGTTGTCGTGGTCGCTGCAGTGGGCGGATTATATTTTGCCAACAAAAAAGCCGAAGATGCCATTAAACAGCAAATCAGCCAAGCCAACCAAAGCTATATTGAGCTGGCCGCACAGGGCGAAATGCCACTTATTGCTTTGAGCTACAAGGATGTGTCGGCAAATGTGCTTACTTCAACTTACCGCATTCACGATTTAGCAATCAGCTTAGGTGAGTTTGGCGATATCGCCACTGTCACTGAAATTGTTGCTACCGGCGTTAAACCAAAGCAATTAGCCGATAAAGGCAGTATGACGTTAACAGGTTTAAAAGCGGCTTCAGCTGCGTTACAAATGTTGCCGCCAAATTTAAGTGCTTTTGTGCAAGGCTTAGAAGTACATGGCGACTATAGCTATGCTTATCAACAAGATGGCTCGTTACAATTTAACCAAGCTACCCATATTAATGATGAGTTTAGCTTAAGCTATGATGTAACTTTAGCTAACATGCAACAATTTTGGCAGTACGCAAAAGAAGTTACGGCCATGCCTGCTGAGCAGCAACAAGCCCTAACCACGAGCGAAGATTATCCTAAACAGATGCTTGAGCAATTATTAACTGGCGCTTTAAGCAAAGGTGAAGTGGTACTTGTTAATCAAGGTTTCTTACAACGCTTAACACAAGTTGCAGCCGAAAATGGCCAAGCGGCTGACTTTCAAACCCTGCAAGGTATTGCATTAATTACCGTATCTAGTGCAGAGAACATGCCTGCAGCTATTAAAGAAAGTGTTATTAGCTTTATCAATAATCCAGAAAAATTAGTTCTTAACTTCTCATTTGCAGAACCGTTAAAGTTTTCTGAAATGGAAAATGGCCAGTTAGCAACAAAAATGAACTCACCAGAAGATTTTATTGAGTTTGCCAACTTAAGCTTAACCGCTAACTAAGCTTAAGCTCCCAATAAAAAAGCCATGCCAGATATCACCCGCATGGCTTTTTTTATGCTTAATTTTTAATGCTTTAGTCAATTAAAGGTTTAAGCTCAATCACATTCTGCTCTGGATCTGCAATGTAAATTGACTCAGTTAAACCTGCAGCCCCATAACGTAAAGCGAACTCTGAATGCTTAATTTGATGCTGAGCTAAATATTGCTTTAGATTATCTTGGCTTATAGCGGCTACTTGCAGACAAACATGATCCACATTACGGCCATCTTGCTCTGGCGCTTTACCGCCTAACTGACCAAGTTTGCTATCAACTTGTACCAGATCAATTAACGCCGAACCTGCCCGAAGTTGAATTAAACCGTTATCATCAAGCTTATCTCGCTCTACTGTACAGCCTAAAACATCGCAGTAAAACTGCAGCATCGCTTCAAGTTTAGTGGTACGAAATACCACATGATCAAGGGCAATTATTTTCAACATAGCATTTACCTAACCTTTAATCTAACCTGTATTAAGCTTGTGAATTTTTCACTTTCCTAAGCAGGAACCAAGATGACACAACCTAATAACTACCCACTTGCGCCAGAGCTAGAAACCTGTGCTTGGTTTAATACCGAGCAGCCATTACTGCTTGGCGCATTACAGGGCAAAATTATCGCGTTATTCGCCTTTCAAATGCTCTGCCCTGGCTGTGTTTCTCATAGCCTGCCACAAGCCAGCGCGCTACAAAAACTATACCCAACAACGCAGTTACAAGTTATTGGCTTACATACGGTATTTGAACATCATCAGATCATGACCATTGAGGCATTACAGGTTTTTATTGCTGAATATGCTTTGCGCTTTGCAATCGCGGTAGATCAACCCTCAACTATAGAGTCTCAACCGCTCACGATGACAAAGTACCAACTACAAGGTACGCCAAGTATAGTGTTAATTGATAAACAAGGCAGGGTAAGGCTTAAGCACTTTGGCCATATCCATGATTTGCAATTAGGCATTATCATTGGCCGGTTATTAGCGGAGCCAAATAATTAAAAGCATTAATTTAATAATAAATTTTGATCTATCGGTATAAACTCGCTCGCGGCGTTAATCAGTGAGATAGCCGTTAACGCAGGTACGCCGTAAACATACACTTTTTTACCTTTATCTTGGCGCAGCTTTTGCGCTAGCAAGTCAAAATCGCCATCGCCCGATACCAGCACAACGACATCTGCTTGCTCGGCATAATCTAAAGCATCAATAGTAATACCAACATCCCAATCGCCTTTAGCCGAACCATCGGCACGCTGAATAAAAGGTTTAAGTTTAATTTCAAAGCCAATTGCGCGTAGAATATTTTGAAATTGGCGTTGTTTTTCATCGCCACGATCAATGGCATAGGCACTGGCTTTAACCACTGTGCCAATTTCATTAAGCTGACGCCAAAATCCATTATAATCAAAGCGTTTACCATAGGCATCTCGGGTGGTGTAATACACGTTTTGTACATCCACTAATACAGCAACTTTTGTCATTTAATGCCTTGTTTTAGCTTATAACAGCCATTCAATCGGAAATAAGGCCAGTAAAGAAACACCAAAGCGTTTCCACCAGCCCATATTAGGTTCATGATCATGCCGCACTTCTGTACCATCTTTTTGCTCCAGCCAATATAAATCACCTTTAGCATTTAGCATTACTCGATAAGCGTGTTCTGATGCATTAGCAAAAGACTCTTCCATTTTTGTGGTTAATTCTGGGCTTTCAATCACAAAGCCTAACTCAGTGTTTAAGTTGGCAGAGCGCGGATCAAAATTAAACGAACCAATAAATATGCGCTTACTATCTATTGTAAAGATTTTAGCATGCAAACTAGCAGCTGAACTTCCAAACATAGCCATATTAGTTTGTTGCTCACCAGCACGCATTTCAAATAACTGCACACCCGCTGCAAGCAGTTGCTTGCGATAACGAGCATAACCGGCATGTACAGCTGCAACATCAGTGGCTTCTAAAGAGTTAGTTATAATAGTAATTTTCACCCCGGAACTGGCTAATTTAACTAAGGCTTCTGTACCCGCTTGGGTGGGCACAAAGTAAGACGACACTATGGTTAAATGAGACTCCGTAGTACCAATAACCTTACTTAGTCTGGCGGTTAGCAACTCGTCAGGATCGGCCTTACCGACCCCTTTAGCAGGATCATCGCTAATCAAAAATGTCGTCGCCCACACCATGCTAAGATCTTGTTGCAATAGCGAGTTTATTGAAGAATCATTTTTTAATGCTTCAAAAAAATCAGCGGCGTTATCACTCTCGGTAACCTGCTCTGCAGCTTGAACCAGCAAGCTACTATCAGTAGCAACGGTATCTATAATTTGCTGCAGCGGAAAAGCTGATTCGCTAGCCCAATAACGGTCGAAATCGGCTGATACTTCTGCTACGACGGGGCCTATGGCTAACACATCAACATCTGAAAACATTAAATCTTCACTGGCACCGAAATATTCATCACCAATATTGCGGCCACCAATAATAGTTACCGTATTATCAACGGTAAAAGACTTATTATGCATCCGTCGATTTACCCGCGAAAATGCGGTTATATAATCAATTATACGAAAACTGCGATATATAAAGGGATTAAATAAACGGATTTGAACATTTTTATGGCTATTTAAAGCCAATAGCAAAGGCTCTAACTCATTGTCATTCATATCATCGAGTAAAAGTCTTACCCTAACACCGCGCTCTGCTGCGTCTAAAAGCGCTTTTAACATTAAAGTACCGGTAATATCTTTGCGCCAAATATAATACTGTATATCAAGGGATTGCTCGGCAGAACCGGCTAACGACATGCGGCTAGCAAAGGCATTACGTGATTCGCCCAAGGTATAAATACCAGATGCATCTGTGTGTTCGCTAACGCCTAACGCAATAGCAAGACCAAGTTTGGTTTTTGAAGCCAATTCCATTTCAAGCGCGGTTGAAGACTCCCATTCTATTGGAGGTGGCGCTTGGCATCCGGTTAGGCTCATGCTGATAACAACAAATAATAACCCGCCATAATACAAAAATATCGCTTTAAGCTTGTGCATAATTGCCTTATTAATAACTCGCTTAACTTGATAAACATTATAGTTAGGCTTTTACAATGTGCTGAAAAGAGACAACAAAAAGTTGTTGCTCACTGGGATAAATGTCTGTAATCACCTGTTTTAACTCATCTAAGCTCATATTTTCTTGTTCAGCATGTAAGTTAGATAAGGCTGAAAATAAAATCGGTGTTACCGTTAAAATCTTTGCTTGACCAAACACCCGCCCGCTTTCGTGTGTGGCAAGGGTAACTGTACTTCCCGGCAAGTAATTGCTTTCACTGCCATCACGAATGGTAATGGTTTTTTTACCGGCTAAAATATCTGCTTCAAATCGAGTAAAAAAAGTCATCAGCGTAGGCGCGGGTTCAGCAGTATTGATAGAAGATGCTTTCATAGCTGTTGCAGTACTAGTAGGTGCCGCCTTTAAAGGTATGGTCATAGCAGGTCTCGTGTAAAAAAATGAGGAATAACAGCGTTCGGTATGGCTTGTTAAAGCAAGATACACATCCTACTCCAGCACTATATAAGTACTATAGACGCAATAATCTTAATCCACTAAGCTGAAGTCATTATTTTTAAACTTAAATAGGGGGTTAAGCTAAATAGAATGATGCCAATTTTGTAATAAGCTAAGTATTTAAAATATACTATATTGAGCTGAGCTTTTTCTAAGGCAAATAACTGAGATTGTAGAGACTTTATTTGCGGTCTAAAGCTAATGAGCATAATAGTAGTAAACAACAGAATACCGGCATTAATTAGCAAGCTCCAACCAAAGAATTGAGTCAATAATATTAGATCAGACATTGTCACCTCTATTAATTATGTACTTGTAACGTGATGCAGTAAATTACTGCGGATAAGTTACAATATTTTCACTGTTGAGTTGGCTACCTTGAGTTAACTGTGCTGGTTCAACTTTATCTTCTGCCATTAAATGAAACACTTGATAGCCTCGCGCCAGCAAATGATCAGCCACAATGCGCCTGTGACAACGCCACCACACCGACTCTGCACACATTATAGTGCATATTTTCAACTCACCTAAGCTGATTAATTGCTGTAAACCGGCTTGAAATGCGTCGGTTAAAGCATAATCGGCATAATTATGAAAACTTTGATTTTGCCAAAAGCCATTCACTATTGGCGGTATTTGTTTGCTTTTCTTACGTAAGCCGCCAAGCGCAGCAATATGCTGGTACTCAATATTATATTTGGCTAAAAGCGGTTTAAGGATATCAGTATTATATTGCGGGTTAGTACGAGACTTAGGTATGGTGCGGATATCAACCACTAAGGCAATATCTACTAGACGCAGCATATGAATAAAAACATCCATACTGCGTGTAGAGTGACCAATGGTATAAAATGGCTTTGCCATGATTTAGTCGATCCAGCTTACCTTAATTGGCTATCTTTGCTACCACGCCGATTAATGCCACCAGAATCCGTATGTTCATCTTCTAACTGCTGCTGGCACTTTATGCATAAGCGCACACCATGAATAGCTTCGCGCCGCGCTTCAGGAATAGCACAATCGCACTCTTCACAATGCGTTAAACTATCGCCATGGGTTAAATGGCTTCTTGCTTCTTGCACAGCATCTTCAATGCTGGCTTCTATTTGTTCTTGAGTGGCGCCATCTCGCGCCCAGCCGCCGGCCATATTCTGCTCCTAATTATTGGTTAACGCAGTACGCAGCAAAAGATGCTTAAACTAGCTCTATTAGCTTGTACCATTAACACCAGTATAGTAGATCCTAAGCCGTGTAGAGGGATATTAAGGCTCTAATTATGGTTGAAGATTAAAACTGAAATAAACGTCAATGCTAGCTATACAAGCTTCTTTTTTACTTTGCCAATAATTTTTAAAGTAACAAAAGTCATCAAACTTAAGGCAATGGCAATTTCAATCCGCTCTAAGCCAACCGCAATCCCTACAGCACCCGTTGACCAAATTGCCGCGGCAGTTGAAGTACCACTTACTTGCGATGAGCTTTTTAAAATAGCGCCACCGCCAATAAAACCGATACCAGTGACAATGCCGGCAATGATTTTACTTTGTGCCTCAGGATTATCAAACGCAGACATTGCCAGAATAGTAAAAGTACATGCTGCCATTGACACTAAAGGAAATGTTCGCAACCCTGCAGAACGGCTACTTGATTCACGCTCCCACGCAGTTAAAAATGGTAACAGTAATGCAATAAATAATTGGGCGATATTTTTTACAACATGCTCAAAATCTATATCAAATAATTCCATAACCAAGTTTCCCCTATCATCTGGCATATTCACATGCCTAAGCATATAGGCAAATTATAGTCGACCTAAATACACGTATAGACATCTAGTCACACAATACTTTATAGTCGAATTCTGTTTTCTATTGAATATATTAACTATGACTCTATTAAAAACTAGCTGTGTCTTGCTTAGCTTAGCACTGGTTGCTTGCTCTGATCCGGCGTCTACTGCAAGTAAGACCAGCCCTGCAGCCTTACCTAGTGCCCCCTCAACCGCAATAGAGGTCAACTTAAGTAATGTGCATCAAGATATCAAAATATTAGCCTCAGATGAATTTGCTGGCCGCGGACCGTTAACCGCTGGTGAAACGTTAACCATTAATTATTTAGCTAAGCAATACCAAGATATTGGCTTAGTCGGTGCGGTTGATGGCAAGTTTATGCAGCCAGTTGAAATGGCGCAATTAACCCCAGATCAAAATATGACCTTAAGCATTGGTCAGCTCAGCTTTAATGCCGGTAGCGACTTTACTGCTCGTACCCAGCAAATTCAGTCATTAATTGAGCTTAAAGACTCTGAAGTGGTGTTTGTCGGTTACGGTATTAACGCCCCTGAATATCAATGGAATGATTTTAAAGATGTTGATGTTAAAGGAAAAACGGTTGTTGTATTAGTTAATGACCCTGGTTTTGCTACCCAGGATGATGACCTGTTTACAGGCAACGCTATGACCTACTATGGCCGCTGGACCTATAAATATGAAGAAGCTGCTCGCCAAGGTGCAGCAGCAGTGTTTATTGTCCATGAAACCGCACCTGCCGCTTACCCATGGAGCGTAGTAGAAAGCTCTAACACTGGCAGTAAATACACGCTAATTGATAACAATAAAAATGCCTCTCAAATCCCTATTATGGGCTGGATTGATGTCGAAGCTGCGGGCGAGATTTTTCAACAAGCTGGCTTAGATTATCAACAGTTAAAACAACGGGCGCTACAGCCTGACTTTACTGCAGTGCCCTTGAAAGCTAAGGCTAACTTAACCTTAAGAAATCAGCTTACGATGGCTAAATCGCATAACGTCGTAGCCCAATTAACGGGTAGTGAAGCTCCTAATGAATATATAGTGATTAGTGCCCATTGGGATCATTTTGGTACTAATGAAACTGAAACTGGGCCAAAAATCTTCAATGGTGCAGTAGATAATGCTTCAGGCACGGCTGCTACGTTAGAAATAGCGCGAATGATGGCAAAAATGCATCAGCACACACCCTTTAAGCGCTCTATTATTTTCGCCAATTTTACTGCAGAAGAAACCGGCTTAATTGGCTCAGAGCAGTTTGCTAGTGGCGATATTCTTCCCACTAAGCAAATGGTGGCGTTGTTAAATATTGACGGTATGAATGTACTTGATGCTGTCGATTATACGCTGCAATATGGCAAAGGCTTATCAGAAATGGAAGACTACTTAGTTAAAGCCGCTAGCGCGCAAGGCCGTAGCGTAAAAATGGACCCTAGACCGCAAAATGGGTTATTTTTCCGTTCAGATCATTTCTCGTTAGCCAAACAAGGCGTACCCAGCTTACTGTTTATGAGTTTAGGTGATACCGATCCGGATTACATTACTCATAAATACCATAAAGAAGAAGATGACTACTCAGCAGACTGGTCATTAGGTGGCGTAAAACAAGATATTGAACTGATCGTCGATATTGCCGCGCAGCTGGCAAATAATGGTGATTGGCCAAAATGGAAAGCCGAGTCTGATTTTAAAGCTCGTCGCGTCCAAGAGCGACCGTAACATTAGCTTTTTGCGCTGTTTTTTAAGCTTACCGATTAAGCTATACGCATAACATAAAAATCGCCCTAGCAACTTATATAAAGTAGCTAGGGCGGTTTTTTACTAGTAATCAATTTCCGACTACGACTTATCACCTGCTAATGCTGGAACCGCACTATCTACACTTTTAGCATCATCTACATTTTCTAAACTTTCTACACTATCAGTACTATCAGCATCTTCTGCTAAGTTCGTGTTTTCGGCCGCGCTAGATTGCAGTGGTGTTTTTAAAGCTCTAATATCATGACCGGTTGGTGACTCATGCGCTCTTAAACCAAACTCCGGTAAAATAGCAAAAATATGATCAAAGATATCCGCCTGTATATCCTCATACTCAGCCCATTTAGTCGTAGTGGTAAAGGTATAAATCTCTATCGGTAAGCCTTCGCTAGTGGGGCTTAATTGTCGCGCTAACAAGGTCATATCTTGGTGAATAAAAGGGTGGGACTTTAAAAAAGTTAATAAATAGCGCCTAAAAGTACCAATATTCGTTAGTCTACGACCATTTATACTTAACGACATATCTAACTGTTTTTTACTATTATCTTGCTCAATCGCTTTGGTTGTTTCATCTATATAACTACCCAATAACTCGGCTTTTCTTAAACGCTGCGTCATTGCCTTATCTAAAAAGCGAATGCTGCTGGTATCAATTAAAATACTGCGTTTAATCCGTCTACCACCCGATTCAGACATGCCCCGCCAGTTTTTAAACGAGTCAGATATTAAAGCGTAAGTAGGAATAGTGGTTATGGTTTTATCCCAGTTACGCACTTTAACCGTGGTTAAGCCAATATCTATCACATCACCGTCAGCGCCATATTTAGGCATTTCTAACCAGTCACCGACCGAAAGCATTTCATTCGCAGAAAGTTGAATACCGGCCACTAAACCCAAAATAGGATCTTTAAATACCAACATTAACACTGCAGACAAAGCACCTAAGCCACTTAGCAATATTAGAGGTGACTTACCCATTAATAATGAAACGGCTAACACTACAACAAAAACACTAGCAATTAACTTAATGGTTTGTAATACACCGCGTAGTGGAAAACGCATTTCCATTACTTTGTTGTAGGCTAAGCGTTCTAAAAAATCTAAAAATGAAAAGAATACTAATAAACTAAACAGTAAAATCCATTGATCAGTAACAATTTTAATAAACCATAATAAAGCATCAGAGCCTTCCAGCCATAAACCGGCTTGAACCTGCAATATTATGCCTTGAATAATTAAGGCAATACGCTGAAATAGCTTGTGTGTCAGTAACAGTTGCTGCCAATTGCCTTGGCCTTTATTAGCTAACTTAGTCACGCCACCAAATATAGGACCATGCAAAAAGTAGTGCAAAAAAATGGTAAATAACGCTAACCAAGCCAACACTAAACCATCAAAAGCTAAATCTGCTTGGCCCGGTAAATATTTCTCTAACAAGTTTAATAAAAACAATTTAAATTCGCTGCGTAAGCCATTCACGTTGCTGATCCTCCTTTAAGCTCGATGAGCTTGTTAAATTTTAGGTAAGCGTTATTTGTTACTATCGTTACTGTTATTAATACTGTGGGTATTTGAGCCATCACCCCAGTAGCGCTGCATTTCTAAAAATAAAAATGATGCTGTCCAAGTAATTAAAACTAAACCGGTTAACGACTCAATACCGGTTAAATAACGTAAGTCGCCACTAGGCACAATATCGCCAAAACCCAAAGTACTAAACACTGTAAAAGAAAAATAGGCGCAATCCATTAAAGTACCATTAAAGTTGCCACTTAACTGCCCCCAGCCTTCTGTTTGGTGCATATAGTAATAGGCGATAGCAAAAATCCAGATCTCTATAGCATGAGCAATTAACGAGCTAAAAACAGCCAGTACAATTCTTGTGCGATGGTTAATGCTCATTTTGGGTATTTGCGCGGTGACTCGATGCAAAAATTCATAATGCAACATGACACAAATGGCCACCACAAAACTATTGATAACAAACACTTCAAACATACTGACCCACCCGTTTGATTAACACTAAAAACGTTTTTTAGTAACAAGCTTAATTGGTTAGCTAGCGCTAATAAAATATAGTTTACCGTATCTATTTATTGCTGTGGCGTTATTTACTATGCTGACTTTGCTGCCGCTCAAGATAACCATACAGTATAGATAGCCCGACCATCAGGGCAGATATGACAACCAAACCGGTAAATGGCAGCATATAGCTGTCACTGTTGTCGCGGGCAATGCCAACTAATGATGGCGCCAGCGAACCAATGCAGAAACCAAAGGTTAGCATCATCGAGGTTAAACTAGCCGCCTGTAGCGGTGTATCTGTTTGTTGAATGGGTAAGGTTAATGCTAGAGCAAACATACCCGTTAATGCCGCACCTAAAAAAATGCACACTAACCAAGGCAACTGCATCGGCCACAATACAATGCAAATTAACGCTAAACAAACCGTTAAGTTCATCACGACTAATAACTGATAGGTACGAGGCACTATACGTAACAAAACCGGTGCCAAAAAAGCCCCCACTAAACCCGCGAACATAAACAAACTAGCATAACTGCTAGCTTGCACTAAACTGGCACCCGCTTCTTCATAGCGCGCAACCAGCCAAGTTGTTAACGCATAAAATATACCGCTTTGCACCGCAAACAGTAAGGTTAACAACCACGCTTTTGCCGAGCGTAAAGGCAGCTTTGGTGCAGTAGTACGGGTATGATTTACCTGCTTTGGCAACATAGGCTGCCATAAAAACCACGCTAGCAGCACAGGTAAACTCCACATAGCCATTGCCCAGCGCCAATCTTGCAAATAGGCTAATAACGGCACAGTCAACACTAAACCAAAGGCCGCACCCAAGGTAATACCCAGAGTGTAAACTGGCATAACTGTATGTAAACGCTGGCTAAAACGTTGTTTAATAAAACCTGCTATCAAGGTGCCACATATCGCAATACCTACACCAATACCAATGGCAGTTAATAATAATACCGTAGCATTATTAGCAAAAACGCGTAACGCTAACGATATCGTCAACAAAGCTAATGCCCAGCTAATACACCGCTCTAAGCCAAAGCGTGCAGCAAGAATGGGCGATACCGACGCCATAATCCCCATCATTAACACCGGTAAGGTGGTAATTAAACCTACTGCCGCACGCGATAATCCGGTATCGGCAACAATCAGTTCAATAAGGGGCGCAATAGAGGTTAAAGCAGGTCGTAAATTAAGACTGACTAATACTAACGCTAACAGCGGCAGCCAACGAATATACATAAATAGCTTCCTGCAAAGTAATTTGGTAACAGTAGTTAGATAACAATAGTTAAGTAAAAATAGTTGCTTAAAAGTAATAAGGCTTAAGTCTTAAGCTAAAGGCGGATCTTAGCATGAATATAATGCGCGCTATCAATGCAGTTTTTTTTTCAAACTCCCCCTAGCTGTTAACCTATTATTGCTGTTTACAGCTTAAGCTATTTTCAATCGCCGTATCGACTCGGCAATAACAGTTTGTACTCTATTAGGCAATGATTTATCCCGTCGTGTGCCAAGGTATAGCGTTTCTGCCACTGAATTCGTTAAGCGATAACTATTAATTAATTCAGGCTGAGCAAAAGCCTCTACCGCATAAGCTGGTAGCACCGTAAAACCTAAACCTAGGCTGACTGGTTGTAAAATCAAACTAATTTGATTCGAGAAACCTTTTTTCTGTAATAAATTGCTATGTTGGAATTGCGGATAATTAGCGGCTAACAAGGCCCCTGCATGATAAGCACCATCAGGATGATCAATAAACCCCAATGCCTCTAAATCTGACCAACTTGGCTGTGTGCTTGGCTCAAAAGTTGCCGGCGTGACTAATAACAAAGTTTCTTTAGCTACACTTTGGCAATTCACCTCAGCGCGACTACTCATTCGGGTCATAAAGCCAATATCAACATTTTGCTCTGCAATAGCCTGCTCTATCGCGCTATTGGGCGCAAAGCGATAATCAATCACTAACTTAGGATGCAGGCATTGCAACGCTAGCAAGTGCGGATACAGTTTCAGGCCCACACTCCCCGGCGACATAACCCGCACAATACCAGTATAGGCAGGATCGTCTTTTATCCGCTGCGACAAATTTACTAATGCTGAACTAAGGTCTCGACCTTCGGCATACAGGCGCTCACCGGCTTCGGTCAACATAAATTGTTTACCTTGGCGTGACAACAACGCCAAACCCAATTGTTGCTCCAGCTTTTGAATATGCTGGCTAACACCAGATTGGGTCATATGCAGTCGTTTTGCCGTACGAGTAAAATGGCCTTCTTCAACTAAACTACAAAAGGTGCGTAGCCAAACTGCATTAATCATTACGTTTTGCACTTATCTAGATAACAAATGATAATTTTACATAATGATGGATGCTTTGTAAGCTGTTTTCAGACATTGTTAATCACAATCGGAGAACACTATTTATGAACAGCGTATATCCAAGAAATTTTTCCCATATCGGCATATCAGTGCCTGACTTAGAAAAAGCCGTAAAATTTTATACTGAAGTATTAGGTTGGTATCTCATAATGCAGCCAACCGAAATAACAGAAGATACCAGTGCCATTGGTGAAATGTGTACTGATGTATTTGGTGCTGGCTGGGGCAGTTTCCGTATCGCCCATTTATCAACAGGCGACCGTATTGGTATCGAGCTATTTCAATTTCCGCAGCAAGAAAACCCAGAGAATAATTTTGAGTACTGGAAAACTGGCATCTTTCACTTTTGCGTACAAGATCCTAATTTGGAAGAACTCGCTGAGCGTATAGTCGCCGCAGGTGGTAAAAAGCGTATGCCTAAACCACGTTATTATTATCCGGGTGAAAAACCGTATCGGATGATTTATATGGAAGATCCGTTTGGTAACATCTTAGAAATATACAGCCACAGCTACGAATTAATTTATGCTGAAGGCGCTTACTAAACTGGCTAACAGCTTATGGTGCAGTAACTTCATTAATACAATTCGCCCCCTGCTGTATGGCTGTAATATTGGCTAATGTCGTGTTAGCAATGGTGGTAATCGCCTCAGCGGTAAAAAAAGCCTGATGGCCGGTAATTAACACATTTGGCATGGTTAATAACCGGCTAAACATATCATCTTGTAAAATCTGCGCTGAGCGGTCGCTGAAAAATAAAGCCGCTTCGTGCTCATAAACATCCAAGCCTAAATAACCAATTTTGCCATTCTTTAAATGTTTAATTGCTGCCTGAGTATCCAACACCGCACCTCGGCTAGTATTAATTAACATTACGCCAGGTTTCATTATACTCAGCGCCTTATCATCAATTAAATAACGCGTTTTTGCTGTTAAAGGGCAGTGCAAACTAATAATATCTGCACAACTAATTAAGCGCTGAAAATCCATATATTCAACCCCCATTTGCTGACAATTAGGGTTTGGCTCGGGATCATAGGCTATAACGGAGCAGCCAAAGCCCTGCATAATGCGACAAAAAGCTTCACCTATTTTACCGGTGCCAACAACACCAACGGTTTTACCGTGTAAATTAAACCCCAGCATACCGCTGAGCATAAAATTGTTATCTCTAACTCGGTTATAAGCCCGGTGTAATTGGCGGTTCAGCGCCAAAATTAAACCGACTGCATGTTCAGCAATGCCTTCAGGTGCATAATCTGGCACATATACCACTTTTATGGCTAAGGCTTGTGCTGAAACTAAACAGACATTGTTATAACCGGCGCAACGCAACGCTATGGTATGAATACCCATGGCAGCTAATTGCTCTAAACAGGCTTTATCTAGCTTATCATTTACAAATACACACACCGCTTGGCAGCCTTTGGCTAGACTTGCCGTCTGACTATTAAGTGGCTGCTGTAAAAAAATTAATTGATGAGTAAAGCTTTGATTAGCTTCAGTAAAAGCAGTTCGATCATATGATTGGGTACTAAATACCGCAACTTTCATTTTCGCCACTCCCTGCTTTCAAATTAGACAGACGCCATAAGTCGGTTTTACATAATAGCGCCAGCTTGTTACACAGCTAATTGACTAAGCACCGATTTCACAAAGGGTGCTTTTTGCTTAGCGTAAGCCTCTTGCTCGGTCACGCCTGTGGCTAAGATAACTTGTTTAGTTTGTTCGTAACTACTGCGTGCTTGCGGATCCTGCAGCAAAAAAGCCTTGTACTGCAATTGCTTATAATGCTCATCTGAAGCACGCTCTATGACATGAACATGAATAAGATACTTAATGCCATCAAATAATACCGCGCCATCTTTACGCGGCCGCTGCGGCGGAAAAGGCTTAGTACTCACTTGATCTTGAAAACCCACTTCAGCCAGACGGTTCAAGGCGAGCTGGATCTTGCCACTGGGGTATAACACAGATAAATCAATAATCCCTTTACCGC
This sequence comes from Rheinheimera salexigens, assembly GCF_001752395.1. NCBI lineage: Bacteria > Pseudomonadati > Pseudomonadota > Gammaproteobacteria > Chromatiales > Chromatiaceae > Rheinheimera > Rheinheimera salexigens. The sequence continues at coordinate 468,178 of NZ_MKEK01000001.1, read as the reverse complement.
CCACTTTAGCCGAAGTCGAGCCAAAATGGATCACGTCTAATTCAGCGCAACTTATCATGTCTATTAAAGCCTGCGCCACGGCCAAATAAACCGGCTGCCAAGGCTTAAATTCGGCTACTACTTTTTCATACGGCAAAATCTTCATCTAATATCTAAGCCCACTAACCAACTTGCAGCTATTTTACTGTGCTGAATGTAAACCAAAAATATTTCCCTCGGTATCAATGGCTAAACAAATAAAGCCATATTGGCCTATCGACATTTTAGAAGTTTGTATTTTACCGCCATTAGCGATGACTCTAGATTCTTCCACCGCACAGTCCTGACAAGAAAAATACACTATAGTGCTGTTATGTCCGGCCTCAATACCAGGCATTTTTACTAGCGAGCCGGTCGCGCCATAGCTTTCCATATCGCCAGCAAAGCACCACATTTCAAGCTCCATTCCCGGCGGTTTTTCTAACGGCTCTAAACTGACAGCCAACACGGCTTGATAAAACTTTTTGGCTCTATCCATGTCATTAACATAAATTTCAAACCAACTAATCGGATTAGGTTGCATAACAATATCCTTAACAATGCAATGATACACCGATCAAGCTTAGTCTAGAATTTTGCCTTTAGTCGTGCCTTTTCTCAGGCAGTGATTCACTATCAACGCTGTGTGGTATGAGTATAATCAGCCGCAATAATATCCTGCAACACCTGTAAATCTACATCATCAAGCTTATTAATATACAAACACGCTACCGATTTTTTATGCTTACCTAACGCGGCATAAAGTCGTGCAGCATTGGCAAACTTATCGCCAACATAAAATGTCATATTGGCTTTTCGCGGTGAAAATGCCGCTGCGGGCATGGTGCCTTCTCGGCCACTATCATAACGATAAGACACCTCGCCAAAACCGATAATTGAAGGCCCCCACATAACCGCCGGTAACCCCGTTATCTGTTGGTACATATTTAATGCCCGCTCAGCATCCGCTTTACGCCGCGCATTATCTAACCCAGCAATAAAGGCATCCACCGAGGCTAATGTAGGTTGAGTTTGATTTTCAGCCACTATTCTTCCTTAAAATAAAATGGGTCAGAGTGATTTAATTTAAGCTAACTCACCGCTGGTGCTTTTTCCGACAAAACAGCTTCAGACCAAACCGCAAATTCATTACCACTTGGTTCAGTAAAGTGAAATCGCACACCGCCCGGAAAATCAAAAATTGATTGAATTACCTCTCCACCGTGCCTAATAACTTGGCGCAGTGTTGCCTGAATATCAGCACTATAAAACACTAACAAAGCGCCACCCTTTGCGGTAAGGCTACAGGCATTGGCTTTATAAAATCCGCCATCCAAGCCTTGATTAGAAAATGAAGTATATTCAGGACCATAATCGACAAAATGCCAGCCAAATACCGCCGTAAAAAACTGTTTAGTTGCCACTAAATCTTTAGCCGCAAACTCAACATAATTAAGTTTTCCATCTTGGTTCATTGTTTAGTACCTTTAGCTTAAACTCACTTTAATCTGCTTTAATAGCATAGATTCAAATCACTGAATTTCCTATAGGGATAAAACCAGCATTAATCGCCAAACTTAAGCCTAACCCCAGCATTAACAATAAAACCGTCGTTCCGAGACCACATATCCGTTGTCCATTGTCCGCTTGGCGCTCGGCTAGGCAATATCATCGGGTGTTGATCCGTTTGTTTAACATCAAGCAAATTTTCTAAGTTGATAAACCAGCTGAAACTACCGACTGTAATTTCCCCCATCAAGCCAAGGTGCCAATAAGGTTTTGAGTAATCAGTAAAAGGGTTATCGTTTAATCGCTGTTTTCCGGTGTAATACGCTTCAAAGCCGGCTCTAAAGTTACCGTGTTGCTCCCACATGGCGACAAAGCCAGCCGAGTGTTTGGGCGTTAGCGCAATTTTGCGCCGCTGCGCTGTAGCTGGATCTGTACCTGCTAATGTATCTGGTGCGGTATCTGGCGTTTGCTCTGTGGCATCAAGATACAAATAACTGGCCGTTAATTTTATATCTCGCCAGTAGTAACGCAGCAGCAGTTCTGAACCACGTATTTTACTCTCACCCGCAGCATTAACTAAACGCACCCGATCAGGAGAACCCACACCGTCAGCGGCAAAGGCCTCTAAGCCAGTGACATTATCGATGTTAGAGCCAAAAAAAGTTACGCTGCTTTCCATATTGGCAAAGTTGTAGGTGAAGTCTATTGAGGCAGTTTGGGCAGACTCTTCCTCAATATCAGCTATAGGTTCTAACCTAGATAATCCTGCGGCTTCAATTTCTTCTACAAAAGGCGTGGGCGCAAAATAACCACTGCCGTATGACGCTCTAATTGTCAGGTCGCCTGGGCGATACAACAGCGACAATCTGGGGCTAAACTGGCTGCCAAACTCATTATGCTGTTCCAGCCGGGCACTTAACGAAGCGGTGATAATAGGGCTGAACATATAATCTAGCTGAGAAAACACACCCGGCACTGAGTAAGAGTAATTAAATTGTTCAAAGGTATCAGAGGTAAATCTGTCGGCCTGATACGCAACACCTAGCACCCAGTCAGTATTGTCGCTATACCCTGCCAAACTAGACTCAAGCAAATAACTTTCATGCTGATCATCTTCCAGCACTAGGCCAAAACCATGTTCATGCTGTTGGCGCATAGCAGAAGCACGACTGTTAAGCGTTAGCTGATCAAAAATCGGCATAGTAAAAATAGCACCGGCATCCAAGCGCTCTGAATCTTGAGTCTGAGCAAAAGGGTTACCATCAGAAACCGTACTACCGGCCCCATCTTTTCCAGAAAGAGTCCCGCCTTCTCGACGCTCCGACATTAGCCCCACTGTGGTATACAAGGTTTGGCCATCATCACCCTGCCAATACAATCTTGGCCGCGCGGTGTAGCGCTTATAGCCAGCTAAATCAATCCAACCATCCTTATCTACATCGGTAACAGCCTGATGATGCGCACCCGCAGTTATTGAGCCCTGAACAGAGGACGTTAGTGGCGCTTCAATATAGGTAGTGACATCCTGGCCATCCCTAGTAGTAACATTAAGTAATGCTTCACCCTTTACGCTATCACCGGGCCTTCTTGATACTAGGTTAATAACCCCACCCAGCGCTGAACCGCCGTACAAAGATGAAGCCGAGCCTTTAATAATTTCCACCCGGCCCAAATCTGTGGGTGGAATTTGCAATAAACCAATAGATGCCGCCTGATTACCATACAATGGCAACCCATCAGCTAACAATTGGGTATAACGACCATATAAACCTTGCAGCCGAATATTGGCACTGCCCAAGGCCGGTGACGTTGTTTGCACCCGTATCCCGCCGGTTTCTGCTAACAACATAGAAATATTACCCGGGCGCATAGCGGCTTTTTCTTCAATTTCTTCGCGGTTTATCAGCTCTACTCTGATAGGTTGGTCATCGGCAATCCTGCCTGAGCGTGAAGCTTGCACCACTATTCTTTCGACTTTATCGTGATGGTCATGCTCTTCATGTTCACCATCATCATGCTCGTTATGATCAGCCAGCTCGTTTTCATGTTCATCAGCATGTTGCACAGGATCAGACAGCTCCTCAATGTCAGAAGACGCGATCGGCGTTTCTGGCTGCGAAAACGTAGTACTTTCAAGCGTTGCATCGGTTAAAGATAATAAATCTGCGGCTTGGCAAACTGAAACAAACCCCAGTGATAACAGTAATGTTGTAGCTTGTGACATTTTAGACATTGGCTGGCCTTAACATGCAAAAAACCTTATTTAACTAAATTCAACTAGTTCTAATAGCAATGAGTATTTAACCTCATCACGTTATGATAAATTGCAGCCTAAAGGTTACAGTAGCTGGAAGGTCAAGATGAAAATCAGTCAACTCGCGCAAGCAACTAAAGTTCCGGCCAAAACCATTCGTTATTATGAGAGTATCGGCTTGTTAACCCCGCCTTCTCGTGGCGAAAATGGTTATCGCTATTACCGAGCGCGTGATGCAGAAATGTTGATATTTATCAGGCGCTGCCGCGAGCTGAATATTCCTATTCAAGATATAAAGCAGTTAGTACAAGTACAGCAAAATCCCGAGGCATCCTGTGCCACGGTAGACTTTATCATTGCCGAGCAACTGCAAAGGGTTAGACAAATGCAGCAAGAACTCAACCAACTAGAGCGAACCCTTAATTCATTAGTCACCTCTTGCAGCAGTGAACAAATTCAAGACTGCTGCATCCTACAAAGCCTTATGACGGTTGAATAAGGCTAAGTGACGCAAACTTAACTTGCTGGTTTCAGTCTTTACTGCGAGCATTAATAATACAATAACTTATAAAATCGGTGCATTGATTCAATGAGAGAAAGCTTAAAAAGAAAAATCATACAGGTTTGCGATAAGAAAATTTCTGCTAAGGGGGCTAATGTTGGTCTTTCGTTTTATGCTTTTTTTGCCAATAAAAATGACGACCCAGCGTTACTGATGGAAGCTGCTCAGTGGTGGATCATGACGCATAAACTTGATCACTTTGAAAAAGCAGTAAAGATAAAGGAACTGGTGCAAGCCAGTTAATGCATCAACCACTGATCAGCAGTTTGGCTGCATTACCTGCTCTGTACTATTCTGTACCGCAACTTAAATAAGGATGTTGTAGGATGAAATTAGTTACCTTGATATGTTGTGCTTTACTGATATTGGCTGGCTGTGTTGTGGTACCGACTAAAGATTTATCAGTGGTTAATAAATGCGAGATTTCTAGCGATCGTAAAACCTTGAAGATAATTAATGGTTTTGATGACACTAATACATTCTACTCAATCAGTGGGCTACTATTAGTGCCAATAACGGGCGTAGTATCTGGTGCTTATGTGGCAATAAACAATATATATCACCTTGGTGAAGAGAAGATTGTTTGTGGTTAGGCTAAAGAGAAACCAGCTTTTGCCTCCCTTATACCTAAACCCTATACTTCAACCCTATCGCCATGGCTGGGCGGGGTCGATGTTACTGTAAAAACTAAGTCGGATGTTTGTTGATTACTTAATTGATGTTTTGCACCTGCAGGAATATGAATGCCGCTATTTTTATTTATAGTGAAGATATCCCCTTCCAACTCCATCGTTGCAACACCGTCTAATATGAAAAAGAATTGCTCGGCCTTAACGTGAAAATGTCGAGACTCTGAACAGCCAGGTAGAACGCGTTCTTGAATCACGCTTAAATTACTCGATTTCACCAAGTGCCAGCCATCACAATTCTCGCCCCAAGTATAATGTTCAGCAGTTTTATTACTGATAATTGGCAAGTTAACTCCTTAAAAAATAATAACTTCATATCGAGCACGTTGGCTGAAATTGTACTTAGTACAACGTCTTTTTAGTTTTATCTTATTGATAACAAAAAATCTTAAATTACATCAGCACTGATATTTACTCTAGCACCAGAATTGGATTCCAGTTTTAAATGAGAATCGCACACAAAAAATAAAACTTGCCAACTTACTGTGCGCCGCCTAGTATAATACTGTGTTGCACATAGTATGGAAATTATTAATGACGACAGCTCAATTAGACAAAATGCGACTTGAATTGCGCCGTGGCGTTTTAGTGCTAGCGGTGCTGGCATCGCTAAAGCAACCGCATTACGGCTATTCGTTAAGAAAGCAGTTACAACAAGACGGTATTGATATTGATGAAGGCACCTTATATCCGTTGATCCGTCGCTTAGCTGATCAAGAGCTATTAAGTAGTGATTGGCATACAGCTGAGGGCCGAGAGCGCCGCTACTACCAGTTATCTGCATTAGGCGCTGAGCTGCTGGAGCAGTTAACCAACGAATGGCAGAGCCTGAATGGTGCAATAGCTAAGGTGTTAGTTAAAGATATAAAAGGGGCATGAAAATGGAATTAGTAAAACGCTATATCGCCGCAGTTCAGCGCGAATTACCGGAAAATAAACGTGATGAAATTGGCCGTGAGTTAAACGCCAATATTATGGACCAGCTGGAGGCGTTACAAGAACAGCAAGGCACATTAAATAACAGCGCTATTGCTAGCGTGTTAAAAACACTGGGCCACCCGCGCACGGTAGCGCAGCAGTTTGTGCCGCAGCAACCCTTAATTAATGCTGCTTACATGCCTGTATTTAAAAACACTTTATTTATGGTGTTAGGTATCTTGTTTGTGATCCAAATGTTCAAAATGACCACCGTTTGGTTAAGTTTCGACCATATTGGTCTGTTTGGTTATTTACATGGTTTAGCCAGTGGTTTTGTCGAAAAAGCCTGTTTTGCCTTTACAGCAATTACTCTTAGTTACTGGCTTATTTCACGGCAGCATTCGGAAAAGCAAATCGACAGGGCGAACGATTGGCAACCAGAAAACCTACCTGCAGTGGGCGCTAGCTGGCAGCATATTTCACTGCAAACCATTTTTACCGATTTAGCCTCTTATGTTTTTCTACTGGTTATTGTTTGGTTTCCACTTTTTGCGTCAGTAGAGAAAATTGCTTCTGGCAACATCATACTAAGTACCCAGGCTTTATGGATACTGCAACTGAGTAGCCCAGTTATTATTGCCGGTGTGCTATTTTCTTTATGGCAACTGCGCCAGCGGCTATGGAGCCGACCAATGCTAAAAGCGAATGTGTGTTTAAACGCATTGTTGGTGGCTATTGCGTTAACTCTAGCCAATATCTCACCCATATTGCAGCTTAATACTGAGCAGTGGCAAGGTATTATTAGCGTGGCGAGGCTGGAACGCAGTGCGATGATTACCCTACTTATTATTGCTTTATTTCCTGCTTGGGAAGTGCTGCGAGATTTATACCGGTTACGAAAAACAACCTAACCGCTTGCTTAATAAACCACTCAAACTGGCCAACAAATACAATTAACAGCATGTTGCTGGCTGGTCAGTTTGTTTACTTAAGTCCTCGTAGTTGCCTAGTAGTATAGGTTTGCATTACCTCCATTGCCCTTAAAAATATAATTTCCCACCACATCAAAAAAACACAGTAATGATATTGATTCGCATTAGCGTCTGTGTTTTAATTGCGCTCGTTGTCATTTTATCACTAACATTTGGAGTTGTTATGCGGACTAAATTGTCTCGCTCATCGCTAGCCGTAACACTAGCTCTTATCTCGCTAAACACCTTAGCTCAGCAAGAAACAGTCGCTATTGATGACAGTGTTAAACGTCAAACGATTATGCCGACACTAGAAGTGATCCGGATAGTTGGCGACGCTGTTCCCGTATTGTTAGAGCAAACCGGTACTGTCGTTGTGATAGACCGCAAGCAAATTGAACGCATTCAGCCATTATCTACAGAAGATATCCTGCGGCGTATTCCAGGTATCAATATTAAAAGCGAAGAAGAAACTGCAATTGTATCTAACTTCGGTATCCGTGGTTTATCTGCTAGCGAGTCAAAATCGTTAATGCTTGAAGATGGTGTTCCAGTTGCACCCGGTTTATTTGTCGGCAACGATCGTTACTTTAATCCCCGCATCCAACGGGTAGAACAAATCGAAGTATTAAAAGGCTCTGCCTCATTGCGCTATGGCCCATCTACCATTGGTGGCGTAGTGAATTACCAAACTAAAACTCCCGATGATGGTGTTAAATTAACCGGCCGCGTCGGTTCTTTTAATATGCAAGAAGTCAGTGTAGAAGCAGGTGGTAAAACGGTTTCTGGCGATGCTTTTGCCGGCATAGTCGCCACCCATGCCAGCAGCGATGGTTATATGGATAAAGACTATGAAATGACCGATCTGATGGCCAAAGCCGGGGTTATATTCAGTAACAATCAGAAACTAGGCATTAAAGTCTCTCGCTATGAAAATGACGCTAATATCTCTTATCGTGGGTTATTGTTAGGCGATTACCAAGCAGGTGCCGACTACAACCCAGCACCGGACGATTATTTTCTTACTGACCGTACCGCCTTTGATATTAACCATGAATGGTCGCTATCTAGCCAAGCTACGTTAAAAACCGTGCTGTATTGGAGCGAAATGAGCCGTGACTATTGGCGCTATAATGTCGATACAGCGGCATCAGACGCAGCCGGGCGCTGGGTTTATACCGATGCATTAACTGGTAATAATCGCTCGTTTGACCGCCTAGGACTAGAAACTCGATTAAGTATTGATCATAACCTTTTCGGCCTAGTGAGCAGCAGCGAGTTTGGTTTGCGCCTGATGCAAGAAGAAGCCAACGACACCAGAATTAGAGCCGTACGTAGTGCTGATCGCACTGGGCTCAATGATCGACATAGAATTGACTCAGCCGACAGCGTGGCCGGTTATGCCCAAAGCCGGATTGAACTGAATGATCGTTTTGCCGTGACGCCAGGTTTACGCATTGAATCTTACCAGCAACAGCGGGTAGATTTAACCGATGATAATGCCACCGCCAAAACCAGCAATACCGAATATCTACCAGGTGTCGGCGTAACCTATAACTTAAGCCAGTCAGCGCAGTTGTATGGTGGCGTGTACCGCGCATTTTCACCGGCTTCAAACGGTGTGGCGCTCGATGGCCTGACCGATCAGAACCTAGATGGCGAACGTTCAACTAACTATGAGTTGGGCTTACGTGGCAAACAAGGTGCTGTTAACTATGAAATAGCTGCTTTTTTAATGGATTTTAGCAATCAGGTCGTTACTGGCAACAGTAACCCTAATTTATCGCAATCTAATGGCGGTAAAACCGAACATCATGGTCTAGAAGTTATGCTGGGTTATCAGCTGGGTGGCGGTTTTAGTATCGACAGCAATGCCACTTGGGTACCTACTTCAGAATTTACCAGTGGTGATAACGCAGGCAATCGCTTGCCATATGCGCCAAAATTTATTGCCAATCTGGCCTTGAACTATCAGCAAGAGCAATTAAGCGCGGCTTTATCAGCACATCACCGCGGTGAGCAGTATGGCGATGCCAGCAACACGGTCGATATACCAACCGACGCCGCTGGCGGTATCTGGGGAGGGTTAATGCCTGCTTATACCGTGTTAGATTTCACCGCACAATATCACCTAGCAGACAATGTACGCATATTTGGCGCGGTGAAAAACCTCACAGACAAACGCTACATTACAGGTCTGCGTCAAGGTATCTATGTTGGCCCAGAGCGTTCATTCGAGATTGGCGTAAGCTACGGCTTCTAAACTATTCGTTACAGCTAAAAACCTCTGCATTGCAGAGGTTTTTTTATTTATAGCTAAGTCTAATAAGTAACCTAAAAAATTGTTTGAGATAAGCGCTAATATCTTTCCTTACAACGCTAGTAAATTATTCATTCGATAATTCTTTGATAAAAGAGCGACAGCTTGCAGCATCATAGTTGTCTGAGTGTCTATTCATAAAGCCATGTAAATATTTTACCTGCTGGATGCTAACATTAGCTCGGCCTGCGAGCTGACGAATAAGCTCGGACACAGAAAAGTGAGGCTCTTGGGCTGGGAAGATCAATTGCAGCGGAAATGCCGGCTGGATATCTAAGTGATAGCGTATTTGCGAGCCATAAAAGCAGGTTGCCGCCACTACCTTAGTTAACTGTTTATGGCTAGAAAGCTGCCATACAGCCGCAGCGCCAACACTAAAGCCGATTAAAGTTACAGGGGTGGTTTGCATTAACAAGCGCTGAAGTAATTGCTCAGTGTAAGCAGCTAGCCCTACTTCTGTCGTAAAGTAAGCATAAGCGTCTGCTTCATTATTAAAGTCTAACATTTGTGCTTGATAAGGGTCGATAATGTCGACAGTCGTTACAGAGGTTGTAGTAATTGTAGTGAGCTCTGCTGCGATATTCTCTAACGCTTTGGTTCTGCCAAAAATATCGGCGACTAGCAGGTAATGCATGGTGTTTTTTCTCACTAAAAATACAGAATCACCACTTATAAACGCCTGTTGCTAGGTTAAGCTACATCCATTTACGTTTAAAAGTGGCCCTTGAATTGTCTTTTCTCCAACATTAAAGACCACAGTTTTAATATATGAGTTCTATTATATACGCCGTAATGCTTAAAGCAGTTCTTTACGCAGTTGCGCGGGGCTTTTCGGTGACAATAAACCTGGCGCGATATCAAACACGGTTTTCGCGCCAACTTCTCCCGCACAAGCCAAACGGTGTACTGCTCGAGCATAAGCTACTAACACACTGGCGGTAAATTCTGGGTTACTGTCTAGCTTAAGTGAGTACTCAATAGTTTGTTTACTGCTTGTGCCGCTAACCCCACTGCGAATAACAAAACCGCCGTGCGGCATATTGTTATGCTCTTTATCAAAAGTAGTTTCATCAATAAAGTTAACCACGGTATCAAAATCAGCAAAGTAATCAGGCATAGTCACTATGCTATTACACACAGTCTCGGCATCTGCGCCTTGGCTTAGCACCACATAACATTCACGATTATGCTTTTCCCGCGTGCTTAATACTGGTTGCTCGCCATTGCGTACTCTAGCTATAGCATCAGCATTTGGCAGGGTATATTGCACGGCCTTTTTAACCCCGGCTACCCGACGCACGGCATCGGAATGACCTTGACTTAGCCCCTTGCCCCAAAAGGTATAAGTTTCGCCTTGGGGTAAAATAGCTTCACCAAACAAACGGTTTAACGAAAACAAACCTGGGTCCCAACCCACCGACAATAGCGCAACATGGCCAGTTTTTTTGGCCGGTGTATCTAACGCAGCATGGTATTCATTTACTTTTGCGTGGGTATCAAAGCTATCTACGGTATTAAAAAACTGGGCTAAATACGGCCCCTGTTCGGGTAAATCGGTTTTAGAGCCACCACACAGAATCATCACATCAATATTAGCCTGATGCTGCTCAACCTCAGCCATTGCGTAGACTGGCACTTCGGCATTGAGTAGAGTTACGCTGGTAGGTTCGCGCCGACTAAACACGGCCACCAATTGCATATCAGAATTTTGCTGTATAGCAGCTTCAACACCGCGACCTAAATTACCATAACCCGCTATACCTACCCTGATTAGAGCCGTCATTACTTACTACCTTATCCAATGAAGAAATTTGCTTAAAAATTGATATGACATACTAAACATAGCGCTATGCCCCAGCAAGATTCACTGGGGCCTTTATTTAGTTTTCTGTCACTTTAAACGCTTGTTTGGCCAATACAACCGCTTGACCAGAGCCTTTTAAGATATAACGCACTTGATACTCACCGACCTTAACCGGCGCTTTAAGTTGTTGCGGCTCGCCATCTTCAGCGTTTCGAGTATAAAAATAGCTTAACTCGCCGCCAATACGCTTATGATCAATAGCAACAATATCAATATAGTCATCTTTGCCCGCGGGGCCTGTCCATGTTACGTCTATCATTGCGCCAGCTTGCACTGTCGCAGCAACAGACACACTAGCCTCTGGTTTAGCCACAGTAAATGCTTGCTTAGCCAACACTATTGCTTGACCAGAGCCACGTAGGATATAGCGTATTTGATACTCACCGGCTTTTGCCGGGGCTTTAAGCGATTGTGTCTCGCCACTTTCTGCGTTTCGAGTATAAAAGTAGGTTAGCTCACCACCAATACGGTTATGATCAATAGGGACAATATCAACATAGTCTTCTTTGCCCGCGGGGCCTGTCCACTCGACTGCAATAGCGCTACCCGCTTGTACGTTAGCGGGAACAGAAACACTTGCGGCAACTTCGGTTACGGTAAAAGCTTGTTTAGCTAGCACACTATCTGCACCTGAGCCACGTAACACATAACGCACTTGGTATTCTCCAGCTTTGCTCGGTACTTGTAACGGGTGTGACTCGCCATCTTCTGAGTCTCGGGTATAAAAGTAGGTTATTTCGCCGCCAATGCGTTTATGGTCAATCGTTACAATATCAACATAATCATTTTTGCCTGCAGGCCCTGTCCAAAATACCGATAACACAGATCCAGCTGCAACTTTTTCAGGGGCTGATACTGTGGCTATTGCTTCTGTTACTGTAATTGGAATACTGAGCAAGATTCGCTTCTGATCAGCCGCTTGCAATATGTAACGAAGGTTATAAACACCTGGTTTTGTCGGCGCAATTAACTCTACATCCGTCTCAGTATCAGCAGTGGTATACACATAGGTTAACTCGCCACTGGTGCGCTTAAATCCTTCAGGAACCAAGTCAATATAATCACCTTTATTAGCAGGGCCCTTCCACTGAATAGCAATAACCCCACCCGCTTGCACATTATCTGGCGCCACCAACGCCACCTCGCTGTCAGTAATTTCCACATTGGTTTTAGCAATAACGTGGCGGTTATTATCAGTGCCCCGCCATATATAGCGCACCTGATAAATACCCGGCTTACCTGGGGCTCTAATACGTAAAGGGGAGCCTTCTTTAGTGTAGGTAAAGGTAAGCTCACCATAAGTTTTTGTATAATCCAACGGCACTAGATCAATGTAATCATGCTCTGTATTAGGTCCGGTCCAAATCACATTAAAATCAGCGCCTATGGCAATCGTTTTCGCTTGGGCACTGTTTTCTGATTCGCTTTGTTCTAGCGCTATTGTCGCCTCGGGGATAACTAAAGGCTCAGGCTGGGCTTTTTGAATCTGGGGCTGTGCTACTGTGCTTTTCAGGGCATCGCGCAATTCTTCGGCATTAGTGGCTGCAAAATAACGGCCACCGGTATTTTCGGCTAAACACGCTACCTGCTTACCTTCTGCATCCGTCAAATCAAAACCGACAACATGCGCGGTAAAATTAATGCCCTTTTTTGCTAACTCTGCACTTACAGCACATGGATCTGCATTACAGTTTTCTAAACCGTCTGTTATTAAAATCACGGTAGCGTTATTTTTGGTGTAGTTTAGTGTTTCGGCGGCTTTTATGACTGAAGCAGATAACGGCGTTTTGCCTAAAAATTTCATCTTAGCCGCAGCTTGGCTAATGGCCGCTCCCGTGCCTGCTGCAGGCTTTACTATAACTTCAATATCGTTACAGTTACCGCCTTCTCGATGACCATAAGCCATTAAGCCCAACTCCATTTCAACCGGCACACCTTCTAATACTGTTGTTAATGCTTCTCGGGCTATTTGTAGCTTAGGCTTACCATTAATTTGCCCCCACATTGATCCCGATGCATCTAGTACAATCATCGTTTGCTCAGCGGCAAAAGTAGCGTTGGTTGATAGCGTGACTAAACCCGCTAAAAGCAAAGTGCATATAGGCTTCATCTCTACACCTCAGTCAATTATTTATGGTTGAATAAATATCGAACAGAAAAGTATAGTATCGTCCAACTTGTTAGGTATTGCCCCAGTAAAACATAAGTCTTATTTTTTGGCCAAGTTGGTGTCTTGTCTTCTGGGCCATAAGTACGAATTAAACTGAAGTTTATCTGCAACGCTAAACCAAAAATGTCTTGATAAAATTTAGCGTCGCAAGCGGGATTGGGCTAGATAAGGTGCAGCCAGATTTGGCTGCTATTTTAATTTTAAACTGGCAATCTGGCTTTCGGTTTTAATTAACATTTTATTAATTAACTCCGACCCCATTTTAGTTAAGGGCTTTTATTAACGCTTTTGCTACTGCTGCAGACGAGCCTGGGTTTTGCCCTGTGATAAGCAAGCCATCTGTTACCACTAACGTATTCCAATCATCTGCTTTTTGATACAGCCCACCCAACGCCACTAGCTGATCTTCCAGCAAGTAAGGTACCACGTCAGTTAATTCCACGGCGGCTTCTTCTGAGTTACTAAAACCGGTGACTTTTTTACCTTTGACTAAAGGCTCACCTTGGTTATTTTTGGCTTTTAATAACACGGCTGGGGCATGACACACCGTTGCAACCGGCTTGCCTGCGCCAATAAACGCCTCAATTAAAGCAATAGAGTCAGCATCATGATGTAAATCCCATAACGGGCCATGGCCACCTGGATAGAACACGGCATCAAAATCTTTTGCCTGTAGCGTGGCTAATTTAACGGTATTGGCCAGTTCGCGCTGCGCTGTTGCATCAGCTTTAAAACGTTGGGTATCTTCTGTTTGCGCATCTGGATTATCGCTTACCGGATCTAGCGGTGGTTGGCCTCCTTTGGGTGAAGCCAACGTCATATTAACCCCAGCATCTTTAAACTGATAATAAGGGCTAGCAAATTCCTCCAACCAAAAGCCGGTTTTTTTGCCTGTATCGCCTAATTTGTCGTGTGAGGTTAAAATAATCAGTACTTTTAGTGCTTTCATTTTCGAGTTCCTTATTTAGTTAAATTTATGCAATTTAAGTTATATTCAATTTCTGCCATGGAGATTTCATTATAGGAAATCGTATACAGCTGGGTGATTGAGGCAGTTTATACTTGTCGACTAATACCAGCAGTTAGGTTTGCCAAAAGTGTGCACATTGATTGCATTTAAGACCATGCTGATAAAAAAACAACGGAAACCCAGCCAGTATAAATACTAAAAATGCCGATTTTTTGCCTTGAGTATAAGCGGCAATATCATCTGAACCACATTTTGGACAATGCTCTGGATTAGACGCACACGTTGTATCAACTGAATCAGAAAAATCGGCTTGCAGAATGTTTTTTGCCTGCTCTACATCTTCTTCTGCCACAAATAACCTTACGCCGCCCATGGCGTTTGAATATAACCACTGCATATTTATGGTGTGCTCATCGGCTACGAATGCTGGAATACCCACACTTTCTAAGTTTGATTTGGCAATTTGGGCATCAAGAGGAAATGAAAATTTAGCCACTACCACAGCTTTAGTCATAACATCCTCCAGAGAATTAAACTGTTAAGAAATTTACAGCCAACCTTGCAGCCAGTTTTTATTATCCTTAAGCGCTTGCCATTCAATCATCGCGACGCGCTTAGAGTAAACAGCTTCAATTAAGCAATAAATAACATTATCTTCTTGATCAAACTCTAGCTCAGTTATCAAAAAGTGCTTCTCTTTGTTAACCGGATTAACCGCAGTCCATTTACTGCTTAATAGTTTTTTAGGGTTAATTTTATTCATAGCTACTCGTTTAATATAAAGTTGCACTTAATGCCGCTTAAGACTCCCATTACAGATGCGTAATAAAAAACAGGACAGTCAGGGATACCTACGTTATTAAAATTTATCGAGCAATATCAAGCCAATTCTGTGCTATCAAAAAATGCCCAGAACTAAATAACAGTATATCGGTTTGCAATACCTTACCTTTACTGCATTAATTGTCTTAGTTTCGCGTCGCTTAATAACGGTTAATTTTCAGTACAGGCCATGCCTTGTATGTACCTACTGCATAAAAAGCTCCCATAACCAAACAAATACCGGAACTAACCAACCAAAAGGTTAAACTGTTGCCTGGAAAGAACGGTATTAAATATACGAAACCGACAGCGCGAATTAACAATATACTCGCGATAGCGCATAGCACCAAGCGCAACAAGGGTAATCGCTTGATTAACCCAGCGCCCGATAACGCATACAGTGACCAGAGCAGTAATACTGCCACTAGCACTGACGTGACAACAGTTGGATACCAGTAGCCATTTTCGGCCAGTTGTGCCATCTGTTCACCTGCTCCCAGAAATCGATACCAATCAGCACCGAAAATAATACAGCCTAAGTGGGCAAGCGCCGCAATAGTGGTGCTTATCGCCGCCGCCATTAAATACTTATTTTTATCTGTTGGCATTTTTTCATCCTTGAATTGATAAACTTTTTTTAAGCTTATCTCTTAACTTTTAATCTCGTGCCTTTAGCCCACTAAAAGGTATGGTTTTTATAAAAAATTTTAATAGCCATTGGCTTTTATCTCGTAATGTAAACACAACTATTGACGAAAATAGTGCCACTAAAATAGCGCCTACTATATCTAGCGGGAAATGCACCCCAACATACACTCTGGATAAGCCGCTAATTAAGCTAAAGCCACATAAAACGCTAGCCAATACTCGAGTGCTGCGATTAAACAGTAACATTATGGCTATACAAAAAATAAAGGTGGTGTGATCAGAAGGGAAGGAAGAATCTGGCGCATGCTCAACTAATTGTCTGCCTAAACCTTGAACAAATGGCCGCGAATGGTAATAAAGAAATCCAATACTATAGCTGGTCAGCATGCCTAACAATACCGCTAAGCCGGCATTAAAGCTCGTCTTCATCTTTTCTAAGTTGCCGCTAAACCATAATAAAGCCAGTACCAAAATAAAAATATACGGTGTCACTTCTGCAATACTAATTAAAATATAATCTAACACGCTATTTTTACCCGCATATTGATTAATCAATAAAAAAGCGGATTGGTTGAATTGTTCCATTTGGCTAATTTAGTCTCCATATAATAATTATTTAACCTTACAGCTTAAGTATCAGTTTCAAATACAGTTAATAATGCAAACTAACTCTTATTCTCGTCTGTATTAATATCATCTTCATCCATAGTTGATTGTTCGGCCATGGCCTGCATTTCCTCTGCTGTTTTTAAGCGACACACAGCTAACTGGGCTAAGCGCATGGCTTTAATAGCGGCTAAAGGATCATCTGCCTGATTATCTATAGTTATTAAGTCGTCTGTGTTATCTGTCATAGCAAAACCTTATCTTAGTTGGCAGCGGGTTGTAGCAAATCCCATTTAGTACCGTATAAGTCTTTAAATACCGCAACAGTGCCATACTGTTCCGTACGAGGTTGCTCAGTAAACTCAACACCTTGCTGTTGCATAAACTCGTAGTCACGCCAAAAGTCGTTAGTGTGCAAAAATAAAAATACCCGACCGCCGGCCTGATTACCGACCGATTGCAATTGTTGCTCATTGCTGGCTTTAGCTAATAATAAATTAGCGCCAGTAGAGTTTGGCGGAGACAACTGAACCCAGCGTTTACCTGCTCCTAAATCGGTATCTTCTACAAGTTTAAATTGTAATTTCTGGGTATAAAACGCTATAGCGTCATCATAATCTGCAATAACTAAGGCGATATTAGCAATGCTTTGTTGAATAGGTTTGTTCATTACAGACTCACGTGAATTAGAAAAAAACCGAATTTTAGCTTATTTGGTTAAGAATGCGGGGAATAAAACGGAACATAAGCAGAATGCCGATAAAAATTACCGTTAGCGAAACAATAGTTACCGCAGTAAAGAAAGGCAGCCACAAATATCGAGTCATCGTTTCGGCAGCAAAGGCGGCTAGCAAACCGACGTATGAGCCACACATAAAGTAGGCATGTTGGGCTTTCCAGCCAGGCTTACGTAATCTAGCAGGCACATAGCCGATAACAACTGACAACAAGCTAAATAGTGCCATCCAATGAAACAAACCAAACCCGCCAAACAATTCGTAAATTAAAAACGCGGTGACATTCACTGCTAGCATCATGGCCACATAAGCTCGGCCTAACCATTTGTGTTTTGAAGTCCCTTTTTTAGCTAAAACCACAAGTGCACCTATCACGATAGCTAACATCGCAACGACAAGATGCATTAGGCCTATAGGATGTTGTAGCGTGTGTTCCATTGTAATTTCACCTCAAACTAGCCTGCAGCAACTGATAAAGCTTACTCTAGGTAATGCAAAAATACGATTTTTAGGCATTTAATGCTCGACTATACCGAGTAAAAAGCAATTTTAGACTACCGCTATCTATTGCTCTATCTTAAGTCCATACTGAGATTGTTACGTAACAACTTGATAGTTTCACTAGCCAAGTATTGCGTATCTGCTGTTCGTAAGTTAGCTCAAATTGATTTTAAGTTTATTAGGTTATTTCAAGAGGAAATTATCATGAGTAAAGGCCAAGACAGTAAGAAAACCACCAAGAAGAAGCCACTTTTAACAGCAAAAGAGAAAAAAGCGGCAAAGGCAAATAAAAAAACCTCATCCAATCCTTTATAATTAATTTCTTGATAGCCATCGATATTTTCGGTGGCTTTTACCCCATGCATGTTTCCAAGTCACGAAATTCGACATTAACCCGCTACTAACCTTCAGTTAAGTACGCGCTGACTTAGTACTACGAACTAAGAAATAAAAACATATCGCTAAAAGAATATAACGCGGCAAGGTGGTTACCAATGTAAATAGCAGTTGCTGCTGAGGTTGTAGCAATAAGTACAGTTGCAGCGCAATTAAAGGTGCTAGCAGCAACACATAAAACAGTAAATTAGGCTTTTTTTGTAAGGTTTTACCAATAAAGGCCACAATCAGAAATGCGGCAGAAAGCGGTATGGCGATAGTAATTAGATCCACCAAGGTAAACGCTAGCAGGCTTGATACTTGGGCAATGGGTGATAATAAATCTGCAGGAACTGATACTGCAGCACCAATTCCAGCGATAAACACCGAGGCCCACGCTAAAGCTAAGCCTAAAATTATAGCAATAAATATATTTTTATTCCTTTGCATCTGTTTTGTCCTTTTTATTAGTTTTTATTACTTTTATTACGCTGTACTACTTTAAAACCTAGCGTTGGTATCTGTTATACAATGTTGCTATCGAACTGGTAAAAAGATCGTTTAGCTTTACCTTGGCCTCTGCAATAGACACCATATCAAAATCTTTACTAACCGATTTACGGCCAAACAGCTTAAATACACCCGGTTTTAGTACCACAGACAAGGTGAGAAAACCGACATCTGCATCAATGGGTACAAATTGATAATGGGCATATTGGCTGTTTTCATCGCCTAACAAAAAGTTAAAGCCACCACCAATACCCAATTTCTTAAACCAAGCCAACTCTGCTGCCCAAGGATAATTATCAATTATCTGACATACATCTTGATGGGTGGATACCTCTTTCTCATGTCCAACTAACTCTTCACCACCACCAATACGATGGTCATACATAACTTTAACCATATACACAACAAGCCTTTTTACTGCTAACACCACGCTTAAACACGCAGACCGTTTCTTAGTGTTTTAAATTTACATTTTGTTAAAGTTACAGGCTTTATTTATTAAATCAATAACATTTAATATTTAATTACCCTACCTTTTATCCCTCCAAGCTCATGGCCTCTAGTTGATTACAAAGCCAATCCGCCGCAATGAAAATGACAAAACACTAACTTTGCGTATTTGAACTGGCGTCTAAAAAGCGGTCACTAACATCTTGCTCCGGTATCCAACAAGCTTCGGTGCGACCAAACCAACGATAGCGTCGTGCGCCAACGAAGTCGTAAACCCAATCACGAAACGGCCTAGGTAAAATTAGCAATAGCCTCAGCAGCGGCCAGCCTGCCGTTAACCGGCCGGCAACTCTAAGTGCTGCGCTAGACCTAAACCAAATACCATCGTCGTCAATAAGAACTATAGATCCAAGGTAGTCGGTGGGCTTAACTGTGTTTAGGCCGAGCAACTCTTTGGCAACCGTAGACTGCAACGAGGCAAACAGAAACTGCTTTTTAGGATCGCGCTGGATAACAAAACGTACCGAGCCGGTGCATAAATTGCAGACGCCGTCGAATAATAAGATTGGTCGTTTATTGGTAGTTGA
The DNA here is from genome assembly GCF_001752395.1 of Rheinheimera salexigens. NCBI lineage: Bacteria > Pseudomonadati > Pseudomonadota > Gammaproteobacteria > Chromatiales > Chromatiaceae > Rheinheimera > Rheinheimera salexigens. The sequence continues at coordinate 448,697 of NZ_MKEK01000001.1, read as the reverse complement.
TCTCACGTCGGCAAGTCCGACTTGAAGGGCATGCAAATGATAATACGATTTAAAGATTGCCGAAAACTCATTATGATTTATCCGCCCAAGTTAATAACAGATAACAAATGCACGTTGACGAGTTATTTAAGCCGAAACCACTTGGTTTTTGCCATTTCGTTTTGCTTTATACAAAACATTATCCGCCCGTTTTAGAGTATCTTCATACGAGCGATCAGTTGGCAGCATGGTCGATACACCTATACTAACTGTCACCTCAGCACCATCAAAAGAAAAATGCTGCAGCGCCAAATTAAAGCACTCGCGCAATCGATCAGCAAATTGCGCTGCATGCTGCAAATTGGTGTTTGGCAAAACAATAACAAACTCATCGCCACCAAAACGACAAGCAATATCTGTTTTTCTAAGCTGCTCTCGACAAATGTCTGCCACGGCTAAAATCATCTTGTCGCCCGCATGATGACCCAAGGTATCATTTACCTGCTTAAGGTTATCAAGATCTAATATTAAAATTGATAGCGGTACCGAGTGTCGCTCAAAAGTTTCATAATGAAGCGTCAAATCAGTTTCAAGTTTTCTACGATTAAAAAGCCTGGTTAGCTGGTCGGTATCACTTAGTTCACGCAGTTTAATTTCTTGTTCATGTCGTTGGGTAATATTACTCGCAACCCACAGCACCACGTCTTCTTGGTCAACCATAAAATCTAAAGCTTGAATACGGCCTTCGAACCAGATTGGCTGCTCTGGGCCACCTTCTGGCAAACCTTTTACGTCTTTGTTGCTAAGTTCATATTCTTGAATTAACAAGGTTCCTGAAGCCAGCGCCAGCTTGATCTGTTGTAAAAACCAGTTGGCCTTCTCAGAGTTAACCACATCGTTAATATTCAAACCTACTAAACCATTACCATCGTGATAGTAGCGAGCATCGCTACCACCGAAAACAGCTACATATTTTCCGCTGCGTGACAATATGAATGCTGGGTCAGGTAATGCTCGTAATACAGAGGCCATCTTTTCAATGCTAACCATCAACGTTAACCATAAATATTTACCCTATTTAATACTCTAGATGTGACTCTAAAAGCGACTCTAAAAAACGATTTACACACCAGAGGCTGCGATAAGTGTAGCAAATGATAAACGTTATGGTTAAAACGGACAGGCGCATTGGCCATGAAAAGTTTCACCGCTAGTTGGATGCTGAAAATATAACGCACTAGCGTGTAATAGTAACCGTTTTGCCAACTGCTGACTATGCTCACTATGATACAGATCACAGCCAAGGATTGGATGGCCTATTGCCAAGCTGTGAATACGTAATTGATGAGTACGCCCAGTATGCGGGGTGTATTGCACTAGGCTGCGATTGGGTTGCTGAGAACGCTGTAAAACTGTGTATTCAGTTAGGGCGGTCTTGCCGCTGCTGGGGCAAATTTTTACTCTAGGAAAACAGCTTTTATCTTTGGCGATGGCAGCTTCAATCTGTCCTTTATCATCTGCAAGCCAACCCTCTAGCACCGCTAGGTAGCGCTTTTGTATCGTGCCTGCTTGAAACTGTTTGTTGAGATGTTGCGCCGACTGGGCATTTAGCCCCACTACCATAATACCTGAGGTACCAAAATCTAAGCGATGCGGTAACTTTGCTTGCGGAAATGCCGGTGTTACTCCGGCTTGGCCATGCACTAAACGATAGTGCACTGAATCCCAATTTAACGGATTTTTACCCGACAAACTCAGCAGTCCACTAGGTTTATTGATCAGCAGAATGTCGGCATCTTGATATAGAATTTGCACAAAATCGGCACACACTGGCGCGACAAAGTTGTCAACAACATCAAATTTATCAACGGCATCAAATTTATCAACGGCATCAACGATAATGTCCGTAGTCGAGCTAAGCATTGGCAAAGTCGTTTAGTGCTTTACCGGTTAAGCGATACCCTATCCATTCGTCTTGTGGTTTGGCACCAATAGATTGGTAGAACTTAATAGCTGGCTCATTCCAGTCCAATACACTCCATTCAAAGCGGCCACAGTTTTTAGCTAGTGCAATGTTTGCTAAGTATTTAAGCATCGCGGTGCCAGCACCTGAACCTCTACACTGTGCAGAAACGTACAAATCTTCCAAATACAGCCCAGGTTTACCTAACCATGTCGAATAATTAAAAAAGTACACTGCATAACCTACTGGCGTATTATCGATACTACAAATCACCGCTTGTGCATTGGCATCTGCACCAAATAACGACTCCTCAATATCTACTTGGGTTGCTTTTACTTCATGTTCGGCTTTTTCGTAAATGGCCAAGTCTGTAACAAATTTAAGGATTAAAGCAGCGTCGTCTATGCTTGCTGGACGAATGTGTATTGTCGACATTAATTTCTCCAAGTTTTACTGCATACAATGTTGACCGCATATGTGATGCAAATGCCCGATATTGTATTGATTATAATTTGTACTTTAACATATTGGTATAGATTGCTTTATTATGATTTACGCTTTATGCCAACGTAATGGCTTGCATGTTTCCCGCTTTACAACGCCCTTTGCTTCTAGATCAAGCTGCACCGTTTTAGCCCACCACCCTGATGTCGCACCTTGAGGAAAAACGCTTTCAGGTAAGTGCGCTTTCACTTGCTGTAGTATTTCTTTTTGAGTTAACCCAGGGCGAGTAGCTGATAGGATTTCAAGCATGGCTTTTTTCATAGCCAAATATTTAGTAGCATCCACGTTGCTAGATTTACCCGGTATATTGATGTTTTCTACGGCAATTTGATGCGCTTTTAAGCCCATTGCTTATCTCCCGTAATTGAAAAAAGCCTAATAAAAAAGGTAAATTGTGGTTTGAGCACATGCCTGAAAAATATAGATATTGATTACATTTTCATTAAACTGAACGCTGATAGGCTAATAGCAACCAATCAATCACTTCAGCATTTATATCAGCAACAGTATGTAGCTGTATGCGATGAGTGCACATGGTGCCAAATGGCCCTGAATTTTCTAAGCGTCCTTGTACTTGCACATCAGGTAACTTTAAACCCAAGTCTATTCTGGTTTTAGTAGCAGGCTTGATTAAAGCAAACTGAATTTTTCTAATTAAACTTACGCTGCCTTTTTTCGGCGTAATGACAACATCCTCACCAAACTTTTCTACTGCGGCAATTAGTGCGGTATAAATGGGCTTAAGTTGTTCTTTACCCGTGTATTGGTTAGCAACTAAATCCACGCTAGGGGCATCTTTTTCTTTAGATAAAGTCACTATGGTATTGGCAAAACCATGGCTTACGCCATGTTCGGTTTTTAAAAACTTCACAGCCATTGCATGCTTTTCGAAGTTTTGTTTGTTTAATATTTCAATCCACTGTTCTAGATTTTTACCGGTTTTCTCTGGCATGTTATTTATCATCGTTTGCAGAGCTTTATCCATGACTCTCACCTTTAAGCTAAATTTATTCATGCTAATTATACACCTACGCTAAACAACGAACTTAAGCGTATTGGTTACGTATAGTATTTAAAATAAAAGCCGATTAATGGCAGCACACTTATTACGAGGGTAATAAATATACCCATTTTTCCGGCAATAATTAGAAAGCTTTTTTGCGGATTACTTGGCTTGTAGTAAACCTTAACTTTCCCACTAGGCAAGTGCTGAATACCCAATAGTTGCTTTTCAAGGATAGCTTTTGCGTTGTGGCTAACCACTACAACCCAAGGCGAAATTTTGTTGCCGTTATAATCTACACCAGACACCCTGTACTGATACAACGCTTTAGAGACGTATTTTTGGTTAGATATAATTTTATCTGTTGCACCAAACTTCGCAGTGCCAATATTAGATAAGTCGCCTTCAACCCAAGGCCAGTGTCTTGTACTTAGTTGTAGTTTCACTGAATAAACACACACAATAAAAGTATACAAGCCAGCCCAAAACCAAATCCCCTGAGTTTGCCCTTGAATTGCCAATTGCCACATTTCTTGAAAATAAATAATTAACTCCATTATAGATAACGCCTAACCCTAGCTTTGATTACGTTGCTATAACATTAATGGTTACATCTAAAATCTCTGCTCCTGCAGCTGCTAGTGTGACTTGAGATATTTAAATATATTGCTCTATATATTGTCGACTTACTATGGGGGTAATAATCAAGAATGGTCTATTTGAATATCATTTGGAAATGGTCTGCCTTGATTAGTTTCCACTGCATCTTTGAGACTGATTAAAAAAACAGCCCACTTAGTGCTGTAATGCGCCATAAAATCGGTAGATTCTTGCCAATTTGAATGGGTAAACCTAACAAATGTTTGCTGGCCATCAACTTGTAGTTGAAACAATATTTCTGTTCCCATCCATGACTCAGGAACATGCCCTGAGTGCTGCCAACGCACCGCTTTATTAGGTATTAGTTCTGTAACTACAAAGTCTGGCCCTGCGCCATTAAAGCGAAATTTAATTGTTGAACCGACATCTCCAGCTCCTGATATATCGTTTGTCCACCATAGAGCCAAGCCATCATCTGTAGTTAATGCGCTATAAATCTTTGCCGGTGAAGCATCAATACCAACTCGGTGATTTATTTCAAACATAATATTCTCCTAATGTTGGACCAACACATAACATTAATTTCAGCATATCCCATAAAACCAACATCTCGCTCTTTCTTCATAGGCAGGTTTTGCAAAAGACAATTATTCAAAAAACTAATAAACACAAGAAAAGTGGCACTAAAAATTTAAACGGAATGAGAGATGAAATGACCAACCACTTATGGTTTTATAATATTTAAGACTTTCAACATAAAGTGTGGGATCTAAAAATAGCTAACGCCTAAAAAACCGACAGTGTAACCGTCAATTTTTTAAGCGTTATTAGTTGCAGCCTAAACAGGAACAACTTTGTTAGCACAAGGACCTTTTTGGCCTTCACCAACTTCAAATTCGACCGCTTGGCCATCACTTAAAGTTGCATAACCACCACCAGCTTGAATTTCAGAGTGATGAACAAATAGATCTTTACTGCCGTCTTCAGGTGTAATAAAACCAAAACCTTTTTCAGCGTTAAACCACTTAACTGTACCTTTAGCCATTTTCATTTACTCATAATTATTGGTGAAGAATATCAATTATAAACGAATCCACCAGTTCGAATATAAAACCGTAATTTTAGACTAGAAGCATATAGCCTCTAGTTCAAGCCAAAAACTGCGCTGACAACCTAATAATAGTACATATCACGCAACAAAGTTTACTAACAACTTAGCAAAATAACTTTTAGTTGGGTGCGGTAGCACACAGAACATTTCACAAGACACTGCTATCGTTATATCGACCAGCGCAATCCTGTGCTGGTAGAAAATAATCAAGAGGTGTTTTATGTTTCAATTAAATGCATCTAATCAACCGGGTCAAAATAACCCATCTAAAGATCATGATCAAAAAGATAAACAGCGAGATCAGCACTCTCCACAAAAACCAAAAAATCCTTCTAGATAGGATACCAGCGTTATAAAATTTCAAGCTTTATGCTTACTTTGCGCCGCTCAATCGTAATTGAACGGCGCAACGTTTTTCAGTTAATGAAATTACTAGGCTCCTCTTTGTTTAAGTACTGAATAACAGTCACACCCTAACTGCTGCAGCTTGTTTTTATCTAATATGCTGATACAACCGCGATGATAACTAATAGCACCTAACTGATGCAGTTTACCAGCTGCAATAGTGACACCTTCTCGACGCACCCCTAGCAGTTTAGCTATTTGCACTTGAGTTAAGGTCAAGAATCGGTCTGGGCAACGATCTGCGAACAATAACAAACAACGACATACTTGCTGTTCAATAGTGTGGTAACGATTGCATAGGGCAACTTGTGCCACATGAAAAAATAGTCGTTGAATGTAACTTAGCATCACCAGTTGTATTTGTTTGTTACGACTAAATTCATCTTTTAAAACAGAACTTAATAGCCGATAAGCATTACCTTCACCATGCACCTGCGCTCGGATTGTATAGTCATCACTGCCCATTAATACTGTCACACCAATAATACCTTCATTACCTACGGTGGCAATTTCTGCCGACTCGCCAGATCCCATTGAGTACAAGATTGATACAACACTATTTGTAGGGAAATACACATAGCCTAGTTTATGCTCCGATTCATACAGATCTTTCTTCGCGGGCAATACTACCCGCTCTAGAGCAGGATAAATTCGCTGACGAGCTTCGTCTGACATCGCAGCTAATAAATAATTTTGGCTCGGTGTTGGTTGATACAAACGGCTAATCATTTTCATTTTCTTAAAATAATATTTACATTATTTTAGTTCATGATTTGACTATAGCGAGCAAGGAAATTGAAAAGAATTATAGATATTCCGTAGGATGTTTCATCAGTGCAAAGCATACAGCGCGAACTAACTGATAACAGGCAAAAAAAAACCGGAAGGCAAAGCCATCCGGTTTTTTCATTTGTTATAGCTTATCGCTTAAACAGGAACTACTTTATTTGCACAAGGACCTTTCTGGCCTTGACCAACTTCAAACTCGACCGCTTGGCCGTCGCTTAAAGTTGCGTAGCCACCACCGGCTTGAATTTCAGAGTGATGAACAAACAGATCTTTGCTGCCGTCTTCAGGAGAAATAAAACCAAAACCTTTTTCAGCGTTGAACCACTTAACTGTACCTTTAGCCATTTTCTTTACTCATAATTGTTGGTGAAAAATAAAAAGTTATAATCGAATCCACCAGTTCGAAAATAATACATTACTATAAAACTAGAAACGTTAACGCTCTAATAACAAGCTAACTATACACATTATAGCACTAAACTAAAATGAGTTATTTTTTAATAAACCGTTTTCAGCATTAGCATAGACCGAAGCTATAAAAGCTAGAGCAGTAAAAAATAATTCTAATCATATAGTCACCTATTTATTATCCTTATTTATTCTCTTGCTATCTGTTATTTCGCTAGTTGATATCTGTTTTCGTTCTGCTGCAGTTAATGGCCTATACCAGCGAGGGTAAGACCAACCATAGCCCCATCTAAACGATGTCGGTAAATATGGGCTGCCACCTACACGAACTCCTGCGAGCATTAAGTAGGCTATATGTTGTTGCCCTACTTGAGCAACACATTGGCGTAGTTGTTTATCTGCTTGCAACCTCTGTGCATAAGTACCACCTTGCCAATACGCAAAATCATGAGCGGTACAACACGATAACCATAATTCGTTTTGACTAAAGGTACCATCGGGAAAAGCACTACAGCCATCTGTTGTAAAAGGTTTTATTGTTTCGGCAGTCAACGTTATTGAAAACAGCAAACACAACACAGTAAGCACGATACGCATAAATTTCTTCTGCCGATACTTATCGGGTTTAGTCTGCTAAAAGCTTGGCCAATAGCTCGTCTATTTCGACTTTAAATTCTCTATCTTCAATTTTATTAGCGCTAATTTTTGCCGCTTGCAAATTGTTGATAGCCGCGTCAGTTTGACCTAGTTCAATTTGCAATATCGCCATGGAGAATGCGATAGATGCCATATGGTCTTTTGAATTAATAGCGACGGCTTTTTCTAGGGCTTTTTCATATCCCGCCAATGCGTCTTCTAGCTCTTCTGTAAAGTCGGCAAGCGTTTCCCATTGTTCTGGGTGATCTTTATTGGTATTTTCGTTATCGATACAAATGGCCTTCAACTCTGCATAATGCGTATCAAATGCCTGTTTATTGCCTTTTTTGTCGGCGTCCATTAACTTTTCAGCTAAGGTATACACCGACTTATATATTTTGGTATTTATCATTACAGATTACCTTTTTTACTACTATAAAAATAACCACGAGGCTAAGCCTGCTCAACCTCGCATAATCGTTTTACCACTCACGCCACTGTTCAGTGATATCGTCTTGGTAATCGTGTCCTGCATGTTGCACAACTAAACTAATCAGTGCACAAATATCTTCACGTTGATGCGCTTCAATTAGCTGATGAACATGCTTACGGTTTAATTCATTTAGGTTTAGCACTAACGCTTCAATTTTTGCACAAACCCAAGAATAGTCTGAACGTTGACTGCTTTCACCTACCTCTTTAATAAATAAAGATATTATTTTATCAAATTCTGCCACGTCACTTTTTAAGTATGCAGGTTCATCGTCATCCTCGATAAAGTCATACATCCAATGCAGCAGATATTGCTTTTTATCTTCAATTTTCTGAATCATTTACACTATCTCTAATAAGGTAAGGCTTCTCAAATAAGGCAGTATGGGTGGAGTGATATCTTAGGAATAAACTAGGTTCTTTCAGCCAGGCATTCATAGCCGCCCATTTCAAATTCGCGGCAAATTAACGGCCGATTTTCATAAATACGACAAAGCATGGTAGAGCGGTCTAAAGCTGCACACCAGCCATCATCTAAGCGCGCCATCGTCATGCCGCCCCAGTTATCTACAGCAACATACTGTTCAGGCACGCCGGTATCGGTAATTAACATGACCTCTAACCGGCAACAATTAGCCTTGCAAGTTGAGCAAGTGACAGCATCACTAGGTACATTCTTAACGGCAATATTCATTGTGCGTCACGCACAAATTTTATCGGGCTAGTTTTATTAGATAATCGTTTTTGCATAACAACCTGTTTAGTTTTAAACCACCTAAACCTTGAGCTAGCCAGTTTAATAGCTTATTTTCGGCTCAAGTATTAGGGCTAACTATACAGTATTGTTGATGTAAAATTCGAGGTAAATACCCTGTGCCAAAATTGTCTTAACGCTTACCAAATAATGAACCCAAAATACCCCTAATTAACTGGCGGCCAATCTGACTGCCCATGCTTCTGGCGGCACTTTTCACCATTGCTTCAACCGGAGTTTGCCTAGTACGCTTACTTTTAACCGCTGACGTTTTAGCTTCTTTCTCAGCTTGTTTTTCGGCTTGTTGCTGGGCTGCTATATCAGCATTTGACTCTGCGAGCTTCTCAGCTTTTTGTTTTAATAATTCATGAGCCGATTCACGGTCGATAACTTTATCGTAACGGCCTTTATAAGGTGAGCGAGTGATATAATCAGCACGCTCCGCATCGGTTAAAGGCCCGACTCGCGACTCAGGTGGTTTAATATAAACCAGTTCAACCGGTGTTGGCTTACCATCCGCGTCTAATACTGAAACCAAGGCCACTCCCACACCTAACTCAGTAATAAGCTGCTCGGTATTAATATCAGGATTTTGTCTAAACGACGCTGCAGATGCCTTCACCACTTTTTTATCTTTTGGGGTAAAGGCGCGCAAAGCATGTTGAATTTTCATGCCTAATTGACCCAGTATATCTTCCGGTATATCCATCGGGCTTTGGCTAACAAAATATACCCCAACCCCTTTTGAGCGTATCAGCCTTACCACCTGTTCTATTTTGTTAACTAATACATCGGCGGCACCATCAAATATCAAATGTGCTTCATCAAAAAACAACACAAATTTCGGTCTATCTGCATCACCTACCTCTGGCAAGTTTTCAAACAGTTCCGCCAGTAACCAAATCAAAAAGCAGGCATATAATTTTGGTGACTCATGAATTAACTTGGTTACATCCAGCACGTTGACCACGCCGTTACCTGAAAAGTCGGTCTTAATTAAATCGTCTAGTGCAATGGCCGGTTCATTGAAAAAATGCTCAGCGCCTTGCTCTTCTAACACTAATAATTTTCGTTGAATGGCACCGATACTAGAAGAGGATATATTGCCATACTCGCCTTTCAACTCCTTTGCGTTGTCGGCCAACCAGGTTAACATCGAGCGCAAATCTTTTAGATCCAGCAGTAACCAGCCATTATCATCTGCAACCTTAAAGCAGGCATATAACACACCACTTTGGGTATCGTTCAACTCTAACAGGCTAGCAAGTAGCAAAGGCCCCATATCTGAAATGGTAGTGCGGATATTATGACCTTTATGGCCAAACATATCCCAAAACACCGTAGGCACAGAGCGAAATTGATAATTTTCAATCTTCAGTTGCTTAACTCGGGCGTCAATTTTGGGGTGTGTACTGCCCGGCGCGGCTAATCCAGAAAGATCGCCTTTCACATCAGCAAGAAAAACCGGCACCCCTAAACGGGAAAAGTTCTCTGTCAAATTTTGTAAGGTAATGGTTTTACCCGTACCCGTTGCGCCAGCAATTAAGCCATGCCGGTTAGCCATGCTCGCATCCATCAAAAAATGACCGGAAGCAGTGCCACCGATTAATAAACTAGGCTTATCACTCATCGAGTTCTCCATTACCGAAAAAAATAATTTATGCCAATACGCTTTAGCGACATAATATTTAGTATAGAGGTCGATCAAAGACCCTCCACTAAATTAGGCAATTTAAATGGATTTAGGGGAGGCAGAGGGGTTATGGGCAGCAACGTTAAGGAAAACATAAGCAAGTGGACTTTTGCTTTTTTAATTAAATCCGTTCACACGTTATATTGATGATACGTCCTTGAACGCTGTGCTGAATTTTGTCTTCAATTTGACTACACAGCGATTCGACCTCGCGTCTTGAGGCGCCTACCACCACAAACGACCATTCGCTGGCATCGTGCCGGTTGTGTTCACCGCTTTCACAGACCGCTACTGCAGGATTACGCCCGAATTTTTCATGCAGGCCGCCCATACGTTGCCTTTTTTCTTTCAAAGAACCACAGCCCGGTAAAGAAAAGGCCATGGTTAGAATACTAATATGCATACGGTTTTCCTTGGTTTACGGAAAGCCTTATTATATGCACTCTTCCTTTTCACCTGATAATGTAATGGTAAATAAAGCTAAAATACCATTAATGATGTCAGTACTAGCCTTTTCATGCCTCTGGCCGGTACGTTCACTTTGCTGCTTTCTTGCTTGCTCAGACTCGTAGGTGCCTGTTACAAATTTACAGCCATTATCTGCTATTTGATGAGAGGCACAGGATGACACTGAGATAACAACAAAAAACAGTAATAACAATTTAGACATAACTTCCCTGTGCATATAGAGCGTAATACTTTGTTCTGAGCCTGTTAGCCATTTACTGACGCAGTGACTGAATTAACATCTTTTTTCAGAACTAAAACAATCAAGTAAACTAAACCAAATGGCGGAATAATAGATAACGCGGCCCCAATCAGACCGGCGATAATAGGTGTTTGGGTTTTACGACGACCAAGGTAATAGCTTAAAGTACCTACAATTAGTGCAAAAACAATAATAAACTGACCTAGTATTGTGGCATCGAAATTCATCCTGATTTTCCTTATCGTTTTAATTAATGAGGCTCCATTCCAGCCCCAACATACGCTGCACACTAATTATATTAGAGCTTTCGTATTAGAGGCCGCGTCTGGGCTAGGCTTAGCTTTGAACTAAAGCCGTTTTGTATTGATAAATGATACAATACTAGATTTTATCATGGTTAACAACAGTGTAACTTTTAAGATGTATTGCTCCACAACAGCTGATATAAAGCAGACTACCGCACAGTCATTTAAGCAATCTTCAGTACTTAATAGGCTGATAGCCAACTAGTTTGCTATTCGTCCATCTGCTGATTAGTGTTAATACTAACTGGCTGATTAAAAGTGAGCGTTCTATATGGAAATGGAATTTCGATATCCGCATTATCCAGCGCAGATTTAATAGCGGCAATGACTTCGTCTCGTGACTGCCTAATATCTATTGGCTTAGATCCCGTCCACCACGTTACTTCAAAATTCACCGACGAATCGGCAAATTCATTAGCAAATATTTGTACAGGACGTGAGTCACTGATTACCGTTTTACAGTCAGTTACCGCTTGTTTGATAACCGACCTAGCTTCATCCACATTTTCGCCATAGCCCACTCCACAGATAATGGTGGTTCTACGTTGGTCAATATCGGTTTTTATCGTCAATGGATTTTTGAATAACATACTATTGGGCAGTATCACTAATTCACCATCTGTTTTACGAATATGGGTCTCACGTACTAATATCGCCTCAACAGTGCCCTCATAACCTTCACATTCTATAAAGTCATTGATGCGCATTTCTTTGCGGATCAATATGATGATCCCGGCTAAAAAATTCTCAAATATATCTTTAAAAGCAAAACCAATTGCTACCGAGCCTATGCCCAAACCTGCCAGCATTTTTGTCGGGGTTAGATCTGGAAAGGCGATAATCGCAGCAATCATTATTCCGAATAGCCAGATGGCTAAAGAAGAGAATAACACCAGCAGCTCCGCCAAGCTCTGGCGTAAATGGGTGTGCTTAAGAATACGTTTGGCAATGTTTTTGGCTAATTTGGCGAAGGCATAAGTTAAAACAAGGATGATTATAGCAATGAGTAACTGCGGCAAAATCTCGATAGCACTTCTTGCCATATCCTTAATCTGGGCGAGTAGAATGTTAATGGGCTCCATGCATCCTCTTTACTATTATTAGAGTTAGAGTGATAGGGAATGTTAATAATTATAACTGAAAAATCTTAGTCTGCTTGTTATGCCAGCCTTGTGCCATTAGGTAGCTTCATATCAACAGTTGCTAGCACCACAGAACCATCAGGGCGGTACAGCCCAGTAACTAAACATTCAGACATAATAGGGCCAATTTGTTTTGGTGGGAAATTTACTACTGCTAACACCTGCTTACCCAACAGTTCTTCTTTTGCATATAGATTAGTGATCTGCGCACTAGACTTTTTAATACCGATTGCTTGACCGAAATCAACCTTCAATTTGTAAGCAGGCCGACGCGCCTCTGGAAAGTCTTCGACATCAATAATGGTCCCAACCCGAATATCGACTTTTTGAAAATCATCCCAATTAATATGTTCCATAAATTACTCAGAATAATATTTTGCCTAACGCAGAGCTAACCGACGGGCAATAAGCGTAGTGAAGCACCGCATTTACCCGTCCGTGTTGAGCGAATTATTAGGCGCTAATAAGGTCGTGATTTTACCTTTAATGGTCAGGGGGACGGTGTTCTTACAAATTTCTATTCCCAATGCTCGGCCACTTGGTAAACGCAAGAAAATACAAAAGAATCACGTTAATGATTGGAACCACCATAAGCAAACTTAGCCACTTCGAGTAGCCCGCCTTAGAAAAGATAAACCAAAACGGCAATATCACCAACGCTGCCATCACCAACATCATTAGTGGTCCCATAGGCCACATTCCCATACCAGGCATTGTTTCAGACATAACATTTCTCCATTTCTATAAATGGTTGCTCAGTGGCGCGCAACCTGCGCCTAACGCTTTAGCTAAAGGGCGTGCGTCTAGCACCTCCCGTGGAGGCCGTCCCCTAACGAAATTGAGAGGTGAGGTCGTCCTCACTTCCGAATGCCTACTTGGCAACTGCAGCTTTTGACAACTTACCTAAAATACCTGAAATCTTATTAATTACTTCATCGCAATTTTTTATATCATGACGCTTCATTAGGTAACTCGGATTGTTGTAAGATAACCAAACTTTATTATCGGCGTCCTCACTAACCAATACCTTTTGCGGTAAATCAATTGCAACATCCTGAGCACATTGCATTAAAGGCGTGCCAACTTTAGGATTACCAAAAATAATAACTTCCGTTGGACGTAGTTCTAGCCCTACACCACTAGCATTTTTTTGATGGACTATTCTTGCAAATAGCGTTAATCCTTTGCTCTTAGCAATACTTTCAAAACGGTCAGCGGTTTCTTTTACTGAGTGATGACTTTCATATTTAACCAAACCATCCGAGGCTGCTACTGAAAACGAGGCTGCAAGTAGAACGAGCCCTATTGATACTAATTTTTTCATTTTTCACCTCTGAGATTAAACTCATTTAATTACATAATTCGCCTAACGCACGCCACAAACGCGAGCAACTTGTTGCGAGTTGAGCGTCCAACTGACGCGTTTTTGATGGCGTTGGTTAAATGCTTACTTGGTCAATACTATTGTTCAATAGTACTTCACCGCCCTATATAAGCATCGATACGTTCATAAAATCAGTCATCATTTTTTAACTTAGTCCCCTACTCCTAAGGGACAAAAACCAAGCTAGCATTTATCATAAAATGTATAACAATTAAAATCTCGAGCCGTTTAAATCTAAGCAGAATAAAGGTAGCGCCAAAAATCAGACTAAAAATCAAATAGTTTAAAGTTAGGCTAATGGAGCGAATTTCACCATGAATAAATACAAATGATACTGCTATTATTGGCAATATAAACCAAGGGTTTTTTATAATTCTATTTAATCGTGTTAATGCAAAACCTCTAAATATAATTTCTTCTGTAATAGCAGCAGTGAATGCGAGGACAATAATAGCGGCTAAGCGTTCTAATGTGCTGATTGGGCCGATAAATCCTGCTTGAGATCTTGCTGGTAGCTCACTTCCGTAATATATATTAGGAACGATAAATGCTGAAATAACTAGTACAACAAGAAGCCCGATATACCAATATTTATGTTTAGCGAACCAAGACCAGTTAACACCCACAGAGCTCCAACTTTCATTATTTTTAGCTAATGCGTACCAGATAAACAGAAGTGGAGTCCAATGGTAAAACAGGTTAGAAAAAATAAAATACCACCATCCAGCTCTTGCTTCGTTGTTATACAATAGTGAAGTAAATTCATCGGGCAAGAATGGAAGCAACATTGAGCTAAAAAAATCATTGCTATACAAAACAGGGTAGACAATCAAGCCTATTAGTAATGCTAGAGTCGTATACTTGTCTAGAAAAGCTTTAGTTTGAACGTCCGAATTCATTCATCATCCTTAATTTAACGCCTAAATAACAGGTTAAGTAATGGTTGGCTAAAATTGTGAGCAAAGCGAAACATTGCCACCTGTTACATGCCCTTGTTTATTTTCTCGTTATGTTTACCTATCATCAGAATTTTGATTGTTATTAGGTATATCATTGCAAACTGCACAATTAATATTTTGCCGATAGTTATAGAAACGTCTAATTGCAAAAATCACAACGGATATCAATGACCACAACACTCCGAATTCAATAGAATACTCGAGGCTTCTACCTTTTAAGAATTGCACGCCAGCTAATAAAACAAAAACTATTGGCAGTGCAATAGCATATTGAATAATCCATTTTTTTATTGGCATATTATCTTCCTTAACACTCCAAGCTAAAAGTAAACATAACGCCCGCATTTGCGTCAAAATAAGTACGGAAAAATGTGCTTGTTATGTGCGAATTTCAGCAAACCAGTGCTTATACAAGCCTTCAATATCTGCTGAACATAGTAAATTCATGCACGCTTTCAATTCACTATCCGACCAATTCCACCACTCCATTTCTAATAGCATTTTAATTTTTTCGCTAGAGAAGCGGTACTTGATATGTTTTGCTGGATTTGAGCCAACGATTTCGTATGGTTCCACATCTTTAGTCACAACAGCTCGACTAGCTATTATTGCCCCATGGCCTATTGTCATCCCTGACATAATCATTGCTTCTGAACCAATCCAAACGTCATTTTCTATGACTGTATCACCTGCGCGCTCAAAGCCATCTTGCGCACTGGAAAATTTATCATTGCCTTTATAGAAAAATGGAAAGGTACTTATCCAATCATGTCGATGGCCTTGATTACCCGCCATCATAAAGACAGCCCCAGAACCAATTGAGCAGAAATTGCCTATGATAAGTTTGTCAACGTCTGTTCTATCTGCCGCTAAATAGCGCACACAATCATCAAAACTATGCCCATGGTAGTAACCTGAATAATAGCTATGCCGTCCGACTACAATATTCGGATTTGCAACCTGCTCCTGTAACGGGATGCCAGAAAATGGAGATTCAAAAAAGTTCATAATTGCAACCGTATCCTAAAGTCACATAACGCCCGAGCGGCGCGTATGTGCTGGGTTCATACACTGCGCCATCTCCTTACAGCCTTGGTGACCAGCGCAACAATACAAGCTACCACTGAAAACTGCCCCAACATTTGAAGAGCGAGTTTAGGCCAGAAATCAACTTCTTCCGTAAAAAGTGGATGCCATACATAAACAAGCGACAAATTACCAGGATAAAGTAACACTCGAGCTCCCGGCATAGGCCCCCCCCAAAGTTCCCACAAGTTCCAACTTAAAGCAAAAGCGACTAAACCGATCACAACTGAAGCAGTCCCCGAAATAATTGCTATCGTTGATGTTTTAAGCTGACTCATTGTGCTCCATAACGCTTGCCACAAACGCGAGCAACGTGTTGCGAGCCGCGAAGCGGCGTTTTGATGGCGATTGTTAGGCATTTTTTTACCAAGTACATATCGCTTAAAAACATAACCCCAAGGCACTGCTATAATTGGCAAAACAACCAGTGCAAAAGCAAAAGCGGTTTCTTCAATGCCTGAACCTACAAGTTCATTAGATCGCCAGAGCGGATACACTACCAAAATTAGCCATAGCACTTTATAGAAAATTTCAAGTAAAAGAATGGGTATCATTTCAACTGTTCTGAATATCCCCAACAGCGCCAAAGCTGAAAATGCAGCCCACACACTCCACGCCACGGCCTCTTTTTCATCCCAGTTGCCTGAATAAGATAAGATATAACCCCAGACATCCTTGCCTAGCACAAAAAACATTAAGATATAAATCAGCCGCATGAAATAAATGTTTATCGGTCTGATGCCTTCAAACTTTGTGCTCTTGGTGAATAAATTCTTAAACATTGTCGGAATATCCATATAAACATTTTCGCTTAGCCGAATTGGCCTAACGCTCCGCGAATGCGCGCGAACTTGTTAGCGTCTCAGGGGCCGCAAGCCCCGAATGACGCGGCTTGTTAGCTGCCAACTTTACTAACCAGTAACGTCAGTTTTTGAGAGCCTATTTCCATTGTAGCTTCTTTGCCGTAGGCAACCGTGAATGACGGGGTTACTGTGTCATTGCCAACGGTAACAGCAGTAATAACACCAACAGTATCATCTTGGTTCGGCTTAACAGTAAGATTAAAGCTAAAGTCATTGCCAATAGTGATTGATGCCATTTTATCTGCTTCAACCACCATAACAGGTGACGCAATCAATTCACCATTTGCATATACTGACGTAGAAACTTGGTAGGTCTCAGCAGCAAAACACGATACAGAAGCCAACAAAGATAACGCTAATAAACTCGCTTTCATTTTAATTTCCTTTTTAATGTGAGGGTGAAGCGCAGCTAACGCCCGCCACAAACGCGAGCAACTTGTTACGAGTCCAGCGGCCGCAGGCCGCGATGTTTAAGCCGTTTGTTAGTTGCCATATGCGGCTTTAAGTACAGCCATTACCACAGCAATAATTGCTATAGTATAAACAATAGCTAGTATCGAATTGATTCCTAAAAGGGTTAGCCACCAGATATTAGTGATTCCCTCCCTTAGGCGAACTTTCCTATTCCATAGCCGGAAAGAGCTATTCAACAAAATTACTGCTGATACAAGCAGCAAGGAAAAAACTACTATTACTCCAATGCCAGCCGTTGGTGCTGTGTCGGTTAGTTCAGAAACTCCGTGAGTAATAAAGTAGAGATAGACGCAGGCTAATAAGGTAATTAAAAGGCCGCTGACCTGTGCTGATTTCATGAGCCTCCTGGGCAACTAACGCCTACTTAAGCGGAATAATACAGTTGGCTATAATGTGAACGGAGTGAAACAGCCAACTGTATTTTTCCGTCTAAAGTTCTTGTTAGGCACGCTTATCTACTCTCCAGGGTGGATTGAGTCTATTTTCGCCTGCCCAGTATAGTTTGATTTTATTACCTGATGGATCCTGTAGTATTGCTTCACGCCATAGATAACTTTGCTCTGTTGGCTCTTGATCAAACTCGATACCAATAGACTTTAAATCCGATACCCATTGATCTAACTTTTCATGTTCAAAATAAATTACTACACCATTTGAAAAATCACCAGTTTCTAGTGAAAGTGAAAAAGTTGAATTTCCTTCGGTGCATTCGAAGCGTGCATAATGGGGAGTATCTACAATTTGGGTAAATCCTAGTTTTAAATAAAACTCTGTAGCTTCATCCATGTGTTTAACTGGTAATGTAACTTGATTAAGATTCACGATACTTCCTTGTGTTCCAAACGCTCAAAGCAGCCGCGCGTTAAGCGTCGTCTGGAACCACTTGATAATCATTGAGCCTTCTCCCTCAGCTTTGCCAGATTGGCTAAGCTGAAAGGCGACGAAACCCAAAAGGAGAAGACCCAATGAAATTTTATACTACACAACATCCGTACTATTGTGGAATTGATTTGCATGCTCGCTCTTTATACGTTTGCATTCTGGATGCTGCCGGTGAAACCATCTTACACCGTGAAATCAAAGCATTGCCAGAACCATTACTAGATATCTTAGCACCTTATATCGGTAATGTTGTCGTTGGCGTTGAGTGCATGCACTGCTGGTACTGGGTAAGCGACTTATGTGCTGAACATGGTATCGATTTTATTCTTGGTCATGCTTTGTATATGAAGGCCATTCATGGCGGCAAAGCAAAAAATGATCGCATAGATTCCTATAAAATTGCTCACCTTATTCGCGGTGGCAATTTCCCGCAGGCCTATGTGTATCCGCCAGAAATGCGCTCTGCCCGTGATTTATTGCGCCGCCGCACTCGTATTGTTCGCCATGGCGCCGACTTAAAAGCACATGTAAAAAACACCACTAGCCAGTACAATTTACCCCCTAACAACCTAAATTTACGCTACCCTAACGCCCGCGAAGCTATGCGAGATCGCTTTGATGATCAGTTCGTACAGCGCAATGTTGATCTGGACTTAAACATCATTGCTTTTTACAACCAAGAACTTAGTTCTATTGAATGCTTTATTGAAAAACATGCTAAGCATCATAACGGCAACGATTACCATATCCTGACCAGTTTTCCCGGTATTGGCCGCATTCTGGCGCTAACCATCTTATACGAAGTTGGCCATATTGAACGCTTTAATACCGTTCAAGACTTTGCTTCATATAGTCGGTTGATTAAGTGTAAAGCAGAATCTGCGGGTAAAAGCTATGGCACTCAAGGAAACAAAATTGGTAACGCCCATTTGAAATGGGCCTTCGGCGAAATTGCCGTGCTTTACCTGCGCGGTAACGACAAAGCGAAAGCTTACTTACTTAAACTACAAAAACGTATGAGTAAAGCTAAAGCTCTCTCAGCATTGGCACATAAAATTGGCCGTTGTGTTTACTACATGCTAAAAAATCAGAAGGTGTTCAATGAAGAACGTTTCTTAACGTGTTAAGTCGCGGGACAAGGTGAGCTGAACGTCTAACTGGAACACCATGGCTGATGCTCAAATGAAGGCTGGTAGCCAATAGCAACATGCTGAACCACAGGCCTTCTGGCACACTGCCGTAGCCAGCGCGCTTGATTAGACACCTTGTCGCCGCGCATTACCATCAGCAAGATGGTTTGCACCTGTACTGAGCCTGAAACTAACTGGCTTTAAGCCCGTCGCCTTGAATAGTGCCAGCAACAGGTTAACCGATTAATGTCTGGTGCCCCTACTGTCAGCAAGGATGCTGAAATCAGCAGGCTCTCACTGAGAGTGAGATAAGAGAGCCCCTATATGTGTTTGTTGCAGGCTATCGCCTGGCAACCATGATGACAGATGAAGCAGAGTATCTTGCTGATGGACAACAAACTGGCCGCTAACGCGGCCAGAAGAGCGGCTTTACCTATTGACTCCGAGAAGGCTCATATGTGTTAGTTGCTTTTACTTTCAACATATTGTTTAAAGTTTTCGAGAATCATTGACCAACCTTGGCGCTGTTGTTCCCCTGAATTTTCATCTTCTGCTTCAAAAGTTTCAACTATTTTGGTTTTGCCACCAATTTCAGTAAATATGCAGGTAACTTCGCGATTATCTTCGAGTTTATAATTTATACTTTGAAGAGGCACAATTGATGTAAATTCTCCCTCAAAGTCAAAACCCATAGATTCATCTTTAGCTTCCATACGATAATTGAATTTACCACCAACAACTAAGCTAATTTGTGCCTTTGGGCAAACCCAATCATTAGTAGCAAAATTCCAGTTTGTAATGTCTTCGGGTGTTATCCAAGATGACCAAACTAAATCTAGTGGTGCATTAATGATTGTTTCTATCGATATTTTCATACTTACTCCAAACTTATGAATTGACGAGCAACTAACGCCGCAATAACCGGCGCGAGGCACGAGCGTCCGGCGCCGCAGGCGCGTAGTTAATTGCTTTGTTAGTTGCCCGTGCCACCTCAGCCAGCGTATGACTCGATTCGGCAAACCTGATTACACTTTGCCGAAGTGAACTCTATGACATGGCAAAATCGTTGCTCGCTTTTTCCTCGCGCGGCATCTCCATTGACGGCGCCGACTTTTCCGTGGGACATAACACGATCAATCATCACACTGGCCGGTGCATTTAGGGCTCCAACGTGATCGAGAATGGCTTCCGCGGTTGTCACAGTACCACCCACATAATTCCATGTAGCTTCGGAATCAAGGAGCGTAGAAAGAAATTCAATGTCTCGAGTTTCCAACGCGACCACAATATCTTCTGCCATCTTGTTCTTAGGCGAATTGCCACAATCCGCACTGCGGTTTACTCGCGCCATCGGCACTTCTCCTCTGAGCAACTAACGCCCAAATAATGGGCTAAAAATAGAGGGCTAAAATGGAGCGAAGCGAACAGCCCGCTGTTTTTAGTCCTGTTAATTTGTTTGTTATGTTGCAGGTTGACCACTGCCTTCCAATACTGGGCTGTAAACACCCCAAATAGCAAATGGTACTAACAACAATGACAATGCAAAAAGCCAAATTAGTAATTTCATAGATTTGCTGCTTTTAGTCTTACTAACTTTATAAAGAATAAAAGCTGAAATTAAGCCCAAGACTCCCCAGTAACGATAAGAGCCAATTAATATGGAAGTTTGAATTGGTAACTCAGCTTCGAAAGAGTCAAAGATGCTTTCGAATTGCTGAATAAATAGAAAAGCTCCATAGGCAAATAACCCAAAATAAAGCGTTGATACCGTAGCTGCTATTACTTGAAAATTACTCTTAACTTGATTCATACTCTGCATCTCCTTTTGCAACATAAACGCCCCAATAAGGGGCTAAAAATTGTTTGCTAAAATGTGCAGCGAAGCGGATCCGAGCAAACTATTTTTAGTCCTGCTTAATTGGCTCTTGTTATATGCTCTTTAACGTTTTTGCTGATTTGGTGTTGGATCTTTAGATTTTTTAACGTACTCAACGTATTGTGGTGGTGAAGGTATTTTCTGGTTGTTGTTTTCCTGCTTTTTATCGTCACTCATTTTGAGAACTCCATAATTGCTAATATAATATTAAAAAATAAGAAAAACCAAGCACTTAAAACCAATTCATTATAAGAATGCTCTAAGTTTTTAGACTTGTCTTCAATTGCGCCCGATAGCTCTTTCACTGTATGTATAAAACAATTTGTGATGTATTGCTCCCTAGCATCATCATCAACTTGTAACAAATAATCAGATACCTCTTTCGATCTTGGTAATACTGGACTATCGCTAATTTTTAAAGCTAATAGTGCATGACCCCATGAACAAGCAATGCAAATAATCATTAATACGTAACTTATAAACAAACACCATTCTATTGGTGTGTTTAAAGCAAATACATTCTCATGTGTCAGCCTAGTTATAATTAATGTCGCACCAATAATTGCTGTCAGGAACGTAAGAAACTGAGAACACTTTGTCTCAAAATGTTTAAACCTATCAAGCTCTTCTTCATAGCGATCTTTAAAATATTCGATAGTTTTAATTTTAAACTCCTAACTAGGCATGAGCATATAACGCCGCCATAATTTGCCACTTGAAGCGCAGCGAAAAGCGGTCAAATTGATGGCCTTGTTATGTATTGATTTCACCATATTATATAGAAAACCTTGATATCTGCTTACGGATTTGAGCTCAAATATTTTATCATAATCAACAATCTTCAAACTCTAAGCAAGAACACTCTTGTCTAAAATTCCTTTGTCGATCAGTTGATTCAAAATGGCTACACTCTTCTCTTTGAAAGAATCTCTGAGTAGCCGAGCGGCCGGCGTGATCGATTGTCTGCTTGGAAAAATCAGCCAAAGTTCAGTAGACCTAGGTTTGAACTCGGGCATGATGCTGAAAACCCTTCCTGATAATAAATCAGCGGACATATCAAGGCAGGATTTAACCGCCAAGCCTTTACCTGCTACGCACCAACGCCTTACAAGGTCGCCATCATTAGAGGCGCGATTACCATTCATCTTGATCTTATATTCTGCTCCCGTGCTACTGTGCGTGAATGTCCAATTATCGTGGGTAATGTCGTAAAGCTGATAAAAAAGCCCGTTGTGTGTGACTAATTCATGCGGGTGTTCAGGTGTACCGTGTGTATCAAGATAGTCTTGGGTCGCACAAAGTAGTGTAGGCACAGTGCATATCTTAAACCCATAAAGATTCGCATCACTGGGCGATCCATAACGTAAAGCGATGTCTACTGAATCACGATAGAAGTCGATATTACTATCTGTGATATTCGTCTTTAAGCTCACCTCCGGGTAGGTTTCCATAAACTCATCAAGCCACGAAATAGCCAAGTTGCGCCCCAAGTCTGAAGACAATGCGATGCGCAATTCTCCATCGACAATATCTAGGTCATCCTTCATGTTCTGCTTCGCTTGATCCAGCATGAGCAGTGCCTGCTCACACTGGGGAATGTATTTTTCACCTGCACTTGAAAGACGAAGGTTCCGAGTTGTGCGGGTAAATAATTCCACACCCAAAGCGCTTTCTACCCGTTTAAGTGCGGCACTAGCCGTAGCCGTACGCATATCTAATTGCGTTGCGGCAGCAGTAATGCTGCGAAACTCAGCCACTTTTAGCACTAATTGAAGGTCTTCTAACAGCATATTATCAAATATTTTTTGAGAAATTATCAAATACTATACTGTTTAAAGAGTGGCAATCAAGGCGTATTATTCCTCCCAACAACTACGCAACTGGAGAACGACCATGAAAGCTATTGGCTACACCAAATCTCTACCCATTATGAACCCAGAGTCTTTAATCGATATCGAACTACCTCAGCCCATTGCCACAGGTCACGACTTGCTAGTTAAAGTAAAAGCGATTGCCGTTAATCCGGTGGACTATAAAATACGCCAGAATGTCACAGCCGAAGATGGAAACTACAAAGTGATTGGCTGGGACGCCGTAGGCGAAGTGGTAGCCATAGGTGAAGCTGCAGCCTTATTCAAACCAGGTGACGTGGTTTTTTATGCCGGTGATCTTAATCGCCAAGGCAGCAATGCTGAATATCAGCTGGTTGACGAACGTATTGTTGGCCACAAACCTAAAAGCCTTTCTGATGCAGAAGCCGCCGCGCTACCCCTGACCGCCATCACGGCCTGGGAAATTCTGTTTGAGCATTTAGCGATACAGCAGCAATCACCAGATTCGACAGAAAAATCAAATGAAGTGATTCTGGTTGTTGGTGCTGCCGGAGGTGTTGGTTCTATTTTGTTGCAACTGGCTAAAGCAATTACTGGTGCAACAATTATTGCCACTGCATCGCGAGAAAGGTCACAAGCTTGGGTAAAGAAACTTGGCGCTCATCATGTTGTTGATCATACCCAACCCCTGCAACCACAAATCGAAGCGCTTGGCGTTGGGCCGGTTACACATATTGCTAGCCTGAATAATACCGAGTCTTACTTCGAGGCATATACAGAAATACTGGCACCCTTTGGCAAGATCACCATGATTGATGACCCTTCCAAACCACTTGATGTGATGAAACTGAAGTTAAAGAGCCAGTCGTTGCACATTGAGTTTATGTTTGCACGCTCCATGTTTAATGCACCAGATATGGATGAGCAAGGTCGATTATTGAATCGTGTATCGGACTTGGTTGACCAAGGTCATATCCAAACCACCGTTGGTAAAAATCTAGGCATTATTAATGCCGACAACTTGAAGGCAGCACATAGGGAGTTGGAGTCAGGTAAGTCAATTGGAAAGATTGTTTTACATGGGTTTGATCAAACTAAAATTAACCAATAAGGAAAAGGGATATGGCAAAATTAACTATCGTAGCAAATATAACCGCTAAAGCCGAAAAAATTGATCTGGTAAAGGCTGAGCTTGAAAAGCTAGTCGAGATCACCCGTGCTGAAAAAGGCTGCCTGCAATACGATTTGCATCAGGACAATGAAAACCCAGCTCACTTTGTGTTTTATGAAAATTGGGAGTCCCGCGAGCTTTGGCAGACACATATGGGTGCTCAACATCTGAAGGACTATATGGCTGCAACTGATGGCGCGGTTGATTTATTCACTTTGAATGAAATGACAAGACTGGCTTAGTCTCGCCAGCACACTAAAAATAGATTTTACGCCTCACTGTAGTGAGGTTTTTTGCTGCAGCTTTAATCATTAAGCAATTACTAAGCTAGAGTAATAATCATATTTAAATACTTACTTTGGGTTGTGGATATTCTTGAAATACATAACGCAAAGCTTTGGGGCTGCAGTAGCGCAGCGTAGGCAGTCCCAGCCGCGATAGCGGCGACAACAGCGCATTGTTATGTGCTTTAACCATTACTACTGCCAACAACATACTTTTTATCATTTATTAAATTGACGAAGTTGAATGTGGTTACCATCACGATCTGCGATGTTTGATACTTTAAATATTGGATTGCTCCACTCGCCCTCAAATGCTTGACCACCTAATTTAACGGCCTCCTCACGCGACATAGCCATATCATCTACCGTGAGGAAAAGCTTAATGGGGCTGAAGGCTTTAGTCGGAATATCGAATGGTGGCACATGAATGATCAAGTTGAAGCCATTCGTTTCTAAGCTAATAAAATCATTGGTTTTGCGAACAACTCGCATGCCAAAAAGCTTCTCGTAAAACTCTGATAGGTTGTTCAAATCGCCAGAATAGATAA
Organism: Rheinheimera salexigens; assembly: GCF_001752395.1. Lineage (NCBI taxonomy): Bacteria > Pseudomonadati > Pseudomonadota > Gammaproteobacteria > Chromatiales > Chromatiaceae > Rheinheimera > Rheinheimera salexigens. The sequence continues at coordinate 423,715 of NZ_MKEK01000001.1, read as the reverse complement.
GAACACCGTTTTGCGCTGGACCTGACATGTGCTGTTCCTTGCTGTGTACAGTGGATTGAAATAATGCAGATAAAACAAAGAATGCAAAAGCAAAATAATCAATTTTGTTGAACACAGATGCCTCCCTGCACATAACAGCTTAATGTGATGGGGAACACACGCTTTAACGCCGTTATGCTTCCCTTCTATCACGAATTTACATTTTGCTAAATTAACTAACATTTTTCACTAAATCAACTACATCTTACACCTTTGCGCAGAAACGCTCGGCGAGAAAGAGTGTTTTAAACCTGCTATTAACTTGATAACACATAATTAACCAACTACTGTATATTAAAACAGCGTGCGGTGAATGTTATGCCATCTCCATTTTTACAGTATATAAGTGAGTTTATGTTTGCGCGCCGTTATGCCAAGCGTACGGTAGAAACTTATTTATACTGGATAAAATTTTATATTGTTTATTGCGACAAGCAGCACCCATCGAAATTAGGAGATGCTGATGTTGAACGGTTTCTTAGTTACTTATCTAACCAACGCAATGTTGCACCTAGAACACAGGCTACAGCACTAAATGCGTTATGTTTTCTGTACCGTAATGTGTTGCAAAAGCCCTTGTCATTAACATTAAACTTTAATAAATCGCAAATATCGACCAAATTACCCATCGTGCTTACTCAATATGAGGTGAGTAACTTACTAAGAGTTATTGATCCTAAATATAAATTATTGGCGCAGCTAATGTATGGCAGCGGCCTACGGTTGATGGAAGCGGTTCGGCTTAGGGTGCATGATATAGATTATGACTATTTGTCTGTTTTAGTATGGCAGGGTAAAGGCAATAAAAACCGTAGGGTTACGCTAGCTTCCGAGTTGGTAACAACTTTAAAGCAGCAAACACATTATGTGTTGCAATATTTTCAGGCTGATTTAGTAAACCCTGTATATGCTGGCGTTTGGCTGCCACATGCGTTAGCTCGTAAATATCCGAATGCACCGCGCGAAATTGGTTGGCAGTATTTGTTTCCGTCTGGTCAATTAAGCCAAGACCCTGACACTAAGCTTATTCGGCGGCATCATTTAGATGAAACTTGTGTGCGTCGCGCTATTAAATGTGCAGCTAAGCAAGCACAAATTAACAAAAATGTTACTTGCCATACCTTACGTCATTCTTTTGCTACCCATTTATTGCAAGCCGGTGCAGACATTCGCACAGTGCAAGAACAGCTTGGTCATTCTGATGTTAAAACCACCCAAATTTATACTCATGTACTGAAGCAAGGTGGTAATGCGGTAAAAAGCCCTCTGTCGCAATTAGCTCTTTAAAAGTGTAACGAGAGTGCGCTAAACCAGCTGGCGTTACACCAGCCGATTTTATGTTGCTGTAAGTAACGAATTAACCCAACCAAGGTTGATTAGCTTTACGGTTTTGTTCGTATTGAGTGATTTGGCTATTTAGCTGCTCGCTACTGCCGATAAAGTCTAAGCCTGATAACAAGCGCTGTTTAATATCAGGGTCGATACTAAAACCTACTGCCGCATTATTGCCGACCATAATCTCTTGGCTTTGTAAGTCTATTTGCCAGTGTTGCGGTTCTTGTTGGCAGCGATTAAATAGTAAGTCGATATTGGTTTTGCTTAATTGAATTAATAACATGGCGTTGTTAACGCTGTTATTAAAGAAAATATCGGCAAAGCTTTCGGCGATAATGACATTAAAACCAAACTGCTGAATGGCCCATGGGGCGTGTTCGCGGCTAGAGCCACAGCCAAAGTTAGCGCGGGTTAATAGCACTGATGCGCCAGCGTATTCGGGTTTATTAACCACAAAATCTGGGTTTGGGCTACCGTCGGCTAGATAGCGCCAATCGAAAAACATAGCGTCAGCGAAGCCATCACGGCTAACGCTGGTTAAAAATTGTTTAGGAATAATTTGGTCGGTATCAACATTGTTTTTATCTAATGGACACACTAACCCTTGGGCAAATATCTGGCTCATGCTGTTACTCCTGTTACTTGCGCACTGCTGGCGATATTAACAAACTTACCAGCGATAGCGGCAGCGGCAGCCATGGCAGGGCTAACTAAGTGGGTGCGGGCACCACGGCCTTGTCGACCTTCAAAGTTGCGATTACTAGTAGATGCACAACGCTCGCCAGCAGCAACGCGGTCATCGTTCATGCCTAAGCACATGCTACAACCTGGCTCGCGCCATTCAAAACCGGCGTCTTTGAATATCGTGGCTAAGCCTTCCTGCTCGGCTTGGCGTTTGACAATACCTGAGCCTGGCACCACTAACGCTCGCACACCCGCGGCGACTGTTTTACCTTGCACTATGCTGGCTGCGGCGCGTAAGTCTTCAATTCGGCTATTGGTGCAGCTACCAATAAACACCACATCAACCGCATAGTCGGTTAACTTAGTGCCGGCATTTAAGCCCATATAGGCTAACGCGCGCTCGGCAGCATCGCGTTTAGTGGCATCGGTAAAGCTGCTTGGGGCGGGTATAACTTGGTCGACAGCAATTACTTGCTCAGGGTTAGTGCCCCAGGTAATTTGTGGGGTCACTTTGCTGGCATCAATAACTACGCTTTTATCAAATGTGGCATCTAAGTCTGAATATAAGGTTTGCCAATACTGCACAGCTGCGGGCCAATGCCGGGCGCTGGGCGCATGCGGTTTGCCTTGCAAATAATTAAAGGTAATCTCATCTGGGGCAATTAAGCCGGCTTTAGCGCCCATTTCTATGCTCATATTGCATAGGGTCATGCGGGCTTCCATGCTTAAGTCGCGAATGGCGCTACCGCAAAATTCCGCCACAAAGCCATTACCACCGGCAGTTCCTAACTGGCCTATTACCGCCATAATGATGTCTTTTGCCGTAACATGAGCGCTTAGTTGCCCATTTATTTCAATTTTTAACGTTTTTGCCGTTTGCTGCGGTAAGGTTTGGGTGGCTAATACGTGCTCGACTTCCGAAGTACCAATACCAAAGGCTAACGCGCCAAAAGCACCATGGGTAGACGTATGCGAGTCACCACAAACAATAATCATACCCGGCTGAGTTAAGCCTTGCTCAGGGCCGATAACATGCACTATGCCTTGGTCGGGATGGGTTAAGTCTAATAAGGCAATTTTACTGTCTTCGCAGTTAAATGCTAACGCTTCTAATTGTTTACGTGAGGTTTCACCCGCCGCATCTATACTACGACGCTGTGTGGACACGTTATGGTCCATAGTGGCAAAGGTTAAATCGGCACGGCGTACCTGGCGATCGGCTAATTTTAAGCCAGAAAATGCCTGAGGTGAGGTAACTTCATGAATAAGATGGCGGTCGACATATAATAAGTCGGTACTTGGATTTAACTTACCTACCACATGGCTGGCGTAAATTTTTTGATATAACGTTTGGCCCATGGTTAGTGCGCTCCTTGAATGTGTTTATTTTCGCTAACGGGTTTAGCGGGCGAAGCTGTAGTAGTTTTATTTGTTTCAGCAACGCCCATGCTATCAATTATGGCAACAACCGCTGCGCCCACAGCAGAGGTGCTGTAAGTAGATTTAGGATCAATATCACGAGTCACAATATGCTGCGCTAAGCATTGTTGTACCGCTTGCTCTATCGCTTGTGCCGCCTCGATTTGATTGCAGCTAAAGCGCAGCATTAAAGCCGCACTTAAAATTTGGGCGATAGGGTTAGCAATACCTTTGCCGGCGATATCAGGCGCGCTGCCACCTGCTGGTTCGTATAAACCAAAGCCATTACCATTTAAACTAGCCGACGGTAATAAGCCTAACGAGCCGGCAATAGCAGCAATTTCGTCAGATAAAATATCGCCAAATAAGTTGTCGCATAACAACACATCAAATTGTTGTGGGCTGCGAATTAACTGCATGGCGGCATTGTCTATATACATATGCTCTAGCTCAACTTCGGGATAGTGCTTAGCAATGTCAGTGACGGTTTCGCGCCATAAAATGCTGGTTTGCAATACGTTGGCTTTATCAATAGAGGTGACTTTTTTACTGCGGGTTAAGGCGGCTTTAAACGCAACATGGGCAATACGCTCTATTTCGGCTTTGCTATAACGTTGCGTATCAAAAGCTGCATCGCCATCGCGGCCTTTTTCACCGAAATAAATACCGCCGGTTAATTCGCGCACGCACAATACGTCCATGCCTAAGCTACTCACCCGAGGATGCAATGGCGATAAGTCGGCAAATTCAGGGTAAATCTGTCCAGGGCGTAAATTTGAGAATAAATCGAAATGTTTGCGCAGTGGTAATAACGAGCCACGCTCCGGTTGCTGATCTGGTGCTAAATGGGTCCATTTTGGGCCGCCGACCGAGCCAAATAATATGGCATCGCTTTGCTGGCAGATAGCCATAGTGGCTGCTGGTAATGGCTCACCGCTGGCATCTATGGCGGCTCCGCCGACTAAGGCTGGCGTTAAGTTAAGGCTAAACTGAAATTTATTCGCTACCGCATCTAACACTTTAATGGCTTCGGCCATAACTTCTGGACCAATACCGTCGCCACTTAATACCGCTATGTTGTATTGATTGGTTAAAGAGCTGGTTGACTGCTGACTCATATTGCACCTACTGCAGTTGCTTCTGCGCCGTTACGGCTATGTTTATGGGCATCAATCGTTTGTGCGCGCTGGATCATATTCAGCACATGGATATAGGCTAAAACTGACGAGCGAACAATATCGGTGGCTAAACCGGCACCATGAAAACGCCGACCTTCATGTTCTGCTGTTATATCCACCTGACCTAAAGCAGACTCACCACTGCCTTTGGCTTGTAAGTTAAAGTCGACCATTTTTATCTGTAACTTGCTAATACGAGTAATGGCATTAAATGCCGCTTCAACTGGGCCATTGCCGGTGGCAGCTTCAGTAATTAATACGCCATCGCATTTTAAGCCAACCGTGGCACTAGCAACTTGCCCGGTATTCGTAGATGAGCTTAAAAAGTCTAAAACGTAGTAATCGTTTTGCTCTTGTAAGGTTTGAAAAAACACTAAGGCTTCTAAGTCGTAATCAAACACTCGGCCCTTTTCATCGGCTAAGGCGACAAAGCTTTGATATACCGCATCTAAATCGTAATCATCTTTGGTGTAACCTAATTCGGCTAAGCGATGCTGGATAACGTGCCGACCAGAGCGCGAGGTTAAATTTAACTCATTTTGGCGAATACCCACTTGCTCAGGTGACATAATTTCATAGGTGTTTTGCGCTTTTAATACGCCGTCTTGGTGAATACCTGAACTGTGAGCAAAGGCATTTTCGCCCACTATGGCTTTATTAGGCTGAATAGGCATATTACAAATTTGGCTAACTAAGTGACTGCTGCGGTATATTTCAGTGGTTTTAATATCGGTATACAGCGGCATAAAAATATCCTTACGGGTATTAATAATCATCGCCACTTCTTCTAACGAACAGTTACCCGCGCGCTCGCCAATGCCGTTTACGGTACATTCTATTTGCCGTGCCCCGGCTTGAATGGCACTAACACTATTAGCAACCGCTAAGCCCAAATCGTTATGGCAGTGTACGCTTAACCGCGCTTTGTCCATGTTTGGCACCCGGTTTTTTAACGCCGAAATAATGGCTGAAAACTCATTGGGCACGGTATAGCCCACGGTATCTGGGATGTTAATGGTGGTGGCGCCGGCAGCAATAGCCCGCTCAACTATCCAGCATAAGTCGTCAATTGGGGTGCGCCCGGCGTCTTCGCACGAGAACTCAATATCATCGGTATAGCGACTGGCTAACTTAATGGCTGCCACCGCTTGATCGCTAGCTTGAGCTAAGGTTTTACGTAATTTATATTGCAAATGCAGTGGTGAGGTAGCAATAAAGGTATGTATACGACGACGCTCAGCGTGTTGTAATGCTTGGCCACAGGCTTCTATATCACCGCTAACGGCACGGGCTAAACCACAAATTATCGGCCCTTTAACTTCGCGAGCAATTTGTTGTACCGAGTTAAAGTCGCCGGGGCTAGACACCGGAAAACCTACTTCCATTACATCGACATTTAAACGCGCTATGGCATGCGCTAACTGAATTTTCTGCTTTTGACTCAAGCTGGCACGCAACGCTTGTTCGCCGTCACGTAAGGTTGTATCAAAAATCCAAATTTTATTATCACCGCTCATGTTATGTGTCCTGTTCCGGTTTGTATCGGTTAGTTGGCGCATTTTTGGCGGGATAAAAAAGCAAAAACCCCGGCCAATGGCACGGGGTTTTGTTTATTAGTATCGTTACATTTTTACCAATAAGCAGCGCCCCGCACACCAATGAGGAGTACGAGGAGGCTAATAATAGAAACGTGACGATTAAAATTCATAATGGCTCTTTAAGGTTTACTAGTGTTTAAAATTGCAGGTTCAAGCTGCAGCAACGTCATTAGTAATAACATGGTTATTTTTTAACTGCAACAGTGTAGATGGCCAAATTTTAAAGTTTAATTGATATTTGCCAGTTAGACTTTAAATTGGCTAACTAAACGACGCTAATGTTCAGCCCTATTTTGCAGTGCAAAAGCTTTTTATGTTCTGGTCCAGCATTGGCTAGCAATATATGGTCTTAATTTTGCCCTGCTATACAGTGTGTTTATTTTATAGCCAATTAATGCTGCACCCTTACTAAATCTATCAAAAAATAAGCAGTTGATAGCAACTTAGTGATCTTATGCAGAAAATCGCTTGCATCTTAGTTCAAGGTTAAATACTATGTGCGCCGTCTGACCAAGCGTATTAATACGCAGCAACTCTGCCCGGGTGGTGAAATCGGTAGACACAAGGGATTTAAAATCCCTCGCTCGAAAGGGCATGCCGGTTCAAGTCCGGCCCCGGGCACCATTTCTACAAACATCTTATTTTTCACCTCTTTTGTTTTCACTTCCCAGTTTTAGCTACATATTCAAATCATCAAATAACCCTGTTTATTTATTTCGTTTTTTACACTTAAACAACTATCTAGCATCTACTTATTTGAATCATATTAATATTCTTATTTAAAAATTAAATATTTCAAATAATTTATTCTTTCTGATAACATCTCGCTTTTGAATATGCTCCCATAAAAGGAACTGCATATTTTATGTTTATTGCAGGTAAGAATACCTGCTTAAAATAATTTATTAATAAACTTTAGAATTTAAATGGATGTTTTATGAATATATCAATGAAGTGGCTATCAACTGCTGCAATGGTTGCCATACTGGCAGCATGTGGTGGTTCAGATAAAGATAATACACCGGATTCTCTTTATAAATTATCTGGTACCGTTTCAGGTCTGAATGGCACATTAGTCTTGGCCGTTAATACCAATAATATAACGATTAACAACAGCGGCAATATCAGCCTTGGTAGTCAATTCACCAGTGGTACAAGTGTTAATCTAAGTATCACCTCTCAGCCCAATGGCCAGAGTTGTCAAGTTTCTAGTGCAAGCACTATTACTTTTGCCAATGCCGATATTAATAACGTTGCGATTTCTTGTACTAATTTGCAGTATAACGTTAGTGGCACTGCTACGGGCTTAGAGCGACCTATAACCTTACAATACAGCTACGGTGCACAAACAGATAGCACTGAAATTAATGGCGATGACAACTTTACCTTACCGCATACCTTTGTTTATGGTAATGAAATAGATTTTAACTTACCGCCAGCGATTGGCCACAATTGCACAATCACACCGCAGAATATTGTAATAACAGAAAACGTTAACAACTTAGAAGTTAACTGCTCTACTTTTGGTCAAATTAGTGGTCGGGTAAATGCATATAACACTGGTGTGGCTTTAAATGGCGCACAAGTTGAAGTCTTCGTCTTAAACCAAGATAGTGAGCCAGTTATTATTCAAACAGTATTATCTGATGATAATGGTGATTTTTCTGTAAAAGGTGTGGGGTATTTCGACCGTATCACTCTGCGAGCAACTGCGGATAATTATGTAACTCGTTCAGAGGTTGTTCGCACTAGTGAACTAAATCCTGATACGACCGTTAGCATTGGCATGTTAAAAGTCGATTTTACAGAGACATTTGCTGCTAATGAAGCGAAAGAGATCATAGATCCAAATACAGCATTACGCATCACATTACCTGCAAATGCCTTTGTGGACGGTCAAGGTGCAATATATAATGGTCAGATTACTGCAGCAATAACCAATATTGATGCTTCGTCAGATCCAGCAATTATGCCTGGATATTATCTAGCCATTGACCCAGATAGTGGCGAGGAAATGGTATTTGAATCTTTTGGCGCTTTAAATGCGGTTTTTAGTGATTCCAATAATAACCCTCTACAGTTGGCTGAAGGTTCTAAGGCTCAAATTCGTATTCCACTTGCTGCCCGTGGTGTAAATCCACCAGCTACCATTCCGTTAATACATTTTAATGAACAAACGGGTATTTGGGATGTTGAGGGTGAAGCACAATTAATAAGTGATGACCAAAACCGTAAATACTATGCTGGCGAAGTAACGCATTTCTCCACTTGGAACGCTGACTATTTATTTGAATCAGTTAATATTTCAGGTTGCGCAATAGATAACCAAACTCAGTTACCTGTTGCAGGGGTTCGCATGATATCTGACGGCGTTAACTATATTGGTCGTTCAGTGGCTTACACTAATGTCACTGGTGAGTTCAGCATCGCTGTAAGACCCAACAGTGAAGTATTATTATCAATTCGTGATGCTGATGGTCAAAGTAATACCATGCGAGTGAATGTGGCTGCAGGAAATGTTAATTTAAATAACTGCCTGACAACAGATCAAGGTGCGATGATAGTAAGCCTAACTTGGGGTGCTAACCCTAGAGATTTAGACACTCACTTTAAAGGGCCCACAATAGCTGACAGTTTAACTGACCGCTTCCATATCTATTATGCTCGTAGCTCATCCACAGTCGAAGGTGTAACCATGTATCTAGATGTAGATGATACTAGCAGTTACGGTCCGGAAATTTTAACAATCCCAAGATTCCCTTTGCCTGGTAGATATATCTACTCAGTTCATCATTATTCTGGCTCAGGTACTATTTATCAATCGCCAACTCGGGTTGAGGTTTTATTAAATGGTATAAGTTATGTATTTTCGCCCTCTGAAGACGATGAAACCAGCGGCATTAACAATACTTGGCTAGTGTTTGAAGTTGTAGTAAGCAATGATGGTACAGTTGAATTGATTCCAATTGACAGTTATACCAGTGTCAGAAATAATGATCTTCCTGCTGCAGTAAATTTAACTCCACTTATGCAGCTACCACCTAAAGTAATGGTTGATTAGTAGTTATTACACACAACCTGCAGGTTTTGTATGATCTGCAGGTTGTAGCTTCCAAGTAATACGTTGATAACTTAAACCTAATTGCACATACAAGTCGTTACCGTTTACCATACGCTAACCTAAACCAAAACCTGATGTTTCGGCTTTTTTCCTTGCTCAGTACACATTGAAAGCACTTGTTCCTAACACCAAAAGCTGCCTCTACCGAGCATTTAACTATAGCTACTACCAAATATAAGCTAATATTTACTGCTTTATACATTAGTTACCCATACTTTTAACTTGCTAAGCCTACTGTAATTTAGCCTAGTGCGATAAACTAACCCCATCTGTTTATTGTCTCGGAGCTTTTATGGCGCGCTATTCAGCTGAATTTATCAAAGAAATGCCTAAATCAGATTTACATCTGCACTTAGATGGTAGCTTACGCTTAGAAAGCTTAATTGCTATGGCAAAACGAACCAATACCAAGCTACCGTCAAATACGGTTGAGGGTATGAAGCAATTGGTATTTAAAGATAAATACGCCAACTTAGGCGAGTATTTACATTGCTTTCAATATACCTGTGCCGTATTACGCGATATGGAAAACCTGCAACAAGCCGCCTATGAGCTAGCAATAGACAATCAAAATGAAGGCGTTAACTATATTGAAGTCCGCTTTGCGCCGCAGCTATTAATTGATTTACCCAACGGTATTAATTTTGATCGGGTTATGCATGCGGTTAACGATGGTTTAAAGCAGGCCATGCAAGAATACAATTGTAGTAAAGCTGTATTAGGTGGCGATAAGCCACCCTTTGCTTACGGTATTATTAACTGCGCCATGCGCATGTTTGGCGATAAAGGTTTTTCGCCTTATTACACCAATTTATTTCAGTTAATGCGCGACTTTGAACCAATGGATGTGATTAAACTTGCCGCTATGGAGTTAGTGCGAGCCAGTGTCCGTTTGCGTGACGAAGCGGGTATACCTATCGTTGGTTTAGATTTAGCCGGGCAAGAATCGGGCTATCCTGCTAGTAAGTTTAAAGAAGTGTATGAATATGCTCATCAACACTTTTTACTTAAAACCTTACACGCCGGTGAAGCCTACGGCGCTGAAAGCGTGTTTGAAGCTATCACCGAATGCTATGCCGACCGCATTGGCCATGGTTATTCGATGTTTATGCCAGAAATGATTTCGGACCCCAGCATTACCGATAAAGCAGCTTATATTCGTAACTTAGCGTCTTATATTGCTGATAAGCGCATTGCGATAGAAGTATGCTTAACCAGTAACTTGCAAACCAACCCACTGATTACTGATATTAAACAGCATAAATTTAAAGATATGCTAGAAAATCGCATGGCGACAGTGATTTGTACCGATAATCGTTTAGTGTCAAACACCACCGTCAGTAATGAGTATCAACTGGCTTTAGATAACTTTGATGTGCCTATTAAGCGCTTAAAAGACATGGTTGCTTATGGTTTTAAGAAAAGCTTTTTCCCGGGTAACTATGTCGAGAAGCGAGAATACGCTAAACAGTGCTTACACTACTTTGATCGCGTTGCTACCAAGTATGGATTTATATAATTAAATCAGCTACTTAAAATAAGTGTCGCCAATTGCATACACACTAAGTCATTGAAATATATCATATAATTATTTAAGCCTGCTTTACTGTCTCCAAACTGCGACAGTAAAAGCTAGGCTTAGGTTCAGTTTCACTTCCTACCATTAAAAATAAAACCTAACTATCTGTTTTTGCTGATTAAACTATTAAACAATAAAGTTGGCATAGGCGTTGCATTATCTATAGCAACGACAGCGCAGCAGCATGTCGCAAACACAAAGTTTAAGGCGCGTAATTATAAACAGGTACCGCCAAACAATAGTGTCTTTGCCAGATGTTGCTTCTGACAGTTAGAAGGCAATTAGCCGTATTTTGGAGGATGTTATGGATTTATTTTTATTAGGTACAGTTATGTTTCTGCTAGCCAATGTTGCAGTAGTGATTAATATGCTGCGCCGGGTGAACTTACATAACGACAGCGTATTAGCTTGGGAGCAAGCACAGTTCACTTCAGTTACTCCAGCCATGGCTCCGGTACTGCAATACCCAGTGGCATTAGCTCAACCACAAGCGGCGTATTTAGCTGAAGCCGCTTAACTTGTAACAAATTTAACAGTTCCCATATTTCAACCTTAGGGTTGAAGTTTTTGGCCAGTACCCCACTGGCCTTTTTTTTGCCTTTTTTTCCTTGACCCAAAACCGTTATGCTACAAGCTTCAGTATTAATGTATGCTACAGGCATCAATCATTAGTCATGGTCGTTGTCATAACTGAAACGAAAAATTCTTATGCGCAATTCTTTGCAAACGGCCTCACTTAGGCAATTAGTTATCTTAAGCTTTTTTATGGCCTTAATTCCGGTCGCGGTTTTGTTATGGCAAAGCTACACCGCCTTAAATGGCGTTAGCCAATATGCAGTCGCTGAAGCTGAGTCGGCTATATCCAGTGTGCGCCGGGTCGAAAATATGCAAAACATGGTGGTGGATATTGAGCGCGCCGTACGCCAATTTGCTGTTGTTAAAACGCCTGCGTTGGCCAAAGTAGCCGCTAATCATTTAGATAATTACCAACAGTTATTACAGCAAGTTTGTAATAATGTTCAGCAAACTGAGCTTTGCCAATTACAACGGCAACAGTTACAGCTACTGCAATCGCGTTTTCAGCAGTTAGACAGTAAACAATTAGAACCCGTTATTCTGCAATTTAGGCAGCAACAACAGCAGCTCACGCAAACTGTGTGGTCAATGCTAGAGCAAAATCTACAAGCTCAGCAAAGCTTTGTGGTGGAAAGCCAGCAACAGCTAGCATGGCAAACCGTGGTGTTAGTGATAATTACCTTGCTATTGGTGTTGTGGGCTTCTGGCCGCATTGCTGCGCCGGTTAAAAAATTAGATATTATGATCCGTGCCATTGGCCAGCAACATCAATTTCCGGATGAAAAGCTAGTCGGTCCGCGAGAGCTAACCGAACTAGGTGAGCAGTTACGCTGGTTAAGCTCGCGGTTACAGCAATTAGAAGCCTTACGCTTAATTTTATTGCGCCATGCCTCACATGAACTAAAAACGCCATTATCCAGTATTCGTGAAGGTTGTGCGTTATTAACCGAGCAGTTAGTAGGGCCTTTAAATCCCCAGCAATTAGAAGTGGTGGGCTTATTAAATGGCAGTGCCGATAGACTAAGCTTATTAACCGAGCAATTATTAGACTATAACCGATTACTACAACAAGCTAAACCCGAGCCGGATTGGCTGTCGCCACAACAATTATTTACAGACTGCTTTGCTGATCATGCGTTATCGTTACAACAACGCGAGCAAGTTATTGAATTAGATTGCCAACTTAGTGCAATTTTCACCGATGCGACTTTGTTTAGACGTATACTAGATAACTTAATTAATAATGCTCAGGCTTATGGTAGTCAGTCCAGCCCGGTTTGGGTTAAGTTATATCAACAAGAGCATCAGTTAGTGTTAGATGTGGCTAACAATGGCAACCCGATACCAACCGCTTTGCGGCATTCGTTATTTGAACCGTTTCAACGCGGCACTACCCCTAGGTTTGATGCGGTGCAAGGCTCTGGCTTAGGTTTGTCTATTGTTGCTGATTGTGCTCGATTATTAGGTGGCCATGCTGACATTGTCGACGTGATATATGCCGATGTCTGTATTCGCGTTCGCTTGCCACTGTTAGAGGAAAAATTATCATGAAATTATTCTTACCGCTCGTGGCGGTAATATTGCTAAGTGTGCTAAGTGGCTGTCAGCTCGCTCCACTTAAACCAATCTCGGTTGAAGCTGAACCGGAAAACTCTCAGCCAGAGTTACCGCCAATAGTGGAGCCAACCCCAGCTATTGAGCCCGTATTAGCTATTGATAACAGTCCTGAAACGTTACAAGCCTGGATCCAGTATCGTGCTGAACTGTTAAACCAAGTGGCCGACGAGCGCGAGCAGTTAAGCCCGCTTGAAGTAACGGATGCGGTAACAGAGTTAAAACGTACTATTTTGCAATTGCATCCTGACACGCCGTATTTAACTCGACTAAAACAACAAATGCTATTATCCGACAAGCTGAATAAATTACCGCCTTCACTCGCTGCTCTTTTTAGCTGGGATCTGGCCTTTAATCAAAAGCTATTAGAAGCAGAGTCAGCAGTAAGTGCATTAACCCGACTGAATGCCCAACAGCACGACAATATTGAACGCTTACAAAAAACCAATAAAGAATTACAAAAGAAAATTGATGCCTTAACCCAAATTGAGGCTCAGCTTAATCAACCGCCGCTTGAGGATAATAATGGCCAGCCCTAAGCCACGCTTACTGCTTGTTGATGATGATCCAAGCTTATTACGCTTATTAACGTTACGCTTAGAAGGCGAAGGTTATCAGGTGTTTAGTGCCGATAGCGCCGAGACCGCTTTAACCTTATTGCCCAAGCATTCGCCCGATGTGGTGTTAAGTGATTTGCGTATGCCCGGTTTAGATGGCATGAGCTTATTTGATGAAATTGCTAAACGCTATGCTGGATTACCGGTCGTATTAATGACAGCACATGGCTCTATTCCAGAAGCGGTAGCGGCAACTCAGCGCGGTGTATTTGGTTTTTTAACCAAGCCCTTAAATCATGCTGAGTTACGGGACATTTTGCATCGGGCAGTGCGTCAGTCTGTACCGGAGCAAGCCGAATGGCGTAGTGAAATAGTGACCCGTGCCAAAGTAATGGAAGACGTATTAGAACAGGCTTATCGGGTCGCGCAACGCGATGTTAGTGTATTAATTACTGGCGCCAGTGGTACTGGTAAAGAATTACTGGCCAAAGCCATTCATAAAGCCAGCCCACGCGCAAAAAAACCTTTTGTGGCTATTAACTGTGGTGCCTTACCTGAGCATTTATTAGAGTCTGAGTTGTTTGGCCACACTAAAGGTGCCTTTACCGGCGCGGTAACCGAGCATGGCGGGTTATTTCGTGAAGCCGATGGCGGTACTTTATTTTTAGATGAAATTGGCGATATGCCTGCTCCGTTGCAAGTTAAATTGCTGCGAGTATTGCAAGAGCGACAAATTCGTCCCGTGGGTAGCACTAAAACCTTTAGCATTGATGTTAGGGTGTTGTCAGCGACCCATCGTGATTTACAGCATGCTATGGCCGATGGTAGTTTTCGCGAAGATTTATATTACCGCTTAAATGTTGTTAACTTACCGTTACCCACCTTACAACAACGCCCAGAAGATATACCGTTATTAGCCCGGCATGTGTTGCAACAAAGCATAGCTCGGCATCAGGTTGATGTTAGCCGTTTTTCTGATGATGCTTTGCAATTACTGGCCACAGCTAAGTGGCCGGGAAATGTGCGTCAATTGGTTAACGTGGTAGAACAGTGCGTAGCACTGACCAATAGCCCGGTGATTGGCGCAGCGCAAGTCGAGCAAGCTTTATCACAAAATAGTAGTTATTGGCCGCCCTTAAGCGAAGCTAGAGATCAGTTTGAACGCCAGTATTTAATCCGGGTATTAAAAATGACCGATGGTAATGTTACCCGAGCCGCCGAATTAGCTGGGCGAAACCGGACAGATTTGTATAAACTACTCAAAAAGCATGACCTAAGCGCTGCCCAAGTTAATGAACAAGAGCAAGATGAAGATTAGGCCTGCAAGCGATTAATATTGCAGTAAGTATATAAATTAATGCATAAAATATTTAAATATGAAAGAGAGATCCAGATGAGTACAACACCACCTGACGCCCACTTGGCAGAAGATGCTGAAGATCCGGCATTAATTAGAGCAAAAATTATTAGCGAAACAGCACAAATAAGCTGGTTAGAGTTACAAAAATTTTATGCTGCAGGCTCAGTGATTACGGTGCAGCCAGAACTGGATTTAATTGATGTTGCGTTTGTTTTTAACCAAGATGATAAGCAACAAGTCGCAAGCTGGTTAGCCAATAACAGCATTAGTCGCACCAGCAAAGAACAAGCTCAGCAATGGTTCGATCAAGCAACAACCTTATGGGCAGTGGTGATTTCACCGTGGATTTTAGTGCAAGATAAGCCCGATAGCACAACGTTAAATTAATTGCCCTAACCGGCTTAAGTTAAGAGTAAACATGACCGATAATTATCAAAAAACCAATAGCTCACGGGTAACACTGTCGCAGCTAATGTTGCCATCACATTCAAATTTTAGCGGTAAAATTCATGGTGGTTACTTACTATCGTTAATGGACCAAATTGCTTTTGCTTGTGGCTCAAAGTTTAGTGGTTTGTATTGTGTAACAGCCTCGGTGGATAGAGTTGATTTTTTAAATCCCATTGAAGTTGGCGAGCTTGTGACGTTAAAAGCTTCGGTAAACTATGTCGGTAATAGTTCGATGGTAATCGGTATCCGAGTTGATGCCCAAAACATTCAAACCGGCAAGGTAACCCATTGTAATTCATCTTATTTTACGATGATTGCTAAAGATGCTCAGGGCAATAATATTCGGGTGCCGCGGTTAATTTTAACCAGTAAAGAAGACGTATTGCGCTATATGAAAACCATAGAGCGGCTAAAATTACGTCATAGTTATGCTGAGCTTTGTACTGATTTTAATGGTGATATTCAGCAAGCCATTAATAGCATAACTGAAAAAGGTGATGTAAAAGTTCAACTAAGTTAACCGTTCAATTAAGCCTTCAGACAACTAAAATAAAGCCGCGCACTACCTTCGCGGCTTTATTATTTAGTGCTGTATTATTTAGTGTTTATCATTAGTGAAATCAGCTATTAATATCCAGCGGCTTGACCGTCTTTACGTGATTCAGACGCGCCAATCCAGACTTTATTTTTATCATCACGCATGATGGCTTGATAGCCTCCATAACCGCCTAAGCCATAGCGAACATCGTGGCCTTTGTTCATTAATTCGCGCACAGTTTGATACGGCACACCACGCTCAACTTCAATATAGCCACCGTTTTCCAGATACATTGCGCTGCCATCTGTAGGTTCAGTGCTACCTAAGTGTTGCCAACGTGCAGCGTCACCCGCCTCTTGCAGGTTCATACCGTAATCAGCAATATTAATTAACACTTGGACGTGGCCTTGCGGCTGCATAGCACCGCCCATGACACCAAAGCTAATTAACGGCTTGTTGTCTTTAGTTATAAAGGCCGGGATAATCGTGTTAAATGGCCGCTTGCCGGGTTGGTAGGCATTGGCATGCTGTTTATCCATTGAGAATAATTGACCGCGATCTTGAAAAATAAACCCTAAACCTGGCACCACAACACCAGAGCCCATACCGCGATAATTACTTTGAATTAACGACACCATATTGCCGTCTTTGTCGGCAGTGGTCATATAAATAGTGTCGCCTTGGTATAAGTTTGGGTTACCAGCATCTACCCGTTTTGCGGCTTTATCGGTAATGAGTTTCGCCCGTTCACGGCCATATTCGGCAGAGATTAAACCGGCAATCGGGCTTTGATTAAAATCTTGATCGGCATAAAACTTAGCCCTATCTTCAAAGGCGAGTTTTTTTGCTTCTACCAGTAAATGTAAACTCTCTGGAGTATTAAAACCGGTTTTGGCTAAATCAAAGTTTTTTAAAATCTGCAGCATTTGTAGTGCCGCTATACCTTGACCATTGGGTGGTAATTCCCACAATGTATACCCTTTGTAATCTACACCAACGGGTTCAACCCAAGTAGAACGATGGTTAGAAAAATCAGCAAAACGTAAATAGCCGCCATTGGCACGCATAAAACGATCAATTTCTACTGCTATATCACCTTTATAAAAGGCATCGCGACCGCTTTGAGCTAATTTAGTTAAGGTACTGGCTAAGGCCGGGTTTTTAAACATCTCGCCTTTAGCTGGTGCTTTACCATTGATAGTATAAGTACCGACAAAGTCGCCCGGTTGCTTACTTAATACAGGTACGCTGCGATCCCAGTAATAGGCAATAACCTCACTGACAGGAAAACCTTGCTCGGCATAATTAATAGCCGGCTTTAAAATATCAGCCATGGCCAAGCTGCCAAACTTGTTATGCAGTTCAAACCAACCATCTACTGTGCCGGGGACACTAATAGGCAACATGCCATGTGGCGGTAAATCGCTGCGGCCCAGCTTTTTAAGCTCATTTGCCAACATGTCATAACTTAAGCTTAGTGGCGAGCGACCCGAGGCATTTAAACCAAACAATTTTTGGCTTTCTTCGTGCCAAACAATGGCATATAAGTCACCCCCTATACCGTTTCCTGTCGGCTCCATTAAGCCTAAAGCGGCATTTGCCGCTATAGCCGCATCGATGGCATTACCGCCTTGACGCATAATATCTAGTGCAACTTGGGTGGCTAATGGCTGACTAGTCGCCGCCATAACATTAGGGGCGATAACTTCAGAGCGGCTAGCAAACGGCTGGCCTGTGATTCGATCGTAGCTATGTGCTGCGCCAGTGCAGAATAAACTGACACCAACAGTAATGCTTATAAATACTTTTTTCATGGCCAAACTCTTAGGTTAAATCAGGTTTTAGCTTAGTAGCCAGTGTTTTTATGCGCTAGTTTTTTACGACCAGATCAAGCTGCATTGCGGTAATTACACTCTATACTCGGCTTCATGGTATATGTATCACTATGCTGAATAGCTGTGCTGCTGTAATTGCTCAAGCTGGCTGTTATTCAAGGGTTTAGCTTTGTTATTACTATAATCAAACTGCACCATCACCGCCGTGCCCGATACCGTTTTCACTCCGTGTTGCCATGCTTCTTGATAAACGTCGAACGAGCTGCCACCAATGCGACTAATATAAGTACGCAGTTCTACTTCAGCGCCATAATGGGTTTGGGCGTGATAATCTAGCTTTACGCTAGCCACTATTAATGGCCAATGCTGTAAATCTAATTCTGGGGTGAAAATACGAAATACGCCTTGGCGAGCGCCTTCAAACCAGACCGCAAATACGGTGTTATTAATATGGCCTAAGGCATCGGTATCAGAAAAGCGTGGCTGTAGGGTTTCAGTAAACATGAGCACCTCAAATAAATAGATTTATTAAACAGATAACAGCGCTAGACTATAACAAGCAATTCGCTCTTTCGTCACCATGGCAAATACAGTATGGTAATTAAAACCTAACATTACTGTTTGCTGGATATGAATGTATGAACGAGTCTACGCCTGATTTTATCGAGATTTATGACAATGCACTCAGTGCTGAGTTTTGTCAGCAGTTAATCAAAACCTTTGATGCCAGCCCGCATACGACGGCAGGCCGAACCGGTGGTGGCGTTGATACCAGTAAGAAAAACAGCACAGATTTATATCTGTATCAGCATCCTGAATATCAGCAACAATTACAGCACATTTGGCAAGCGACCACGCATTTCGCCCTAGAGTATTTTAAGAAATATCATTTTGCGCTAATCGGCCCCGTTGGCTTAACTATCCAACACCCTAAAACTGGGCAACCGGTCGCTATTACCCAAGATAATTATGCCGAGCTAGGTGAACCTAAAGCGGTCGATTTTATGCGCATGTTGTATCGATTGGGGCCTGTTCAAGCCCAAAAGTATCAAGCAGGTAAGGGGAATTATAATTATTGGCACTCAGAGGTTTATCCACAACAAGGCAGCACAGAACCTTTACACCGTGCCTTGTTGTTTATGTTTTATTTAAATGATGTCACTGAAGGTGGCGAAACCGAGTTTTATTATCAACAAAAAAGCATTACACCGAAAACAGGCCGTATGGTGATTGCTCCGGCTTACTTTACCCATACTCATCGCGGCTGCATTCCAAAATCAAACGATAAATATATTCTTACTAGCTGGATACTGTTTAACACTGCCGAGCAACTTTATAAGCCTACTCAGCAAGAGCGCTAACAAGGGCCGCTATGTGGTCGACAAAACGAATTAAGCTCTAGGTAAGATCATGGTGATATGCGGAATATCATCTTCAAGGTAAGATTCGCCAGCGGCATTAAACCCTAGCTGTTGATAAAATTGTTCTAAATAACACTGGGCAGAAATATAGATATCGGTGGCGGGCCAAAGTTGTGCTATTACATCAATACTTTTTTCAACTAGCACTTGGCCTAAACTTAAACGTCTGGCGGTTTGCGACACACAAACCCGGCCAATGGCTGGATAATCTTCAAACACCACGCCCGGTGCAAGCACTCTAGCGTAAGCGATAACTTTGTCGCCTTTTTTCAATATAATATGTCGAGTATTTAATTCCAGATCTCGATCGTCAAGTTCAGGATATGGACAGTTCTGCTCAACCACAAACACATCGACTCTAAGCTGCAATAAGCTATATAAGGTTAAGGTATCTAATTGAGAAAATGTCACTACTTGCCACTGCATCGGTTAACCCTGTTTTTTAAATTTACGCTTACTATTGCAACAATGCCTGCGGCCATTGCTGCGTTAATACTTGTTGAATAAATTCATTAATTTCTGTTTCTGGAATTGGCCGAGAAAAATAATAGCCCTGCAAAATGTCACATTGATAATAGCGTAATTGAGCAACATTTTCTGCCGTTTCTACTCCTTCGGCAACAACTTGTAAACCAAGCTTATGCACCATAGCAATGGTAGAAATTACAATTTGTAAGTCAGCTTCATTATCTTGCATACCTTGAATAAAGCTTTTATCAATTTTAATAGTGTCTACTGGCATCCGTTTTAGGTAATTAAGTGACGAATAACCGGTGCCAAAGTCATCAATAGCAAAAGCAAAACCTAGGGCTTTTAATTGATGCATAATGTCTAAGGTTTGGCTGACATTATTAACTAAAGTGCTTTCTGTTAGCTCTAATTCAAATTGAGCGCCATTTAACTGATACTTAGCCAGTATCCGTGCAAAATTGTCGGCTAAATCGACTTGTAGAAATTGAGTTGCCGATAAATTTACAGCCATAACAACATCGGTTAAACCTTGCTGCATCATTTGTACACATAACTGACAACTACGCTCAAATACCCAATAACCAACATCCACCATTAACTGAGCTTGCTCTAAAGCATCAATAAAAAGATCGGGTGGCACGGTGCCTCGGGTAGGATGTTGCCAACGTAATAAGGCTTCAAAACTATGTAATTTGCGCTTAGTTAAACATACTTTAGGCTGCAAACTTAAACTAAATTGCTGTTCAGTTATGGCTTGCTTTAACTCAGCTTCTAACTGTAATCGAGCCGCTAAATCTACTGACATTTGATCATTAAACACATAATAGCAATTACGGCCATGATGTTTAGCTTGATACATGGCTAGATCAGCTTGTCGGCTGAGTTCTTCTGCGCTGCAATTTAGCTCATTGGTATAACTGATACCTATACTGGCACTTAACGCTAACTGAGTACTGGGAGTAACAAAGGCTTGTTGAAATAATGCTTGTACTTGTTGCGCTATGGTTTCAGCAAGTTCAGGTTGGTTAATCAACGGCAGTAATAGCGCAAACTCATCGCCGCCAACTCGGTATATTTTTGCTCGTTTTCTAAGCTGCTGTAATCGGTCTGCTACAGCAATTAAAAGTTGGTCACCAATAACATGGCTACGACTATTATTAACATTTTTAAAGTTGTCTAGGTCAAAAAAGACTAGACCCACATAATGGCCGTTGCTAGCGAGTTCCGCTAATGCTTGGCTTAGATCCTGCTTTAAACTGTTGCGGTTGGCTAATCCCGTTAAGCTATCAAACATAGCCATTTTTTGTAACTCAGCGGTATTTTCTAATAGTTGTTGATCTAAATCTTCCAGCTCATTGGCTAATGACGTCACCGATTGTTGAAATGTAGTTAATTCGTCTTGAAAAAAACCTGATGGTAATTGGCTATGGTGATGGAATTCTTTATATTGCCGCTTCGCCAGTAAAGGCAACGCGTGCGAGAGCTGTAAAATGCGCCGGCTCATACGCCGAGTAGTAAACCAGATTAACAATAGCAGTAAGAAAAAGCTGACCAAAGCAATCAGCATTATTTGCTGTTGGTAGCGTCGATTCTCTTGGATTACCGCGCTAATATCTTCCACCATTAACAGCATATGCATACTATCGGCGTTATCATCCAAAGCAATCAGCTGCAGATAATAAGAAAGGTCTGCCACTTTAGTTATTAAACCATGTTGTTTTACTTCACTAATATCAACATGAGCCGTTTCTTCGCTATATAAACTTGCTATTAATTGTCTTTCTGAAGCTTGGATAATTTTAAAGCGTTGTTGCAACGGTTTATCTTCTTGATAGCTAATAATCGCGACGTCTAAGTTTAATGCTTCATGCAAGCTGTATAATACGTCGGTGAGATCGGTTGTCATCATCAATACAGCCACTTCGCCTTGACGATTTAACAAGGGCAAGCCTAACTGTTTATAACATTGTTCTAGACAAAAGATACTGGACTGAGGTTGTTGTAGCTGTGCCACTTGTTGGGTTAAATAATGCGAAGTTGCTAAGGTTTCAGGACCAAACTGATATAACAATTGCTGCTCTGGATCAAACAATGCCAATTGCTTAACACCAAAGTGAATTTGTAATGACTCACTTTGTGCCGCTATTTTTTGAGCGAAACTATTAAAATCATCATTTTTATCCAGCTCTTGAATATCGGCAAAAGTCTGGATCCAGCTTAAAAGCCGTTGTTCTATCGCTTGATTATATTGCTGAAAATATTGTTGGCCTTGAATTCGCTTTTGTTGCTGTTGCCGAGTAAATTGATCATTTATATGCAGCAATGACAAACCAGTAAAGCAAACCAGCACTAATATCAGCAATAGCTGCATCACCAGTAGCACTTTCCAAGATAAGCTTAAATACCGCACCAATTAAAACCTATACATTAATTGTAATGCATAAAGCTGCCAATATTCCGTAGGGTTATTGACTCTGTCAGGTACGATAATTGGTGATAAGCGGCCAACCCCTTTAACCCAATGCACTTCCGCACTTAGGCTGAGTTTGGCTGTAAGATCAACATTAAAGCCACTGGCAACGGTATGCTGATAAGCAAAATAATCTGGAATTTGGCCAGCACTGTCTGCGGCAATATGCTTACCATGTCGATCATCTTTATTATTTACTGAATAATCTATAAAACTAAACCAACGCCAATTCACGGTCGGTCTATATTGAAATAATAAATAGCCAGCTTGACCAAGATGATCTTGACTAAAGCTTGGCGCAAAAAAACCATCGAACTGCAGTCGCTCTTGTTGTACTTCTAGCGCCAACTCCCAATGTTCTTGCTGGTAGCCCATATGTAACATAAAACGCTGTACCGAAAACTCAGCATTAGTATAGTTTTGTTCAGATTGTTTTTTATAGCTAAAACCCGTTTCAATTAAAGATACGCCTAGATTAATTCGGCTTAGCTCAGGTTGCCAATATAGACTGGCTTTATGATCGTAGTTTTGCGAAGTTTTACCTAATACATCACGGCCTAATAATATCCTATGCTGCTGATCAGATATTGGCGTAATGCCGTAACTCCAGTTAAAGGTAAAGTCACCATAGGCGTTACTATGCCGAGCTTGAAAAGCGGCGCCATCACTACTAACAGCAATATCGCGAAAAGCATCAAAATACACTGATTGTGGTAATACAATGGATGGCCGAGTAAAAGGCACATCACGGGTAGCGGAATATAACCAATGTTGATTTTTAAACCGACCTAAGTATAAATTCGCTTGCCAATCTAGGCTGCTATAAAAATTCCAGTCAATAAATAAATAATCTAGCCTAGCACCATGTGGATAACGATTTCCGCCGTCTAAATACACCACTTGCGCCGCAACACGTAAGGCAGGGGCTAAACGAAAGCGAGTATTAATACCCACCTCAGTTAAATGAGCTGAAATATCATCGTTAAATTCTACAAAGCTGTCGTCAGTGGTTTTTATCAGGCCTTGCGCAATAAAGCCTTGCCATTGTATTTCTGCGGCATGGGTCGGAGCTAAAACACTGCAAAGTATAAAAGCAGTACACAGCGTTTTTATCAGCCGACAATATTTAGTATTCAATGCGAAGCTCCTTGACGCTTTGGTCCTTAACAGCGCGACTACCGTAACCAATACTGCCTGGGGTCATTCTAAGTTGCTGCAACATCATTAACTCATCATCTACTAATTTGGGTCGAGTACCAGTACCGGAAAAACTTAATCGGTCCCATATCATATTCAGTTGATAAGGGAATAAGTGTAATAATTTACGGCTAAAATGCTGATGCAGGGGATCGGAGTCAGGTAAAGTAAACACTTTAATCGGTGAGCCATCAGGCCATTGCGTTTGCCGCATTGTAAAAATGCTGCGTAATTGCGCTTGCGTAAGTGATTCTAAAGGCACAGAGCTATGTACCAATATTGTCGTAGCAGACAATGGCAACGAAAATAATAATAATAATAAAATTAAGCCTATAAACCGCATATGCTCAGTGGCAACCTCGTTTCAAATGCATATTGAACAGTGATCTTCACTGTATTTATTTTTCTTATAAAAAGCATGCAACATACCAAAGCAAATAAGAAAGATGAATATAGCATTTTAGAAACAAAGTTGCTGCCACTAATTTAACAACAACTTAAAGCTATTCCTTTCTTTAATTTAACTTGTTCTATTATTGTTAGCAAATTGCTTAGGAGCTGCAGCATGATGCGGCGCGTTGGCTTTTTGCATTATTGGTTTTGAAGTTGCTGGTTTTGGTTTAGCTTTTTTCGGTTTATAAGGTTTGGTATTTAATGGCAAAACCGGCACGGTATTAACCGGCGCATAACCTTCCACAGTCGTTCGTGGTAGCTGTTGCTTGATTAAACGCTCAATCGCAATTAATTCTTTGGTTTCATCGACACAAACTAATGAAATAGCATGCCCCGCAGCGCCAGCACGCCCAGTACGACCAATACGATGCACATAATCTTCGGCTACGTTAGGTAATTCATAATTTACCACTTGCGGTAATTGATCAATATCTAAACCACGTGCCGCAATATCTGTCGCTACCAGCGCACGAATACTGCCGTTTTTAAAATCGGCCAAAGCCTTGGTCCGTGCATTTTGACTTTTATTACCATGAATGGCTGCCGCTTTAATGCCTGCAGATTCTAAATGGGTGGTCAGTTTATTAGCTTGATGTTTTGTTTTAGTGAAAACCAGCACTTGTTGCCAGTTATTTTCATGCACTAATTGGGTTAGCAACGCCGCTTTACGGCCTTTATCCACCGGATAAATACTTTGCTCAACACGCTCGGCTGTACTGTTTTCTGGGCTAACAGACACTTCTAAAGGATTAGAAACTAAACCTTTAGCTAATTTACGAATATCTGCCGAAAAAGTAGCAGAGAATAGTAAGTTTTGGCGTTTTTTAGGTAATAGCGCCAGAATTTTTTTAATATCATTAATAAAGCCCATATCTAACATACGATCGGCTTCATCTAACACTAACACTTCTAATTGACTAAAACGCACCGCGTTTTGTTGGTATAAATCCAATAACCGACCTGGCGTTGCTACTAAAATATCGACACCACGGCGTAATGCCATCATCTGTGGATTAATTTTCACACCACCAAACACCACGGTGCTTTTTAACGGCATGTATTTACTATAGTCAGCAACACTTTGTGCTACTTGTGCCGCTAGTTCACGGGTAGGTGTTAAAATTAATGCCCGAGCTTGGTTTGGTTGTACTTTTGCGCCGTCACTTAATAACTGCAGCAGAGGTAAAGTAAAACCTGCAGTTTTGCCAGTACCGGTTTGGGCTGCTGCCATTAAATCGCGGCCAGCTAAGATACCAGGAATGGCTTGTTCTTGAATTGGCGAAGGAGAGCTATAACCTTTATCGGCAATAGCTTTTAATAGCGCAGGCGCTAAGTTTAAATCGGTAAATTGCATGCGAGATCCCGCAGTTGTGCTGCGTGATACATCTGCCGCAGCTGCAGTCGCCTCCAAAACAGAGGGGCGCGCAGTTTACAGTAAAAGCGTAGATAATGCGAGCTAACAAGCTAAGTAACACAGCGCTTACTATTGTTGTTAATTACGTAGGAATTTGCGCTAGCATAAAGAAAACATTTGCTTTAAAACTGCTTTTAATTCAACTATTAGTCGCTTTATTACTGCAGCTGATTAAACTATAACTTAGGCCATCATCACTGTTTTATTTTTTCAACGCTGGGATCCGCTTTTGAAATCAAATCGCACAGACTCGCATGAAACTGTTTTTATGCGCCATCTAAAACGTATTATGGCTGCGCTATATACTGATGAAAGCAATCTAGCTAGCCAAGCAGAGCTGTTTTATCAAGCAGCGGACACTCAGCCTGCTAACATGCTGCCGGATCTACTGTTTACAGCAGAGCGACTTTTAAATTTAAGCGAAGGTGCGACTCAGCAAGAAACTTTAACCCGCTCTGCTAAAATTCTCGGTTCATTACAGCTGACTGTACCCACTTCAATTCGCCGCTGGCGTGAAGTGCAGTTTAGCTACAAACCTATTTATCGTGCCGTATTAGCCTTACGTTTATTAGATCATGCCTTAGAACATAACCAGTTAACTGATGCCCTGTTACAAGGCTATTATGCTGCGCGTCAACCTAATGATGCCGATTGCCAATATCGGCTGTATGTGCAAATGCCGCTTGTTATGGCTATTTTATTGCTAGATGCCGGCTTACAACACAGCCAAACGGCAGCCATTTTGTATGGTAACCAAATCCAACAACTTGATCCGCTGCGGGCTATGTCTGGCGAAGAGCGCACTGAATTTAATAGCGTCAACCAAGCGGCCAGACTGTTATTGGCCAAAAAAGGTTTGCAGCCCACCGCTTATCGTGGCAACTGCAAATTGCAGCAGCAACAGCACCAACACTCTCAGCAACAACAAATACAATTAATTCAACAAATATTACAGCAAGTTGAAAACTCGGAAAGTCTTTTAGGTAATATTGTCAAAATACCCCAAGTGTATAGCTCGGTCGTGCTGCCTGGACGCAATCGCTTTCGTTATGAAACCTTACCTAAAGTGGCGCTTATTTTAAAACAAGCCGCCAAACGAAAACAAATAGATGCGCTATTAGTGGATCAATTGCTACGTATTACCGGCATTTTTCCGCAAGGCTATGGCATTACTTTTTTACCCAAACAGCTCGATATTAGCAGCCAAGAAAAATATGAATTAGCTATCGTTAACCAGCTTTATCCCACGTCGCCCGAGCAGCCGCTGTGTCGGGTGGTTAGCCGCAATTTACACTATCGTCGTGGCGGGCAAAACTGCCAAATTAGTGTCGACTATAACCTGTACTTTAAACCCGCCCGCGATAAGTTAACCATTATGCCTGAAGCCAGATTACGTGAAATTTTAACTAAACTGAGTGCCGATTGGCAGCCCGGTCAATTACGCCGTTTAGTGCCGCGTTATTGGCAACCCAATGAATTTTTTAGTCATTCTGAGCAACAGAACCTATGGAATCAAGCGGCCAAAGTTTTAAACTAAGATGACTACACCACGCTAGAATGAAGTACATCTGCGGTTAAATAATAAATTAACTTGAATTAAGCCAGGATAAAACGCAGGATCGAGCATTATTTGTTTAACTGGGCTATTTCCATGCTTGATACTGCAATGCACTCTTTAAACGGTTTACTGGCTTTTGCTACTTACTTTGCACTAGCCGTACTGTTACTCCTGATATTTGTTCGTAGCTACACTTGGCTAACTCCCCATGATGAATTTGGCTTAATTCGAGCCAACAACTCTGCCGCAGCCATAGCATTTGGCGGTGCTATTATAGGTTTTGCTTGGCCGTTAGCCAGTGCAATAACTAACTCATTATCGTTATTAGATTGTGCAATTTGGGGCGCAGTCGCATTGTTAATTCAATTAATCGCATTTTTTGTTAGCTCATTAATGTTAAAACAACTGCCTAAACGTATAACAGAGGGTGAAATGGCCGCCGGCATTTTTTCAGCAAGCTGTTCGATCGTGGTAGGCATACTGAATGCCGCGAGTATGAGTTACTGAGGAGACATAATGTCAAACGTATTTAAACGCAGTAAAACTGCACGCTTAATTATGATGGTACCCGCAGCGGGTTTAATGTTAACTGGCTGTGGCGAAGAGCCTGTTGAAGTGCAAGTGTATAATACGCCTGACGAATGTGCGGCTTTTTACAATCCGCCAGCACAATGCCAAGCCGCTTTTGCTGAAGCTAAAGCACTGCATCCACAAGTAGCGCCGCGGTATCATAATAAAACCGAATGTGAAACCGATTTTGGCTCTGGTCAATGTGAGTCGGCACCGATTATTGCCAGCAATTCAATCCAAACGGGCTCGGAAACCGCGCCGCAAGCGCAAAGCCAGCAAAGCAGTGGTTTTTTTATGCCGATGATGATGGGTTTTATGGCCGGACAAATGCTTAATCGCGGCGGTTTAGGTGGTCAAGCGCCACAAGCTGCAACAAAAAATGCTAGCCCAGTAGCGTCACAACCGTTGTATAAATCTCGTGATGACAGACAAACTTTCCGCACCGCCACTAATACTGCCGTCGCCAAGCAACCTGGTGCAACTCGGATTAAACCATCATCAGTACAACCAAAACCGGCAGCAATGGCACGCCGTGGTGGCTTTGGCGCCCAAGCAGCAAGACGTAGCAGCACTAGATCAAGTTTTGGTGGCTAAGGCATGAAAAAAATCAATTGCAGCCCCAGACCCGGCTGGCAACAGTTTGCCGAGAGTGTTGGTTTTGCGTTTCATACCTTTGATGGTGAACCGTACTGGGACGAAACCGCTTATTACCAGTTTAGCTTGCAGCAAATTGAACAAGATTTAGAGCAGCCAACTGAAGAATTGCATCAAATGGCCTTAGCCGTGGTTGAAGATGTCGTAAATAGCGAGCAATTATTGCAGCAATTAGCCATCCCAGAAGCTTATTGGCAAGCGGTGCGAGACAGTTGGCAAAGTGCTCAGCCGCATTTATACGGCAGAATGGACTTTAGTTACGATGGTAACGGCCCCGCTAAGCTGCTTGAGTTAAATTACGATACGCCTACTTCATTATTTGAGACTGGTTTTTTTCAATGGGTATGGTTAGAAGATCAGTTAATGCGCGGCGAAATCCCACAACATGCTGATCAATTTAACTCGCTACAAGATAAGTTACAGCAAGCCTTTTCTGAGTTAGCCTTACCGCAACCATTTTACTTTAGTAGTGTTACCGACAGTATTGAAGACAAAGGCACCGTTGATTATTTAATGGATATTGCCCTACAAAGTGGTGTAGATGCCCGTTATATTGGCTTAGAGCAACTAGGTAATGCCGATGGTCAGTTAGTGGACTTAGATGGCTACGCTATCGAAGGGCTATTTAAGCTGTACCCATGGGAATTTATGCTGCAAGAAGATTTTGCTAGCACGGTGCTCACCAGTAAGACTCAATGGATAGAGCCGTTGTGGAAATCGATTATTTCTAATAAAGGCATTTTACCTTTGTTATGGCAAAAGTTTCCTAATCATCCTAACTTATTACCAGCTATGTTTGACCAAGGTAAAGCATTAACCCCTGGATGGGTTAAAAAGCCATTATTTTCTCGTGAAGGCGCTAATATCGAACTGCTGACCCAGCAAGGACAAACGGTAAAGCAAGATGGACCTTATGACGATAGTGGTTATATTCTGCAAGCTTTACATCCATTACCAAAATTTGCCGATAGCTATAGCTTAATTGGTAGCTGGGTAGTGGGTGACAGTGCCGCTGGCATTTGTATTCGTGAAGATAACAGTTTAATTACCAAAGATAGCTCTCGATTCTTGCCGCATATAATACTGGATTAGCACCAAGTTATTACCTGTGATTATGAGATTACCAAGGGTCACACCTGAATTAATATTCATTAAAACTGGATATTCAACCAGAATAATTTTATCATGCCAACCATACCGGTTATCGGGTTGGCATTTTAAAACTTTGCAGCCATCTTTAACTTATACTATTACTTATCACATTGTTATGCTTATTAATAAGGAAGCTCTTGCCCGTGCGTACTACTGAACTTGTATCTGGATTTCGCCAGTCGGCACCTTATGTTAATGCTCATCGCGGCAAAACCTTTGTCGTAATGTTAGGCGGTGAAGCGATTAATCAAGCTGGTTTTCGCAGCATTATTAACGATATTGCGCTATTAAATAGCTTAGGCATTAAAATCGTTCTGGTTTATGGTGCCCGACCACAAATTAATCGGGCGTTAGAAAACGCCGGTTTAGCGCCCAGTTTTCATCAGCATATTCGCATTACCGATGACGACTCGTTTCGTTTAATTAAGCAAGTGGCTGGCGAGTTGCAATTAGATATTACCGCCCGCTTATCAATGAGTTTAAGCAACACGCCAATGCAAGGTGCGCAAATTAACGTGGTTAGCGGTAACTTTGTTATTGCTCAACCCTTAGGCGTAGATGAAGGCGTGGATTATTTTCATAGTGGCCGAGTGCGTCGTATCGACACGGCAGGTATACGCCGCCAGCTTGATACTAACGGCATTGTGTTAATGGGCCCTATTGCGGCTTCTGTCACCGGTGAAAGTTTTAATTTAACCGCAGAAGATATTGCCACTCAAGTCGCGATAAAGCTAAAAGCGGACAAAATGATTGGTTTTAGCGAAATTGGCGGTATTACCGATGAAGATGACCGCATTATTGCCGAAATGATGCCAAACTACGCCGAACAACTGGTACAGAATGCTCAACCCACTTTAGCGGCTTGTCCTAGCACCTTAGCCTTTTTACAAGCGGCTATTTTAGCCTGTCGCGGCGGCGTGCCGCGTTGCCACTTAGTCGGTTTTGCTGATGACGGGTCTTTATTACAAGAGCTATTTTCTCGCGATGGTATTGGTACCCAAATTGTTACCGAGTCGGCCGAAAAACTACGTCAGGCCACCATTGCTGATATTGGCGGTATTTTAGATTTAATTCGCCCGCTAGAACAACAAGGCTTATTAGTAAGACGTTCACGCGAACAATTGGAATTGGAAATTAATCAATTTACATTAATTGAACGCGATGGTTTAGTGATTGGCTGCGCCGCTTTATATACGTTTCCAGAAGACAATGTGGCGGAGTTTGCCTGTTTAGCCGTGCATCCAGAGTATCGTGATGCCGATCGTGGCAGTTTATTACTGAATAGTATTATTCAGCTTGCGCGGCAGCAACGCTTTGATAAATTATTCGCTTTAACTACCCGCAGTATTCATTGGTTTTTAGAGCAAGGCTTTGAGCTATTAACCGTAGATGATTTACCGGCGCAGAAAAAACAAATGTACAACTATCAACGCCGTTCAAAAATATTAGCTTTAACTTTATAGCTTCAATCAACTTTTTGTTGAATTTGTTGCAGCACGTGCTTAGCCAAAGCGCGTGCTGTGGTCCATTTTCCGCCCGACACCGTTAATATCTTACCTTGCCAATTCAATTGATATTCTCTGCTAGCACGACTGGCATTATCGCTACCTGCAAGCAATGGCCTAACACCGGCAAAATCTGCCAATATATCTATACTGGCTTTTGCAGGCTGAAAATAGTGATTATAGGTGTTTAATAGGTAATCTCGCTCTTGTACCGAACAAGCGATTGGTTGTTCTAGCTGCTGTCGCACTTCAGTAGTACCCACTAAAGTGTGGCCTTGGTAGGGTAAAACAAAAATTAAACGTTGCTCGTGCGGTACCTCTAACATGTGACCATATCGGCCCATAGCGGGTAACAGTAAATGACTGCCTCGCACTAAATCTAGCTTTTGCTTTGGGGTAATTGTAGAGCGCTCTAATAATTGCTGACTCCACGGCCCTGCCACATTGATGACCCGATCAAACTGCTGCCAACCTGCAGCAATTAAAACCCCGCCTTGAGCATTTATTTGCTGCACTTCGGTATGTTGTTTAATAATAACGCCCGCTTTATCACACTGCTCGGCCATCCATAAACCTAATTTATGGTCGTCCATTTGGCCATCAAAAAATAAATAAGCGCCGCGTAAACCCTCGGCCTTTAGCTGTGGTGAGCAACGTAAGGTTTGCTCAGCCGTTAACCAACGGTGCTGGCCTATGCCTTTACGTCCAGCAAATTTATCGTATAACCATAAGCCAATTTTAACCTGCCAGCGCGGTCGCTGGGTGTGAGTATAAAATGGATATAAAATGGCTAAGCGGCGGGTTAGTTTAGGCGCTTTTTTTAACCACCAACGCCGTTCTTGTAATGCTTCATAGACTAAACGAAACTCTGCTTGCTCTAAATAACGTAAACCACCGTGCAACAATTTAGAAGACGCGCTGCTGGTGGCTTGCATTAAACCATCACGTTCAAACAAGGTCACTTGATGGCCCGCTAAAGCTAATTGCCAAGCGCTGCTTAAGCCATTGATACCGCCACCCACCACGGCTATATGCATATTCTCTCCGGTTAACTTAAAGCAATATCGTCGCGATGCACCACCACTTCGCTGGGGCAAAAACCTAATATCCTAGCAATATCTTGGCTGTGCTGGCCTTTAATAAGTTGTAGTTCAATCGCACTATATTGGCTAATTCCTTTCGCCAGTTGTACGCCGTTTTCGTTACATAACCAAACGGCATCTCCTTTATCAAACTGGCCAGTACTATTGAGTATGCCTTTAGCGAGTAAGGACGCCCCTTTTTGCTGTAACGCATTCGCTGCGCCATTATCCAACACAATACTGCCGGTACTGGTAATGCTATGTAACAACCAATGCTTTTTGGCACTTAGCCTATCTTGTTGGCGTTGAAATAGCGTCCCTGTAACTTGCCCCGCCAATAGCCGATCAAAGTTTACCGCCTGCTGGCCATTAATAATTAGGGTATCGACACCTTGCCGAGTTGCTTTTTCTGCTGCTTGTAACTTAGTTACCATACCACCGGTGCCAATAGTATGGTGACTGGCACCCGCCATGGCATAAATGTCGGCATTGATTTTCTCTACTAGCGGGATAAATTCAGCATTAATCGTCGTTTTTGGATTGGCGCTATATAGCCCATCTATATCTGAGCAGATTATGAGTGCATCGGCATCGACTAATATTGCCACCATCGCCGCTAAATTATCATTATCACCCACTTTTAATTCAGCGGTGGCAACCGTGTCGTTTTCATTAATAATCGGCAATACTTGATTAGTGAGCAAGGTGCGAAGAGTGTTATCAATATTTAAATAACGCCGCCGATTAGCAAAATCATCATGGGTTAGTAAAATCTGAGCACAGCGAAAATCAAATAAATGACTCCACGTTGCCATCATTTCTGTTTGGCCTACTGCGGCCATAGCTTGCTTAATATTAATGGGTAAAGGCTGGTGAGCAAAAGCAATAGCAGATTTACCGGCCGCGACACTACCGGAAGAGACAAGAACAACTTCAACGCCTATTGCGCGACACTCACTAATAAAACGAGCAATACTTAATAAATAACGGGTAGAGCACCCATTGGCGGTTGGCGAGATTAACGCACTGCCTACTTTGATCACTATTCGGCGCCAGCGCAAACTTAACATACTACACCTAATTGATAATTTTGATTCTAGCAGCTTAAGGTTTAGCAATCTAAGTGTCTATATAAAAGTGTCTATATAGGTGTGGTTGCCCCATGTATTTTTAGTCATTTGCATTAGCCATTACTACATCGCACTCGCCTGCGGCCAAATGTGTAAAGCCGCCATAAGCCGCAATAACTAAGCGCTCATCGGTCAGGGTTTTCACTTGCCAGCTTACTTGGCCATTGCCAAAAGCGGCATGATTTATGACAAAACTACCGGGTTGCTGGCGAATAGCATATTTAAAAGTGTCTGCATGCTGGCCTTGCTCGATGTGTTGTACCATTTCGCGCTCCGTAAACTGCCAAGTTTTACGTAAAGCACTATCGCGTTGTAAGTCACCGACTAATATCTCAGAAGTGCCGACTTCACACCAACTACCGATAATTAAACGATCTATTGTTTCTGGAGTTTGTTCGGCAAAACGCAAATCTAATTTTAACTCTTCAGCATCACGGCAAGGTTCACCCTGAAACACCACATTACCCGTATTATCTGTGCATTTATAAACGGCTGCCTGTACATTGGCCGAAATTAGGCTAAAACTAAGCCACAATGTTAAATATAAAGCTATTTTCATGCTTGAGTCCTGTAAGTCACTAACCGTTTATGCTTTGTCAGCAAACGGTTACACCATACGCAATAACTCATTAAAAGTGAATAACAACCCAATATATTAAACAATTATTTAACATTTGGCATTTTCTAAGTGTTGATTTTAAAGGCTTATATTAAAGATAAATTTAAAGGCGAATTTAAAAGCAATAGTTCAGCGCTAATTCATATGGCTAAACTATAATTGAGCAATAATAAAAACGGAGTACGATATGCGATTTTCGACCTTAATGGTAACACTACTATCTGCGGGCTTGGTTATTTCTGGCTGCGCGACACAAAATGGTGCTGGCGTCAGTAATGCAGGCAAGGGTGCAGCTATAGGTGCTGTTGTTGGTGCTATAGCCGGTAAATCTACCTCGAACCATAAGAATAAGCGCTTAGTGATTGGTGCTGCTGTGGGTGCTTTAGCGGGCGCAGCAGTGGGTAGCTATATGGATCAGCAAGAAAAAGCACTGCAACAAGAGTTGTCAGGTAGCGGCGTTAAAATTATTCGTGATGGTGATAAGTTAAAACTTGATATCCCTGCCCAATTAACGTTTGAATTAAACCGCTCAGATATTCGCTCTAATTTATATCCAGTATTTAATGATATTGCTAAAGTTTTACGTGATTACGAAAAAACCATGTTAGTCATTGCAGGCCATACCGATGATACCGGCCCTTATCAGTACAACATGAATTTATCACAGGCAAGAGCCGGCAGTGTTAAACAATATTTAGTGTCTCAAGGCGTGCAAAGTATACGCGTTGAAACGCAAGGTTATGGCCCAAGCTACCCTGCAGTGCCAAATACCTCTGAAAGCAACAGAGCAGCGAACCGCCGCGTAGAAATCCATATTGAGCCGATTGTTGAATAATCGTTAAAGCCAGCTCATGACTTGAATTATTCAGCAGATATAAAAATAGCGCCCATTGGCGCTATTTTTTTCTAACATATTAATTAAAACTTATAGCTAACTTTACCGTAAATAAATTGACCTCTTGGATTATGTACACTCGATGCATAACCATATAAGTCACCATTACTATCACCAATAGCGAACGGTGGGTCTTCATCTAAGGCATTATTCATCCCTAATACCAGCTGAGTACGGTCGTTAATATTATAACGGGCCTGTAAATCTAATAACCATTGCGCATCTATACTACGGGTTTTGGTCGATTCAACTTCGCTTGGTGCGGCATAATCTTCAAACTCACTAATATAGTTAATGCTAGCAACAAAGCCCCACTCACCTATCGTCCAGTCAGCTGACGTAACCCAACGATGCTGCGGATAGTTATATTCACCGGTGTAATCAATGTCATTCTTTTTAAAGCTATTTAAGTAAGACCAATCTAGAGATAGTCTTAACAAGCCCATATCATCTAGATTTAAACGATAGGCGGTTGATAAATCAACACCACTGGCTTCTTGCGAGCTAATATTAACGTAACTATTATACAATCTAGACATTTCACCTAGCGTCTGGCCCGGTAACGGCGCTGACCGCTGACATATAGTACTGGCTTGATTGTTACATTCAGCAGCGTAGACCGTTTGATAATCATTTTTATCAATTTTATTGTCTTGGGTAATTTTCCAGACATCTAAACTCAGATCCCACGCATCGGTAGCTTGCCATACTGCACCGATATTCCACGTTTCTGATTCTTCTGGCTGTAAGCCCTCACTGCCGACAAATACAATCGTATAGTCAGTAGCAGCACAAGCTGGATTACTGGCATCCGGCGTTGGGCAACGGTAAGTATCGGTAAAGAAATTAGACTCTTGCGATGGGCCTAGGCCAATTTGCGCTAATGATGGTGCTCTAAAGCCCTGACCAAATGAGGCTCGTAAGGTAAAGTTTTCTACTGGTCGCCACTGCGCAGAAAGTTGCGGGTTGGTGGTAGAACCAAAGTCACTGTAGTTATCGTAACGACCGGCTAATGTGAACTCTAAAGTATCACTCACTGGCATTAAAAACTCTACATAAGCCGCATATTGATCGCGCGCTGCTTGTGCTGATACCGATTCTGTACCAAATATTAAGCCGCGCTGGAACTGATCATCAGGCTGGTCAAACACATCTTCTTCGCGATACTCAACACCCGCAGCCATAGATACCATTTGATCGCCTAACGTGAATATATCACCGGTAATACCCGCATTATAAGCGGTTAAATGTGACTCACCACGACGCACTAAGCTGGTGGTGATAGCATCTATAACATCGGGTGAGTTAAACACGCCGCCAAATGGATTATAGCGACCGGCGTCTATTTCACGTTGTAAAAAATCAGTGCGCACCCAGCCTTGGGTTTTACTACCAGTTTGCATCGATTCACTGCGCGCTTTTTGCGCTGAAACATCCCATTCCCAATTATTGATATTACCGCGTAAGCCAACCACTAAACGCAAGGTATCCGACTCAATATCCCAAGTTCGTGGACCGGCATCAACGGTACGTAGCCGATTAATGCTAATATCAGTACCAAAAGGGTTGTTAGGGTGAGACGCCGGTACGGTTAAACCGGCATCACCATCCAGAGGTGTTGGTGCACCGGCGGCTTGTGAGCGGTTATGCTGTACGGCTAATTCTAAATAACCTTGTAATTGATCTGATAACTGCTGGCTGCCTTGGAATATTGCGCCTAAACGTTCAGCCTCTGGCATGGCCATACCATAAGGACCATAATCAAACACACAGGTTTGGCCAATAGCCCGCTCTGGAGGACAATCTGGATCAATTCTCACCTCACCATTAACAATAAAATTGCCCGGAAAACCACGTGATGAACGTTGATCTAAACCACCATAGGGTGCTTGGTTAGCCGTACCAAAACGGCCCATTTCGGCACCGGTAATAGAGGTATTTTTAAAATAATCTAAAATTAAAGTCGCACTTGCGGTATCGGTTTGTGCGCCCCAAACAAAGCTGGCAGCGGTTTCATCATACGATGGGCCAGTGGTGCCACCATGACTAAGGCTGACTTCAGCGCCCTCATAATCTTTACGTAAGATAATGTTTACCACACCAGCAACCGCATCTGAGCCATACACGGCTGAAGCGCCATCTTTTAATATTTCCACTCGCTCAATGGCGGCCACAGGAATGGAGTTAATATCAACAAAAGAGTTAGCAATATTTTCCGCAAAAGCACTGGTAGATACCCGACGACCGTTAATTAGCACTAAGGTTGCATCCGATCCAAAACCTCGCAAACTGATAGCCGCGCCACCGTTAGCAGTAGAATCCTGACTATTACCACGGGTTGAGAAAGTACCTACACCAGTAGCTGGGTTACGCTCCATAATTTGTTGTAAGTTAGAAAAACCGGACTTAGCAATATCATCTCTGCTTATTACCGATATCGGAGATGCGCCCTCTAAGTCATTGCGTTTTATGCGAGAGCCGGTCACTTCAATCCGCTCGACACTGGCTTCTTTCTCCTGTGCATATACAGCTCCGCCTCCTAGCAAACTGCCAACAGCTAGCGCGCACAGTGAATAATTTATTGATTTGTTCATCTCAACCCCTTTCTGATTTTATTTTTTATATTTACCTATAGCACTAAAGTTGTAGCACAAAATAATATAATTAACACAAAAAAGATTGGATTATGACCATTGTTAAAAACTTGTTTGGATTATATGTACAAGCGAAGCTATTTTAGACAATAAAAAACCCCGCTATAAGCGAGGTTTTTTGATATCTAGTGTTAACAATTAGTTTTGGGCGTATTGCCGCTCTAAATTATTTGTTTTTGCTTTAAGGCTGAATAAGTTTCTACGCTCGGCATTAATTTTTTCATCAAACTGCTGTTCTACATGAGCAATTCTTTTATTAAGTGCCGATAATTCTTCTGAACGCGGAAAGCTGCGGCGTAATTTATATAGTTCTGCTTTTAACTGATCAACTTCGAGCTCTTTATCATGCTCAAGTTTACTAATTTTAAATTCTACAAAACGACCTTTTCGCTTTAACGCATTCACTTGCTGTAGATATTCACCACGAGTACCAGACAGCGCTGTCCCAACCGGGCGCATATCAACTTGTTCAGCATTGCTTGCACATGGAAATTGGCTAAACTCAACTACGCCATTTTGTTCACACTTATATACCGCTGCTTGAGCGGAAAATGCGCCACATAGAAACAATAATGCGAATCTCATCATCTATCTCTCCACTAATGAGCAATAAATGTACAAAATGCCAGCTAATTAAGCAAGCTCAGATGAACATTTATTTTCTTAGCAAAATAAAACTAAGCTGAATCTAATCAATTATTTGCTGTTTAATGCTTTTTTCATAAAGTTTGGCCAAGCCGATGCCGCTTTATGGACTTCTACATTGTAATACTCGGTATTAAAATTGGCTTGCTCGGCATCACTTTCACGGAAACCGGTAAACTGACCTTCTTTGCGGGCTAAGGTACAGGTCCACCAACCTGATGGATATACCATTTGCGGGAACAATAAGGTTTGTAACGCTGAGAAACCAACATCAGTCATAGCATCGCGCATATCTTTTAATAGCGGCATATGAATTAACGGCGATTCACTCTGCTGTACTAAAATACCATTAGGCTTTAAGGCTTTACGGCAGCTGTCATAAAAAGCACGATTAAATAAGCCTTCACCTGGGCCGATAGGATCGGTTGAGTCAACAATAATGACATCGATAGATTCTGCAGCCGCTTCGCGCATATATTTAATACCATCGTCAAACTTTAACGTTGCTCGTGGATCATTGTTTGAGGCACAAAGTTCAGGAAAGTATTTTTCTGACATTCGGGTAACTTGTTCATCTATATCGATTTGAGTTACGGTTTCAACATCAGTATGCTTTAATACTTCACGTAAAGTCCCACAGTCACCACCACCTATAATCACCACATTTTTCGGTTTGTCATGGCTAAATAATACTGGGTGGCTTAACATCTCATGATAAAGAAAGTTATCACGGCTGCTTAACATGATAACATCGTCGATCACCATTAAATTACCAAAGTGAGTCGTTTCAAACATTTCAATATGTTGAAATGGTGACTTAACTTCATCTAACTTTTTAGTGATAGCTAAACCAAAAGCGCTACCGCTAGCTGCGAATATCTCGGTGAACCATTTGTTATCGCCTGACATAAGTAATACCCTCAAAACCATTTAGCCGTACATTTTGCCTTGTGTAGGCAATTAGAACAAATATTTTGCCAAATTTTACTGCAGCTAAGCTGTAATGGCTTTAAACTATACAGAATCAACTTTTAAAGGAACGATAATGTCTGACTGGGGTACTGAAAAAGCACGCTCGACCTATAATGTCGCGGTATGGAGTGAAGGTTACTTTGATGTCAATAAAGCGGGCGACTTAGTTGCCTATCCGGATCAAGATCACAGCAAACCGGGGATTAGTTTTCCTGAGTTAACCACTCGCTTTAAAGAAGAAGGCTTAACGTTACCGGTGTTAGTCCGTTTTACCGACATTTTAGAGCACCGTGTAGATACCTTAATTAAATCTTTTCAACAAGCAAAAGCAGAGAAAGATTACCAAGGCCAATACACCGCGGTATATCCCATTAAAGTTAACCAGCAATTCTCGGTAGTAAAGCGGTTAATTAGCCATGAAAGTGGCAAAGTTGGTTTAGAAGCTGGTAGTAAACCAGAGCTGATGGCGATTTTAGGGGTAACCGAAACACCGTTACAAATTGTGTGTAATGGTTATAAAGACAGTGAGTTTTTACGCTTAGCCACTATTGGCCATATGATGGGCCATACGGTTTACATTGTGATTGAAAAACTGTCTGAATTAAAAACCTTATTGCGTGAAATTGACAATTTAGGTACAGCGCCACGCATTGGTATTCGGATTAAGCTTAACTCTGTTGGTAAGGGGAAATGGCAAAATACCGGTGGTGAAAAAGGTAAGTTTGGTTTAACGGCTACTCAAGTATTGCAAGCTATTGATATTTTACGCGAAGCAGGAAAGATTGATTTATTGCAACTGGTTCATTTCCATATTGGTTCACAAATTGCCAATATTCGCGATATTCATAACGCCATTCGTGAATGTGCTCGTCATTATGCCGAATTGCGCACTTTAGGCATACCAATTGAAACCGTTGATGTTGGTGGTGGCTTAGGCGTGGATTACGAGGGTTCTAAATCACGTTCAGCTTGCTCCATGAACTACACTATGTATGAATATGCGCGTAACGTCGTCAACGGCTTAAAAGAGGTTTGTGACGAGTACGATTTACCGCATCCAAATATTATTACTGAGTCGGGTCGTGCTATGACGGCGCACCATGCGGTATTAGTGACTGATGCTATTGATATTGAACGCGCACCAGGTTTAGTTAACCTACCTGAGCCTAGCGACGAATCGCCTACCGTTATTTTAGGCTTGTGGGAGTCATATCAAAACGTGACACCGCGTACAGCAATAGAAGCGTATCACGATGCGGTGCATTACTTTACCGATGCCCATTCTCAGTACGTGCACGGTTTGCTAACGCTGCAAGACTGGTCTTTATTAGAACAGCTATACTTCGCGACGATTAATAGAGTTAAAGCTAATTTAGATTTAACATCCCGTTCGCATCGCGCTATTCATGACGAATTAAATGAAAAATTAGCTGATAAGCTGTTTGTTAACTTCTCTTTATTTCAATCAATGCCGGATGCTTGGGGTATCGATCAAATATTCCCAGTAATGCCATTAGAGCGCATGAATGAGTCGTTAGAGCACCGAGCTATTATTCAAGATATTACGTGTGACTCTGACGGCCAGCTTAAAAGCTACGCTGACGGTAACGGCATAGAAAGCACCCTGCCTTTGCCTTTCTATAAAGAAG
This sequence comes from Rheinheimera salexigens, assembly GCF_001752395.1. NCBI lineage: Bacteria > Pseudomonadati > Pseudomonadota > Gammaproteobacteria > Chromatiales > Chromatiaceae > Rheinheimera > Rheinheimera salexigens. The sequence goes on along the minus strand of NZ_MKEK01000001.1, from coordinate 383,321 downwards.
ATGAGCAATACTTGTTGGGTATGTTTATGGTTGGCGCTTATCAAGAAATTTTGGGCGACTTACATAACTTATTTGGCGATACCGACTCGGTACATGTTGAATTAACAGAAGATGGTGGTTATAAACTGACTAATATCATCAAAGGCGATACGGTTGCGGATGTTTTACGCTACGTACAATTCGACGCCAATAAGTTAATTCGTTCTTATACTAAGCAACTGGCAAAACTAGATTTAGCCGCCAGCAAGAAAGATCGTTTACTCGATGAATTAAAATCGGGCGTTTATGGTTACACCTATTTTGAAGATTGAAAGTTTTGAAGATTGAAAATTTTGAAGATTGAGAATTTTGAAGATTAAGTTACACTAAGCACTGATCGGATGTGTTAACAGTAAGCCCGCTTACTGTTAACACTTTTGCCGACTAATTAATTTTCAGCTATTCGTATCGACCTCAAGAGTATCGAAATCAAGAGCATCGAAACCAATAGCCTTGAAACCATATTTTAGGTGCCGTTATGCTATCTTTTTTACCCAGCGCACTGACTGGGACCCTTTCATTAATTTTATATATTATTAATACCCTGTTTTGGTTTGTGCCTGTTACGCTTTTAGCGATTCTGAAATTATTGCCTTTACCAGGCTGGCTACGACTTATCACTTACTTATTAGACGGCTGCGCGGTCGCTTGGATCAGCCTGAATAACCTTACTACGGCATTATTTACTCGCATCAGCTGGCAAGTTACTGGGGTAGAAGGCTTAACCAAAAAAGATTGGTACTTAATTTTAGCCAATCATCAATCTTGGGCCGATATACTAGTTCTGCAAAAAATCTTTAATCACAAAATTCCTTTTATTAAGTTCTTTTTAAAAAAAGAGCTAATGTATGTGCCTTTTTTAGGTATATGCTGGTGGGCACTCGACTTCCCTTTTATGAAGCGCTACAGCAAACAGTTTTTGCAGCGTAATCCTCATTTACAGGGTAAAGATATTGAAACCACACGCAAAGCCTGCGCTAAATTTCGCTTTAAACCAGTAACAATAATGAATTTTGTTGAAGGTACTCGCTTTACGCCGGCTAAACATTTACAGCAGCAATCACCGTTTACCAACTTATTAAAACCCAAAGCCGGTGGTGTGGCTTTTGTATTAGGCGCCATGGGCCAACAGCTGCATAAAATTCTTGATGTGACTATTTTCTACCCTAAAGGCATTCCGACATTTTGGGACTTTATCTCCGGAAAAGTACCGCAAGTCACGGTTAACGTTGTCGTAAAACCGATCCATAAAGAATTATTGGGTGACTATAACAATGCCCAGTATCGTGAGCAGTTTCAATTGTGGATCAATGAGTTATGGCAGCATAAAGATCAACAAATCAGCGAGCTGAAAAAAGGGTCAGAGTGATTTAACCAACACGTTAAATCACTCTGACCCCTTTTTTAATTTTTGGTAGCGGTTAACAGCAAGTTGCGAGGCGTGAGTTGGTAATCGCAAAACTCTATAGCGTCGACTGTATAGCCATGCTGTTGTAAATACAGCATTTTATCTAATAATAACCAGTGTTCTAATGGTCGACGAAATAAATGCCGCACTAATTCGATAAGCTGGATTAAATGTTGCCGTTTAGCGCCAGCATTTAGAAAAACCTGCCAGTTGATATTGTCAGGTAGCGGCCATTGATGTTGCTGAGCCGCCCAAGTTGCAAAGTCACTAAAATCAGCACTAAACCAATGTTTACCAGCGGAAGCTAGCGGCCGATATTGGCTATCGCCAATATAATGTTGGCGTAATAATTCATAAGACAGTCGCCAATGCACTTCAGTATGGCGCAACCTTTCTATGCGTTCACCTGCGGTTACTTGGCCTTGAACAATCAACTTTAATTGTTGCTGATCTAATCCTAAATCATGTTGCTGCGCTAGGTCGGATAAAGGTTGGTAGCAAGATTCAGCAATAAGATGATAACAGCAAGGCGCTAAGTGAATATATTCGCAGCCGGCTTGAACCGCTTGTTGTAGCATGCTGATATGCAACTGACCACAAGCGTGCAATGCCACTACATGTTGCTTGGGTTTAAGCACAGCCGCTAATGGCGAGTTTACTGACGAGCCCAATTCAGAACTTAGTCCAGAACTTAGTACATCAACTTGAATAAAATGCTGCGGTAACGAAAATTGATTGGCTAATTGCTCACCTTGCTGACATAACTCTTGCTGCCATTCTAAACTGATCACGGGCTGCTCAAAGCGATAAGCTAACATTCTGCCTAAATGGCCTTTGCCCGCGCACCATTCTACTATTGGCCGCGAAGAGCTATGCCAATGCTGACATAAGGCCTCTATTTGACCCAATTTACGGCCAGTAATGCCATTAGTTAACCAAAAAGGTAATTCAGCTATCGTTTTCGGCTTGCTTGCGCTGGTTATTGACGGCAAGTTAAATAACTGTGGAAAAAAATCACTAAAATACTGCTGCTGTAATTGGCTATTCTGGTCAATTAATGCAATCTGTTGATCTGAAAAGCCATGTAATACTTGTTGTAACCTAGGATCAGTCCAGGGTAACTCTGTACAAGTAAATGGTGTTAAACGCCAATACGCTTGGTAATGCTGCAAAACTTGGCTAAGCTGCAGAAATTGTTGCTGAAATTCTTGATGAAAAGACAAGGCCATTATATTTAATTATACTATTTAGTGGGTAAAATTTAGTTATGTTAATCTTAGGCATTAAAGCGCTAAAATCGTAATTAACAGCACAATAGACACAAATTTGATTAATTGATATAGCATAGTGTTTAGTGAGTAGTTTAACCGCTGCAGTCTATATCAGCACAGGGAAATGTAATGGACGAATTAAAGAATATTATGCATGTTGAAGATGACCCTTCAATTCAAGAAGTTGCAAGGATTGCACTTGAAGCTGTCGGTGGCTTTACGGTTCATAGCTGCAGTAGCGGCAAACAAGCTTTAGCTGACTATGCTGATGCTGCGCCGCAATTAATTTTATTAGATGTGATGATGCCCGGTATGGATGGTCCAACTACGTTGCAGCAATTAAAACAACAATTTGATTTAAGCCATATTCCCATTGTATTTATGACCGCCAAAGTGCAAAGCAATGAAATTGCGTCTTATAAAGCCTTAGGTGCAGTCGATGTTGTGGTTAAACCGTTTGATCCCATGACATTGTCGAGCCAGCTGCAACAAATCTGGCACGACTTTCATCAATAACCTTGCATAAACCTATAGCGCTAGTACAGCAAACTATATAATTTACGCCGATAGGATGTTGCTACGCTATCGCCTTTAGGTAGCGCGGCTAAAATATCTAAATACAGCTTTTTACTAGCGCCAAAGTTTAAGTCTTGCTGCAAAATACTTAGCAATAATACTAAGGCTTCTTCAGAGCGCTGAACCGCTTGGTATTGCACCGCTAGCTGCTCTTTTAAAGTAAAACTATCTGGCTCTGCTGCTAATGACGCCTCTAAAGCCTGAATTTCCGGAGAGTCTGCCGCCTCTTTAGCTAATTCTATTTTAGCTTGTACTGATTTGAACACCGAGTCTTGATCGGCAAGTTTAATCTCAGCTAATAAGGCTTCCGCTTGCGGTAACAGACCTAAACTAACAGCGGTATCGGCTAACCATAATTTAATATCTACTCGCTCCGGGGCCAGCAGTAACGCTTGTTTTAAAAACGAATACGCCTCTTGATAGTTTTGTTCGGCTAAGCATGCTTGGGCTTGGTCAATTAAACTATCTTCCGGCTTAGGTAAATAAGCACTTAGTTTGGCTAAAATAGCTTCTTCAGATTCCACACCCGCAAAGCCATCGACTGGCTTACCGTCTTTAATCATCATAACGGTAGGTAAAGACTGCACACCAAATTGCATGGCTAAATCTTGCTGACTGTCGCAATCTACTCTGGCCAATAATAACTGCTGCGGATATTGCTGAACTATTTTTTCTAAGATCGGCGTTAGCTGCTGACAGCCTTCACTGCGAGCTGACCAAAATTGAAATAACACCAGTTTTTGTTGTGATGCATCTAGCACCTCGCGGGCATTATTCATGCTTACATCGATAATTGAAGGCATCATAAAAACGTACTTCCTGTGATATAAAATATTTTGTACTAATACTTAATACTATGTGGGTGCATAGCTAACTTTACAAGCATGAAATAATTGCCAATTTGGCTTAAATTGAGCCATGAATACTATCGACATCTCGCTGCTGATGTCGTAAATTGAACTAGCGCATAACAATATGACTGCTCAGCAGCGACAACAGCGCAGCAGTGTTAAACACTGCCTGATATAACAACCAGTCCACGTATAAATAATTAACTAAGTTTTAGCTATCTAGCTATCTAACCTATAATCTTAGTTAACGTCTGCATATAGCTGCGAATTATTGCTAATAATCGCGCTATGGTAGGGTATTTTTGCTAAAACGTGAGACGTAATATGACAAGCCAAACAAAAGCAGCTGAGATGTTATCTGGCGCTGCCATGATAATTAGAGCACTTGCCGACGAAGGCGTGGAATACCTGTATGGTTATCCCGGCGGTGCAGTACTGCATATTTATGACGCCCTATTCCAACAAAATAAAGTCAAGCATGTGCTGGTTCGTCATGAACAAGCGGCAACCCATATGGCCGATGCTTATGCCCGTGCAAGCGGTAAAGCTGGCGTGGTGCTGGTCACATCAGGCCCAGGTGCTACTAATGCTGTGACGGGTATTGCTACTGCTTATATGGATTCTATTCCGATGGTGGTGCTTACCGGCCAAGTCATGAGCCATCTTATTGGCGAAGATGCCTTTCAAGAAACCGATATGCTCGGCATTTCACGGCCAATTTGTAAGCATAATATGTCGGTGCGTCGACCAGAAGACATTCCTTATCTAATTAAAAAAGCCTTCCATATTGCGCAAAGTGGTCGCCCCGGTCCTGTGGTATTAGATATCCCTAAAGATATGACTATGCCCAATCAAAAATTTGCTTATCATTATCCTGCTGAAATTAGTTTACGCTCTTATCAGCCAAAATTAAAAGGTCATGCTGGGCAAATTAAAAAAGCCATTACGGCGCTAATGAAAGCTAAGCGACCGGTATTGTATGCCGGTGGTGGCGTTATCTTAGGCCAAGCGGCAGAACAGCTAACTGAATTTGCCCAGTTACTTAACTTACCGGTTACCAACACCTTAATGGGCTTAGGCTGTTATCCTGGCGACGACAAGCAATTTATTGGCATGTTAGGTATGCATGGTAGCTATGAAGCCAATATGACTATGCATAATGCCGATGTTATTTTGGCCATTGGTGCTAGGTTTGATGATCGTGTAACCAATAACACCAAAAAGTTTTGCCCTGATGCAACCATTATTCATATTGATATCGATCCGGCCAGTATCTCTAAAACCATCAATGCCAATATTCCGATCGTTGGGTTAGTTAAACCGGTGCTGATAGAAATGCTGCAATTGGTTAAGCAGCGTAAAACGAGTTTAGACAGCAATGCCATGCAGCAGTGGTGGCAGCAAATTGAGCAATGGCGAGCTGTACATGGTGGCCGTTATGACACTACTGCGCCATTATTAAAACCACAATATGTGATTGAGCAACTATCAAAAATTACCAAAGGTGAAGCGTATGTGTGTAGCGACGTAGGTCAACACCAAATGTTTGCTGCTCAATACTATAAATTTAACAAACCTAACCGTTGGATAAATTCCGGTGGCCTTGGCACCATGGGCTTTGGCTTACCTGCCGCTATGGGCGTAAAGTTAAATTATCCCGATGCCGACGTAGTCTGTGTTACCGGTGAGGGCTCTATTCAAATGAATATCCAAGAGCTTTCAACCTGTAAACAGTATGGTTTAGGGGTAAAAATTATTAACTTGAATAATGGTTATTTGGGCATGGTTAAGCAATGGCAAGATATGAATTATGAGTCGCGCTATGCCAGCTCTTATATGGATTCACTGCCCGACTTTGTTAAATTGGCAGAAGCCTACGGCCATGTTGGTATTCGTGTCACCGAGCCGGAACAACTGCAGCCAGCGCTAGAACGTGCTTTTGCGCTAAAAGATCAGTTAGTGTTTATTGATATTCATATTGATCCCAAAGAGCACGTTTATCCGATGTTGATCCCTGGCGGTGCCATGAATGAAATGTTTTTAAGCAAAACGGAGAGAACTTAACATGCGACATATTGTTTCTGTGCTGCTAGAAAACGAACCCGGCGCCTTAGCTCGTGTTGTTGGCTTATTTGCCCAACGCGGTTATAACATTGACTCGCTAAACGTGGCGGCAACTGAAGATAAAACTTTATCTCGACTTACCCTGGTTACTCACGGTAACGATCAAGTGATTGAACAAATAAGTAAGCAACTGCATAAGCTTATCGAAGTGGTTAAGGTATCTGATATTAGTGACTCGCCGCACATTGAACGCGAATTAATGCTGGTAAAAATGAAAGCCAATGCGAGTCAACGTGAAGAAATAAAACGCTGCGCCGATATTTTTCGCGGCCAAATTGTTGATGTCACACCGGGCAGCTACACCATTCAATTAGTGGGTACTAGCGATAAATTGGATGCTTTTTTGCAGGCTTTAGGCACTACGCCGATTTTAGAAGTGGTTCGCAGCGGTATTTCGGGTATTGCCCGTGGAGATAAAGTACTGGCACTGTAAACGCTATCAACTGCGACAGCTATTAGCTTAGCTGTCGCAGTTATGTCACCCCGCTCATCCCCCCTAAGCTTGCCACTATTCGCTGCTGCATTGTTGGCAATAACCTGCATATGTTCCATACTGCTGTAGAGTTACACAGCTAGAGCTTGGGCGAATGCTCAGGATTTACTTTTTAATAAGCCCGCTGCTGGTATTTCTAAAGTAGTATCACATCCATCACAGGTGAGGCAGTCGTGATGGCACCCTTAAATGGATGAAGGAAAGAATATGTTATCTCGCCTCACTTTTACTTGGGCGGTGCTGCTAAGTAGCACCCTGTTAACCGGTTGTATTTATAATACCACCGCACCAATCACACCTCAAAGCAGCACAATTACTATGCCTCAATATAGCGCCGAGCAATTCTTTGCTACCAAAAGCTATTTTGGTAATGATATTAACCACGACGCCAGTGCGATGTTGGTCGCTTCTGATGAAACCGGTGTATTTAACCTGTATCGGGTTAGCTTAGATGGTAAGCATTGGCTGCCGTTAACCCAGTCGACAACTGATCCAGCTTTTCCGATCGGTTGGTTTCCCAACGATGACCGGTTGCTGTATACCGCTGATCAGGGTGGCAACGAGCTAAACCATGTTTTCGTCCGTGAAATAGACGGCACGATAAGCGATCTAACCCCCGGTGATAAGCTTAAAGCCTCTTTTGCCGGCTGGAATAAAGATGGCAGCTTTTATATTGTCAGCAACGAGCGCGATCCACGCTTTTTTGACCTGTACCATTACAACGGCAGCGACTACAGCCGCCAGTTGGTATTCAGTAATAATGATGGTTATCTCATCAATGCCGTCAGTAAAGATGGCCGCTACCTAGCACTGAGCAAAGTGCGCAATAATGCCGACAACAATCTATATTTGGTTGATCTAAGCAACGCCAAGCCCAGTCCAGTGCTTATTACTGAGCATCAAGGCAATATTTCACACGAGGTTTATGATTTTAGCCCCGATAACAACGCATTATTGTTTGGGGCCAATGGCAGTGGAGAATTTGTTTCAGCTTATAACTACAATCTGCAAAGCGGCACCACGTCGCCGTATAGTCAAGCCGACTGGGATATCAGCTTTATTTATTTCAGCGAAGACAAGCAATACAAGGTGCAAGGTGTTAATGCCGATGCTTCTACCGAAATTAGTATTACCAACCTGCAGACTGGCAAAGCAATGCAATTACCCACTTTGCCAGCGGGTGATATACGCAGCGTGTCCTTCTCTGATGACAGCAAATACATGAGTTTTTATTTAAATGCTGATAACAGCCCGTCCAATCTTTATATTTGGCAATTAGGCAGTGCCAAAGCGCAGCGGTTAACACAAGCGCTGGACAGCAGCATTAATGAGCAGCATCTGGTGCAAAGCGAAGTCGTGCGTTTTAACAGTTTTGATAACGTAACCATTCCGGCATTACTGTATAAGCCGAAACAAGCCAGTGCTAACGCCAAAGTGGCCGCGTTAATTTTGATCCACGGCGGCCCAGGAGGCCAGTCTCGCACCGGCTACAGCCCGATGATCCAGCATCTGCTTAATCACGGTTATGCTGTGTTGTCGGTCAATAACCGCGGTTCATCTGGCTACGGTAAAACCTTCTATCACTTGGACGACCTGCGACACGGTGAAGATGATTTGCAAGATATTGTGTATGGCAAAAAATACTTGCAACAGCTTGACTGGGTTGCCGGCGAGCGCATCGGCGTTATCGGTGGCAGCTATGGCGGTTACCTAACGATGGCCGCCATGGCCTTTACCGATGAGTTTAAAGCGGGCATTAATATTTTTGGGGTCACCAACTGGGTGCGTACTTTAGAGAGCATTCCACCTTGGTGGGAGGCCTTTCGTGAGTCGCTTTATGCTGAGCTCGGCGACCCAGCGGTAGACGGTGAAAGACTGCGTCGTATTTCTCCCGTTTTTCATGGCGATAAAGTTAAAAAACCAGTATTGGTGGTACAAGGTGCCAATGACCCCCGGGTATTACAGGTTGAAAGCGACGAAATGGTTGCCGCTATTCGAGCCAACGGCGTACCGGTTGAATATGTTTTGTTTGACGATGAAGGCCATGGTTTCCTTAAAAAAAGCAACAGGATAACTGCCCAGCAAGCTTATCTAGCGTTTTTAAAACAATATTTGTAAGTGAATGGCAACAAAAACCAGCGGTACTATCCTACCTCGCAACCTCGGCTTATTTAGCCTGTGGTTGCTGGTAGTAAATGGTTTAATTGGTGCCGGCATTTTTGGCCTGCCCGGCGGTGCAGCCAGATTAGCAGGTGAATATAGCCCGTTAATATACTTGCTCTGTGCGCTTTTGATATTACCCATTCTGTTGTGTATGGCCGAGCTGGCTAGCTATTTTCGTGCTAGTGGTGGTCCTGTTCGTTACGGCACAGCGGCTTTTGGCCCTTTTGTTGGCTTTCAAGCTGGATGGTTGTATTACATTGCCCGTTTAGTATCGTTTGCCGCTAATAGCGTATTATTGGTCGATAGTATTGGTTACTTCTGGTCGGCGGCATCAGTAGGTTTTAACCGTGCCCTATTATTGGCCGTGATTATTGCCAGCTTAACACTCATTAATGTCGTGGGCTCAGTGCGAGCGATGCGATCGCTGGCACTGCTTACCGTGATTAAGTTTGCGGTATTACTACTGCTAGTGATTTGCAGTGCCAGTATATTGGGACCTAAGTTACTACCAGAATTTAATCCACTTACTGCTTTCAACAGCCCATACGATATCGGCGCTGCCACCCTGTTATTGATATATGCATTTGTCGGTTTTGAATCAGTGGTTGTGCCGGCGGGTGAAGCAAAAAATCCAGCTCGGGATATGCCAAAGGCGCTCATCTTGGGCTTAGTGCTGGTAACCTTACTGTATATCAGTATTCAACTGGTGAGCGTAGCGGCGGTACAAACAATTGCTCAGTCTAGCAGTCCACTGTTGGATGTCGCCGCCGAACTGTTTGGCCCGTTGGGCGCCATGGTGCTGATGTTAGGAGTAGTGGCCTCTGTCGCCGCTAATTTGCTCGGCGCAATATTCTCCACCCCGCGGGCCAGCTTTGCACTAGCGGAAGATGGCAGCCTGCCGCGCTGGTTTGCGGCGATACAACCGCGCTTTTTAACACCAGCTAACTCTATTATCTTTTTTGGCGTCTTGGCGCTATGTCTTACCTTATATGGCTCATTTTTATGGCTGGCAGCCGCGACTGTGGTATCACGCTTGCTGCTATATGGCCTCACCTGCGCCGCCGTACCAGTGCTACGGCCAAAACTGGCTACCCGCGATAGCTTTGTGCTGCCATTGGGTTACAGCATTCCGCTGCTAGGCATACTGGCCTGTGGTTGGCTAGCACTGCAAGTCAGTTTATCGTCGGTCATTGCTACCACGCTATTTGTGCTACTGGGCACCGCACTGTATTTTTTGGCGCGCTGGCAGGACAGAAAATAATTTACTGCCAACAACAGCAGTGCGGTGTCGCAAGTATTGACCAATACGCCTGTTTAGCCGTTGGCTCTGTTATGTCACCCCGCTAATCATCCACTAAGCTTGTAAAATAGCTCCTGCATTGTTGGCAATAACAAGCAGATGTTCCATACTGCAGCAGAGTTTATATTTTTTGACGAGATATTCATGAGCGATGAAGAACAGCTAGATCAAGCCATGCTATTTGAAGTGGTGGAAAACCAATTAGCCGATAATTACCCTAAAGAAGTCAAAGCCACCTTACTGCGCTTGTGTATGACCGGCAATAGCCGTGATGACGCCATAGAACTGATTGCCTGTGCTTTAGCACCGGAAATGATTGATGTTATTGAGCATCAGCAAGATTTTAATTTAGAGCGTTATATTGCCCATTTAAGCTTACTGCCGCAAACACCTTGGATAGACCAGGAGTAATAATGGAATCAGCAACAGTACAACACCAACCTGAACTACAGCGCTTTGTGTTGCAGCTCGATGGCAATGAAGCCGTACTCGATTATCAATTAAACAATAATGATATCGACTTTAACCACACTTTTGTTCCGCCAGCCTTTCGCGGCAAAGGCTTAGCCGAAAAACTGGTCAGAACAGGCCTTAGCTGGGCCAAGCAGCAGCAATTTACTATTTATGCCAGCTGCAGCTACGTGCAACGATTTTTACGCTAAAGCAAGATACCAAACCAAAAACAGTAACGCAAAGCCGGTTAAATAGGTTAAGCCTGCCCAACTTAACCAGCGCAAGCCGCGGTTAAGTTTAATGGCGGCATTGTTCTGCATTAAGCTGTAATTTAACCACGCAAATACTGGTGTGGTTAAAAAAGATAATGTCATGGCAAAGGTAAGCATCGGTGCCAACGCCCCTTCAAAAAACAATATCAGCAACATTCCACTGGCTGCTTGCGCTACTAGCCAAAATTTATAGCCAACGACACCTTTAAACCAACCTAATTGCATAAATGACAAATTTAGCGTGCGCGCATAACCATCTAACACGGTTAAGGTGGTACCAAACATACATAAAAATGCGATTAATGCCACTAACGGCGCTGACCAACTGCCAATAGTGCTGGCATACATATTAATAAGTTGCTGAGCAAAGGTCGAACCGGCTAATGCTATTGGTTGATCCGTACCATATTGGACTAACGCCCCTAGCGATAAAAAAGTTAGTGCTAAAATAGCAGTAAGCCAATAGCCTAAATTAAAATCAAATAAACCTTGCTGGCGATTAATCGGCATCTGCTCTTGCTTGGCTTGCAGCCACACCGAGCTAATAACTGAAATTTCAATCGGTGCCGGCATCCAGCCCATTAACGCCACCAAAAAGCCTAAACTTGCTAAGGTCCAAGGCGACACAGGCACATAATCAGCCGGTACTTGGGCACCATGATAAAAGGCTATACCTGCCGCGATAAAAGTGGTGACCGTCAGCAATAGCATAATGACTTTAGCCACATTATCTAACGCATTGAACTTACCTAATAATAAGATTAATAAACAGACGGCTAAAATTAACCAGCACAATGTACTTACTGACAATGTACTTACCGGCAACAACCAAGGTAAAACATATTGTAATAAGCTAGCGGTAAGCAGTAAAACCCCGGCCGTGTTTACCACCGCAGCAATAATATTCAACACAATAAAGCTATAAAAGTAGCCACGCCCTTTTTGCTGATAGCCTTGTAATAAATTTTGTTTTGTCAGCAAGGTATAATCGACAGCAAAACGAAAAAACGGATATTTAAGTACGTTAACTAACAGTATTAACCAAGCCAGTTGCCAACCAAATAAGGCGCCAGCTTGCGTAGATGCCACTAAATGCGAGCCCCCTATTGCTGCTGTTGCCATTAAAATGCCAGGGCCTAAAGCGCGAATTTTATTGACCCAACTATTGTTATTATTAGCTACTACATCCATTGATCACACTATTTGTATTGTTATTATATGTATCGAGCTTACTCAATCGGTACAATAATTACTATCCAACTATCAGCTTACAGATGTTAAAAATTGTTGTCGGGCTCTAAAAATAAAACTGATAACACCCATTTAATTAAATTATAATTTACATTTAATTAAAGCTGCGCTATATCTATACAGATACTGCAGCAAGTTAAAGGTAAATCATGTCGACAATAGACCAGCAAGGCATGCTAATAGACAGCAAAGTACAACTTAAACGTTTCGAAAGCATTGAGCACGGCAACTTATCCTCTGTAAAAGCTATAGTAGTTCATCAGACCGATGCACCCACTGCACAGCACACATTTAATAGCTATAACGGTGGTGGCAATGGTGCCCACTTTCTTATTGGTAAAGATGGCACAATTTATCAAACGGCAAGCACAGCTAAACGCTGTTACCATGTTGGACGGTTAATTAAATCGAAATGTCTTACCTTAAATAAAGATAATTGTAACAGTGTAGAAATGGCAAAAATATTGGCCAAATCGTGGTCAAGTCAAATTAAAGCTATAGATAACCATGAGCGTCAGAAGTCCTATCCAGATAGATACCCTGTAAACAGTGACGCTTTAGGTATTGAGATCGTTGGTAAGCATTTAAATGATCAACAATACGAAGCGGTGAATCCGCTACAAAATGAATCGTTAAAATGGTTAGTTGCAGAGTTATATTGCCACTTTGGTTTATCTGGTGAAGATGTATATCGACATCCCCAAGTCTCTTATAAACATCCTGGCGAAGCTAAAGGAGCGAGTTGGTAATGCGCGTTTTCACTTTTTTAATCACAATATTATTAACTGCTTGCGCTAATAATGTTGCTTTTAATACTGAGCAATTAACCGCGTTATATGTTGCCGATTTTAATTCTGATGAAATTACTCGCTGTACTCCTAGTGATGTCGATTTAAGCAATCGCGAAGCATTAGCATTTTTTAAGCAGGCTAAATTAATCGATAGCAACACATTACACGACTATTATGATTATGCTCCATGCGCTATTGAAGGACCGGTACAATATCAACAAGCTAACTGTAATTGGCAGATTAGAGCCGGTGCGACTGGCCATATCCAATGTGCAGAGCAACGATGGTACTTTGCCTGTGACTCTCAGACCTGCGAGGCATTATTTTAATCATTGGATTAAACTTAATGCTTTACTAAAGTATTAACCAAAAACTTTGGAGCAGTAATGATGCAACAAGCGGCGTTAATTACACTACATGGTATGGGAGAAACAGACTCTGGCTATGCTAATAAACTGCTAAAAACCGTCCTGCGCCAGCTAGGTATTAACGCCAAGCAGTTGCATAGCAACAGTGTTTATTATCAAGATATTCTGCAGCAAAACGAACAGCGTGTCTGGCAAGCAATTGGTTTTCGGTTACGATGGAATAAGCTGCGACGCTTTATGTTATTTGGCTTTGCCGATGCGGCAGGTTTAGAGCATCGCAAAGAAGCAGAAAATAGTAGTTATCTTTTTGCCCAACTCAGTATTGCTCGGGCGCTGTATGTCGCAAAACAACAGCTTAGTCCAAGCGGCAAGGTAGTCATTTTAGCTCACTCTTTAGGCGGCCATGTTTTTTCTTGTTACTTATGGGATGCCGGCTGCGCCCGTGCTGGCAAAAAGGTTACAGCCGGTATATGGCAAAATATACGCGCTTATCAAGCCGCTATTAGCGGCGATATACCGTTAACTGATGACGATATTGCTTTTTTACAAGGCAACGCTTTAGCCGGTTTAATTACCACGGGTTGTAATATTCCGATCTTTGTTGCTGCCCATGCTATGGAGCAAATTGTGCCAATTACTCGGCCTAGCCCTGACTTTTTTTGGCATAATTATTACGATAAAGATGATGTGTTAGGTTGGCCGTTAGCCGATTTATCGCCGGGTTATCAACAATTAGTTACCGATTATAGTATTAATGCCGGTGGCGGCTTTTTTGGCTGGCTTGCGGCAAGCTGGAACCCATTATCCCACAACCAATATTGGCAAGATAAGCAAATAATAACCGCTGTTACAGAGCAATTAAAAAAAACAATATCGGCTTAGCTTTATGTCTAAGCCGATGCAGCAAACCGATTACAGCCAGCTATTTACTCTGTTTTAGTTGCTCTGCTATTAGCTATTCTGCGGTTAAAAATGCTTGATAACTCTGATTACTACTGACGAGTTGATATTGATAACCTAACGTCTGTAAAAACGGCTTAATATCATCATGGCTCGCCACTTCAAAACCAGCCAACACATCTCCGGTTGCCGCACCATGATTACGATAATGGAACAGAGTGATATTACAATTTTCGCCTAAGGTGTTTAAAAAATTCATTAAGGCTCCGGGGTATTCCGGAAAGTTAAACTGATACACTTGCTCTTGTAATTTTCTCGGTGGTATACCGCCAACCATATAGCGCACATGTTGCTTGGCCAGTTCGTCATCCGATAAATCTTGATACTGATAACCGGCTGCGCTCAATAATTGCTTAACGGTATCTAATTCTGATTGGCCATAACGTAATTTAATGCCGACAAAAATATGGGCTTTATTATCACTGGCATATCGATAATTAAACTCAGTAATCGCGCGCCCGCCCAATGCTTGGCAAAAACGGCGAAAGCTGCCTTTTTCCTCCGGAATGGTTACCGCAAATACCGCTTCTTTCTTCTCCCCCAACTCACAACGTTCAGAAACATAACGTAAGGTATCAAAGTTTAAATTAGCGCCACTTAATACTGCCGCCAGTTGCTGCGGCTTAGCTAATGACTGCTGTTGTGTCTGCGCTTGTGTTTGTTTTTGCTGTAGCTGCTGACTGTATTTTTTTAAGCCCGCTAATGCTAAAGCGCCTGCAGGTTCGGCCACGGCCCGTAAATCATCAAAAATATCTTTAATCGCAGCACAAATTTCGTCACTAGACACAGTGATAACCTGATCACAAAAGCGCCGGGCTAAATTAAAGGTTTCCGTGCCTATCCGTTTCACGGCAACACCATCGGCAAATAAGCCCACCCGATCTAACGTGACGGGATGGCCAGCAGCAAGTGCCGCTTGAAAGCAGGCGGCATCTTCAGGCTCAACACCTATTACCCGAACATTAGGCTGAATAGCTTTAATATACACCGCCATTCCGGCAAGAATACCGCCACCACCTACCGGAATAAAAACAGTATCTAATTGATTATGTTGACTGAGTAATTCTTTAGCTACCGTACCTTGGCCAGCAATAACATCAGCATCGTCAAAAGGGGGGATATAAATAGCACCATCAGTATTGGCTAAGTTCATGGCGTAACTATTGGCTTCATCAAACGCAGTGCCATGCAATACCACATTGCCACCTAAGGCTTTAACCGCAGCCACTTTAATTTCTGGCGTGGTAATAGGCATGACAATAGTCGCTTTTAAGCCCAGTTTACTTGCAGATAGCGCCACACCTTGCGCATGATTACCCGCCGAGGCGCACACTACCGCGCTATTCGGACTTTGTTGCTGTACTTTATGCAACTTATGAAAAGCACCACGGATTTTAAAGGAATACACCGGTTGCTTATCTTCACGCTTTAACAGCACTTGATGGCCTAAGCGCTGACTGAGTTTCGCCATGCCATCTAAGGGGGTTTCTACTGCAGCTTGATACACTGGCGACAGTAAAATTTCACGTAAATACTGCTGCATTAATTCTGTATCTGTTTTAGCACAAGAATCAGTGACCGCATTAGTAGCAGCACTAGATTTATCTACGTATTGTTGAACTGTTGCCAGGTTACTCATTGTTACTCCACTGCTGGTCTTTAATTACTAGCGACTGTTGGTTAATTGTTCTAATTTTGCAATATCACGTACCGCACCTTTATCTGCACTACTTGCCAGCAAAGCATAAGCTTTTAAAGCGTTACTCACCGGCCGTTGTCTATTCTCTGGCTTCCATGCTTGTTTGCCCTTAGCTTCCATAGCCTTACGCCGCTCAGCCAGTATCTGATCGCTAACAGCGATAGCAATTTTTCGCTGCGGAATATCAATCTCAATAGTATCGCCTTCTTCAACAAGCGCGATGGCACCACCACTAGCCGCTTCTGGTGATACATGGCCAATTGATAAGCCTGACGTCCCCCCAGAAAATCGACCATCGGTAATTAAGGCACAGGCTTTGCCTAAACCCATCGATTTTAAGTAGCTGGTTGGATACAGCATTTCTTGCATACCCGGGCCACCTTTAGGGCCTTCGTAACGAATAATTACCGCATCACCCGCAATGACTTGTTTGGCTAAAATTGCGCTGACAGCATCATCTTGGCTTTCAAAAATACGCGCACGACCGGTAAATACTAGGTTTTCTGGCTCAACACCTGCGGTTTTTACAATACAGCCTTGAGGGGCAATGTTGCCAAATAACACCGCTAAACCACCATCTTGCGAATAAGCATGTTGTTGACTGCGAATACAGCCTTCTGCACGATCATCATCTAAGCTGGGATAACGGCAGCTTTGCGAAAACGCTTTAGTGGTACGAATACCGGCAGGACCGGCAAGATACATTTGCTTAGCGGCATCGGTACCGGTAGAAGCGATATCCCACTCGGCCAGTACAGCCGCTAAATTTGTACCCGAGACATGCGGCGTATTGGCATTCAATAAGCCAGCACGATTAAGCTCGGCTAATATGGCCATTACACCACCGGCGCGATGTACGTCTTCCATATGATATTTAGGTGTTGAAGGCGCCACTTTACACAGATGCGGCACTATGCGAGATAAGCGGTCGATATCGTCCATGGTAAAATCCACTTCACCTTCTATCGCCGCTGCTAATAAATGCAGCACGGTATTGGTGGACCCGCCCATGGCAATATCTAACATCATGGCGTTTTCAAACGCAGTTTTATTGGCAATATTACGCGGTAAAGCGCTGGCATCATCTTGTTTATACCAACGATTACATAACTCCATAATCCGAAAACCGGCCTGAACAAATAATTCTTTACGATCGGCATGAGTCGCTAACAAAGAGCCATTACCCGGTTGGGCTAAGCCTAAAGCTTCAATTAAGCAGTTCATTGAGTTGGCGGTAAACATACCGGAACAACTGCCGCAGGTTGGGCAAGCACTTTTCTCTATTGCGTCGCTGTCTTCATCTGACACCGTAGGATCAGCGCCTGATACCATAGCATCCACTAAATCTAATTTGATAATTTGGTCAGATAATTTGGTTTTACCCGCTTCCATTGGGCCACCAGAAATAAAAATAGCTGGCACATTTAAGCGTAATGCTGCCATTAACATACCTGGAGTTATTTTATCGCAGTTCGAAATACACACGATGGCATCGGCGCAGTGCGCATTGATCATATACTCTACCGAGTCGGCAATTAACTCGCGCGATGGCAGGCTATACAGCATGCCGCCGTGGCCCATCGCAATACCGTCATCTACTGCAATGGTATTAAACTCTTTAGCAATACCGCCAGCTTCTTCAATGCTGGCGGCAACTAATTTTCCTAGATCGCGCAAATGAACATGACCAGGAACAAATTCACAAAATGAGTTAACAACCGCAATAATGGGTTTACCAAAATCGGTATCTTTAACACCTGTAGCACGCCAGAGCGCACGAGCACCTGCCATATTGCGGCCTTCAGTAACAGTGGCGGATCGTAGTTTTGGCATAGCGGTGACACTCCGTAATAAAATTTAAGCTAAAAAATTAAGCCTGCAACACAGCTAAGGTTGCACCAGCTAATTGTAATTGTTGAATATCATGTAATTTATTTAGCTGATTAGTCAGCAACTGGATGGGCTTTTCGCTACTCACTGTTAAGGTTATCTCTAGGCCCAGACTATTCGCTACAGCGTTAAACTCTAAGCCTAGCAGTTGATAGCCGCGATAACGGGTTACCTGTAATAAACGTTCGATAACAGTCGGCGTATTTGTCGCAGTGATGGT
Source organism: Rheinheimera salexigens (assembly GCF_001752395.1). Taxonomy (NCBI): domain Bacteria; kingdom Pseudomonadati; phylum Pseudomonadota; class Gammaproteobacteria; order Chromatiales; family Chromatiaceae; genus Rheinheimera; species Rheinheimera salexigens. Next base: position 365,192 of record NZ_MKEK01000001.1, on the reverse strand, counting down.
TATTACATGTTGCATTAGTTTGCCTCCATTAACATACTTTCATTGCCAGCCCCAGGTGGTACTAAAGGCCAAACGTTATCTTGTTCATCTATTGATACATGCAGTAAATAAGCCCCAGGCCACGTAAACATGGCTTCTAATGCATCTGCGACTTCTTCTTTACGGCTGATACGATGGCCCGGGATAGCGAACGCCGCCGCTAAGGCCACAAAGTCAGGATTATCGGACAAGTCAGTTTCGCTGTAGCGCTCATTAAAAAATAGTTGCTGCCATTGCTTAACCATACCTAAGCGTTGATTATCAATAATGACGATTTTGACCGGTAAACGAAAACGTTTAATAGTGGCTAACTCTTGCACGTTCATCATAAATGAACCATCACCCGACACCGTGATCACCGTATCAGTGGGCCGGGCTAGTTTAGCGCCAATGGCCGCTGGTAAACCAAATCCCATCGTGCCTAAACCACCACTGGATAAATGATTCCGCGGACTGTTAAAGCGCATATGCTGCGCCACCCACATTTGGTGCTGGCCCACATCACAACTGACTACCGTGTTGTCCGGCATCCGCTCGCTTAATTGCTTTAATAATAACGGGGCATAAATACGCTCACCCGGATGATCATAGCGCCAGCCAAATTGTTGTTTTAATGCTAAGCAATGGCTTAACCACTCTTTACAGTCTGTTTCGCTGCTGATTGCCGGTAATATTTGCTTCATGTCGCCTAATAATGCGGCATCAGCAAAGCGAACTTTATTGATTTCAGCCGGGTCGATGTCAACATGGATCACCTTAGCGCCGGCAGCAAATTTGTCTAAATTGCCAGTCACCCTGTCATCAAATCGGGCACCTAAACAGATTAATAAATCACATTGTTGTACGGCTAAATTAGCTGCTTGGGTGCCATGCATACCCAACATACCTAAATAATAGCGGTTATCTTTGGCTACTGAACCCATGGCTTTTAACGTCGTTACCGAGGGCATAGGGTTAGCTTGCAAAAACTGTTGTAATTCCGCCATGGCATCGGCCATATGCACGCCACCGCCGATATAAGCCATGGGCCGTTTTGCTTGTGCTATTAACTCGCGCGCTTTAGCAGCATTAGCTAAAGAAGTGGCTATCTCATTATTGCTGGTTGCTGCTATAGCAGGTAGCTCGGCAGCGCTAGCAGCAGCCAGTTGCACATCTTTAGGAATATCAACTAACACCGGTCCCGGCCGGCCAGAACTAGCTAAAACAAAGGCTTGCTGCAAGATGTCGGCTAATTCATCAACATGGCGCACCATAAAGCTGTGCTTGGTCACGGCTAAGCTTAAGCCTAAAACGTCAATTTCTTGAAAGGCATCAGTGCCCATTACGGTTTGCGATACTTGGCCAGTGATAGCAACTACAGGAACAGAATCTAACAAGGCATCGGCAAGAGAGGTTATGATGTTGGTTGCACCAGGGCCTGAAGTGGCCATGCACACGCCTACTTTGCCTGAAGCTCGGGCATAGCCGACGGCAGAGAAAGCTGCACCTTGTTCATGCCGACATAAATAATGCTTCAGTTGGCTTTGATACAACGCATCGTAAATTGGCATAATGGCGCCACCGGGATAGCCAAAAATGGTTTCAACGCCGTGCTGCTGCAGTACTTGAACCACTATTTCTGCGCCTGTCATTTTCTATCCTCATGTACCGTTAAATTTGTTTGTTGTAAGCCTTAAACGAAAAAACCCCCGATTCTTGCGAAGCGGGGGTTTTTGGAAAAGCAATGTAAGCTAGTTTATTTTTTCCAAATACGCGCCCCCGCGGCGACTAATAATCACCACGCTAATGAGGATAATAATATTTAGAAAACTAGCTATACGCATAAATTGCTCTTAATAACTTTTCTGTTATAAATTAGGTTATAAATTAAAATTCGTTGTCTTAAGTCAGCAATTTAATACATTCGCCAACTGACCTACCTATAGAAATAGCCGTCTATCAGTCTTAAGTCAACTGTTTTTTTATAATCTGGCCTTTTAATTTTGGTATATTGATAAATGTCATATTTGCTAGTTAGCAAGGTCGCAGCTTACACTTGAGCTATCTGTTATTGCTATCGAGGAGGGCTTGTAGTGTCTCAGCTAGAACTATTTGACTTACCCAATCCGTGTATTGGTGTCTGCCAAAGCAATAACAGAGGCTATTGCATCGGCTGTTTACGCTCGCGAGATGAACGTTTTAACTGGCATGATAAACCGGTTGCAGAGCAGGCCCGAATTTTAAAGTTGCTAGCGCAACGTCGGCAGCGTATTCAGGTCAAACAAAAAAAAGAAAATGACTCACCGCAAAACGGTGAATCGTTAGATTTATTTTAATCAATCAGAAATCAATCAGAGTTAATTAGCCATTCTTTTTGATTAAACCAATTAAGAATAACAACACCACAGCGCCCACGGTTGCCGTGACTAAAGAGCCAATTAAGCCATAAGACCCTAAGCCTAATAAACCAAATATAAAGCCACCAAGTAAAGCGCCTATAATCCCGACGACGATATTGATCAAAAGACCAAAACCGCTGCCTTTCATAATCAACCCAGCTAACCAGCCAGCTATAGCACCTATTATTAAAAACCATAGAAAACTCATATATTATCCTCGTAGATTAAATATTGAACATTGTTTTGCTTACTGCATAAGCAAAGCATATAACCAGATAATAACAAGTGCTTATACTGTACTTCTTTTGCTAAGGGCTGCTGTAAAACACTTAACAAAGGCTCAGCACTATACTTACTGTAAGCTTCTGCTGCAGTCCAGCATCGATAAAAAGCCGTTAAATTATCCGCATTGGTTAATGCTGCATATTCGGCACTAAACTCTGCAATATTCCGTGATTTTATTTTTTCAACATCTAAACCTAAGCGACTTTTTTTGCTTACAGCCACTGCAACTACTTGGCCTGAGTGGCTAATAGAGAGATGCCAAGGCTGATGACAAACCGTTAATGCCGGTGCTTTATCTGAGGGTAATTCTATCGCGACGCTAGCAACACTGTAACAAAAATGTTGTTGCAGTAATTGACGAGTCAGGGCGCGACCATTACAAAACTGGAGCTGACGTTTTTGGCTTAATGTTTGCGCATATTGCCATTCTTTATTAGTGAGATGTTGGCGACATTGTTGTAACGACAATAATTGCAACCTGTAGCTTAGCAAAATCATATTTTAGCCCTAGTTTCTCTAGCTGTGCTAATGTTTGCCAGTATACCTGTGAATCTGAGCGACTGTCACACCTTGGCTATTAAGATCTGCCGTGACAATGCTTTGTCGCTGGGGTAGACTTCTTGCTTTTAATTTCCAGGCACATTAATCCTTTGAATCGCGCTGCTTTAAAACAACTATTACCGCATAGAGGTACTGCACTTTGGCTAGACTCTGTTAGTCAAATTGAGCCGACGCGTATTGTTGGTGCAACAACAGCTGATTGCCTGGCTTTATATGGCCCAGATTGTCCAAGCTACTTACTCTATGAAGCTGCCGCGCAACTTTGTGGGGTACATGGCGCAAGTCAGTCAAAGCAAGCTAAACGGGCCTATGTGGTAAAAGTACAGCGCTTAAAAATATACCAGACTGTTGCTGAAGCTAAGCCTGTAATCGTTCGCTGCGAATTACTAAATAACAATGGGTTAGGTGCCCAGTATCAATTTGAGATAAGCCAAGATGAAGTTTTGCTTAGCGGTAACTTATTGATGGTAATAGAACATGCTTAAATTATCAGCTGTGTGCTATCGCTACCCAGGAGCCGATATAGATGCTTTGGCTGGGATAGACTTGTTACTACAAGCAGGAGATATAGTAGGGTTATTAGGTGCCAATGGTGCAGGTAAAACCACATTATTTTCATTGTTAAGCGGGCTGACCCAGCCCGTAAGTGGCCAGTTAATTTGGCAACAAGCGGATATGCGCGTTGGTTTGGTGCCGCAACATTTAGCATTTTATAGTCAACTTAGCATTATTGAAAACCTCACTTTCTTTGCCGATATATACCAACTTCAAGGCAGACAACGACAGCAGCAATTGCAAACTGTAATTGATGCTTGCAACTTAAACGCCAGATTAAAGCAACGTGCTGCAACCTTATCTGGTGGCTGGCAGCGACGGCTGAACTTTGCTATTGGTATCTTACAGCCAGCAGAGGTATATCTTTTCGATGAAGCAACAGTGGGTGTTGATGCCCAATCGCGTCAGCAATTACTTACCGCGGTTAAGCAGCTAGCAGCTGCTGGCAAAACGTTACTTTACACTAGCCATTATCTTCAAGAAATTGAGCAAATCGCTAGTCGCATACTAGTGATGCAACAAGGCAAGCTCTTACTAGACGTTCCACTTAGCCAATTTGGTTCAGAGAGTTGGCAATTAATGGTGCAATGGCCACAGCAAGAACCCAGTGGCTGGTTAGAGTTACTGGCAAACTTGGCATTAACCGCACAACCGATAGCCCGAGGCAGTATTATAGACCTGTCGAGTGCAGACCAATGGCAAAGCTTAAACCAGTTTATTACAGCCCAGCCTGTGCAACCTGACTTAATACGCTACGGCAAACCTTCGTTGGAGCAACTGTATTTGCATGTCACTGGGGGCCAGCTATGAGGTTGTGGGCATTATTGAGTAAAGAGTGGCGTATACTCTACCGAGATCTGCATGCTTTAGCCGTGCTCTTTTTAATGCCGCTAACGTTTGTGCTATTGATGTCGTTTGCCTTATCCGATCTTAATTCTGGCGAGCCCGCGTCAGCTAGCTTGCAGCTGATTCAACACTCTGATGACACTAATAGTCGTTTTTTTGCCGCCGCATTGGCTGAGCAAGTCATGTTGGTACCTCAAAGCGGCGAAGAGACGATAACGGTTATTACTAGTACTGAGTTTAGTGCGTTACTAGAACAAGAAACGACAGCCTCATTACCCCAACTCCAGCTTATTTTCCCAGCCAGTACCGCCCCTGTACTGCGTCAGCAGATACGAGCAGCGGTTACCTTAAGCTTGGCTCAAACCCGTTTACAGGCTTTTTTAACCGCCAATGAGATGTTGTCTGATCAACAAAGCTTAAGCCAACAACTGGCGATTGTACGACAGCAAACCGATAGCACCCTTGATGAGCAAGATAGAGGCCGTGGCGGTCAGGTTTTTGATCAGGCTAGCGCTAGCCAGCATAGCGTACCGGCTTGGTTAATTTTTGGTATGTTTTTCGTTATGCTTCCTATGGCAAACACACTGCTTTCTGAGCAGCAAAGCGGTACTTTATTACGATTAAAGTCTGCCAATTTACCCCCTCTCACACTAGCTGTTGGTAAATGCTTACCCTATTTTTTCATTAATTTATTGCAGTTTACTGTGTTGCTTGCGGTAAGTCGCTGGTTGTTACCCATGTTAGGTTTAGAGCCATTACAGTTAAATGGTAGTGTACTTGCATACTTAGTTTTGGCCTGTAGCATAGCGTTATGCAGTAGCTGTTTTGGCTTTTTAATTGCTAGCCTAGTACGTAGTAATGAGCAGGCTCTGATGCTAAGTGGCGGCTGTAATATTATTTTAGCTGCCATTGGCGGTATTATGGTGCCAAAGTCAGTTATGCCAGAAGCAATGCAACAGCTAGCAGCCTTGTCACCAATGAGTTGGGCATTGGATGGTTGCCTTATTTTATTAACGGGCCACGGTGGTGTTACTGACATTGTCCCTGCCGCTTTAAAACTAACCTTATTTGCGCTAAGTAGTTTTACTTTAGCGTACTTCATTTATCAATTTAAGCTGAGTCGAATAAAATGGACCGCAATTTATTAACTGAAAAATTAAAACAATTGCTTATACTTGAGTGTGACAAGGAAGATGAGCTGGAATCGCAAGATATTAGTAATAATGAAGTATTATTTGGTAATACTAGTCGACTCGATTTAGATAGCCTAGATGCCTTACAGCTTAGCTTAGCTGTACAAAAACACTATGGCGTTCGCATAGAAGGCGCAAGCCAAGGCCGTAAAGTACTGCATAATATTGATAGTATCGCTGACTATATTTTGGCAAATAAATGACAGCCGTTTATCTTAGCCAGTTTCATTTGAGTTCTGCTTTGGCGACGGATCTACCGCAAGCGGCTGCACGATACGCTAAAGGTGAGCTGCCCTTACCTAGTTATGCTGAAGATGCATTGTCACTACCCTATTTTGCGGTAACCGGTGCGGATCTAGCCTTACATGAAAGATTACATCAGCTATTACAAACAACGCTGGATGCAGCTGGCTTAGCCGCGTCTGAATGCTTATTACTCGTTGCGTCTACAGCGCTAGATGTCAGCCTGCTAGAACAGCGGTTAGAACAAGGTCAGCCGCTAAGCTATGCCTTGATGCCTTCTTTCGATAGCTTTAAGCATAAACTTACTGCTGAATTTGATTTTGCTGCCGTACGTATTATCAATACCGCCTGTACTAGCGCAGCTAATGCACTGCTTTATGGCCAGCGTCTGCTACAAGCGGGCTTATACCGCCATGTGTTAATATTAGCGTTTGAGCCACCGGGTAAAATTACTCGTTCTGGCTTTAGTACCTTAGAATTAACCAGCAGTAGTGGCCAATACCGACCGTTTCACCCGCAACGTGATGGCCTAATATTAGGCGAAGCCTATGCCACTGTGGTAGTGAGCACACTTCCAGATAACACCCCAACTGCCGAGTTGCTAGGAGGATATAGTGCTTGTGACACATACAATATTACGACTACCTCAGAAGATGGCAGCCATATTGCTCAAGTTATGCAGCTAGCGTTAGAGCAAAGTCGCGTTAACCCCGCTCATCTTGCTTTACTTAAATTACATGGTACCGCAACTCCCGCTAACGACACCGCTGAGCAAAACGGTATCAGACGCCTATTTGCGGATAAAGTTCCGCCTTTAGCGGTGTTGAAACCCTATTTAGGCCACACCTTAGGTGCCTGCGGTTTAAGTGAATTGGCGCTGTTGTTTGCTTCAGCACAAGAGAGCACTATTCCCGCTTTACCTTATGCTAGTGAAGCAAGCCTACCTTTTAGTCATGAAGAAGTAGCACTTAAATCACAAGATATTGTAATGGCAAACTTTTTTGGCTTTGGCGGCAATAATGCCAGCTTACTGTTGAGGAAGTGCTGATGTTTAGTGTTGTCCAACATTACGAGCTAACCCTCGATGCTAATAGTACTGACAAGATGCTAAAGCAACAATTAAAGCAACAATTGCCACGTATGCCGCGGCGTATGGATCGATTAGCGTTGCTAACATTATTGTTGGCACTGCCATTTCGCGGCCAACTCGCGAGTCGTTGCGGTATTTATTTAGCTGCGGATTATCCATCCTTAGCTAATATGTATGCTTTATTAGATACCGTTATTGTTCAGCAGCAACTGCCTAAGCCATTTGAATTTGTAAATAGTGTCAGTAATGCTGCCAGCTTTTATGCGGCTCAAATGTTAAATTTAGATGGCCCCAATGTGTTTATTGGTGCCGGAAGCGAGCCGTGGCAGCCATTAGCCGAGTTAGCTTATGCCGACTTACATTGCGATATAGTACCAGAGGCACTATTAATCCGCTGCCTACAAGGCAACAACCAACTGAGTGGGCAGGCTGTGCATCTACGCCCTGGTCACTGGCAGCCTAAAAATTGGCAGTTTAGTGATTTTGCCACGGCAGCGCGTTAACGGTTTAACCATTCGCAGTCTGTTTGCTCCACGCCGCTAACTGTTGCATCAATTGACGCTCTTGCACAGCCAATTGCCGTAAGCTGGTGGCCAGTACCGAAAAATCTGTATCCGCTTGTTTGGCTTTACAATACTGCACCAATTGTGACGCAAAGCCGCGCCAGCCATCACCAATTAAGGTCATTTGATTGGCGGCATCGTGCAATACCGGCTCATTAAGTTTTGTTGCCGCTTCTTGTAAAAATGAGGCGTACATAAAACGAAACCCAGCCCCTCCAGTACCAATCTCTTCTTGCATCCGTACGATATGGGTCAGATATAGTCGATTATACTTCTTAGCGCTAGGATCCAGCTTTTCAATTTGCTTAGCTAAATGAAAAATACCGCGCACACCAATCCAAGGTAAAGGTAAACCATCGAGAATACGGGTAGTGGCTTTAATACTTTGCCGAATAAGCTTAGGCCAGTTTACCTCAGTTGGCGTGCGCCCTAAGGTATACATTAAACCTTTAGGCGCCAAGGCGCCTTTAGCAAAACGGGCTTTATTTAGTGCCATACTGTCACATTGCACCACTTCTTCAAATACTGGGTCACTAATTAAGTAATTATCATTTTCTTTACCGTAAACCAGTAAGTTATGGGCGTTAAAATGAAAACGCATTTCTGCTGGAAAATAGGGTAACCAAAACACACTAGTTTGTAAGCCAACAGCTTGCTGATTGGCTAAAGCCTGATCAAGTGCCAACTGACCCGCCTCAACTCGGCTAAAACGTTGACTCTGAATATTCAAACCTAAGCGTTTATTCAAAGTATTAATAATATGCTTTGGCGGCATCCGATACGCAATTAATGGCATGCCATTTAGCTTAACAATAGGTAAATAAGCAAAAGCTAATGCCGATGATAATCCAAATACCATTGGCTCACTGATAGCAAAGCCGGCATTTGTCAATAAGCTAGACATTACACCGCTTTCACAATGTGCGCTTTGTTGATGAGTAAAGGTCATATTATACCTGCTGATTAGCTTGCAACTGATAGGCTTGAAGTTGAGACAAAGGTACAGCAAGGGCGTCACTGTATCGTTGTAAGATGGTGCTAGATAGACCCCGATAATGAGCGGGATTAAAATGACGGCGAATACGCCAGCGCCAAAAGCCACTGATCTGACTTAGGCCTGCTTCATCTAACCTAGCCTGATACATCAAAAAAGGTAGGGGCGACAAGAGCCCTTGTTGCCACTGCTTATGGGCCTCATGCGCTTGCTGTTCTAATGTTTCTACCGCTAAAGTGGTAGCAAAGGCCTCGGTATCCCAGCCGCTACTTTGCGTACCGGTATAACGGCCATCACGCGTGGTCGCGTACAGGAGCTTTTTATGACCACCATAACTGCTGCTGTCATCTTGAGGCACATCATCCAGCTCCATTACTGGCTACCTCTAACAACATAAAGGCACTTGAAAAACGACCACTTTCGGGAATGTAACAGAGAATTTTTTCGCCTACTTGCAGTTTTCCGCTGTGAAAAAGCTCTTCTAGCATAATAAAAATAGAGGCTGAACCAGTATTACCTTTGCTGGTTAAATTAGTAAACCATTTATGTTGTGGGATCACAAAATCAATATTTTCTAACCCTACTAATAACCGATCGCGAAAATATTCTGAAGAATAATGTGGTAAAAAATAATCTATTTGTTCAGGTAACATAGGGTGTTTTTGCAATACGCGTTGTAAGGCTTGCTCGACGGTTACCGTGACAATATTTTCATTTAACAGTTTAACATTTTGCTTAACGGACATCACCGATTGCTCAGCACGACCGGCGGCATCAAACTGGGTCCAGCCCTGTAAGCCAGTGGCAGTTTGTTCAGCACCTGCATACATACAAGCCGGTAATTGGTTGGCAAATGAAATAATTTCAATCCAGTGAATGCGTAGGCTTAGCCCTTTTTCTGCAGGTTTATTTTGCAACCAAACCGCACCGGCACCGTCAGACAGCATCCAGCGTAAAAAGTCTTTTTCAAATGCTAACTCAGGTTGCTTATCTAGTTGGGCAAGTTTCGCAGCGCTTTCAGCACTAAAGTTACGAGCATGCATCATATTGGAAGCCACTTCAGAGCCGCACGCTACCGCATTTTCGCTATTTCCACTGGCAACACTCATCCAAGCGTACTTTAAAGCCGTAATACCACAGAGACAAATACCTGCCGTTGCAACCACTTCGCACGGCGGATTACCAAGCTCACCGTGTACCATAACCGCATGGTTCGGCATCAATTGATCGGGTGCTGAGCTACTAGCCACTAGGCATTCAATACTATTTAACTGTTCCGGTGTTGCACAAAGCTTACGAATGGCCAAAGCAGCTAGCTGGGCATTATTAAACGCTGCTTTTCCCGTAGCTGGATCGATAACGTAATGACGCTGTTTAATACCATTACTGCGTAAAATTAACCGTCTAGCGCGAGAAGGTTTATTGCCTACTTGCCCCAGTCGGGACTCCATATCTTCATTTGATACTGCATCAAAAGGTAACTCTGCTGCAATACGACTAATATACACTGGCTTTACTGACATCAAATTCCCTTCAACTCATGTCTTCACTGTTTATTACTACTTATTACTACTTTATTCGCCGGACGGAGCCGCAAAATAGCGTTTTTGCTTAGCAATACGTTTTTTCGTTAGGGGAGCAAGTAGCTTCTTAGCCAAGGTGGTAATAGGCACTACGGTAATTATTAATAGCAATAAAAAGCACACGTAGACTGCAAGACCAAACTTACGGCGTATGCTCTGCTCTGGGCCTAACCGGTATAACAACTTGGCCCAGACACTAAAACTATGGTTACCTACCCGCTCACTCGCAATCAGTTTTTCATCAATAGTCACTGCTTGTAAACCGGTTAACATGCTGCAGGTAATAGCGCTGCTATCTTCTTGAAGCCGCTGGGCGATGCGATCACCAAAGCGACTCGCCGCCTTGATATCTTGCTCACTAATTCCAGCCTTTGGCAGCCAAGACTTGGCTTTTTGCTTGCCCGTAAACATCCACATTGGCGTGGCAATAAAGCTGGCTGCACTACCGCATTTATCAATTAACGCAATATTATCAACCAGCCTAGCTTGTAGCCGCTGCAAGTGAACTTTAACTTTTTCTTGTGCCATTAGCCACATGTTGCGACAGCCAATCAAAGTAACAACAGGCGTATTCTTAAAAATCTGTTGCGCTAGGGGGGTCTGTAAAAAGCTGCTAATGGGCAAGGATGGCGATAAAAACCACACCTGATAAGCTAAGATAATCAGATCGTACTTTTCGGCTAATTCGGTCGTGGGAGGCAGCAGTGGCTGCGGAATTTGTAATACTGTTTCTGGAAAAACAGAAAAAAAGCGAATCAAAGACCAAGGAAACGGATAAGGTGTAACCGGTTGCACAGCAATAAAATCAACTTGAATGTCATCTGCCGTTAATAAAGGAGTACAGACAGAAGAAACAAGCCTATTAAGTTGGCCCGTTTGCGAATAATTTATAACTAAGATTCTGCGCATCTTGTATCACTTTATCCCAATTGAATATTTCAAGCCGATGATTTTGCCCGCTAACTGCCCTTAGGGTCAATCAATATTGAATTAAAGTGTTTTTAATTTACTTTTTATAACTAATTTATATATCATAGCCGCTTTTTAGTGTTATTAATTTAGGATAGGGATGATGCTGACGTGGAATTATATATAAAATCCTGGGCGGTTTGGACGCCGTCAGCAAACAAAGATGGCGCTATAGTTTCAGCACAACCTACTTTAAGCCAAGTGCCAGCGATGACACGTCGACGCTTTAGCAAAATGACCAAACTCGCCTTTGATGTTGCTCTACAAGCTGTTGAACAGCACGACAATACTCCTCTACCAACCATTTTTTCTTCTCGTCACGGTGATTTGCATAAAACGTTAATGCTGCTGCAACAATTGGGTAATCAGGAGCTGTTATCACCCTCGCAGTTTGCCTTATCTGTGCATAATGCTATTAGCGGCCAATTTAGTATGTATAGCCAAAATCAGGCCGATAGCAATGCCATAGCGGCGGGTGCTGATAGCTTGCATTATGCGGTATTAGAGGCTGCTGCTCGCTTTTATAGCGAGCCTGATTTAATGCAACTTCTCGTCGTTTACGCAGATGAGCCTGTACCTGAACCCTATCAGCAATTTTGCCAAGACCCGTCAGCGTCTATCGCTCTAGCGATCCTGCTGCACCGTACTGAAGGTGAATTAGTCCAGTTTACTATGCATCCCAATGAGCAAAGTCTAGCGGACGCTGATCAGGCGCTTAAGTTATTAACTTTTTTACAAGGTGAGCAAGAACAGTTAATTTTGCCTGGTCATCAGCGGCAATGGCAGTGGAGCAAGGCAAAAAAATGCAACAATTAAATCATTGGTATCGTATTCTAGCGACAGGGTTTTGCTTTGCCGTTTTCGGTATTGGCGGTGTTTTACTGTCTTTAACCGTATTTCCGCTACAGCGTTTATTTATTCGTGATTTAGAACAACGTAAACGCCATGCTCGGCATACTGTGCATAAAGCGTTTAAAGGTTTTATTGCCTTGATGCGTTTTGTCGGTATTTTTAATTTCAACTTTACCGCCTCTGCTCAATTAGAGCAGGCTCGCGGCCAAATTATTATTGCTAATCATCCTAGCTTGATTGACGTGGTAGCGCTAATTGCTATGACACCACAAGCCGATTGTGTGGTAAAAGCACAATTATTTTCCAATCCTTTTATGCGCGGTGTAATCACTAGCACTGGTTATATTAGTAATTCTGATCCAGACAAGCTATTAGATGATTGTGCAGCCTCTTTAAATAAAGGTAATAATTTAATCATTTTTCCAGAAGGTACTCGCAGTACTCCAGGATCTACATTGGTATTTCAGCGTGGCGCTGCTAATATCGCGCTTCGAGCAAAGCGGGGCTATCTAGCATTGTATATTTGTTGCCAGCCAAGTACCCTCACTAAACAGGAAAAGTGGTATCAGGTTCCCGCAAAAAAGCCAACGTTGAGCATTAAATATTTACAAGATATTCAGCTTACCGATTATTTGGAACGCATTCAGTCCCCTTCGTTAGCTGCCCGCCAGTTGACTAGGGATTTACAGTATTTTTATCAACAGGCAGTGAAGTAACATGGACTCTTTGAAACTCGAACTTAAGCAGCTAATTATTAATACATTGGAGCTGGAAGATATAACTCCAGATGATATAGATGATGACGCACCGTTATTTGTTGACGGCTTAGGGTTAGATTCAATTGATGCATTGGAATTAGGCCAGGCATTAAAGAAACAATATAATATTAAACCTGATGCAAACTCTGAACAAAATAAACAGCATTTTGCCAGCCTAAATAAATTAGCATTGTATGTTAAGCAACAGCAGTTAGTGGAGTAAACAATGAAAACGAAACAAGATGTGTTTAACCTGCTGCAACAGCTTATGGTAAAAGAGTTCGAGCTTGATGGCGAACAAATACACTTAGATGCGCACCTTTACGAAGATTTAGACCTAGACAGCATTGATGCTGTTGATTTAGTAGTGAAGTTGCGTGAAATGACCGGGAAGAAAATTGAACCCGAAGCATTTAAGACGGTGCGCACTGTTGGTGATGTAGTTAATGCGGTTTATGCGTTAATTGAACGTAATGCAAATAAAAGCTTGGCTTAAACGTGCTTTAAAAGTTGCGTTATTGCTCTACCCCCTTTACGTGTGGTGGGCAATAAACCATTGGCACCCGGCAGCAGCATTGTTGCCGATTGCCGGTATCGCACTGTTTAAATCTTTTACCGGCCAAGGAGGTTTAGCTAGCCGTAGTTTTTTTTTGGTCACTTGCTTAAGTTTGATACTGGCGATGCTGCTAGGACAAGCTGAACATGCAATGCTGTACTATCCCGTTTGGATGAATGCCGGTATGTTGTTGTTATTTGGTTATTCATTGCTTTATCCGCCCACGGTAGTTGAGCGTATAGCAAGGTTAATGGACGGCGAGCTTGATCAAAAAGCGCAAACTTACACCCGTAAAGTAACACAAGTCTGGTGTCTGTTTTTTCTAATAAATGGCAGCATTGCTTTGTTAACCGCTACTTTAGGCGATTGGGATTTATGGCTGTTGTACAACGGTTTTATAGCTTACGTACTAATGGGATTATTGATGTTTATCGAGTGGCAGGTACGGCGCGTTGTTAAAGCAGCAAAATAATTACTGGCAGTTAAGTTGGCCCTCGCCAGCACAGCCGTTATTTACCGACGGTACTAGCATTACCACTGCCCAACAGTGGCAATGCCAGTTACAACAAGTAAACAACTTTATTGATAGCCAGTCTGGCGATACGGTTTTACTGTATCATCCGGACAGTTTATGGTTTTCACTTTGGTTTATTGCTTTGTCTCAGCAGGGCAAACATATTGTAATAGCGCCAGATAATCAACCGCAGACATTAACGCTAGCAATGCAAAACTGTGATTGGAAAACGCCCGTGATACTGCCTGAAAGTGATCCGTTGAGTAGTAAGAACCAGCCGTTATATCATGACTCATTACCGTTAGATAACCTAACCAAGATAAGCTTTTTTACGTCGGGCTCTACCGGCCAGCCTAAGCTTATTAGCAAAAAATTGTCGCAACTACTGCTTGAGGTGCAAGTGCTGCAAGCTCAGTTTGGGTCAGAGTTTAATCAGCAAACCTTATTTGCCGCCACCGTCTCTTATCAACATATATATGGCTTACTCTTTCGTTTATTATGGCCGCTATGTTATGGTCATTTACAATACCGAGTTCAGTTAAGCTATTTAGAGCAATGGCAAGACCTACTACAACGCCATCAAGTGGTCTTTGTTGCTAGCCCAGCACACTTGGCTAGATTTGATGACATTGCAATTCTTGCACCCGCTGCCCAGCACTGTTTAGCTATTTTTAGTTCTGGCGGACCTTTAGCTGATGACGTTCCTCCGCGCTATCTAGCCGCGCTAAAACAAGCACCTATTGAGGTATTTGGTAGTACTGAAACCGGTGGCATTGCCTTTCGTCAGCGTGATATAGCAGATGCAGTTTGGCAAGTGTTCGATGCTGTGAGTATTAGCCAAAATGACCAGCAAGCACTACAAGTCTCTTCACCTTACCTAGATGTTGCAGGCAACTTTACCACCTCTGATCAAGTGCAGTTATTAAGCGCCAAACATTTTCGGCTATTAGGCCGACTTGACCGCATTGTGAAAATTGAAGAAAAACGTTTATCATTGCCCGAAGTTGAGCAGCACTGCCTTTTGTCCCCTTTGGTTGGCCAAGCTGCGGCTTTGGTGCTACGCCAAGCGAAAGTACAATTAGCGTTAGCGGTAGTATTAACCGAAGACGGCGAAACGTTGTTGCAACAACAAGGAAAACTAGCAGTAAATCAACACATAAAGCAACATTTACTGCAACGCTTTGAACGAGTAATGTTACCAAGAAAATATCGGTACGTGTCAGCACTGCCCTTTAATCAGCAGGGTAAACTGCCACTGCAGCAACTGGAAGCCTTGTTTTATCATGACTAACTTATTTCCTGTGGTACAGCTACAACAACAGACGCCTAATAAGATTGAATTACAGCTGGATATTAGTCCAGATATTGCTTATTTCGATGGCCACTTTCCACAAGCACCCGTCCTGGCAGGTGTTAGCCAACTGCATTGGGTTGTACAATATTGTAAACAGTACTTTCCTCAGCTAGTCGAAGTTGCCTCAGTAGAAGTTTTAAAGTTTCAGATAATGATTCGCCCGCAAGATCGGCTATTACTATCTCTAGAATTAAGCGCGGCAAACACCACCCTGTTTAGCTATATAAAACAAGGTGAAAAAGTGGCCTCGGGGCGTTTAAAATGGACGCTAAAAAACGATGAATAACTGCTTTATTATTCCGATTTATAACCACCATGACACTATTAAGCTCACTGTTCAGCAGCTATTACCCTTTGGTTATTCAATTATTATTGCTGATGATGGCTCAAACATTGCTACCAAACAGGTGCTAGCCGAGTTAGCTGCACAGTATTCCCAAGTTAATATTATTACCTTAGCCCAAAACTCCGGTAAAGGCGTAGCGATGTGTACAGCTATCCAATATGCCTATCAACAAGGCTTTAGCCATGGCTTACAAATTGATGCTGACGGTCAGCATGATGTAAATGATGTGCCCTTATTTTGGCAAAAAGCCACGCAGTATCCTGAAGCGCTTATTAGCGGCGCCCCGTTATATGATAGCTCTATGCCTTTGGGGCGAAAAATCGGCCGTGAAATCACGCATTTTTGGGTACGGATTGAAACGCTTTCTTGGCAAATTAAAGACTCAATGCTAGGGTTTCGGGTCTATCCATTGCATAGTAGCAACGCTATTATTCAACGTTACTCTATAGGCCAGCGCATGGATTTTGATACCGACATTATGGTGCGTTTGTTTTGGCACGACATCCCGGTACACTTTATTTCCACCAAGGTTATTTATCCATTAGGTGGTCGTTCTAATTTTAATATGCTAAGAGATAATTGGCTCATTACAAAAATGCATACTAGGTTATTTTTTGGCATGCTTTGCCGTGTGCCAAAATTGCTAACGCGCCAGCAACGAGTCAAATATGAAAGCTAAACCAACCCACTGGGCCAGTAAGGCTGAAAATGGCAGTTACCTAGCGATCCGAGCGTTACTCACTTTATATCGCTTTGGTGGTAAGTGGCTAATAATGTTTTGTTTAGCTCCTATATTAGCCTATTTCTTTTTGAAAGACCGCAATGCTCGGAATGCGTCATTACAATTTCTGCAACAAGTACATCATTTTAAAGGGCCAGCTAGCCCTTTCAAACAACAACCAAACTATTGGCAAAGCTATAAACATTTTTGGCAGTTTGCGCTAGCTGCATTAGCCAAGATTGACGCTTGGTTAGGCCGCTTATCACAAAACAACGTCAGCTATGGCGGCAGCTTGTCCTTTGAAAAAATTGCTCTTTCTGGCAAGGGCGCAGTAATCATTGGCAGCCACTTAGGCAATCAAGAGGTTTGCCGAGCGCTGGTACGCAGTAAATACCCTATTCGTATTAATATTCTGGCTCATACTCAGCACACTGCGGCATTTAATCGTATTTTAAAAGAAAGCAGCAGTGATGTTGATTTGCACTTAATCGAAGTCACAGCATTAACACCTGCCGTTAGTGTCATGCTAAGCGATTGCATAGAGCGCGGTGAGTTAGTTGTGATTGTTGGCGATCGTATCTCTGCTCAAACGCCTGAGCGTGCCGTATGGGCAGATTTCATGGGTAAACCTGCTCCTTTTGCAGTTGGCCCTTGGGTGCTAGCAAGTGTGCTGCAATGCCCTGTTTATTTAATGTTTTGCCTAAAGCAACAGCAAAGCTACAACCTTATCTTTGAACCCTTTTCTGATGGTATTCATATACCGCGTAAGCATAGGCAGCAAGTGTTAACTGAGTTGGCACAACGCTACGCTAAAGTACTAGAAACCTTTGCTTGCCGTTACCCTCTTCAATGGTTTAATTTTTATGATTTTTGGCAACTTCCAACGGCCAAACAACACAAGGAACATTCTGGTGACAACAGTAGTAACTGACCCTGTTAAGCACTCCTCTTCTACTGTTACTTTTGGTAGTGGTCGGATTAGCATTGAACAAATTACCGCCATAGCCCAACAAAATTTACCTGTTGCGCTAAGCCAAGATTCATTTTTTCAGCAGCAGATAGACGCTGGTGTCGCCTTCTTAGATAAGTTATTAGCAGAAGATGGCGTTATTTATGGTGTAACAACGGGGTATGGCGATAGTTGCACAGTCAAGGTGCCTTTATCACAAGTGCATGAATTACCTATTCATTTAATTCGCTTTCATGGCTGTGGCTTAGGCGATTATTTTACCGCCGAACAAGGCCGAGCAATATTAGCAACTCGCTTATGTTCACTAACCCAAGGTTATTCAGGGGTTAGCTGGCCCTTACTAAAGCAGTTAACAGCGTATTTAAATCACAATATTATACCGCGGATCCCACAAGAGGGCAGTGTTGGTGCCAGTGGCGATTTAACGCCATTGTCATATGTTGCCGCAAGTTTAATTGGTGAGCGAGAGGTCTATCATAACAACGAAATTCGCCTAGTGGTCGATGTGTTGCCAGAGCACGGTTTAGCCCCCATTAAATTAAGACCAAAAGAAGGCTTAGCTATTATGAATGGCACGGCTGTCATGACAGCTCTGGCCTGTTTAGCCTATCATCGGGCAGAGTATTTAACTCGTTTATCTAGCCGAATTACTGCCTTGGCCAGCTTGGCCCTAAAAGGTAATAGTAATCACTTTGATGAAATTTTGTTTAGCGTAAAGCCACACATTGGCCAAAATGAGGTTGCTAGCTGGATTAGAAATGATCTAAACCACCATGAACATCCTCGTAATTCAGACCGCTTACAAGATAGATACTCTATTCGCTGTGCACCACATATTATTGGCGTATTACGCGATGCATTACCGTGGTTTAAACAAACTATCGAAAACGAACTAAACAGTGCCAATGATAACCCAATCATTGATGGTATTGGTGAGCACGTACTACATGGTGGCCATTTTTATGGTGGTCATATTGCCATGGTAATGGACAGCATGAAAACGGCAGTAGCCAATTTAGCAGATTTACATGATAGACAAATGGCATTGTTAGTGGATAGTAAGTTTAACAATGGCTTACCATCAAATTTATCAGGTGCTTCAACTGAACGACGTCATCTTAATCATGGCTTTAAAGCCGTACAAATTGGCTGTAGTGCTTGGACCGCTGAAGCATTAAAGCTAACCATGCCTGCTAGCGTATTTTCGCGATCTACTGAATGCCACAACCAAGATAAAGTCAGTATGGGCACTATTGCTGCACGCGACTGTTTACGCGTTTTACAATTAACCGAGCAAGTCGTTGCCGCCTCTTTATTAGCGGTACAACAAGGGGTGCAGCTTAGAATTAATCAGGGTGAGTTACATCAAGCCAGCCTAACCGCGGATATACAGCAGATGTTAAATCAACTGCAAACTGACTACCCATTATTACAAGAAGATAGACCGCTAGAGCACAGCTTGCGTCAGCTAATCGCGCAAATTCAACAACAGCAGTGGCCTTTATATCAGGAAGCTCAAGATGCAAAGTAAAGCCCTAAAGCAGGCTGAAATCATTATTGATGTGCCCTTTTTTGACGTTGACGCAATGCAAGTAGTTTGGCATGGTCATTACGTAAAGTATTTAGAAGTAGCTCGTTGTGAATTATTACGTAGTTTTAACTATGATTACAACGACATGTCAGACTCTGGTTATATGTGGCCGATAGTGGATATGTCCATAAAATACGTGGGATCGGCTTTATTCGCCCATAAAATAAAAGTAGTAGCCACGTTAAAAGAGTGGGAAAACCGGTTGCGGATCGACTATTTAATTACCGATGTGGCTACGGGTAAAAAGTTAACTAAAGCTAGTACTATTCAGGTCGCTATTGACCTGAGTACTCAGCAGATGTGCTTTGAGTCTCCGGCTATACTATTTGAAAAGCTAGGTTATGCTAAACCATGAAATCTAGACACTTGGTTATGTTGCTACTGTGCAGTGTTTACAGCAGCCTCGCTAATGCTGTGCAAATGCCGTGGCAACCTTTACAAGGCAAAGTATGGTTTAAGCAAGTTAAAAATTTGCAAGGTTTGCCGGTCCCCCTTCGCAGTAGTGGTTATTTAGATATAGCGCCGCACCAAATGCTTTGGCATACCACTACGCCCGTTGAGAGCAAGCTGTTAATTAAGGCAACCGGGATCAGCCAATGGCAACAGCAGGAGTATATTGCTGTTGCCGGCAGTGAGTTTGTTGGCCAATTAATGTTGGCGGTATTACAGCAAGATAGCGACTTTATTCAGCAACAGTTTCAGCTACAAATAATCGCAGGTAATTGCATGCAGCTGCAACCAAAGCAAGCGCCTTTAGAACAGTTATTTAGTCAGATAGTATTGTGTGGAAAAACCGAGCTTAATAGCCTTACTTTGCAAGAAGTAAATGGCAATAGCACCATGATAAGCTTACAAACAGAAGACCTGCTTTAGTGAGCCAGCTAAGCAGTAAAAAATATTTATATCTGTGGTTGTTAGCCACGTTAACAGTGCTGCTCTATCTGATTATGGCTGTGCCATCTGCGCATTGGAGCAGTAATATTAGCGCAGCTTTACCGGGAAGCAGTTCGGCTTGGCAGCAACAGTTAGTGCAACAAAACAACAGCAGCCGACATGTTAGCCTATTGCTTAGCGGTACTTCACTGGCCGAACTACAACAAGCAGCCCGTCAATTACAACAACAGCCTATAACCCATTTACATTGGCTTAAACCCGGCGCTGCCTTTGAGCAATTGCAGACATTGTATCAGCAGCATCAAGCGTTATTAGTTAGCCCTGAGCATTTAACCTTGTTACGCTCTGGCCACTATCAACCCTTAGTTAATGCTGCTTGGCAACGACTATATAGCCCCTCTCCCTTATTAACAAACGCCTTACAGCAAGACCCTCTATTACTTACTCAGCAACGCGTAGAACAGCAAAATAATAGTAAGGGTCTGTTACTGCGTCCAGCTTGGTTTGAATTAACTCAGCAAGGCCAACCGGCGGTATTGCTGTATGCAAGCTTAGATATTGACCCTTTTGAGCGCAATAATGCTCAAGTTGTCGCTGAGGCCTTAGAGCAGCAATTACTGCAGTTGCAACAGCAATGGCCTAGGCTCAATATCGATCGCAGTGGCGTATTATTTCATGCCGTAGTCGCCGCTGAAAATGCCAGTTTTGAAATGCAGTTCTATGGTGGTATTTCATTAACCGCTATTTTATTGTTAATTTGGTTTAGCTTTGCTAATTGGCGACCTTTAGTGCTGGCATTAACAACCTTAAGTTGCGCCTCTGCGTTTGGTTTAGCCGCCGTACTACTGATTTTCGAGCAACCGCATGTGCTAGGGTTGGTGTTTGCCACAACCTTGATTGGCATTGCTATTGATTACTCCTTTCATGGCATGCTAGCGGCTAATAAAGGCAGCAAAGCGTTTAAGCGCATGTTGCCGTCGTTACTGTTGGGTTTAATTACTACTTTATTAGGCTATCTGGCGCTTATTTTTTACCTTTTCCAATTTTGAATCAAGTTGCGGTCTTTATGTGTGTCGGTTTGTCTGTGGCTTTTTTAACCGTAAAAATGGTATTTGAACATTGGCTTCCTCCAGCAAGCATGACCGTAAATCCATACTTATTACGGTTTTGTGCCCGCCTCAGCCAAGGCTATTGTCGGACAAGTCCTAAGTGGGTACTGACCAGTCTTGTCATTACCTTGATATTGGTAAGTAGTGGCTTGTTAGTACAAATGCAATTTAGTGATGATGTCCGGCTGTTTAATCAAAGCCCAGCTGAATTACTGCAACAAGAGCAACAAGTGCGCCACGCCGGCGGCCAAAACTGGGATAGCCGTTTTATTGTTTTACTAGGTGATAGTACTGAGCAGCTATTACAACATGAGCATGCCTTACAGCCATTACTGCATACTTGGCAGCAGCAAGGCAAACTAGGTAACTGGCAAGCAACGGTGCAGCGTGTACCGCCTTTACAATTACAACTTGAAGTGCAGCAACTATTACAACAAGCTTATCAAAGCGAATCTATACAAGACTATTTGCAACAGTTACAGCTTAAGCCACCTGCAATAATAACCAATCGACTTACTCCTGAAAGTTTCCCTGCTGATTTTATGCAGCAAATACAGCCGCTTAATAGTCAATTTGCTAGTATTATTTTACTAAGCAAGGTAGCTTTAACCAGCAGTGATTTAGCGTTACTTACCACTTACCCACAAGCCTACTGGCTAGACCCAATTGCGGATACTAATGCGAGTGTCAAAAAACTACGCTATCAGCTCAGTATCTGGTTAGCGCTCGCGTTAGCGCTTGCAGTGGTTATTTTATTCTGGCGCCGAGGCAGCCATGCAGCAAGCGCTATTATGTTAATGCTATTGTTGGCGATCAGCAGTGCTTTATTACTGAGCTTACAACTGCAACAACAGTTGAATATTTTTAATCTAATTGCCGCCTTACTGGTGCTGGCATTAGCCTTAGATTACGGTATATTTTTCACCGCCAAACTACAGCATAAGGATGTGGTGCAGGCTGTCTTATTATCGGCAACCACTAGCTGTTTAGCCTTTGGCTTATTGGCTTTTAGTAAAACCCCAGCCATAGCTAGCTTTGGCTTAACGGTATTTTTAGGCGTGGCTTTAGCGTGTGTACTATCGCCATTGCTTAGTGTCTTGGCTGTAAAGGAGAGCAAAATTCATGCAGCACTTTGATGTTATTATTATTGGTGCCGGTCCATCTGGCAGTACTGCTGGTGCTATGCTGGCTGATGCGGGGAAACGAGTGCTTAGTATCGAAAAGCAACATTTCCCTCGTTTTACCATCGGTGAAAGTTTACTACCGCATTGCATGGAGTTTTTAACAATAGCTGGCTTAGAGCCTGCTGTACAGCAACAAGCTGAACTGTTAGGGTTTCAATATAAAGACGGTGCCGCCTTTTTAAGACGAGGTATGCATACTAATTTTGATTTCACCAAAAAATTTAGTTCTGGGCCTGGTACTACCTTTCAAGTAAAACGGGCTCAATTTGATAAGCTATTAGCAGACGAAGCTGAAAAAAAGGCCTAGAAATCCGTTATGGTATTACTGTCACAGGTTTTGATAACTCTGCCCCCGCAATAACCGTATTAACGGTTGAAGACGAACAAGGCAACAGCAGCCAACTTAGTGCTAATTTTGTGTTAGATGCCAGTGGTTTTGGTCGGGTTTTACCGCGTTTATTAGATTTAGAAGTACCGTCAAACTTTCCCGTACGACAGGCCAATTTTTGTCATATAAAAGATGGCATTACTAGCCCTACTTTTGACCGCAATAAAATATTAATTACCGTTCATGATCAACATCAAGATGTCTGGTTTTGGTTAATTCCATTTAGTGATGGTACAGCCAGCTTTGGTGTGGTAGGTAAAGCTGAACGCTTTGATAGTCGCTTATCAGCCCAAGAAAACTTATGGCAGCAACTGCAACAAACTCCGGAATTAGCCACCTTGTTAAGTAATGCCAAGCCAATACGTGAAGTTAGAACGCTTACCGGTTATTCCGCCAACGTTCGACAATTGTATGGTAAAAATTATGCATTGCTGGGTAATGCCGGTGAGTTTCTTGACCCAGTATTCTCTTCTGGTGTCACGATAGCTTTGCGCTCATCGGTTACCGCGGTACGATTAGTATTACGACAGCTGAACGGTGAGCAGCCCGACTGGGAGCAGGAGTATAGCGTGCCGCTACGTAAAGGCATTAGTACCTTCCGCTATTTTGTTGAAGCTTGGTATGATGGCCGCTTTCAAGATGTAATTTTTAGTAGTAAGCGTAACGATGGGGTAACAGCTATGATCAGTGCAATTTTAGCGGGTTACGCTTGGGATGAAACAAACCCTTATGTGGCTGAAACAGAACGTAGAATGAATGTGTTAAGGGAAATATGTATCGAGTAATTCTGATGTTCGCTTTATTGCTAAGCGGATGCCAGTCAAAGCCTGCGCCAGATGCTGGTTGGACAGCGTTTGGTAAGGGCTATTACCAATTAAGCGATGCTTGGCCAGGCCAGTCTCAGCAAATATTACAGCAAGTGATCTGGCTTGATGAGCAACAGCAACAACAGCAATTTATTATCAGTGCTTTATTGCAACCAGAAGCAGTATTGTTAATCGCTATATCACCGTTAGGACAAGAGTTGTGGCGGCTTAATTATCAACCAGACCACCAGTTGACGGTGTCTGGTATGGCACCTTTTAACCAGCCTGAGTTTGCTAAAACGCTACTAGCTCAAATGCAAATAGCTTTGTTTAGTGAAGAGAAAGTGCGTTCTAGATTGCTACAACTGACAATACAGCAATCTGCCAATGAACGCGGTTTATACGATAAAGATGGAAAGCAATTATTGCAAATTACTAACTCAGCGCAGTTAGCTGTGGGACAAAGTATCACTATTACTGCGCCTATCTATAGCCTGAAAATTACCACATTACAGCAGGATTTTTTACCATGACCAGAATGATACTTAGTGCCATGGGCATATGTTGTGCACTGGGTCAGTCAAAACAGCAGGTGTGGCAAAACGCCATATCTGGCAGCCGTGAAGGGATGCGCTGGCGCACTGATTTATTATATTCTGAACAAGCAGTGGTGGTCGGTGAAGTCAATGCTGATTTACCAGACTTATCACATTGGCCAGCTTACTACCAAAGCCGAAATAATCAGCTTGCAGCCTTAGCATTTGAACAAATTGTGACTGAAGTGACAGCGGCCCGACAACAATTTGGGCCGGCGCGTATTGCTGTGATATTAGGCACTAGCACATCAGGAATAGCCGAAGGTGAGCGTGCTATGCAACACTATATGCAACAGCAGAACTATCCCAATGGTTATCATTATAAAATGCAAGAAATGGTGGCACCCGCTGACTTTATTGCTAAGTTGGCCGAGGTTAGTGGCCCTTGCTATGCAATTTCAACTGCTTGTTCATCTAGCGCACGGGCCTTAATGAGTGCCCGTAGCTTATTGCAAGCAGATCTAGCGGATGCCGTAATAGTAGGCGGTGTCGATTCTTTATGCCAATTGACCTTAAATGGTTTTCACGCACTTGAATCAACCTCTGCAGGTTATTGTCAGCCTTTTAGTGCAAATCGTGATGGCATTAATATTGGTGAAGGTGCAGCACTATTTCTAATGCAAAAAGCCTCTGCCGGTATTGCCTTGCTTGGAGCCGGTGCCTCGTCTGATGCCCATCATATGTCAGCCCCTCACCCTGAAGGCCGAGGTGCTATAGCCGCAATTAAGCAAGCTTGTACTAATGCAGGTATAACACCGGCACAGTTAGATTATATTAATTTACATGGCACAGCCACACCGCTAAATGACAGTATGGAAAGTCAGGCCTTAAGCCAATTAGAGTTAACCAATACTCCGGCTAGTTCTACCAAAGCAATGACTGGTCACACGCTAGGCGCAGCAGGTGCAATTGAAGCTGCACTATGCTGGTTAACCTTATCAGCTTATAATACCGAGCAAAACTTGATTCCACATTGCTGGGATGCAGCACCAGATCCTAACTTGCCTCAATTGAATTTGGTAACAAAACAGCAGCAACAGCAAACACAATACTGTCTGTCTAATTCTTTTGCCTTTGGTGGCAATAATATGGCATTGATTCTGGGTAGAACAACATGATTACAGGCTATAGCATAGAGCAAGTATTACCACATCGAGCGCCGATGATTTTGCTCGACCATTTTGTAGAGGCTGGCGATGATTATGGTATCTGCCGAGTAGCGATATCTGAAAACAGCCCGTTCTATGATGCGGCTAGTAAGGCAGTACCCGCTTATGTCGGTATTGAATATATGGCGCAAACCATAGCCGCATATGCTGGGGCTAATCGATTAAAAGCCGGCGGCCAAGTAAAAATCGGCTTTTTATTAGGTTGTCGTAAATACCTACCACAAGTAACAGAGTTTATTGCAGGCACTGAGTTAACAGTGCTTGCAAAAGAGCTAGTGCGGGAATCCTCTGGTTTAAGCGTATTTGAATGCAGTATTAGCAGCCAAGAGCAAGTGTTAGTTAGCGCAAGGCTGAATGTATTTGAACCTGATGACTATCAAGAATGGCTAACGGAGTAGTAATGAAAAGAGTATTGGTTACCGGCTCAAGCCGTGGTATTGGTAAAGCTATCGCCTTACGTTTGGCGGAACAAGGGTTTGATATAGTCGTACATTGTCGTTCGGGTCGGGACAGTGCAGACGCTGTAGCTCAGAGTATTCAGGCTCTTGGCCGTCAAGCTTCGGTGTTGCAGTTTGACGTTGCCGACCGCGCAGCCGCTCGGGCAGCGATAGAGCAGGATATTGCTCAGAACGGAGCCTATTATGGCGTAGTATGTAACGCGGGTATTACCCGTGATGGCGCCTTTCCTGCTTTGACTGAACAAGATTGGGATCAGGTAATTCATACCAATTTAGATGGTTTTTATAATGTATTACACCCCAGTGTTATGCCAATGATTCAGCTGCGTCAAGGTGGCCGCATTGTCACTATGGCGTCAGTTTCTGGCATAGCGGGCAATCGCGGTCAAGTTAATTACAGTGCATCAAAAGCTGGGCTGATTGGTGCCACTAAAGCACTAGCGTTAGAATTGGCTAAGCGTAAAATTACTGTCAATTGCGTAGCTCCGGGCTTAATTAAAACCGATATGGTGCAAGATGTGGCAGCAGATGAAGTGATGAAGATGATCCCGTTACGTCGCGCAGGAACAACTAACGAAGTTGCGGCTACTGTAGCATTTTTATTTTCAGAGCCAGCTGCTTATATTACGCGACAAGTTATTTCGGTTAATGGTGGGTTAGTCTAATGAAACGAGTGGTTGTCACCGGTATGTCAGTAATTACCGCCTTTGGCGATAGCTGGCCTGAATTTAAGCAGCGGATTATCCAAGGCGAAAATGCGGTGGCTACTATGCCGCAATGGGATAAGTTCAGCAGCATGAGCACGCGTTTAGCCGCACCGATACTGCATTTTAAAAAGCCTGAACATTACTCGCGTAAAATGGTTCGCTCAATGGGCCGCGTGTCGTTAATGGCTACCCGAAGCACTGAGCTAGCATTAATTAATGCCGGTTTGTTAACGCACCCAGCATTAACAGATGGTCGTTGTGGTGTTGCTTTTGGTTCTTCTATTGGCAGTACTGACCCCATTTTAGCCTTTGGCCGCATGATGGATACTGGCGATATGACCGGCGTCACCGCCACTAGCTATATTCAAATGATGGCTCACACTACAGCCGTAAACGTTGGCGTATTTTTTGGTATAAAAGGGCGAGTCTATACCACTAGCTCAGCTTGTACTTCAGGCTCACAAGGTATTGGTTATGCTTATGAAGCGATTAAATACGGTAAACAACTACTGATGGTCGCGGGTGGTGCAGAAGAGCTTTGTGCCACTGAAGCTGCTGTGTTTGATACCCTGTATGCCACTAGTACAAAAAACAACAAGCCAAAATCAACACCTAGCCCCTTTGATAAGGGCCGCGATGGCTTAGTCATTGGCGAAGGTTCAGGCACCTTAATACTAGAAGAACTTGAGCATGCGCTGGCCCGTGGCGCCACAATTTATGCTGAAATAGTCGGTTTTGGTTCAAATTCTGATGGCGTCCACGTTACTCAACCTACCGACACTACGATGGAAAGTGCTATGCGCTTGGCGCTAGAAGATGCCAATATAGCCGCTAGCAGCATAGGTTATGTAAACGCCCATGGTACGGCTACCGACCGTGGTGACATTGCAGAAAGTCACGCTACAGCACGGGTATTTGGCAGCAATACCCCTTTTAGCTCGCTAAAAAGCTATCTTGGTCATACGCTTGGCGCCTGCGGTGCTATTGAAAGCTGGGCCAGTATAATGATGTTGCATGACAATTGGTTTGCACCAACCTTAAATCTGACGGAAGTTGATCCTGATTGTGCGGCACTAGATTATATTATGGGCCAAGGCCGAAACTTACAAACCAACTATGTAATGAGCAACAACTTTGCTTTTGGTGGTATTAATACCTCTCTAATTTTTAATCGTTGGCTTAAGTAAGTTATGAAACTGTACCGCTACTTACTGATGCTTTTGGCATTATATTTTAGCCCTATTAGCCTGAGTACAGCTAAGGCTAATACAGAACCAACAATAGACATTAAGCCACAATTTGCTTTTGGTGTTGGTGTGACTTACAGCCAGTTACCCGATTATCTAGGCTCAACGGTCAATCAACATTATCTGCTGCCTTTTCCATACCTATTTTATCAAAGCGAAAAAATTAAGGTCAATCAAACAGAAGCTTTAGGGCAGTTATTTAAGGCAAAAGACTGGTCTGTAAACCTAAGCTTTGCTGGCGCACTACCCGTTAACAGCGAAAATAACCCCTATCGAAAAGACATGCCTGACTTGCTTTGGATAGCAGAGTTTGGCTCGACACTAGATTATAATCTGCACCAAGTCGATAGCAGTGAGCTAACATTACGTGTAGCACTGAGAAAAGCGGTTGCAACTAATTTACAACATTGGCAAAGTGTTGGTTGGCGGTTTGAGCCTCAGTTGCGTTGGCGTAAATCTCTAAATAACAACATACAATTTAGCAGCCAACTTTCAGCTATTTGGAGTTCGGCGCAATTTCATCAGTATTTGTATGGCGTTGAGCAACAATATGTTAACCTACAAAGAACGCAGTATCAGGCAGATGGTGGCTTTTCCGGTTGGCGTTTATCAAGTGGATTAAGTTGGCGATATCAGCAATGGTGGCTAGGTAGCTTTGTTCGCTATGATAATTTACAGCAGGCAAGCTATCGTGACAGCCCGCTTGTACAGCGTCAACATAATGTCAGTTTTGGTATGGCCTTAGCTTGGATATTTAATCAACAAGGAGTTATTTATGAAAACTAAGTTAGTTTTAGCTGCAGCGTTAAGCACGGTGTTTTTTTCTGCAGCTGCTACTGCACGCGATGACATACAAACCCTGCCTTTAGCGGATATTATTGGCACGGATAAAGCGAAACAAGCACTGTTAGATGTGCCGTTTTATTTTGCTGGGCAAAACCACGCTACCGTGATGAGTAACTGGGGTGAAATTAGCACGAATAAAAAAACCAATGGTCTAGGCAAATCAGACCAAGAAGCTTGCCAATGGGTATTATTATCTGCAATTAAAGCACTACAAGATGCGGCGCAAAAGCGTGGCTATGATGCTGTTGTCAATATTCGCTCTAACTATAAAAATAATGAATTTACTAGCACTACTGAGTTTCAATGTGGTGCTGGCCGTATTATGGCAGGTGTTGCATTAAAAGGTGAGTTAGTAAAATTCTAACAAACTCACTGAGAATCATTTGCGCTATCTCAGCCGAGAACACACTATTATCGGCTGGTTAGCGCTCTAATTTTTCTCGTTAATACCTGGGTAGGGTTCTTGATAGCGACTGAGGATATGCTCTAAATTTTTAAAGGTATTAAAACTGGCCTTTAATGCAGCTTTATTACCTATAAAGTGCGGCAGTTTACCCGCAGGATCGGCTTGGCCTTGATATTGAATTAATACCCCACCTTCCGTCAGCGGTGTTAGTTGCCAACGACCCGATACTTGCTCCATTCGCACGTAGCCTTTTTGCGCTGGATAATCTTGGCCGCGATCGATGATATCTATGCTTAATACACCGCTTATCTCATCTTGTGACCAGATAGATTGCGTAATCATATCTCGTGGTGAAACGGGCCAAAATCCAGAAAAATAACTATGTACGACATGGCTATGTGGATTTACCTGCGCGATGACTTGCGCCCGTTCAGCGCCATCAACCCAGTTTGTTATTGCTGGAGTATCATTGAGCAAATGCATAAACGCACCCAGTTTTGATTGGGTTTGTAGCTCTGCATTAATTTCTAAACGTGCTTTATCCAGCTGCCGAAAATGTACTTTTACCGTCGCCGTTTGCTTATATAGCTGCCAGTCAGAGTCATTGGCGGCTGCAACTAAAGACCAACACATTATCAAAACTTGCAAAACTAGCAGCAATACTCGCATCAGGCGTTTACAACTGCGCATATTCAGCTGCAGTAAGCGCTCGATAAGCGCCTTCGGCTAAATCGTCAGGCAAGGTTATATTGCCAATTTGCTGACGATGTAGTTTGTCGACTTTATTACCAATGGCAGCAAACATGCGCTTAACTTGATGATAACGGCCTTCTTGAATGGTTAGCAGCGCTTCTTTTTCGCCCAGTATTTCTAAAGTTGCTGGTAAAGTAGGATTGGTTTCACTGCGCAACATTACCCCTTGGGCAAATTGTTCAATTGCTGAAGCAGGAATGGCATCAGCGGTCCACACTCTATAAGTTTTAGCTACATGATGCTTAGGACTACTAATGCGGTGCGACCATTGGCCATCATCTGTAATTAACACTAAACCTGTGGTATCTAAATCCAGTCTGCCTACTGTATGTAAGCGCTCCAACAAAGGCTCTTCTAGCAGAGTAAATACCGTTGGGTGATCCGGATCACTAGTCGAACAGATATAGCCTGCTGGTTTATGCAGCATAATATAGCGTAAACCAATTATTTCTATCTGCTGATCGTTTAAACACACCACATCATCAGTGCTAACTTGCAGTGCAGCCTGTTTCACTTTGTTACCATTTAAGGTCACTACACCTTGGCGGATCACTTTTCCTGCTTGGCTACGAGTTAAGCCAGTACTTTCACAAATAAATTTATCTAAACGCATACGTCACCTATATTAATTCCAATTATTGTACTGGAAATGGCCGTACTTTGCCTAAAATGATTGTTTTTTTGGTATAAAATAACTAAGTTTCATAAACTTAGCCTCATCTATTCTCGGCAGTTTATATTGCTGTCATGGTAACTAACGCTGAAACAATAAACTCAGGATTTTGCAAGTCTTCACGCTGATATACCTTGCTGCTAATACCGCTAAATTGCACGCTGGCACCTGCTTCAAGGGCGATAATATGCCCCGCTCCGGTGTCCCATTGCATGGTTGGGCCAAAGCGTGGATAAACATCCGCGGCGCCTTCGGCCACTAAACAAAACTTTAACGAGCTACCTACCGCTACCATTTCATGTTGAGGGAATTGGTTTAAATAACCCGCCAAATCAGGGCTAGGGTGACTGCGGCTACCCACTATGCGTATCACTTTGCCTGGGGTACTTACTTTAGCCTGCTTAACAGCCGTACCAGTTTTAATAAAAGCGCCTTGGTCTTTACTGGCGTAATAGGTTTTACCTAATACTGGCGCGTAAATAACACCCAATACTGGCTCGCCGTTATCTATAAGGGCAATATTTACCGTAAACTCGCCATTACGTTTAATAAATTCTTTGGTGCCATCTAACGGATCAACTAGCCAATAACGCTGCCAGTTTTTACGAATATCCCAGCTAATATCAGCGGCTTCTTCTGACAAAATAGGCAGTAGTGGGGTTAGCTTGCTTAACGCGCTGACAATAAGCTGATGAGCTGCTAAATCGGCAGCGGTAAGCGGTGAGGTATCAGCTTTATCAGTAATATTAAACGCCGTATTATCCTGCTGGTAAATAGCCATAATCGCGCTACCCGCTTGTTCAGCAATGCTAATCACATCAGGTAAAAATTTCATTTAGTTAATAATTTCCTTTAGCGTCAATAGTTGCAGTAATTGCTTAACGCTATCTTGCAGTGAAGTTATTGAAGTATCAATCACCAGATCTGCTGTAGTGGGTGCTTCGTACGGATCTGAAATACCGGTAAATTGACTTATTTCACCAGCACGGGCTTTTTTATATAAGCCTTTAACATCGCGTTGTTCGCACACTGCTAGCGGTGTAGCAATGTGTATTTCAATAAATTTACCGTCGGCTATAAAGCTTTTTACCAACTCACGCTGCTGCCGATACGGTGAAATAAAAGCACTAAGTACTAATAACCCCGCGTCAGCCATTAAACCGGCAACTGCGCCCACACGACGCAAGTTTTCACTGCGATCAGCTGGGCTAAAGCCTAAATCGGCGCACAAACCATGCCGTACATTATCACCGTCTAATAAATAGGTGTGCTTGCCTTGGGCAGCTAAAGCCTGCTCTAGAGCATTCGCTATAGTAGATTTACCTGAACCCGATAAGCCTGTAAACCATAACACAGCACTTTTATGACCCAATAAAACCTCACGTTGGACGGTAGTGACATCGAGTTGCTGCCATTTAATATCCTTATTTACAGGCTTATTTTCAGCGTTAATTGCATTGCTATTATTCATACATTTCATCACTTAAAATGGGTAAATTAGAGGTAAAAATATCAATACTACTGCACTGTATGCCAACACCATGGGTACGCCAAGTCGAATATAGTCGCGTAACTGGTAATTGCCCGCCGAATACACCATTAAATTTGTTTGATAACCAAAAGGGGAAATAAAACTGGCTGAAGCACCAAAGGCGACCGCCATAAAAAAAGGTACCGGGTCCACCCCTAAATTCTGGGCTATGGCATAAGCAATAGGAAAAGTTAGCGCTGCGGCTGCGTTGTTTGTGACCAGTTCAGTAAATAGCCAAGTAGCAATAAATACCGCAATAAGCGCACCGTAAGCACCGCTGCCATCAAGCCACTGGATCAGCGTATTGGCGATATTACTGGCTATGCCGGTTTGGATCATCAACTGAGCTAAACCAATTGCCGAGCCGACAATAACCCATAATTCTAATGGAAAACGATTTTTTAATTCTTTTATGTTTATAGCACGACCCGCAACATAGCCTATTAACAGTATTGGTAAACTTTTAATCAGTGGAACAATACCAACAATAGCCAACATCAATGTCGCCAAAAAGCTGAATAACACCCAGTTACTCAGGCTTTTAGGCAAAGGTGCGCTGATAGATAAACCATTAACATAAATAAAGTCTTGGCTAAGTTGATGCTGGCCAGGAAAATGCTGACCAACGGATAAAATAAGTACATCTCCGGCATGCAGCACTAAGTCACCTAAGCCACCTTGCAACCGCTCATGCCCTCGGCGCACAGCAATTACTACGGCATCATATTCATGGCGAAAACGGTTTTGTTTTAAACTTTTACCGACTAAGCGTGAGCTGTAACTGAGTACCGCTTCAAGTAGCTCTCCGGGCTGCTGATCTTGGCGTAGTAGCTGTAAACCTGCAAACTGCTGTAAACGTGACACCGCCGTTATATCACCAACAAAGCGCAGCTCGTCGTCTGCTGCAATTAGTGTTTCGGGTGTTACTGGGCAAATACGTTCTGAACCGCGCTGTATTTCAGCTAAAAATAGCGCTTTAAGATCACGCAATTGATTTTGTTCAACAGTTTTCCCTATCAGTTGGCTGTCTGAGCGTACATGTGCACTTAAATAGTAGGGCGTGCTAGCACCGCTTTGCTCACGATTATCCGGCAACCAGTGGCTACCAATGATAAGCACGATACCCCCAGATATAAGCACTAAAACGCCAAGCAGGGTAAAGTCAAAAAAACCCAGTACAGGCTCGCCCGTTTGTTCAACAAAGCCGTTAACAATAAGGTTGGTAGAAGTGCCAATTAGCGTTAGCATGCCACCTAAAATAGCGCTGTATGATAGCGGTAGCAGTAACTTAGAGGCTGCGAAGTGGTTATGATGCCGTAACGAAGCCATTAACGCTGCTACCACCGCCGTGTTATTAATAAAGGCCGACATTAACGCGCTAGACAAGCTTAAACGGGCAATAACGCTGGCTAAGCAACGACCTTGAAAACCTCGACTTAACCAACTCACCAGTTGTGATTTTTCAATAGCGATGGATACTAACAGCAGTAATATTAAGGTAAGTAGTGACGGATTAGTAAAATTTTGTAGTGCAACATCCAGTGTTAACCAGCCGGCCAAATAACTTAATAGTAAAGCACCGCCAAACCACAGCGCAGGCGAGCGTTGACTAAAAATAAGCGCTGCTACTAGTGCCAATAATAGCGCAATAACACCATACTGCTGATACAGCATTACTTATCTGCCTTAAGTAACTCGCGCACGTCACGGGCACCCCAATGGCAGAAGTGCTTACGAATAAGGCTGTTAAGTTCTATTTCAAAGCCACTAATATCCGCTGCCTTAGTACTTTCTTCCGCTAAAACATTCTGAATTAAGCCGGCCGCTACAGTAGTATTGCTTAGCCGATCAATCAAAATAAAGTTACCGGTACCGGGTTGGTTTTTAAAAGTATCCAATGGCAGTGTTTCGGTCAGTTCTAATTCAACTAAGGCAATATCATTAATAGTTACATCTTCGGCAGATTCTTGGGCTAAAGTATTAATATTCACCTTATGATTTAATCGATTAATACTAACGCTGGTTTTACGCGTTGCCAGTTTTAAATCATATAATCGGCCGGTTTGTAATGGTTGGTCATTAAACCACACCAGATACGCCAAGGCGCGGTTAGTCAGGGTAACGGTTTCAGTAGAGGGCACTAACCAGTCACCCCGACTAATATCAATTTCGTCATCTAACGTCAGCGTTACTGCTTGCCCTGCACTAGCTGATGGTTGTTCGCCTGCAAAGGTAATTATTTGCTTAATGGTGGTTTTGTTACCCGATGGATATGCGGTAATAGCTTGGCCTACTGCTAAACGACCACTGACTACAGTCCCTGCAAAGCCGCGAAAATTTAAATCTGGCCGATTGACATATTGCACCGGAAAACGAGTAGCGCTACCGTTTTTTTGCGGTATGGGCAGTGTTTCTAGCAGGGGCAGTAGTGCGCTACCGGTATACCAAGGCATATTAGCTGAACGGGTTAAAATATTTTCACCCTTTAAGGCGCTAATGGGCACTATGTCTACCGTTGGCACCTGAAGTTGCGCCATTAAGGCCTGAATTTGTTGCTTAATGGCATAATAAGCCGGTTCGCTGTAACCAATAATATCCATTTTATTGACCGCAACAATTAAATGCTTAATGCCTAATAAAGCACAAATAAAACTATGACGACGAGTTTGCTTTTGTACTCCGTAACGGGCATCAATTAATAATATCGCCACATCAGACGTAGACGCGCCGGTGGCCATATTGCGTGTGTACTGCTCATGACCTGGGGTGTCGGCCAAGATAAACTTGCGCTCGGTGGTGGAAAAATAGCGATAGGCCACATCAATAGTAATACCTTGTTCTCGCTCGGCCTGCAGGCCGTCAACCAACATGGCTAGCTCTAATTCGCCATCGCTGTTCCGGCCTTTATGATCACGCTTTAATGCGTCTAATTGATCATCATATAACTGCTGGCTATCGTGCAACAGCCGGCCAATAAGGGTGCTTTTGCCATCATCGACACTGCCGCAGGTTAACACGCGCAACAGGCCTTTAGTTTGATGTTGTTGCAGGTAACCGCGAATACCTAGCGTATTTAACTGCTGATTTAATGATGTAACCGTTGCTGCTGACATTAGAAATACCCCTCGCGTTTTTTTAATTCCATACCTGACTGATCTTGATCAATAACTCGCCCTTGCCGCTCTGAGGTGCGAGCGCGCAGCATTTCTTCTACTATGGATTCAAGGGTATCGGCGGTTGATTCAATAGCGCCTGTTAGTGGATAACAGCCTAGCGTGCGAAACCGCACAGATTTTAGCTGCGGCGTTTCGCCAACCTCTAGCGGCATGCGTTCGTCATCAACCATAATAAGACTGCCGTTCCGTTCTAGCACTGGCCGCTTTTTAGCTAAATACAGCGGTACAATGTCGATATTTTCTTGCAGGATATATAACCAAATATCTAACTCGGTCCAGTTTGATAATGGAAATACCCGAATACTCTCGTTATCATTAACGGCGCCGTTATACAGTCTCCATAATTCTGGTCGCTGATTTTTAGGATCCCAGCGGTGATGTTTGTCGCGAAATGAATATACCCTTTCTTTAGCTCGAGATTTTTCTTCATCCCGTCTGGCACCGCCAAAAGCGGCATCAAAACCGTATTTATTTAGCGCTTGTTTTAAGCCAGCCGTTTTCATAATGTCGGTATGTTTGGCGCTACCATGTATAAACGGATTTATATTCATGCTTAGGCCTTCTGGATTTTTATGTACCAGCAGTTCAAAGTTATACGTTTTGGCCAGACGATCACGAAACTCAATCATTTCCCGAAACTTCCACCCGGTATCAACATGCAGCAATGGAAACGGAATTTTGCCTGGCGCAAAAGCTTTACGTGCTAAGTGCAATAATACCGATGAGTCTTTGCCTATTGAGTACAGCATGACCGGCTTTTTAAATTCGGCGGCAACTTCACGAAAAATATGAATGCTTTCTGCTTCAAGCTGTTGTAAGTGTGTTAGGGCGCTGGTTAATTCTGACATCGGTTAATCCTTAAGCCATCTGGCTTAGTTTTTGATTAAATACAGTAGCTTGACTAAAAACGGCAGGTTGATTAAGTACGGCAGGTTGCGGCCTTTGGCCAAACCAATGTAAGTCCTGTTGCAAACTCACTACATCACCAATAACCAGTAGTGCGGGAGAGCTGATTTGATGTTGTTGTACTAACTGGGCTAAATCTTGTAATTGACCTGACACAATACGTTGTTCAAGCCGAGTGCCGTTTTCAATGATGGCGACTAATGTTTCGCCGCTACGCCCCGCGCGAATAAGCTGCTGCTGAATATGGCCCGCTTTCATTAACCCCATGTAAATGACTAGGGTTTGATTTGCCTTGCTCATGCTTAACCACTCGGGTTCACTGCCTTCACTTTTGCAATGACCCGTAACAAACTGCACACTTTGAGCATGATCACGGTGGGTTAACGGTATACCTGCATAAGCAGCACAACCGGCAGCAGCGGTAATACCCGGCACGACCTGAAAAGCAATTTTATGTGGCACTAGGGCTTGTATTTCTTCCCCGCCACGGCCAAAAATAAAGGGATCACCGCCTTTTAAACGGCAAACTTTTTTACCGCTAAGCGCTAAATCTATTAGCAGTTGATTGGTGTCTTGCTGCGGCACTGAGTGCTCACCGGCTTTTTTACCGACACAAATTTTCTCGGCGTCACGACGCACCAACTCTATGATCTGTGGTGATACTAAATAGTCATACACCACCACATCCGCTTGTTGCATTAATTGCAGTGCTTTAAGAGTCAGTAACTCCGGGTCGCCTGGACCAGCGCCAACAATATAGACTTCTCCGCTTAACTGTTGCGGAGCATTAAGTAACTGCTGTAAATGTTGCTCGGCTTTGTCTAATTGATTAGCTTGTACCTCGCGTACCACAGCAGAATTAAATACGCCCTCCCAAAACTGCCTACGTGCCGCAAAGCTAGTAAACTTAGCCTTTACTTTGCTACGAAAGCCGCCCACTAGCTGGGCCAATGTACCTAAATGTTGCGGTAACAGTGCTTCTAATTTTTCACGCAATCGCCTTGCTAACACTGGCGCGGTGCCAAAACTAGAAATGGCAATGAGAATAGGGCTACGATCAATAATGGCAGGGAATATAAAGCCACACTTAGCTTGGTCGTCTACGGTATTTACCAGCATATTGCGCGCAGTTGCGGCTTTATACACAGCAGCGTTAACCCTATCGCTGTTGGTAGCAGCAATCACCAATAGTTTGTTATCAAGCAAACTAGGCACAAAATAGCCATGAATTAACTCAGCCTTACCCTGTTGTTGCCAGGCGATAAACTCAGCAGCAAACTCGGGGGCAACCACAATTAGCTTAGCGCCAGCACTTAACAGCGTACCAGCCTTGCGCAGCGCAACCGAACCGCCACCCACTACCAAAACGGGTTTATCCGTTAACTGAACGAAAATAGGTAAATACTGCATGGCCACTCCTACACCGTAATTAAAACAATAAAGATTCACTTTGCAGCATTTAGATTAGACATCTAAACGTCTTTACGGTAATAATTAATTACGCTTGTATATAACGAAATAGAATTAGCAGAAGGATTAATATATTTACATTGGCTAATTTAATGACTCATTACGCTAACTGTAATACTTATAGCGCCAATAAAAAGTCAAAAAAAAAGCGGCAACCGAAGTTACCGCAAAGAGGAAGAGCTAGGAGTGATAAGAGTGAAATAACCCAAATTTACAACTTTTACTTAAAAGCGAACTTAGTGGCGAATTAAGTAATCAAATGCGCCTAACGAGGCCGTGGCACCGGCACCCATGGCAATAATAATCTGCTTAAACGGTGTTGTTGTCGCATCGCCGGCGGCAAATACGCCAGGCATAGAGGTTTGGCCACGGTCATCAATAATAATTTCGCCACGAGGTGATAACTCAATAGCGCCACGTAACCATTCAGTATTAGGCACTAAACCAATTTGGACAAAAATACCTGCCAACTCAACATGGTGCGAGTCGCCTGTTTTACGATCAGTGTAGTTAATACCGTTTACTCTATTGCCATCACCAGTGACTTCTGTGCTTTGAGCGTCAGTAATAATAGTAATATTGGCCATAGAATTAGCTTTTTTAATTAATACTGCATCGGCGCGTAATTCCGGCGCAAACTCCAGTACAGTGACATGTTCAACAAGACCAGCTAAATCGATAGCGGCCTCGATACCCGAATTACCACCACCAATAACGGCAACACGTTTACCTTTAAATAACGGGCCATCGCAATGTGGACAGTAAGCGACGCCTTTACCGCGATACTCTTGCTCACCCGGCACGTTCATTTCACGCCAGCGCGCACCTGGAGATAATACTAAGGTTTTACTGTTCAGTACCGCACCATTAGCTAATTCCAGCTGAATTTTGTCGCCTTTACTTAACTTAACCGCACGTTGACCATTCATGATATCCACATCGTATTCACGAACATGGGCTTCTAGATTGGCAACTAACTTAGGCCCTTCAGTATGTTGAACCGAAATAAAGTTTTCGATACCCACGGTATCAGCCACTTGGCCACCAAAGCGCTCGGCAACAATGCCGGTTTGTAAGCCTTTACGGGCAGCATAGATAGAGGCTGCTGCACCTGCTGGGCCACCACCGACCACCAGAACATCAAAGTCGGCTTTATTTTTTAGGGCTTCAGCTTGGCGTTGTTCAGCATTAACATCAATTTTTTGAATGATTTTTTCTAAGGTAATGGCGCCTTGTGAGAATAGCTCACCATTTAAATACACCGACGGTACCGACATCACATTTTTGTCCGCGACTTCTTGCTGGAACAAAGCACCATCTATCATCACGTTGGTGATATTAGGGTTTATGGCCGACATAATGTTTAATGCTTGCACCACTTCAGGGCAGGTTTGGCAACTTAATGACACAAAGGTCTCAAAAGCGAAGTTACCCGGTAATTGACTAATTTGTTCAATAATCTCGGCATCCTCTTTAATAGGATGGCCACCTGAGTGTAATAAAGCTAGGACTAAAGAGGTAAATTCATGGCCTAAAGGTACGCCAGCAAAGGTAATTTCAGTGCCCTTTGCCACAGAGCGTACTAGCATCGATGGTTTTCGTTCTAGTGCTTCATCATCGCGACGCAATGTTACCAGATCAGATAATTCAGCAATTTGCGTTGCTAGGTCATTAACTTCTGCAGCTTTAGCGCTATCGTCTAAAGAGACTACCAATTCAACCTCAGTTTTTAGGTTCTGCAGATAGGTTTTCAAAGCTTGTTTAAGGTTAGTATCTAACATAAAAACTCCTTAATGTGTTTAGACGATAAATTTTGGGCACAACTAAGCTAAAACCTGGCCGTAACCTGAATCCAGATTGATAAAAGCTGAGCTTGGGGAAAGCCGGGCGAAGTAAATCACCCGGAGATAACACGACTAAAACTACTCGTATTGTAGCTAACTGGGGTAAATAACCGCAGTCAGCATTTGCACAAAGGCTGTGCCTTAGATTTTACCGACTAAATCTAATGATGGAGCTAAAGTTGCTTCACCTGGAGTCCACTTAGCTGGACATACTTCGCCATCATGGTTAGCAACATATTGTGCCGCTTGTACTTTACGGAACAATTCTGCAGCACTACGGCCAATGCCTAAGTCGTGAATTTCAGCAACTTTGATTTCGCCTTCAGGGTTAATAACGAAAGAACCACGTAACGCTAAACCTTCTTCTTCAATCATCACGCCAAAGTTACGCGTCATAGTACCTGTTGGGTCACCGATCATTGGGTAGGTAATTTTCTTGATAGTTTCAGAAGCATCATGCCACGCTTTGTGCGTGAAATGAGTATCTGTTGATACTGAATATACTTCAACACCAGCTTCTTGGAATTTAGGGTAGAAATCAGCTAAGTCGCCTAACTCTGTTGGACAAACAAAGGTGAAGTCAGCTGGGTAAAATACTACTACCGACCATTTACCGGCTAAATCTTTTTCTGAAACTGGTACGAATTTACCTTGATGAAATGCAGTTGCATTGAACGGCTTAATTTTTGTATTAATAATAGAAGACATAGTCTTACTCCTTTAGGTTAGTTCATAGTTTTTGTTCCAACTGCAGCTATCATAGCCCAGTACTCTTTACTTTTAAAACGAATAAAACAAATCACATCAATCGCTTTAATCGATTAGCATTTATTTTTTAATTATTCTGTTCAGCTGACAACAAGCTAAGCTTTGTCATAATCATCAGCAAATTAAGAATAATTGGAGTGAAAATATGCTATTTTTTAAACGTCTAACAGTTTTTTCTGCTGCGGCTTTACTTGCCGCCTGTCAACAAGTTAACTTGCCGCAAGGTGACTATCAGCAACTATCAGCTGAAGAAACTGAAAAGCCATTACAACTCTTATTACAAGAAGGTAAAATTTCTGGTTTTACTGGCTGTAATAACGTAATGGGCCAATATAGCTTAGATAAGGGCGAGCTTGTTGTTTCTCAACTGGCAAGCACCATGATGGCCTGTGCACCTGAAGATATGCAGCGTGAACAACAGTTTAATCAGTTTTTACAAAACAGACCCAAAGTCAGCATAGAAGATAACGTATTAATCTTAAGTGAAAATGAGACAATTTATCAATTTAGCTTACGCTAAAACATAGTGTTAATTATTATTTATACTGTTAGTTTTGCAAGCAGAAGCAATAATGCTTTTGCTTGTGATCTTACTTTTACTTTAGAAAGTTTAAATACCGTCACCGTCTACATGTAAACCACATTCGCGGCCAAAACCATTAAATCGGGTATCTTCTTCACTCATTCCCAGCTCTAACTTACGCGTGGAATGGGTATCACCAACCGATACATAGCCCTGCTCCCAAAGCGGGTGATAACTTAAGCCATGTTGTTTTAGGTAATAAAATATGTCTTTATTACTCCAATCAAGAATCGGCTGTACTTTTACTGCTCCGCGGCTAATTTCAACTACGGCTATATCGGCACGAGTACTACTTTGACTACGGCGTAAGCCGGTAAACCAACAGCCTACTTGCAGCTCTTTAAGTGCCCGTTGCATAGGCTCTACTTTATTGATTTGATTATATTGTTTAATACCTTCTGCACTTTGCCATAAACGACCATAACGTGCTTCTTGCCAAGCGGGGGTTAGGTTAGCGCGATACACCTGTAAATTTAGTTTCAGCTGCTGAGTTAACTGCTCTATAAACTGATAGGTTTCAGCAAATAGATAGCCTGTATCAACGAGTACCACGGGAATATCCGGTTGCTGTTGTGACAATAAGTGCAACATTACCGCAGCTTGAATGCCAAAGCTTGAGCTTAGCATTGGCTGTTGTGGCAAGTACTCTAGCGCCCAATTCACTCGCTGTTGTGCAGTTAATGGCGCTAGTAATTGATTAATTTGATCTAACCATAGCTGTTGCGTCGTGGCATCTTGATTCAAAATAGTCCGAAATTTATGATTTTCCACTTTAGTTATCATTGCAGTTGTGGCCTGTTTAGCTATAAAAGTCATCTTTAGGCACCACTACCGGCGTCACTACGCCAGCCCTTATTACAAAATCGCCAAAACCTTCACTATTATTGCTACGCTCGCTGGCCCAGCGGCCAATAAGGCTATCTAAGGTCGCTAAAATCTCGGCTTCGGCCACATTATCCAACAGTAAACGCGGAATACGCGTACCTTCGCGGTTACCGCCTAAATATAGATTATATTTACCCGGCGCACGGCCAACTAAGGCGACTTCCGCCAGCATGGTGCGACCACATCCGTTCGGGCAGCCTGTTACGCGCAGTATAATATGCTCATCGCCAATATTATGTTTAGTGAGCAAGGTTTCAACTTTACTAACAAATGCCGGTAAATAGCGCTCGGCTTCGGCCATCGCCAGCGGGCAAGTTGGTAACGCCACGCACGCCATCGAGTTTTTACGCAGTGCACTATGGCTATCATCAATTAAGCCGTGAGCACGGGCAATCGCTTCAATTTCTGCTTTTTTCGCCGCTGCTACGCCGGCAATAATCAGGTTTTGGTTAGCCGTAATGCGAAAGTCGCCTTGATGTATGGCGGCAATTTTGGCTAGACCGGTTTTTAAGGGTTTATTGGCAAAATCTAATACCCGACCATTTTCAATAAATAGGGTTAAATGCTGTTTACCATCAATACCTTGTACCCAACCAATTCGGTCACCGCGACTGGTAAAGTGATACGGTTTGATGGCTGCAAAGGTAATGTTAGCACGGCTTGCTACTTCGGCTTTAAACACCTCAAGACCAATCCGATCTATAGTATATTTAGTTTTTGCATTCTTACGATTTGAACGGTTACCGTAATCTCGCTGCACACTGACCACGTGCTCTGCCACTTTTAACGTAT
The DNA here is from genome assembly GCF_001752395.1 of Rheinheimera salexigens. Lineage (NCBI taxonomy): Bacteria > Pseudomonadati > Pseudomonadota > Gammaproteobacteria > Chromatiales > Chromatiaceae > Rheinheimera > Rheinheimera salexigens. Next base: position 323,040 of record NZ_MKEK01000001.1, on the reverse strand, counting down.
GCTGTAATGGCACAAACCCTAGCTCATCGGCCATGCGAGGGTAGGTTGCTTTATCGCCCCAACTCATGGCTAGCCCTCCACCCACTAACACGTTAAAGCCTATTAATTTGCCATGTTCAGCAACAGCAACAAAGCTTAAGTCATTAGCATGTAAATCAATGTCATTATTTGGCGGTATTACCACAGCGGTTTTAAATTTTCGCGGTAAATAGCTATCGCCTAAAATAGGTTCAACTTCGGTGGTTTCGATTTTTTCTTCATCTAACCAAATTTCAGCATAAGCTCGGGTTTTAGGCAGTAAATGCTCACTAATCTTTGCCGCCCATTCATAGGCTTGTTGATGTAATACAGATTCTACTGGATTAGGCGTGCACAGCACGTTTCGGTTAACATCACCGGCCGTAGCAATACTATCAATACCAATATGGTGTAAAAACTGATGCATAGGTTTAATATTTGGCTTTAATACACCATGAAATTGAAACGTTTGCCGTGTCGTTAAGCGAATGCTGCCATATAAGGTGTTGTCTGCGGCAAACTGATCCAGTGCCAGCCATTGCTTGGGGCTAATAATGCCACCCGGCAGTCGAGCCCGTAACATCACATTGTGCAAGGGTTCTAATTTTTGCGCAGCTCGCTCGGCACGAATATCGCGATCGTCTTGCTGATACATACCGTGAAAGCGAATTAACATAAAATTGTCGCCAACAAAACCACCAGTGATCGGGTTCGTTAAATCCCCCGCAATAGTACCGCGTAAATGCTGACTATTGGCCTTTAACAGCTCGTTACCCGACAGTACGCCCGGTGCCACTAAATCTGGGTTAATTGTAAATTGACTCATTAGTACACATCCTTCTGATAACGTTTGGCGACTCGCAGCTGTTCTAAATACTGCTCGGCTTGTTCTGCGGTTTTATTGCCATGTTGCTGCACAATAGCCAGCAGCGTGTGCTGTACATCTTTAGCCATCCGGTTGCCATCACCGCACAGGTACAAATGCGCACCCTGCTCTAGCCATTGCCAAATATCCTTACCGTTTTGGCGCAGTTTATCTTGCACATAAATTTTTTCAGACTGATCACGGCTAAACGCTAGGTCTAACTTGGTTAGCAGGCCAATTTTCAAATAGTTTTGTAGCTCTAGTTGGTATAAAAAGTCTTGGGTAAAATGGGGGGTGCCAAAAAACAGCCAATTTTTACCATTGGCAGCACGTGCTTCACGCTCTTGTAAAAATGCTCGAAATGGCGCAATACCGGTACCCGGTCCAATCATAATGGTGGCAGTATTGTCATTCTCAGGTAGGCGAAAGTTGTTATTCTGCTCAATAAACACCTTTACCTTATCACCCTCGGCTAACCGCTCTGCCAGAAAACCAGAAGCACCACCTAAATGAGTTTTATCAAATGCGTTATAGCGCACCACACCTACCGTTAGGTGCACTTCATCACCCACTTCAGCTTGTGATGAAGCGATAGAGTACAGCCGCGGTTGTTGCTTGCGCAGCGCATTTACCAGCTGCTGAGCTCGAATAAGCCCAGGGTGTTCGCGAACAATATCAATAATTTGTCGATTGTTAATGTAGTCTCGTAACATGGCTTTATCGCCACTAAGTGCGATTAGCGCTGAGTTATTACTAGCAATCGCATATTTCTCCACAAAGCTTGGATAAGATTGAGTAAGCTCTAACTGCTCGGTTAAGGCTTGACATACCGTTAAGCTAACGCTGCCTAAATTTACCGGCGTATCGGGTGCAATGGCGGTTAACAACAATAATTCCCGCACTAATTGCGGGTCGTTTAAAAAATATAGGCCTAATGCATCTCCCGGCTGATAATTTAAGCCCGAGTTGGCCAGTGAAATTTCAATATGGCGCACATCTTTAGTGGAGTTACGACCGGTAATTTTTTGCAGCGTATATAGCTCTGCTGCATACGGGTTTTGTTTACTGTATTGGCTAGCCTTGTCGCTAGTATAGTGGCTGGCTGTCTGACCCGCTGCCTGATTGGCATCGACACCCGGCCAGGCAATAACCTGTGCCGATAATGGCGCACTAGGCTCGTTGTTCGCAATTAGCTCAGGCTCTAGCTTAGTCATCACGGCCTCAGTCCAGCTGTCAGCTTCAGTCTGATAATCAACATCTAACTCAGCTCGAGTTTGCACCGATGTTGCTCCAAGCTCCGTTAAGCGTTGGTCAAAGTCTTGTGCTGTTTTGCAAAAAAACTCATAACTGGAATCACCTAAACCTAAAACAGCATATTTTAACCCAGCCAGTTGCGGCGCTTTTTTACTAAATAAAAAATTATATATACTGACTGCATTTTCAGGTGGCTCGCCTTCGCCATAAGTAGAAGTGATGATAATTAGATATTGCTCGTTTTTAGCTGGCTAGTTTTGTAATCAGCCATATCAATAATTTTCGCCGTAATGCCTTTAACTGTTACTTGTTTTGCTAGTGCTTCAGCAAGATGGCGAGCGTTGCCGGTTTGCGAACCAAATAAAATGGTCAGACTGGCGATAGCTGGTGCAGGCTGAGGCGCACCCTGAATCTGACCTTGAAGCGCATTCTGCCCAGCTAGCTGGGCGCCGGCAGCAAGATAGCCGCTGACCCAAGCTTGTTGAAGTGGGTTTAATTGGCTAACCACATTTTGCAGCTGACTTATTTGCTGCTCAGACAATGGGCTGGCCTGCGCCACTAGCGAAGATAAAAGCATAAAGCATCCTGTATACTTAATTGTTTCAGATACTTTAGCCATCTATACGTATATATGTATAAGAATGGATTTCTCTTTGATATTCCAAAAAGTAATTAAAAATATATATTAGTCGTCTATCCAACCTAGATATTTTAATTTAAGTTGTTCAGCTTACATTAGGTCTAGCCGTACCATAATGCTGAACAATTCAGGATGATTGGAGCAAATAGATGCTAATTAAACGTTTATCGGTGTTTTCAGCTATGGTGTTATTGACAGCATGTCAACAAATTAACTTGCCACAAGGCGACTACCAACAGCTAGAGGCAAATGCGACACAAAAGCCGTTACAAATAGCATTACATGAAGGTAAAATTTCTGGCTTTACCGGCTGTAATAACACTATGGGTAACTACCAAATAGATAATGGCGAGTTGGTGGTTTCTCAATTAGCTAGCACTATGATGGCTTGTGAACCCAGCGCTATGGAACGTGAGCAAGCTTTTAGTCAGTTTTTGCAAAACCGACCGCAGGTCGCTATTGCCGGTAAAACCCTGACCTTATCTAAAGCAGATCAGCAGTACCAATTTAGCTTACAACCTGACTTAAGCAATGCCACCACAAAGTTAGTCTATGTTGCTGCCGAACGCCAAACCTGCACCGGTGTTGCGGTACAACAGTGCTTAAAAGTACGTGATACTAAGCAAGCAGAATGGCAATTATTTTATGATGAAATTGAAGGGTTTACGCCACAACCCGGTGTAGCTTATCGCTTACGTATAAAAGAAGTTACGTTAAAAAATCCAGCCGCAGACGCTTCTAGTGTGCGTTGGGTTCTTGATATGATTATCGAACAAGAAGTAGTAAATCCATAATTAGCGGTTACTGTTTATTAATCATTATATTTAGCGGTGCATGTTGATACTGATCTCAAGATTTGTTGATACTCACCGCTGGTTTTCAATAACCAAAACATTTCGCTCTCAACACTATTTTTCCTCCTATAACGATATTATTATTTCTATTACTGTTAGATTTTTTTAACTATTTAATGGTTAAATGCACTAACTTATCCTCAACTCTCAGCCAAGATAAAATTTAAATCGTTTAAAAACAACAATATAAAACTGGCCTTAAGTTTGCTTTGTTTAAGTCATATTCACGCCAAAACGCGTTTAAAACATAATGACTAACAATATTAAGAAAGGACAAACTTATGAAAGCCATCATCATCGCCAGTAGCTTACTCCTCAGCACCGTCAGTCAGGCTGCACTCGCCAAGTCAGAGCACAGCTGTGACATCCATTTAGATAAAGATCTGGTGGTTAATTCTCAAAATGTGGCCATAAAAGCGGCTGATAAAGAGCTTTGGCGTATTAATACTCAGGGCCAGTTATGGTTAAAAAACCAAAACATTGCAACGGATCGCGCTACCCAACAAAACTTACAACAGTTTCAAGCTGATATTCGGCAGCAAACTATTCAAACACTAAGCTTAGTAGAAGATAGCTTAGTGTTAGCTAGCGATGCCATTAACAGTGCTGTCAGCGAGTTAACCGGAGAACCCATTGCAAAGTTACCAGCGCTAAATCAAGCTGTTACTAAAATTAAAGCTTATAGTGAACGCTTAGTTTTACAGCAAGAAGATGGCATAACCGTGTACGGTAGCCGCTTTGATACCCTAGATGATGTGTTTGACCAAGCGTTTGAACAAGCCATTGAGCAAGCCGTTACGCAATCAATTGGCAGTATGATGCTGGTGGTTGGCAAAGCGTTAACGACTGGCGAAGGCAGCTTTGAACAGAGAATGGATGCCTTCTCCCAGAAAATGGATAACTTTGGTACTCAATTAGAACAACGTATCGAAAGCCAAGTTGGTATGTTGGAGCAGCGTGGCGAAGCGTTATGTGATAGCTTAATTAAACTAGATGCTTTAGAAACAGCAATACAACAAGCCATACCGCAACTACGCCAATATGACTTAATTGATGCTAAGCGGAATGATAAAGCTTAACTAAATTGATCTTTTGCTGTGGCTAGCGTAGCTTTTGAACCTGTCACTCATATAGTGTCACTGGCCTAGCTTAATGCTGTATATTCAAGCTACTAGCTTTAACAAGTTAATGGCTAAATGGCCTTAAGCTAAAGTAGATTTAATTAATGGAGTAACCTAGGTGAATATAGCCACCCTTTGGATCATTGCCGGTATAGTCCTGATACTGACTGAGTTAATGGCAACCAGTATTGTTGCCGTATTTTTTGGTATTGCTGCCATTATTGTTGGTTTATTACTTAATTTCGGCATTATTGATAGCTATAGCCTGCAGTTTTTAATTTTTGCTGTGTTATCACTGGTGTTGTTGTTTAGTGTCCGTAGTCAGTGTAAACGCTGGTTTGTTGGCTATACCGCTGACAGTTCAGAACAGCCCTCAGCCGTTGCTTCCGATATTGGTAGTCGGGTTATTGTCCACAGTACCTTTGAACATGGTGCCGGACGTGTCGTGTTAAATGGCGTACAGTGGGATGCCGAGTCCGAGCAACCACTGCAAGCAGGCGATGTTGCTTGGGTTATTGCTAATCAAGGCATTAAGCTACAGGTAAGTACCATAAAGCCACATTAATAAACTAAAACAATATACTAAACGTAGTTCCATCTATTTAAGGAGTAAATTTGATGGTTGAGATTAACATTAATACCATTTTAATGGCGGGTTTTGCTTTAGCCGTTATTATTACCATTATTAAAACCGCACGCGTAGTGCCGCAAAAAAGTAACTTTGTTATCGAGCGTTTAGGTAAATATTCTCGCACCTTAGATTCTGGTTTTCATATTTTAATCCCCTTTATCGACAAAGTGGCTTATACCCACAGCCTAAAAGAAGAAGTGATCGATGTGCAGCGCCAAACCTGTGTTACTCGCGATAATATTCAAGTGGGTATTGATGGCATTTTATATCTACAGGTTATAGACCCGCACAAAGCTAGCTACGGTATAAACAATTACCGTTACGCCTCAGCACAGCTAGCCCAAACCACCATGCGTTCTGTTATTGGCCAAACTGATTTAGATAAAACCTTTGAAGAACGCGCCAAGATTAATGAAGAAGTGGTTAAAGCTTTAGACGAAGCGGCCGCACCTTGGGGCGTAAAAGTATTGCGCTATGAAATTGCTGATATTGAGTTACCGCATAGTATTAAAGACGCGTTAGAGCAACAAATGCGCGCTGAACGTGAACGCCGTGCCGCCATTGCTCGGTCAGAAGGCGAGCGCCAAGCCATGATTAACGTGTCGGAAGGCCATCAACAGGAAGTTATTAACCTGTCAGAAGCGGATAAAATGCGTCAGATCAATGAAGCCGAAGGTCGCGCGCGTGAAATTGAGCTAATTGCTATCGCTACCGCAGAAGGTCTGCGTAAAATTGCCGAGGCCATTAATCAGCCAGGTGGTTCAGAAGCGGTAAGCTTACGTGTTGCCGAACAATACGTTAAAGAGTTCGGTAATTTAGCCAAAACCAATAACACGATGATAGTGCCGGCTGAACTAGCCAATATTGGTGGTGCAGTGGCGGGTTTAACTGAAATTTTACGAGTGGCAAGACCAAAAGCGTAATGCAGTATTATTACCTGTTTAAGTATTTAGCGGTTTAAGTATTCAACGGTTTAAGCTTTTAACTTTAAGCTTAAACCGTTCTATTACTCGCTAAGTGCGCCTTTAAACCTGATCTGAAGAAGGTAAGTCTTTAGCCGCAAAATCTTCAGTTGTTTCGGCTAATAACACCGCAACTTGTTGCTCTAATTGTTCCAGCTTTTCTCGGGTACGTAATAATACTTGGCGCTGAACATCAAATTCTTCCCGGCTTACAAAATCCATATCCGCTAATTTCTGTTGTAAAATTTGTTTAATTTTACCTTCAGCGCTATCGGCAAACTGCTTTAACTGAGGCGGAATAACGTTACTAATTTGTTTGGCGATATCTTCAATTTTCTTTGGATCGATCATGCTGTTCTCCTTGGCCACTATACAACTTGGCGTTATTAAATTATCAGTCTTACTATTCTAGTGGCTAAATTTGCTAGGTGCATGCTATTTGCTTTCAATTTTCGTTACAATAGCTAACTAGGGCGTATTAACGTTTACTGGTTGTTTTTGCAGCTGTGTGCTTAATCTAGGTGTGTAAATGAAGTTAAATTCGCAACAAAATGCCGCTGTTCATTATATTTCTGGGCCTTGTTTAGTGTTAGCAGGTGCAGGAAGCGGTAAAACTCGCGTAATTATTAATAAAATCGCCTATTTAATTCAGCAATGTAATTTAAGTGCTCGGCATATTGCTGCGGTAACCTTTACCAATAAAGCCGCCCGCGAAATGCGCGAACGTATCAGTCAACAATTACCCAAAACGGCAACGCGCGGTTTAACCATCTCGACCTTTCACACCTTAGGCTTAGATATTCTTAAAAAAGAATACCGCCATATTGGCTATAAGGCTAATTTTACCTTATTTGATGCCCAAGACAGTTTAGCTTTGATTAAAGAGCTTAGTCAGAGCGATATTCAAGGTGACAAAGATTTATTACGCGCCTTACAAAGCCGGATTAGCCATTGGAAAAACGAGCTTATTTTACCGGCCAAAGCCATTGCCGATGCATCGGACCCACAAGATATAAGCTTTGCTAATTATTACCAGCAATATGTTAAACAACTCAATGCTTATAATGCCTTAGATTTTGATGATTTAATTCTTATGCCAACGTTATTATTTCAGCATAATCAGGCAGTAAAAGAAAAGTGGCAGCAAAAAATTCAATATCTGTTAGTCGATGAATATCAAGACACCAATACTAGTCAGTATCAATTAGTGAAAGCCTTAGTTAACGAGCGACAGCGCTTTACTGTGGTGGGCGATGATGATCAGTCTATTTATTCATGGCGCGGCGCTAAACCGCAAAATTTATCGTTACTTAAAACCGACTTCCCCAGCTTAAAAGTAATTAAATTAGAGCAAAATTATCGCTCAGCAGAGCGTATTTTAAAAGCGGCTAATATTTTAATTGCTAATAATCCACATGAGTTTGAAAAAAAGCTATTTAGTGAAAATGGTTATGGTGTGCCGTTAAAAGTATTGCCGTGTAAACATGAAGAAGATGAAGCTGAAAAAGTTGTGGCCGAAATCATCTCGCATCGGTTTATTAATCGCAGTCATTATCGCGACTACGCTTTATTATATCGCGGTAACCATCAGTCTCGGGTGTTTGAAAAAGCGTTGATGACTAACCGTATCCCGTACAAAATTTCTGGCGGTACCTCGTTTTTCTCACGCAGTGAAATTAAAGACATGATGGCGTATTTGCGCTTAGTGGTAAACCATGATGACGACAATGCGTTATTGCGCATTATTAATACCCCTCGCCGTGAAATTGGTGCCGCGACATTAGAAAAAGTTGGCCTATTAGCTAATGAAAAGCAAATTAGTTTATTTGCCGCTTGCTGTGAGTCTGAGCTGTCGATGCATTTATCCGCGCGCAGCCAAAATGCGGTACAACAATTCGCCAAGTGGATTAGTTTAATCGCCGATAATGCGCAGCGCGCCGATCCTGCTGAAGCCATTCGCGATTTAATTCGCCAAAGTCATTATGAAGCCTGGTTATTTGAAAGCAGTACTAGCCCTAAAGCAGCTGAGATGGCATTAAAAAACATCAATGAACTGTACCGCTGGATCAGTGAAATGTTGGCAGGTAAAGAAGACGAGCCGGCTATGACCTTACCCGAAGTTGTTACCCGCTTAACCTTACGCGACATGATGGAGCGGCAAGAGCAAGAAGATAATGCCGATCAAGTCCAGTTACTCACCTTCCACGCTTCGAAAGGGTTAGAGTTCCCTTATGTGTTTATGGTGGGTATGGAAGAAGGTATTTTACCGCATCAAACCAGTATTGATGAAGGCAATGTTGAAGAAGAACGCCGCTTAGCTTATGTTGGCGTTACGCGGGCGCAGCGCGAGCTTATTTTTACTTATGCCAAAGAGCGCCGGCAATTTGGTGAAGTGATTAAGCCAGAACCTAGTCGTTTTTTACTTGAATTACCGCAAGATGACTTAGACTGGCAAAAACAAGCGCCAGTTAAAACCGAGCAACAACGACAACAAACCGGTCAAGCTCATTTAGAAAGGCTGCGTCAGCTATTAAATAAATAACCAAAGCATAGGGTTAGCTTACAGACTCAGAAGCAGGATCTTTAAAGACAATAAATTGATTTCGTCCTTGAGACTTAGCTTGATACATAGCGGTATCTGCATCACGTAACAAGGCTTCTGCAGTGGTATGCTCTGGTTTCATGTAAGCTAAGCCAACGCTAGCACCAGAGTGAACCTGATGCTCATCCAGTTGAAACGGCTGCTCTAAAGAATTAACGATACGCTGGGCTATTTCTTCAGCGTCATGCTTAGATTGTAAGTTTGTTAATAAGGCTACAAACTCATCACCGCCTAATCTAGCAACGACATCATGCTCACGAATTAATCGCTTTAAACGCTGGCTAGCTTCAACTAAAAAGGCATCCCCCATATGATGACCTAAACTGTCGTTAATGTTTTTAAATCGATCTAAATCAATATACAACAAAACCATCTGCAGTTTTGGTTGCCGTTTACTTAAAGCAAATTGCTGCTTTAATAACTGTAAAAACATTTGTCTATTCGCTAAGCCAGTTAAAGCGTCATGATTGGCTTCATAAAACAATTTCGCTTCGACTTTTTTGCGCTCTTCAACTTGCTGGCGTAAAAACAGATTAGTTTGTCTAAGCTCTTGAGTGCTTTCAAACACTCTGCGCTCAAGCTCTTCTTGATGTTGTTTTTGTTGCTCTGTTGCTAACTTGCGCTGAATAGCAATGGCTATATTTTGTGACACAAAACGTAAAATACTCAGGTCTTGCTCACTATATTGATATTGCTGATGGTAAGCCTGCACCGTTATCACGCCTATGGCTTGGCCTTCAACTAAAAGAGGAGCACCTAACCAGCTAGTACAAAAGTGATTTAACTTATTTGGATTTGAAACTTCACGTTGTATTTCACCCGCTAAGACTAATTTAGTGGCATATTCAGCATTAATCAGTTTTGCTTCACCACAGCGCAATATATATTCAGTGAATCCTCGACCTAGTGGCCGCTCTATTGCTGGTTCAGAATACTGGTCAAGATAAAATGGAAAGCTCAATGTCGATTTATCTTTATTTAATAAAGCAATAAAGCAATTTTCTGCCGGCATTAACTCTGCTAATACTTGCTGCATGGCTAAATAAAAGCTGGCCATATCTTGGCTACTGCCCGTAATCTCTGAAATTCTATACAGCGCCGCTTGTAATTTTTCAGCATAAATTTTTTCTTGAATTTCTTTTTCTAACGATATATTTGTGCTTTGTAATTCTTTTGTACGATGCCGCACAGTTTCTTCTAACAACTCACGATTTTTTACTCGATCTAAGGCAGTAATAGTGTGGCCACCAATACTGTTAAACAATGCTAAATCAACTTCGGTATAACGATATTGAGCATTATAAGATTGGATCGCCATCACACCGATAACCTGACCTTCGCGGCACAACGGAATACCTAACCAATGAGCACAAGGTGAACCTTGCGCTTGAATCTCACCTTGTTCAACTAAGGTGTTAAATAGCCCTTCATCACATAACAGTGCTTGACGAGTACGAGCGACATAGCCGGTTAAGCCTATAGAAAACTCATTTGAGGATACTTGGTCGATAATGGCTTGATCTTTTTCATCTGAAAAATATTGTGCAGAATATTGGTTAGTACTGTTATCGTAAAACACCACATAGAAATTTTCTGCATGCAGAAACTCAGCCACCATTTTATGAATAGCGGGATAAAAATCGCGCATATCACTAATGGTACTGGCTAACTCAGATAATCTAAGTAGGGCACCTTGGGTAATATAAGCCTGCTTATAGCGCTGGATTAATAATTTTAGCCGCCGCAGATGGATGTTTTTATTTTTAGACACAGATTTAGCTCTTATCTTCCCTATAGGCTAAGTTTAGCTTGCTCTTATTCTGTACCACTTAAGGGCACTAATGTTAACACTTCAATTATGCATAAATTTTCGCCAGATGGAAGCTTTATCGATGTTTATTTGTCTGCTTAGGCTTATATAAGTGCAGCAATAAAAAAGCCGCGATTATCGCGGCTTCCAAAATAAATTTTATTTAGTCTGAGTATTACACGCCGTCAGTCATAAATTTAATCGCTGCGGCTAATTCATCATCAGAACAATCGGCACAAGTACCGCGGGCAGGCATGTTACGAATACCTTCAATAGAATGTTTTAATAAAATATCAAAACCTTGCTCTAACCGTGGCTTCCATGATGCGTCACCTTTTTTTGGGGCATCTAATGCACCCGTACCATGACAAGCAAAACAACTTGTTTGATAAACTTTTTCCCCACTACGAGGACCTGAAGCGTCAGTTGAGGCAACAACGGCCCCAGCAACATACACTTGTCCTACTGGTGCTAAGCGTTTAGCTAACTCTGCATTATCTGATTCTGAGCTAGCATTGACACCTAACGTCATTAAAAGCAGGGCAATAGCAATGGTCAGTTTGTTCATTATCTGTGATCCCGTCATGAAAGCCGTAGAAATTTGTTGCATTATAGCCCCCAAGCAATAAAAAGTGGAAGCTTAAAACACGCGCAAACCGCAGTTAGCTGCTAATAAAGTGGCAACTAGTCGCTAATTTAACTGCGATTATCATAGCAGATTTTTTTTAAATGATTAACCTTTGCCGCTGCAGATATTGCTAAGCCAAATGCTTTAAGCCAAATAAAGTGATATTTAATACAAAATATTTTTTGTTTTGGTTGGTTTCTGCTAACTTTATGCTAATCTAACTGGCTAAGTGGATTAGTTTTTTCGGTACTAGTTAACGCTAGTAACACAAAGTTAAAACAGTTTTCCACAAAATGGATATATAGTAACAATGACTAAGGAATAGTTGCCACCGCCACAAAAACAAAGCTAATTCAACGACTTACAAATAAACCCGCCAGTGCTTCAGTTTAAGCTCGCTGCGCTTACTCCTAGGTTTTGCACAAAGTTATCCACAGGTTGTGCTTATGCTAATTCTCTAATGAAACTAGCAGCATAAGGCCTGCTGTGGCATGCTATAGCTTTATTTCTGCAGGATGTTTAATTCATGACTAGCAACGCAGACAGTCCACTTATTTTAGTTGATGGTTCTTCCTATTTATTTCGTGCCTACCATTCGCCACCGCATTTAACCAATTCCCGTGGCGAAGCAACGGGGGCCATTTATGGTGTCGTTAATATGCTGAAAAGTTTATTACGCCAATATAAACCGACACAAATGGCGGTAGTGTTTGATGCTAAAGGCCCTACGTTTCGCAATGAAATGTATAGCGAATATAAAGCTAATCGCATCGCCATGCCGGATGATCTGCGAAGTCAAATTGAACCTTTGCATAAAATTATTAAAGCCATGGGCTTACCGTTAATTTGTATTAGCGGAGTTGAAGCTGACGATGTTATTGGTACTTTAGCCAAACAAGCGACGGCAGTCGGTCGAGACATGTTAATTTCGACTGGTGATAAAGATATGGCCCAGTTAGTGAATCAGCATGTCACGCTAATTAATACCATGACTAACACTATCTTACAGCCAGATAGCGTCGTCGAAAAATTTGGCGTTACACCAGAGCAAATTATTGATTACTTAGCTTTAATGGGTGATAAGTCTGACAATATACCGGGGTTACCTGGCGTAGGCGAAAAAACGGCTGTGGCCTTATTACAAGGCATGGGCTCAATTGATGCCATTTATCAACAGTTAGATAAGGTGGCAACCCTAAGTTTCCGTGGTGCAAAAACCATGAAAGCTAAGTTAGTTGAGTTTAAAGACCAGCTTGAACTGTCTCTCCAACTAGCCACCATTAAACTTGATGTTGAATTGCCGGTTACGCTAAATGATCTCACTATTACTGAGGTTGATACCGCTAGTTTGACTGCTTTATATCAGGAATGTGAGTTTAATCGCTGGTTAAAAGAAATATTAAGTGCGGCACCCGACGAAGTAATAACTGAAAACACGCCTGCAGAATTGGTGGCAAATGAAATAACAGCCGCAGAGCCACGCATAACCGACTATCAAACTGTGCTTACCCAAGCTGATTTTGCCGTTATGCTGGACGCTTTACGCCAAAGTGAATTAACCGCTTTTGATACCGAAACCACAAGTCTCGATTATATGTTAGCCGAGTTAGTGGGGTTATCAGTGGCTACCAGTGTTGATAAAGCTTGGTATGTACCCGTTGCCCACGATTATATTGGTGCACCTGAACAGTTAGATCGCGACTGGGTATTGCAACAATTAGCATTTTGGCTAGAAAGTGATGATTTTGCTAAAGTTGGCCAAAATTTAAAGTACGACCAAAGTGTACTAGCTCGCTATAATATTCAGCTTAAAGGTATTAAGTTCGACACCATGCTGGAGTCTTACGTGCTGAACTCTGTAGCAGGTCGCCATGATATGGACAGTTTAGCCTTAAAGCATCTGGGCAAAAAAACCGTCAGTTTTGAAGAAATAGCGGGTAAAGGTGCCAAGCAACTGACCTTTAATCAAATTGAACTCGAGCAAGCTGCAGTGTATGCCGCTGAAGATGCCGATATTACTCTACAACTGCATCAAGCATTGTGGCCTCAGCTACAACAGCAACCACAGCTAGTAGAAGTATTGCAGCAAATTGAAATGCCGCTAGTAGACGTTCTATCCCGCATGGAGCGTCATGGCGTGCTAATTGATGCTAAGTTATTACAAACCCAAAGTAAGCAGATAGCCGAGCGCCTAGCAACATTAGAGCAGCAAGCTTACGAGCAAGCAGGCAGCACCTTTAATTTAGCCTCACCTAAACAGCTACAAGAAATTTTATTTAACCAGATGCAATTGCCGGTATTAAAGAAGACACCTACCGGAGCACCGTCTACCGCCGAAGATGTGTTGGCTGAATTAGCCTTAGAATATGAGTTCCCTAAGCTGATTACAGAGCATCGCGGTTTAAGTAAATTAAAATCAACTTACACCGATAAACTGCCCAAAATGCAGCATCCGTTAAGTGGCCGTGTCCATACCTCTTATCACCAAGCGGTTACTGCCACAGGTCGTTTAAGCTCAACCGATCCTAATTTACAAAATATTCCTATACGGACTGAAGAAGGTCGGCGAATACGCCAAGCATTTATTGCGCCGAAAAATAAACAAATTGTTGCCGTCGATTACTCACAAATAGAATTACGCATTATGGCGCACCTATCGCAAGATAAAGCCTTATTAGAAGCCTTTGCTCAAGGCCGTGATATTCACAGTGCTACCGCAGCTGAAGTCTTTGGCGTTAGTTTAGAACAAGTAACTACCGACCAACGCCGCAGTGCTAAAGCGGTAAACTTTGGTTTAATTTATGGCATGTCAGCCTTTGGTTTAGCCAAGCAACTTGGGGTTAGCCGTGCGGAAGCTCAGCACTATGTTGACCGCTATTTTGAGCGTTTCCCTGGCGTTTTGGATTATATGGATCGCACGCGCAAACAAGCTCACGAACAAGGCTATGTTGAAACTATTTTTGGTCGCCGATTATACTTGCCTGAAATTACTGCTAAAAATATGGCGCGTAAAAAAGCAGCAGAACGCGCAGCAATCAACGCTCCAATGCAAGGCACCGCGGCTGATATCATTAAAAAAGCCATGATTATTGTCGATAATTGGCTACAACAGCAAAATGACGATAGTGTCAGCATGATTATGCAAGTGCACGATGAATTAGTGTTTGAGGTTGATAGCGACAAAGTAGACCAAGTTAAACAACAGTTGGTTGACTTAATGGCTACCGCCGCAAATTTAGATGTGCCATTAGTGGCTGAAGCCGGCCATGGTGATAATTGGGACCAGGCGCATTAACGCGCCTAAGCTGCTAAAAAATAAGCCTATAAATCGCATTTAATGAGCGCAAATCTTTTGGGGCTTTCTATTTATCAACATAATAAACGCAGTGTGTGAAAATAAACGACTACTTTAGAGCAATTACTTTAAACATAAAGTTTTTGCTGTATACTAGCTCTGTCTTTTTAAGACACCCTGTTGATTTAAAATTATAGCTTCTCCCCGTTTGCTATGACCGACACCTGTGAGTGTCGGTTTTTTTTGCCTTAATTTTGCTCTGAAGCAGGCAATTCGTCAGCTTGATACCAGGTATCTAATACTTGCTCTACTTCGTCTAAGCCGAATTTATTTAATGAGCTAAACAAATGTACCGTTACATCACCCATAAACGCCATAGACGCTTCGCGTACTTCTAACAATATTTTTTTCCGTGCGCCTGAAGCTAACTTATCAGCCTTAGTTAACAACACTAATACCGGTAAATCACTGGCAACAGCCCAAGAGATTAAGTCTTGATCTAAGTCTTTAAGTGGATGACGAATATCCATCAATACCACTAAGCCTTTAAGACTTTGCCGTTTCTGTAAATATTCAGCTAACGATTTTTGCCACTTTTCTTTTACCGCTAATGGCACTTTAGCAAAGCCATATCCAGGTAAATCGATTAATCTGCGATCGGCATCTAAGCTAAAAGTATTAATTAATTGCGTTCTACCCGGTGTTTTACTAGTTCGGGCTAAACTGTTTTGTCTGGTTAAGGTATTTAACGCGCTCGACTTACCCGCATTTGAACGACCAGCAAAGGCAACTTCTATACCTTGATCAGCTGGTAACGCCTTGATATCAGGCGCACTGGTTAAAAAAGTTGCACGTTGATAATTGATTTTTGACTTGTACACGGCCTACTCCGGCTATTTATTTATAGCTATTGTAACGGATCTACTAGATCGGCAGAAGCTTTTGCATGCTTTATGGGATTTTACTTT
This sequence comes from Rheinheimera salexigens, assembly GCF_001752395.1. Classification (NCBI taxonomy): domain Bacteria; kingdom Pseudomonadati; phylum Pseudomonadota; class Gammaproteobacteria; order Chromatiales; family Chromatiaceae; genus Rheinheimera; species Rheinheimera salexigens. Next base: position 307,392 of record NZ_MKEK01000001.1, on the reverse strand, counting down.
CTGTCGATTCGTGTAAAATAGACTTAAGAATTAAGGTTATTACTCCTGAATGCCAGTATGCTGGCACTTTACTGCGGACAGAGACGGATAAAACATGAAAAAACTTCTATTTCCATTGATGCTAATGTTTGGGCTTATCGGTACAGCCCATGCTTTCGACGGCGACGCCGAAGCGGGCAAAGCCAAATCGACCACTTGTGTCGCTTGTCATGGTACTGATGGCAATAGCCAGGTTGATATGTATCCAAAAATTGCTGGCCAGCATGCAACTTATTTATATAAGCAACTTAAAGAATATAAGTTGGGTATGGAAACTGGCGGCCAACAAGGCCGTAATAATGCCATTATGTTTGGTATGGTTGCCGCATTATCAGATCAAGATATGCAAGATTTAGCGGCTTATTTTTCCTCACAAAAAATGAAACCAGGTACAACTCCGGAAAATGTTATTACAGCCGGTGAAAAACTTTACCGTGGCGGTGACGCTGAGCGTGGTATTGCCTCTTGTATCGCATGTCATGGCCCAACCGGTACCGGTAGTGGTTTAGCCAAGTTTCCTAAAATTGCCTTCCAAAATACAACTTACTTAAAAACAACCTTAGCTGAGTTTCGTGAAGGCAAGCGAGCTAATGATCCAAATGGCATGATGCAAGATATTGCCAGAAAGCTAACAGATGCCGATATTGAGTTATTAGCTCAATATTTAGGTGGCTTACACTAAGCTAAAACTGCAAAAGTAACCTAAGCCGGTGTATTTAACCGGCTTTTTTGTAAGTTCATCGCAGAAAAATGTGCGATATATCGCACAAAGACCGTAAGAAATTGACCAAACTTCTCCGTTCCATATCCAGCCAACAAAACAGAAGTAACAATAAGCCATTGTTTAATATCATTAAAATATTTATTTGATTTTTACATTGAACTTTTTTTGTACTAGTACCTTGCCATATATTAGAAACAGCGTACATTAATAGCGGTTACACTTAGTGACAAATAATAACAGGGAATTTGCGCAAGGAAGGGACAGTACTTAAATATTAATGTCTTACATCTACTGTAAGTACTTTTATTGTAAGTACCTTCAGATTAACACATCAGGAAGATGTGCCGCGTGTTTCACGCGCAAGGACGACTAATAAAGTATCAGGATGATCGTAAATAATAAAAATCATGGAAGAGAAATAATAAAAACACGGAACTTGAGCTGATAGGGTGTTTACCTAGCGTCAGGATGACGACAGCGCACAATAAAAATAGTGTCCACAGACACACAAAAAAATCCAGGGCGATAAGTTAACTTATCGCCTTTTTCTTAGGTTCAAAAACTAGATAAGTCTGTTGCCGCGATGCCAAACCAACATTGCCCTCTGTGTCAGGAAAACACTCATTTTTTTTGCCAAGACAAATTACGTTGTTATTGGCAATGCAACTGCTGCGCTTTAGTATTTGCCGATCGAACCACGCTACTTTCTGCGACAGATGAATTAAAACATTATCAATGCCATGATAATGACATTAATGACATAGGTTATCGCCAGTTTTTGCAGCGTTTAGCCCAACCGCTGCAGCAGCATTTAGGCCGGTCTAATCTAACGGGTTTAGATTATGGTTGTGGCCCTGGGCCATTATTAGCAAAAATACTGCAGCAACAAGGCCACCATATGGCGATTTGGGATCCCTACTTTGCGACAGATAAGCAAGTGTTAAGCCACCAATACGACTTTATAACCTGCACTGAAGCCATAGAGCATTTTGTGCAACCTGCTATTGAGTGGCAAAAATGGCAAAATTTGTTAAAGCCCAGTGGTGTTATCGCCATTATGACCAAACGTTATACTACGCTTGAACAGTTCCAAAATTGGCATTATAAGACCGATCCGACCCATGTTAGCTTTTTTTCTAAGCATACTTTTAGTTTTCTTGCTAAACGTGACGGCTATAAATTGCATTTCCCGGTAAATGATGTTGTGATCATGCAACGCACAAAGCATTAGTGTTTATAACCAAAAGTGGTTAAAATGTGCGCCCTTTTTTGTAGGTATTCAACATGACTCGCCAGAAAAAAACTCGCTCTGCAGGCCCTAATGGTTTGCGCAACTTAACTGCAGAGGATGCCCGTAAAACACGGCAACCTAAAGAGCAAACAAAGAAAAAGGGAGCTGGATTAAAATCCGGTAACCGAAATAGTGTTGCGGCTACGACTAAGCCAGAACACGCAAATAAAGCGGCACAAGACAAACGCCTAGGCAGTAAAGCGCCGGTTGCGTTACGGCCAGAAGTAGAAGTTATTGCCAAAGAGTTACAGCCTCGTGCTAGTTTAAGCAAAGCTAAACCCGTTCCTCTCGCTCCAGAAGTTGAATTAGCGGCTATTGAAAACGATGTTTATTTACAGCAATTACTAGAAAAAATTGAAAAAGATGAGCAGTTAACAGGTAAAGACGCGAAGTACTTTAATGCTAAAACTAAGCGTTTAACTGAATTGTTAGCCGAACTTGGTTTAGATCAAGATGAAGAAACTGCTGAGCCAGAAGATGCTTTAACCGCCTTTGAAAAAACTGATTGGCGTAAAGATTTATTAGGTGATGACGACTAATGTTTAGCACTACAGCAATAACGTTAATAATTTCAGGTGCATTAATAATTGCAGCGCTGGCCTTTTATGCTGGAAAATTATTATGGCAATTGCAACAACAGCGACAACAGATGCAGCAAAAACAGCAGCAATTAACCGCTGAACGCAAAAAGTATTTAACTGACAGCATAGTGCTTATTTGCAAAGCCATGCTAGAGCAGCAGTGCGAGCTATCTGAAGGCGCGTTAAGGTTATGGGTGCTATTAGACCATCTAGCGCCTGATCGTATACCAGAGCCTAACACCACTTATACCGGCTTATACCAAATGTATCAGGTAGTAAAAGATATGCCTACACATGAGAGCCGGAATAAACAAGATAAAGTGGTTACTAAACAGCAAGATAAAGTACGTTTGCAAGCTGAAGAAGAGTTAAAATCTGCAATTTTAGCCGATACAGCCGCTTTACTAACACGTTTTAAACCGGAGTAATCCCGTTTAAAACGTGTTGTTTATTGCTTACTGACGAAATATTTCGCCCGCTTTCATCACAAAATTCACTTTACCCATCTGCTGAATATCCTGCAAAGGATCACCTGGCACCGCAATAATATCGGCTATTTTACCCACAGTGATACTGCCAAGTTGATCTTCAACGCCCAATAAACGTGCACCTTCTATGGTGGCACTTTGGATTGCCGTTAATGCTGGCATGCCGGCTTCCGTCATATAAATAAATTCACGCCAATTGTCACCGTGCTCAAAAACACCGGCATCGGTACCAAAAGCAATTTTTACGCCGGCTTTATAAGCATTAGCAAAGGTATTTTGAATTAAACCGCCAATAGTGGCCGCTTTAGGTCGAACAATATCAGGGAAAAAACCCTCTATATGCGACTTTTCTTCAGCCCATTTACCCGCGCTAATCGTCGGCACAAAGTAAGTACCATGTTTACGCATTAAGGCCATGGTATTTTTATCCATGTAAGTACCATGTTCAATAGAGGCTACACCGGCTTTAATTGCCCGCTCCATACCGTCTTTGCCATGAGCATGCACTGCGACTTTAAAGCCATAATCGTTGGCTGTACTGACAATTGCCGCCAGTTCTTCATCCGTAAACTGGGCATTAGTGCCACTTTTAGCCACGCTTAATACACCGCCAGTAGCCGTAATTTTAATCAGGTCAGAACCTTCTTTATAACGTTGCCGAACCGCTTTACGGGCATCATCAACACCATTAATTACGCCCTCTTTCGGCCCCGGATCTTGCATTAATGTATAAGCTACACCGTTTGTAGGGTCCGCATGACCGCCTGTGGTAGCAATAGTCTTACCCGCAGCATAAATACGTGGCCCTTTTACATAGCCTTTGGCGATGGCTTTTTTTAATGCCACACTAATTTGATAGTTATCGCCAAGCTCGCGTACGGTAGTAAAACCCGACATTAAGGTTTTTTCAGCAAAGGTTGCCGCTCTTAATGCGATATCGGCTTCGTTCATAGTAAAAGGTTCAGTATAAACCGTGGCACTAAACTGGGTATAAAAGTGGGTGTGCATATCCATTAAACCCGGCATCACAGTATGCTGGCGTAAGTCGATAACCTGATCATTATCGGTCGCGGTTTTATAACCAGATTCAATAGCGATTATTTTATCGTTTTCTACTACAACTGTTTGGCTAGACTTTACTTTATCACTATCAGCTGTAATCAGTTTTCCGGCATAAATTAAGGTCGCAGCAGACGCATAATGGCAAAAACCTAAAGAGATAAATAAAAGGGCTAATGGTGTTTTTTGCATATTGTTATAACCAAAAATTATTATTGTTATTCAGTGATAGCAGCTAGCACTAAATGAACAATACTATTGCGATAGTTAACCCATTTTTACCGACCAGCGTCAGATTGTAGCGCTGAAATACTATAATGAAGTTCTATTGTGGGTTGGTTGGATTTATTGTTCCTTTTAACAGATTTTAAATCCGAATTACGTGTTATTTCATTAGCACCTAATGTGCTACTTTACAGCTAGGCAGAATTGTGGGAGTTTCTCATTATTCGCTAGTTAATTGCTAATAAATGCTAAAGCAAGGAACCTAAGATGGTCTGGGTATTTTCTTTATTAACTTTTGTTATTGTTTTAACAACCTTGCTGCCGCTTTGGCGCCATCCACACTGGGCAGTACGCGGCTGGGATTTTCCTCGACTACAACTTGCTAGTCTTGCCGCACTGCTGGCAGTATTTCAATTCATTGTTCTCGATTTTACTGCGCCCAGTAGCTGGCTAATGTTGCTGGCCGTTTTGCTCTGCTTAAGCTGGCAGTTATGGTGGATTTTACCTTATACACCTCTATGGCCGGTTGAAGTAAAAACCACTGCCGGCAGCCGCTCTGCTGGTACAGATAATCAGCTTAGTATTATTACGGCAAATGTTTTGGCTTCTAATCATAAGTCTGAGCTGTTAATTAAACAGGTGCAGCAACATCAACCGGATGTACTGGTTACCCTAGAGTCTGATCAATGGTGGCAACAACAGTTAGATAGCTTAGAAGTTAGCATGCCCTACAGCTTAAAATGCCCACTTGATAACTTATACGGCATGCACGTTTATTCGCGCTTACCGTTAACTGACACCAAGATTGCTTTTTTAGTCGAAGATGAAGTGCCATCAATGCATGCTTTATTAACGCTAGAGAGTGGTCAGCAAGTTCGGGTCCACTTTCTGCATCCAGCACCACCAAGTCCTACCGAAAACTCACAATCTATCGAGCGTGATGCCGAGTTAGTTATGGTCGCGCGTAGTATTGCCGACACTCAGCAAGCCACCATCGTCACCGGCGATTTAAACGATGTAGCATGGTCTCGCACCACCCGCTTATTTCGTAAGCTCAGTGGCCTGTTAGATCCTCGTGTTGGCCGTGGTATGTATAACACCTTTCATGCTCACTATCCCTATTTACGCTGGCCACTGGATCACTTGTTTCACAGTCATCATTTCACGTTAAATAATATTCAGCGCTTACCATCAATCGGCTCCGATCACTTTGCGTTACTAACAACCCTCACTTACACACCAGAACAAGGAGCAGATCAAGAGGGCATAACCGCAGAGCCTGAAGATAAAGCCTTAGCAACAGACATTACACAGCAGCAAGGCGTGAATAAAGCTTCAGTACCTGAGCCTGGCAAGTAATAAAATAAGTTTTATTGCGATATAAAACAGCTATAAATACTAAATTGGATAGGAATAGATATGCAAAAACTATTACAAATAGATTTTCCTTTTAACGGTCCTTTTGGCGAAGAAATGTCGACAGTACTCGCTGAGTTAGCCCAGTCAATAACAGAAGAACCTGGGTTTATTTGGAAAATTTGGACTGAACAACAAAGCTTAAAAGAAGCCGGCGGTATTTACTTGTTTACAGACGAACCCAGCGCACAAGCCTACCTTGAAAAACATACTGCCAGATTAAAAAGCTTGGGTGTGAATGAAGTTAGAGCCCGCATTTATGATGTTAATCAAAGCTTATCAAAAATAACAAAAGCGCCAATAAAATAGTACTGCTTAATTACTAAACATTAATTTAGTGGAGCAATAGCAAAGGTATAAGGGAAGCCAGCACTTTTAAGTTGATAATGCTGCTGGCCATTGCAATACACTGTACTCACTTGCTCGGCAAGTTGGTAATACACATTGCGGCTTAATTTAGCCGTTAGCCCACGCCACATTTGCACATAAGGTAACCAATCTTGCTCTGCAGATAAAGCCAATAAAATAGGGTGCTCAGGGCTAACTAATACTTTATCGCCTATGCTGCTAGTTAAAGCTAATACCGGTAAGTCATTACTGGTTAGCCATTGCCAATCGGTAATAATAAAGGCGGCATCAGCGACTTTAATGCGCATTTTTTCAACTGGAGTTTGTAAGAAGTGTTCACCATCTTGATACAGTAATACTGAAGCGAATAACTTTACCATCGCCGGACGTTGGATCAGGCTGTTATTATAAAACCATTGCCCGTCTGCATCGATATATAACGGTATATCGCCGCAAAACTTTGGCTGCCATTGTTCAACAGGGGCTAAATTAGGTTGCTGCAATTGCTGTTGCAAAGCTTTTAAATCTATCACCGACAATAACTCTACATTATTAAGGACGTTGTATATTCAAGCTTAGCAGATATGGGGCGAAACAGAAGAATGGGGTGACTGATGGGGATCGAACCCACGACAACCGGAATCACAATCCGGGGCTCTACCAACTGAGCTACAGTCACCGCAGATAGGCGCTATATTAGCTAATTTTACGGCTAACACCAAGCTTTTTTACTGTTTAAAGATTTGTTGCTTAAGATCTGTACCATTTACTGCCGTCATTTTCGATTTTATGTTAGAATTTTGCGGTTTTTAGTCTGTAAGTCAGTAAATGGAGAGGATGATGGAAGAAATCACCAAGTTTTATCAGGAAAACAATGCAGTCATAGTCGGTTATTTTTTACAATTTATTGCTGCTATCGTTATTTTCTATGTGGGTCGTTTAGTTGCAAAAGTAGTAAAACGTTTATTAGAGCGCGCTTTATTGTCTCGTCATATAGATAAAGCCGTTGTGTCTTTTATGGCGAGTATTGTTTATGCCATTATCTTAATTGCTACTGTACTCATGGCACTGTCGCAAGTCGGAGTTGAAACCACCTCATTCATTGCTATTTTAGGTGCTGCCGGTTTAGCCATTGGTTTAGCCTTACAAGGCTCTTTAGCTAACTTTGCTTCTGGTATTTTGATTATTCTGTTTCGCCCCTTTAAATCTGGCGATTATATCGATGCTGGCGGCGTATCAGGTACCGTTGATAAAATTGAAATATTCCAAACCATCATGACTACGCCTGACAATAAACGCGTTATTGTGCCTAACGCCAAAATAACTGGCGGCCCCATTACTAATTACTCAGCCGAGCCCACCCGCCGCGTAGACATATTAGTTGGTATCGCTTACGACGCTGATTTACGTTTGGCAAAAAAATTATTAGAAGAGATTATTAATGCTGACGAGCGAGTATTACCTGCTCCTAAACCATTAATTGCTGTGGCAGCTTTAGCCGACTCATCCGTTAATATTCATGTTCGTCCCTGGGTAAATGCGGCTGATTATTGGGGCATGTACTGGGACACATTAGAGAAAATTAAACTTACTTTTGATGAGCACGGTATTGGTATTCCTTTCCCGCAAATGGACGTGCATATCAAAAAAGACACTCAGGAGTAATCATGCGAAAGTTATCTTTACTGGCAGCGGCCATCGCTGTTGTCAGCGTTAATGCGAATGCGAATACAGCTATTGATAAAACGTGGACCACGTCAGCAGAACTTGGTGCCATTACCACTACGGGTAATACGGTAGGTACCTCAGTAACTGGTAAAATCGATGCTAAACAAGAGTTAGAAAGCTGGAGTAATCAGTATATTTTTAGTGCCTTTTTTAAAGAGGACGAAAAAACTGATGTTGATGGTAATAAAGTAAAAGAGCGTTCTGCAGAGCGTTATTTAATTTCAGCAAAAGCCGCGTATAAACTTGATGATGAGTTTGAGAAGCTGTTTATGTATGGTTCTTATACTGATGATAAATTTGGTGCTTATACCAAGTACACCACAGTTGCAGTCGGTTACGGTACTCGCTTATATAACAGTGAAGATATGTCTTTAGATGCTGAAATTGGTCCGGGTTATTTTACCGGCGAGCGATCTACTGGTGAAACGGAAAACGGCTTAATTGCCCGTGCCGCCGCCAGCTATAAGTGGACGTTAAGTGAGTCCGCCACCTTTGCTCAAACCCTGAGTGTAGAATACGGTGACGATAATACTCGTACTATTGCCGAAACCTCGCTAGCAGCAAAAATAAATGGTTCACTGCAAATGAAAGCGGCTTTTTTAATCCAAAATGACTCTGAGGTACCGGTAGATAAAAAAGCCACCGATACCCAAACAACATTAACCTTGGTTTATTCGTTCTAGTCCCTAGTGTTAATACGTAACTATTAAACCTAGCGAAAACATTGGTTATAATATGCATAAAAAGGCCGCTAATCGTGTTGTTAGCGGCCTTTTTTCTACCTTTTTATTTAATGCTCGATGCTTATTTTACTAAAGCCTAACCCTTGCTGCTTCTCTACTTTTATCTGCACCGGAATACGTTGTTTTAACGCCTCAACATGACTAATAATGCCAACCATTTTGCCGCTAGCATTCAAGTTATCTAACGCACTTAGCGCACTATCTAAGGTGTCGGCATCTAAAGTTCCAAAACCCTCGTCTAAAAATAACGAGTCAATTCGGGCATTACTGCTCACCAGATCCGACAAGCCTAACGCTAAAGCTAAGCTGACTAAAAAGCTTTCGCCGCCAGATAGGGTTTTAGTATCACGCGCACTATCAGCTTGCCAGGTGTCTAGCACCACTAGCTCTAACTCCGCACTTTCATGTGCTGCTAATTGATAACGGTTATGCAGTAGCGCCAGCTGGCGATTAGCTAATAAAATTAACTGGGCTAACGTCAGGCTTTGGGCAAAACGGCGATAACGCGCACCGTCAGCAGAGCCTATTAAACTATTTAAACGCTGCCATAACTCGTATTGCAGTTGGCCAGCGCTAATATCGGCCAATAATTGCTGCTGCTGTTGGCGGCGTTTTTGCTCTGCAGTTAATTGCTGGGAAATTTCACCGCGTTGTTGGCTTAACATATTCACTGTCTGTTCGGCTTGTTGTAACAAGTCGGTAATGCTGGCTAAATCTAGTTCAGTTAACTTAGCTTGCTGCAGTAACTGCAATTGCTGTTGCCGATCTAGTAATAAGCGCTGACTACTAATACTGGCTTGGGCTAAGCTTTGCTGTAATTGTTGCAGCTGCTGCACCTCTGCATCCGTTAATAGCGCAACTTTAAATGCTGCTTCGTCGGCAAAAACACTTTGGCTTAGGTTAGTTTGCCATTGCTGTTGTTGCTGCTGATAGTGTAACTCGGCTTGGCTTAATGCGTGTTGCACCGCTTGGCGTTGGCCTAGTAGCAATTGCACTTGCTGCTGAGCTAGCTGTAGCTTGGCTTCTACGCTGATAATGGTCTCATTAACGCTAACCTGCGTTGGTGCTGCTAATTCTAGTTGCTGCCATTGCTGCTGCCAGTTATGGGTTTGTTGTTGCAGCCTAACCAGCTCTAGCTCTGCTTGTTCGGTTTGGGCTGTTAATAATTGCTGCTGATGCAAGCCTTCTCGCAACTGCTGTTGTTGGGTGCTTAATGTATCTCGGGCTAATTGCCATTGCTGCTGCAACTGCTCTAACTGCTGGATCTGCTGCTGTCGCAACTGTTGCTGTTGGTTTATTTCAGTAATCGTTGTTGCTATGGCTTCAACCGTTAATACTGTTATCTCAAGTTCAGCTGTGGCAGTTTGTATTAAGTCTTTAAGCTGCTCAAGTTCTTGTTGCACTTGTTGTTGTTGTAATTGTAACTGCTGCATGGCCGCCACCATAGCGGCATGTTCCGCTTTAACCTCTTCACCGGCAGCTTGAACTGTGGTTTGCTCTTGCTCAGCTTGCTCTAGCTGCTGGCTAGTTTCAGAGCTATTAAGGCGTTGATACTCAGCAATAGCAGGGTGCTCCGTTGCCCCACATAGGGGACAATTTTCACCAGGTTTCAATTGGGCACGGTGATCGGATAACTGCAAAATAAGTTGTTGCTGCTGCAATAATAACCGCTTGTCTTTAACTTGCTGCTTCACCTCAGCATAACGGCTACGTAACTGGGTTAAGCGTGTAGCTAATTGCTGTTGTTGCTGATCTTTGGTGGTTAATTGCTGCTGTATTTGCTGTAGTTGCTGCTGAAACTTATCCTGCAGGGTTAATTGCTGCTGCAATTGCTGTAGTTGCTGCAATCGGCTTTGCTGCTGTTGATACTCCGCTTGTAACTGCTGACTACTCCCTTGCTGTTGTAACTGTTGCAACTGGCTAGCTAATTGCTGCTCGCTGGCCGTTTGTAACTGTTGTTGTTGCTGCCAAGCTGAAATTTTTTGCTCAAGCTCTATTTGCTGTTTTTGCCGCTGCTGTTGTTGGCGTTGGGTGTTATTCACTTGCTGCTGCAAAGCTTGCCAACCTTGCCATAAATAAGTTGCTTGTTGCTGCTGCGCCGACGCTAGGCTGCTATTTAGTTGGCTTAAGCTGTGCTGTTGTTGCTTAAACTGCTGCTGACTTTGTTGCACTGCTTGATATAACGGCGCTAATTTATGCGCCGGTTGATAAGCCTGTAACTTTGCTAGTTTTGGTTGTTGTAAGTTGGCATTATGCTCGACTTGCTGAGCTTCTTGCTCGGCTTGTAGCAAGGCTTGTTCTGCCTGTTGCAATTGTTGGCGCCAATGTTGTTGTTGACGTAATTGGCTTAAACTAGCTTGTTTAGTGCTAATATCAGCGCTAATTTGCGTTAACTGTGTCGTTAACTCCGCTTGTTGCTCCGCCGTTAATAGCTCTACTGTCGATAACTTCGCTTGCAACAATTCTTGCTGCTGCTTGTGCTGGCGACATTCAGTAAACACTTGAGCGGAAATTTTGGCATAAATATCAGTACCGGTAAGCTCTTCTAGTAGCTCTGCCCGTTCATTCGCTTCCGCATTTAAAAACGCCGCAAAACCACCTTGCGCTAACAACATAGATTTAGTAAACCGACTAAAATCTAGCCCCGTAATCTCAGCTACTAAGCGCTGCTTATCATTAATTTTCTCTGCCAAAATAGTGCCGTCTAAGCGGGCGAGTTCTACTTTTGCAGCTTGTAAGTTACCGTCACTTTTACCGCGCGCTCGGCGCTGACTCCAAAAGGCTCGATAGCCCACATTTGCTACTTCAAACTCGACTTCGGCTAAGCACTCGCTGGTATGACGGGTCATTATCTCATTACTGCTGGCAGACGTTTTTAAGCGCGGGGTTTCATGATACAAAGCTAAACAGATGGCATCTAAAATGGTGGTTTTACCCGCGCCGGTGGGCCCAACAATAGCGAATAAGTTAGCTTGATTAAACGGTGCTAGCCGAAAATCAATCGTCCACTCACCGCGCAAAGAGTTTAAATTTTGTAGTCGTACCGACAGGATCTTCATTCTGCCTCCTGCTGTACAGTTGCTAGCACTTGCTGATGTAGCTGGGTTAATTGCTGTTCCTGCTCAGCAGTTAACTGCTCTTGGCTTAATCTGGCCTGCCACACCTCAGCGGGCGTAAGCTCGGCTAAACTTTGTTGATTTTGCTGGCTTAACAAGCCAGTTGTCGCCGAGCGCTGACGGCGTAAGCGCAATAGCTCTAGCGGTAAATCTGTGCACAGTTGCTCTACTCGCTGTTGTAAATCAGTTAGATAAGCATCGGTTTCTGTGACAACAATCTCTAACCATAATCGCTCATCTTCGGCTAACTCTGCTATTGCCAGCTCTAATTTTTTTTCTAGTGACACTAAATCAGACTTAATACTTAGCAGGGGCTGAAAACAGGGGATAGAGATTGATGTGACTTGCTTCTGTTTACCATTAAATTCAATTAACCATAATTGCTTTTGCTGCTTGGCTTCATCAAAACTTAGCGCTATTGGTGAGCCGCTATAGCGTATATCCGTCGCCGCTTTTACTTGCTGTGCCTGATGTATATGGCCCAACGCAATATAATCCGCTGCAGGGAATTGGTCGGCCGCAAAGGCTTCTAAGGTACCAATATATATATCCCGCACTGACTCGGTTCGACTAACGCCTAGCGTGGTTAAATGGCCGGTCATCACAATGGGCAATGCTAGATTATGCTGTTGATTATATTGCTCTGCTTGTAAATAAAGCTGTTGATAATGCGCGGCAATCGCTTGCTGTAAACTAAGTTGTTTATCACGTTCGCTTTGTCCGCCTTGGCTTTGTAATACATCACGGGCGCGGATAAACGGAATGGCAGCAACTAATGCTGCTGGCTGCTGCTGGCGGTTATGTAACACACACAGTTGTTGCGCGATATCTGTCATCACACTGGGTATTACTTGCACATTTAAACAGGCTAGCAAGTCTTTACTTTCTGACAGTACGGCAACCGAGTCATGGTTTCCTGCTAATAGCAGTAACTGACAACCGGTTGGCTGTAACTGCACAATAAATTGGTTATACAGCTCGCGGGCATAACTTGGCGGGGTAGCGGTATCAAAAATATCACCGGCGACAATAATAGCGTCAATCTGCAGTTGGCTAACTTGCTCAACTAACCAGTTTAAAAATGCCTGATGCTCAGCAGCACGGCTTCTACCAATAAAATGCTGACCTAAATGCCAATCAGAAGTATGCAAAATGCGCATAATAAATTATCTCAATCTAATACCAAGCGCCAGCATAACGGATAGCCTGACGTAGGGCTAGGTAGCAAGTCTTGGTTGCCAATCTACTACCCCTATCAAACTGGCTGAGCTTAGTGCTAGTTTGACAAAACAGACAATAAAAAAAGCCAGTCATAGTGACTGGCTTAGTGATTAACTTATTGATTAACTATATGTTTTCACCAAGTTTAGTGATTAACTTTTAAATTATTCACCACGTTTTTCACGTCTTTGGTTTTTTTAGCAATTGCCATTGCTAAGTCTTTTTCAGCAGATGAATCAACATGACCATTTAATGTTACGGTACCATCTTTGGTATCAACATTAATTGATGTACCACTAACTTCTGATTCAAATAATAAGCGTGTTTTCACTACGGTAGTAATTTTGGCATCGGTTAATGCATTGCCATCTTTACCGTTTCTATCGTAGTTTTTATCGTGGTTTTTATTCTTAGCCGATTTATCCACCATCAATTTATTATCGACACTTCTAACACCGTCTAAATTTTCAATTAACTCTTCGGCTAAAGCTTTATCTACTTCATTTTCAACATTACCTGTTAAAGTAACCACACCATTTTTTACATCAGTATCTATGGTGAAAGAATTAAGATTACCGTTTAATAATAATGTTGTTTCAGCTTTGCCATCAATCCACGCATCTTTGGAAGCATCCTTCCAATCATTAGCGGCTACGGTTGCTGAAGTTGCAGCTAAGGCAAATGTCATCATTACTGCTAAAGTTGTACGTTTCATCATGTCACTCCTTTTTTGTGAGACGCTATAAACTATGCCAGTTTGATGCCAGATTGCTAACCATTGATTTATAAGAATTTATTTTAGCTATTCATTTTATGTTAATTTTTCTGTTTACATTTTTACTGGGTAGTCGGTAAAATTTTCACTGTTAAAACGCTGCAATTACTGATCTGAAACAGGCAAGCTTGTGACAGGCAACATGACATATAAAGATGCCGGCATAATACTAATATCTAACTTATCGGCCTGATGCAGCTCACCATCAATAACATAATTAATTTCATGCTCAGCGCTTATTTGCACTCGCTTAGCTAAACAATGCTGCACATTGCCATCTAGTGTTATTTGGGTAAGGCCAACAAAGGCAAGCTCGGCCAAACTACCGATGGCACTTTGATTTTCAAGATCATTTTTCAGCCAAGTGACATCTAATTGACCATCGGTAATATTGGGCATACCTTTACCCTGTGCCAGTACCGTAGTGGCTGGCGCCGCATTAGCAACAATTAAACTGCTGGTTTCTATAACTTGCGCTGGCAAATCATCAAATTGTACCGTTAAGTGCTGTACTGCACTTATTTGTACTGCTCGCCATAAACCATCTAAATAGGCTAATTGACCCAGCTGATTTTTACGCTCTCGATCAGCTGACGCTATCATCTGTTGGGCAAATCCAATGCCGGCGAGTAACAACACTAATTGCTGATTGCATTTAGCCGTATCAATAGCTTGGCTCTGGCCTTCAATAATATTTAAACAAGCTGAGCGAATAGGCATTAACTTGGCACTAATACCCCATAACGCATGACTTAACGCATTAGTGGTTCCCAGCGGAATAATGCCTAAACGGATATCGGTATTCACTAACTCAGAGGCAACCTCACTAACAGTGCCATCGCCACCACAGGCAATAATCAAATTGGCACCATTCTGTTTCGCTTGCAGGGCTAGCTGTTGTGCAGTAATTTCTGGGCTAGTCTGCTGCACAGTTAGGCTCATATAAGGTGATAACAGTTCGATAATTTCATCCTGTGCTTGCAGCCATTTTCCGGCGCCAGAAACCGGATTGGCAATTAAACATGCTTTAATATGGTGACGACTTTGATAATCTGCCGCAAACTGCCTTAACGCTTTTAGTTGGCGTTTATTCAGCCGTGCGGTAACTCGAACCGCTTTAATTAATGCCACCGCCTGCTCGGCGGAACGACTATTTTGCTGGCTAAATAAATACGCTGCCAACACCAAAACAGAACGCCCCCGACCTAAAGCGCAATGAACTAAAATCTTTTTTTGGCCAGCTTGTTGAGCATGCAACCAGCGCACAGCTTGGCTTAATTGATCATCAGTAGGAATGGCATGGTCAAGAATAGGAATATTTAAATATTGAATGCCTTCGTCGCTAGTCGCCCAATCTAATGCTGCGAATTCAGCCGTTACATCGAGTACCGCAGTAATACCTTCAGCGTTTAATTGCGGGATATCATTTTCTGTTAACCGCGCACCTAAATAGACTTTATTAGTAATGCGCTGGATGGGGGGGACTTTGTCATAGCGTCTGGCTAAAAAGTTATAGCCCCGACTAAACACAAAAATCGGGATAAATAACCAGCGGCTATACCAGGGTATACTGCCGTTGCTACGCTTACGAAATATGCTGGCACTATTTAACCAATATGCGCTGCTGACAATAAATAAAGATAGCGCAATCCAGCCAAATAGCAGCTGTAACATCCAATGCGAAGAAATAATGGTAAAAATTAAGAATAGGACACTAGGCAGGAGATAATAGAGTGCAATTTTCATACTGCGTCACTCCAAAATAAAACCGGTAGCTATAGCTATACTATGACTATGACTATGCCACCGGTTTAGATTTCGATATTTTTAACAATCAGTATCTTTTGCGTTCGCTTCTTTTTTAACATCTTCGCAAACATCTTCAACTTTATTACCTACGTCGGTAACTGCTTCATCGATTTTCTCACCGGCTGTTTCTGCATCATTGTCGCTACAAGCAACAACGGTAAACGCTAATGAGCCTACTAATAAACTACGTAATAATAATGTCGATAAATTCATAACTAACTCCCTATTTTATAATTTTGGGGTTCGACCACGTAATGCACCGACTATTAATGAAATAACCAGTAACACGATAAAGATAAAAAAGATTATTTTTGCGATACCTGCGGCTGTACCAGCAATACCACCAAAACCTAATACTGCTGCAATTACCGCTATCACTAGAAAAGTTAATGCCCAACCTAACATAACATGCTCCTTAGTGCAGACGTTGCTGCGCTTGTTTTTTAGTCGCATTAACTTAAGCTAAATCTATGCCATAACGGAAAGACAAAAATAAACGTTATAAAATCAATGATTAAGCTTTATCAAGATGACAGTAAAACTATAGAAGGATAATTAAGAGTTAGCAAATTTTACCGGTTAATCGGTAACAGTTTCACAATCATTGTCATAAATGAAAATAGTTAAAGCATGAAATTCATTATAATTTTTAGCTATTGAGCTGGTATTGGCTACTTATTTTCAGTTAAGGATGGCGTAATAAAGCGATCTCCCATCAAACCGGCACCTAAATGACCGACTTTAACGTAAATTAATGCGCCTTGTTCTAGGGTAAAAGGGCTGTGTTTACTATATCTGGGGTTTCGCAACCAACTGCCTGCTGGGTACTCACCAAACTCATCACAAAATAGGCCTTCAAGAACTAATATTTCTTCGCCACCAACATGAATATGCTGATTAAATTGAGTATTAGGTGCCCAACGTACTAGTGCAGTGCTTACCCCATTATGCTCATGTAATGGCAGTACCGTTAATCCCGGTACCATTCCTTGCTGCCAGTTAGCATTGTCGGTCGTTAACGCCAACTGTGTTGTGTCATCTTCGGCAAATTGCCATAGTTTAACTAACAGAGTGCAGCCGTCAGCTGAAAAGGGTTTGTGCGAAGTACCCGGCGGGTTGCGTAAATAAGTACCCGCGGGATAATCGCCATGCTCGTCAGAAAAAACACCGGCTAACACCAGTATTTCTTCACCGCCATTATGAGTATGTGCGCTATAACCACTACCCGCTGCATAACGTACTATGCTGGTAGCGCGCGCCACTTCTTCTCCAGCCCGATCTAGCATCATTCGGCTAACGCCCGCTAAAGGTGAAGCAATAAATTGATACTGCTGTGGCAGAATGACGACGCGCTGACTAAAGTCGCTATTTATTTGCATGTTGCACCTTAACTAGTACCTTAAATTGCACCTTAAATTGCAGCTTAACCAAAAAAGCTAAAGCAGAGTTTATTGCCATCCGCATCTTTGACATAAGCGCCATAAAACACATCCGGAATACGTTGCCCTGGCGCACCATCACAGCTTGCACCTAGTGCTATAGCTTTATGATACAGAGTATCTACCGCCGCTTTGCTACCTGGTGCAAATGACACCATATTGCCATTACCCGGATTGGCTGGCGCTTGGTTATAAGGTACACAGACTGCTAGCATAGGCGCCGCCATGCTTTTACCAATAAAGCTAATCCGGTCCATATCTACTAATACTTTGGCACCAACATCTGCCAACAATTCGCCATAAAAAGCTTTAGCTTTAACTAAATCGCTTACACCCAAAGTTACATAATTAATCATTTTGCTCATTCCAATTAAAAGGGATTACACCTATTGCACGTTATCTCGCGCTATATTACGCCTAATAATCGCTGCTAGTACACTAAGGTTGGTTTTTTAGTCGTTTTACGTAGTAAGTATACGTTATTTCATCCAGCACTAACTCTCTTGTTAGCATCTGGTAAATCGACAATAAATACACCAGTACAATAACGCTCGCGATAGCCAGCACCCTCGCATCTGGAAACACATACCATGCCAGCACAATTAACACCGCTCTTAGTACTGCATGAATTAAGCCTACTGGATGGCTTACTATCCATGAGTAAACAACCCAGTGTAAGCCTAAGCCGACGCCTAAACTTAGCGGCACAAACTCAGGTGCATTTAACAACAATGGGATATGTACCGCCCATAATAGATTAACCATTAGTACGCACATCCCCATCAGTTTGGCTAACGGGTTTTGCGCAGAAACTAAGTTTTCATGACGAAACTTAGCAATTAGCAAAGCCAGTGGAAATATAGCCCCTGTGGCAAATAGCAAAATATAAACTGCAAACCTGGAATCTACTTGGGTACTTAACGCTGCTACCACCGCCCACACAATAGCGCCAGCAATAGGCATAGATACCGCTCTGTTCGAGCCTTGTTCAAAGTTTTCTCTATACTCAACTAGGGTCACAATATCACTCCGATATTTAAGAGTCGGCTATTAACGCCTTCTTCATGCTACATCTCTGCAGACATATTAATAATGCCAGATTAGGCTTAATAGTGTTTTTTTACAACAACTTACTAAAGCAAGTCTTTACAGAAAGGAAAGATGATATTGCAGAAATAAAAAAGGCTCTTATTAAATAAGAGCCTTTGGTAAATATGAACTTTTAGTATATATGAAACTATTAAGCTGATTTACGACGTAATAACCTTAATCCCATAAAGCCTAAACCAAATAAGGCTAAAATGCTTGGCTCTGGCACCGATGCAGATGCAAAACGTAAGGTTTGCCCTTGTAAATCAAAGTCTCCACTAAATTGCTGATATATTGTTGCTGTATTTGCCCATAAACCACTAGTAGAAAAATCAACGGCGGTACCTGTAGTACCATTACCTGCAGAAATACCAACTAACATATCGGTTGAGGTTAAGCTGTTAAATAATATTTCAATAGCGCCATCACTATAAAGGGTGATATCAAAACTATTACTGCCTGTAGCAAAAAATTCAGGCACAAGATCATAGCTAACACTGAACGAGCTAGCGCTGCTAGTTGTAGTCACTGTGCCGCCCGTGGCTGGGTTAAAATCATCCCATACCGCAATTCGAGGCTGGTCATTTAAAAACTCAGCTACACTCTCAGACCAATCCGTATCTCCTGAACCAAAGGTTAAATAGCCGTTGGAGCCAACATATACCGTGTTGTAAGTGGTACCAAAAAAATTAAAACCAAAGCCAATGGTTTCAGCGCTGAAATCATCATCACTTAAAGTCAGTAAACCAGCACTTGCTGATTAGCTTGCGAAAAGCAGCGTGGCAAATGTAGCAACTAATAAACTTTTAAATTTCATTTTCTAATCCAAAAAGTAGTTTAAATAATCTATTAGTTATTAAGCATTTTTTACGCCACTTATTAAGCATCTGTTTTAACTTGCTTTTTTAAGGTTATCAGTTTGAGACTTAGTGTTTTTGTAAAGTAATTGGACGCTTAGAATTAAATGTAACGCTATGAGCATACTTTCCTTCCAAGCAGAAAAAAGGCCGCAATAAATGCGGCCTATACTGAAAAATCTACATTTTTAAAACTATTCCCGAACTAGAACGGGATATCGTCATCAAAGTCGATATTTGGCTCTACTGGCTGCTGAGCAGGCTTTTGTTGGGGTTGCTGATAGCCACCTTGTTGTTGTGGCTTTTGGTAGCTTTGCTGCTGCGCTGGTTGTTGCGCTGGCTGCTGATAACCGCCTTGCTGAGGTTGCTGCTGTTGATAGCCACCCTGTTGTTGTTGAGACTGCTGCGGCTGGCTTGGCTTTTGATAGCCACCTTGTTGTTGTTGCTGGCCAGCTTGCTGTTGTGGTCTTTGGTAACCACCTTGTTGACCGCCTTGCTGTTGGTTATCACCACCGCGGCCATCTAACATTTGCAGTTCGTTGGCAACGACTTCAGTGGTATAGCGCTCTACACCTTCTTTATCTTGCCATTTACGGGTTTTTAATTTGCCTTCAATATAAATTTTGCTGCCTTTACGTAAGTATTCGCCAGCAATTTCGGCTAAACGGTTATAAATAACCACGCGGTGCCATTCGGTTTGCTCTTTCTTTTCATTGGTGGCTTTGTCGTTCCAGCTTTCTGACGTGGCTACGGTTAAGTTAGCTACAGCACCACCTTGCGGCATATAACGTACTTCTGGATCTTGGCCTAAGTTACCAATTAAAATAACTTTGTTTATTCCACGCGACATCTAAATTCTCCTGAAAAATATTAAGCTTCGGCGGCGGCAATAATTGCTTCTGCCTGCGCCGTATCAAATTGTGCTGAGCTAACCTTTAAATAACAACGCTGCTCTGCCAGTAATAATGTTACTTCTTGTACGCCGGTTAAGGCGCTAAGTTGTGCTGCAAGTTGCTGTGCTGCTAATTCAGTTTCTACTGCTACCGCCAACGATAGTCGCTGCGCGCGCTCTGGAATAATCAGTGTACTGGCAACCAGTAACCAAAGTAAACCAATAACCGCTAGCACCATAAACAGGGCTTGGTTACCAAACTGTTGAACGACAGCGCCGCCGATAACGCCGCCTAAAAAAGCCCCGAAAAACTGGCCGCTAGAATAAATACCCATAGCGCTACCGCGTTGTCCGGCGGGTGCTATACGCGACACTAATGCCGGTAAACTGGCTTCTAAAAAGTTAAAACCAATAAAAAATAGCAGCATACCAATAATTAAACCAACAAAGTTTGCCAGTAATAACACCGTAAGCATGGCACTAACCAGCAAGCCAATGGCGAATAAAAAGAAACCTTTTTCTTGTGATTTACGCATGGCGACAATTAACATCGGTACCATTAACACAAAGGAGCCGGCTAATATGGGTAAATAAAACTGCCAATGCTTAATCGAGTCTAAGCCAGTGTTAGTTAACAATTGCGGTAAGGCAACAAAAATGGCGGTTAGCATAAGGTGCAATAGCATAACGCCAATATCTAACTGCACTAATTGCCGGTGCTTTAACATAGCCTTTAAACTTTGCGGTAAGGCTAACGTTTCTGCCATAGGGGCTTTTTGTACACTTACCGGCACCACAAACCACACTAACGCCATTGCCACTAAGGCTAAAATGGCGGTAAACCAAAATACGCCGCTTAAGCCCGCCATACGCGCAACTAATGGTCCTATTATCATCGCCACCGCAAACGACAAACCAATGCTAACGCCAATAATGGCCATAACCTTTGGTCGTTGCTCTTCGCGGGTTAAGTCTGCGGCTAAGGCTAATACGGCACCAGCGATAGCGCCACCGCCTTGCAATACGCGGCCGAAGGTGACCATATACACAGAGTCTGCTAAGGCAGCGACAACCGAACCAGCTGCAAATAGCATTAAGCCACCCAGCATCACTTTATGACGGCCAATGCGATCCGACAGCCAGCCTAAAGGGATTTGTAAAATGGCTTGGGTTAAGCCGTAAGCGCCAATAGCCAAACCAATCCATAACGGCGAAAAACCTGCTAGTTCACTACCATAAAGCGCAAACACCGGTAGCAACATAAATAAGCCTAGCATACGGCTAGAGAATACTAAGGCTAGGGCCACGGCGGCGCGTTTTTCAAGAGAATTTAATTGCTGCATTGGCTTAAATGAACGCTTTAACAAGGCTGAAAATAGAGCGTGAGTGTAACATAAAATAGCCCAGCTTTAAGCTGAGATTACTTATGAACACTTATGTTCACTGATAATAAATAAGCATGTCTTATTTATTTCATAGTGAATGCTGACTCTGCCACTAACATCGCCCTTAAACTGACGAATTTCGGGCTTAGTTTAGCAGTAGTGCAAGCAATAGGTGTATATTTTTACAGTTTATACTGGGCAATGCTTAAAAAAAACGCATAGATCTGCAATAATAGTGAGTGCGTATAAAAGCGAAACTTGAAATAAGGCTGAAATGAAGAAAATTGATATTCGTGGTGCCCGTACCCACAACTTAAAAAACATTTCGCTGGTTATACCGCGTGATAAATTAATTGTTATTACCGGTTTATCAGGCTCAGGAAAATCATCACTCGCATTTGATACCCTATATGCCGAAGGCCAACGGCGTTATGTTGAGTCTTTATCCGCTTATGCTCGGCAATTTTTAAGCTTAATGGAAAAGCCAGATGTCGATCACATTGAAGGCTTATCACCAGCGATATCGATTGAGCAAAAATCGACTTCACATAACCCGCGTTCGACTGTCGGGACTATTACCGAGATTTACGATTATCTGCGACTGTTATTTGCTCGCGTTGGCGAACCGCGTTGCCCAAATCATAATTTGCCCTTAGCCGCGCAAACCATCAGTGAAATGGTGGATAAAGTGACCACCTTTGATAACGATACTAAATTAATGGTGTTGGCACCTGTGGTGCAAGATCGTAAAGGCGAACACGTTAAATTATTAGAAGGCCTGGCTGCGCAGGGTTATATTCGCGCTCGCATAGATGGCGAAGTGTGCGATTTATCTGATCCGCCAAGCTTAGACTTACACAAAAAACATACCATTGAAGTGGTTATCGACCGGATAAAAGTCCGTGACGACGTTAAATTACGCTTAGCCGAGTCGTTTGAAACGGCGTTAGCATTATCCGGCGGCATAGCTAAAGTGGCGTTGATGGATGATCCCGACGCCGAAGAATTAGTGTTTTCGGCTAATTTTGCCTGTCCTACTTGCGGTTATTCCATGGCAGAATTAGAGCCGAGAATGTTCTCGTTTAATAACCCCGCTGGCGCATGTCAAAGCTGTGATGGTTTAGGCGTTAAACAATATTTTGACCCCAAAAAAGTGATTGTCAGTGACGAACTTAGTTTAGCGGGCGGTGCTATTCGCGGTTGGGATAAACGTAACTTCTATTATTTTCAAATGCTAAAATCACTAGCTGCGCATTATAAGTTTGAGCTAGATGTGCCCTTTTCTAGCTTAAGCAAAGCCCAGCAAAAAGCCATTTTGCAAGGTAGTGGCCATACTGTTATAGAATTTAAGTACTTAAACGATCGTGGCGATATCGTACTGCGTAGCCACCCATTTGAAGGCATTTTGCCTAATATGGAACGGCGCTATCGGGAAACAGAGTCTAACTCGGTGCGCGAAGAGCTAAGCAAATATTTAGCCACCCAGCCTTGCCCTAGTTGTAGCGGCACTCGGTTACGTGAAGAAGCACGCCACGTGTTTATTGGTAAAACTAACTTACCTAATATTGTTGAGCTATCCATTGGCGATTGCATGGTTTATTTCCAGCAACTTAGCCTTAAAGGTCAAAAAGGCCAAATTGCCGAAAAAATATTAAAAGAAATTCAAGATCGGCTTAGTTTCTTAGTCAACGTTGGCTTAAATTATTTAAACCTGTCGCGCAGTGCCGAAACCTTATCTGGCGGTGAAGCTCAGCGTATTCGCTTAGCCAGCCAAATTGGTGCCGGTTTGGTCGGCGTTATGTATGTGCTGGATGAGCCGTCGATTGGCTTACACCAACGTGATAACGACCGCCTGCTTGGCACCTTGCGCCATTTACGCGACTTAGGTAACACCGTTATCGTAGTCGAACACGACGAAGAAGCTGTGCGCTTAGCTGATCATATTATTGATATTGGCCCAGGTGCCGGTGTCCATGGCGGTTATATTGTTGCTCAAGGTAGCTTAGAGCAAGTCATGGCTGAACCTAAATCGTTAACCGGACAATACTTATCTGGGGCTCGTAAAATTGCCATACCAGAGCAGCGTACGCCCGTGGGCGACAAATGGCTTAAAGTGCTGGACGCGACCGGCAATAACCTAAAAAATGTCGACTTAGCCATTCCGTTTGGTTTAATGACCTGTATTACTGGCGTGTCTGGTTCAGGCAAATCTACCTTAATTAACGACACCCTATATCGGGTGGCGCAACGGGTATTAAATAGAGGCGAAGGGCCCGATCCGGCCGCGCATCGTGAAATTACCGGTTTAGATCACTTTGATAAAGTTATCGATATTAACCAAAGCCCTATTGGTCGTACACCACGTTCAAATGCCGCCACTTACACCGGCATTTTTACTGGCGTACGTGAGTTATTTGCTGGCACCCAAGAAGCTCGTTCACGTGGTTATCAAGTTGGTCGCTTTAGCTTTAACGTTAAAGGTGGCCGTTGTGAAGCTTGCCAAGGTGATGGTCTTATTAAAGTAGAAATGCACTTTTTAGCCGACGTCTGATCGTGCCTTGCGATGTGTGTAACAGTAAGCGTTATAATCGCGAAACCTTAGAAATTAAGTATAAAGGTAAAAATATTCACCAAGTGTTAGATATGACAGTGGAAGATGCACTGGAATATTTTGCTGCAATACCGGCGATTAAACGTAAATTACAAACTCTGATGGATGTCGGCTTAAGTTATATCAAGCTTGGCCAGTCGGCGACAACCTTGTCTGGTGGTGAAGCACAACGGGTTAAATTAGCCCGTGAGCTAAGCAAACGTGACACCGGTAAAACCTTGTATATTTTAGATGAGCCAACCACTGGTCTGCATTTTTATGATATTCAGCAATTACTTAATGTGTTGCATCGTTTGCGTGACCACGGCAATACTATTGTTGTGATCGAGCATAATTTAGATGTAGTAAAAACCGCCGATTGGGTAGTCGATTTAGGCCCAGAAGGCGGTAGCGGTGGTGGTGAAATTTTAATTGCCGGCACGCCAGAACAAGTAGCCGATTGTGAGCAGTCTTATACAGGCCATTACTTAAAGCCGCTTTTAGCGTAAGCAAATGATTTGCTAACAGCTACTGTTTAAATACAATTCTAAAGCAACTGCCGGGTGTAATGCTCGGTTTGTTTTTTATAGTATTGCTCGACATGCTATTCGACAAATAGCTTGGTAAATACTGCAATTGTGCATCCTGCGCCTGTAATAATGCACGTGATAAACTCAAGCCAATACCTGATCCTGTCTGTTTAGTGGTAAAAAACGGGATAAATATCTGCTGCGCGACTTGCTCGCTAATGCCTGGCCCATTATCAACAATATCTAGCTGCCAAAGTTGCTGGATATTGTGCTGTAAGTTTATCGTTAACTGCTTTTGTACTACGTCATACATAGCATCAAGCGCATTTTGCAGTAAATTAATGATTACTTGCTCTATTAATGCTTCATCTAACCATAACTTTACTTGAGGCGGCATCATCAGTTGCACCTCAATAGACTGCTGTTGAAATGCTTCACGCTGTAA
The DNA here is from genome assembly GCF_001752395.1 of Rheinheimera salexigens. Classification (NCBI taxonomy): domain Bacteria; kingdom Pseudomonadati; phylum Pseudomonadota; class Gammaproteobacteria; order Chromatiales; family Chromatiaceae; genus Rheinheimera; species Rheinheimera salexigens. The sequence goes on along the minus strand of NZ_MKEK01000001.1, from coordinate 282,602 downwards.
AGCTAAGCAATTCTTTATCACTTCGACTAAATCTATCTGCAGTAAACGAGGTTGCACCGGTTGGCTAAGCTGGTTAAATGATAGAATAAATTCGGTTAAATGCTGGCCGCGGCGTAAAATGGTCGCCAAAGCGTCGGTTAAATCAGTATGCTGCTCTTGGTTTAATACCGTGTCAGCAGCAGGTAAAATATGCTGGCAACTTTGTGCCAGCGATGCCATCGGCGTTACCGAATTAGCAATCTCATGAGTCAATACTTGAGTCATTTGCTGATAGGCTTGTACTTCTTGTTGCAATAATGCCTGGTCAATACTTTGTAGCGTAACCAACTTACGTACCTGCCCAGCGATACGGGTACAAACTATACTTAGCGCTAAACGGTCGGTATAACCTAGTTGTTGCCACTGAAACTGGCCCTGATAATGGGTATTTGTTTGCTGTAAAATTATGGCAAGCTGTTGTAAATTGGCAGGTTCAAACTGACCTTGTTGCAGTTGTTTGAATTGCACCACTGATAACAGCCGTTGTGCCGCAGGGTTAGCCTGCAACAATTCACCACTATCAGTAAACTCAAGAACCGCAATATCTAACTGGCTAAGTAATGTTTGCAAATACTGCGCTTTAGCTTCTGCTTGACGCCGGCTTTCACTAAGTTGCTGTTGCACCTCTGCCAATAAACTCTGCAAGCGCGGCTGGCCACGTATGGTTAACGACGTATCTTGATTAGCTAACGCCTTTAATACTAACGTTGTTTGTCGTTGCTGTAATTGGCTGTGTTGCCAAATCTGCCAAGCTATTAACGCCGTAGTGAGTGTTAGCAAAATTGCTAATGCCGAAGGCCCGTTTAACCAAACGTTAGCGGCGCACAATAGCAACACACCAAAGCTACTTAATAGCACAAGTAAACGCATATTAAAGCCCATATTTTTCTAAGCGCCGATATAAAGCACCTCGAGTTAAACCCAAGGCTTTAGCAGCCTGACTGACATTACCCTGAAAATACTGCAAGGCTTGGCGAATGGTTTTTTCTTCAACTAGTTCCAACATAAAGTCGGCATCTTCTGCTTGAGCAGTATTTGAGTCAGTTAATGCCAACGCTTGCTCTGAGGTACTTTGTAACTGGCTGAAATCCAGCTTGCCCTTATCAGCAAGCACTACCGCACGCTCAACTGCATGCGCTAACTGCCGCACATTTCCCGGCCAATCATATTGCTGTAATAAACGTTGATCACAGCTACTGATTTGTAAATCAGTGCGCTGATAACGTTGGCCATAATACTGTAAATACCAGTTTAGTAACGGAATGATATCTTGTTTTCTTGATCGCAGTGGCGGTAATGTTATTTCGACTGTATTAATACGGTACAACAAGTCTTGGCGGAATAAGCCACTAGCTACAGCCTGATGTAAGTCTTCATTAGTGGCACAGATTAAACGAATATCAACTGCTACCGGCTGGCTAGCGCCGACTGGCACCACAGTGCGGTTTTGTAAGGCAGCTAATAACTTAGTCTGTTCTGGCAAGGCTAAATTAGCCAACTCATCTAAAAATAAAGTACCACCAGTCGCTTCAACAAAACGGCCAGCATTATCGGCTTTAGCATCGGTAAAAGCGCCTTTTTTATGGCCAAATAACTCACTTTCTAGCAAGCTACTGCTTAAACTGCCCATATCAACACTAACCATAGGCGCTGCAGCACGATTAGATGCTTGATGAATAGCCTGTGCTACCAAAGTTTTACCGGTACCGCTTTCACCAAGCAACAAAATATTGGCATCAGTAGCAGCTACTTTTTCAATAGTGCGCAGCACTTGCTGCATAGCTCTGCTATCACCCAAAAGCGGGATCCTATCTATTATAGAAGCAGCTGATGTCCTAGCTTTTGCCAGCATATTTGCTGGCTTCGGTGAAGGCTTAATAGTGGTTTGTAATGCCTGCTGCAACGCCTGTAATAACTGCTCATTCTGCCAGGGCTTTGCAATAAAATTAACCGCACCCAGTTGCATTGCCCGCACTGCTAACGGCAAGGCTGCGTAGGCAGTCATCATAACCACTTTTAACTGGGGTTGAGCTTTTAACGCCTGCTGTAAATAAAACAGTCCTTCTTCACCACTTTGGGTATCTCGGCTAAAGTTCATATCTAGTAGTAGTAAATCAATCGGCTGACTGCTTAACGTGCTAAGCAACTGAGCGGGATCATGCAATGTAGTTATTTGCGCAAAATGTTGCTTCAAAAAAATTCGACTGGCAATAAGAATATCCTGATTATCATCCAGCACTAGCACATGATATGGCTGCTTCATCGAAAAACCCCAACGTTGTAATCACTGCACCCTACCGAAAAGGCTACAACTTGGCAACAAGCTTTCAATGCATGCAGCTTATGTCATTGCCAAACTGTTCACTTGTGGACACTTAGCTGTACCACCAGCGGACACAATTAAATAATACACAATATAAAATACTGATCTTAAACAACTTTATATTTGGCACATCCATTGCTCTAGTACTTGTATGAGTACTGACATAAGTAAAAGCAACCCTATCTTAGGAGCTAAAAAATGGATAAGAAACTAAGCCGCTCAACTTCGCACCGCATATTAAAACCGGCAATTGCGATCGTGGTTGTTATTACCGCAGTCTGGTTTGGCATTACATGGCAAAGCAACGCTACAACATCGGTGCTATTACCTATTAGTTCAGTTAGCACCGCAGTAGTAAAGCTACAAGTTTTGCAAGAAAGTATCGCCTTACGTGCCAATGTGTTACCGCAAAAAACCGTATTTCTAGATGTTATTGAAGGCGGTCGCGTAGAAGAAAAACTAGCCGAGCAAGGTCAGTTCGTCACCAAAGGCCAGCCGTTAGTACGGCTTAGTAACACTGCGTTGCAGTTAGATTTAATTAGCCGCGAAGCACAAGTTACTGAGCAGATGAATTTTCTGCGTAATACCCAAATGACAATTGAAACTAACCGGCTAAATCTAAAGCGCGATGTGCTAGATATTGAACATCAAATACGTACGCTAAAACGCAACCTTAGCCAAACCGAGCCATTGGTAAAGTCTGGCGTACTAGCAAAAGAAAGCTTGCTAAATATGCAACAAGACTTGAGCTATCAACTGCAGCGTCTTGAGCTAACACAGCAGCAACAACAGCAAGAGGAAGCCATTCGGCAACAGCAACTTAGTCAGTTAAGCGAAAGCGTACAAATGTTGACAAAAAACCTGGAATTTGCCCGCCTAAACGTGACGAACTTATTGGTTCGTGCGCCAATTAGCGGTTATTTAAGTGAGTTTAATGTTGAAGCTGGTGAGTCTAAAGCGCCAGGCAGCCGTATGGGTCAGATTGATATTCCTGACCGTTACAAGTTAGTTGCCAGTGTTGATGAGTTTTATTTAAACCGCGTTAATTTGGCCATGCAAGCTACTGCGTTACTCAATCAGCAGGAAATTTCTCTTACTTTGAACCGTATTGACAGCCGAGTGATCAATAACCAGTTTCAGCTTGAATTTAATCTACCAGAAGTAGCCGAGATCAAGCGCGGCCAGTCAGTAAATATCACCTTGCTGTTAGAGCAGCAGCAACAAACTGCATTAGTGCTACCTCAGGGGGCTTATTTGGCCGACAGCGCCGCTAAATATGTCTATGTATTAAACAGCAAAACCGCTATCGCGCATAAACAAGCAGTAACGCTTGGCCGACAAAGCGCAAACCAAATTGAAATTATCAGCGGTTTAAATGTTGGTGATCAAGTTATTACTTCAGGCTATCGCGACTTTGCGCAAGCCGATACTATTCAACTACAGCAATAAGGATATTATCATGATTAAGTTACAACAATTAAACCGTGTATTTCGCACCGCCGAGCTAGAAACCACTGCACTAAACCATATCGATTTACACATCGAACAGGCCGACTTTGTTGCTATTATGGGGCCTTCAGGCTGCGGTAAATCTACGCTACTAAGTATTCTCGGCATGCTAGATAGCCCAAGCTCTGGCGCTTATTTATTTCAAGGTGCTGATATTGCTAACTACAATGAAAAACAACTGGCACAGTTAAGAAAAACCCAGCTAGGCTTTGTATTTCAGAGCTTTAACTTAATTGATGAGTTAACTGTCTTTCAAAATGTTGAACTACCGCTACAGTATCAAGGCATCGCCGCGGCTGAGCGTAAAGTACGAGTTGAAGCCATATTAAAACGGATGCAAATTGACCACAGGGCCGATCATCTACCGCTGCAGCTATCTGGCGGCCAGCAACAACGTGTCGCGGTAGCGCGAGCTTTAGTCATTAACCCAGCACTCATATTAGCCGATGAACCAACCGGTAACTTAGATTCAAAAAACAGTGAAGAAGTAATGCTGATGCTACGCCAGCTAAATAGCGAAGGTACTACGATAGTCATGGTAACCCACTCTGAGCATGAGTCACGCTATGCCAGCCGCATAGTACGAATGCTAGATGGTCAAATTATTACCGAACGGGCACTGGAGGCAAAGTATGCTTAATACAATGACTATGTTGGGTAATTATTTAACGACCAGCGCGCGTACGGTACTGCGCCATAAAACCCACTTAACACTAAATCTGCTGGGGCTAACGGCCGGCCTAGCTTCTGCGCTGTTAGTTTTACTGTATGCTAATTACGAAATGGGCTTTGATAAAATGCACCCTAACGCAGATAATACCTACCGCTTGGAGCAGTTATTTGTCCCGGTTAATCAACGTTTTCCCGTTTCTAGTCCTGCAATGAAAAACTTGCTACAGAACTATGACGAAAGGATCAACCTGACACGATTAAATAACGATGCCTTGTCAGTTCGTCTGAGCGAGTCTAGCCAGCAGCTAACACTAGAATGGTCGCTGGCTGTAGAAAGTAACATTACTGACTTTTTTCAGATAGAGGTAGTGTCTGGTGATTTAGCCGCAACACTGGCGCAACCGCATCAAATTGCCTTATCCGAATCACAAGCTAAGCGGCTATTTGGTAGCGAAAACGCGATAGGCCAAAAATTGCAAGCGTCTGAGCAGCATTATACGGTAACTGCAGTTTATAGTTTGCCGAAACAAAGCCATTTGCAAGCCGATTCTCTTCGCCGAATTAGTGATGGCGTAGAGGCCAGTAGTCTAGCGATGAATAACGTTTACAGTTATCTTTATCTGCCCGATGATGTTAATAAAACCGCGATGTTGCAGCAGCTATCTAACCAGCTAAATCAACAAGCCTATGCCGGTCAACATATCTCTGAGTTACAACTGCGGCCGCTAACTGATATTCATCTCCACTCTGCTTTAGCTTACGAATTTAAAATCAATGGCTCAGCTAACACTGTAAATATCTGTTTATTTCTTGCGGCTCTTCTACTACTCATTGCGGCTATTAACTTTATCAATATGAGTACAGCCCGGGCTGCAACACGTGCTAAAGAAGTAGGTGTACGTAAAGCCTTAGGAGCGAGTCGTAGCCAATTATTTGTGCAGTTTATGTTGGAATCTATCCTGATGGCCTGTTGTGCTGGTTTACTAGCAACGGTAGCCGTAGAGCTAGTTTTACCCCAATTTAATCTGTTGATAGACCGCCCACTTGAGCTAATTTATGTCGGTTCTTTTGGTTTGATTTTACTCGGTAGTGTATTTAGTGTGGGTATTTTAGCAGGTATATACCCGGCAGTTTTTATCTCAGCTTTTGATGCTAAAAAAGTACTTAGTGGGGACTTTCAGCGCGGTAACACTGCCATCTGGCTGCGTAAAAGCTTACTCGTATTGCAAGGTGCGATTACTATTGCTCTTTTGGTAGCCAGCATTGTGCTACAACAACAACTACAACTACTGCAAAATCAGCCAACCGGCTATCAACGTGATGCTAGGCTAATCATAAAAGATATTGATAATGAACAACTATTCTGGGACGAAAGCCAAAGCTTACTGCAAAGTTTGCTTAAGGTTGAGGGAGTAAATACTGCATCAATACTCGATATGCAGCTAACACATTCAATTTCTCAAGCAATGGAAATTCATTTACCTGGGCAAACTCAAACCAGCGCTCTGCCACCAGTCGCCCAGATGGGAGCAGGCTTTAATATTGCTAGAACGGCAGGCTTAACACTCTTGGCTGGGCGAGATTTTAGTGAGGCTTACCAGAGCGACTGGTATCAAATTCATAGTGATCATGCCACTGCAGCGATTATAATTACCGAATCTCTGGCGCGTAAAGCCGGCTACAGCCAGCTGCAAGATGCCATTGGTCAACAATGGCTACTTCCCGGCAACACGCCGACTTTGCGAATGAAAATAGTCGGTGTTGTCGCTGATATTCAAATTGGTTCGGCACTAACGCAGCAAGAACCCTTATTACTGATCTGTGGTCGTTCGCCAATGAATTACAGTAATATTATGCTAAAAATACAAGCTGAGCAGCCGATGATGGTGCGGGCTAATATAGAGCAAGTATTAAGTAATCGGTTGCAACGTCAAGACTTACGACTTAGCTGGCTAAACGATGACTACACTTCCTTATACCAGAATCAGCAACGGCAAGGTAAAGTAATAGCAATATTCGCCGCGTTAGCCATTGCCTTAACCTGCATCGGTTTATTTGGTTTGGCAGCCTTTAGTGCAGAACAGCGCTCTCGTGAAGTAGCCATGCGTAAAGTACTAGGTGCCAGCCGTTTCAGCTTGGTGAACTTATTAGCGAATGAATACATTAAACTAATGGCAATAAGTGCCATATTGGCGATACCAACAACCTTTTGGATACTTGAACGCTGGTTAGCTGAATTTAGCGAACGCATAAGTCAAAACCCGTTGTGGTACCTTCTCGCAGCCTTAACGACTTTTACCATCTGCTGGTGCACCGTTGCGGCTTTAGCCTGGCAGGTTGCTAGCCGCAAACCAGCAATGGTATTAAGGCAGCAATAATTAACGCCCTGTGTCAGGAGTTTTTCTTAGGCATGTCAGTATATATTGCCTTAATTAAATACCTGACACAGGTTAACTATTAAAACAGTTAAAATACAAACTCCATTTACTGCTCTAAAATAATTTACCGCTTATAATAAGTAGATTTTAACTAGGGCAGTTGCAATTGACTAAACAGCCAGTCTAGTGCGTGTTTAATTTGCTCTGGTTGCTGCACGGGTACTAGATGATCACTATTACTAAGTGCAATGTACTGACCATTTGACAGCGATGCTTGCTCAGCACTCCAAGCACTGCCTTCTTGTTGCCATAGTTGTAGCGCTGCTGCCAATTCAGGCTGCTCTTGCGCTTGTTCTATCTGCTGTTGTTCAAAGTCACTATCAATTACGCTTACCGGTATGGCCGACACCATTGGCAAACTGGCATAACCATCCAAGTCAGCTATATAACTGGCAATCTCAGTTGCTCTAGCTTGCTGCTGCGGGATCAATAACCGCCGTTGAATAATTTGCTCAAAATAACCCAAGTCAAACGCCACATTGTTTGCTGCAGCAAGCTGTTTTACTTCGTTGTATTCCAGATCCAACTTATCTTTTGTTCTTGCAGTCCAATTACCCTCAGCGATATAGGGCAGTAATTCGGGCAGATTTTCCAGATACCAGTCTGCTGGATAACCCTGATAAAGGCTTAACGAATGGGCAAGCGGAATATCCGGATCGATATACAACATAGCTTTTATATCAAACTGTTGCTGATGTTGCTGGTAAAACCAACGCGCACTAATACTGCTGCTAGAGAAAGCGACCAAGGTCACTTGGCTTTCAGCTAACTGCTGTAACACCAACGCCAAATCATCAGCAAAACGACGGTACGACAAGTTATCAGCACTACTGCTAAACGCATTACCAAGCCGGTCGATGCTATAAACCCGATATTTTTGGGCTAATAAAGGCTGCAGCGCCGCAAACCAAGCGCTGTCGCTGTGATAATTATAATTAGGCCCCGCCAACAACACTACCGCAGGCCCAGGGTTATCTAATCCCATAGCGCGAACATGAAACTGCCCTTGCTCAGTGGTTACTAGTTGCGAATGCTTTGGTAATTCAGGCTGCTCCAGCTCAGCAAAGAAACGGATTATTTGGGCAGAGGTATCAAACTGATTAAAGCGCCAGCTATGGCCACCATATATCGCACTGTATAAATTAAATTTTTGTTTACCATTGCTGTAATTAATACTGCCCGCACCGAGTTCAGGTAAAGGTTTAATTAACGGGTACGGCAAAGCGTTATGCTTATTAGCATGTAATTGAATCGCTTTTGGTGAGCTGATTAATCCAAAATTACTATCGGCTAAGCCGTTATAAGGTAGAACCGGATCATGCGAGCCATGCACCATCATCACCGACAAAGCTTCTTCTGGTGCACAGCTAGCCGCTAATTGCTCTGACATTGGGCTGGCCACCACCGCAACGGCCTTAAACACTTTGCTGCGGTTACATGCTAAATTTTGGGTAAATAATCCACCTTGAGAAAAGCCCGCAGCATATATTTCACTGTCTAAAACCTGATGACGCTGTTTAATATCGGCAATTACCGCATCAACAAAGCCTAAATCGTCAACCTTTTTGCGATGCGCAATATTACAGCCACAACCTTCGTTCCACTCCACTTCTTTAGAGTTAGGATAAGCGACAATGTAGTCATCAGTGTATTGCTCAAATTTAGCCGTACTGTGCATACTCATGGCGTTGCCACCTGAACCATGAAACACCAGCAATAATTTATAGCTTTTATCAGCCTGATAACCAGCCGGTAGTTTTAGCAGATAACTACGTTGCGCCAACTTTATTAATCCTGTGGTGTCAGCTTTGTCACTATCTACATTATTGCTGTCACTGCCACAAGATGACAAAACAAGGCTAAGTAACAACGTTATTATTATCACTAGTATTGATTTTAATATTGGCTGTAGTTTCATATTAAATTCCTGTTAACATTAGTTCAGGCAACAGCTTAGGAAAATAATATGGCCATGTCGTGGTTGTAACCGTGATGTTTATATGATGCATAAGCCATAAAATATGATGAAAAGCTTACCGGGAAGAAAATGAATAAAACTGTGCCCTCTGAGCCCGCTGTACAGTGGCAATTAGGTGAAGTTACTTTTGACAGTCGCACTCGGCAGCTAAGCCGTGGTGATAATCAACTGTACCTTGAACCAAGACAGCATCAGCTGTTACTCAGTTTACTGGCCAGCCCAGAACTGCCCCTTAGCCGCGAGCAATTAATTCAAACGGTGTGGCAAGGTCGTATAGTCAGTGATGGCGCGATTAACCGTGCGGTGTCGATGCTACGCAAAGCTTTTGCCAGTTTAGATCCAACAACAGATTATATTGCGACTCTGCCCAAGCTAGGTTATCAACTGTTGTCGAATGTGAAAGTAGTAAGCTTAATCAGCCCAGATCAGACTCAGAATTCTGCTCAGTCTACTCTCCATCAGGGCGCTCAACAAAAGCCGGCATCTGTGCGTTCTGGTAAAAGTCGCAATCGGTTACAGTGGTTATTTTTGCTACTGGCGTTAATTATTTGCGGGCTATTTGTTGTACGGTTTTGGTTTTATACCAATACACCACTTCAGCTACTCAGTGCCGCTAATAAAGTGCCCCACACTAGCTTTAATGGTCGCGAAAGCCAGCTAAGCAGTAATGCAAAAGGTACAGCGCTGTTGTATCAGCGCCAGGCTAATAATGGTAATCATCAGATCTGGCTAAATACTCTAGCGGATAACAAACACCTTGCCCTGACACCGGATAATGAAGACAGCCAAAATGCTGCATTAAGCCCGGATGGCCGCCAATTTGCTTATGTACGCTATAGCTCGGGTTCTAGCACTGAGCCTAACATCGAGCATTGCCAAATTGTGTTGCAAACGCTGGGCGAAACCACTGCTAATAGAATATTACACCAGTGCCCGCCAGATAACGCGCCGCTAATCAGCTGGCACAGCGATGGCAACACCTTATATTTTCGACAAAGAGCTGATAAAACCCATCCCTACCAGCTCTATCAGCTGAGTATTGCCAGCGGCGCTGTACGCCAACTAACACTGTTAGCTGCTGACTATTCTGGCCAAGGTGATATTGCTTTAGCAACATCAGGCCAACAGCCGCTAGCTATTGTGCGCTATATAACGGCTGATACTAGCGAATTACTGCTGCTGGACAGTAACGGTCAAATCACTTTTTCTCAAACTATAGCCATTCGTGCCACCGCATTGGCTTGGTACAACACTACAACTGTAAACGAGGATAGGGTGCTATTACTTAGCGCCGGCTCAACCTTGTATCAATACCACTTGGCGAGTGCTGAGCTGACGCCGCTGTATCACGCAGCTGATGCCATTAATTCATTTGTTGTCACTGGCGACAATGTGTATTTCAGTAGCACAGAACTTAGCGCCGATATTTGGCAGGCTAATAAAGCGGGAGATGCATTAGTACGGATTAACAGTTCACGGTTAGATACCATGCCGCGGCTATCACATGATGCTACACAACTGGCTTTTCTTAGCGATCGACAAGGCCATCTGCAATTGTGGTTACAGCAAGTTGATGGCACTGAACGCTTATTAAGCGAGCTACCGGGTCAACCCAGCTTTATTCGGCTAGAGTGGTCAGATGATGATAAGCAGTTATTGTTTAGTAAAGACGGCGCCGTTTATAGCGTTAATATCGACAGTGGTAAGCTAATGACACTGCTAAATGCTGATAAGCAAGTTGCGATAGCAAACTGGGCCATGGATGATACTAAGCTAGTATATAGCAGCCAGCGTGATGGCGACTGGCAGTTATGGTTATATGATTTGACTAACAACAGCGAGCAAAGGCTAACACAACAAGGCGGCTACAGCGGCCGTATTTGGCAAAATCGGTTATATTTCAGTAAATATCATCAGGATGGTTTGTGGGTTAAAGAGTTATCTTCTGGTAACGAGAAGTTATCTTCTGGCAGCGAACAGTTATTACTCTCCTTTTTTGACAAGATAAATTGGCTAAACTGGCAGATTGATCAGGTCCAGTTATATTACTACGTGCCAACTAAGGGTATTTATCGGCTGGATCTAGCGTCAGGCGAAAGTGCATTACACTTATCTGAACCCAGCCGCTTTGTCCGCCATTTTAGCGTACGCCAAAACCAAACGGTTTATGTGCGCCATAGTGAACTACAAGGAGATATTTATCGGTTGTTACTTAAAGCTGCCAAGTAAAAACACAGCCTTAAGTTATAGTTGCTAGTGTCTAACACCAAGCAACACCGGGTTGTAATAGCTGCAAACCACCGCGTTGCCAACCCCACCATGCAGCCATTAACACTAAACCCAGTACCGTGCTTAGTGCTAACCAGAGAATAAAGCGCCAGCGTTTTTTCATGTTTGCCTCTGTATTAACTTAACTTTTTTATTGATTTAACGCCGGCGTTAATTGCACCCTGCGCTCTTTAATCGGTAAGTTAAGTAGCGCCGCTATTACACTTAAGCCAATAGATATTTGCCACACCAAATCGTAATTGCCGGTAGAATCGTAAACATAGCCACCAAACCAGCCGCCTAAAAAAGCGCCTATTTGGTGAAACAAAAACACTATACCGCCGAGCATAGATAAATAGCGGACGCCAAATACACTGGCCACAATACCGTTGGTTAACGGCACGGTAGATAACCATAAAAAGCCCATCGCCATACCAAAAGCATAGGCGCTCCAATCTGTTAGCGGTAACATAATAAACGCTAAAATAACGATTGCACGAGCCGCATATAGCACACTTAATAATATAGGTTTAGAAACACGCCCGCCCAACCAACCCGCAGCATAAGTGCCAAAGATATTGAATAAGCCTATTAGCGCCAGCACCGTAGTGCCTACTTGTGGAGCTAATTGGTTATCCAGTAAATAAGAGGGAATATGCGTACCGATAAACACAACTTGAAAGCCGCAAACAAAGAAACCTAGCGACAACAGCCAAAAACCTTTATGAGCCAAAGCTTGTTTTAACGCTTGCTCAATACTTTGTGCCGGTTCGTTATCGTGAGTGGAGCCTGACGTCTTTAACATTAAGGCTAACGGCATAATTAATAACACCATAAAGCCTAACGCATACAATGCAGCAGACCAGCCCAGTTGGGTAATTAACACTAACGTCGCCGGTAACATGATAAATTGACCAAAAGAACCGGCGGCACTGGCAATACCCATGGCCATACTGCGCTTTTCAGCGGGGACAGCACGGCCGATAGCGCCTAAAATAATAGTAAAAGAAGTAGACGATAACGCTAAACCAATTAGCACCCCAGCACTTAAACCTAGGCTTAAGCCTGAATTAGACATGCCCATGGTAATTAAACCTGCGGCATAAAATAAACCACCCGCAATAACCACCTTATGGGCACCTATGCGATCGGCTAAAGCGCCGGTAAGTGGTTGAGTTAAACCCCAAATTAAGTTTTGTAAGGCAATAGCTAAGGCGAAAGTTTGCCGGCCCCAGCCAAAGTCATCACTCATTGGCGCTAAAAATAAGCCAAAACCATGCCGAATACCCAGCGCAAGCGCTAAGACAACCGAACCTCCTAACATTATGTAGAAAGTTGAACGTAACATGGCGGGCATTCGTGGCTCCTGATTAAGAAATACTGCTTAGTTAATATGATAACAGTTATTACTTAATCAGGTTATGCACAAAAGGTCGTAGCAGCTTAGTTTCTCTGCCGTAAACCTTAATGTTTAAAGCGGATCGGACACTTTGCTTTCGCTAAGTTTTTTCTCTAGTTTTTCAATTTTCTCTTGGGCTTGCTCACGATAACGAGTTAACCGCTCAATAGTCGCGGCAGCATTATCTTTAACAAAGCCTACTTGCTGCTCTAACTGAGTTTTTTGCTTTAACATGCGATCATGATCTAATTGCATATCTTGGGTTTTATCACGATGCTGTTGTAATTCTTCGCGCAATTGACGAATAGTTTCCCGCTGTTCAACTTGATGGTTAGCCGTCATTTCATTTTGCTGTTTTAACATCGCATTACTGGCTTTAAGCTGATTTAGCATTTCCTGCATATCGGCAGGACCATTATCTGGTGCTTGTTGTGCTTGAACTAACTTGTCTAATTGCTGCTGTAATGTAGCAATGGTCGCTCGTAGTTCTTTAGTTTCTTTTTTTGCATCATCATGTTCAGCATTTAAAGTCGAAATTTGGTTTACATAATGATTAATTTGTTGCTGAGCTTTTTCAATGTCAGCAGTCGACGCGTGGTCTTGCGAACTACTGGCCTCTATCTTAGCTAAGGCGACATCGTGCTCAGCCTCTAAGGCAATTTTATCTGCTTCAAATTCTTTTAATGCACTTTGTGCTTGGCTTAACTCTTGTTGTAATGCACTTAACTGCTCGTTGTTGTCGTTTGACGTACTGTTCGCAGATTCTCTTGCAGAAAGTTGGGCTATTACTTGTTCATGCTGGGCAACCAGTTGTGATTTTTCTTGTTCTTGTGCGGCTAAATTATCCTGCAGCTGTTGAAAATGCGCCTGCAGTTGTTGGTATTTTTCTACTAGCTCATTATCCGTATCTGTAGCGCTTGAACCCGCACCACCTTGCTGTAACTGTTCTAACTGCTGCTGTAAGCGACGGCTTTGAGCTAGCGCTTGAGTTTCGGTTTTAGTGGCAATTTGTAAGCGACTTTCAAACTCAGTTAACATGCCATTGAGTTCGATTATTTCATTATCTTGTTGCTGTAATTTAACCGCGTTGTCTTTAGCTTGTTGTTGTAACTTCTCAATATCGGCTTTGCCATCTTCAGCCGTTTTTAACGCTAGCTCTGCTTGCTCTAATTCTTGTTCAGAATGAGCAAGTTTACTTTGTAAATCTAGCTGTTGCTGCTCGCTATGCTGTAATGCATGCTTAAGTTGCTGCTGTACTTCATGGCTATCTCGTTGCTGCGCTGTTAATTGCTGCTGGCTTTGCTCAGCTTGTTGTTGCGCTTCAGTAATTAATTCTTCTTGTGCTTCTAAGCTGCTTTGTAGCTCAGCAATAATACCGGCTTGCTTTTGTTGTTGTTGCTCGGCTTGCTCTTGTTGCTCAGCTGATGCAGACGTAAGCTGACTAATATTATCGGTAAGTTGCTGCTGTATTGCTGTCGCGTCAGCCAGTTGTTGTTGTATTTGCAGTAGCTGTTGTTGCTCGGAGGCTAATGCTTGCTCTGCGGTAGCAGCTTGCTCTGTTAACTGCTTTATTTTCTCATTAGCCTGATCACGCTGCTCAGATAAAGCAGCATATTTTTCGGTTTGGGTGGCTAGCTTTTGCTGCTGTTCAGTTACGCTGGCCTCTAATTGTTCTTTGCGCTGCTGAATATCAAATAATTCATTTTGTAACTGCTGATTTTGTTCTGCGGCATTAACTTCAGCTTGAATAGCTTGTTCTAATTGTAAATTTAAACGGTCGGTGTGCTGTTTAGCAAATTGGGCAGCTTCTTGTTGAAAGGCAGTAATAAAGTCTGAGCTAAAAGCAGTATCAGCTGTTTCAGGGGCTTTATGAGCTTGTTCGTTGCGCCACTTTTGATAATGTACCACCACACTGGCTTGCGCGCCGGTGATTTGAGTCAATAAATAATCTAGTGAGACTGGCTGACCTGTCTTTTGCAGATCATCACAGATTTTCTTAATATCATTATATTGCGCCATAATTTAAGTATCCGCCTGACAACTTTGAATTAACATCAAAAATAACTACGTTTTATTATTCTATGCGCTTTTAGCTAAAAGCCAAATTTTATTACAAATATTTTGCAAATAGAGCTAATTAAGGCTACATTGCTGTATATACATACAGTTGGCGGCGCTATGATCTTATATATTGCAGAAAAACCCAGTTTAGGTAAAGCTATTGCAGCAGTGCTGCCTAAACCTCAACATAAAGATAACGGTTTTATCCGACTTGCTAATGGCGATGTTGTTAGTTGGTGTATTGGCCATTTATTAGAGCAAGCCGCTCCTGAACAATATAACCCCGATTATAAACGCTGGCAGGCTGCACATTTGCCTATTATTCCGACAGACTGGCAACTTAAAGTTAAATCATCTGCTGCAAAACAGTTTCAGATATTAAAAAAACTGATAAAACAAGCCGATAAAATCATTCATGCCGGCGATCCTGACCGCGAAGGTCAGCTTTTAGTTGATCAAATGTTGGCCTACTGTGGCGTTAAAGGCGCTAAGTTAGAGACAGCTCAACGCTTGCTAATTAACGACTTAAATCCGGATGCGGTTAAAAAGTCATTATCGCAGTTAAAAGCCAATAAAGACTTTGTGCCACTATCAACCTCGGCCTTAGCCCGCAGCCGTGCTGATTGGTTATACGGCTTAAATATGACTCGAGCTTATACCTTGCAGGGGCAAAAATCAGGTTATAACGGAGTATTATCAGTCGGTAGAGTACAAACGCCCTTATTGGGTTTAGTGGTTCGGCGTGACGAAGAAATTGCGAACTTTATCAGTAAACCGTTTTATCAGGTACTTGCTAGCCTTAGCACTCAGGCTAATGAACAATTTACTGCCCTATGGCAGCCAAGCGAGGCTTGCTTACCTTACCAAGATGAGGAGGGCAGAGTGCTAGTAAAAGCGTTAGCAGAACAGGTTAAGAATAAAATTGTTAACCAAGCCGCTATCGTTAGCAAGCTGGAACAAAAAGATAAAAAGCTTGCTCCGCCACTGCCCTATAACTTATCTGCGTTGCAAATTGATGCCGCCAAACGTTATGGTATCAGTGCCCAGCAAACCTTGGATGCCTGCCAACAATTATATGAACGACATAAACTGATTACCTATCCGCGTTCAGATTGCCGTTATTTACCGCAAGCACAATTTAATGATGCTGCCGCTTTGTGTCAAAGCATTGCAGCCAATAGCCAAGACTTAACCGAATCGGTTGCCAATGCCAATACTAGCCTGCGTAGTAAAGCCTGGAATGACAGTAAAGTGTCTGCCCATCACGCGATTATCCCCACTGCGAAACGGCAAATATTAACCAAGCTTAGCTTGACAGAACAACGCTTATATTTATTAATAGCAGTGCAATATTTAGCCCAGTTTTATCCAGCTTATTGCTATGCTGAAACCCGTGTTGAAGTAACAATATTAACCGGTATATTTCGCGCCACGGCTAAAGTAGAGCAAGCCGCAGGTTGGAAGCAGCTATTTCGCCAAGCTGCAACTAATGAGATCAAGCAGGCAAACAGTGACGAGCACCAAATTAGTCAACTACCAAAGCTAACGTTAGGCCAAGCCTTAAAGTGCATTGATGCAACAGTATTAGAAAAAAATACCCAGCCCGCTCAACATTTTACCGATGCCAGCTTATTAGCGGCTATGACCGGCATTAGCCGCTATGTGCAAGATAAAGACATTCGGAAAATATTACGCGACACTGACGGCTTAGGCACTGAAGCTACTCGCGCCAGTATTATTGAGTTGTTATTTAAACGCCAGTTTATTCAGCGCCAAGGAAAACTCATCCTTGCTACTGAAACCGGTACGGCACTGATTAATGCCCTACCTCTTAAAGCGACACTGCCCGATATGACTGCACTGTGGGAAGCCAGCTTAAATAATATCAGCCAAAAACAAAGCAGTTATCAAGCCTTTATGCAGCCCTTATGTGATGAGCTACAGCAGCTAATTGCTGACGCTAATACGATTAAAACCATGAAATTACCGCAAGGAACTAACCAAGGCTGGTCAAAGAAGAAAGCCAGTAGTGGTAAAAGAAAACCTTATGTGCGAAAGCCGTCAGTAGCTAAAATAGATACAAAACGTAATTAAGTGTTATTTCAGTAGCGAATAGCGAGGTGTCTGTTTTATGCTGCGTGCATTTAAAATGGAGGCCATATGATTAACAACATGTTCAAAGCTGTAACTGCAGCTGCTTTAATACTAGGTTGTAGCGCGGTGCAAGCAACTATTGTCGAAGTTAAAACCAATTTAGGCAGCTTTGAAATCAACTTATTTGATCAAAGCACGCCGGTAACCGTAGAAAACTTTCTTACCTATACTAATGCCGAGCGCTTTAACAATACGGTAATTCATCGTTCAGTACCTGGCTTTGTCATTCAAGGTGGTGGTTTTAAATTTGAACAGCAACTACCCTTAAAAGCCACTACCACTAATGCAGCTATTGTTAATGAGCCTAAATGGTCAAATGTACGTGGCACTATTGCCATGGCAAAGCTTGGAGGGCAGCCTAATAGCGCGACTAATCAATGGTTTATTAATCTAAACAATAATGCCGCTAATTTAGATAAGCAGAATAGTGGTTTTACGGTGTTTGGCCAAGTTAATGCCCAGGGTATGGAAGTGATTGATGCCATGGCGGCACTAGCTCGGTTTGATTTTCCTGCCACGCAAGACTTACCGTTACAAAACTATACTACTGCGGATCGCGATAACAATAAGCCTTTAGTAGCGAGTAATTTTATTACCATAGAAAGTATTACTGTGGTTGATGCTAGCCCAAATACTGACGCTAATGTGACAAAAGTGCCAACTACCGCATCAAGCAACAATAATCCTGCCGTTATCAACTCAGGTAGCACTGGTTTAATCTCTATATTTGCTTTAATGCTTCTGGCTATTCGTCGCTGGGGTATGAAATAAGGCGTATAACTGAAATTAAATAAAGGTCCGGTTTTAGCAATTGAACACGCTAAAACCGGACCTTTAACTTTATATTTTACGTAGCGAGTTTAAGCTAAAAGCATAAGCGGTTGAAAAAGCTGTTTCTTGAAAGATTTTTAAACCGGTGGCTTTAAAGTCAATTTGTAGCGGATTACGTTTAAGCAGTTCTTTTAATTCAGAAGCTGACATTAAGCTGCAACGGCAGTCTTTTATCAGCTGTAATGCAGCTTCAATTTTAAAGCCTACAGCACCACCGGCAAACTTGCCTTTTTGTGGCCGCTCTTTTATCACTAATTGTTCAATTTTATAGTCTTGAATAAACTTAGCGAAAGTAAATTGAAAATGCTGCATCTGTTCACTATCGGCATCTTTACTCAGGGTAAAGCGCGTTTGGCGACATTCTGGTAGCTCAAATAAACCGTCTTTTAAAACCATAAGACATATAATGGCTTCATTGGCTTTTATTTCTATTCCGCATACGCGCATGAAAATTCCCTCAATTAAGGTTTAGTTAAAGTATGCTGATGATTACTAATAATATTACAGCTTTGTTTTAACGGCTCACCAAACAGAATTGGATTAAAATCTCCGCTAATACAATAGTCTTGTTGAAACTTCAGCAGCGCTTCAATACTTGCCGTCGCTTTTTCTAATTGCTTTCGTTGACCTTCGCCCCATTGCTCTGCAGCAGCCATCAATTCCTTCTTCACTTGGCGTAAGGCTGCCTGCTTGTTGTCGCCTGCATCTGCCATTTCATCCATGAATAAACCATATAATTTTTCTTTATGTGGCCGGATAACATCATGATCCGAAAAGGTTAACACCAGTAAAAAAATAACAATGATCCAGAAAAATTTTTTCATAGTCGGCCCAAATTAGCTTTATTATTATTGTTAGTTGGCTAATGCCCGTCGTCATTATTATGACTCGTGCGATGTTAATTAGCGGCCATTATAACGGCTCTCGCTATTGTAACGAATAGTTATCCGACATGCACCGTGGTTTGTATCGTTACTCGCAAGTAAAAACCGTTTTAAATGATAGCCTAAACTAGTGAATTAACGCGTTCAACGCTATTTTTGCTAGGTTAGATCAAAATATTTTCCTGTACATAATGGTATACTAGCTAACAGATACAGTAAGCAGTAATAAGGAAAAACCGTGGATCAGCAAAGAATAGATGTTAAAAACATTCCCGCCCATGTTGAGATCCATAAACCTGATCCTGCTAAAGCCACACCTTATAGTGCGAGAAATCGTATTTATGTTCGGGCGGTAACAGGAATACACCAAGCCATTCGCCGTTATATCGGCTTTCTTTCGATGGCCGCGTTTATGATATTGCCGTGGATCCAATACCAAGGCCATCAGGCTATTCTGCTGGATATTGGTGAACAGAAATTTACATTGTTTTCGCTCACCTTATGGCCACAAGACTTTACTATTTTGGCGTGGATTTTTATTATTTCTGCTTATGCACTGTTTTTTATTACCGCCCTTTATGGTCGGGTCTGGTGTGGGTATTTATGCCCACAAACCGTATGGACCTTTATCTTTATTTGGTTTGAAGAAAAAATTCAAGGCACTCGCAACCAGCGGATTATGTTAGATCGTGAGCCGTGGACTTGGTCAAAATTTGCCAAAAAAGCCCTAACCCATGCTTGTTGGCTGGGTTTCTCGTTACTCACGGCCTTAATTTTTGTCGGTTATTTCACGCCAGTATGGCCGTTATTTAAACAGTTTTTTACCTTTCAAGCCGGCTTTTGGGCGGTGTTTTTTGTCTTTCTTTTTACTTTTTGTACATATGGCAATGCCGGTTGGATGCGGGAAATTATGTGTACCCACATTTGCCCGTATGCCCGCTTTCAATCCGCCATGTTTGATAAAGATACTTTTACCGTGAGTTATGATGAAAAAAGAGGCGAAAATCGCGGTCCGCGTGCCCGCAAAGATAAAGATTATAAAGAAAAAGGCTTAGGCGACTGTATCGACTGTAACTTATGTGTCCATGTTTGCCCTACCGGCATCGATATTCGTAACGGCTTGCAATATGAATGCATTAACTGCGGTGCCTGTGTCGATGCTTGTGACGATACTATGGATAAAATGGGCTACCCACGTGGCTTAATCAGTTACACGACTGAACACAGCTTAGCCGGTAAAAAAACTAAAGTGATGCGACCAAAACTACTGGGCTATATGTTAGTGCTAGCTATAGTTACCAGCGCTTTTGCTTATACCTTATATAGCCGCGTGCCCATGGAGTTAAATATTATTCGTGACCGTGGCGCATTATTTCGTGAAACCAACGAAGGCTTAATCGAAAATACTTTTACAGTGATTATTTCTAATAAATCCCAGCAAGCCGTCGACTTTGCATTAAGCCTAGATAGTGACGTTAAGTTTAACTGGATTGGTTTAGATCAAGTAAGGCTAAATGGCGGCGAAACGCGTAGTGTTCCCATTAGCTTAGCTATTGACCCCTATAGCGTAGAACAAAACAAAATTGAGTTTAAAATAAAAGTGCAGCAAATGGATGATACTGGCGTTAAATTGATTAATAAATCGACCTTTTATGTCGGACATTAATTCTGCCATGGCGACTTTTGATTTTAGCACCTTACAACCCGAGCTTATTATTGATGCCTTGCAGCACCTAGGTCTCGATGTTAGCTCAGGCTTATTAGCCCTTAACAGCTATGAAAATCGGGTGTATCAATTTAGTGCTTACCAAGGCACTGCTGAAAAACCTGTTAAGTTTGTGGTTAAATTTTATCGGCCACAACGCTGGAGTCTGGCTCAGTTAGAAGAAGAGCATCTATTTGCTTTTGAACTTGCTGACGCAGACGTTCCCGTGGTGGCGCCACTCCTTTTACACGGCCAATCTTTACATAGCTATCAAGGTTTCTACTTTGCTGTTTACCCCAGCCGTGGCGGTAGAGGCTTAGAAACGGATAACGACCAGCACCTAGCTATGCTTGGCCGCTTTATCGGCCGATTACATCAAGTTGGCAAAGCTACAAAATTTCAACATCGGCCCAGCTTTAGCATAGAAAGTCAGCTATTAGACAGCCAAACTATTTTACTAGCCTCGGGATTTATCCCTAACTATTTGCAAGCTTCGTTTACCACTGCCTTACAACAAGTTATTGACCTAGTTAAGGTGCAATATAAGCCTAAATCGTTAATCCGTTTACATGGTGATTGCCACGCCGGTAATTTATTTTATGTTGACCAAGGTCCGTTTTTTGTCGATTTAGATGATTGCCGCATGGGCCCAGCCATCCAAGATTTATGGATGATGCTATCGGGCGATCAACGCCAACAACGCGATACGCTAGAATTATTATTAGAAGAATATGAACAGCATTGCGACTTTGATCCTGCAGAGTTAAGGCTAATAGAACCGCTACGCGCCATGCGCATGGTGCATTATATGGCTTGGTTAACTAAGCGTTGGCAAGATCCTGCCTTTCCAATGAACTTTCCATGGTTTAATACAGACAAATACTGGGAGCAACAATGCTTAGTATTAAAAGAGCAACTGTATTTATTGCAACAGCCGCCGCTTTCACTAGTGCCACAGTACTAAATTTTGTTAAGCTGGATGCCGAACGCTAATTAAGGAATTATTTTCAGATGAAAAAGCTGTTTACGATATTACTGTTAAGTTTAACCCTTCCTTTCGCGGCTTTAGCCAGTGAGTTTGAGCAAGGCAAGCATTACGATGTGATTGCAAATCCTAACAGCAGTGCCAAACCTGAAGTGGTAGAGTTTTTTTCATTCTATTGCCCACATTGCGCTAACTTTGAACCTATAGCACAACAACTTGAGCAACAATTACCGGCCGGTAGCAGTTTTACTAAAATGCATGTTGATTTTATGCGTGCAGCCCCTGCAGAGTTACAAAACAATTTAGCTCGAGCGTTTTTAGCTGCTGATCGCCAAGGTAAAAAACACCAAGTCATTGACGCTATTTTTCAGCATATTCATGGCAAACGAGAAAGTTTCACCAGCCCAGATCAAATTCGCCAAGTAGCCATAGATGCGGGTGCTGATGCCAGCGCTTATGATGCTGACATTAATAGCTTTGCCGTTATTAATGCCGCCGACTTTATGAAGCAACAGCAAAACAAATATACTGCCCAAGGCGTATTATCCGGCGTACCTATGTTAATTGTTAATGGTAAATACAAAATTAACTTTCAACATTTAGAAGGCGATTTTGCAGCTGAACTCACTAAGTTAGTTAATTATTTACTTGAAAAATAAGATTAAACCCAGCATAAATACTATGCCATTCAGGCTGCGTAAGTAAGTTCTGAATATAATCAAAAGCATTAATTAAAATTATTGAAAGCAAAAAGGATGGAAGTAATGATTAAACGCGCAGCGATTTTACTGTTATCGGTCTTGTTACCTTTGACGGTGCAAGCGGATAAGTTTGAACAAGGTAAACATTACGACGTTATTGCTGAACAAGTATCAGCTCGGCCTGAAGTAAAAGAATACTTTTCATTTTATTGCGGTGGCTGTAATGCTTTTGAGCCGGTAGCACAAAGTATTGCCGCTAAATTACCTAACAATACTGAGTTTAAAAAAGTCCATGTCGACTTTATTCGTGCCGCCTCACCTGAAATTCAAAATATGTTAGCTCGCGCTTATTTAGTAGCAAAAAACCAAGATAAAGGCGATGAAGTGGCCTCAGCCATATTTAATCAAATTCATCAAAATCGTATACCTTTCAGCAACGAAAATGATATTCGTAGTTTAGTGTTATTACACGGCATAGATGGCGATACTTACGATAAAGCGATTAAAAGTTTTTCGGTGATGGGTGCTGCCAGACAAATGAAAAAAGAACAAGATGAGCTAAGTAAAAGCCGAGTATTAAGTGGCGTGCCTATGCTTATCGTTAACGGTAAATATAAAATTAATAACGCTGCTTTAGATAGCCGCAACTTTCAACAAGAAATGCAGCAGTTAATCGACTATTTACTAGAAAAAGATCAAGTTAAAAGCTAATTAACCTTAAGACGTTTTAGCTTTATAAAGCCGCTGTTTAGCGGCTTTTTGCTTTGAGTTTTTATACTCAGGATTAACTTAAAAGGATTTAACCTTGCCTAAAGTATTCAATATTATTTTTATCCTCGCACCCATTTTAATCTGGCTGCTGCTAAGCGTATTTAATGTCAGTTTTGCTTGGCTGTATTCCCCTGACTATGTCATTTATAACTTGTTAATGTCCGCATTTCTGTTTTTGGTTTTTATTATTGGTGTAGCTAGGCAATTCGCTCAAGCTAAATATTATCTAGTGTTTATAGGTAGCTTTGTGTTTATCAGTTATCAATTATTCTCATGGAGCTTTAGAGGGGTTAATTTCGTGGATAAGCTTGCTCTATCCGATCAGCAAAGCTTAGTGCTTGCTCATCAAGGTGGCGGCGCTATTGGCGAAGATTATCTACAGGTTATTTTAGTCAAAAAAGTAAATCCAGTTTTGATAACAACGACGATTTTGCATAGCTTTGACTACAGCGCTAAAGGCCAATTTGGTCCGTACTCTACAGAAAATAATACTGTGGCTATTAATTATGAAACATACGGTAAAGGATCGACTCAAGCCGGTATAAAAACCTATGAGCTAATACTAAATAAAACAAAGTAAGACAATGCAAATTTAGCGAATGGTAATGTTAGCGCATGCTTAACATGTATTAGCACTGGCGACATTAGCCAAGCAGAGTTTTACAATAAAGAAAAACCGCTAGTATTAGCGGCTTTTCTATTAATCAATAATATTGATTATTGACGTACACCTTCAATAGATATGGTTAGCTCTACTGTTTCTGACGCAGGGCCTAAATTTGTTTTAATATTAAAATCGGTTAATTTTAATGTGGTCGTGCCTGCAAATCCGGCACGGTAACCACCCCATGGATCATCACCCATACCAATAAAGTCAGCTTTAATAACAATACTCTTAGTTACGCCGTTAAGCGTTAAGTCGCCCGTTATATCGGTTGCACCTTCAGCAGTACTGACAACTTTTGTTGAAGTAAAGGTTGCCTTAGGATGCTTGCTCGAATTTAAAAAGTCTGCACTGCGAATATGCTTATCACGTTCAGCATGATTACTATCTACACTGGCGGTGCGCAATGTGACATTAACTTTGCTCGCTTCAGGATGGTTTTGGTCATAGCTAAAAGTACCATCAAAGTCTTTAAAAGTGCCGTATAACCAGCTATAACCTAAGTGACTAATTTTAAAATTAACAAAGGCATGCTGGCCTTCTTGGTCGATTTTATAATCTGCAGCTATTGCAGCTCCACTACTTAATACTGAACCTAACAACAATGCAGCAAGCGTTTTTTTAATCATGATATTTCCTTAACTTTAGTCAATAAATAATTATTTAGGCGCAATGCCCAACATACGTTTTAGCGTTTCATCTCGATCAAATAGATGATGTTTAAGCGCTGCCAAACCGTGTAGTCCGGCAAAAACAACTAAACTCCAAGCGGCATAATAATGAACAAATCCTGCAACATCAGCTTGATTAGGTAACCCTGACAGCACCGCAGGAATTTCAAACAAACCAAACACACTAATACCACGTCCATCTGCAGTTGAAATAAGATAACCTGACACTAGTACTGCAAAAACCATGATGTAGAGTAAACCGTGACCTAAACGACTTAATAAGCGCACCCGCGCAGAGTGACGGCTTAAAGCCGCCGGCGTTGGCGTAAACAACCGCCACAAAACTCGCAGCAGCATCAGGCTAAAAACTGTCACGCCAATACTTTTATGTAAAGCCGGCGCAGATTGGTACCATTCACTGTAATAATTGAGATCGGTCATCCACAAACCTAAACCAAACAACGCAAACACCGCCGCAGCGACCAGCCAATGCAAAACAACACTTATTAATCCATATTGGTTCGAAGAATTACGCCACTGCATGTCAGTTCTCTTTTATTGCTGGTATCAAATTACTGATGCCATATTACGAATACTATAATTCTAATATTAGTTATTATAGTTAATATAAATTGATAAGAAGCGCTAAATATTGGTGATAACCATCAACATTTTAGATGAATACAGGATGTATTAGCTTTCAAGGGGTCAGAACACTTGAAACGGTTTGTAATATAGCCGGCTATTATTGCATTTGTTATTGATTAGTCGCGGGGAAAACCTTTATCTGCTGGTACTCTGATTTTGTGGTAGTTGAATTGTCAGCAGCGCTATCAGCGTAAACTAATATTACTTCACCTTTTTCAGTTAACTGTAAAAAAGCTTCGTAAGCAATGTCTTCTCGCTGTAATAGCTTTTTTCGCGCTAATAGCAGGCTTTTTGGTGCCACAAAAACAGATACCTCACCGGTAAAATAAGCGCGCTCTAGCCAATAAATATCTGCATCCTTGCTGACATAGCTAATAACCGAAATATTTTGCCTGACGGGCAAAAACATTAGACTAAATATCAACAACGTTAATATGATGATCGGTGTTTTGGCTAAGCTTTTATGCCAAAGTAGCACGATTAAGTAATAAACAATAAGCGCCAATAAAATCCAAACAGTTTGACCGGTATTACCCGTTACCTCGGTTAAAAAGCCGACACCAAACACGTTTAATTCGATTACAGCCAAAAAGGGTAATAAATAAATAGCCAAACGCTTCAACTTCGAAGTCATACGTCCCTCATTACTATCCAACAATGTTAGCCGTTATGCCTTCAATCCTAGCACTCTTCTATTTAAAGTTTAAATTTTATTGATGTATTCAAAATAGGCTTTCATTTTTCTACTAATAAGCGGGTCACACACACAATAAAAAGGCACCCTAAAGTGCCTTTATTTATGATCGAGGTTTACTATTTATCTGTCATCGACATTTCTTTATTGAGTCGATAGATGTTGTAGTGGGTGGTCTCAAAATGATCACTCCAGTCTTTCCAGAACTGCATGGCTTTTTTCTCACTACCCAAGTGTTTAACCATCAAGCTGTTAAACTTCACTTCGGGTGGTGTCATGGCGGCATAGTTATCATAGGCGATAGCTAAGTGCATACCATATTCACCAGAAACCGGATAACTCCAACTCCAGCTATATGGCCATTTTTGGTCTTTAGCGACATCACTGATCGTTTTCAGTGCTTTTTCAATATCTTGGCCGTGTCCTTGCTTAAATTTATAGTAAGTTACACCAACAAAATTGGCACTAACACCTTCTGGCCAGTGACTGTTTTCCATATCTAAAATAGACATGTAGTGGCTATAATGAGCCACTTTATCATCAACGTTACTATTCCAATCTTTCATCGGGTCTTTTTCCATGACCCACTTGTCGTAGCTATCCATATCTTTCCATTCAAAGCAGCAGCTACGAATTAAATAACTATTTAGTTCGTCACCCAGTACCGGTGTATATACCTGCCAGACTCTAGGATCACCTAATGTTTTGCGATGAGCGATATGATCTGCGAATGATTTAGCGAAGGCTTGTTCCATGCCATCTTTGGGCTGCATTACCCACATATCAGACAACATTTCTTTTTCTTGCGCCTGCACATGGCCTACCGCTAATAACAGCGGAACAAACAGCCACAGTAGTTTTGGACTCAACTTCTTCCGTAAATTCATGGTGTTCTCCTTTCAATTTCACATATGTGACTAGGACACACCAAACAGCAACTACCAGAATACAAGCGTATCTTAGTGGACTAAGAATAGTAAAAGCGGCTGTTTTAGCCATTATTTGCTAGAACGTTTTAGTATTAAAATGGTGTTTTAACAATTAATCGTGCTAAAGCAGTATGCGCTTGTTCATGCGTTGCGCTACATATGCTGAAATATTAAAGCTGAGAGTTTTCGCCTTCAAGACGGATTGTTATTGATAAAATATATATAATCGCTAAATTAGCAAAATAGACATTGATAATATTAGGCCAGCCATCTCGTATTAGTAAAATATTTGGATCAGGATAGTTATCAGTAATTAATAGTTAAGAGTCATAGTTATGAGAAATAGACATGAGTAAAAGTAGTACCGGTCATCAGGCCTATCAGCAACAAGAGCAAGGTTACCGTGACAAGGCATTAAAAATGTACCCTTGGGTATGTGGCCGTTGTGCCCGCGAATTTGTGCACTCTAATTTACGCGAGCTAACGGTGCATCATGTTGATCATAACCATAGTAATAACCCTGCAGATGGCAGTAACTGGGAATTACTCTGTATTTATTGCCACGATAATGAACACAATAAATTCCACGAGTTCGTTATGTATGGCGGCACCACCGAGCAAAAAGTGGCCGCAGCCACCCACAACCCGTTTGCCGATCTAAAAGCCATGTTGAATAAACCCAAGTAATGCGATAAACCCGCCATTGGTACACTAGCAAGAATTGTCTGTTTGAGACTAAACAGACTCTACATGCCGCATTTTTGAATTCTGGAGATTTTATGAGTAACAGGCTTAAAGTGCCTCATACCCTAATTTTATTATTAGCCATGATGGTCACCGCTTTGATTGCTACTTGGTTAGTACCTCAAGGTTTTTTTGATATCACATTATCTGAGTCAGGCCGGGAAATGGTGGTCGCCGGCACCTATCAAACCGTAGCTGAACGGCATTACCTGACGCCCTGGGATCTCCTTACTGCTATTCCCCGTGCTTTTGCTGCCGCCCAAGATGTAATATTTTTTGTGTTGATTGTTGGTGGTGTGTTAGCTATTGCTCGGGCAACGGGCACGGTTGACGCCCTAATTGGTCGCTTACTTGAACGCCATGGCAAACAGCCACAACGACTCATTTTTATGGTGATATTTTGTTTTGCTATGGCCTCAAGTAGCATAGGTACTGCCGGTGAGTATATTCCGTTTGTTTTAATATTAGTGGCGCTGTGTAAAGCCATGCGACTGGATGCCATGACGGCTGTCGGTATGATCGTTGCCGGTTACGGTATTGGTTATGGCGTATCGGCGTTTAACCCTTTTACCGTGCTTATAGCCCAACAAATTGCTGAAATTCCTGTTTACTCTGGGCTGTGGTTGCGTTTAGCCATTTTTGTACCTTTTGTCTTAATTGGCTTTCATCATGTTTGGCAATACACCAAAAAAGTTGCCAAGGATCCAAGTCAATCTATGATGCTAGATGTGCTATGCCCATTAGCCAAACAAACCGCACCTGATTATCCTGCGCTAGCGCTACGGCATAAGCTTATTCTCGGCAGCTTTATGGCCACTCTGGCTATTGCAGTCTGGGGCATAGCGACTAAAGGTTGGTATTTATACGAGCTAGGCGGCGTCTTTGTTGCTTGGGGAGCATTAGTCGCAGTCTTAGGTCGGTTAACGGCCGATGAAACAGCTGAACGCTTTATAGAGGGCGTATCAGACTTAGTGACCACAGCAATATTAATTGGTGTCGCCCGCGGTATTGCCTTGATATTAGAAGATGGCCAAATTTTGCATAGTATTGTCCATGGTATGTCTTTGCCGCTGTCTTATGTTAGCGCTGAAGTATCCGCCATTGGCATGTTAATTATTCAAACTGTACTCAATACCTTTATACCTTCTGGTTCTGGCCAAGCCTTTGTCACTATGCCATTAATGGCGCCTTTGGGTGACTTAGTCGGCGTGCCGCGGCAAGTTGCGGTACTGGCATATCAATTTGGTGATGGTTTTTCTAATATGATTATCCCCACCAACGCAGTTTTAATGGGTATTTTAGGCATTGCAGGGGTACCTTACGGCCATTGGTTCCGTTTTTGTTTACCGCTGTTACTTAAGTTGCTGTTAGCCGCCTCCATTGTATTAGTGTTAGCTGTGCTATTTGGTTATGGCTTGGATGTGCAACCAACAGTAATACTGCCTTAATCCGGTCTCGTTAATTACGGTTTTATCTTTAAAGAAATTACCGCGTCAGAAATAAAAAAGTCCAGTGTGCTTGTTATGGCATCACTGGACTTTTTAGTTTGGCTGCAGTTTACTTTATTAGTAAAGCCTCTTAACTACAAAACTTTACTCAACCGTCACCGATTTAGCTAAGTTACGTGGCTGGTCAACGTCGGTGCCTTTGATGATGGCAACGTAGTAGCTAAGTAACTGTAGCGGTAAGGTGTAAACGATGGGCGCCAGGATCTCGTCAACGTGCGGTACGTTAATAACGCGCATGGTGGCGTCTGATTTAAACTGGGCGTCTACATCGGCGAATACATATAAAATACCGCCACGAGCGCGCACTTCTTCTACGTTTGATTGTAGTTTTTCTAATAAGTCGTTATTAGGTGCGACGACAATAATCGGCATATTGGCATCAATTAGCGCCAGCGGGCCGTGTTTTAGCTCGCCTGCGGCGTAAGCTTCAGCATGAATATACGAGATTTCTTTTAGCTTTAATGCGCCTTCCATTGCGATAGGGTATTGATCGCCACGGCCTAAGAACAAGGCATGGTGCTTATCGGCAAATTCTTCCGCTAAGGCTTCAATTTGTGGCGCCAGCGCTAAGGTTTGTTCTAATTTAGCCGGTAAGCTTTTTAAAGCATCGGTGAGTGCAAGCTGTTTTTGGTCAGTTAAGCCGTTATATTTACCAATCGCTAGCGTTAACATGGCTAAGCCCACTAACTGAGTGGTAAAGGCTTTAGTTGAAGCCACGCCAATTTCAGCGCCAGCACGGGTCATAAAGGCTAAGTCAGATTCACGTACTAACGATGAACCCGCTACGTTACAAATGGTTAAGCTACCTAAGTAACCTAAGTCTTTAGCTAAGCGTAAGGCCGCTAAGGTATCAGCTGTTTCACCTGATTGAGAAATACTGACTAATAAGCTATTTGGTTGCACAAACGATTTGCGGTACCGGAACTCAGAAGCAATTTCGACATTACAAGAAATACCGCCTAACGATTCTAACCAATAACGCGCTACCATACCTGAGTGATAACTGGTACCACAGGCAACAATTTGCACGTGCTTAACTTGCTTAAATAACTCGGCTGCGCCATTACCAAAGGTTTCGTCTAGTACGCTATCGTTACTTAAACGGCCTTCTAAGGTGTTATTAATGGCGTTTGGTTGCTCGTAAATTTCTTTCATCATAAAGTGCCGATATTGGCCTTTATCGCCGGCATCGTAGCTAACATTAGACTCATGAACTTCACGCTCAATGGCATTACCGTCTTTATCGAAAATGCTCACGCTGTGGCGAGTTATTTCAGCCACATCGCCTTCTTCTAAGAATATAAAACGACGAGTAACCGGTAATAGGGCTAATTGATCAGAGGCGATAAAGTTTTCACCAATACCTAGGCCAATAACTAATGGGCTGCCTGAACGGGCAACAACAATTCGCTCGGCGTCAGTGGTGTCTAATAACACGGTGCCATAAGCGCCATGTAACTGTTTTACACTGCGTTGTACGGCTTGTAATAAACTGCTGGCTGTTTTGCGCTCTTCTTCAACTAAGTGAGCAATAACTTCTGTATCGGTATCTGAGCTAAAGATATAGCCTTTAGCGGTTAAGGCTTCACGCAGCTTATGGTGGTTCTCGATAATACCGTTATGAACAACGTTAATATTGCTAGAAACATGAGGATGGGCATTACGCTCGCTTGGTTCGCCGTGTGTTGCCCAGCGTGTATGAGCAATACCGGTACCGCCTAACAAAGGCTCAATAGCAATAGCGTCGGCTAATTCTTTTACTTTACCTAAGCGACGTACTCGCTGTAATTCACCATTATGGACAATAGCAACACCGGCGGAGTCATAGCCACGGTATTCTAAACGGCGTAAACCTTCGACTAAAATATCAACTACATCGCGCTGTGCTACAGCTCCAACAATCCCACACATATTATTTTCTCCAAAATTTTTGTATTCGTTTAGCTAAATGTACGTTATCTGTTTAATAGCTATGCCGCTACTCTGATAACCGTTACACCTTGCTGTTCAATTTTTTTCGCATCTGCGACAGATAAGCCTTGATCGGTCACCAGTACTTTTACCTTTGACCAAGGTAGTTCTAAATTATGTATTTTTCGGCCTAGCTTATCGGATTCCAGCATAACGATGACTTCACGCGCCACGTCGGCCATGACTCGGCTTAAACTATATAGTTCATTATAAGTAGTAGTACCGCGATCTAAGTCGATACTGTCTGCGCCTATAAACAATTGATCAAAATCATAAGCACGTAACACTTGTTCGGCTAATTGGCCTTGAAAGGCTTCTGATTGCGGATCCCAAGTACCACCGGTCATCAATAAGGTGGGCTCGTTTTCTAATTCACGTAATGCATTAGCGACAGCCAACGAGTTAGTCATTACCACTAAACCACGCTTAATGGATAACTCAGGCAGTAAGGCAGCGGTAGTACGACCGCTATCAATAATAATTCGGTAATGATCTTTAATTAACCCTGCGGCGGCTTTAGCAATGGCAATCTTTCGGGTTGAAACTTGCTGTAAACTGCTTTCGCTAACAAAGTCTTGTGGTACTGGCACAGCTCCACCATACACGCGCAGCAGTAATCCGGCTTGTTCTAATACGGTTAAGTCTTTACGTATGGTTACTTCAGACGTTTTAAAGTGATCAGCAAGCTGCTCAACAGAGAGTTCGCCTTGCTGTTGCAGCTGACTAACAATTAAATGTCGACGTTGCTGAGTATTTCGCTTATTCATGCTTCTGCTTCAATGACCTTTCACTTATCTTTCGATTAACTTTCGAACAAGCTTCGAAACGAAAGGTATTTTACTGTATGCCTTTACGAATGCAACAAAAATATCCGCATTAGTAATGATAACTATTTGCATTTGTCTTTTGTTCATATTATAGTTTGTGTAGTCAACGGAGTGACACTGTGTTTTCAGGATGGATTCTCTGGTCGTTGTTTACTTGTCTTGTACTACATTAAGGGGTGGGTTTTGCCACCCCTATTTTTATGGCTACTTGCTATCTTTTACCCTAGCCAGTAATTTGCTTTAGTTACTTGGACTAAAACGTAGACTGCCATTTTGTACTGCCATATTTAAAGGCACTTGTGATAGCAGTTTCATGGTCGGGTTAGTGGTATCTAAACGATAAACCGGGTTGTCTGCTAAAAAGCCATTTATTAACTGTAGTAATTCAGAATTGACTGGTTTTAAATTACCCCGATATCCGGCGGCATCTATATTTGAGCTAATTAAATTTACTGAGCGTAAAAACACTGCCTGCTTTTCTGCATCGTAATAAGGTGCACCCTCTACTTGCAAGTTCATTTCTGCTGGATAACTTAAACCAAATAATGACAACACCGCGCTGGCGCTAGTATCTAAGCGAACTAAATCACTATTATCTGGACCAATAGCAACTTTCATTTTATCTACCTGTAACCGTAAAGGTATACCGGCAGCAGTGGCTTGATGGGTTAACTTGGGTATTTGCTGTGCCAGCATTTGCTCTAGATCTGACTCAGACACTGAATAACTGGCAATCGAACCTAACTGGGCACAACTGGCTAATACTAGTACGCTCAAAAGTACGCTTAGTGCTATCAGTATTTTCTTCATTTTTTAACCTTATTTATCAACTCAACGAGTGTTTTTATTATTAAGCATAGTGCAACATAACGCTTTCAGCTGACGTTAAGCTGAATATTACGGTTGTTAGCCGTAAAACTGATGCGACCAGCCAAGCTAAGTTGTCTTTGCTATTTTAAGTTGTGTTATGCTCAGCCTCGCTTTTTCGCTTATATTTATAACGCATAACGAGAATTATTATGTCACTTGTTCTTAAACTGATTGCCGGCATAGTGCTGGGTATACTCGCTGGGCTTTACGCGCCAGTTTGGTTAGTACAATTGCTATTAACCTTTAAAGGCTTATTTGGTGAATTATTATTTTTTACCATTCCTTTATTAATCTTATTTTTTATCACCAGCGGTATCGCAGCTTTGCCGCGCAACTCAGGTAAGTTACTGGGCCGCACGCTAACGATTGCTTATTTATCAACGGTTGTTGCCGGTACAGTAGCCTTTTTTGTTGCTAGCTTAGTTGTGCCCATGTTTACTACTGCAGCGCAGCATACGGCAAGTGTAACCGGGACCATTATCGAGCCGTTTTTACGCATGGATATTCCACCGGTTTTTGGTGTAATGACAGCGTTAGCATTAGCCTTTATTTTTGGTTTAGGCATTGCCTCTACCCAAGCTGAGCAATTAAAGAAAATATCGGATCAAGGTCGCGATATTATTCAGCTGTTACTAGAAAAGGTTATTATTCCTTTATTGCCACTATATATTGCCGGTGAATTTGCCCAAATGGCCGTTGCTGGTACGGTTTTCACAACCTTAAAAACCTTTGGTATTGTGTTGCTGTTAGCGGTTGTTATGCATTGGCTGTGGATTATTACTCTTTATACTATCGCGGGTATTAAAGCCGGTAGATCGCCGTTTACCTTAATCAAAAATATGCTGCCAGCGTACTTTACGGCATTAGGTACTATGTCGAGTGCAGCCACTATTCCGGTAGCGTTACAAGCGACTAAGAAAAACGGTGTAAAACCCGACGTCGCTAACTTTACGGTGCCGTTATGCGCCACTATTCATTTATCCGGCTCAACCATCACTATAGTAACGTGCGCTATGGCAGTTATTACCATGCAAAATGGCTTAGAAATGCCGTCGTTTGCCACTATGTTGCCGTTTATCTTTATGTTGGGTGTAGTGATGTTAGCTGCGCCGGGTGTTCCTGGTGGTGCGGTGATGTCTGCTGTAGGCCTATTAGGTTCTATGCTGGGGTTTGGCGAAGCTGCAGTAACCTTAATGATAGCCCTGTATATGGCACAAGACAGCTTTGGAACAGCCTGTAACGTCACCGGTGACGGTGCTATTGCCGTGTTGGTAGATAAAAGCTGAGAAGTCTACAATCAACAATAGTTCGATCTCGCTTTAACCGGTTGCAATGCCCGCTTCGGCTCCCCACAGTAACTCGTCCTTTGCCTTCGGCAGGACTCAGACAACCTGTGGTGACCGATTCGGGATTCCAACCTACTATGAAATCAGCGACTACTGCGCACATACAAGAATCGGTTTAGCCAAAACTAACCGTTGCAGCCCCGGACGGGCGGAAACGAGCCCCCAGGGATGGGTTTACGGCGTGTTAGCGTGGGAAAGCCGGTTCGTGTTTAAACACTAATTTACCAACATAAAGCCACAAGTATCTATTTTTTGATTTTTACAGGCCGTTGCCAATCAGCAATATGACGTTGCTTGCCTCGGGCGACGACTAACTCGCCATCAGCCGCATCACGAGTTAATACTGAACCTGCACCGACAGTTGCGTTAACACCCACAGTGACTGGAGCCACTAACGAACTGTTAGAGCCAATAAAAGCGCCGTCTTTGATAGTGGTGACAAACTTATTAGCGCCATCGTAGTTACAAGTAATAGTGCCCGCGCCTACATTCACTTTGCTGCCAATTATGGCATCACCTAAATAGGTTAAATGATTAGCTTTAGAGCCTTGGCCTAAAGTAGTCTTTTTCATTTCAACAAAGTTACCCACATGACTATCGTCTAGCATAACTGACGCAGGTCGTAAGCGAGCAAAAGGACCTACAGAGCAATTAGCGCCTACAGTGGCTTGTTCTAGCATAGAGTTAGGTTTGATTTCCGTATTATCGCCCACCGTCACGTCTTTAAGAATACAGTTCGCGCCAATAGTGACGCCTTTACCTAACACCACTTTACCTTCGAAGATAACGTTAATGTCGATCATGACATCATTGCCTACTTCAACGCTGCCACGGACATCAATCCGTGCAGGATCGCGTAAGTTTGCGCCAGCAAGCATTAGTTCGTTAGCTTTGCGTTGTTGGTAAGCGCGTTCTAATGCCGCTAATTGAATGCGGTTATTGGCGCCTTCCACTTCCATGGCATCGCTTGGGTGGGCAGTAGTAATTTCCACGCCTTCGCTGTTGGCCATGGCAATAATATCAGTTAAGTAATATTCGCCTTGAGCATTACTATTGGATAACCGGCTTAGCCAGTTTTTAAGCTGCTTACCAGGCACCGCCATAATGCCGCTATTAACTTCATTAATAGCTAACTGCTCGGCGTTGGCATCTTTTTGCTCAACAATACCGACTACTTGGCCATTTTCTCGCACGATACGACCATACCCGGTCGGGTTAGCTAGTTTAACCGTTAAAATCGCCACACCATTGGCTGGCTTGACATGCAATAATTGCTTTAAGGTATCCAGCTCGGTTAACGGTACATCGCCATATAATACTAATACGGTATCGTTATCAGCAATATTATCACTAGCTTGCGCCACAGCATGACCCGTTCCCAATTGTTCGGCTTGTAACACCCAATGTAAGGGTTGTTCACCTAAGGTGGCTTTTAACGCTGCTGCACCATAGCCATATACCAACTGTGGCTTAACTGCCCCTAAAGCACGGGCTGTATCAATAACGTGCTGTACCATGGGCCGTTCAGCTACTTTGTGTAACACTTTAGGTAAATCAGATTTCATCCGCGTGCCTTTACCAGCAGCCAGAATCACTACATTTAACGCCATAACAGAATCCCTGTAAAAATGTGTCTTTAATCAAGTAAGGTGCAATAATACGGTTATTTTAATAGATATTGCCGCAGATTACAGGATTAGGGTGAAGTTTTGCTGAATATTAATTTTGTTGGCTTTTATAACGGCAGCTATAGATGGTGCTAGGGATAATGAGAACAATGTTGTAAGACGTCATGCTACTGTGGCTATTAGCAACAAAAAAGCCACCCGTAGGTGGCCTTTTATAAGACTAAACTTATTTTTTTCGCAGTTGGCGTATAACACGTAATTGCGCTATAGCTTCTGCTAACTGACCTGCAGCTTCAGCATAATTGAAGTCTGCACCAGCATTTTTCATTGCTTCTTCAGCACGTTTCTGTGCGTCTAAAGCAGCTTGTTCATCTAAGTCTTCGCCGCGTACCGCGACATCGGCTAATAGCGTAATATTATCAGGCTGTACTTCTAAAATACCGCCTGCAACATACATTACATGCTCTTCACCGAACTGTTTAACGATACGGACCATGCCAGGTTTCAGGGTGGTGAGAAACGGGGCGTGAAAAGGTAAAATACCTAACTCGCCCTCACTGCCTGTGACCTGCACTGATTCGACAAGGCCTGAGAATAATTTTTCTTCGGCACTTACTACATCTAGTTGCACTGTCATCGCCATCACGCTCTCCTAAAGCCTAACTTACAGCTTTTTCGCTTTTTCGATCGCTTCGTCGATAGAACCTACCATGTAGAACGCTTGCTCTGGCATATGGTCGAACTCGCCTTCCAAAATACCTTTAAAGCCACGAATAGTTTCTTTTAACGGAACATATTTACCAGGTGAACCAGTAAATACTTCAGCTACGAAAAACGGCTGAGACAAGAAACGCTGAATTTTACGCGCACGGTATACTGAAGTGCGGTCTTCATCAGACAATTCGTCCATACCTAGGATAGCAATAATATCTTTCAGCTCTTTATAGCGCTGTAAAACCGATTGCACACCACGAGCAACATCATAATGCTCTTTACCGATAACCTGTGGATCTAACTGACGTGAAGTCGAATCCAGTGGGTCAATCGCAGGGTAAATACCTAAAGAAGCAATGTTACGGCTTAATACAACCGTCGCGTCTAAGTGCGAGAATGTTGTTGCTGGTGATGGGTCAGTTAAGTCATCGGCAGGAACATAAACGGCTTGGATAGACGTGATTGAACCGGTTTTAGTCGACGTAATACGCTCTTGTAACATACCCATTTCTTCAGCCAATGTTGGCTGATAACCTACCGCTGAAGGCATACGGCCTAATAAGGCTGATACTTCAGTACCGGCTAAGGTATAACGGTAAATGTTATCGACGAAAAATAGTACGTCACGGCCTTCTTCACGGAATTTTTCAGCCATAGTTAAGCCGGTTAACGCTACGCGTAAACGGTTACCTGGTGGCTCGTTCATCTGACCGTACACTAACGATACTTTATCTAGTACGTTAGAGTCTTTCATTTCGTGATAGAAGTCGTTACCTTCACGAGTACGCTCACCAACACCAGCAAATACTGAGTAGCCACTGTGCTCGATAGCGATATTACGGATAAGTTCCATCATGTTTACGGTTTTACCTACACCGGCACCACCGAACAGACCAACTTTACCACCTTTAGCAAACGGGCATACTAAGTCGATAACTTTGATACCAGTTTCTAATAACTCATTTGACGATGATTGCTCTTCGTATGTAGGAGCTGCACGGTGAATAGACCAACGTTCTTCTTCACCGATAGGGCCCGCTTCATCGATTGGCTCGCCTAATACGTTCATAATACGGCCCAGTGTAGCTGTACCTACTGGAACCTGAATTGCTTTACCGGTATTTGCCACAGCTGCGCCGCGACGTAAACCATCTGTTGTACCTAATGCGATTGTACGAACTGTACCGCCACCAAGCTGTTGCTGAACTTCCAGCACTAAACCAGCCAGATCACCGTCAGTCACGTTTAACGCGTCATAGATACCAGGTACCGCGTCTTGTGGAAAATCGATATCCACAACGGCGCCAATAATTTGGACGACCTTACCTTGACTCATGATGTTTCCTCAAATTTCTCAAAACTGTTTACCTTAGCCTACAGCTGCCGCACCTGCGACAATCTCGCTAAGCTCCTGGGTGATCGCGGCCTGACGCGCTTTGTTGTACGCCAATTTCAGGTCGTCCATCAAGTCGCCGGCGTTATCGGTTGCGGCTTTCATTGCAACCATACGTGAGGCGTGCTCACTGGCTGAGTTTTCTACCACACCTTGATAAACTTGCGATTCAACAAAGCGGTCCAATAACATATCAATAATAGGTTTTGGATCCGGCTCGTATAAGTAATCCCAGTTATGCTCTCTTGCTGCGATGTCTGCTTTAGGCAAAGGTAATAGTTGATCGATCACTGGCTCTTGCTTCATGGTATTAACAAATTTGTTATACACCAAAAATAAGCGATCAATTCGGCCTTCATTATATGCTTGTAGCATAACTTGAACCGAACCAAGCACATCAGCCAAACGTGGTACGTCACCTGAACCCGCCTGTTGCGCCATTACTTTACCACCAAAGCGACGGAAAAAAGTGGTGGCTTTATTACCAATAACGGCAAATTGCGCATCAACACCTTTATCTTTCCAGCTTTTCAGGTCAATAATAACTTTTTTAAACTCGTTGGTATTCAGGCCTCCACAAAGTCCACGATCAGTAGAAATAACAATATAGCCAACCTTTTTCACTTCACGATCCGCTAAATACGGATGGCGATATTCAAGGCTACCATTTGCCACGTTACCAATCACTTTGCGCATACCTTCAGCGTATGGGCGTGTTGCAGCTACCCGCTCTTGCGCTTTGCGCATTTTGCTGACCGCAACTTTTTCCATAGCACTGGTGATCTTGCGAGTATTATTAATACTCCCGATCTTACTTTTTATCTCTTTACCACCGGCCATGACTGTATCTCCGTTTCATTCAACGAATGGGGGTGGACTAGCCACCCGCATTGCTTACCAGGTCTGCGTTGCTTTGAATTTCTCAATAGCAGTTTTAAACGTAGACTCGATTTGGTCGTTGTAGTTACCGGTTTTATCGATTTCAGCCATCAGCTCAGCGTGTTCTGCTTTCATAAATGATATTAACGCAGCTTCAAAATCAAGGATTTTGTCTACTTCGATATCTTTCATAAAGCCTTTTTCGATAGCAAAAATTGATACACCCATTTCAGCAACAGACATCGGGCTGTACTGTAACTGTTTCATCAGTTCAGTAACCTTTTGACCGTGCTCTAACTGGGCGCGGGTTGCTTCGTCTAAGTCAGATGCAAACTGCGCAAACGCAGCAAGTTCTGAATATTGCGCTAACGCTAAACGAATACCACCACCTAGTTTTTTGATGATTTTTGTTTGTGCTGCACCACCTACCCGCGATACTGAAATACCGGCGTTTACCGCAGGGCGAATACCCGCGTTAAATAAGTCAGTTTCTAAGAAAATTTGACCATCGGTAATAGAGATTACGTTAGTAGGTACGAATGCTGAAACGTCACCGGCTTGAGTTTCGATAATTGGTATAGCCGTTAATGAACCGGTTTTACCTTTTACTTCGCCGTTAGTGTATTTTTCAACATAGTCAGCATTTACACGTGATGCACGCTCTAATAAGCGAGAGTGTAAGTAGAATACGTCACCTGGGTAAGCTTCACGGCCTGGTGGACGACGTAATAGTAAAGAGATTTGACGATAAGCAACTGCTTGCTTAGACAAGTCATCATATACAATTAGCGCATCTTCACCGCGGTCACGGAAGTATTCGCCCATGGTACAACCAGAATAAGGGGCTAAGTACTGTAATGCAGCCGCTTCAGAGGCAGAGGCCACAACTACGATAGTGTGAGCTAACGCATCATGGTCTTCTAATTTGCGTACTACGTTAGCAATAGTTGACGCTTTTTGGCCAACCGCTACGTACACACATTTAACGCCAGTACCTTTTTGGTTGATGATGGCATCAATAGCTAATGCGGTTTTACCGGTTTGACGGTCACCGATTAACAATTCACGCTGACCACGACCAATAGGAATCATCGCATCTACAGACTTATAACCGGTCTGCATTGGTTGATCTACTGATTGACGTTCAATTACGCCTGGAGCGATTTTTTCTACTGGTTCAAAACCAGCAGCATCAATTGGGCCTTTTCCATCGATAGGTGCACCTAGCGTGTTTACTACGCGACCTAATAAATTTGGACCAACTGGTACTTCTAAGATACGGCCAGTACTTTTTACTTTTGTACCTTCCGTTAAGTCCGCATACGGACCCATAACTACAGCACCAACTGAATTTCTTTCTAAGTTCAGTGCGATAGCGTAGCGATTACCAGGAAGCTCAATCATTTCACCTTGCATACAATCTGCAAGACCATTGATACGAATAATACCGTCAGTTACTTGAACGATAGTACCTTCGTTACGAGCTTCACTGACCACTTCGAACTGAGCGATACGACTTTTGATCAGTTCTGATATTTCAGTGGAATTCAGTTGCATTCTCTGTTCCCCAATTACGACTGCAGCGCAGTTGCTAAACGATCCAGCTTGCCGCGGATCGAGCCATCAATAACCATGTCACCTGCTTTAATTAGCAAACCGCTAACTAAGCTAGGATCAACGCTACAGTTCAATTTAACTTTGCGTGCCAAACGTTGCGTTAATGCTGCAACTAACTTGTCTTTTTCCGCAGTATCAAGTTCAGTAGCAGAAACGACAGTGACGTCGATTTCTTTTTCGTGCTCTGCTTTTAACTTGGCAAAAGTAGTTAGTACTTCAGGCAACGCCAACAAGCGATGATTTTCTGCCATCACTTTAATGAAGTTATGACCGTGCTCATTAAGTTGCTCACCACAAACATGAATAAACATACCAGCCTGCTTTTCAGCAGTAGCGTTAGCGTTTAAATACGCGCTAACTTGGTCGTTTTTTGCTGTTTCTGCAGCAAATGTCAACATCTGTAGCCAAGCTGGTAACGCATTTTGCTCTACAGCAAAATCGAACGCAGCTTTGGCGTAAGGACGAGCAATATTAGTCAAATCAGACATAGCTCTTCCTCATTACAGTTCTTGAACCAATTTATCCAGAATGTCGCTGTGAGCAGCTTCATCTATAGAACGTTGCAGAATTCTTTCTGCGCCAGCGACTGCTAAAGCAGCAACTTGTTTACGCATATCTTCACGTAAACGATTACGCTCAGCGGCAATTTCTGCTGTGGCTTGCGCCAAAATAACTTCACGTTCTGCATTTGCTTTATGCACGGCTTCATCAATCATTTTCGCTTCGCGTTTTTTCGCTTGGTCAATAATTTCTGCAGCCTGAGCTTTAGCGTCTTTTAACTGATCTTTAGCTTTATCTTGCGCTAACGCCAAATCTTTTTCAGCACGATCAGAGGCCGCTAAACCATCAGCAATTTTACTTTGGCGCGCTTCGATGGCATTCATCAAAGGTGGCCATACAAACTTCATACAAAACAGTACGAACACCGCGAATGCGATTAATTCGCCTAACAGAGTGGCGTTTAAGTTCACGACCGCTCCTCCTTAGTTGACAGTTGTTCGGATTAACACAAGCTTCAATTACATTGCGAACAACATGAACATAGCAATACCTACACCGATCATTGCTACGGCATCGATAAGACCTGCTAAGATGAACATTTTAACTTGTAGTGAAGGTGCTAATTCTGGCTGACGTGCACAAGCTTCTAAGAACTTACCGCCCATGTTACCAAAACCTAATGCAGTACCGATTGCACCGAAACCGATTAATAACGCAACAGCGATTAATTTGATAGCTTCAGGCATTGATAAGATTGATTCCATTTTTTTTCTCCGATATTTCTATAGTTAAAGTTAAAGTTAAAGTTTATAAAAATTAGTGATTATCTGAACTGGCCATACTTAGATAAACAATGGTTAGCATCATAAAGACAAACGCTTGCAATGTAATAACTAATATATGGAATACCGCCCAAGGGAAGTGCAGTGGTAACTGCGCTAAACCTACTGCACCGATCAAGATGAAGATCATTTCACCGGCATATAAGTTACCGAATAAACGTAATGCTAGTGAAAATGGCTTGGCGAACAAAGCGATAGTTTCTAGCAAAAAGTTGAACGGAATTAAGGCAATTTGTAACGGTACATTTTTAGTGTTAAATGGGTGTAATGTTAGTTCTTTTATAAAACCCAATACACCTTTAATACGAATTGAATACCCGATCATCAATATAAACACGCCTAAGGCTAAACCGGCGGCTAAGTTGATGTCAGTAGTAGGTACGAATTTCATATAGACGTTACCTGGTTCAACGCCCATTGCTTGTTCGCCAACTAAACCGGCTAATGCTGGTAAAAAGTCAACTGGAATTAAATCCATTAAGTTCATTAAAAACACCCAGACAAAGATTGTCAGTGCCAGTGGTGCTATTAATTTACTTTTACCGTGATAGGTATCTTTTACGTTATCAGCGACAAAGCCCACTATCATTTCAATAAAGCACTGTAGTTTTCCTGGTACGCCCGTGGTCGCTTTTTTAGCTGCACTACGGAAGATCCATAAAAACAGCACCCCTAAAATAATAGAGTACGCTAATGTATCGATATGCCATGTCCAGAAACCAGCCTGATCACACGCTTTGTTAAATGCAATACTGCCATCGACAGAACACATTTTCGCGTTAACTAGGTGGTGCTGAATATGACTAGAGAGAGTTAACTCTTCACCTGCAGCCATGTTTCATCCCATTGTTAATGTTTAAAAAAAACTGGTGCTGTCCATTGTGCTATTAGCGTCAGCATAAAACCGGTTAAAAATGCGCCATAAACCAGTTGTTGCTGTGAAAAAACCAAGGCTAACAGCACAGCGGATAAAATTAATTTTAGTGACTGGCCGCGCATAAATGCCATCACGACTAAGTTTGGGTTATCTGCTGCACTAAAGCGAAAAGCAAAAAACGCAAACACTAAATTTGGTATAACAGCGACTAAACCGCCTTTAAATGCTGACTTAGCCGTAAATGCATCACTGGCTATAAAAAAAGCCAACGCAATAACCCCGGCTACAGCTAATTGGCCTAAAACCAACATATAAGCTGACTTACGTGCAGCTTTAGCACTGATATCAGACATTATCTTGCCCCCCTGAAATTACCCGTGTAGGGGGTATAAAAAACTGGCGCAAGTATACTTATCTGGCCTTAATTTGCAACTAAAAGCGGCTAGGCCTTTACTGTTATGTTATTTTATAACTAAAAATAGCGCTTAATCTTGCTCTATTTCTAACTTATTTATTATGCCATCTAGCTCATCTAAGCTGCTATAGCTGATAACCAGATTACCTTTGCCTTTTTTATTATACAAAACTTGCACCGGAGCAGCGAAGCGTTCACTTAAGCGTTGCTCTAATGCAACCACATCAGCATCGCGCTGTTTATCCGCTGGGGCCGCTTTAGGCTCTAGGATACGGCGTACTAGGTTTTCTGTTTCTCGTACCGTAAGTTGCTTGGCCGCCACTAAACGAGCTGCATCACTTTGTTGATCGTCAATTAAGGCCAGTAAAGCTCTAGCATGGCCCATTTCAATATCGCCATGCTCTAATAACAGTTTTACATCATCGTTAAGTTGGTTTAAGCGCAATAAGTTACTAACCGAGACCCGAGATTTACCAACCGCATCGGCCACTTGTTGATGGGTTAAGCTAAATTCAGTTAATAAACGCTCTAATGCCACGGCTTCTTCCATGGCATTAAGATCTTCACGCTGAATATTTTCAATTAATGCTATGGCAACGGCCGCTTCGTCCGGAACATTTTTAATAATACAGGGTACTTCTGCCAGTTGGGCTAATTGCGCAGCTCGCCAACGGCGTTCACCGGCAATAATTTCATAGCTATCTTTAGCAATTGGCCGAACAATAATAGGTTGGATCACGCCTTGAGCGCGAATTGAGCTGGCTAAATCTTCTAATGCTTCTTGCGACATGTCTTTACGTGGCTGATATTTACCGCGCGATAAAAACTCGACCGGCAAAATATGCAGTTGCGAAGTATTGGCTTGCTGATTGTGTTCAGCTGAGGTTTTATTTGACGTAAGTAACGCATCTAAACCACGTCCTAAACCGCGTTTTTTTACCGACATACTGAATATATTCCCTTAATTAGTTACCTTAGTTTGAGGTAACCGGGTTAACTGTTTTTTTATCTGCCCGGCGTAAAATTTCGCCTGCCAGTGCCAGATAAGCTTTTGCACCTGTTGAGTTTTTATCATAATACATTACAGGTGAACCAAAACTGGGGGCTTCTGCTAAACGCACATTACGTGGAATAACAGCACGATATACTTTATCACCAAAATGCTGTTTTAATTGTTCTGAAACATCATTGGCTAAACGATTACGCGGATCGTACATGGTTCTTAAAATACCTTCTATTTTAAGCTCCGGATTAACTACTGCGGCTAATTTATTAATGGTATCCACTAATGCTGTTAAGCCTTCTAATGCGAAATACTCACATTGCATAGGTACTAACACAGTATCGGCAGCAGCCATGGCATTTACAGTAAGCATATTTAACGAAGGTGGGCAGTCGATAAAAATAAAGTCGTAGCTGTTACGATAATCTTTTAATGCCGTGCGTAAGCGAAGTTCGCGAGCAAAAACATCCATTAATCGTACTTCTGCCGCGGTAACATCTGAGTTGGCGGCAATTAAATGATAGCCACCTGTGGTTTCTTTTACCACAACTTCAGATAGTGGCTTTTCATCCACCAGTAATTCATAGGCGGTTGATTCAACCTGATATTTATCCACGCCACTGCCCATAGTGGCATTACCTTGTGGATCAAGATCAATTAATAATACTTTGCGTTTTGTTGCCGCTAGCGATGCAGCCAGATTGACTGCTGTTGTTGTTTTACCAACACCACCTTTCTGGTTAGCTATTGCGATCACTTTGGCCACAAGTTGTCCTCTAGTTTAAAATTAGAAAATTAG
Source organism: Rheinheimera salexigens (assembly GCF_001752395.1). Taxonomy (NCBI): domain Bacteria; kingdom Pseudomonadati; phylum Pseudomonadota; class Gammaproteobacteria; order Chromatiales; family Chromatiaceae; genus Rheinheimera; species Rheinheimera salexigens. The sequence goes on along the minus strand of NZ_MKEK01000001.1, from coordinate 238,344 downwards.
CAGTGAGTTAGTATCACTAAATGTCTTTCTGCGTGCAACTGCGGCACTTGCAACGGTTTAATAGCAACTACCTTAACAAAATCAGGTAAAGCTGCAATTTCTTCTTGTACTGCCGCACCTTTCATGGCGAAAAAAGCACCGCCTGAATTAGGTAAGTGCTTGCACCAGCTAAGCATATCATTAATTGAAGCAAAAGCGCGGCTAATCACACCATCATAACCTTGTTCAGGTTGATGCAATTCAACCCTACTTTGCAATGGCTGAATATTGGTTAGTCCTAGCTGTAATTTTACTTGGTTTAAAAACCGGATCCGCTTACCTAAACTATCTAATAAGGTAAAGGTTTTTTCCGGGTAATAAATGGCTAGTAACACGCCAGGTAAACCTGGGCCTGTGCCAACATCTATAAAATTATCACCGATTAAATGCGGAGCTATAACTAAGCTATCCATTACATGCTTGATCAACATTTCTTGCGGATCACGCACTGAAGTTAAGTTATAGGCACTATTCCATTTGTGCAATAATTCTATATAGGCAATACATTGAGCTAATTGATGATCGGTTAGCGTTAATGTTGTTTCAGATACCAGCTTACGTAACTGAGAAATCATATCAAACCTATTAATTTACGTATAATTACAATAATTTAAGCTAACTTACGCAGATTTACGTAATAGGCCCTGTTTTTTTAAGTACACCAGCAATAAAGAAATAGCGGCTGGCGTAATACCAGAAATACGTGACGCTTGGCCTACTGTTTCTGGCTGAGTTTGATTTAATTTAGCAATAACTTCGTTTGATAAACCTTTAACTGCTTGATAATCAAATTTGCTTGGCAATAACGAGTTTTCGTTACGAAGTTGTTTATTAATTTCATCTTGCTGGCGTTGAATATAGCCTTCGTATTTTATTTGAATTTCAACTTGTTCGGCTGCTATCGGATCGACTAAGCCAGGACCAATATCGGCTATTTGCATTAAGCTGGCATAATTGATCTCAGGTCGGCGTACTAATTCTTCTAAACTAGCTTCTTTGCTTAAGGGTGTTTTTACTAAAGCATTAATCGCGGTTAAAGCGCTATGTTTAGGATGTACCCAGCTTTGTTTTAGCCGTTGACGTTCTAGTGCAATTTGTTCCATTTTTTCATTAAAGGCTGCCCAGCGCACATCATCAACTAAGCCTAGTTCTCGGCCTTTTTCGGTTAAGCGCGAGTCAGCGTTATCTTCACGTAGCATTAAGCGATATTCTGCTCGGCTAGTAAACATTCGATAGGGTTCTTTGGTGCCTAAAGTAGTTAGATCGTCTACTAATACACCTAAATAAGCGTTATCACGACGTGGTGACCAACTCTCTTGCTCTTTTGCATATAAAGCGGCATTTAAACCTGCTAGTAAACCTTGAGCACCTGCTTCTTCATAACCTGTGGTGCCGTTAATTTGACCTGCAAAAAATAAGCCTTTAATAAACTTGGTTTCTAAACTGCTTTTCAAATCTCTTGGATCAAAGTAATCATATTCAATAGCGTAACCTGGTCGGGTTATATGCGCATTTTCCATACCGGCTATTGAACGCACAATCTCGAGTTGAACATCAAAAGGTAAACTGGTTGAGATTCCATTTGGATAGACCTCATGGGTGTTTAAGCCTTCTGGTTCAATAAAGATCTGATGTTTATCTTTGTCAGCAAAGCGAGTGATTTTATCTTCAATAGACGGACAATAACGTGGACCTATACCTTCGATCACACCAGAGTACATTGGCGATCGATGTAAATTATCTCGGATCGCTTGATGGGTTTTTTCATTGGTGTAAGTGATGTAACACGGGATTTGAGTTGGGTGATCCTTTTGGCTACCTAAAAATGAAAACACCGGTGTTGGGTTATCACCTGGTTGTTGCTGCATTTTACTAAAATCAATGGTTCTGGCATCGATTCTAGGCGGAGTACCGGTTTTTAAACGATCAACTCTAAACGGCAAGGCTCTTAATCGTTTTGCTAAAGCAACTGAGGGTGGATCTCCGGCTCTACCGCCGGCGTGGCTTTGTAATCCAATATGAATTTGGCCACCTAGAAACGTCCCTACGGTTAACACAACAGATTTGGCTTTAAATGTTAAGCCCATCTGGGTTACCACGCCAGTAACTTGCTCGTTTTCTACCACAAGATCATCACAGGCTTGTTGAAAAATTCGTAAATTAGGTTGATTTTCAAGCATTTGTCTAATGGCTTGACGGTATAATTGTCTATCAGCTTGCGCTCTTGTTGCTCTGACCGCAGGGCCTTTTGAGGCATTTAATGTTCTAAATTGAATACCGCCTTTGTCAGCAGCAATAGCCATAGCGCCACCAAGGGCATCAATTTCTTTAACTAAATGTCCTTTGCCAATACCTCCGATAGCCGGATTACATGACATTTGGCCTAAAGTTTCCAGATTATGGGTCAATAATAAAGTATTTAATCCCATGCGAGCAGAGGCTAAAGCTGCTTCAGTGCCGGCATGGCCACCTCCAACAACAATGACATCAAAAATTTCTTGGTAGAGCATATTCGCCTCAGGATTAAATTAGTAAAGACTGGATATTGAGCCGGCTATTGTACCGTGATCCTTGGCTAAGGGGAATAATGATCTGAAAAGGAGATCTTTAAATAATATAAGATCTTTTAAGAGATCTTTTTACTATTACTACTATTAAGCAAGCTGTTTTCAGTGCATAAGCGTTTCTTATAGTAAAGGATCAATAGCTTACATAAGATCAGATCCTGTGATCAAGAGGGGATCTACGTGTTCAGATGCAGTGCATAAAAAGGCTAGTTATCCACAGGCTAGATTAATTTATTTTTTATAAAGAGGATAAGTACAGCTTAATAACCTCTTACACCCAGAATTATACACTGTGCATTGCTTATAATTTCTGCTTTGTGGATAACTTTATTGGCGGATCATTGCTTTGATCAGATGCATTTATCAGGCTTTTATCAAAAATATATTAAGATTTAATGACGGGAACGAGGCTAAAATAATGCTTGATTGGTGTTATTGCTGAGATCAATCTGAAGTAGTAAAGCGTGAAATAAGTGGGAAATTATCGTTTTTCTTCCTGATTGCGATTGTGCTTAGCGGGTGTTTATTCACCCGCTTTTTTTATGCTAATTTTTTTATTAAGTTTGGTAACCAGGCTAATGCGTATTCTTCGGGTAATTCTGGTAGCTGAGCATCAATTTCTAAATTTGCTATTAACTGCTTAGCGCCTTTCATTTGTAGTGTTTTGCTCAAATTTTGCCCAGCCAAGCAAAAAGTATCGTAACTGGAGTCACCTAAAGTGATCACGGCGAAGAAAAGTGTGCTAAGATCGGCCTGATCTTGTGCTAATTGATCCGCAAAGGGTTGAATATTATCAGGCAGATCTCCTGCGCCATAGGTGGATGTGATAATTAACCAGGTTTTACACCTGTTTAAGTGATCCAATTCGGGTTTAAGATGTAGTTGTACGTCGTAACCCGCTTGTACCAGTGCTTCAGCAACTTGTTCTGCCACATATTCCGCTGCGCCCATTTGGCTGCCAACGAGGATGTCTATCATGATGTTTCTCTTGTCTTCTAAATGTTCGGCTATACTACTGGAATAAAATCAGACAATAAAAACTATTGTTCTGATTTACGTGTTTTTACTGCTTTGCAGGCTAAGTAAAAGCAACATATAGCACTATTACAATGCCTGCGTGTTATTGAGGTTTAAACAACGTATGTCAGACTCTATGTCTTTTGCCCAACTAATGTTACCTGAGGCACTTATTCGTGCTGTGACAGAACTGGGTTATGAAACACCGTCGCCAATTCAAGCGGCTGCTATCCCAAAACTATTAGCTGGGGAAGATGTGTTAGGCCAAGCGCAAACAGGTACCGGTAAAACAGGTGCTTTTGCTTTGCCATTATTAGCTCGGTTAGATCCGACGCAAAATGATCCACAAATATTAGTATTAGCGCCTACGCGTGAGTTAGCTATTCAAGTTGCCGAAGCCTTCCAAGCTTATGCGCGTTATATGCCAGCCTTTCATGTTTTACCGTTATACGGTGGCCAAAGCTATACTAACCAACTTAAATCACTTAAGCGTGGCTCGCAAGTTATTGTAGGTACGCCTGGTCGTATTCTTGATCACCTTGATCGCGGTACGCTTAAGTTAGATAAATTACGCGCTATTGTTTTAGATGAAGCCGATGAAATGTTACGTATGGGCTTTATTGATGATGTGCAAACGATTATGGATGCCACACCAGCGGGTCGCCAAGTTGCGATGTTCTCTGCAACGATGCCACACCAAATTCGCGCCATTGCTCAAAAGCATTTAAAAAATGCTGAAGAAATTAAAATAGCATCTAAAACCAGTACCGTTGAGAGTATTAGCCAACGTTATGTAATGTTAGATAGTAATCAAAAGCTTGATGCGTTAACTCGCTTATTAGAAGGCGAAGAATATGATGCCAGCATTATATTTGTTCGTACTAAGAGCGCGACTGAAGAAATTGCTGAAAAACTAGGTGCTCGTGGTTATGCCGTATCTTGCTTAAACGGTGATATGAACCAAGCTAATCGCGAACAAACGATTCGTCGTTTAAAAAATAGTCAAATCGATATCATTGTTGCAACTGATGTTGCGGCGCGTGGTTTAGATGTTGAGCGTATTAGCTTAGTGGTTAACTATGATATTCCTTACGATAGTGAAGCTTATGTACACCGTATTGGTCGTACAGGCCGCGCAGGTCGTGAAGGTAAAGCAGTATTATTTGTTTCACCACGTGAGCGTCGCTTATTACGCACGATTGAACATGCTACTAAACAACCCATTGAACAGATGTCGTTACCTACGGGTCAGGTTATTGAGCAACGTCGTATTCAATCGTTCCGTGAACAATTAGCGCAAACTGTTGAAAATCAAGATTTAAGCTTTTTCCAAGCTTTAATTAATGAGTGGAGTGAGAAAATTGATGCTTCAGATACTGATATAGCTGCAGCGTTATTATTTTTAGCTCAAAAAGAACAGCCTTTAAATGTGGCCAATAAATTCCCTGAACTTCGCGAGCCGCATGCTCGTGGCGAACGCGAAGACCGTGGTCGTAATGATCGCTCGTCGCGTGACCGTTCAGATCGTCCGCAACGTGATCGTGGTGAGCGCTCAGATCGTCCAGACCGTGGACCGCGTCAGCGTCGTGAAATGAAAGGTGATTTTAATACTTACCGTATAGAAGTAGGTAAAGAGCATGGTGTTCGTGCCGGTGATATCGTTGGTGCTATTGCCAATGAAGCCAGCATAGATAGCCAATTTATTGGTAATATTAAATTGTTTGAACAACATAGTACGGTTGAATTGCCTGCGAATATTCCAACGGAAGTATTTCAGCATTTGAAAAAAGTTTATGTACGTAAACAAAAGTTAAGTATTACTGTAGATAACAGTGCTGCAAGTACACCTAGCACACCTAGTGGTGATCGTCGTCCAAGTAATCCTGGTCCACGTCCTGGTGCTGCACCGCGTAAACCACGCGATTAATTACTAAAAATATTTTAATAAAGCCCCTATATTGGGGCTTTATTTTTATCTTAAATTCGTAATATTTAAATACGTAACACATATACTATAAAGGTTATGCTAGTAGTGAGTAATCACTAACCTATGTAGGGGCTATTGCTAGCCTACGTAATAAATGGCTAACTAGTGTTTAAGAATGTTTTATATCGGCTGAAAAAAACGCTATATAAGTTTCGGTTAACACTTAAAAGAGGTGTCTATGATTATTGCTTGTCCCGCTTGTTCGTCATTAAATAGGTTGCCAGAAGATCGCCTAAGCCAACAACCAGTTTGTGGAAAATGTAAAACAGAATTATTTACCGGACAGCCTATTGAATTAACAGCTACAAATTTTGCCGCCCATGCCAATAAATCTGAGTTGCCTTTAGTGGTAGACTTTTGGGCAAGCTGGTGTGGTCCTTGTAAAAATTTTGCACCGATATTTAGTCAGGTAGCACTTGAGTTGGAACCGCATTTTCGCTTTGGTAAGATAGACACCGAACAACAGCAACAATTAGCCGCTCAGTTTGCTATTCGCTCTATACCGACGCTAATGATTTTTAAACAAGGTAAAGTACTTGCACAGCAAGCGGGTGCATTTCCTAAGCAAGCCTTTTTACAATGGTTATCAAAATATAAGTAATGAATTAAATTAGAGGGCAATATGGATACTAAAATTTTTAGCCTTACCAGTCCAACTATCAAAGAAGGCCATTTTATGGCTAAAGAGCAAGAGTTTGATGGTTTTGGCTGTAATGGAAATAATATTTCACCAGAATTAAATTGGCACAATGCACCCAGTGGCACTAAAAGTTTTGTATTAACGGTGTTTGATCCTGATGCGCCAACCGGCTCGGGTTTTTGGCATTGGATAGTAGCGGATATTCCTGGTTCTGCAACCGGGTTAGCCCAAGGTGCAGGTAAGGGCAGTTTACCGCCAGGTTGCCGCAGTTTTATCAATGATTTTGGTATTAAAGAATTTGGTGGTGCCTGCCCACCTGAAGGTCATGGTATGCACCGTTATCAATTTACTATTTGGGCGCTACCAGAAGAAACCTTACCGGCTGCAGATGACGCAAGAGCAGCAGTTGTTGGCTTTATGTTAAACGCTATGGCGTTAGGTAAAGCAACGCTAACAGCTACTTATGCCCGTTAGTTAGGCTTGCTGTTCAAACAAACCGGCTTGCTCACGCTAACGCGCCGTAAACCCATCCCTGGGGGCTCGATTCAGGCATCCATGCCTTCAACGGTTAGCTTAGAGCAAGTCGGTTTTTGTTTAACTGTTCGGCATTACCCCTCAACAAAATTTATTTATACAGCAGCGGCCAGCGCTTGGCTTAAATCGGCAATAATATCGTCAATATGCTCAATACCAATCGATAAACGGACTAAATCAGCCGAGACACCCGCTTGCTTAAGTTCCTCATCATTTAATTGCCTATGAGTAGTAATCGCCGGAATGGCCGAGCAACTCTTGGCATCACCAATATTGACTAAGCGTAATATCAGCTGCAAGGCATCATAAAACTTAGCGCCAGCTTCACGGCCACCTTTTAAACCAAAGCTTAAAATACCTGAAGCATGGCCTTGTAAATATTTTTGGGCTAAAGCGTGATCTTTATGGTCGGGTAAACCGGCGTAATTAACCCAACTCACTTGGGGTTGTTGTTGTAAAAACTTCGCCACTTTTAAAGTATTCTCACAGACTCTTTCAATCCGTAAAGCTAGGGTTTCTAAGCCTTGTAGTAAATTCCACGCCGCTTGAGCGGATAAAGCCGCACCCATATTTCGTAGCGGGACTACCCGTGCCCGAGCAATAAAGGCAGCTTCGCCGACATCTTTAGCGTAATTAATGCCGTGATACGAGATATCGGGTTCATTAAGTAACGGAAACCGTGCAGCATGCTTTGCCCAGGGGAACTTACCCGAGTCGACAATAACGCCACCAATAGTGGTGCCGTGACCGCCAATATATTTAGTCGCGGAATGCAGCACAATATCAGCGCCGTGTTCAATAGGGCGCCATAAAAAGGGCGTAGCCACCGTATTATCGACAATCAATGGCACGCCATGCTTATGGGCAACCTCGGCTAAAGCGGCAATATCGACAATACCACCAGATGGGTTACCAATAGTTTCACAGAAAACGGCTTTGGTTTTATCATCTATTAAGGCTTCTAGCGCAGTCAAATCGTCTTTATCAGCAAAGCGCACGGTTATGCCTTGGCGCGGTAACGTGTGGGCAAATAAATTATAAGTGCCACCATAAAGCTGATTAACTGAAACAATATTGTCGCCGACTTCAGCAATAGTTTGAATAGCATAGGTAATAGCCGCCATGCCTGAGGCTACGGCTAATGCAGCGATGCCGCCTTCTAATGCGGCAACACGTTGCTCTAAAACATGGCAGGTTGGGTTCATAATACGAGAATAGATATTACCGGTTTGCTTTAAATCGAATAAATCGGCGGCATGTTGGGCACTATCAAAACAAAACGAGGTTGTTTGGTGAATAGGCACTGCAGCTGCTTTTTGTTCGTCGGCTTGGTAGCCATGATGTAAGGCGATCGTTTCCCGTTTCATAATAAAATCCTACTTATTGCTATATTAACTTTACTTATACAACCATGAATATATTACAACGTCAACATAAACATCTAGACGTCTAAGTGTTTGTGTTGAGTTTTGGCCTCGATGTAGGATTAGTTGATAAAGGGATAGTCATGTTTACGCGCTGTAGCGCCTGCTTAAAGCGGTTAGTCTCATAAAAGATTGGGGGGTAATATGGTATGGTAACTATAATTTTTCATTATAGATTAGGTAGATATGAATAGCAGTACCCTTATACTTTTACTAGCCGCTTTTACGTTAACAGCCTGTGGTGGCGGCGAAAGTAGCTCCTCAGTGTCTTCAGCACCATCAGCAGATAACGGTCAATTTAAAAGTAGCCACGAGACGGGCATTTATTACTCAGCAATTATCAATGGCAATACGTTTGATTATAACTTCGGACTTAACTCAATGCTTTGCCAAAGCACTTATCGTGATTACTATTATGAAACCGATAATGCCTTGATATTTGGTAATCCGGACTTACCGCAAGAAGACTTTCAAGTCGCGGCGGGTTGGGTTGAATCCGAGTTAAATACTGCACTCACGGCCATGAATATGACCAAAGCAGAATTCTACGCTGCTCGCACCAATGTCAGCATGACTGCGCGAGATAGACTAAAACAAGGCTTAAGCACCCTAAATAGCCCTGGCCAAAGCTATGGCAACTTTACATTTCCTGACCATTTAAGTGTATTCTCAGAATGGGAAGATGTCGGTGCTTGGCGAGTAAGCACCGCACAAGACGCTAGCTTAGCAGATATAGCGGCCACACTAATCGGCGACAGTCACTCAGGCTATACATCGGAAGATCAGATCCGCTTAGAAAACAAAATATATGTTTGTATCCACGAGCCAGATCATTTAGCCGGTTGGGGGGAAGGCCATTTAACGGGTATCAATATTGGTGCTAATTCGAATATTCAACCCTTTGATACGGCTAAAATTATAGTTCATGAACTAATACACACCATCCAACATGCGCTAGTAGCAAACACGGAAGGCTTTCGCGTACCACGCTGGTTTAGTGAAGGCCAAGCGGTTTATTTAAGCAAGATGCGGGTGGCAGACAAATCAAAACATGCAGAATTCGACCCAACAGAAGTGGTTTCCTTTTCGGACGAAATGGGCGACACCGGCCTGGCTTATCAGCACTACGGCCTTGCCTACCAATACGTACAAGAAGCCAACGGTCTTGATAATGTTAAAGCAATGATGTTGCGGGTTAAAAACGACTCTTACAAGATGCATGCTAGTTCACAACATTACAGAGAAAACCCCAACTACATCCTAGCATTCGATGCCACTATGCTAGATATGAATCAGCAAGCGCTTACAGTTGAACAGTACCGCAGTAACTATCACTCTTATTTAAGTGACTATGCGGCAAAACCGTAATATCTAGGCTTAAATCTAATATTAGCGGCAGTTAAAGCTTATGTTAACTGCCGCTTTTTTATTGCATGCCTTTTTACACTGCTTTTTGAGCTGCTTTAACAAACCCTGTTAAATCTCAAAACATAGTTATACTAAAACAGTTAAAAAAACTGCATCCAAAAACTCGGTTTATTCGAATTTAAGTATGCTAATACGCAATAAGGAGTTTTTGTTATGTCTACCCCCCAGATACTTGAGCGCGATTTACAGCAAATTGCGCTCGGTGATACTGCTGCTTTTCGCCATTTATATGAAGCAACCTCGGCAAAACTCTATTCTGTCAGTTATACCCTGTTGCGCCGTACTGATTTGGCAGAAGAAGCGTTGCAGGATACCTTTATCAAAGTGTGGCACCGTGCCGCTGATTATTCTGTGGCAAAGGGTTCGGTGATGAGTTGGTTGATAAGTATTGTGCGCTATCGTTCTATCGATTTACTGAGAAATAAAGCAAATCAAGAATTATCGACAGACGATTTTGATGAGTTGCCTACGGCCGATACGCTGGGTGCTACCATTGATTCATTGGGGCAGACAAAAAGTTTACGAGTGTGTATGAATGAATTACAGCCAACAACACGGCAGTGCATTCAGTTAGCCTTTGTTTGCGGCTTAAGCCATCAAGAGGTGAGCGATCATATTAGTGAAGCACTTGGCTCGGTAAAAAGTTGGATCCGTCGTGGCCTAGATAGTTTAAAAAGGTGCTTACAGCGATGAATTATCAATCTATTGAATTGCAGCATCAACTAGCAGCCCGCTATGTGTTAGGCAGTATGCGAGGCTTAGCACGACGCCGTTTTCAGCGTTTATTAATGGACTTACCCCCTTTGCGTGATGAAGTAGCATTTTGGGAAGAGCATTTACATCAATTAACGGATGTTATACCAATTCAACAACCTAGAGCGGTAGTGTGGCAGCGTATTCAAGAGCGGTTAGGTTGGGTACAGCCACGTCCAGCAGCAAGCTTTAATTGGTCTTGGTTATTGGCTGCTATGGCCAGTATTTTGTTATTGGTTAATGTGTATATGGTGGTAACGCCTAATTCTGTTGTGTCGCCGACTATTGATCGTATAGCGGTAATTCAAAATGATAAAGCCCGAAGCCTGTGGTTGGTTACCCAGCGAGAGCAAAAATTGACCATTGCTGCAGTTGGCTTGATAGATAAGTTAGTTGATGAGGATTATGAGCTATGGATGTTGCCAGCTGATGGCACTGCGCCTATTTCGCTTGGTTTATTACCGCAGCAAGGTGAAGTGATGTTGGCGCTGACTCAGAAAATTGATTGGGCTTTAGTGGGGGCTTTAGCGGTAAGTCGGGAACCTTTAGGGGGTTCGCCGCAGCCTGTACCAACGGGTCCAGTGCTGTTTACAACGGATTTATTAATTATTTAAATATTTTTGCATTTAATTGCATCTAAAAGATCCGCTCAATCGTTGTTTATATAGACCTCACTAAAACAGTCCGGTCAGCATAATCACTAAAACGATTGAGAGGGAATTTAGATGAATAGAAAAACAGTTATTGCCACTGCGCTACTTGCTGCATTGGCTACTAGCACCACCGCTTTTGCATCCAGTCACCGTGAAGCACCAAATGTGAGCCGCTTACCGACGATTGATTCTACCGATTTTTATATCTTTAATAGCTATGAGCCTGGTCGTGAAGAATATGTCACGATTATTGCTAATTATATTCCTTTGCAAGATAGCTATGGTGGCCCTAACTATTTCGCAATGGATCCTGCAGCAGTCTATGCCTTGCATGTAGATGCTAACGGAGATGCGATTGAAGATTATACCTTTGAGTTTCGCTTTAATAATAAATTACCTAATGGTGGAGTAAAATTACCGGTTGGCCCAGATGGCGTGCTGGTTAGCGTACCGCTAAAGCATGTTGGACCAATTAGTGCCGGTAATAATGGCGCCTTAAATTATAGCGAAACCTATACCATGAGTATGGTGTCGGGTCCGCAACAATCAGGTAGTCGTAGTGCTATTACCGGTGTGAACGGTGAAGCTGATTTTGTTAAGCCTTATGCTTATGTAGGCCAAAAAACTTTTGGTTCTACTGCAGAATACGAAGCCTATGCTAATCAGTATATTTATAACGTATCCATTCCTAATTGCAGTGCCATGGCTCGGGTGTTTGTGGGGCAACGCAAAGACCCCTTTACCGTTAATCTTGGCGAAACCTTTGATTTAGTAAATTATGTGCCGGTTGAAGGTGATAGTGCCCCAGGCGCGGGTGATGGTAATGGCTTCCCAGGCGGGATTACCCAATCGACGGCGAATGATGATCTTAACGATAAAAACGTTAACACCATAGCCTTAGAAGTTCCCAAATCGTGTATTACCGGGTCGGGCAACGGTGTGGTTGGTGCTTGGACCACCGCGAGTTTACCGCAAGCCCGTATTTTAAATCCAAATGCGACCTTAGAAAAGCCAGAAGTGAACGGCGGTGCTTTGGTGCAAGTGTCACGGTTAGGCTCACCACTGGTAAATGAATTGGTGATAGGTATTGATGATAAAGATCGTTTTTCTAGCGCTCATCCTGCAAATGATGGCCAGTTTGCGACCTATGTGACAAATCCGACGCTACCGATCATTCTGGATTTATTGTTTAAAGATGCGGTTAACGCCACTTTAGACACCAGTTTTGCCACCATAGCACCGACTAATTATCCGCGAGCAGATTTAGTGGCAGCGTTTTTAACCGGCTTTGCTGGTGTTAATCAACAAGCCATGGTGACGCCTTCTGAAATGCTACGTTTAAATACTGCTATACCTGCAGTTGCTGCCAGCATGCAATCAAACTTTGGTGTGGCGGGTAATGATTTAGCTGGTTTTCCAAATGGACGTCGCCCAGGCGATGATGTGGTAGATATTGCACTGCGAGTGGTGATGGGGGCGTTATGCTACGACCTTCCGGTAAATAGTGAACCGACTAACTTAGGTCTGTGTGCACCTGAAGATGCCAATCTGGGTACGGCGCCGTTTACCGATGGCGCGCCAGTAGATGCCAGTTTTATGCAGGATAGCTTTCCCTACTTAATCGCACCTTTGTCAGGTTCACCACAGTAAGGAGTGATAGCCATGTTTATTATTAAAAGCTTTAACCATAAGTCTAGGCTGTTAGTGGTGTTAAGTTCGCTGCTGGTATTAACGGCGTGTAATGGCTCAAGCGATAACGAGCCGAAAGTAAATACTGCGCCAAGCGCCACATCACAATCGGTGACAACCAGTGCCGATACCGCCTTGATGGCGCGACTAATCGGCTCTGATGCTGAGGGTGACCGTTTGCGCTTTACTGCCAATATGCCACCTCAGAATGGACGGGTTGAGATTGCGGCTGATGGTGCCTTTACTTATACGCCTAATACCGAATATGTCGGTACTGATAGTTTCACCTTCACAGTGTCTGACGGCTTATTAAGTGCCACAGGGACTATTACTGTGGTGATTAATGCACTGCAAGTTTCGTTTCGCAGCTTAGTTCGCGAGTCTTATGCTCAAACAGCACAGTCGATGCCTTTGGCCGTTAATGGTCGAGAAATTAGCCAAGATGTGTTGGATACCGCTGAGTTTGACGATTTAGTTGTGTCAGGTACGGTGGCAAATAATGACTAAAACCAACTTACGGCATTTCGCCTTAGGGGTTTTATTGGCAGTGGGTTGCGGCTATGCCGCAGCCTCTGTATCCAAGGCCGAACAATATACCAGCTATGTTATCGCGGGTAAGAATGATGCTCAGCATCATTTACACCAACAAGCAGCCATAATGTGGCAAGCGACTGCTCCGCAGTTAACCTCCTTAGCTAAATCAGAGCAGGCGCAGTGGTGGCTGGCTCAGGCTGATTTACTCCAATTTGAACATCGTTTTGATGCGGCGTTATTGGCGTTAGACAAAGTATTAGCATTGTCTACGTTGCAACAAAGTGCCTATTTGATGCAGGCGCGTATCGCCTTGACTCGACATAATTTACCCCTGGCAACGCAAGCTTGTCAGGCTTTAACTGCGTATGCCCAATTTGATGTAGTTGCTACCTGTTTGCTAGAGATTAAGGGGCGGGCAGGAGAATTAACCACAAGTTATGTTGCTTTGCAGCGCTTACAAGCTCGTAATGCTGAAACTAGCTCAGCACTGAGACAGTGGCGAAACCAAATCTTGGCAGAACAGGCCCAGCTACTTAAACGTTATGATGAAGCCTTAATCTGGCTTGATTATGTCAACTACGCCACTAACCCCGTGGTGATGCAACGGCAAATTTTAGATGTTTTGCTACTAACCGAACGCGCGGAAGACATTATTAGGTTATCTGGGACTTGTCCTATCGTCGATGCTTTACCAGTAGACAGCATGCTAGTGCGAATTGCTCATGCCGAGGCCAAGCTTGGCATGCAGTACTGTTGGCGTAAGGTGGCGGCTGAACGTATGCATTTACGTGAACTGCGGGCTGATGCCTTACATACCTCAGATTTAGCTTATTACTTTATATATTTACAACCTAGTGCTGTAAAGGCGCTGCATTGGGCAAGGCAAAATGTTGCGGTAGCACAAGAACCGTTTGATCAACAATTACTCGCGGCAGCCAAGGAGATATCGCCATGAAAAATATTCTAATCTGTTTAGGCCTAGCGGTACTGTTAATGGTGACTTTACCGGCGCAAGCGCATCGTTTTAGTACCAGTTGGTTGCAACTAAGTAGTGGTGAAGATCATCCCGCAGAGTTTGATTGGAGCTGGCTGGTCGTTGAACATGATTTGGCCATAGTGGCGCCCTTTTTAGTCGATAGCTTGGGGCAGTTGTTAGCCAGTGAACAATTGCTGGCGCAACAGGCGTCATTTGGCCAACTGCTAACATCATTGCTGGCGTTTAATGCTGATTGCTCATTAGAAGTGTTGCCGGTTGTACATCTGGTACGCGAAGTGTACGCCGGGCAGCAGTCGGTGCGTATTTATGGTCACGGTGGCTGCCCATTAGCGTCTTTACAGCAGGTTAGTATGCCATCTCTATTTTTAAAAATTAACGATCATAAAGTGATTGTTGAGCTAACAGACACTGCGCAGCAAGGTGTTTTAAGCCAAGACCAGGCACAATGGCAGTTAGCCAACTAATTTTTACTATTAAAATTTTGGCCAATAAAACTATTTACCGATACAAAAGGAGCTAAAAATCCGGCCGAGTAAATCATCGCTGCTAAACTCACCGGTGATTTCATTTAAGTGTTGCTGTGTAATGCGCAGTTCTTCGGCCAGTATTTCGCCGGCGATATAACTTTGCAGTTGCTCTTGGCCGATGGCGAGATGTTCGGCGGCGCGATCTAGGGCGTCTAAGTGACGGCGGCGGGCCAGAAAGCTGCCTTCAGTGCTGGCGTCAAAACCAATACATTGTTTTAAATGGTCGCGTAAAGCGTCGATGCCAGCACCGGTTTTGGCCGAGATAGCAAATACCGGGGTATCATTATGTTGCTTAGGATTCAGGTTTTCGCCACTTAAATCGGCTTTATTACGAATAACAGTCACCCCTAAATTTTCGGGCAGCCGGTCAATAAAGTCGGGCCATAATAGTTTGGGATCACAAGCTTCGGTAGTCGTGGCATCCACCATAAACAGTACTCTGTCGGCTTGACTAATCTCTTGCCATGCTCGCTCGATACCAATTTGTTCTACCGCGTCGGTAGCTTCACGCAGGCCGGCGGTATCTATAATATGCAGCGGCATGCCATCAATGTGGATATGCTCGCGCAGTACATCACGTGTAGTACCAGCAATATCGGTAACAATAGCCGCTTCACGACCCGCTAAAGCGTTAAGTAAGCTAGATTTACCGGCATTGGGTCGACCGGCGATAACCACTTTCATGCCTTCGCGTAAAATACTGCCTTGGGCAGCTTGTTTTTTTAGTGTGCTGAGGTAATCGATAATTTCAGCTAGGTCAGTGGCCACTTTGCCATCCGATAAAAAGTCAATTTCTTCATCCGGGAAATCAATAGCGGCTTCGACATACATGCGTAGATAGATAACTTTTTCGACTAAGTCGTGAATATGGCGCGAAAACTCACCTTGTAATGATTGCATAGCGCAACGAGCGGCTTGTTCACTGCTGGCATCAATTAAGTCGGCAATGGCTTCAGCTTGGGCTAAGTCGAGCTTATCGTTTAAAAAAGCTCGCTCAGAAAATTCGCCGGGCCGGGCGATGCGTACATTGGCTATAGCCAGCACTTGTTTTAACAGTAAATCTAATAACACTGGGCCGCCATGGCCTTGTAGTTCTAAAACGTCTTCACCGGTAAAGGAATTTGGTCCAGGGAAGAACAAGGCGATGCCCTGATCTAAAACCTGACCGTTGGTATCATTAAAGGCAAGATAGTCGGCGTAACGCGGTTTAGGCAGCTTGTGTAGTATAGCTTGGGCAACATCTTTAGTATGAGGTCCAGAAATACGAATAATACCGACACCGGCTCGACCTGGTGCAGTTGCTAATGCGGCGATAGTATCAGTAGTAAACATAGTAGCCTCTTCATATAAAAAAGCCTGCCATAAAGGCAGGCTGTTCGTATTGCGGTTATTCTAAATGTAAGTTGTTAGTTTAACTAGTTTTTGCTTTTTTGGTATGTAAGCCTTTCTTTTCCATACCTCTATAAATATACAGCATTTGCGCCAGTGAAATTAAGTTACTGACTAACCAATATAATACTAAGCCACTTGGGAACCATAAGAAGAAAATAGAGAATGCTACAGGCATCCACATCATTATTTTCTGTTGCATAGGGTCAGTTACGGTCATTGGCTGTAATTTTTGCATCATGAACATGCTAATACCAAATAATACCGGTAACACATAGAACGGATCTTGTGATGATAAATCGGTGATCCATAAGGCAAATGGCGCATGACGTAATTCAACGCTTTCGACAAATACCCAATATAAGGCTAAGAAAATAGGCATTTGTATAATCATAGGCAAACAGCCGCCCATCGGATTTACTTTTTCCTTGCGATAAAGTTCCATCATCGCCGGGCCCATTTTTTGTTTGTCGTCTTTAAATTTGGCTTGTAACTCATCAATTTTCGGCTTTAAATTACGCATTTTAGCCATTGATTCGTATTGGATTTTAGTTAGCGGATACATAGCACCTTTAACAATTAAGGTGATACAAATAATAGCCACACCCCAGTTAACCACAAAGCCTTGAATAGTGGTTAATAACCAGAAAAGAGGTTGTGAGATAAACCATAAAATACCGTAATCTACGGTTAAATCTAAGCCGTTAGCTAGTTTTGCTAGGTTATCTTGGGTTTTAGGACCGGCATAAAAGCTAGAGCCAATTTCTGCAGTGGCACCCGGTTGAATATGGATTTCAGGGCCTTTAGTACCAATGACACCTAAATTATTTTGCACTCGGCTGTATATTTGATTTTCTGCTTGTTGGTCAGGTACCCAAGCCGATACAAAGTAATGCTCTAACATGGCTGCCCAACCACCGGTTGTCGGTTTGATTAGGTTTTCATCTTTCATATCGTCAAATTTATACTTAGTGTACCGCTCTTTGGCTGTACCATAAGCGCCACCACGATAGATAGGCATCATTAAACCACTTTCTGCTCCGCCCTCAATGCTTTGCACTAAGTGTTGGTATGGTTGTACGGTTTTAACTTCATCACTTTGGTTGTGGATAAAATATTCTACCCGAACATCATAATTACCGGCGGTAAAGGTAAAGCGTTTTTCAATACTTAAACCATTAGCGGTATACATCAATGGCACCACTAACTGCTGTTCGCCTTTAGCCAAACTGAAATTTTGTGCAGTAGTGCTATAAACAGGGCGCGGAGTACGGCTATCGTCTGGACCGTCGCGGCCAATTAAGCCTGATTGAGCAGTAAACTCAAAACCGGGTAATTTACGCATTAAGGTATACAGCTCATCGCTGTCTTTGCTTACGGTATATTTCGGTAATTTTAAGCCGATGATATCACCACCACGGTTGTCGATTTGCAGTTGCAAAACGTCAGTGCTGATATTGATAACTTTAGCTTGAGCATTGGTGTTGCTAACAACAGCCTGCTCTGAACTAGTTGAACTCATATCAATGGCATTAGAGCTATTTTGATTTGAGCTACTTTGGGTTACGGTCGTAGGAGCTGGTGGCGCTTGATCAGTTTGCCATTGCTGCCAGAGTAAAAAACTGACTAGAGCTAGACCGATAACTAAAAAACTACGTTGTGATTCCATGGCTTAGTTATTCTCGTTGTGCTTTTCAGGAACAGGATCATTCCCGCCTGCATTTAAAGGGTGACATCTTAAGATACGCTTAGTTGCTAACCAACTGCCTTTTAGTATACCGAAACGTTCTATGGCTGTAACGCTATAGTGTGAGCAGGTTGGATAAAAACGACAACTAGGCCCTAAGATTGGACTAATGAATGTTTGATAACCGCGGATCAGCGTTAACGCGCAGCGGATTGCAAAGCGGTGTGCTGGCGAACGATTTTTCTCCATAGCTTTTCCAGTTGCTTCTGTAATTCATTATTTTCAGTATTACTAATATCGCCTTTAACCATTAATACTAAATCAACGCCTGGTAACTCGTGTTGATGTAAACGGAAGTTATTGCGTACAAAGCGTTTAATACGGTTACGTTGCACCGCTAATTTAACACGTTTTTTGGCAATGGTAAGACCTAATCTAGCATGAGATAAATTATTGGATTTAGCGAGGATAGTAAATAACGGAGAAGAGACCCGGAAAGGTTGTTGAAAGACATTATCGAATTGACCAGGAGTTAGTAATCGTAACTCCCGGCCGAATTTTAAATTCACCACTCAGTACTTAGCTACCAATTAGGCAGATAAGCGCTGACGGCCTTTAGCACGACGACGTGCTAAAACTGCACGACCATTTTTAGTGGCCATACGTGCACGGAAACCGTGATTGCGTTTGCGTTTTAAAACGCTTGGTTGAAAAGTTCTTTTACTCATAGTTCACCCGTCTGGTCAAAAATTTACTAAAGGTTCCTGTGTTTTAGCAAAAAGTACCAAAACGCAGCTAACAAAAATGAGCGCGAATTTTAAGTAGTCTGGAGAGCAAAGTCAATCAGATCCGCGGTTTTATTATACTCGATCATGTTTGATCCTTATTTAATTAGGGTTTTTAATAAGTTTTCCACAGCCTAGGCTACTTTAGTTGAACAAATTGTGGGTTACTTTGTTTTTATCTGTTTTTCAGCATGGAATTTAGCGGGTTAGTATGAAACAATATAAGTAATATATTTAGTTTTAAATCAGCTAGTTAAGCTGTTAATCTTGCTGCAACGCTAAATTTGCAAAAGTCAATATTGAAGTTGTGGATAAGATCGTATCATAATGGTAGATTATTTTAGCTACGCCAGCCTATTTACCATGGTAAATGAGGGCTTCAGGAGAGAAGGTGTATCAGTCCGTTTGGCAAAATTGCCTGCAAGCGCTGCAAGCAGAATTGACCGCGCAACATTTTAGCATGTGGATCCGCCCACTGCAGGCTGATAGTTCTGACGCAGGTTTAACTTTATATGCGCCTAATCGCTTTGTATTAGATTGGGTACGTGAAAAATATTTAAACCGTATTCAAGAGCTTATTCAAGATTACTGTGGTGATGACGCGCCACGGCTTAAATTTGATGTCGGTTCCAGTCAGCAACATAGCAATCGGGTTGCGCCAGTATCGCCAGCCACTTTTAGTGTAGCCCCAAGACGGGTGGTAAAAGAGCAAGAAGTCGTTGAACCGGCGCCAAAAACCATTGTTACCAGTAATGTGCGTGCTATTTATACTTTTACTAACTTTGTTGAAGGTAAATCTAACCAATTAGCTCGAGCAGCAGCCAGCCAAGTCGCCGATAACCCAGGTACAGCTTATAACCCGTTATTTATTTATGGTGGCACGGGTTTGGGTAAAACCCACTTATTGCATGCGGTGGGTAATGGTATTTTAGCTAAAAAGCCGGATGCAAAAGTTATTTATATGCATTCAGAACGCTTTGTTCAGGATATGGTTAAAGCATTACAAAACAATGCCATAGAAGAGTTTAAACGTTATTATCGTTCGGTTGATGCGCTGCTTATAGATGATATTCAATTTTTTGCTAATAAAGAACGCTCGCAAGAAGAGTTTTTCCACACTTTTAATGCCTTGTTAGAAGGCAACCAACAAATTATTTTAACCAGCGATCGTTATCCTAAAGAAATCGATGGCGTTGAAGATCGTTTGAAATCTCGTTTTGGTTGGGGATTAACCATTGCTATCGAGCCTCCAGAGCTAGAAACACGTGTCGCGATCTTGATGCGCAAGGCGCATGAAAATCAAATCCGTTTACCTGAAGAGGTGGCCTTTTTTATTGCCAAGCGTTTACGTTCTAACGTGCGTGAACTGGAAGGTGCGCTTAATCGTGTTATCGCCAATGCTAACTTTACTGGCCGACCGATTACTATCGACTTTGTGCGCGAAGCGTTACGAGATTTATTAGCCTTACAAGATAAATTAGTCACGATTGAAAATATTCAAAAAACAGTCGCTGAATATTATAAGATACGTATAGCCGATTTATTGTCTAAACGTCGCTCACGTTCAGTGGCAAGGCCGCGGCAAATGGCGATGGCATTATCTAAAGAGTTAACAAACCATAGTTTACCGGAAATTGGTGATGCTTTTGGTGGTCGGGATCATACTACTGTGTTGCATGCGTGCCGTAGAATTGAATCACTAAAAGAAGAAACGCATGAAATAAAAGAAGATTTTCAAAACCTAATTCGTACATTGTCATCGTAACAGGGATCTGCTCATGCAATTTGTTATTAACAGAGATGCGTTATTAAAGCCATTGCAGATGGTGTCCGGCGCGATAGAGCGTCGTCATACATTACCAATTTTATCAAATGTATTAGTAGAAGTAGCTGATGGCCGCTTGTCATTAACCGGTACTGATTTAGAAGTGGAGTTAGTGGCAACCACTGATGCCTTATCTATTCAAGCTGAAGGCCGTATAACGGTTCCGGCAAAAAAATTATTAGACATATGCCGCAGCTTACCCGATAGCGCGGATATTAATGTTTTAGTCCAAGCTGATAATTGTATTTTAAGTTGTGGTAAAACTAAGTTTACCTTATCGACACTAAGTGCAGCAGAATATCCAAATTTAGAAAGCTGGCAAGGTGAAGTTGATATTGAATTAAGCCGTCAGCAACTGCGAAAGCTGTTAGATGACACCGCTTTCTCGATGGCCAACCAAGACGTACGTTATTATTTAAATGGTTTATTATTTGAAACTGATAATGGTCAAGTGCGAGCTGTTGCTACAGATGGTCACCGTTTAGCCTTAAGCTTACTAGAACTACCAGGTTTTAATGCCGAACAAAAACAAATTATTATTCCGCGTAAAGGCGTAATGGAAATTATGCGCTTATTAGCCAATGATGAGCAGCAAATTCAATTAAGTTTTGGTCAAAATCATATTCGTTTAACCGACAGTAATTTTGTGTTCAGCAGCAAATTGATTGATGGCCGCTTTCCAGACTATCGTCGAGTATTACCACGCAATAGTACTAAGTTGGTCACTGCCCATCGCAGCATTCTTAAAGATGCTTGTACTAGAGCGTCAATTTTATCCAATGAAAAATATCGTGGTGTGCGTTTTACATTAACACCGGGTGGCTTACATATTGTGGCGAATAACCCTGAGCATGAACAAGCCGAAGAGCAAATTGAAGTTGAGTATCAAGGCGACAATTTAGAAATAGGTTTTAATGTTGGCTATTTATTGGATGTGCTAAACACCTTATCGACTGATTTAGTAATACTACATTTAAATGACGCCAATTCCAGTGCTTTAGTTGAAGGTGTGGGTAATGTTGGGGCATCATATGTTGTTATGCCGATGCGCTTATAATTAATGTCGTTGTTGTCGCTAAATATTAGCCAATTTAGAAATGTTGCTACATCGTCCTTTGTTGCTGCTGAGCAAGTTAATTTATTTGTTGGCAGCAATGGCAGCGGCAAAACCAGTTTATTAGAAGCTATTTATTATTTAGCCCATGGTCGCTCATTTAGAACTAGTCGACCACAGCGCTTAGTGCGACATGAACAAGATGCATTTGTGCTACATGCTAAAGTAAAAGCGCATGGTCAAGCTCATAGCTTAGGTATTAAACGTTCTCGCCAAGGCGACATGCAAGCACGTTTAAATGGTAGTAGTATTACCCGATTAGCAGATTTAGCCAGTTTATTGCCGGTACAATTAATTACGCCAGATAGTTTTAAACTGTTTTTTGGTGGGCCAAAAGAAAGACGGCAGTTTTTTGATATGGGATTGTTCCACGTGGAACCTCAATTCTTTGATATCTGGCTTCGGTTTAGTAAAATACTCAAGCAACGCAATGCGTTGTTAAAAACCCAACGCAGTTATGATAGCCAGTTTGAATATTGGGATCAGCAATTTGTTAGCTTGGCTTTTGCCTTGCAACAGTTACGACAAAGTTATGTACAACAGTTAGCTGCCTGTTTTAGCCAATTAACTGCTGATGACAGTTTGTTTGCTACGCTAACGTTCCAATTACAGCAAGGTTGGCCAGAGAAAATAACCGACGAAGCAGGGCTGTTAGCATTGCTACAGCAAAACTTTGCTCAAGATAGTAGAATGGGCTTTACCCAGTATGGCCCACAAAAAGCTGATTTAAAGCTTAAAGTTGAACAGCAGGCGGTAGAAGAAGAATTATCACGCGGCCAGCTAAAAGTGTTACTATTTGCGTTAAAGATTGCGCAAAATAATTTGATACGCGATAACGGTCAAAAACAGCCGTTATTGTTGATAGATGATTTAACGTCGGAATTAGATCAACACTCTACCCGACAAATATTTAGTTACTTACGCAATATAAACTCACAGGTTTTTATTACTGCAATTAACGCTGATCAGATTTCACCGCACATTGGTACTGATAAAGTAGCAATGTTCCACGTGGAACATGGTCAGATAACAGCACGGACAGATGATGATGGCCGAACAACATAATTACGATTCCTCGAGTATTAAAGTATTAAAAGGACTGGATGCAGTTCGTAAAAGACCCGGTATGTATATTGGGGATACCGATGATGGCTCGGGTTTACACCACATGGTCTTTGAAGTCGTCGATAATGCTATCGATGAAACCTTAGCCGGACACTGTACAGATATTTGGGTCACTATCCATAGTGATGGTTCGGTATCTGTGCGTGATAACGGTCGTGGTATTCCAACCGATATTCACGAAGAAGGTGTTTCAGCCGCTGAAGTGATCATGACAGTACTACATGCTGGCGGTAAGTTTGATGATAACTCTTATAAAGTATCAGGCGGACTGCATGGTGTAGGTGTATCAGTGGTAAATGCTTTGTCAGATAAATTAGAACTGACTATTCGTCGTAAAGGCGAAGTGCATAACCAGATATACCGTTTAGGCGTGCCGCAGGCGCCGTTAGCCATAATTGGTGAAACGGAAGATACCGGTACTTCTTTACGCTTTTGGCCTAGCCCAACAGTGTTTACTAACTTAGATTTTCATTACGATATATTAGCAAAGCGTTTACGTGAGTTATCTTTCTTAAACTCAGGTGTCAGCATTATTTTAGCTGATGAGCGCAATGATAAAAAAGATCACTTTAAGTATGAAGGCGGTATCGAAGCATTTGTTCAATACTTAAATCGTAATAAAACCAGCATTCACCCTAAAGCGTTTTATTTTACCGATCAGCGAGATGATGGTATTTCGGTAGAAGTTGCTATGCAATGGAACGATACCTATCAAGAAAACGTATTTTGTTTTACAAACAATATTCCGCAGCGCGATGGTGGAGCTCACTTAGCGGGCTTTCGTGGCGCTTTAACCCGTGTACTCAATAGTTATATTGAGCATGAAGGTTATGCCAAAAAAATGAAAGTGTCTGCTACCGGTGATGACGCCCGTGAAGGTTTAACGGCGGTTGTTAGTGTTAAAGTGCCAGATCCAAAGTTTAGCTCGCAAACTAAAGATAAGTTAGTGTCATCAGAAGTGCGCTCAGCAGTAGAAGGCGTGATGCATGAAAAACTTAATGAATACCTATTAGAAAACCCTGCTGATGCTAAAATTATTGTCGGCAAAATAGTCGACGCCGCGCGTGCGCGTGAAGCGGCTCGTAAAGCACGAGAAATGACGCGACGTAAAGGCGCTTTAGATATTGCAGGTTTACCCGGTAAACTTGCCGATTGCCAAGAAAAAGATCCGGCATTATCTGAACTATATATAGTGGAAGGTGACTCTGCTGGCGGTTCAGCCAAGCAGGGGCGTAATCGTAAAAACCAAGCTATATTGCCACTTAAAGGTAAGATCCTTAACGTAGAAAAGGCCCGTTTTGATAAAATGCTTTCTTCGCAAGAAGTAGGCACTTTAATCACAGCATTAGGCTGCGGTATTGGTCGTGAAGAATATAATCCTGATAAGACGCGTTATCACAGTATTATATTAATGACCGATGCTGACGTCGATGGTTCGCATATTCGTACATTATTATTAACCTTCTTTTACCGTCAAATGCCAGAGCTTATTGAGCGAGGCTATATTTACATTGCTCAGCCACCTTTATATAAAGTTAAAAAAGGTAAGCAAGAACAATATATTAAAGACGAAGCAGGACTGACTGAGTACTTAACGACGTTAGCATTAGATGGTTCATCTTTACATGTTAATGCCGAAGCTCCGGGTATTAGTGGTGAATGGCTAGAAAAAATAGTCCGCCAGTATCATACGGTCTCTGCTACGATTGAGCGCTTAAGCCGTAAAATACCGTTTAATTTATTAAATGAATTAATTTATGTGCCAGCGCTTGATGCCGAGCAAGCTAAGTCAGAACAATATAGTGAAGATTGGGTGAAACGCTTAGTGCAGCGTTTAGATGAAAAAGAAGGCGATGGTTCTAGCTACAGCTACGCGGTTCATGAAGATCGTGAGCGGCAGTTATTCTTACCAAAAATTATTATTCGTCAGCACGGTATAGATAACGAATACTTATTACACTATGACTTTATTACGTCGCGTGATTACTTATCTATTGCCGCTTTAGGTGATGAAATACGTGACTTAATGGAAGAAGGCAGCTTTATAAAGCGTGGCGAAAAAGTTAAGCCGGTTGAAACATTCTTAGAAGCTTTAGAGTGGCTAATGAGTGAGTCGAAGCGAGGTTTATATATCCAGCGCTATAAAGGGCTAGGTGAGATGAACCCAGAACAGTTGTGGGAAACCACAATGGATCCACAAAGCCGTCGTATGCTGCAAGTGACCATTGAAGATGCAGTTGGCGCTGACCAATTATTTTCTACCCTAATGGGTGATCATGTTGAACCAAGACGTGCTTTCATTGAAGAAAATGCGTTATTCGTAGCGAATTTGGATGTATAGTCCAATTACGAAATAAAAAAAAGGGGCTTAGGCCCCTTTTTTCACTATAAAAAGCCGTTAAGCGCTACAGTTAAGTAGGGCAACTAGGTATAATTTTCAGACATTTTTTAGCGAGTTATCAAGCATGAACACGTATGATATTAAAACCTTTCAAGGCTTAATACAGACCTTACAGGACTATTGGGCTCGTCAAGGCTGCGTACTGGTACAGCCATTAGATCTAGAAGTGGGTGCCGGTACTTTTCATCCTATGACTTTTTTACGATCGCTTGGCCCAGAGCCAACTAATGCCGCTTATGTACAGCCTTGTCGTCGCCCTACGGATGGCCGTTATGGCGATAATCCAATGCGCTTACAGCAATATTATCAGTTTCAAGTCATCTTAAAACCTTCGCCTGATAATATTCAAGAACTGTACTTAGGATCACTTCAAGCATTAGGCATTGATACATTAGTCCATGATATTCGCTTTGTTGAAGATAACTGGGAATCACCCACCTTAGGCGCTTGGGGCTTAGGTTGGGAAGTGTGGCTTAATGGTATGGAAGTCACTCAATTTACCTACTTCCAACAAGTAGGTGGTATAGAGTGTAGCCCTGTTACGGGCGAAATTACTTATGGTTTAGAGCGCTTAGCGATGTATGTACAAGGCGTAGATAGTATCTATGACTTGGTCTGGACAGATGGCCCTTTTGGCTGCGTAACCTATGGTGATGTGTTTCATCAAAATGAAGTGGAACAATCAACCTATAATTTTGAGCTAGCGGATGTACCGGCATTATTTAGTTATTTTGATCAATGCGAAAAAGAAAGCCAATTTTTAATTGAAAAAGGTTTAGCTCTGCCCGCGTATGAAAAAGCGATGAAAGCATCGCATACTTTTAACTTATTAGATGCCAGACATGCGATATCTGTAACTGAACGACAACGTTATATTTTACGGGTAAGAACCCTAGCTAAGGCTTGTGCGGAAACGTACTACGCATCACGTGAGAAACTAGGTTTTCCGCTGTGTAAAAAGCCAAATACAACGTCGCAGGAGGCATAAATGAGCGCACAAGACTTTCTAGTAGAAATTGGCACAGAAGAGTTACCGCCAAAGTCGTTAGTCACCTTAGCAACAGCTTTTGCCGATAATATAAGCCAAGAGTTAGCAAAACTTGATTTAAGCCATGCAGATGTAAAATGGTATGCCGCGCCAAGAAGACTGGCTGTTGTGGTGAAAAATCTCATCGCTAAACAGGCAGATAAAGAAGTAGAAAAACGTGGCCCTGCGATTGCTGCAGCATTTGATGCTGACGGCAATGCCACTAAGGCAGCCATAGGTTGGGCTAAAGGCTGTGGTATAACGGTTGAGCAAGCAGAGCGACTAGAAACAGATAAAGGCGCTTGGTTACTGCATAAGCAAATACAGCCTGGTTCGAACACCAGCAGCTTATTAGCTGAAATTGTTACATCTGCCTTAGCTAAGCTACCAATCGCTAAACCAATGCGTTGGGGCAGTTCAAAAGTGGAATTTATTCGGCCAGTGCACAGTATTATTATGTTATACGGTAATGATGTTATTCCAGCGAATATTATGGGCAAAGACAGTAGTAATCATAGTTACGGTCACCGCTTTCATGCTCCGGCAAAAATTAAGATCCAAAATGCTGAGCATTATGAAACGGCGCTAGAGAGTGGTTATGTTATTGCTGACTTTAGCAAACGTAAAGCCATTATCGAGCAAGGTGTAACAGAAGCCGCAAAACAGTTAAATGGCCAAGCGTTAATGGATGCTGATTTATTGGATGAAGTAACTGCATTAGTTGAGTGGCCTGTCGTACTAGTCGGTAGCTTTGAACAAAGTTTTTTAGATATACCAGCAGAGCCGTTAATTTCAACCATGAAGGATAATCAAAAGTATTTTCCGGTAGTGGATGCAGCGGGTAACTTACAAAATAAATTTATCTTTGTGACTAATATTGAGAGCAAAGATCCGCAGCAAGTTATTTCAGGTAATGAAAAAGTAGTACGACCACGCTTAGCCGATGCTGAATTCTTTTTTAATACAGACCGCAAACAAACGTTGGCTTCAAGATTAGACAGTTTAAGCAGTGTGTTATTTCAAAAGCAACTGGGTACCTTAGCCGAAAAGTCTGAGCGTATTAGTCAATTAGCTGCCTATGTTGCTGAAAAAATTGGTGCTGATAAAACGGCTGCCCAGCGCGCAGGTTTACTGTCTAAAACCGACTTAATGACCAATATGGTGGGTGAGTTTCCAGAAGTACAAGGCATTATGGGCATGCACTACGCTCGATTTGATGGCGAAAATGAAACAGTCGCATTAGCCTTAAATGAGCAGTATATGCCACGGTTTGCCGGTGATCAGTTACCCACTCGTTTAGAAGGCGCAGCGGTGGCTATCGCCGATAAACTTGATAGTTTAGTGGGTATCTTTGGTATTGGCCAAGCACCAAAAGGTGATAAAGATCCGTTTGCATTACGTCGTGCTGCCATTGGTGCATTACGCATTATGGTAGATAAAGATCTTAATCTAGATTTGGTCGACATTATTGCTTTTAGCCAGCAAACCTTTGGTGATAAGTTAACTAATGCCAATGTTGCTACTGATGTTTTAGAGTTTATGTTAGGCCGATTTAGAGCCTGGTATCAAGATCAAGGTTATACCGTTGATGTTATCCAAGCGGTGTTAGCGCGTCGTCCAACGGTACCAGCAGACTTTAACCAACGGGTCAAAGCGGTTGCAGAGTTCCGTAAACTTGATGCTGCAGCTGCCTTAGCTGCTGCAAATAAACGGGTTGCTAATATCTTAGCTAAAATTGATACGGCTATTCCTGATACCGTTGATGTAAAGTTATTACAACAAGTTGAAGAGCAGGCGTTATATCAAGCAATTACAGCAGAGCAAGCAGAGCAGGCTAAGCTGCAAAGTTATACAGACGGCTTAATGCATTTAGCCAAAATGCAGCAGGTAATCGATCAGTTCTTCGATAATGTAATGGTGAATGCCGATGACGCAGCAGTAAAACTAAACCGCCAAGCGTTATTAAAACAATTAAGAGAGCTGTTTTTACAAGTCGCGGATATCTCAGTTTTGCAATAACTATGTTTTACGAGCATAAAGTAAAACTACAGCAACAATTTCCTCTATAAGCAGTAGGTAAGCTAACGTTAATACACTGAACTTTTGCGTGTTAACGTTGGCAACTTGCTTGATGCAACATAAACTTTTCCATTACAAAACTACCAGCACAACTCTACGAAACTCTTCTGCGAAAACAAACCCGAGAAAATAAGCCAAAAATACTAAGGTGCAATTAATAATATTTTTTTGTTCTATCTTATTATCGGTAATTCTTATGCTAAAGCAGTAAATATTACCGATCACATCTATCTCTAAACTTTCAATTATTATAAATCCTATATAATCAGTTGGTTATAAAATAATAATTTAACCATAATTGGTATAAAGCCTGCATTGTTATTGTTAATAATAATAAAAGAGGTGGTAAAAAATGGCTGAGATTAAATATCCACAAAACCAAATTAATCTACATATGATGTATTTAGCTTGGTACAGCCGTCGTAAAAACCGTTGCGATAACAAAGTGACTGATTTTGCCCATGCGCTAGCATTGCGCGGTATCGCTAACAAAACTGTCTTAGAGGTTGAAAATGATTTATTGGCTGATATAGCCATGCTGAATAAACCAGGCAGTGTTTATTAACTAACACTGCTTAGCAATTAAGCTAACTAAAAAGAATTTGTTTTAAAGCAGAGGTAAATATGTCTGATCAAGCAAAGCAAAAGTTTTGGCAAGCCATGGCAGCAACGCCTACGTTGATGATAAAACTACAGCAAAGTGATTTGCATAGTGAGCCTATGCAGGCGCAATTAGATAAACAGGCAAATAGCAGGTTTTGGATTTACACCACTAAAGATAATCGCATCGCTGCAGGCGGTTTGGCAATGGCACAATTTGTAAGTACAGGTCATGATGTATTTGCCTGTATTAGTGGTGAATTAGTTGAAGAAACGGATTCGCTTATTATTGATAAATATTGGAGTAAAGAGGTAGAAGCTTGGTATCCAGAAGGCAAATTAGATACTAATTTAATGATGCTGCGTTTTGAATTATCAGATGCTGAAATCTGGTTGGTTGATGCCACAACTGAAGCAAAAAATAAGTTTATACTAGGCGCAGACGTTAATCCCAATGAAGTCGGTTCACATTATAAAGTTACGCTATAAAAATATAGCTAAAGCCTAACTATCCTGTACAGATTACGTCGGCACAAATTACATCGGCATAAAATACATTCGCTACGCTAAGTAATTAATATTAATTGATTTGATTGCGACCGTTACGTTTTGATTGATACAGTTGTTGGTCCGCGAGTTTAATCGCGGTGGGCAACTGAGCTAACTGCTGACTCTCGGCAACACCAAAACTCGCGGTTACGGTATAGGCTTTATCTGTTGATAAAAGCTTTTGCTGACTGAGCTGTTGGCGAATTTTCTCAGCTACTTTAAAAGCATCTATTTTAGAGGTTTTAGGCAATAGTAATAAAAACTCTTCACCGCCAGTACGACATGCTATGTCTTGCTGGCGTAAGTGGGCTCTAAATATATTAGCGATTACTTTTAATACTTCATCGCCAGCTTGATGACCAAATTTATCATTAAGTTGCTTAAAAGAGTCTATATCACATGCAATCACTGCCAGTGGAAAAAACACGTCTGGTTGTAAATTAAAGCTTTGCATAAGGTTAGCATCAATAAATCTGCGATTAGCTAATCCTGTAAGAGGATCGGTATTCGCTTGTTGTTCTTTATTATGTTGCAATAACTCCATAGCTTGATGGCTTTGTTCACGGAAATATTCATTAATCCAACATGCAAGAATCACAATCAGCAAAGAGGTGATAAATCGGCTTTGCTCCGCATTTTTATAATGGGCTAACGCCAAGTCAGGTACAAATAATATAATAGCCAGCGCACTAGTTAATAAAACGTTACTAATTAAGGCATTACGAACGCCAAGTAAACCAAAAAGTATGGCAGGAAACGGGAAAACCCAATATAAAGCAGTATTATTAAAGCCTCCTATAAAGACCAGACCAAGTACAAAAGCAGCGACTAAAATAGCTTCAATATTACAAGCAAGATTAAGATTATTGTTATAGTGAAAGTAGGTAATATTAAGCAAAAAAGCTGTTGCAGTAATAAATAAAACCATCGGTAAAATAGGATCGACAGCCCCTAAATTTTTAAAGGCATAAATATACATCACGGCACTGGTTATATAACTGACAAAAAGTAATATATAGCGCCGTCGGCGGCTATCGATAAATTGCGCTTGATTAACACTGTCTATGCTAAATTTTGACTGCAATTTTAAATCCAACTAATTACCTTACTTTGATGCTAGCATAAAATAGTGCTAGTTGAGAATTTACCATATTGAATATATCAAAGAATTTAATAACATCTTTTCTAGTTTATCTAACCGTTGTATATGCACACGAAATGTAACACTGCTATGCAGTAGAATTGACGCAAGTTAAGTTGGTATTTACAAGCATTTAGAAAACTTTAGCTTGCTAAGCGATTAAGCAGTTAAATAGTTGCTTTAAATTTTTAATCAATTAAATTAACTAGTTGCAAAAACCTTGCTGGGTTAAATTATAAACAGGGAAGTATACAGTTGAAGAAAATATTACTAATAGCATTAATAGGCTACGGCGGTTGGCAGTTTTATCAAAAGCAAAGCGTTGCTCAGCCTGTTACGGAGCCAACGGTTCAGGTGCTGCCAGATTATACCGTACCATTGCAAAAAGCTCGTGAAGCAGCAAGCCTGTTACAGTTTCGATGTGATGGGCGGCAACACTGTAGTCAGATGAAATCTTATGATGAAGCGGTATTTTTTTTAAGGAACTGTCCAGATACCAAGATGGATGGAGACAATGATGGCATTCCTTGTGAAAGACAATTTAATAAAGGCTAGATTATTGCACTAGCCTTTTTTAACCACATATTTATACGGTAGTTCTGTGGTATCGCTGGCTAATAACTGGTGGTCCATAAAACGACAAAAAGCCGGAATATCCCGAGTGGTAGCAGGGTCGTCAGCAATAATTAATAGGCTTTGGCCAGACTGCATATTACGAATGGTTAAGCGGATCATCATTACAGGCTCAGGGCAGCGCATGCCTAAAGCGTCTAATGTTTTATCTGCGCTGGTAAATAACAGCTCCATTTAAACTCCAATATAAAAAATCAATATAAATAAAAAGGACCGTAAAAACGGTCCTTATTTTAAACTATAAGAATATAAACTGCTATGTTACGGCCGTTCAAACACCGTAGCGATACCTTGGCCTAAACCAATACACATAGTAGCTAAACCAAACTTACCACCTTTATCTTCCATAATATTTATTAAGGTGGTGGCAATACGTGAACCAGAGCAACCTAATGGATGGCCTAGTGCAATAGCACCGCCATTTAAGTTAACCTTTTTATCAGCCACTTCTAGTAAGCCTAAATCTTTCATTACCGGTAAAGCTTGAGCAGCAAAAGCTTCGTTTAATTCTGCATAATCAATATCGTTTATGCTTAATCCAGCCATTTTTAAGGCTTTTTTCGATGCTGGCACCGGGCCATAACCCATAATAGACGGATCACAACCAGCAACACCCATACCGCGTACGTAAGCACGAATAGGTAGGCCAAGCGCTTTGGCTTTTTCTTCACTCATTACTAACATGCCTGAAGCGCCATCAGATAATGCTGAAGACGTACCTGCTGTTACAGTACCATTGGCTGGATCAAACACCGGACGTAATTTACTCAGGCCTTCTACTGTGGTTTCAGGACGAATAACTTCGTCATAATCCATTAGCTTTAATACGCCGTCAGCATCATGACCTTCTGTTGGTACTATTTCGTTATCAAACCGGCCTTCATCACTGGCTTGTTGGGCTAAGCGATGTGAGCGAGCGCCAAATTCATCTTGCTGCTGGCGGCTAATGCCGTGCATTTTACCTAATAACTCAGCGGTTAAACCCATCATGCCAGCGGCTTTAGCAACTGATGTTGATAAACCCGGGTGAAAGTCGACACCATGCGTCATAGGCACATGGCCCATATGCTCAACACCACCAATTAAGTACACATCGCCCATGCCGGTTTGAATGGCACGCACGGCATCGTGTAAAGCTTGCATGGATGAGCCACATAAGCGGTTAATCGTTACTGCCGGTACTGAGTGAGGAATGCCCGCTAATAATGCAGCATTACGTGCGATGTTAAAGCCTTGCTCTAACGTTTGCTGAACACAACCCCAAATAACATCATCAATATCTTCAGGGTTTAGCGCTGGATTACGGGCAACGAGTGACGCCATAATATGGGCGGAAAGTTGCTCAGCCCGAACATTACGGTACATACCATTTTTTGAACGGCCCATAGGGGTGCGAATACAATCTACTATAACTGCGTTTTTCATTATTGTGCTCCTGCGCTTAAACCGGGAAGAAACGCTGGCCAGCTTCGGCCATGGCGCGAGTTTTGTCGGTAACTTGATAGATTTCACCTAAGTGAGCGTAACTATCTGCAAGGGCGACAAAGTTAGCTAAGCCAATAGTATCAGCATAGCGTAGCGGACCACCACGGAACGGCGGGAAACCTAAACCATAAATTAAGCCCATATCAGCTTCAGCAGCTGAGGCAATAATGCCTTCTTCTAAACAACGAATAGTTTCGTTAATCATTGGGATCATGGTACGCGCGATAATGTCATCAGCTGAGAATTCTTTTTTCTCAGAAGTGCATTCAGCTAATAAACTTAATGCTTTAGCATCAATTTCTTTCTTGGTTCTACCTTTGGCATCTTTACTATAAGCATAAAAACCAAGGCCATTTTTTTGGCCGTAGCGTTCAGCTTTATACATAGCGCTTACCGGATCATGGTCTAATTTGGCCATACGTGTAGGGAAGCCATCTGCCATAACATCAGTACAATGGAAGGCGGTATCTAAACCCACTACATCTAATAAGTATGCTGGGCCCATTGGCCAGCCAAATTGTTTCTCCATCACTTTATCAACTTGCGCAAAATCAGCACCATCTAGCACTAACTTACTAAAGCCGGCAAAGTAGGGAAATAAAACCCGGTTAACGAAAAAGCCAGGGCAATCGTTAACTACGATAGGCGATTTACCCATCTTGGCGGCATAAGCGACGACAGCAGCAACGGTTTCATCGCTGGTGTCTTTACCGCGAATAACTTCGACTAAAGGCATGCGGTGTACGGGGTTAAAGAAGTGCATACCACAGAAGTTTTCTGGTCGTGTTAAGTTCGCGGCTAGAGCATTAATAGAAATAGTCGAGGTATTAGAGGTTAAAATGGCATCCTGTGCGATAATCGATTCTACTTCTTTTAACACTGCGCCTTTTACTTTTGGATTTTCGACTACGGCTTCGACAACGATATCAACATTTTTTAGCGCGTCATTGCTTAACGTCGGCGTAATAGAGGCAATAACTTTAGCCATCGATTTTACATCCAGCTTTTTACGCTCTACTTGCTTAGCTAATAAGCCACTTGCTTCAGCCATACCAAGTTCTAATGCTTTATCGGCGATATCTTTCATAACTACCGGCACGCCTTTAAGTGCCGATTGATAGGCTATACCACCACCCATAATGCCGGCACCAATGACTGCTGCCGTATTGACCGCTTTAGTGGCTGTCTTAGCAGCTTTTTTAGCCTTACCTTTAATCAGCTGATCATTTAAGAACAAGCCAATTTGCGCTGTTGCAGCATCGGTTTTAGCCAGTTTAGCAAAACCGGCATTTTCTAACGCTACTGCTTCAGCACGTTTTAAGCCGGCCGCTGCTTCAATAGTTTTAACCGCCACCATAGGTGCTGGATAATGCTTACCCGCTTTAGCCATTACCATGCCTTTAGCGGTGCTAAAGCACATGGTTGCTTCAATTTTGTTCAATTTAAGCGGTTGTAATTTTTGTTCGCGTTTTTTACGCCAATTCAGCTTGCCAGCAATAGCATCTTCAAGCATGCTAAGCGCCGCTTCTTGCAGTTTCTCTGGAGCGACAACAGCATCCACAGCGGCAAATTTTTGCGCTTGTTCAGCACTATATTGCTTACCGGTTGTGATCCACTCTAAGGCGTTATCAGCACCAATAAGTCTGGGTAAACGTGCCGTACCACCAAAACCAGGCATTAAGCCTAATTTAACTTCTGGTAAGCCTATTTGTGCACTAGTATCGGCAACACGATAATCGGACGTTAGTGACCACTCACATCCGCCACCTAGTGCAAATCCATTGATGGCAGTAATGGTAGGGACAGGTAAGTCTTCAGCAAGATCGAAGATGTCAGAGGCCTGTTTAATCCATGGAATTAATTCTGCTTCATCACGCTGAAATATTGTTAGAAATTCGGTAATATCGGCGCCAACAATAAAGGTACTTTTTTCACTAGAAAAAATAACACCTTGTAATGCTTTGTCAGCGTGCAGTAATTCTAAGGCTGATTTACAATCAGTTAGTGTTTGCTGATCAAATTTATTGACAGAGCCTTTAGCATTGAAAGTAAAACGGGCGATGCCAGGTTTAATATAAACAACACTAATGTTGTCACTCTGGTAGATCATAACGGTGCTCCTTGGTCGCGTAGGTTGAATTGTCGCAACTGGTACGATGAGGTTTCACAACCAGTGTGTCGTGGTTTAATAAAAATTTCAACCGCTATTTAAACGCTTGTTTGAATTGAATTGCAATAATAACTGTCAACTATAGCCGCTATTTTATATTTTTTATGTTTTTAGGAGTGAGATTGTGAGACGAGCTCTTTATTTTATCAGTATTTGTTTAGGTGTTACCGTGGCTAACGCAAGCCTTGCTGAAGAGCAAACCTTGCGTGCTGAGTTTAGTCAGGCGGAATTAAAAATAGCGAGTATGAGTGCTGTAGATGCACAAACCACCTTAGAAAAATTTGCAGATTATCCATTACAGCCCTATTTAGAATTGCAGCGTTTAAAGCATCACCTTACGGCTGATCAGCGCATAGCTGAATATTTACAGCGCTATAACAATAGCCCTATGGATTGGCCATTAAGAAAGCCTTGGTTATTTGATTTAGCCAAACGCAAGCAAAGCAAACTGTTTTTAGCTAACTATAACGGCTCATCAGACACTGAATTAGAGTGTTATCATTTACGGTTTAAATTGGCCCAGCCAGACGTCGATAAAGCCTCTATTTGGCCTCAAGTAACTAAGCTATGGACCGTAGGTAAGTCACAACCGAATGTTTGCGATGCTCTGTTTACCGCGTGGCGTGATGCTGGGCAACAAACAACAGCTATTGTGTGGCAACGTTTGCGCTTAGCTGCTGAAGGCGGTACGGCGAGTTTAGTGCCGTACTTAAAATCGTTATTACCGGCTGAACAGCAATATTTAGCCGAAATGTATCGGCAAACCCGAATTAATCCCAGTGTAATTGCCAAGCCTAAATTTTTTGCTTTAAAGAAGCCGCAAGAACGTGACATTTTAGCCTATGGCTTAAAGCGGTTAATTTGGCGAGATGCCGATAAAGCCCTAGCGACTTGGCAGCGCTTTATTAATGATCCTTATTTTACGCCAGCTCAGCGATTAGATGTCCAGCGCCAGTTTGCCATTGCCTTAGCAAATAGAGGGGATGAGCGTGCCAGCAACTGGTTTAAACAATTACCGCCAGAGCTACTTGATGATACGTTAGCCCAGTGGCAAGTTGGCAGTTTATTATTACAATTAGATTGGCCAGCGGTGCAACGCACTATTGAAGCTTTTCCAGCCGAGCTTGCGGGCAACATTCGCTGGCAATACTGGCTAGCGCGGGCATATGAACAGCAAGGTATGGCAGATAAAGCTAAGGTATTATTTGAACAGTTAGCACTGCAACGGCACTTTTACGGCTTTATGTCAGCGGCCAAACTGGGCTTGCCGCCAAGCTTAGCTCATGCGCCGGTCACCGTCAGTGATGAAGAGCTGCATATCTTAAAGCAACATCCCGCAGTATTGCGTGCCCAAGAGTGGTTAGCGTTAAAGCGTAATACCGAGGCACGTCGGGAATGGAACTATTTACAGAACAATGCCACTGAACAACAAAAGTTGGTGTCAGCAAAATTAGCTCATCAATTGCAGTGGTATGACCGAGCAATATTTTCATTGGCCGATGTCGGTTATTGGGATGACATAGAATTACGTTTTCCGCTGGCCTATCAAAATGAAATAAACCAAGGGGCAGAAAAAGCTCAAGTGGCTTCCGGTTGGGCGATGGCAATTGCGCGTCGCGAGAGCTCTTTTATGTCTGATGCTCGCTCACCCGTAGGGGCGCAAGGTTTAATGCAATTAATGCCAGCAACAGCAAAAGAAGTGGCGAAAAAGCCCGTGTCATTAGCGCAACTGAATGATCCTTTGCAAAATATAGATTATGGTACTTATTACTTAAATTATTTAATGCAGCGTAATGACGGTAATTTATTGATGGCTACCGCAGCTTATAATGCTGGCTATAGTCGCGTTAAACAATGGATACCACAAGACTATGCATTACCCGCGGATGTCTGGGTGGAAACCATTCCTTATCGCGAAACCCGAGAGTATGTAAAAGCCGTTATGGCCTATTATCAAATTTATAATATTCGACTTAATGCTAATAATGACGTGTTTCAACCGCTGTTAACAATGCAGATTGGGGTCAGAGTAGATTAATGCTATGATACATCGGATGTTTTTTAGTCAACAGGTCAGACACTTATGACACTTTTATATCAAGCGCTGTACCCGGCGCATATTGCTGAGTTGCAGCAACGGGTACAACAATTACTCGCCCGAGAAGGCTTAGATGCTTTAGTTATTCACTCGGGCCAAACTAAACGTCGATTTTTAGATGATATGGATTACCCGTTTCATGTTAATCCACAGTTTAAAGCTTGGTTGCCGGTAATTGATAATCCACACTGCTGGTTAATTGTTGACGGTGTGAATAAACCAAAGTTGATTTTTTATCGACCTAAAGATTTTTGGCATAAAGTACCTGACGAGCCGCATGATTATTGGGCTGAGCAATTTGATATTCAGCTATTAGAAAAAGCTGAAAGTGTTGAAACCTTTTTGCCTTATGACAAAGCTAATTTAGCTTATATTGGCGAATATATTGAAGTTGCTCAAGCGCTGGGCTTTACTGAAATAAATCCTGAGCCAGTATTAAATTATTTGCACTTTCATCGGGTATATAAAACCCCTTATGAACTGGCGTGTTTACGTATCGCTAATAAAATTGCCGTAGACGGTCATCAAGCTGCTAAAAGTGCTTTTTTTGCCGGTGGTAGTGAGTTTGATATTCAACAAGCGTATTTAACCAGTGTTGAACAAACCGAAAACGAAGTGCCTTATGGCAATATAGTGGCGTTAAATCGCAATGCCGCCATTTTGCATTACACCGGTTTAGAGCGTCGCACGCCAATACAACGGCACTCATTTTTAATTGATGCCGGTGCGTCGTTTAATGGTTATGCAGCAGACATAACACGTACTTATAGTGCTGAACGAAATAATGAGTTTGATGAATTAATTAGTGCAGTTAATCAGGCGCAGTTGGCGTTAATCGATCAATTAAAACCAGGTGCTAAATATGGTGACCTGCATGTTAATTGTCATCAGCATATTGCCACTATTTTGCATCAGTTCGATTTTGTAAAATTAGCTCCAGACGCCATGCTTGAGCAGCAAATTACGCGCAGCTTTTTCCCGCATGGTTTAGGTCATCACTTGGGTTTACAAGTGCATGATGTCGGCGGATTTATGGCTGACGAACGTGGCACTAGCGTAGCGGCTCCAGAAGGTCACCCCTATTTACGTTGCACTCGCGCGATAGAAGCGAATATGGTATTTACTATTGAGCCGGGATTATATTTTATTGATAGTTTGCTGGCTGATTTAGCCGAAACAGAATTTACTCAATATATTAATTGGCAAAAAATAGATCGCTTTAGGCAATATGGCGGCATTCGCATTGAAGACAATATCATTGTCCATCGCGAGCGCAATGAAAATATGACTCGTGAATTAAAACTGGACTAAGTCTTAAGGACGCCACAAGGTATGCAGTACCGTTCGATAATTCGGATCCTGGGATTGCTGATAGCAATGTTCAGTATCACTATGATACCACCTGCTTTTGTTGCGTTAGGGTATAACGACGGTGCTGGCGTACCTTTTTTATTGTCATTTTTATTATGCTTATTTATCGGCTTTATGATTTGGTATCCACACCGAAAACACCGAGCTGAATTAAAAGTACGCGACGGTTTTTTAATTGTTGCCTTGTTTTGGGTCGTATTAGGCGCTGTAGGTGCTATCCCTTTTATGTTGGCGTCAAACCCTAGCTTAAGTTTAGCCAGTGCGATGTTTGAAGCGTTTTCTGGTTTAACCACAACGGGTGCGACGGTGTTAACCGGCATTGAATTTTTACCGAAAGCTATTTTATATTATCGGGCCCAGCTGCAATGGTTGGGCGGTATGGGGATCATTGTTTTAGCAGTAGCTATTTTGCCGATGTTAGGTGTTGGGGGCATGCAGCTATATCGGGCTGAAACACCCGGACCGGTAAAAGATAATAAAATGACGCCACGAATAGCCGATACCGCTAAGCATCTTTGGTACATCTATCTAGCCTTAACAATTGCTTGTTCTTTGGCGTTTTATGCTGCAGGAATGGATGTCTTTGACGCCATTTGTCATGCATTCGCGACCATAGCCATCGGCGGGTTTTCAACTTATGATGCCAGCATGGGGCATTTTCAAAGCCCGGTAATTAATGCTATTTGCGTTATTTTCTTATTAATTAGTGCGGTTAATTTTCCATTACACTTTGCTGCCATGCGTGGTAAAAGTGTCAGTGTCTATTTTCGTGATCCTGAATTTAAAGCGTTTATATTTTTACAAGCCGCGCTAGTTTTCGTTTGCTTTGTGGTGTTATTAAAAACCAATACTTATGACTCTGCAGCCGATGCGCTAAATCATGGTAGTTTTCAAGCGGTGTCCATTGCTACTACCGCGGGATTCTCTACGGTTAGCTTCGCGATTTGGCCATTGTTTTTACCTATATTACTAATCTTTTTTAGTTTTGTCGGTGGTTGTGCTGGTTCGACCGGCGGTGGCTTAAAAGTGGTGCGAGTGGTGTTGTTATTTTTACAAGGTAAGCGTGAGCTAAACCGGTTAATTCACCCCCGCGCGGTATATGCCATTAAGCTGGGCCGTCGTGCGGTACCGGATAGAGTTGTTGAAGCGATTTGGGGCTTTTTCGCTGCTTATGCCTTAGTGTTTGTGGTTATTATGTTGTTGTTAATGGCGACAGGGCTAGATAGTGTGACGGCTTTTACTGCGACTGCGGCGTGCTTAAATAATCTGGGACCCGGCTTGGGCGAAGTGGCTGCCCATTATGGTGCTATCCCAGATATTAGTAAGTGGTTGTTAATCACGGCCATGGTGTTTGGCCGTTTAGAAATATTTACCTTGTTAGTTTTATTTACTCCAACCTTTTGGCAGGATTAAATAAAAATTGCGCTAACTTGGAATAGCTTTTCAACTTCGCTGATATGTTTTTTATCCACCATAAATAGAATGACATGGTCGTTTGTTTCAATCACGGTACTATTTTTGGCTATTAATACTTCTTCGCCGCGTACTATTGCGCCTATGGTGGTGCCCGGGGGTAATTTTAATTTACCAATGGCTTTACCAATAACTTTGCTACTGCTGCTATCACCATGGGCAATAGCTTCAATCGCTTCAGCTGCACCGCGGCGCAGAGAATATACGTTAACAATATCACCGCGACGAATATGGGTCAGTAAGGCTGAAATGGTGGCTTGTTGTGGCGACACGGCAATATCAACTTCGCCACCTTGCAGTAAGTCGACATAGGCGCTGCGCTTAATTAAGACCATGGTTTTTTGTGCCCCCATGCGCTTGGCTAACATGGCGGACATAATATTGGCTTCGTCATCATTAGTGACCGCAATAAATACGTCTATTTGCTCAATGTTTTCTTCTTCTAACAATTCTGGATCAGACGCATCGCCGACAAAAACTCGGGTGCTGTCTAAGGCACTAGATAAAAACTCGGCACGTTCTTTATTACGCTCTATTAATTTAACGCTGTGGGTATCTTCTAAAGCACGCGCTAAACCAAAACCTATATTACCGCCGCCAGCGATCATGATGCGTCTATAATTGCGCTCTAGCTTTTGCAATTCACTCATAACGGCCCGAATATGCTTAGTGGCAGCAATAAAGAACACTTCGTCGTCGGCTTCAATAATAGTCGTACCAAGCGGTCTTATAGCGTTGCCGTTACGATAAATTGTTGCGACCCGAACATCAATATTTGGCATATGTTCTTTTAACGTAGATAAAGCATGACCAACGAGCAAGCCGCCATAGTAAGCTTTAACGGCCACTAAACTCACTTTACCGCCGGCAAACTCAACAACTTGTAGCGCTCCAGGATAATCGATTAAGCGGCGAATATAGTTAGTGACTAATGCTTCAGGCGCGATAAAGTGATCGACAGGCATATCATCTTTATTAAATAACTGATCACGATATTTTAGGTATTGGGTAGTACGAATACGGGCAATTTTGACTGGCGTATTAAAAATACTATAGGCGACTTGGCAAGCAACAATGTTGACTTCATCGCTATTGGTTACAGCAACTAGCATATCAGCATCTTCTGCGCCGGCTTGCTTTAAGACGTCGGGATGAGAGCCGTGACCATGTACCACTTGTAAGTCATAGCGATCTTGCAAGGCGCGTAACTTATCTGCATTACTATCAACGACGGTAATATCGTTTTGCTCACCCACCAAATTTTCGGCCAAGGTTG
Organism: Rheinheimera salexigens; assembly: GCF_001752395.1. Lineage (NCBI taxonomy): Bacteria > Pseudomonadati > Pseudomonadota > Gammaproteobacteria > Chromatiales > Chromatiaceae > Rheinheimera > Rheinheimera salexigens. Next base: position 197,327 of record NZ_MKEK01000001.1, on the reverse strand, counting down.
CGCCAACTTCACCAGCACCTAAAATAATAATCTTCATAGATTGTTGCTAATCCTTGCCGTTTTTAACTAACAGTGCATAGTAAAAACCGTCTAGTTGTTGTTCATTAGGTAGGATCTGCCAGCCTACGGTAGTCGGGTCGGGCTGATGAGGAATAACCTGTAAGCTAGCATCAGCATGCTGCTGTAAAAAAGCAGTGATTTGTTGCTGATTTTCTGCAGGCAACACACTACAAGTAGCATAGAGCAAGCTACCACCTGGCGCTAATAACTGCCAACACTGTTGTAATATTTGCTGTTGTATTGCAACTAACACCGGAATGTCGGCTTTTTTACGTAACCAACGAATATCGGGGTGGCGGCGAATAACACCGGTGGCAGAGCAGGGTACATCTAATAAGATCCGATCAAATAATTGGCCTTGCCACCACGTGTCGGGTTCCGCTGCATCTGCTGCTATTACGGTAGCGGTTAAACCAAGCCGAGCTAAGTTTTCTTCGACCCTAATTAAGCGCTTAGGCTCTTTATCTAAGGCAGTTACCTTAGCTTGTGGTGCCAGTTCTAAAATATGGCAGGTTTTGCCGCCAGGTGCACAGCAAGCATCTAATATATGCTGACAATTTTTAACGTCTAATAAAGTAGCGGCGTATTGGGCTGCACCATCTTGAACTGAAAACCAACCTTCAACATAACCCGGTAACTTTGTCACATCTTGGGCTTGGTTAAGCTTAATTGCTGTCGGCATAGCCACCAAGGGTTGCTGATGCTCTATATCTGCTGCGGTTAACGCTGCGCTATAATCCTCAGCTGTAATTTTATTACTATTAACTCGTAACCAAAGCGGGGCTTTTTGTTGATTCGCCAGCAAAATATCTTGCCACTGCTCTGGATAAGCTTGTTGTAATTGGCTAATAATCCAACCGGGATGGTTAAACTGCACTGGGTCGGGCGCATCTTCGAAATCAAAAATGCCCGGATGACGTTGTACATTACGCAGTACCGCATTAATTAATTTAGTTAAAGACTGGCCTTTTAAAGAGCGGGCTGCCTCAACCGTTTCACTAATGGCAGCGTGATCAGGTATACGCATAAATTTAAGTTGGTAAATACCTACATACAACAAAAACTGCAGCGGCCTTAGCTGTTTAACTAAAGGCTTGGCCATTAACTGGCTGGTTGCGGATTCTAATTGCGGTAAATAGCGCATCACACCAAAACAAATTTCTTGCAGTAATGCTTTATCTAAATCGTTATCTAATTGTGCTTGAGCATGAGGTAGGGCATCAGACATAGATTGGCCACTATCGATAATGTCGAAACAACATTTGGCGGCGAGTACGCGCACATTTTGACTCATAACGATTTCTCAGAACTAGTAGACTCGATTATCATGCTTGGGACTAACCAATCAGCTCGGCCATTTAAAAAATCGGCAACTGCCATGGCTTTTTTACCAGGGGGTTGCAGTTGGCTAATATTCAGTACGCTGTGCTGACAAGCAATACGAATACCGTGCTTATCGGCAGACAGTATTTCACCAGGTACGGCATTAACTTCAAGTGCTTCGCTTGTAGCTTGCCACACTTTAACCGTGCCTTGGGCTAAGGTTATATAACTTACAGGCCAAGGATTAAAAGCGCGAATTTCTCGATCTAACTGCTGTGCGGTTTTACTAAAATCGAGTTCGGCTTCGTCTTTATGTAATTTATTGGCATAGGTGGCTAAATCGTTGCTTTGCACCACAGCATGCTGCTGTTGGTCAGCTAAATTATTTAAGGTTTCAAGTAGCGCAACTGGACCTAGCTCGGCAAGAGTGTTGTATAAAGAGGCACTAGTATCAGCGACATTTATCGGACAGCGACGAATGGCCAGCATATCACCAGTATCTAAGCCGGCGTCCATTTGCATAATGGTTACGCCAGTTTCAGTATCACCAGCCCAAATAGCTCGTTGAATAGGAGCAGCACCACGCCAGCGCGGCAATATAGAGCCGTGAACGTTTAAACAGCCAAATTTAGGCGCATCTAACACCGCTTGTGGCAAAATTAAGCCATAAGCGACGACGATCATAATATCGGCATTTAATGCTGCTAATTCAGCTTGCGCTTCGGCCGTTTTCAGAGATTTAGGTTGGTACACTGGTAACTGATGTTTTAGAGCGAGTTGCTTTACGGCACTAGGTTGCAGTTGTTGGCCTCGTCCTGCTGGGCGATCAGGCTGAGAGTAAACCGCGATCACTTGATATTGGCTAGCGATAAGCGCTTGTAAATGACGCGCAGCAAAATCCGGTGTACCGGCAAAAATAATTCGCAAAGATTGACTCACAGTATTTCCTGATTACAGCGCGTGGCGCTGCGCCATTTTGGCTTCTTTTTCTAATTTTTTTCGAATGCGGTCGCGTTTTAATGGCGATAAATAATCAATAAACAACTTACCCACTAAATGATCCAGCTCATGCTGCAAACAAATAGCCAGTAAGCCATCGGCATCAATAGTAAACCAATTACCATCCAAGCCTTGGGCCTTAACGGTAACTGTTTCGGCACGGTCAACCAGAGCGTAATTCTGCGGGACAGATAAACAGCCTTCTTCGTAGCTAGTTTCGCCATTTAACGCGCTAAGTTCTGGATTAATAAAAACCATAGCGGTATCTCTGTCTTCAGAAATATCAATAACGACAATGCGCAGATGCGCATCGACCTGAGTTGCGGCTAAACCGATACCATTCTCATCATACATAGTATCGATCATATCTTGCACTAGCTGTTTGATTTCACTAGTGATTTCGGTTACAGGCTTAGCGATAGTACGCAGCCGTTCGTCTGGATAATGTAAAACATTTAAAACTGCCATGGCACCTACAAAAATATGCTTTGTTTCAACGGTTGTGATATGTTTTAATTTTAGCCATTAATCCGCTGTATTAACAGCTTAGTGTGCAATAATTACAACTAAAATGAGCTCAAGGATGCAGGCATGCTGAAAAAAATTGCAATAATTTTTACTTTTATACTAATTAGTGGCTGTTTTGTAGCCCAAGCTGATGTATTAAAAATACGTGATGATGCACCACAGAACTACGTGGTGAAAAAAGGCGATACCTTGTGGGACATCTCAGCATTATATTTAAACGAACCTTGGTTATGGCCGCAATTGTGGCAAATGAACCCACAAATTGATAACCCGCATCTTATTTATCCTGGTGATACGTTAACCCTAACCTATGACGCTCAAGGCCGTCCGCGCTTAATCGTCAATGAAAATGTTAAACGATTATCGCCCACCAGCCGTAAAACCCTCAAGGGTGATAGCGCTATTAGTACCTTACCGCTAAGTATGATCCGACCTTATTTAACCTTTGAACAAGCATTATCTGAAGAGAGAATTGACGCGCTTCCTTATATATTAGGTTCAAACGCTAACGTAAAAACTCAGTCAATAATCATATTATCTATGTTAAAGGCGTACTTGATGCAGGTGCCTCTTACGGCGTGTACCGTAAAGGTAAAGCTTATGTTGATCCAGAAACAGACACCATTTTAGGGTATGAAACTAAGCTAGTCGCTACCGCTCGGGCATTTCGTACCGGTCGTGCTGCCACTGAAGATACACCAACTGAAGCCGCTTCGTTAAATGTATTAAGTGTTAAACGCGAAATTAAGCAAGGCGATAAAGTGATGCCTGCGCTTGAAGGTCAATCATTACCCGCCTTTTTTACTATGACCAAACCGAGCTTTGATATTGATGGTTTAATTATTGATACTACTTCAGACTTACGCGAGTTTTCTAAGTGGGATATCGTGGTACTAAACCGCGGCGCGTTACAAGATTTAGCACCTGGCCATATGTTAGGTATTTATCGCAACTCTCCACTAGTGATTGATGCCAAAGATGGCCCTGTGTATGTGGAAGATGGCAATAAATTACAAAAAGCGTTACGTCACTTCGGTGAAAATAGCATTCAGTTACCACGAGAAAAAGTGGGCGAGTTAATGGTATTTAAAGTGTCTGAGCGTACCAGCTTTGCAATTGTAACTCGAAATCAGCGACCAGTACGAGTAGGTGATTTAATCGCAAATTTATAAGCGACACAATAAAAAATGATGGAGCCAGTTTGCTATGCAAGATCTTCGCAACTGGCTCGCTTTAGCCACAGTGCATGGCCTAGATGGCCTGAAGTTCCAACGTCTAAGCGAGCATATAACGGCAGCTGAATTAGTTGCTTTACCAGTAAGTGCGTTACAAAACATTGGCTTTACCTCACGCCAAGCTCAGTTATTAGCTTATGAAACTGATAGTAAAATCGATTCGGCTTTACGTTGGCTAGAACAAGCTGAAAACCATCATATTATTACTTATTTTGACCCAGCTTATCCGGCCCTACTAAAACAAACCAAACAGCCGCCGTTGCTATTATTTGTCAAAGGTAACCCTGCGGTATTAGCCCAGCAGCAATTGGCAATGGTGGGTAGTCGTCAGCCGACACCGACCGGGCGTAAAATCGCCCAAGCTTTTGCTGCTGAGTTAAGCCAACAAGGTTATATTATTACTAGTGGCATGGCACGAGGCATTGATAGCGAAAGCCATAAAGGGGCTTTGCAAGCAGCAGGCATCACCATAGCGGTATTAGGCCATGGTTTAGAGCAGGTATATCCAGCATCCAACAAGGCCCTGGCTGCGGCAATTGCAGAACAAGGTGCGCTAGTGACTGAATACTTTCCATCGGTCGAACCGCAAGCTAAGTATTTTCCACAACGTAATCGTATTGTGGTGGGATTGAGTATTGGTACTATAGTAGTTGAAGCAGCAATTAAAAGTGGCTCATTAATCAGCGCTAATTTATCAGCTGAATATAGTCGAGATGTATTTGCGGTTCCTGGCAATATATATAATCCGCAAAGTGCCGGCTGTCATTTATTAATCCAGCAAGGCGCTAAACTTGTCACTTGTGTTGCCGATATTTTAGAAGAAAGAAGCTTTTTAACTAACAGTTGCGCAAAAACTGAACCAACAGTAGCAAAAAATCGTAATATAGACTTGTTTGCAGCGCAGTTGTTGGCTAACGTAGGAGATGATGTTACTACAATAGATATCATTGCCGAACGTTCAGGCCTGGCGATTACTGAAGCAAGCATTGCTTTATTAGAGCTTGAACTTGCAGGTGAAGTTGCCACCGTTCCGGGTGGCTTTATCAGAGTGAGGAGTGCCTAAGTATGTTTGATATCCTCGTTTATCTGTTCGAAAATTATATTCATAATGAATCTGATATTTACGTAAACCATGCCGACTTAACTAAAGAATTAAGCCGCGCAGGCTTTCATGATGATGATATTTTTAAAGCGCTAAAATGGCTTGATCATCTGTCTGTATTACAACAAAGCGATGTAAAACCGTATTTATCCCACACGGTAGCAAGTTCTACTCGTATTTTTAGTCAGCAAGAACTACAGAAAATAGATGTTCAAGGCCAAGGCTTTTTACTGTTTTTAGAGCAAATAAATGTGTTAAGTGCAGAGACTCGAGAGATGGTGATTGATCGGGTGATGGATTTAGATAGCAATAGCATATGCCTTGAAGACTTAAAATGGGTAGTGTTGATGGTGTTATTTAATGTACCGGGCCACGAGTCGGCTTATGCCCAAATGGAGGATCTTATTTTTGAACAACCAGAAGGGCTGTTGCATTAAACGGCCTAGCCAGTCATGACCGATAAGACGACCTTATTTAGCCAAACCGAGCGCAAACAACTTTGCCCACAGTGTCAGCAACCTTTAGTTATCCGTAGCAGCAAAAGTGGCGCTTTTTTAGGCTGTAGTAGTTATCCGGGCTGTGACTATATTAAACCGCTACACCAACATGAAACCACCATTGTTAAACTGTTAGAAACTGAACCTTGCCCAGAGTGCGCTGCGCCCTTAGCGGTAAAGAATGGTCGATATGGTATGTTTATTGGTTGCAGTAATTATCCCGATTGTCAGTTTATTGTGCCGCAACAGGCAACGTCTGATATTACTGAGCAGCAATTAAGTTGCCCTAAATGCCATAAAGGCGAAATAACCGAGCGATTAAGTAAGTTCGGCAAAGCCTTTTATGGCTGTGATAGCTACCCACAGTGTAAGTTTTTAATTAATGACAAACCGATAGCGGGGCAATGTGTGCAGTGTGGTTTCGAATTACTGGTAGAACGTAAAGCGGAATATTATTGTGCTGATAAAGGCTGTGCGCTAAAACAACCGGCAGACTAAGCTGCCGGCAATAACTTAATTAAACTTATAACTGCTTTAGCATAACGTCTAACTGCGGAAATGCAGTTGGCGATAGCAAGCTAATTAACTGGTTAAATTGTTGCTTTAACTCCGTATTATTTGCTGCTGATAAATTAATATGGCCCATCTTTCTACCTGGACGCTTGGTTTTTCCGTACCAATGCAATTGCAAGCCAGCAATAGCTAAAACCTCTGTCGGTACTGTGTCTTCACCCAGAATATTCACCATTAATGTCGGTCTAATTTCATGCGTGCTGCCGAGGGGTAAACCACATATTGCGCGTAAATGCAGTTGAAATTGACACACTTCTGCACCTTGTTGTGTCCAATGACCAGAGTTATGCACTCGCGGGGCAATTTCATTAACCAATAACTGCTGCTTAAGATCAAAAAACTCTATAGCTAAAACACCAACATACTCTAGGCTGTTAGCGAGTTTGGTAAAAATTTGTTCAGCTTGTAGTTGCAACTCAACACTGGCTTGGGCGATTACCGAAGTACTGAGCACGCCATTAACATGATGATTTTCAGTCAGCGGGTATACGCTTATATTCCCTTTAGCATCCCGAGCACCAATTAATGACACTTCACGCTGAAAAGGAATAAATTTTTCAGCAACAATGGCTTGTTTAGTATCAGCCGCTAAAAAGTCAGCTATGTCTTGCCACAGCGCAGCGGCTTGGTCTGCTGTTTTTAAACGCCATTGCCCTTTGCCGTCATAACCGGCAAGCGCACTTTTAAACACTAAAGGTAAGCCCAACTCTGCAATTGCTTGTTGAAACTCGGTTTCAGTATTAACAATGGCATAAGCGGCAGACTGAACATTGGCAGCATCTAGCAACTGCTTTTCAATTCGGCGATCGCCACCGGCTTTAATGGCTGCAGCGCCAGGTAAAAATTTACCGCTTTGTTGGCATTGGTCAAGAATAGGCAGAGGAATATGTTCAAACTCTGCCGTTATCACATCCGCATTGGCTATCGCCGCCGTTAAACCATGTGCCACTTTTTGCTGACTAATCGCATCAACCACTGTGTCAGTATTAACATCATAAGCACTGATTTGTAAGTTTAATGGCGTACCGGCTAAAGCCATCATTCTGGCCAGTTGGCCAGCGCCTAAGACTAAAATCTTCATAATGCTACCTTTGATGGATCGGGTTGGCTTAATACTGTTTCAGTTTGGGCGGCACGAAAGGCATCTATTTTTAACATTAATTCAGGGTTATGAGTGGCTAAAATTTGCGCCGCTAATAAACCGGCGTTAGCCGCACCGGCATCACCAATAGCTAAGGTACCAACGGCTACACCTTTTGGCATTTGCACGATTGATAATAACGAATCGATACCTTTTAGCGCTTTAGACTGCACCGGAACACCGAGAACCGGTAAGCTAGTAAAGGCAGCGGCCATACCCGGTAAATGGGCAGCACCGCCAGCACCAGCAATAATCACTTTTAAGCCACGCTCAGCAGCTGAATTAGCATAGTCTGCTAAAAGCTGTGGTGTACGGTGGGCAGAAACAACTTTGGTTTCATAGGCAATACCAAAGCTATCCAGCATATCAGCGGCATTTTTCATGGTTGGCCAATCGGAAGTCGAGCCCATTATGATTCCAACTTGCATTGTTGTTTCCTTTTTTGGTGATGAACTGAAAGCGTGAAGGCGTTATTATAACCGCTTGCGTGAATGAAGAACATTTTAACTGTGCTATTTGCACTAATTGATAAGGTAAATTGACACTATGTCAAATTTAACCCAAGTATTACAGGCGCTGCAACAGCAGGGTGTTATCGCTTATCCAACAGAAGCTGTCTATGGTTTAGGCTGTGATCCTGATAGTGAAATCGCCGTGCATGCATTGCTAACCATAAAGCAAAGGCCGGTAGAGAAAGGCTTGATATTAATAGCGGCTAATTATAGTCAATTGCTGCCATATATTGATGACAGTGCTATTTCAACTTCTATGCGTCAGCAAATATTAGCCAGTTGGCCAGGCCATATCAGTTGGGTATTACCAGCAAGTAATACTGCGCCGAAATGGATTACGGGTCAATTTAGCAGTATTGCGGTAAGGGTCAGCGCACACCCGGTAGTGCAACAAATCTGCTTAGCATTTGGTAAACCGATAGTGTCAACTAGCGCAAATTTATCTGGCCAGCCGGCAATAACCGAGGCCACAGTGTTATATCAGCAAATGTCTGATCGAGTTTCTGCTATTATGCCAGGTAATTTAGGTGGTGCAGGGCAACCCAGCCAAATTCGCAATGCACTTACTGGCGATATCGTAAGGAGTTAATATGACAACTAGCCAACCTCACAGCCATTTAGGTGTGGTACAACAATTTTTGTTACAACTACAAGATAGTATTTGCCAAGCATTAGAGCAGGCAGATGGCAGTGCAAAGTTTGTTGAAGATGCCTGGCAGCGCCCAGGTGGTGGTGGTGGTAAAAGCAGAGTATTAACCGGTGGCACAGTGTTTGAACAAGCTGGCGTAAATTACTCGCATGTTTATGGCGCTAATATGCCACCTTCGGCAACCGCGCATCGACCTGAACTTGCTGGCTGTAGCTTTCATGCCTGCGGTGTATCGCTAGTTATCCATCCCAACAATCCTTATATTCCCACTACCCATGCTAACGTACGGTTTTTTATTGCCGAAAAACCGGGTATAGCACCGATTTGGTGGTTTGGTGGTGGCTTTGATTTAACCCCTTTTTATCCGTTTGAACAAGATGTGGTGCATTGGCACCAAGTGGCTAAGAGTGCCGTTGATCCTTTTGGTGCAAATTTTTATCCGGATTATAAAAAATGGTGTGATGAATACTTCTATTTAAAACATCGTGATGAAACCCGTGGTGTTGGCGGCTTATTTTTTGATGATTTAAATCAACTTGGTTTTGAGCAAAGCTTTGGCCTAATGCAGTCAGTCGGTGAAGCGTTTTTACCCGCATATTTACCAATAGTTAGTAAGCGTAAAGATATCGCTTACGGTGAAAATGAACGTCAGTTTCAGCTGTATCGTCGTGGTCGATATGTTGAATTTAACTTAGTGTATGACCGAGGCACCTTGTTTGGCTTACAAAGTGGCGGCCGCACAGAGTCTATATTAATGTCACTGCCACCTTTAGTGCGCTGGGAATATGCTTACACACCAGAGCCTGAAAGCGCTGAAGCTTTGTTATATCAACGCTATTTACAGCCGCAAGATTGGCTAAAACTTAACAATTAATCATATGGCTAGCCAGTTGACCAAAAGACTGGCTTAAGCCTTGGCGCAGCAGTTTGTGTTCAACCACTTCGTTTAATGCTTGATCCATACAAAACATCCATTGATCGCGTAACTGCTCATTGACTTGAAAAGGTAAATGCCGAGCGCGCAGCCGAGGGTGGCCATAATTTTGCTCGAATAGCGCTGGCCCGCCTAACCAACCGGATAAAAACTCATAAAATTTTTGCCGAATAGTATCTAAAGGTAAGGGGTGGATAGCATACAGCTCTGCTGCTTCAGGTGCAGTAGACATAATGTCGTAAAAACGATTAGCTAGCAGCCGAACTTGCTGTTCACCACCGATAATTGCGTATGGTGTTTGTTCTGGCGTAGGATGGGCTGGAGTTTTTGTGTTAACTTTATTCAAAATCTTATTCATTAATTTCTTAATAGGCATCTAATTTGGACCGTTATGCAGTTTTCGGTAATCCGATAGGCCACTCAAAGTCGCCATTTATCCATACACAGTTTGCTCAAGCATTAGGTGAGCAGCTGCAATACGAGGCTATTCTAGCACCGGTTGATAACTTTGCCGACAGCTGGCGCGAATTTGTTGCCGCGGGGGGGAAAGGAGCTAACATTACTGTACCATTTAAACAACAGGCCTATCAGTTAGCCGAGCAGTTGTCTGATCAGGCTAAACAAGCACAAGCCGTCAATACACTATATATAGATAAGTATGGCAAGCTATGTGGCGATAATACTGACGGTATCGGTTTAGTCATGGATTTACGGCGGTTACAGCAAAAGCTAGCAGCAAGTACCGTATTAATTCTTGGCGCGGGTGGTGCAACTAGAGGTGTGATAGCTCCTCTATTACAGGCGGGAGTAGCAAACATTGTTATTGCTAATCGCACACTGAGTAAAGCTCAGGCTATAGCGGATATGATTAATCAGACTGTCAATAAAGAGGTTAAGCAGCAAGTACAAGCTGCAGACTTAGCACAGATCCCAGATCTTGCTTATAACATTGTGATTAATGCGACTTCATCAGGTTTAATGGGCGAACGGCCATTAATTGCAGAGAAACATTTACAGCACTGTTTATTAGCCTATGACATGCTTTATGGTGCCGAACCTACAACATTTTTACGTTGGGCTAAGCAAAGTGGCGTGCCCCTACAAGCTGATGGCTTGGGTATGTTAGTCGCGCAGGCTGCAGAATCGTTCTATATTTGGCGTGGTAAAAGGCCGGAAGTCGAGCCGGTATTAAGCATGTTATCGGAGCAGCTGGCACGATGAATCAACAACTTATCTTTAATAATGATTTTACGTTCAATCCAGAACAACAAGCGGTAATGTTTAGTTGTTTAGTATCAGGGTTAAGAGTTAATTGTTTTATAGCCGTGGCTGAAGGGCTGGCGCCAGAGTTGGCATTACAACAAGTGTTACAGCAGGCATTTAGTTGGGAAGATAGCGCCGAACAAGCAATAGCTAACGACGCTTATAATAGTGCAGGTGAAATTTGGCTTTAAGCTTCAGCCAGGTACTCATCTTTTAATACTACGTAATTGGCAGCCGACTCACTGAGAAAAGCAATTTCAGCTTCATTTAACGGCCGAGCTTGTTTAGCCGGGCTGCCAACATACAAATAGCCACCTTGCAAACGTTTACCTGGCGGTACCAAGCTGCCAGCGCCAATAATCACATCGTCTTCTACTATTACGTCATCCATAACAATAGCACCCATACCAATTAGAATGCGATTACCTAAAGTACAGCCATGTAACATTACTTTATGGCCCACCGTCACATCTTCACCAATAATAAGTGCTGAGCCTTCAGGTTTACCTGGGCTGGGTCTAGACAAATGTAAAACACATCCATCTTGAATATTAGTGCGAGCACCAATGCGCATAATATTAACATCGCCACGTGCAGCCACTAAGGGCCAAATACTAACGTCATCAGCTAATGTTATATCACCCACTAATACTGCAGACTCATCTACATAAACTGCTTTACCAAGAGTTGGTAAAATACCTTTATAGGCTCGTATCGTCATAATCTCCTCCAATGTAGAGATATTATGCAGTAAATGATGTAAAAAAGCGCGGATCGTAGAAAGTTTATGCGAACGATTCAACTATCGTAATATTTCTGCCATAAGCGCTTGCGCATGGTTTAAAACTCCCTATAATGCGCGCCATGCCAACGGGGAAACGCTTACAGTAACCTACTTATTACTAAGTATAGTTACTCAGTACAGCAGCTCTTCAGCGGTTTAAGCAGCGAGTCAAAAATCTTTTAAAAAGACGCTTGACACACAGGCTTAAATCTCTAAAATGGCCGCCTCGCTTCACGGTGGTAAGCAACACGGTGAAACAGGCNTAGGCCTTTTTTGTATTGGCAATACTGGTTGGTCAACCCCTCGAGCAGGGCGATCCCATGCGACAAAAATGTCAGGAACATTTTTGAACGCCGTACGCGGCGGCCCGAAGGGTGCAGGGCAGGACAGCCCGGAATAATGTAGTTCACCGCTCATGATGATTAATCGTTACTCACTAGAATAGCTGGCTTTTTTGCATTGGACTTCCGGCAGGTCAACCCCTCGATCAGGGCGACACCATGCTAATACCCATAAAAAAAGCCCCTATAAAGGAGCCTCTCTAAACCAGTAGTGATTGTATTTAGTTTAAACGTACTAAATTACCCTTGTTATCAAACTTCCACTCAGGCTTAGCTAATAATCGTAAATGTAATGCGGCATCATTTTTATTCACTGCTTGAATAAAGTGCTTATTTTGATCTAGAAAAATTAGCCATTCCGCTGCTGTGCTGGCGACAGTATCGTCATCTACAGCTATGTGCATACCCATATACGTTGCGGTAATGTGTTTCCAGCCTTGCTCAACCTTAAAAATATAGCGATTGTTATAGTTAAGATGCAGATAATTAGCCTGCTCAATTACAGTTAATAACTCTCTGTCACTAACGGTAACTAAAGCAATGGAGTGGCTTCGATCTATTAACTGTTGTATTTCAGTCACTTTTGCTGCCGCTAAACGTTGGTTATTAGCATCAGCAGATTGCGGAGCTTGTTTCAATTCAGTAGCAATCTCAAGCGAAAAATGGCTTAGTTCGTAGTTATCAAGCAATGATTGATAACTTTGGCTATTCTCGCAATCGGTTAATTTAGGGATATTTCGCTGCACAAACCGCGTCATTTTACCGTCAATTAATGCAATAGATGACAGTTCGGACATTTTAAGTTTTTGTTGTAGCAGCAGATTATGTTGCTGTATGTCTACTGGAATTACGGGATAGGTTTTTGCGACCTCAGATCCAGGTTGTTGTTCTAAACATGACTGCTGGAAACGGTTTAGTTCGGCATATTGTAAACTCATTTCTAATGCCGTTTGTAACGTACGGCGCTCAGAAGGCGAATAACCATTGGCTGAATATAAAGGGCTAGCGAGTAAGCCCGCTAAAGAAATAATCGTAAGCATATAATGATACTTAAAGCGCTAAATGCCCGCACACTAGCTTTAATATTATAAAAAGTAAAGTTATTAATAATGCTAAGAAAAATACCTGTAAATTGTGTTATTTAGTTGTACCGATTAAATGCTCGGCAAACAAACTGGTATGCTTAACTAAGTCCCGTTGCCAGCCAGCTAATATCTCTTTCTTACCGGAAATAATATATTGCTCACTTATCTGCTGCCAGCTATGTTGTTGCCAAAGCTTAGCGGCGAGGGTTAAGGCGCTCTGCTCAGGCAAGCTGGTAAAATGCTGATTAAACCAATTTAATAATAAGTGGCTAATTAATTCATAAGGCCGCTTCTGTTGGCTAAATAACCATAACTGTTCTAACTCTAGTGCGGTTAATGGCTGCTGTTGCTTCGTTACGGCTAAAGCTAAGATTAACTTGGCAGGCAGAAGCGGATAGTGCTCAGCCACTAAGCTAGGCAATTGTTGACGAAATTGCAGTGCCATTTCTTGGCTATGTTCAGATGTCGTGGTGATGGCTTTTAGCATTAATAATGAGTATTCAGAGCTGGCCTTATCTGCAGTTTGCCCCAGTCTAACGGGACAATACCCTGCTTGTTGCCAAAATTTCAATAAATCTATACTGACACCATAACTTGTTCCAACATAAGCCATGCCAAATTGCTTGGCATAGTTATCGATCTGTTCTAGTAATTGACTGCCCAACTGTTGGCGTTGTAGTTCAGGCTGCACAGCAATGCGCATGACTCTTAGTAGGGCTAGGCTTGCCAACTCAGGCTGAGCGCAGTGGAAAGCTAAGCTTTGGGCCAATAGATGGCCTTGTAATCGCCGCTCGCCATAATAAATTTGCTGAGCTAGGTCTCCGGTTATATTGCCTTCTATACTTAATAATGCACAGGCGAGTACATTATCAGTTGTTTCAAGCGTGATGACGCTAAGCTGAGGGTTATCTAACAGTGAGGCTAAATCTTTAACTTGGGTTTGATAATGAGCCAAGCTAAGTAAACTGAAAACCTGCTGTAACTTTTCCGGTTGCTTTAACCAATCCTGGGCTGAATAGCATTTAATATCGTAACGTTGCTCTGCTACAGCGTTAAACTGGGGGGTAGTTGATTGTAATAAAAAGCTGTTAAATATTAATTGCTCTAAAGGGTCATGCTGTTGATACCGAATAGCTTGCTGCATGTGTAGTTTTTGCCAGCCGGGGCATTGCTGGGTTAAATGCTGTTGAAAGCGAACAGTAAAGCCTCTACCCGTGCCCTCATATCCGTGCTCTGTTGTGGCGAACACCAGCCGACTGTAGCGGGCTAACAACTGTTGCAGTATCGGTGTTGGTATAGCAGCGGCCTCATCAATAAACACTAATGCTGCAGTAGGCACTTGAGCTAGTAATTCATCTATCGCCATAAACCGCAGTAAATTATGCTCGCTAACAGGTGTTAGCTGCTGAAAGTGTTGCAGGGCAATAGCCGCAGCTTGCGGAGACGGTGCAGTAATAATAAAGCCTTGTCGAGTATGTTGAATTAGTTGCGCTGCAGCGATACCCAAGGCGGCTGACTTGCCTCTACCGCGATCGGCTGTTAATACTAATGGACGTCGCCGATGGCCGGTTAATACTCGCTGGATCGCTTGAACGGCTTTAACTTGATCTTGGCTAGCAAAGGGAGGGGAAACGTCAGTTATCTTGGGTAAGATAGGCCATTGCAACGGCTGAACAAGCTGTTGATTATGACCAATAATGACATTCGCTTGTTGTAATTGCTTGAGCCAAAATGGAATAAAATAGCCCTGATGCTGCTTAGCATCAATAGGATACGGCAACAAGCTTTGATGAGCCGGATTTACTTGTTGTTGCCAAATATTAAATTCCGGACACAATACCAGCCATAATCCGCCCGCTTTAACGCAACCCGAGGTTGCTGCTACGGCGTCTGCAGCAAAGCCACTAAAGGCATTAATAATGAGTACATCGCACTCGGTGCCTAGTAACTGATAGTTACGGCCTTGCGAGACCATAGTTGCGCTAGGGGGGGCATCAGCGCCAAGCCAATAAACCTTAAGCGCGGTATTCGCTTCTAACCATTGTTTAGTCGCGGCCAGCAGAGTGTGCTGCTGGCCCTGCCAAACTATAGGTAGCCGTATTTGCAAATTGGCGGCTTGTGCTAACCAAGTTGAAAACACCGGCTGGTTGAACATTAGCCTACAGCTTCTAGGCGAGCGTAGGCAGTAACTAACCACTTGCTGCCAAGCTGATCAAAGTTAACTTGTATTCTGGACTGGGCGCCGGTGCCTTCATAATTAAGCACAGTACCTTCGCCGAACTTAGCATGCAGCACGCGTTGACCTAGGTTAAAACCAGTGTTTTCAAAGGCAACATGGCTAGCTTGGTTACTAAAGCGATTAAATGGGGTTGGTTTACTAACTTGAGTACTAAGGCGAATTTCCTCGATATATTCAGCCGGGATCTCGCGTAAAAAACGCGACGGTCGATTATGTTGTTCTTGGCCATATAAGCGGCGGCTTTCCGCATGACATAAATACAATTTTTGCATGGCCCGCGTCATACCGACATAGCATAAGCGACGTTCTTCTTCGAGTCGGGTGGCATCTTCAGAGCTTTGCATGCTGGGAAACATGCCTTCTTCTAAGCCACAAATAAAAACCTGCGGGAACTCTAAGCCTTTGGCGCTATGCAATGTCATTAATTGCACCGCATCTGAATTTTCTTCAGCTTGATATTCACCCGCTTCTAGTGCGGCTTGAGATAAAAAAGCCGCTAGGGGCGTCATCTCAACATCATTCGCAACATCAAAGTTTTGGCAAGCCGTGATCAATTCATTTAAGTTTTCAATTCGAGTTTCAGCTTTTTCGCCTTTCTCGGCTTGATACATGGCATATAAGCCGGATTTTTTAATCGCATGATCGGCTTGCTCGTGTAATGGCAATTCTGCGGTTAGGTCAGCTAATTGTTCTATTAATTGCATAAAGCTACTAATAGCATTAGCGGCACGTCCAGATAATTGATTTTCACTGATTAATTGCTGCAAACTTTGCCACATAGTGATTTGTTCGGTACGGGCATGAATACGCACTTTATTTAAAGTTGTCTCACCTATACCACGGGCTGGGGTGTTAACCACGCGCTCTAATGCTGCATCGTCTAGTCGGTTATTCATTAAGCGTAAATAGGCTAAAGCATCTTTTATCTCTTGGCGCTCGTAGAAGCGCAAGCCACCATAAATACGGTAGTTTAAGCCTTCTTGAATTAAGGCTTCTTCTAGTACTCGAGACTGGGCATTATTGCGATATAAAATGGCGCTATCGGATAAGGTGCCACCTTTTTTCAGCCAATCACGCACCCGGCTAACAATAAATCGAGATTCATCTAACTCATTAAAGGCAGTGTACAAAGAAATTGCTTCACCCTCAGCACCATCGGTCCATAAGTCTTTACCTAAACGGCCGCTATTATAGGCAATAACCGCATTCGCAGCTTTTAAAATGGTGGCAGTTGAGCGATAGTTTTGCTCTAAGCGAATGGTTTCCACGTCAGAGTAATCTGTTAAGAAGGTTTGGATGTTTTCCACTTGGGCGCCGCGCCAACCATAGATAGATTGGTCATCATCGCCGACGATCATCACTTTAGCGTTAGTACCGGCTAGTAGCTTTAACCACTTATATTGAATAGCGTTGGTATCTTGAAATTCGTCGACTAAAATATGCCGAAAGCGTTGCTGATAATGCTGGCGTACTTCAGCGTTATTTTGCAGTAACTCAAAGCTACGCAGTAAAATTTCAGCAAAATCGACTAAGCCTGAGCGATCACACATTTCTTGATAAGCAGTATAGATTTTTAGCATCTGTTGTAAGCTAAAGTCACCTGCAGCATCAATCATATTAGGCCGTTGGCCTTCATCTTTACGACCATTAATAAACCATTGCACTTGCTTAGCCGGCCAATGCTTTTCATCTAAATTTAACGCTTTAAGCAGGCGTCTAACTAAGCGGTATTGATCATCGGTATCTATTATTTGAAAGCTTTGCGGTAAGCCCGCTTCTTGATAATGGGCGCGCAGCATACGATGGGATAAACCATGAAAGGTGCCCATCCATAAGTTATTTAAGCTTACGCCTATGGTCTGCTCGATACGGCCGCGCATTTCTTTTGACGCTTTGTTGGTAAAAGTAACGGCAAGCAAACTAAATGGTGCAACACGCTCTACCTGCATTAACCACGCTAAACGGTGCACCAAGACCCGAGTTTTACCACTACCGGCCCCGGCCAGTACCAACATATGTTGCGGCGGCGCGGCAACTGCATCACGTTGTTTGTCGTTAAGCCCGTCTAGCAGGAAAGATACATCCATTAGTTTGTCTCGCTAAGCATAATGGCCGCTATTATAGCAGCCAAAACTGATGCGCCAAGCTAACAGCGCTTATTAGTGGATAAATAACCAGTTATTTGGCAATTAAAGCTTGGCGCAGCTTTATTCGACTAGGGTATTAGGGCGCTTAACATTTGCACATTGGTCAAGCGAATATGCGGTAAAACCGATATCGCGCTGTTATGGTGATCTAGCCAAGCGGTTTGGCAACCGGCATTTAAGGCGCCGATAACATCGGCACGATGGCTGTCACCAATATGTAAGATTTGTTGTGGCGCTAGGTTCAATTGCTGCGCGGCTTTTAAATACATATCAGGATAGGGTTTCATTCTGCCATCAGGGCCAGCTTGCAGGCTAAATTGAAACCACTGGCCGATAGCCATTTTGTCTATGCAGGCATTACCATTGGTAATAGCGATAAGTTGATAATGCTTGGCTAGCGCTGCCAATAATTGCTGAATTTCAATATCGACGGTGATAGTGGTGCGTTGCTGAATAAAAGCGCCATAAGCTATATTGGCAATCGCAGAGGCATCCGTTTGCGGTAAATTAAGGCTTAATAAACCGGCTTCAAGGCTAAGTAAGCGCCAACGGCCTAAATCATGGCGGATTTCAGGGTTAGTGCGAGCTAATTGCTGGCGGTGTTGCCACCAAAAATCGCTATCGGTTGTTAGCTTACTAGGTAGATGTTGCGCTAGTGCTAGTAGCATTGCTTGTTCAGCGGCGGCTATAACCGGTTTATTATTATAAAGCGTATCGTCTAAATCAAACGACAATGCTTGTATAGGCTGTAATTGTTTATAAATTTGCATTACGATTTTTTCTTCGCTCTAGGATGGGCGCTATCATACACTTTAGCTAAATGGGTAAAATCGAGATGGGTATAAACTTGGGTAGTGCTTAAGTTGGCATGACCCAATAACTCTTGCACAGCCCGTAAATCCTGACTGGACTCTAACATATGACTAGCAAAAGAGTGGCGTAACATATGCGGGTGTAAATGCTGGTTTAAGCCTTGCTGCGAAGCCCAAAGTTGCACCCGTTGCCGCACGTGTCTGGCGCTAATACGCTTTTGTTGTTTACTGACAAATAACGCTAATTTGTCGTGTTCAGGTAATAACTGACTAAAAGCGGGGCGCAAGCTTAACCAATGCTGGATAGCCGTTAACGCCACCGTGCCCACCGGTACAATACGTTGTTTATTACCCTTACCAAGCACTCGAATGAGTTTTTGTTGCCAATCAATATCGGTAATGTTGATATTAACCAGTTCATCTAAGCGTAAGCCCGATGAATAAAACAACTCTAAGATGGCTTTATCACGGCTGGCTAAAATATCATCGCTACTATCAAAATTTAATAAATGATTAATTTGGTCAACCGCAAGATTTTTCGGTAAGTCCCGCGCAGCTTTGGGCACAGTTAAGTATTGCGCTGGATTATCTGCACGTAATTGTTGCGCCTGCAATAAATTAAAAAAGCTGCGTAGCGCAGCCACTTTTAACGCAATAGTACGAGGTTTAATGCCCGATAAACGCAAGCTGTTGATATGTTGCTTGAGATGTTGTTGTTCAAGCGTTAGCCAGTTTAGCTGTGCATATTCTGGGTTGTTTAGCGTACTTATGGCGACTTGCTGTAATTGGCGGTGATAGCTGGCTAAGGTGTTTTTACTATAGCCACGCTCATATTGTAAATAGTGCAAAAAATCATCGATGGGTTGTTGCCAATCGACGTTAAGATCTGTTGCTGAATTAGGCCGCGTCATAGCCAGGCAATAATTGGCTTAAAATTAGGCCTAAGTGCTGTAAAAAAAGCTGATCCATATCGGGTTGAAAATGGTCATCATGCTCGCTACCAAAAGCTAACAGTGCCAAAGGTTTCTTGGCTTGGCGAATAACAACCAAAGCGACAGAATGAATATGGCTTGGAAACAGCACTTTTTGTTCTTCTTTATTTAACCGACCTAAATACACGCCTTGCTCATCTAAACGGCGAGATAATAACAATTGGAATCTATCAATATCCTCATCGGCAAAACGAATAAGTTGGTAAGCATGTACCTGCGGCATACTATCAATAAACTGCTGTAATCCGGCTTGAGCTTGCTGCAAACTTTGAGCTTGATATAGCTGAGCTTGCAATTGATTAAAGGCCATAAACAACTGCTCGTTTTGTCTAGCGATAGACATTAACCGAGTTATATCATCTTCTAGCACTTGAATTTTTTCGCGTTGCATTTCTAATTGACGCTCAACTAAAGACACACTGCCACGTTGCTGATGCGATATGCGTAATGACGCTAATAGCTGAGGCCGTTGCTGAAAAAACTCAGGATGGTCTTGTAAATAATCGCTAACCACTTCAGCGGCAATAATATCTTGTTGTACTATGGGGTTTGTCATAAGGCTATTTGTCCGTCATAAACGTGTTCTGCCGGGCCGGTCATTTTAACGGGATGGCCAGGGCCGTTCCAGCGAATGTGTAAGCTACCGCCTGGCAAGTCGACTTGCACTTGTTGTTGTAGTTTATTTTGCAGTTGGCCAATCACCACCGCTGCACAAGCACCGGTACCGCAAGCTAAAGTTTCACCTGCGCCACGTTCCCAAACCCGTAATTTAATATGGCTAGGTGACAATACTTGCATAAAACCAATGTTCGCCCGTTCAGGAAAACGCTCATGCAGTTCAAAAATAGGGCCTTGCACGATAACGGCAGCAGTAGTGACTTCGTCGACAATTATTACCGCATGCGGATTACCCATCGAAACCACACCACAAAGCAAAGTATGTTCTTCGGCGCGTAAAATATAAGTTAACTCTTGTTTCTGGGCTTTAAAAGGAATTCGCGCCGGCTCTAATTGCGGAATGCCCATATTAACAGTGACTTGGCCATCGGCTTCAATATACAGTGTAATTTTACCTGACTGAGTGCTAACGCCAATTTTATGCTTGTTAGTTAAGCCACGGGCGCGTACAAATTTAGCAAAACAGCGAGCACCATTACCGCATTGTTCTACTTCAGTGCCATCAGCATTAAAAATACGGTAATGAAAGTCGAGTTCAGGATCATAAGGTGGCTCTACCATCAGTAACTGATCAAAGCCGATGCCGGTATTGCGATTAGCTAAGGCTTTAATCTGCTCTTTGGTCAGAAATACATTTTGGCTTACCGCATCGACCATCATAAAGTCGTTACCTAAGCCATGCATTTTAGAAAAATGTAGTAACATTCGCGCCTTATAAATTAACTAATTAATACTTGTTCGCCACGCCATAAATCTTGCCATTGCTCACGGGCACGGATTAAATGCATGGTAGAACCATCTATTAATACTTCAGCAGCACGCGGCCGACTATTATAGTTAGAGCTCATGGTAAAGCCATAAGCCCCAGCAGAGCACACAGCAAGTAAATCGCCTTGGCTAATCGCTAGAGGGCGATCTTTACCTAAAAAGTCACCTGTTTCACAGACGGGGCCAACTACATCATAAACGGTGCTTGGCAGCGAATCATTTAACACCACAGGCACAATATTTTGCCAAGCACTGTACAGCGCAGGACGAATTAAATCATTCATAGCAGCATCGACAATAGCGAAATTCTTTTCACTACCCGGCTTTAAGTATTCAACTTTAGTTAATAACACCCCAGCATTGGCCATTATGGCGCGACCTGGCTCCATAACCAATTCTAAGTGTGGGTAGTCGGTTAAACGTTTTACCACTTGGCTAATATAATCAGCAGGAGATGGCGGTGTTTCATCATCATATCTAACACCTAAACCACCACCAATATCAATATGTTGCAACACTATACCGTTAGCAGAAAGTTGCTCAATTAATTTGAGTAATTTTTCTAAAGCATCTAAAAAAGGTTGTACTTCAGTAAGCTGCGAGCCGATATGGCAATCAACACCAACAACATCAATATGACTATAACTGGCTGCGGTTTGATAAATTTGTTCAGCCTGTAAAATATCAATACCAAATTTATTAGCTTTTAAGCCGGTAGAAATATACGGGTGGGTTTTGGCATCAATATCGGGATTAACGCGAATAGAAACCGGTGCCACTTTATTGGCTGCACTGGCCACTTGCTGTAATTGCTCTAACTCAGCGCTAGATTCAACGTTAAAACATTTAATACCTAAATCCAGGGCAAAGCGCATTTCATCTGCGGTTTTAGCCACACCGGAAAATACCACTTTTGCCGGATCACCACCGGCGGCAATAACCCGACGTAATTCACCTGCTGAAACAATATCAAAGCCACTACCTTGTTTTGCTAAAAGGTTTAAAATAGCTAGGTTACTGTTCGCCTTAACGGCATAACAGACTAAACTTGCCGGATGCTTAGCGGCGGCATCGGCAAAAGCATGGTATTGACGCTCAATGGCAGCACGAGAATAGACATAACATGGCGTGCCAAATTCTTGGGCAACCTTATTTAGCGGTTGCTGTTCAGCAAAAAGTATTTGGTTTTGATAATTAAACTGGTCCACTGGGTTCACCTGCTGATTTTATTGTTTTATTTTCGTCTGGCAGAGCGTTGTTTTGGTCTGGCTTCGCCACTTCTGCTGGCGTTTGTGGTAAGGTAAGCGGGCCCATTTGGCCACATGCGCTTAACAAACTACACAGTACTAAGGTGCCAGATATCGTGAAAAGTGACCTTTTGGTTTTAAATGCTTGCATGATGTTATTTTTTTATGGTGATTGCGCTCTATAATCGCATTCTTAGCGGTAAAAGCAAACAGGTGAAACAAGATGAATGATTTTGAATATGATGAATTAACCGATAGTACATTATTAGCGGTTGAAGAAGCGATAGAACGTATAGACTTAGATCTAGATTATGAGTTCCATGAAGGCTTGCTTAGCATCACCTTTCCTGATCAAAGCAAGATTATCATCAACAAACAGCCACCCCTGCATCAGTTGTGGGTAGCAACTAAATTTAATGGCCACCATTTTGAATGGAAAGGCGATAAATGGATTGATAATCGTACCGGAGCCGAATTTTGGCAATTGCTAACCGACGTAGGCAGCCAACAAGCAGGTACTGCGATAAGCTTCGCAAAAAACTAATTTTATAAACTTTCTCGGATAGGTGTAATGGCTTTACTTCCTTTTGTTGATGTTGCTGCGCAGGGTGAAACCCGCGCAGTCGTAGTTTGGTTACATGGCTTAGGTGACTCTGGACATGGTTTTGCGCCAATAGTGCCTGAGTTAAATATTCCTGCTGATGCAGGCATTCGCTTTATTTTTCCGCATGCGCCAGAACAAGCTATTACGGTTAATGGTGGCATGCGTATGCGCGCCTGGTACGACATTAAAACCATGGATTTATCGCATCGGGCTGATGAAGCCGGCGTGCGGCAATCAGCAACAGCGGTGACTGCATTGCTGGATAGTTTAATTGCCCAAGGTATTAGCAGCGAGCGGATTATTTTAGCTGGCTTTAGTCAGGGTGGTGTTATCGCATTACATTTACTTCCGCGCTTACCTTATAAACTGGCCGGAGTGCTGGCGCTATCAACCTATATGTGTGCCGCTGAGAAGTTAGCTGCTGAAGCCAACACGATTAATAAATCTACCGCAGTATTTTTTGGTCATGGTGCCCAAGACCCAGTCGTCCCTATGGCAGCAGGCCAACAAGCATTTTATGATCTGAAAAAGCTGGGCTTTAATGTTAGCTGGCAAGATTACAAAATGCAGCATAGCGTGTGCGCACAAGAAGTAGCCGCTATTAGTGCTTTTATTCAACGCCAACTTCAACGCCAACAAAAGACCGAGGTAGAAAGCTAAATGCACACTAACTCAACCCCAACGTCAGTAACTACATTAGCTGCTACAGCAAAAACAGTCCGGATAGCCACACGTAAAAGTGCCTTGGCTTTATGGCAAGCTGAATATGTTAAAGCGGAACTAGAAAAGCATCATCCGGGCTTATTAGTTGAGCTAGTACCCATGTCGACACAAGGCGACATTATTCTTGATACACCCTTGGCAAAAATTGGCGGTAAAGGCTTATTTGTTAAAGAATTAGAGCTAGCCATGCTAGATGGCCGCGCGGATATTGCGGTGCATAGTATGAAAGATTTACCGGTAGAGTTTCCGCCAGGCTTAACCCTGCAGACTATTTGCCCGCGAGAAAACCCATTAGACGCCTTTGTATCTAATCAATTTACGAGTTTGGATCAATTGCCTCAAGGCGCAGTTGTTGGCACGTCCAGTTTACGTCGACAATGCCAAATTAAAGCGTTACGTCCAGATATAACCGTGCGTGATTTGCGCGGTAATGTGAATACTCGATTGGCTAAGTTAGATAGAGGCGAATTTTCGGCTATTATTTTAGCAGCAGCGGGTTTAATTCGTTTGGGCTTGCAACAGCGAATAGCATCAATTATTCCAGCAGAAGTCAGCTTGCCAGCTAATGGCCAAGGTGCGGTGGGTATTGAATGTCGCGAAGGTGATGAGTTTATTCAGCGACTGCTGGCGCCATTAGAATGTGCTCAAACCCGGATTTGTGTATTAGCCGAGCGTGCAATGAATAGACGTTTACAAGGCGGTTGCCAAGTGCCCATTGGCGCTTATGCTGAGTTAGAGCAAGATCAGCTGTGGTTACGTGGCTTAGTTGGTTCAGTTGATGGTACTGAAATTATTCATCACCAAGTACGTGGACCCGCAGCTGACGCTGAAGCATTAGGGGTAGAATTAGCAAACTATTTATTATCTCAAGGTGCCGATCGTATATTACAGGCGGTATATCAGGCTGCACCATGAGTAATTTTTTAATTGCTCGGCCTGTGGGTAAAGCCGACAAAATGCTCGCAGAACTGGCTAAAATCGGTATAAATTACTTATATCAACCGTTAATTGAAATTTGCCAGTTAACTATTAACGATGCCGATAAGCAGCTTATCCAGCGAGCCGATGCGCTAATTTTTGTTAGTATTAGCGCGGTACGTTGTTTGCAATCGCAATTAGACGGTAACTTAATTAGTGCCGATTTATACGCTGTGGGTGATAGTACCGCCGAAGCTTTAAGCCAATGGCTTGGTCGCTCTGTTTGTGTACCGCAAGATCAGCGCAGTGAAGGCTTAATTGGTTTAGCAGAGTTTAAGCAGTTAGCAGGTAAACGGGTAGTGGTGCTTCGTGCTGAAGGTGGGCGTGAGTTAATTAAACAGCAGTTATTGGCCATTAAAGCCGATGTACACTATGTATTAAATTATCAGCGGCAAGCTTTAGCTTTAGAAGGTAGCGCTTTATACCAACAGTGGCAGCAAGCCGGCATTCGTTGTATTGTGGTAACCAGTAACGAAATACTACAGCAAGTATTTAAGCTAATGCCAGTATCAGCGCATGTTTGGTTGCAAAGTTTAGATTGGATTTTAGTCAGCCCACGTATGCAACAAAAAGCATTACAACTGGGTATAGCAACGAACAATATTACGCTGGCAGAAAATGCTAATGACCCTGCCTTATTGCAGACCATCGGCCAGATAAACAGGAGTTATCTATGAATGAAACCGTCGTTAGAGCCAGTGAGGCCGATGAGCCACTGAAAAATCTGAAGCAAAAGATGGACGATGAACAACAGCAAGCCAGTGAGAAAAAGCCGAGTCAGGGCATAGCGTTATTTAGTTTACTGCTCATTATATTACTTGCCGCCGCTATTGCTGTAGCAGGTTATTGGTTATGGCCACAATGGCAAACGCTACAACAACAGTCTGCCGATATGCAGCAATTGCAACAGCGTGTTACAGCGCAATCTGAGCAGCAGCAAACTACCGAGCAGCAATTACTAAATAGCTTATCTGCGCAACAATCCACTCAATTACGTCAGTTAGAGCAGCAACTGGCTAATGCCGAGCAAAAGCTAACATTAGCCCAACAGCAAACGGCTACTGAGCAGCAAATACAAATTCAAGCATTACGCCAGCAAGTACAAACACGAGACAGTGCACCACCAAGACATTGGCTACTGGCGGAAACCGAATACTTATTACAATTAGCGGCTAAAAAAGTCTGGCTGGAATATGATTTCACGACGGCTATTTCTTTACTAAAGACTGCGCAAGAGAAGCTGACCAAACTAGATGATCCTTCTTTAGTGCTGGTGCGCCAAGCGATAACCCAAGATATGGAACAGTTAAATCAGTTACCGAAAACTGACTTAACGGCCGTTCATTTACAATTACAGCAAGCTAGAAAAAATACCGACTTATTACCGTTAAAGCAGCAAGAAACTGCAGCCACTATTGTAACTAAGCCAAATGCAGGCTTAAAACAATGGCGGCAAACCTTGCATTACTATTGGCAGCAAGCTTGGAGTAATTTATTTACTGTGCGCAGTGCGGTGCCAGAAGATTATTTTAGTTTAAGTAGTGAGCAGCAATTAATATTGCGCAGCAGCTTAAGCCAACAGTTATTATTAGCAGAGCTGGCGGCTTTAGAACAAAATGGCTCAGTTTACGCTGCGTCAATCCAGCAAGCTGCCGAGCAATTGCAGCGTTATTTTGACCCAGCTAGCGCTGAAGTCGCGCAATTACAGCAGCAGCTAGCACAGTTAGCTAGTGTTGAGGTTAATAAACCTGAGCTGAAAGCCTTACTCAGCGTGGGCCAAATGCAGCAATACCAGCAGCAGCTGGAAGAGAGCAGCTTATGATTAAGTTGTTATTACTTATCGTAGCATTAGTGGCGGCAATGCTGCTTGGGCCTATGTTAGTTAATAATCCCGGCTATATTAAAATTATTGTAGCGGGCTATATAGTTGAAATGACAGTGCTGGGGCTAATGATTGCTTTAGTGCTACTCAGCTTAGCTATTTGGATCTTGGGTATCCTTATTCGTAAGCTGTTTCATGTTCAGCATGTATCGTTTAACTTTTTTCGCTGGCGCCGGCAACGTAAAGCACAAGACGCTTATGCGTTAGGTTTGCAAGCATTTGCTAAGCAACAATGGCCGCTAGCAGCCGATCTACTGGGTAAAGCAACAGCCGATAGTTTTATGCACACTGAAAAGCATTTACTGGGCGCCTATGCCGAGTTTTATGCCGGTAATATGCCACAGGCAGAGCAACATGCCGAAGCATTAACCGCTGATGACAATACTAAACGTTTTTTACAAGCTGATCTGTTATTGCGCCAAGCCGAGCCTGCTAAAGCCTGTGCGGTACTTAATGATTATGTTACTGCTGATACCAGCGATAAAGGTTTAGCGCAACTGTATGTCTATGCGTTACAACAAGCTGGACAATGGCAAACCTTATTGCAATTAGTGCCGGCGATATTAAAACAAAAGTGGTTTGATAAGCAGCAATGGCGGCAATTACGTTTTACTATTTACCCGATGGCAATTCATCAATTAAGCCAAAGCGAAGGCTTTGATGCCGAGGCAGATTATTGGCAAGCTCTGCCTAGTAAAGAACGTAAATCAACGGCAGCGGCTATTGGTAAAGCGTGGGCGTTAGCCCAAAATGGCCAATCTGAAAACGCCGAAAAAGAGCTAGTTGCTCACTTGTCGCTAGACCAATTGCCTTTAGCTTTACCCTACATACGGCAAATACCGCTAGGCACATCGGTGTTAAAGCTGCGTAAGCAAGCGCAGCATTGGCTACGTGATCATGATAGTAATGGTTATATCTATGGTCTGTTAGCTTATTTAGCCGAACAAGAAGGCGAGAAAGCGCATGCGAGTGTTGCGTGGCAAAAAGCCATTCAATATGAGCCATCGCTTGGCTAATCTAACTGAGTTACAACGGCTGCAAGGTCTAGCAGCCGTTAGTTCTAGCCAAGTAACAATATTAGTTTTAGGTAGTATGCCAGGTGCAGTTTCGCTGCAACTGCAACAATATTATGCCCACCCGCGCAATAGCTTTTGGCCTATAATGGCCAGTTTAGCCAAGATCTCATTAGACTTACCGTATCAGCAGCGTTTACAGGCTTTAAACCATGCCGGCATTGCGCTGTGGGATGTTATTGGTTTTTGCCAACGTCAAGGTAGTTTAGACAGTGCCATTAAAAACGAACAAGTTAATGACTTCGCGGCGTTCTTTGCTAACCACTCGCAGTTACAAATTATCGCTTTTAATGGCGCCAAAGCAGCACAGAGTTTTAACCGTTATGTGCTGCCCTTAAAAATAGTGCCACAGCATATAAGGTTAATAACCTTGCCATCCACTAGTCCTGCTCATGCCGCATTATCAACAAAGCAAAAACTCAAACAATGGCAAGTATTAGCGGATTATTTACTCAGTTAAATGCAGTTCTAACCGTGATTTTAGTTCGCCATCAATCGGCACGGCTTTACCGGTTTTTTGATCTAAACAAACAAAAGTAATATCAGCGGCGGCCGCCAGTTTGTCGCTGTCTGCTATATAAATAGCCTGATGATTGACAGTGCTTTTACTACCAACTTTACTAAAGCCGGTTTGTACTTCAAGGGTATGACCCATAGAGGAATAATTAAACAGACCATACCAGTTAGCGTTCAGCTCAGGCTAGTGCTAGATATTAAGTTTAAAGTAACACAGTGGCCATCTCACCATTCCTTATTGTTGCATCTGTGTTCTCAAACTTGATATTTATCCTGCCTTCTTGCAACCGTCATTCTTTCTTCTCGCACTGATAAACCGATGCACTCGCTCATTCACACTGTGAGCATTATCAACACTAAGGAAGTGTCCAGCATTAGCAATAATAGCCGTTTCAACGCAGGGTAAAACCCGCTGCGCCTGCTCTAAACTTTCCGGCGAATTAATAATATCCTCATCGCCAATTAGCACCAAAGTTGGCATAGCCAAACGACGGAATATGTCATCATCAAAGGGAGTCATTTGGGTCAACAAGTTTGGCAACGACTTATTAGTCGTTGAATAGCGATAAAACTGGTCAATATATAGCTGATCAATGTTATCAACGTTGGTCGACATGGTTTGCAACATGGCCCTAAGCTCACTTCTTTTGGGGTTAAGCGAAAAATACACACTTTTAAGAACATCTAAGCTCGGCTTTATCCAGCCAAAAGTTTGAGCCGGGCTTAGTAACACTAACTGTTCAACTTTAGCTGGCTCATTTAGGGCAATTTGGGTAGCAAACCATCCACCTTGTGACGCGCCAACTAGGGCAAACTGGTTCAGCGCTAGTGCATCAAATATTTCATTATACCAAGCAAGAACTTGCGCAACGTCATCAACAGCTTTCTTAGATTCAGACTTTCCGTTGCCCAATAGGTAATCAATGGCATAAACCTTATAATGTTGCGCTAGCCAAGGCACATTTGGGTACCACATCGTAGAGTTTGTGTTCATACCATGCAGCAGAATAAGTGGATAACCATCGGTAGGGCCGGAAACTACAACTTGCGCTACCCCAAATGATGTCGCTATACGAAGCTCTGTATATTCGTCACCCCAAAGAGTAAGCGCACGATTATAGAGCTGTTCTGTATTAAGGGTTTCAGGATCATCATTCACGAAGTTGACGTATTGGCTCTGATGTTTGTCGGTTGAATAATTTTCTATCGCTTGTTGGCGTGCAGATGGTGGCTCACACCCCGTTAGCAGTAATAACGAGCCCGCCCACAGGGTAAAAGCGTTAAATGCTAATGGCCGTAATGTGCCGGCCACTTTTATAAATCCGGGTTGGATCAACTGCGAAAATTTATTCAATGAAAACCTCCTATTGGTTGCGGTATGTTATAACACTTAGAGGTGCTGTACCAATAGCGGTAAACGATGTTAGCTGCTCAACTAAGCGTACTTATTAAGTGCTTTTAGTTAGGCTTATTTATTTTGTGTTTACTTAACTCTAAACTTGGTGCCAGACTAAACACGGCCGTACAGATTGAAAT
This sequence comes from Rheinheimera salexigens, assembly GCF_001752395.1. Taxonomy (NCBI): domain Bacteria; kingdom Pseudomonadati; phylum Pseudomonadota; class Gammaproteobacteria; order Chromatiales; family Chromatiaceae; genus Rheinheimera; species Rheinheimera salexigens. Next base: position 168,106 of record NZ_MKEK01000001.1, on the reverse strand, counting down.
AATGTGCTGAAAAGTATTGTGCGTCGATAGAGCAAGCCAGCAGCTGGTAGCCAAGCATCATCAAGCACTAACCCTGGGCAGCATGCGCTGGACAAACACATTAAATCATCATTTAGTTGGCTATATGATGTTCTAACCGTGACTTAAGCTCGCCAACAATCGGCACGGCTTTACCGGTTTTTTGATCTAAACAAACAAAAGTAATATCAGCATCAGCCACTAATTTATCTGTGCCAGCAATATAAATAGCTTGATGAATGACCGCACTTTTACTACCTATTTTACTAAAGCGGGTTTGCACTTCAAGAGTATGGCCCATAGTGGCGGCGTCACGATAATTGATATTAATATTAACAATTACCCATGCTAGCTTTTGCTCGGCAAACCAAGCGACATCGCCATGGTCCTCTAAATAACTCCAACGAGCCTCTTCTAAAAATTCTAAATAGCGAGCGTTATTAACATGTTGGTAGACATCTAAATGATAGCCACGTACTTTAATCAGGGTTTTATGTGTCATTAATATTCTCTTAATTACTACAATTTGGTTTAAATATAAGCAAAAGCATCACAAAACATATTTTCGCGCTCTGCACCATGCTGTAAAAAGGCTTCGCGTACTACACCGGCCATGGCAAAAGGACCGGCGATATAAATGTCGTAGTCAGCTAAAGATGCAAAGTCATCAAGTACCGCTTGATGGACTAAGCCGGTTCTGCCTGCCCAGTCTGCGGTTGGGTTTTGTACTACTGGAATAAACTTAAAGTGCTGATTACTACTGGCCCACTGTTGCATTTCTGGATGATGATAAAGCGCTTCGACATCCCGCACACCCCAATAAGCAGAAACGGGGCGCTGAATATTCTGTTTAGCCAAGGTTTGGGCAATGCTGTAAATATAAGAGAAGCCGGTTCCGCCCGCTAATAAAATAAGCGGCCGTACACTGTCGGTACGCAGTTGTGCTTCACCTAAGCCAATTTCTGTTAACACCGGTTGCTTGGCTGCAAATAGCTGTTGTAAATGAGCTAAAGCTTGGCTTGAGTATTGATCGGTTTCTGCCGCGCCAATATGTAACTCTATTTGCAGGCTACCTTCATGGCTAGCAATAGAAAAAGGCCGTTTATCTTCTTCGCTTAAACATAGTTGTAAATACTGACCGCTTTGATAGCTAATAGGTGTCAACGGCGTTAATAATACGCGATTCACCGTAGGGGTTAAGGGTTCAATAGCGTCAATAGTACAGGCAATAATGGTCATAGCGCTCTCAGCAAAAAGTAAGCTTATTAATAAACATAGCTAGGTAATAGCGAAAAAATTAAAAGACAGGCAACAGTAAATAAATTGCTGTTGCTTGTCTAGTTTAGTAGAAGCCAAGCATATCGAATGCTTGTGCTCTAGGTTACGGTTGTGGTGGTAGCGTAATGCCTAGCGTAGACCAAATATCATCAATACGCTGTTTGACCGCCGGATCCATAACAATAGGCTCACCCCATTCCCGATCGGTTTCACCCGGCCATTTATTGGTAGCATCCATACCCATTTTAGAGCCTAAGCCCGATACCGGTGATGCAAAATCTAAATAATCAATCGGGGTATTTTCTACTAGCGTGGTATCGCGGGCAGGATCCATCCGGGTGGTAATGGCCCAAATAACATCTTGCCAATCACGGGCGTTAATATCGTCATCACAAACAATCACAAACTTGGTATACATAAATTGACGTAAGTAAGACCATACGCCCATCATTACTCGTTTCGCATGCCCAGGATATTGCTTCTTCATGGTTACTACGGCTAACCGATACGAGCAGCCCTCAGGTGGCAAGTAAAAGTCAGTTATTTCTGGAAATTGTTTTTGTAAAATAGGCACAAATACTTCGTTTAGTGCCACACCTAAAATAGCCGGTTCATCTGGCGGCCGTCCGGTATAAGTACTGTGATAAATCGGATCTTTACGCTGGGTAATATGGGTAACGGTAAATACAGGGAAGTCATCTACTTCGTTATAATAACCAGTATGATCGCCATAAGGGCCTTCTGGTGCCATTTCTGTCGGGTCAATATAACCCTCTAAAATATATTCAGCACTGGCAGGCACTTGTAAGTCGTTACTAATACATTTAACCACTTCCGTGTTATCACCACGTAATAAGCCAGCAAAGCCATATTCAGAAAGGTTATCGGGCACTGGCGTTACCGCCCCTAAAATCGTGGCAGGGTCTGCACCTAGTGCCACCGAAACCGGATAGTTTTGTCCTGGATTGGCTTTTTTGAATTCGTAAAAATCGAGCGCACCACCACGATGCGATAACCAGCGCATTATTAATTTGTTTTTACCCAGTAACTGCTGGCGGTAAATACCTAAATTCTGCCGTTCTTTATGTGGGCCTTTGGTAACAGTTAAGCCCCAAGTAATTAACGGTGCTACATCACCTGGCCAGCAAGTCATAATAGGCAGTTTGGTTAAATCAACTTGGTCACCGGTTAAGATAACGTCTTGGCAAGGTGCTTTTTTAACTTGTTTTGGCGACATATTAAGCACTTGCTTAAATAGCGGCAGTTTACTAAATGCGTCTTTTAAGCCTTTTGGTGGCTCGGGCTCTTTTAAAAAGGCCAGCAATTTGCCCACTTCACGCAAAGCCGAGACATCTTCTTGGCCCATACCTAAAGCAACCCGATGGGTGGTACCAAATAAGTTGGCTAATACTGGAGTGCTGTAGCCTTTTGGATTTTCAAATAAAATGGCGGGACCACCAGCACGCAAAGTACGATCGGCTATTTCGGTCATTTCTAATACCGGATCAACTTCAGCAGTCACTCGAACTAATTCGCCGCGCTTTTCTAATTGGGCAATAAAATCACGTAAATCTTTATATTTCATAACAATTCCGACATCCAGGCCCGACATTCAAGCCTGAGCGAATTAAGCTCTTAGATAACCCGCTATTATACAGCTCTGTCTCTAGCTTGCTAGTTTAAGCCTTGGGATATACTAGCCGCAGCTAAATATAAAAAAACAGCTTTATCTTTTGCCGCAGGGCTCAGATAAAGCTGTTTGCTGGTAGCAGCAAAGTAGTGCTGCTGATTAACTAAGCTGAGGCTTACATGTATTATTCAATTAATTAAAATGAATAACGCGCTTCTGCAAAGTAGTAACCGCCATTAAAACCAAAAGGTGCGTTAGTATTGGGATACTTAAAAATACCATTAAACTGATTTACTGCTGGCTGCTCATCTGGATAAGTGTCAAATAAGTTGTTTACACCAACGGTAAAGTCTAATTGCTTATTAAAGGCATAGTTAACAGATACATCCGCGACGGTTTTGGCACTGTATTCATAATTACCGGTGGCATAACCTAGGGTATAAGCACCAAAGCGGTTAATCCGTAGGTTAGTGGTAAAGTCACCATAACTGTGGGTAATGCCGGCGCTAAAACTATTTTTAGGGTTGGCGCTAGTTAAGCGAGTTTTCTCAACATCATCAAATAGCGCTTGTTCTAAACCACCTAATAACGCGGGCACTTTAATCTGCTTAATTTCGGTATCATTATATTGGGCCGAAAAACTTAACTTCACATCACCATATTCAGTTAGTGGCAATTGATAGGCCACTACGGCTTCGACACCTTGGGTACGGCTATCTACTGCGTTAGTGAAAAAGCGTACTGATTGCGCCGCGTTATCGCCAAGTAAAGCGTCGATTACTGGGTTAGAGCGGCTAACACTGCCGGTTAAAATAATCCGATCATCAATATCAATGCGATAACTATCTAAGGTAAAGGTCACACCATTATCGCCTTGATAGGTCACACCTAAACTAACACTTTGCGACTCTTCAGGTTTTAGCTCACCTTGGCCTAATGCTTTAACCACTGGCGAAGTGTTATTAAAAGTGCCTGATTCTACAGGGCTTAATATACCGGTATCGGCATCGGCAACAAACAACGTAGACAAGTTAGAGAAATATAACTGCTGTACGCTTGGCGCTCTAAAGCCACTGTTAATAGTGCTACGAACCGCCCATTCCGGCGTTAATGCATAACGACCTGCTAGCTTCCAACTGGTATTGCTACCAAAATCAGAATAACGCTCTTGGCGTACTGCTGCTGCCCAATTAAATTGTTCTGTTAGTTGGTTTTCAACTTCAACATACACGCCGACGTTATTGCGAGATTCGTCTACTGTTGATTCTGGAGTAAAACCACCAAAGCCTTGCATTCCACCCGATTTACCTTGATAGCCATAATTAGCATAGGAGACTTCATCGCCTTGGAAAATTTTATAATTGTTTTTACGGTAGGCAATACCACCAGACAACACTAAGTCAGACTCATTAACAAAGGCAAACAGCTTACTAGCATCTAGATTAAGATTTTGCTCATTGTTTCTCATACCACCAGCATTCGCGCTAGTAGGGCTGGTTGGGCCAAGTGAAGCATTTAGAGAGTTATTAACATAGTACTGATAGCGACTGGCGCCAGTATTGGCCGATAAATCTAATTGCCAATCTGCTAGTTCGAATTTATAACCTAAAGTGATGGCATGATCATTGGTTTCAGGCGCAATTTCGGGTAAAAAGCCATCCGGATAAATTTCTGGCACGTTGCGAGCATCTAATGGTCGGCGGAAAAAAGCACCTGATTTAGTTTTACGTTGCGATAGATCTGCAAAGGCATAGATCTCGCCGTCTGCTAATTGATAACCGGCATTAACCATAACCGCTAAGTTTTCAAAAGAGGCATCGCCGACACTGTGATTTAAACGATTTGCTGTAGCTTCACGCGGATCGGGCTGGCCATCAATATCGGCGTATTGCTGTCTTGGATCTAAGCCGGCGCGATTGGTTTTATTTTTGTGATGATATTCTGCACTAATATTAACAAAGCCATCTTGGCCAATGCGAATACCTTGACTGCTGCTAATTTTATATTGCTCGCCGTCACCATCGAAAGTTTGGCCGCCATTCAGGCTAATTTGACCACCGGAAACATTATCGTTTAAAACTAAATTAATCACGCCCGCTATGGCATCAGAGCCATACTGAGCGGCTGCACCATCACGCAGTATTTCAATGCGTTTAATCGCACTCATGGGGATGGCATTTAAATCAACGTTAGAGCTGCCCCGGCCCATAGTGCCATTTAAATGGACTAATGCAGAGCCATGTCGGCGCTTACCGTTAATTAAGACTAAAGTGTGATCTGGTGATAGGCCGCGTAAGCTGGCTGGCCGTACCGCGTCACTACCGTCAGTTATTGACGAGGTAGGGAAGTTAAAGCTGGGCACTAAAAACTGCAGTGCGCGCGCGGTTTCTGTCATCCCGGTTGCTTGTAGCTCGGCACTGCCAATAATGTCTACCGGTGCGGTGCTTTCTGTTGCAGAGCGCACAGATAAGCGGCTACCAATCACCGAAATTTTTTCCACGTCAGCTTCATTAGTCTGCTGAGCGAAGGCGGTAGGGGCGGTTAGCGCGATGGCTAAACTTACACTAGACGCTAAGTAAGAAGCTTTATGGTTCATTATTCAGTCCTTTAAGTAAATTCAGCATAAACTATACAATACTTTGATATGCCTTAATTATATGCAATTGATTTAATCTATAGCAAAAAGTTATAACTAGCAGTTATAAGCAAAATATGCCAGTTTCATGCTATACATAAATTAATGCACAAATATTCGTCTGTTCAGCTATATTACTAGCACTTAATTCAGAAGACGTCTAGATGGATTAGACTAATGGCTAATGGCGAATGAAAAAAACACAGAATAAAGAAATAATAAAATGAAAAAACCAACCCAATTAATTCATGCTGGCCGAGATAAAGCCTATACCGGTTATGCGGTAAATCCGCCACTAGTGCGGGCATCGACTATCGTATTTGATACCTTTGCTGAACTTAAACATGCCGCAGCACATGCTGGAGATAGAGTGCCATTTTATGGTCGCCGAGGCACTGATACTCATTTCGCGTTACAAGCGGCGATGTGTGAGCTAGAGGGCGGTGCGGGTTGTGCGCTTTACCCATGCGGATCCGCGGCCGTCAGTGGGGCATTATTGGCTTTTTTAACGGCAGGTGATCATGTTTTAATGGTTGATAGTGTGTATGAACCCACCCGAGCTTTATGTGACAAAGTACTTAAATCATTAGGCATTGATACTGAATATTATGATCCACTAATTGGCGCTAATATTGCCGACTTAATTAAACCGAATACCCGAGTGATATTTCTCGAGTCGCCAGGTTCATTAACGTTTGAAGTACAAGATATTCCGGCCATTTGTGCGGTTGCTAAACAACATAATATTGTTACCATTTTAGATAATACTTGGGCCTCTCCTATTTTATGTCAGCCTTTTGCGCTGGGCGTAGATGTGTCAATTCAAGCGGCGACAAAATACATAGTAGGCCATTCCGATATAATGCTCGGTACGGCGACAGCTAACGAGCAACATTGGCCACAGCTTAGAGATCATAGTTATTTACTGGGTTATTGTGCCTCTGCTGATGATGCCTATACCGCCTTAAGGGGGTTACGTACCTTAGGCGTGCGTTTGCAGCAGCATGAAAAAAGCGCATTAGCTGTGGTTGATTGGCTATTGCAGCGGCCAGAGGTGGCGCAAATATATCACCCTGCATTGCCTAGTCACCCGGGGCATGCCATTTTTAAGCGCGATTTTAGCGGCAGTAATGGTTTATTTTCGTTTGCATTAAAGCAAGGTAATCAAAAGCAAATTGCTGCGTTTGTTGAAGGCATGCAACATTTTAAAATGGGTTTTTCATGGGGCGGTTATGAAAGTTTAATTACCGCCACTATGCAGCTGCAAAGCCAGCGAACAGCCACAACTTGGCCACAGCAAGGGCCCTTATTACGCTTACACATTGGTTTAGAGCATGTCGATGATCTGATTGCCGATTTGGCGCAGGCTTTTGTTCGTTATAACTCTGTTGCTTGATGCAAAAACAGTGATTGACGCTGACTACCGCTGACATACAATAACGGCCGTTTATTTAGTCCGCTTGGTCAAAGGTAGTCGTATGAGCAGTGAGTCTGTATTAGTCGCACCCACGTTGGGTCAGCGCTTAAAATGTTTTATTGAGGCCCCCCTAGTCCAACGCATTTTATTGGCGCTAATTTTAATTAATTCTGTCTCTTTAGGGCTAGAAACAATGCCAGGGTTGATGGCCGTCGCGGGTCCTGTCATCCAAGTGCTAGATAAAGCTATTTTAACCGTGTTTGTACTGGAAATCGCGATACGGCTGTATGTGTACCGGCTAAACTTTTTTAAAGATGCTTGGAGTGTGTTTGATTTTATTGTGGTGACGATTGCACTGCTACCCGCTAGCGGACCGTTTGCGGTACTGCGTGCTCTGCGGGTGTTGCGGGTATTACGGGTGTTGACCTTTGTACCGTCAATGAAAAAAATTGTTGGTGCCTTGGTACAGTCACTAAACGGTATGCTGTCAATTGCCATGGTGCTGAGCTTAGTGTATTACGTGGCAGCAGTGATGGTGACTAAATTATTCGGCGAGGCTTTTCCCGAATGGTTTGGCGGCTTGGGCGCTTCCTTGTACACCTTGTTTCAGGTGATGACGCTGGAGAGCTGGTCGATGGGAATTGCCCGGCCGGTGATGGAGCAATTCCCTTATGCTTGGCTGTTCTTTGTGCCCTTTATTCTTATTGCTACCTTCACTATGTTAAACCTATTTATTGCGGTGATAGTTAACGCAGTACAAAGCATGCACGATGAAGAGCATAAAGCTGAGCATGACGCTGACGTTGCTACGCAACAGCAGCTATTGTTGCAGATGCAGCTGTTGCAGCAAGAGTTAACTGAATTGCGTACCGAGCTAAAAAAGCCTAATTCAGAATAAATTCTTCTAAAGACTGGCCGGTTAAACGGCCAACTTGGCGGAAAATATAAATTATGGCCGCCATTAACATCACCATACTGGGTAAGGCTATTACCGGGTAGCTAAGCCAAGTCATACGGCCTAGTTCTTCTGCGTAAGCAGTGGTACCGGGTAAGCTGACCACTATAGCTTTAGCTAAGATGTAATTTAATGCGGCCGACATAAAAAAGGTGGCGGCAACAATAAAGCCTGCGCGTTGAGTCGTCCTGGCAAATTCCGCAGTTTTCCCGCTTTGAGCTAAGGCGCTGTTCAATTTCTCGATATCGAGTATTTCTGGGTTTATTAATAACGTTTTTACCAGCGGATAACGGGTATATTGGCTAATGAGTACTGCGACACCTATTAATGCTGGGATCATCGCTTCTTTAATCGCAATATAAGCTGGGTCAAGTTGTAATAAACTAATACCGCCAGTAAGCAACACGCTAATGATACCCAGTATCGAGAAAAAATTTACCTTGCCCGATTTTAATAATTCCCAGCCACCATAAACTAATGGAAAAGCCAGCGCGACGACCACAGCCCAAACGGGGCCTAGGCTATCTTCAGTGCTTAACTTACTTAATATCAGCGCTGGCGCGATGATGTTAAATAGCATATTACTAAAAAAACCGGATTTCTTTTTGCTGCGTGTTTCAGTCATATTTAGATCTAACCAAGAGAATTATGCCAACTATTGTACCAGCTTATGCTGCAGGATAAGCCAGTGCTAAAAGCGAATTAGTTTAATTGGCCCATAAACTCGGCCAATGCATGGCGATGGCGGCGCGACATCACTAATTGTTGCCCCGACTTTAAAATAACATCGGCATCCCCTTTATCACCCGGTCGTAACTCGATAATGTCACTTTTTCTGACGATTGATGAACGATGAATACGGGCAAATACAGCTGGGTCTAACTTCTGTTCAATATTGGCCATGGTCTCGCGCATTAAATAACTTTTTTGTTGCGGTTGAGTATGGATCTCAATGTAATTACCGGCACTTTCAATCCAGCTAATATCGTTAACATCCACAATACGCAACCGACCGGGCTCGCGAATAGTTAAGCGCTGAATAAAATTAACGTTAGCTGCAACCTGATCAATAGCCGCGGTTGCGTTAGTTAGCTTATCCATAATTTTGCCATAAGCTTTAAATAACGCTTGTTGAAAACGCTCAGTGGTAAAAGGTTTGAGTAAATAGTCGGTAGCACTAAGCTCAAAGGCATTAACTGCATAGTCTGCATAAGCAGTACAGAAAATAACTTCCGGTTTAGAGGTTAAGCTTTTAAACACATTAATACCATTTAGTCCCGGCATTTCAATGTCGAGAAAAATAATGTCTGGGTTATGTAGCTCGGCTAATCGTAATGCGTCGTTACCGTTATCGGCTTCTGCAGCAATATTAAATTGCCCTTGTTGGGTCAGAAGGTGTCTTATGCCAGCCCTGGCTAAAGGTTCGTCGTCCACTATTAAACAGCTTAGTTTCATTTGTAATCTCTGTAAGCAATTACCGGGCTTAAGGCGTGCATCAATGATTGTTATTGAGCCGTACCAACAGTATTTGAGGGCGCGTAGTTTAGCAGAGCCCGCGTTATGGCAGAAGCGTTTAACTGATTTAAAGCGGTATTGTTAGGCATTAAATTACAAATAATTACTAAACAATGACCCAGCAGTGGCCGTTCAATAAGCATAAGATGCGCTAACCACCTTAGTGGCTAATTTCCCCCTATTAGTCACTGCTTACGCCGTCTTGGCGGATTAGTGCTGGCGTTAGCATTTTAAGCAGATTAGCGTCAGCGCCGTAAAATCCAGCAATCATAACGATGACCATCTTAAATGATGATGTCTAGGGGAATAATAATGCAAAAATCTTCAATAAATACAGCTGTGCGGATAGCTTTGTTAGCCGCGCCACTTAGCGCTATCGGATTCAGTTCAGTTGCTCAAGCTGAAGATGCAGCTGCTATTAAAGTTGAACGTATTGCCGTTACCGGTTCACGTATTCAGCGCCAAGATATGGAAACCTCTTCTCCTGTAACCGTGATCGATGCTAAAGCCATTCGTATGGAAGGTTACAACTCTGTCGATCAGTTATTACAAGCGCAAACTTCAATGGCTGGCGCAGCGGTAGGTTCAACCACAAATAATGGTTCTGACGGTGTTGCGCAAGTTGATTTACGCGGTATGGGCGCATCACGTACGCTAGTTTTATTAAATGGCCGTCGTATGGTCAACTCGGGTTCAGGTGCCGATAGTGCAGTTGATTTAAACTCAATCCCAGTAGCGATGATTGCCCGCGTTGAAATCTTAAAAGATGGTGCATCAGCGGTATATGGCTCTGACGCTATTGCTGGCGTAGTCAATATTATTACCAAGAAAGACTTTGAAGGTGTACAAATTGATTTAAACGGCAGTGGCACAGATAAAGGTGACGGCGAAACGGCTGAGCTAAGTGCTTTATATGGTTTTAGTACAAAAACAGGTAACTATACCTTTGGTGCCGCACTATCTAATCGTGAAGGTGTAGTGCAATCAGACCGTGATTGGACAGAGACAGGTAGTAGCTCATTTATTCCAACCGGTACTTTAGGTGGTAAAGTTCAAAATGCGCAAGGTGAGTGGGTTGGCCGCAGCAGTGGCTATGATTATACTAAAGATAGCTGGTATCAAACCCCAAGTAAGCGTTACAGCTTATTTGCTAATATGACCGAAGAATTAGGTAGCGATTTAGTATTAACGGCAGATGCCATCTATACCAAGCGTAAATCTGATCAGCAGTTAGCGCCGCAACCAGGTAATATTATGTTAGGTGTATGTGGTGAAGCTAATATCGATCCAGCTAAATGCATCACCTTAACGCCAGCCATGATTGCAGGTGGTATAGCCGTAGATGAGACTGGCCGGGTTAACTACCGTCGTCGCATGAATGATGTCGGTGCCCGTGTTTATGAACAGGATACCGATACCTTACGTTTATCTACTGCTTTAGCTGGTAGCTTAGATGTTAGCACCGGTTTAAATTGGGATATCGCTTATACTTTTGGCAAAAACAAAGCTAATAACAGTGTGGCGAACTCTATTAATGCCGTGAAAATGGCTAATTCAGTGTATGCCAACCAAGATGCCTGGTTTAGCGGTGACAAGCTAACTAAAGCCATTATTACTGATGTCGGTTATCTGCAGCAAGAAGGTGGTGGTAATGAGCAACATATTGTATCAGCTGGCTTAAACGGTGATTTATTTGATTTAAGCGCGGGTGCAGTTGGTTTTGCTATTGGTGCTGAATATCGTCGTGATAGCGGCTTCTTTAACCCAGACCCAATTGTTGTCGCTGGTGAAGGCACATCAGCCCAGCAAGATCCTACCGATGGTAACTATGAAGTTATCTCTTTCTACCAAGAAGTAAGCGTTCCGTTTACTGAAAAACTTACTGGTGAATTTGCCTTACGTTTTGACGATTACTCTACTTTTGGTAACGCCAGCACCTGGAAAATGGGTTTAACTTACACAGCAACTGACGAAATTATGTTACGTGCAGTAGCTGCAACGGGTTTCCGTGCACCAAACGTCAGCGAGTTATTCGGTGGTAACACTGGTTCTTATGATTACCTTGATGATCCATGGGGAAATGAGCAAGATCCACAAATCCTAGTTAACTACAGCTCTGACAACAACTTACAGCCTGAAGAGTCTGAATCATTTACGGCCGGTTTTGTTTATTCTCCAGCTGCCATTGATGGCATGTCAATGACAATTGATTACTGGAAATTTAACGTTTCAAATGCGATTACACGTTTAGATGCCCAAGCCGGTTTAGATGGTTGTTTTGCTGGTAATACTGTTGTTTGTGAACAATTTCAAATTACCGCAGCCGGTGATTTATCTAGCTTCACTAACCCGTTAACTAACGTGGGTAAACAGCATACTAGCGGTGTCGATTTCAACTTAGCGTATCGCTTTGACGCCATCGGCTTAACGTGGAATATCAATAACGACTTAACCTACTTATTGAAGTTTGAACAAGACGGAATCGATTACACCAACACCACTGATGGTAACTTCGGTGGTTATGCTAAAGTACGTAACAACTTCAGCCTACAAGCCGGTCAAGGCGATTGGAATATCACTTATTTCAACCGCTATATTGGTGAAACTGATTACTTAGCAGGTGATGCCAAAGTGGATAGCGTGTTGTATCACAACATTGCTGCTAACTACTTTATCACTGATGGCTTAAACCTAACTTTAGGTGTGAAGAACTTTACAGACGAAGAGCCTTCATATGTGGCTAACGGCAGTGACGGCGGTACTGTACCACAAGTGTTTGACACTATTGGTCGCCAAATCTACGGTGGCGTAAGCTACAAATTCTAAGCTAAGGCTTAGTAAAAAGCCCGCCAATTGGCGGGCTTTTTGTTTGGTATCTCAACAGTAGGGATTACTGGGTTAGCGTTGAATCACTTATTCATATTTGGCAGGATAGGTGGTGGCGTTATCGCTGGCCACGCCTTTACCCATGCGAATTTCTAGCACCGCTTCAACTTGCTCTCGACCAGTCGTGGTATTAATACCCATTTCATAATGTGGCTGACTGACAGTACGGCTATTACAACCTAACAAAGAACAATCACGCATTGAACGTTGCGTGCCCTGTTGGTAGCCTACACTGGCATGATTAGCAGGCGCATTGTCACGCTCAGTAACGGTTTCTTTATCAACAATAACAAACCAATCATAACCTTGCTTAGCGGTTAGTTCTGCGGCGCGGCGCATGGCATAGGCTTTAGCTTCACCACTGTTATCGCCGCGGGCTTTAAAGCTAACCCGATAATAATTATTACTAATTTGCTGCTCTGCATAACCATAACCATTAGCCGTTGCTTCCCGATACACCGGTTGGCTGCTACAAGCAGCTAAAACCACGATGAGTATTACTGATAATAAGCCACGCATAGATAAATTATTCATACTGTTCTCCTGATTAATCTTAGTTTTTATGTTCAGTTAACTGTTGTTGTTCAGCAGCTGCCGATAACGCTGGGCCGGCCATTAGCTGGTCTAAAATAGGATCCAAAGCGCTAGGTCCGCTAGCTGTTTGGTATAAGCCACTATTTTGCTTGCCCGGTTGGCTTAGGCTGGCTTTTAGCTGCCATTGACCTTGTTCTTTACAGGCAATATTTTCGCTTTGCTCGCTTATGCTTTGTACGCCATACTGGCGACAAAAGCTGCCTTGTTGGCTGATAAAGCTTAAGCGCGGAGTCACACTGTCATTAGCATTTAACGTATAAGCTTGGCCGCTGCGCGCACTATTTAATACCTGAATAATCTGGCTATTCAAAGCGGTAGTTATGGACTCAGATTCAGAGCCTAACTGGGACAGGCCATAACCAGCAAAGAGCGCTATACAGGCTACGGCAGCAGCATGATGTTGCAAATGTTGCTGGACTTTACGCCACCACGGAAATTGAATTATTTCTGCGCTTTCTGTTGTCGTTGCTTCTGTAGTTGCTGGCTGCTCTAGCAGTAAATTAAGCACAGCTTCAGGCATAGGTTGTTGATTAATTTTATCGTAATGTTGTTGCACTATGCTGTCTACTAAGGCTAAGTCGGCTAGGCGTTCAGCTAATTGTTCATTCTCTACTAGTTGCTGCCGAACCCGTTGCATATCGGCATCACTTAACGCGGCATCTAAAAAGCCAGACAGCATTTCGTCACTTATTATCATGCTAGCTTTCATGCTGGACTCCTATGTTGTTGTAAGGCGCTCACCATGGCTGTGCGAGCTCTAGCAAGTCGACTCATAATGGTTCCGGCAGGGATAGCTAAAATGCTTGCCGCCTCGGCGTAACTTAAACCTTGTACGGCAACCAAGGACAACACTTCACGTTGCTCATCAGGTAGCTGATTCATCGCCGTATTCACTTCACCTAGCTGGATATCATTGAGCATATCTTGCTCACCATCGCTAAAGTTTTGTTGTTGCAGGTCGACATGTTGGGTGGCTTGACGACGTACTTTTTGCGCCCGATAGTCATCTATCCATAAGTTACGGCATATTTTAAATGCCCATTGTGCCAAGGGAACACCTTCAGGTGCCGGGGCATTTAATAATCGTAGTACGGTATTTTGTAGTAAATCATCTGCATCTGCCATAGTGCCGGTAAGCGAATAGGCAAAGCGGCGTAAGGCGGGCAGCAGTAGCTTTAGGTCAGTTTTCATGTTTAGCTTATACTCCTATTTACCCTGATAACGGCTCAGCTATGTAGTTTATTCCATTGAGAAGGGAATTTTTTTCGCTGCTAGCCGTTTAATGTAGTAACTGCAGGTTTAATTTACAGGGAATATGATGAAAATACTCGCCGTTTGTTGCTTAACATTATTGTTAATGCCAACTGTTGGCTTTAGCCAGATCTCGTTAGCCGAGCCGTTATTACAACAGATACCGAGCCAAGTTGAGCAACAGTTGCAGCAAAGAACTAGCCAGTTGCAGCAAGTAGCGCAACAACAACTGGCGCAGCAACAGTTAGTAAAACAACTAGCAGAAAAAGCAACCTTAGCCGACCCCCTGACAGCTTTACCGCAAGTATTAGCAATTGTTGATCAGCAAGGGCAGTCGCTGTGGACAGTGGTTGAGGTTGAGCAGGGCTTTCGCGCAGTTGAGCGCGAATGGTTACTATTGCTAACCGAGTCCGAGTGGCAAGGCTTAGTGCAACGTTGGCCAGAACTAGTGCGTTACCAGCAAGCAAAATCGGAGCTAACGGCACTTGGCATGCTGCTGGTGAAACTAAAAGTCCCTGCAGAATTAGATTCATCGCTTCAGCTGAGCCAGCAATTTGATGCCACTTTGGCCAGCTATGCTGGTCGTAATCATATTTATCAGCCGCAAGCAGCGGTTAATACTGACGCCAGTGCGGCGTTAGTAACCAGTGAGGCGTTAGCAACCAGTGCGGAGTTAGTTAAAAGTACGGAATTAGTAAACAGTGCAGCGATGTGTACCCTGCCGGTAAGATTGGGCATGGTGGATACCGCTGTTGCCTTAGACCATCCGGCTTTGGTGCAGCAGTCACAGCGGCTTAAAATAGTGCAGCAAAATTTTTTACCGCAAACGCTTAATCAAACCTATGGTCATGGTACGGCTGTCGCTGGTTTGCTAGCAGCGCAACACGCTGATATTAAACCATTATTGCCGCAACTAACCCTGTATAGCGCTAGTGCTTTTTATCCGGCTAATCAATATCAACAATCAGCTACCTTAGCCCATATTTTACAAGGCCTAAATTGGCTAGTAAGCCAACAGGTCAAGGTGATTAATATGAGTTTAACCGGGCCAGATAACCCTGTTTTAGCCGCAGTAATAGCGCAATTAGTTAAAACAGACGTGATTTTGGTAGCAGCAGCGGGCAATGGGGGCCCTGTAGCTGCGCCATTATATCCTGCCGCTTACCAAGACGTGTTAGCCGTAACGGCGCTGGATAAGTGGCAGCAGTTATACCGTTGGGCTAATCAAGGCGAATATATAGATTATGCCGCGTTTGGCGTGCAAGTGCCGACATTAAGCGCCAATGGTACGGTTGCTGTGCAAAGCGGTACTTCGATGGCAGCTCCGGTGCTAAGTGCAGCGGTTGCTTGCTTACGTGCGGCCGAGCCAACCTTATCGCTGGCACAAATTCGGCAGCGCCTAACCGCACAGGCTCGGGATTTAGGCGAGCCTGGGCATGATAGTCAGTTTGGTAATGGCCTGATAGCGGCTCCGTTAAAGCAGCATTAAAAGCTAGGTTAAAAGCTCAGTTGTAATGATACTGAACTGCGGGTGTCGCGGTAATCAGCACTATCTAAGCTGGAGCTAAAGTCACCATGTTCAATTGCAGTGATAACAGCGAAATGTGAGTTTATAGCCAGCTGCCAGTTAGCCGCTAACTGGGTATGGGTATCGGTGCGACTAGGACTGGTTGTGTTAGGCTTTTTATTCAAGTTAGAAAAACCATCACTGTCAGTATTAGTAACAGTATTATCAGCAACATTGGCATAGTCACGCTGACTGACTTTAACAGAAAACTGTAGCTGCTGATCTAAATGCCACAGCGTGTAGCTGCTAGACAGTTTTAATTTAACCCCAGGGGCAGTATAGCTAAAAGCATTGTCTAGACTATCTTCGTCATGATAAGTCAGACCAAAGGCAATAAAGCGCTGGCCGTTGGCAAAAAACCAAAACGAATCAGCGCTAACATTCAAAGTATCTGCATCACGTTGACTAAACTGGCTAAACTGTTTTTTACCTGCCGTTAGGGCGGGGCGAATATACCAGCTTGGTGTAAGGCCATGCATGCTATATAGGCTTGCTTGCTGCAAGGTTAAAAAGCGGCTGCTATCTAATTCTGCTAACGCATAATAAACGTTAGCCCCTATGCGGCTATCACCCAATTGGTAGCTGGCATCCAAATAACCTAAATGTAACCGAGTATTAAAGTCAGCACTGTGTTGATATTGGGTATCTTGCACACTATAACCGCTAGTAAATTGTAGCGCTGTGCTGGCTTGCCAAGTTGCATCTACCTCTGCTTCAAGTAACACCGCGCTATCGCTACGGCCACTGGCTTGTTCCAACTCACTGATATTAACGTTTGATTGCTGGGCGATGCCGGCACGCGCTTTAGCACTAAGTTGCAAACTCTCGGAGCTGTGGCTAGGTAAACTGAATAATAAACATAGTGTTGCCGCTATGGTAGTGGCGCGGGTTAATAGGGCCATAATATTGCTCCTGCACTAGAAAAGCGCGCCGAAGGTATGCGGCGCGCAAGTTTGACTTATAAACCGGTAGATAACTTAAGGGTATTACGAACAGTGTTAGACACTTCAGCACTGACAGCTTGGCTAACATTCTGCGCCACTTCTGCACTGGTATTCTGCTGTACAAGTTGGCTGGCATTACTGAGTACTTGCTGTTGCACTGCCGCCGCTGCGTTAGCCGATAAATTGGCATTTACTTGTGAGGCAACACTGGTTCCAGCGGCTATTAAGGTATCGCTATTAATAGCCGAGGTTAATTGCTGCTCGGTTGCTGTAACCGTATTATTTAAGCTAGCAACGGTTGCCAAGGTGGTGTCCGTGCTGGCGGCGAGCTGAGAACTTAAGTTCGTTGCTAAGGCCGCACCGGTAGCACTAGTTTGCTGTGCTATATTTTGACTTGAGCTATCGGCAGCTGGTTGTTCTGTAGGTGTTGAGGATGATGTTGCTGCTGGTGCCGCGGGTTTAGCGACAGAGCCATTCGCGTTAGACGTTTGCTGATTGGTTGAAACAGTACTGTTGTGCTGCGCAGAAAGCTGGCTATTGTGCATTTTTACATCAGTGTTACTGTTACTTTGCGCCGACACAGAAACGTCGGCAGCAACTGATAAAGCAGAAAAACAAGCAATTGCGATCAGGCTAGGGGTCATTAATGTTTTCATTATCGTTTCCTTTAAATGTCGTGATTGACATAGCGATAACGCGTCAGCTTGAAGTTTTATTCCATTAAATATAAAAAAACATAAAAATATTTTATTTGGCTGTTATTAAATGGCTTTATTTTGCGGTTTATTCATTGCGTGTATTGAGTCGCGGTAAATTACCGACTAGGGTGAAGTAGCAGACCATAATAGAGGTATTATAGATGGCACAATATGCAGCATTAAAAGCGAATGTCAGTTTACTCGGCACTAAATTAGGCGACACCATCCGCAACCAATTAGGTGATGCCGTGTTGCAGCGCGTTGAGCAGATCCGTCTATTATCTAAAGCAGCGCGCCAAGGCAATGAGCAGCAAGCTGAGCAATTAAAGCAAGTGCTGACCTCGCTAAGTGACGATGAGTTGTTACCCGTAGCCCGCGCCTTTGCCCAGTTTTTAAATTTAGCAAACCTTGCTGAACAGCATCATACCATTAGTCAAGCTGGCCAAAACACCATCGAAAAGCCGCAGCCGATAGATGAACTACTGGAAAAGTTGCAACAACAGCAAGTATCGACTGAACACGTTATTGCGGCGGTTGAAAATTTATCTATAGAGCTAGTATTAACCGCCCATCCCACTGAAGTGTCACGGCGGACGCTAATTCATAAACTGTCTGAAATAGCCGGCTGTTTAGAACAACTAGAGCAACAACATAGCGCTGAACAACAGCAAGTTATTCAGCAGCGCTTGTTTGAATTAATAAGCCAAGCATGGCACACCAATGAGATTCGGCAGCAACGACCAACACCGGTAGATGAAGCAAAATCTGGGTTTGCGGTAATAGAAACTTCGCTGTGGCAAGCCATTCCCGAATTTTTTACGCCAGTTAGATAGCAAGTTAGTCGCGGCTATTGGTCAGGGCATAGCAGTCGATGCTACGCCAATTAGGTTTACTTCTTGGATGGGCGGCGATCGCGACGGTAATCCGTTCGTAACGGCTGAGGTAACCCAGCAAGTGTTATTGTTAAGCCGATGGAAAGCGGCCGATTTATTTGCCAAAGATTTAGATGTGTTAAGCAGCGAATTATCAATGTCAGAGGCAAACGCTGCTTTAAAAGCAGTAACACAGAGTGACGAGCCTTATCGTGCGGTATTAAATAAGTTAAGGCTGCAGTTATTAAGTACTCGGCAATGGTTAACACAAGCCATTAATCAACAACCCAGCCCAGTTCCGGCCGATTTGATTTGGCATAATAAGCAGCTACTTGAACCCTTATTACTTTGTTACCACTCGTTACAAGAATGTGGGATGACAGTAATAGCCAACAGTAAGTTACTCGATACCCTTCGTCGTGCTTATGCCTTTGGTTTAAGTTTACTAAAACTGGATATTCGCCAAGATGCCCAGCGCCATGCTGATGTGTTTAGCGAGTTAACCCAATATTTAGAGTTAGGTGATTACGCAAGTTGGGATGAAGCCCAAAAACAACAGTTTTTATTATCTGAGTTAAGCAGTCGTCGGCCTTTATTTGGTAAAGAATGGCAGCCCAGCGCAGATGTGCAACAAGTGCTAGATACCTGCGCTATTGTTGCAGAGCATGGCCCAGAAGCGTTAAGTACCTATGTAATCTCTATGGCTGGAAAACCATCCGATGTGTTAGCGGTACAGTTATTACTAAAACAAGCTGGCGCGCAGTTTTCTATGCCAATTGCACCCTTATTTGAAACCTTAGCCGATTTAGAGCATGCACCAGATAGTATGCAACAATTGTTAGCTATCGGTAGTTATCGAAATTATATTGATAACAAACAAGAAGTAATGATTGGTTATTCTGATTCAGCTAAAGATGCCGGTGTATTTGCTGCGGCATGGGCGCAATATCAAGCTCAAGAAGCCTTAGTGGCTATTTGTCAGCAAGCTAAAGTACAACTGACCTTATTCCATGGTCGTGGTGGCACTATTGGTCGTGGCGGTGGTCCTGCGCATGCTGCTATTTTATCTCAGCCACCCGGCTCATTAGCGGGGGGATTAAGGGTAACCGAGCAAGGCGAAATGATCCGGTTTAAATTTGGTTTACCTAAACTAGCCCTACGTAGTTTAGCCTTATATTCTAGTGCTGTACTTGAAGGTTTATTGCTACCGCCACCGGTACCTAAATCTAGCTGGCGCGAACTTATGCAACAGTTAGCGGATGATTCTTGTCAGGCGTATCGCGCAGTAGTACGTGAAGATAAAGCCTTTGTACCTTACTTTCGCGCTGCGACGCCAGAGCAAGAATTAGGACAGTTGCCGTTAGGCAGTCGACCCGCTAAACGAAATCCAACCGGAGGGGTTGAAAGCTTGCGGGCTATCCCATGGATATTTGCTTGGTCGCAAAACCGATTAATGTTGCCAGCGTGGCTAGGTGCCGGCGCAGCATTAGCTAAAGCGGAGCAGAGTCAGCAAGCAGTATTAGATGAAATGCAGCAACAGTGGCCATTTTTTGCCACCCGTTTGTCTATGCTCGAGATGGTGTTTTTAAAAGCCGATACTGATATCGCCGCTTACTACGATAAGATTTTAGTGCCAACAGAGTTACAATATTTAGGCACGCAATTAAGACAACAGCTCGATCATGACCGAGCGCTGTTATTGCGGCTTATACATAGCGATACGTTAATGGCAAAAGAAGGCTGGATCCGTGAGTCCATTATGTTACGTAATACTTATGTTGATCCGCTGCATATTTTACAAGCCGAATTACTCCACCGCGTGCGGCATCAACCCAACAGTGTGAAACCGGATATTAGCCAAGCGTTAATGATTACCATCGCCGGCATTGCGGCAGGCATGCGTAATTCAGGTTAGTTGAATTAAGTTAAGGGAACGTGGATGAAAACTCTGGTCTTGCGGTTAGCTATGCTGTTGTTTATTGGTCTTAGCTGGACCACTTATGCGGTTGATGCAGAGCCTGTTGCTGAAACCATCGCTGTGCTGAATGTGCCGCAAGATCAAGCGATAGCCGATCGGCTAACGGCGATAACTCAAGCTATTTCTGGGTTGGAGCAAGTTGAAGTTACGGTGAACGCTGGGGTATTAAGCCTTAATGGTGAAGCGGAGAATGCACAATTAAGTCGAGATATTGCGCACATAGCCAGTCGGCTGGAGGGTGTAGTTTATGTACAAAACAACTTGCAGGAGCAACTGGCGGTAAGCTCTCGATTAGCTCCGGCCAGTGAAAAGTTTCAAGAAATGTTTAATAAAGCATTACGCATGTTACCGCTATTACTGCTAGCAATAGTGGTGATAATTGTTTTTTACCAGCTTGCGGCTTGGTTAGCAAGACGCAGTGGATGGTTAAAACGGCTGGGCCTTAGTGAGCTATCGTCCAATCTAGGTATGCGATTTATCCGCATAGTCATAACGGGTATTGGCGTTTTAATAGCGTTAGAGCTGTTAGATGCCACAACGCTGGTTAGCGCAGCACTAGGTGTTGCCGGTGTAATAGGTATTGCATTAGGTTTTGCCTTTCGCAATATTGTCGAAAATTATTTAGCCGGTGTTTTATTAAGTACCCGAAATCCGTTTGCGGTTGGTGATCAAATTCAGGTTGGTGATTTTACTGGTAGTGTAGTGCGGTTAACATCAAGAGATACGGTGCTAATGACCTATGATGGTAACCATCTGCGTATTCCAAATAGCGATATTATTACTTCTGCGTTAACTAATTTTTCGCGCAATCCATTGCGCCGGCTAGGCTTTAAAGTCGGGGTGTCGGTTGAGTTAGATTTAGTTAATGTTCGGCAATTAGGTATTGCGACCTTAACAAATATTCCGGGTATATTAACTGACCCTGCACCTCGTTGCATGATTGCCGAATTAGGTGATAGCACGGTATTGTTGCAGTTTTATGCTTGGATAGATCAAAGCCATACTGACTTTTTAAAAGCCCGTAGCGAAGCCATCCGCCAAGTGAAAACGGCTTTCGATGAGGCGGGTATTGAAATGCCAGAGCCTATTTATCGTATCCATATGGTAGAGCAGCCCACTATGGCTAAAACAGAAAAAACAGTACCGTCTATAGCGTCAAACCGTGCAGCTAAACCGGCAGCAGCCACTGCAACTAACGTTACCGCTGAAGATATTGATGTCAGTACAGATAATACCATTCCAGAGCAATTAGCGGCTGATTTAAAAAATTCAGATGAAGAGAACTTGTTGACTAAGTAAAAGCTAAAATAGTTTATATATAAACAGAAGCCGCCAGTTATAAGGCGGCTTCTGTTTTAGCGTGGTTAGCGCGGTATAAAGTCTAATACCGTCGCATTTATACAGTAACGCGCTTGGCCGTTAGGGCCGTCGTTAAAGAGATGGCCTAAATGAATACCTGAGGTTTTCGAGCGTAGCTCTGTGCGTTGCATACCATAACGATTATCTGGCCGTTGGGTTACGGCACCCGCTATGCTATTAGTAAAAGACAACCAACCGGTGCCAGAATCAAATCTATCGCGGGTATCAAATAGCGCTGCGCCACTTAATTTATCAACAAAGACACCGTCTGGGGTATTTTTAAAAATTTCATATTGCTGGCAGAACTGACCATCAGTACCTTCATCAAAAGCGACATTAAATGCCTCTGATTCACCCAACTTAAAGTGGCCTAAAGCCAGATAAAATTGCTCTGGGCTCATATAGCCTTGATGACCAAATACTTCTTTACCATCGACTAAAAATAATATGGTTGGGGTGGCCCACGTAGGCGAGCTAATGTTAAGTCCTTGTAATTGGCTAGCCAGCCGAGAATGCACGGTGATATCACCCTGATAGCTATTAAGCACATTCTTTGTGAATTTTTCACAGTACGGACAATAGCTATCTGATTCAATAACAACTATCTGTTTACCTAGTTGTAAATCGGTGTTGTCGATATTGATTGCAGGGTGAGGGCTGCTGTTAGCAAACCGCACGCCAGTGGCATGATCTGGGCAATAGCCATTTGGATTCTTAGCTAAATAATCTTGGTGATAGTCTTCTGCCGCATAAAACTGAGTTAACGGCTTAATAACCGTGGTAATTTGACCTAAACCGGCTGCTGTAAGTAGTGGCTGATATTCTGCGCTAGTCTGTTTAGCTACAGTAAGTTGCTGATCGTTATTAACTAAAATAGTAGAGCGATATTGGGTGCCAATGTCATTACCTTGACGATTTAATTGGGTTGGATCATGTTGTTCAAAGTAATGTTGTAGCAACCGACCCAGACTTATTTTTGCCGGATCAAAAGTTACTTGCACCACTTCAGCAAAATTATCTGGATTGTATCTGTTTTTAGCGGCAGTAATGGCTTTATAGTTTGGTGCCACACCGGATCCATCGGCATAACCCGCAACGGCATTGACTACACCTTTTAAGGCTTCGAAACGTTTTTCTACGCCCCAAAAACAACCCGCGCCCAGTACAACTGTTTGTAATTTAATACTGGCAGGTAGTTGGCTTTTAAGCTGAGTAAGGTCTGGCTTAGCAGGCTCTGTTTTAGCATGGCTGGTATAACTGGTGATGAAAATTAGTAACGCAGCAGCTGCCGCGACTAAGAATAAATTGAGCAGTTTCATTAATACCTCTGCGTGATAACGGACTCTAGCTAATAAGACAGGTATTTTTACGGTTTGCTTTCAGATTGGATCAATTTAAATAAAAAGGGCCGTCTACATAAATAGTCGGCCCTGATAAATTAACGCTCAGATTCAAGACGAGTGTTTAACACTAAGACTGGAATGGCTCCAAAATAGTATTCATTCAACACTAAAAATTTAAACCTAAATTTAAGTGTATTTACGGTTCGGTTTAACCACACTAAGACGCCGTAAACCCATCCCAGGGGGCTCATTTACGCCCGTCCAGGGCGCAATGGTTAGTATAGGCTAAAACCGATCCTCAATAATTCATCTTAGTTAGTCCAGTTTTAACACTTAATAATGAGTATTTAGTGATTAGTAAAAGCTAATTTTAAAATCAACACCAAAGCTACGTGGTTCGTTAACAAAACCGGTTAAGTTACTAAAGTCGATAGCACCTTTTAAGTTATCTTGGTCAGTAATATTACGGCCAAACACACCTACTTCATAGTTGCTGTTGTAGTTGATATAGGCAACACGTAAGCCAGCTTCATGATTGTTGTTAGATTTAAACTCAGCAGATTCATACAAGAATAAATTAGTTTTACCTTGTAACTGATAATCGCCGTAGATATAAACTTCACCACCTTCTACTGGGAAATCATAACGAGCGTTTAACGTTAAGATGGTCTCAGGTGCTTGTGGGAAAGGGTTACCGTTAATTAACGCTAAACCGTCACCGTTAACCGGATCTAACACGGTACACATACCAGAACCACAAGGTTGCACAGTTAAGTTTTTATCTTTTAATTCAGTATGGTTGTAGCTAAAGCCACCACCGACACTAAGATTGGCTAACATGCGGTAATCAAAATCGACTTCAAAGCCGTAACCTACACCCTTATCGGCATTGATTAACTGGTTACCTTGAGTTTCTCCACCGACGGCAGATAACTGAATATCGTCGATTACATAGTAAAATACCGCACCATTTAAACGTAATGTATTGTCGAGTAAGTCAGATTTAGCACCAAACTCATAAGACATAATCGTTTCAGATTTAGCCACTGATGGTGGGGCTTCAAAGGCAACGTCACGACCTTGAATAGATTGGGCGCGGAAACCGTCTGCAACACGAGCAAATAAACTGGTTTTATTGGTTAAGCGATAGTTAGCGCTTAATTCCCAGCTTATATTGTCGTCCGATACTTTAATTGGTGCATAATCTTGAATTTGGGCGAAACCAATTAATAAAGCAAAGCTATCAACGTTTTGATCGCCAACATAAAATGTTTTTTCATCGTCGGTATAACGAACACCGGCAGTAACATCTAATTGGTCAGTTAATTTATATGAACTTTGACCAAAAACAGACCAGCTGGTATTGCCGTGGAATACATCGGTCGTACCAAAGAAGCCATCAATACTGCTAACGCCAAAGGTAGAATCAAAGTAAAACGCACCGACTTGCCAACCTAAAGGACCATCTGTGTCACTAGCTAAACGTATTTCTTGGGTGATTTGCTTTAAGTCTTTTAATTGATCAGTGGTCACGGCTGAGTCAGGATTAGCAGGGCCGGCTTCACTTGGGTTACCACCGTCAATATCACCAATACCACCACCGTCAGCGCGCTCAAGTGCTGAGATGCTGGTGAAAGTCATACCGTCTAGCATAAAATCAAATTTTAACGACGCGCCCCAGGCATCATAATTCTGTCTATTATAACCAGGTGCATCATAGGCAACCGTATCACGATCGTAGTTTTCGTTTAAATTATTACTGCCTGGGGTTAATATATTTTTACGGAACATGCTCGATGTGCCGTCATAATTGCGCGAGTGTACATTTAATAAAGCATTAAAATCATTCGCTTCATATAAAAACTGTAACCGGCCAGCGCGCTCATCATAGCCACCCATTACATCGTTTTCAGCCGTAAAACTATTATCAATCCAGTTACTACGATGCTGAGATAACAGGGATACTCGAGCAGATAGTTCGTCAGTAAGGCCACCGGCTACGGCACCTTCAACATGAAACATGCCCATAGTACCAACGGTTGTTTTGGCATAAGCATCAAAATCTTGGGTTGGTTTAACACTATCAAACTTTATAATACCGGCAGTGGTATTACGACCGAATAAAGTACCTTGTGGGCCGCGGATCACTTCGACTTGCTGAACGTCAAATAACGGAAAACTTTTTAAAATTACGTTTTCCATCACCACTTCGTCCATAACAATCGACACCGGTTGTGATGACGCTAAGTCGAAATCGGTATTACCTAAACCACGAATATAAAAACGCGGGGCGGCACGGCCGTTTGAGGTTTCAGCATAAAGCCCAGGTACTTTAATCGCTAAGGCGGTGATATCGTCGCCAGACGAAAAAATACTATCAAACTTTTCACCCGATAAGGTGGCGATAGAAATCGGCACTTCCTGAATACTTTGGGTCCGCTTTTGGGCGGTAACTGTGATGGTTTCTAATTCTTGGCTAGCTTGGGCTTTGTCACTTTCCTGTGCGTTTGCAACAGAAGAAAGACCAATAGCAGCAGTAAACAGGCTGGCGTGGATAGCAGTAGCCAGAACCGACTTTGTAAATGGTGTCATTAAGGTGAACCTTTTATTGATAGTGAGGTTTGAGTGAGTGCTAAATGTAATAAAAATATTACTGGAGTGACCACAGCTTTTCTATTGCATAAAGCTGGCTAAATATAGCACTTTTTAGGCAAAAAATCTTACACTCGCTGCTATTAGCAGCAAAAAAGCCTAAATATCAGGTATAAATTAACTAAGCGATTCATTTATCATTGGTTTTAATCTAACCGGTTATTTGCTCAACTAACTGCTGCACTTGTGTTATATCGCTAAGATTGTTGCGTTGCATAATAAGCGCCTGACCTAATTTCATGGCCATAATTTTACAGCGGTCTGTATCAGAATCAGATTTTATTTGCTCAAAGTCGGCAATACGCGCCACACCAATAGCGCGGCGTATTAATTCGCAGCCAGTAAAACCGATAGTGTCGCTAAACAACTGCTGCAGAAAATAGTGTTGATAGTCAGTATTGGTTAGCATGGGCTGCTTGCATTTATTGGCCATTAACTGGTTAAAGGTTTCAGCAAAATGCTGCCATAGCTCGGTGACTTGCTGTAATAAATATTGTTGAAATTGCTGCCGAGACTCGGCTTGTTCGGTTAACGAAAAATGAGCGATATAGTTAAGTAATAAGCTGCCTAGCACACTACCGACATCAAAACCGATAGGGCCGCAAAAACCAAACTCAGCGTCAATAATTTTACACTTTTCGTCATTGATAAACACACTGCTACTATTTAAGTCGCCATGCAATAAGGCTTGCGGGCTAGATAAAAATTTAACTTTAAGTTGGGCCACTTCGGCTTTTAGCGGTTGATCTGCCCAAAGTGCTTGTGCCTGTTGCTGAATGCCGGGCGGAACATGGTTGCGCTCATGATTGACGTAAGGCTCTGTGAAAATAACGTCTTCACTAATCAAGCATAATTCTGGATTAAGATACTTAACCACTTGTTGTTTTTTGTTCGGTCCTGTTAGGGCAAAATCACTGGTGTGATAAAGAGTATGGGCAAGGTACTGCGCGAGCTGAGAAGCTAAATGAGGAAATTGTTTCGCGGCAATAAGTTCACTGCGTAATATACGATAATCGGCTAAATCTTCTAATAAAATGGCGGCCAGTTCGGTATCGTGATGCAGTACTTCCACAGTGAACTCTGGGCAAAGACTATAATGCTTTTTTAGCACGGTCGCTTCGATTCGCGCCCGATCTACTGTTAACGGCCAGTTATCATTGCCGTAACCGGCATTAGGCAGGGCTTGCTTTACAATAAGACTAGTGCCTTTATCGTTACTGACACGGAAAACTTGATTAAAGTTTTTATCGGTTAGCTTTTCTACTTGTAGTTTACTGCGTTTGCCAAATAAACCGCTATGTTCATCGGCAAAAAGTTTTGCGTCTTCCGCTGTAAAAGTATGATATTCCGCCATAAAAGTATACTTAATGCTAAATTAGCCGTAGTACATAGTAGTACATAATTGCAAAGATAAATATCGACAGCAACTGCTGGTGCTACGGCCTAGTAATATTATCGCTAATCTATTGACCCTTGTTAGGATGATTAGGATAGCTAGCGTTGCCTAATATTTTACCGTCCACTTCAGTACCATAATAACTGGTGTTGCCATGAAATTGACGCCGAGTTTGTTTAATATCACCTTGATATCGAGGATCTTGTGGCCGATCCCGGCTATCAAGATAGCTGGCCACGTCCCACGCCTCTTGATCGGATAAACTATTCGGCATACCCAAGGGCATATTGTGTTTAATAAAATAGGCTGCGGTATTCACGCGTTGCATACCTGCGCCCCAGTTATAGCTATCTGGCCCCCATAAAGGAGGAAACACATAGCGCTGATTCACTTGTTGGCCTTGACCATTACTGCCATGACAGGCCACACACTGTTGCTGGTAAACTACTTTACCCCGGGTGATATCACCAGGTAGGGTAGGTTCATCTATTTTTGGATAGCCGCGGCCAGGCAAGACGGGAGTAGTGCTACCTCCGGCCGCTAAATATGCCGGCATAAACGGGAAGTCGTCACGCTTACCACCTTGCAGTAGTTCGGCATCGGTAGGCACAGGTATGTCGGCGGCAGTAAATTTAGCACCGACGCCATTACCTAGGGTAGCTTGAGCCAACCAATAGGCATACGCGGATAAGTCGACTAAGGTATCGTCACCCATAATAGGTGGTGTTCCGTTCATCGAGTATAAAAAACAGCCTTGTAAGCGCTCTTGAAAAGCATTTATCTTATCATTTTTTTTCCGATAAGCAGGATAGCTCATATAAGCGGCCCATAACGGCGCGGCATTTTCTTTTTTTCCGGCATCCATATGACAATTAACACAATTTAAACCATTACCTACATACTTTGGTGCCAGTTGTTGGCTATTAACAAAGTAGCTATAGCCGCGAAGAACCTTCTCACCCAACTCACCACTAGGTAAT
Source organism: Rheinheimera salexigens (assembly GCF_001752395.1). Classification (NCBI taxonomy): domain Bacteria; kingdom Pseudomonadati; phylum Pseudomonadota; class Gammaproteobacteria; order Chromatiales; family Chromatiaceae; genus Rheinheimera; species Rheinheimera salexigens. Next base: position 140,138 of record NZ_MKEK01000001.1, on the reverse strand, counting down.
TGCTGCCAAGACGGAGCAGCTGGAAATTCAGTTGCCGATTTACCCACCGGTAACTCATCTTGGATAGCTAACTTAGCCACCTTAGTATTCTTTAACGGTGGTTTTTCTGCCGCAATAACCGAGCTGGCGCTGGCAACAATAAAGCTAATAATTAGATTCGTTATTAAGATACGCATTATTTAGCTCCTACCGTTGCAAAGTAGCTGGCAACAGCGCTTATTTCTTCTGCAGTAAGCTTGTTAGCGACGCTCGCCATTAACCCATTGGTATCACCTTTGCGATTACCGCTTTGCCAAGCCTGTAATTGGCTTTGGATATAATCAGCGTGTTGACCGGCTATTCGCGGAAATAACTCACCGACACCGACACCTTCAGGGCCATGGCAGCTAACACAGCTGGGCAAATTACGTTGCCAATCACCTTGATAAGCGAGTCGCTCACCGGTTGGCATACCAAGTGGTGATTTTTCACCGCGAAAGGCTGGGTTGTTAGGCAGGTCGGCTTCTAAGTTGGCAAACCAGTCACTGGTGGCTTTAATACCAGCATCATCTAACATCATCGCCATCGGCTGCATAATAGGTGAAACTCGGTTACCGTCTTTAAAGTGCTGAACTTGAGTGGATAAATAAGCGGCTGGTTTACCGGCAATAGAGGGCGCTAAATTAGCGAGGCCTTTGCCATTAGCTTGATGGCAGCTAACGCATAAAGCCGCTTGCGGTGGCATAGCTGCTATGCTGGAAAATGCAGCTAGCGCCAAAAGATAAGAGAACAATAATGATTTTTTCATAGTCTACACCCTAATGTTTACGCCGATTGGTATGACTAAACTCTGTTCCTAACGCTATTAGTAACTCTGATACTAAATTTGTTGTTGCCGTGACAGCAACCATAAACGGGTATCCAGCTCAAATTGATGATAGGCAGGCTCCATATGCAAGCATAGTTGGTAAAATGCCTTGTTGTGATCTTTCTCTTTAAAATGGGCCAGTTCATGCACCACTATCATGCGCAAAAATTCGGCGGGTGCTTGCTTAAATAAGGCGGCAATTTGAATGCTATTATGGGCTTTAAGTTTATTGCCCTGCTGGCGGGATTGAAAAGTATGCATGCCTAATGCTTGTTGGATCACATTTAATTTACTGTCATAGCGCACTTGGCTTAGAGGCGGGCTATTGCGTAGGTATTGCTGCTTTAATTCACTAATATAACTGTACAGGGCTTTATCGCTTTGTACCTGATGTTGTTGCGGATATTTCTGCAATAAATAAGAGGTTAATTTACCGCTAGTATAGAGCTCATTGGCTTGCTGCTGGATCTGCGCTGGATAGCCAGCTAAATAATTAATCGTTTTCACTTTAAGCCTATTTTCATCCTAATTTAATCCTACTACAGTCGCTCCCAGCTATGGGTTTTATACAGCCGAGTAGTATAAAGCATGACGGCAAAAACGTCAGTGAACAATCTGTGAAAATAGGTCACTAACAGCAAAGGGTTGACCGAGACTAAATTCACAGCAACACTATAGCACCAAAGGATAGTGCCTAAGCATAGCGCCAAAGCAAATGCTTAGGCAGAAGAGGTTTACCTGTGACTGATATTAATTGGCCTGGATTGAAGCAGGCAGCAAAACAAGCGACATTGCAAGCTTACGCGCCTTATAGCCATTTTCCCGTTGGAGTAGCCGTATTAGCAACGAGTGGCAAAATTTATATAGGCTGCAATGTTGAGAGTGCTTCTTATGGTGCAACCGTGTGTGCCGAGCGTAATGCTATTGCTGCAGCGATTGTTGCCGGCGAGCGTGAATTTAAAGCTTTGTTAGTGTATACGCCACAACTCGATTTAACGCCCCCTTGCGGTATATGCCGCCAAGTCATTGCTGAGTTTTTCCACCCAGATACACCAGTGGCAAGTTGTAACCATGTTGATCAGCAGCAAACGTGGACCTTAGGTGAACTATTACCGGCTGCCTTTACGCCAAAACATTTGGCTGATAGTGAAAAAGTTGGAGCCAAATAAGCATGATCCCTCAGGAAATAATAAAAACTAAACGCAATAAGCAACAGTTAACAGCTGCGCAAATTCAGCAGTTTGTCCGCGGTTTAATCGATGACAGTTTCAGTGATAGCCAAGTAGCCGCATTGGCCATGTCTATTTATTTAAATGGTATGGATACCAGTGAAATTGTTGCTTTAACCTTAGCCATGCGCGATTCGGGTAAAGTATTAAACTGGCAAGGCAAGTTGAATGGCCCGGTGGTGGATAAACATAGCACCGGCGGAGTAGGTGATAAAGTGACCTTAATGCTGGCGCCAATGGTGGCAGCTTGTGGGGCTTATATGCCCAGTATTGCCGGTCGTGGTTTAGGTCACACCGGTGGCACTGTCGATAAGCTAGAAGCGATCCCTGGTTATAGCTGTAGCCAGTCGTTAGCTAAAATAGAACAGGTGGTGTCTAGCTTAGGCTGCGCCATTGTCGGTCAAAGTAGCGAGCTCGCACCAGCCGATAGGCGTTTATATGCTGTACGAGATGTTACGGCCACGGTTGAATCAATCCCGTTAATTACCGCCTCTATATTATCAAAAAAGCTATCGGAAGGCTTAGATGCCTTAGTGATGGACGTGAAAATTGGTAACGGCGCTATTATGCGCACTATTGATGATGCCTCGGCATTAGCGAATAGTATTGTTAATACCGCCAATGGTGCCAAGGTGCCAACCCGGGCACTATTAACTGACATGAACCAAATTTTAGGCAGTACTGCCGGTAATAATGTTGAAGTACTAGAAACGCTAGATTACTTAAGCGGTAAATACCGTGAACCGCGCTTACATCAAATAACGCTAGAACTAGGTGCCAATATGTTAATGCTCGGCGGTTTATTTAGCGAAAAAGCCAAAGCCATTAACGCCTTACAACAAAGCTTAGATTCTGGCAAAGCAGCAGAAATTTTCGCTAAAATGGTTAGCACTTTAGGTGGCCCGGCCGATTTGTTAGAAAAGCCTGAGCAGTATTTACTGCCGGCATTTGTGGTAGTCGATATCGTAGCGCCGAGTAATGGCTACATCCAATATCTAGATACCGTCGGCTTAGGCATGGCAGTGGTCAGATTAGGCGGTGGCCGCTCCCATCCCAGTCAAAAAATTGATGCCACTGTTGGTTTTAGCCATATTCAAGCTTGCGGCAGCCAAGTACAACAAGGTGATGTTATCGCTAAAGTGCATGCAGCATCAGAGCAAGCAGCAAAACTAGCAACAGTAGAATATTTAGCCGCGTTACAAATCAGCGAAAAACCTTCCATCGCTATGCCATTAGTGCATCAAGTTATTGGCTAAGTCGCATTAACTTATCCTTAACCCAAGATTTAATGTTAAATAAATCTTGGGTTACCTCTCACATAAAAAATTCTTTAAAACGGCAAGTAATCACTCACTCAGCTCATTTTCTATCTTTTACTTAGCCTTATATTTATTATCATATTAAATAAAAAACCTAATCAACAACAAAAAATATATATTAAACATGTATTTAATGCTTTAAATATACTTGATATTCATCGTGCGTTAATGTAAGTTACAAATATTAACAAATACTGGCATGTAGTAACACAATGGAAGTTAGAGGTTGTTGTGTCTGAACAAGGATTGTTTCGTGCTAATGCTGTAAAACAGCAAGGCGCTAAATTAGATGGCGATGTTATTATTGCTCAGCCGCTGAGTAGTAGTGTTTTAACAGCCATTCTAGTGTGTGTTGTTATTATTATTGCTATTTTTCTTAGTGTAACCTCGTTTAATCGTAAAGAAACGGTGACGGGTTATTTAAAACCTGATATGGGCTTAGCTAAAGTGGTCTCGTCTCGTGCAGGTGTTATTCAACAACTTTATGTTGATGATGGTCAACAAGTACAAGCCGGTGATCGCTTAGCGCTTATTACGATACCCGAGCATTTAGCTGCCGGTGAAAGCCTTACCAATACGTTATTTCAAGGGCTTTTGCATCAAACCGAATTAATAAGCCTGCGTAAACAACAATTACAGAGTCAGTTTGTGCAACAACAAGCTGAATTTAGTACCCGCCTAATATTAAGTAAAAACTTATTACACGATATAGCTGCCCAACATGCGCTGCTACAACAAAGGCTACAATTAAATCAGCAGCGTTATCAAAATTATCAAACCCTAAATAACAGCGGCGCTATTTCCACTATAGAACTGCAACAACAGCATGAATTGGTACTCAATATTCAACAGCAACAAGCTGAATTAAATGCTAACGAGCAAAGCCAAAAAGCTCAAATAGAGCAATTAAGTGGCCAATTACAACGCTTACCTAGTGAGCAGCAGCAACAACTAGCCATGCTCGATACCGACATTTCGCGGCTTAAACAACAACAAACCGAATTAAATGCCCGTGGTGAGTTACTTATTACAGCGCCTATTGCTGGTCGAGTGACTAATTTGGTCGCTGAAATTGGCAATAATGTGCAAATTGGTTTGCCATTATTAACCATTATGCCCGATAACGCGAAATTACAAGCGGTATTGTTGGTGCCTACTCGGGCTTATGGTTTTGTCAAGGTTGGCCAGCATACACGCTTACGCTTTGATGCGTTTCCGTATCAGCGCTTTGGTTTATATCAAGGGCAAGTAATAAAAACGGCGCAGGCTATCATGATGCCAAATGAAGTTGATATGCCTGTAGCCGTACAGGAGCCAGTATACCGAGTAGAGGTAGCACTGGATTCGCAACAAATCCGCGCTTATGGCAACACAGTCCCGCTGCAATCGGGAATGCTGTTAAGCGCAGATATCGTGCTAGAACAACGCAGCTTGTTAGCGTGGTTGTTTGAGCCGATTTTAAGCCTAAAAGGGCGACTATAGCTCTAAGTAAAGAGCAACCAATAAACTTAAAAACATCTCAAGGAGAGATAATATGCAAGAGTTAACGTTTGAGCAAGTAGGAATTGTTGCCGGTGGTGAAGGTAGTGGTGATGGTGGGGCATCTGAAAGTGTTGAGACAGATACAATTAAAAAAAAGCAGGATGCTACAGGTTCTAATAGTGGGCGCGATGTAACCATATCATGTTGCTCAGGTAATGTAGGACCTATTAGTTACAACGTACCTGTTTTTAACTATAACTTTTCTTCTTATATAAGAGGAGTCGCGGCTAGACCTCTACCAACTGCGGCGGAATTAAATTCTGCAGTAGAAAATGGCATGAGAGGTAGTATGCTGTAGGTAAAATAATTAATGCTGGTGTAATAGTGTTTTACACCGGCAATCTATGGAATATGATTTGAAATGAAGGCACATATTGATAGAGGAAGTTATGGGTTTTTTGGAATAATTAAAACAGTATCTTTGATAGTGATTTTGTTTAATGTATTTTATTTTATTTTTCAATGCTTGTTTAAAATTTTATACGAAATTGAATATAAATTATGGGTTGAAGAAAATGGATTTGACATGTTTTCTGGATACTTTAAATCGTTTTTAACTGTTGTTGTTGTTGCTATTACTGTCACCAAGGGCTCGGAGCATTGGGCGGAGAAGTTGGCTATAAAAAGAGTTGGTTTTAAAGTTATTTTGTTATATGTAATGCCTCTTTTTCTATGTTTTATATTATATTATTTTTTAAAAAATTTTTTTGATGACACAATTTTTAAACAATACTTTATATTAGAAAGAAAGTTATACATAGAGCCATCAATATTTTTTAATGTTTTTCTATCTACTGTAGTATTAGCGCCTATAGCTGAAGAATTATTATTTAGAGGTTACATATTTAGGGGGTTTGTTAATGAATCTTTCAGTGATTATACAAGTGCGTTTCTTTCTACTGTTATATTTGTTTTATTTCATTATTACTATGAATTTTTTTTTCTATTTGAAATTTTTATTATTTCCTCAATTATTGGTTTCGCAAGAGTTAAAACTAAGTCGATAGTACCTTGTGTGGTTATTCACTCTGCTTACAACGCTATATTTTTCTTTTGATTTTAATATTGCACTTTTTCACGGCATAAGCTGATGTCCACTTAAAAGCATCGTATCGAGTATATATGTTAAACAAAATGATATTTCAATCCGAAGCTGCTGAATGCGGCCTGGCCTGCATTGCGATGCTGGCTAATCATCATGGCCATCAGCTGGACTTGACCACCCTACGCAATCGCTATAGCGTCTCACTTAAGGGTGCCAACCTACAGCAACTAATGCAACTGGGTAATCAGTTGGGCTTAACGCCTCGTGCGTTAAAACTAGATTTAGACGACTTAAACAAACTGCGTACGCCGTGCATTTTACACTGGGATATGAACCATTTTGTGGTGCTAAAAAAAGTCCATCGCGATGGTATTACTATTCTTGATCCGGCTATGGGTGAGCGGCGTTTATCATTAGCCGAAGTGGATAAAGCTTTTACCGGCGTAGCGCTGGAATTAACCCCAAGTACTGAATTTAAAAAAGTTGATGAACGGGTGCAACTTGGTTTAAGCGCATTCTGGTCTAGCATGAAGGGTGTGGTATCTGCTTTAGTTAAGCTATTCGCTTTATCGTTATTACTGCAAATATTCGGTCTGGCTGCGCCTTACTACACACAATTAGTTGTTGATGAAGTATTGGTAAGCCAAGATAAGCCACTTTTGATAGTTCTGGCGCTGGGATTCGGCTTAATTATGCTGATTCAAGTAGTCGTAAGTGCATTGCGCAGTTGGATATCACTGCATTTGAGTACCATGATGAGTATGCAAATGGTAACTAACTTGTTTCGCCACTTGCTGCATTTACCAATATCATTTTTTGGAAAGCGCCATATGGGCGATATTACTTCTAGGTTTGGCTCTTTATCAGCTATACAAACGCTGTTGACCAGCAGCTTAGTGGAAGGTTTATTAGACGGCATTCTGGTAATTATGGTATTTGCTATGATGTACCTATATAACCCCCAGCTAAGTTTGGTGGTGGTTATTGTGGTGTTTTTTTACGCGTTGATCCGCTGGGCGTTTTATAGGCCTATGCGGCAGTTAACTGAAGAAAACATTGTTGCTGGCGCAAAAGAATCTTCGGTATTTATGGAAACTATTCGTGGTATGCAAAGTATAAAGCTGTTTGGGCAGCAAGCGCAGCGGCTTAATATCTGGCAAAATCGGCAAACTGCAACCATTAACACAGGTTATCGGCTAGCTAAATGGGGTATCAGTGCTTCAATAATAAATCAAGTTTTGTTTAGTTTTGAAAATATACTTATTATCTACTTAGCGGCTCATGCAGTAATGGAGGGCAGCATGACAGTGGGTATGTTATTTGCTTTTATGGCGTATAAAGGACAGTTCACCAGTAGGATGTCAGCACTAATTGGCTTAGTGGTGCAGATAAAAATGGCTAAGCTACACCTGGATCGACTAGCAGATATTGCGTTAACAGAAAAAGAAGATGAAGGTGCGGCAGTTGATGGTCGGGACATTAGCGGCCAACTTAGTTTAAGCAATATTAGTTTTCGTTATGCCAGCAATGATCCGTTGTTAGTTAAGGGTTTGGCTCTTGACGTCAATGCTGGTGAAAACATTGCTATTATTGGTCCTTCTGGTTGTGGAAAAACCAGCTTAATGAAAATTATGCTGGGCTTGCTGCCGGCAGAGAGCGGCAAGGTGGAAGTCGATGGGGTGGATATTCGCCATTTAGGGTTACGCCATTATCGCAGCCAAATTGCGGCGGTAATGCAGGATGATCAACTGATGTCGGGTACCTTGGCTGAAAATATCAGTTTTTTTGACAGCCAAATGAATATGCAGCAGGTAACTGAATGCGCACAACTCGCCGGCATCCATCAAGATATTGCTGTGATGCAAATGGGCTATAACTCTTTGGTCGGCGATATGGGCAGCTCGTTATCCGGCGGCCAGAAGCAAAGGCTGTTATTAGCACGGGCACTGTATCGAAAACCAAAAATTTTATTTATGGATGAAGCGACCAGTCATTTGGATCTAGCGTTAGAGCATTACGTTAATCAAGCTATTAAACAATTAAATATGACGCGGATTATTATTGCCCACCGGCCAGAAACTATCATTAATGCACAGCGCATTATGCAGCTAGATAATGGCCAGCTAACAGATGTAACCGAGCAATATAAAGCCCAATTTGGACTGACAAAAGACGCAGGTTAATGTTAAGTTATTGACAAATAAAATTAAAAAAAGGAATGACATGTTAAAGCGCACTATTTTGGCCTTATGGCTATTGTGGCCCCTGGTATTGGCTGCTGAAATTTCGATTGCCGATTATGCTAAGCATAATCAGTTTATTGAGGTGAAAATTTCACCGACTGGCCAGTATTTAGCAGCAACTAATCGGGTTGAAGACGGCACTATTCAAATTGTGGTGATTGATCGTAAAGATATGAAAGTGATTTCTCAGCGCCACTTCTCAGGAGCTGACTCTATAGCCAGTTTTGATTGGGCCAATAAAAACCGCTTAATCTTAACCTTAGCACGGGAATTTGGCGCATTAGAAGCGCCAATGTACACCGGAGAAATATTTGCCGTTGATGCCAACGGTAAAAAAGAAGTGATGTTAACCGGTTATCGTTCGCGAGCCAAAGACACCACGGCGTCTTCAATTGTCGATTTTATGCCAGAAGATAAAAATCATATTATGATTGCCAGCTGGTCTTGGTTTAGTAAAGAGCCACATGTCGAGTTTTATCGATTAAATATTATCAGTGGCCGTAAATTCCGCGCGGGTACCGCACCAATAAGAGCCATTAAAGGCACTATGGTTCGCGCTTTAGCGGAAAAAGATGGCTTTGTCAGCTTAGTGGTTGGTATTGATCCCACCGATATTAGCCAAAATGTTTTGTTGCACCGTACCGAGTCGAATTCTAATTGGCGAGAAATAAAGCGCTATAGCCGCAATAAGGGAGATTTTATTCCCTTAACGTTTTCTGCAGATAATAAAAAAGTGTATGGCATTAGTGATACCAATTCCAGCACCCAGTCTATTAGTGTTATTGATTTAGATTCATTACAAGAAACCATACTGGCCACTCATCCTAAAGTTGATATTCGGCCAATATTTAGCTTCCGCAATGGTAAAACGACGGAAATTATTGGTACTCGCTATGAGTATGATGCCATTAACAGCCAATATTTTCAGGATGTTAATGACACTAAGTTTAGTAGCCAACTGCAAGGGCTAGAAGCTGCTTTTCCCGGTCAGTTAGTACAAATTAATTCAGCTACCGCCGATAATAGTTTAATGGTTGTCAGTGCAAGATCAGCCAATAACACGCCGACTTTTTATTTATATGATACTAAAAATAATAAAGTCAGCTTTTTACTGACGGCCGCACCGTGGCTGGAAAATAAATTACCAGAAACTCAGATTGTGCATTACAAAGCCCGTGATGGCCAAGAGTTACAAGGTTTATTAACCTTACCGAAAAATACCGCAGCTAAAAACTTACCTTTAATCATGCTGCCGCATGGTGGCCCGCATGGTATACGGGATTCGATTGCCTATATTGATAAAGATGCCAAGGTGTTAGCCGAGCATGGTTATGCCGTATTTCAACCTAACTTTCGTGGTTCGGGTGGCTTTGGCCGAGACTTCCTGACGTCGGGCTATCAGAAGTGGGGCACCTTGATGATTGACGATATGACCGATGGCGTCATGCAGTTAATTACAGATGGCATTGTTGATAAACAGCGTATTTGTAGCTATGGCGGCTCTTATGGTGGCTATGCAGCGTTAATGAGCGCTATTCGAGAGCCAGACTTATATCAGTGTGTAATTAACTTTGTCGGCGTAACCGATTTAGCTTTAATGTTTAAAGAAGGCGATATCCCAACCAGCAATATGGGCACCAGTGTTTTAGAAGATTATTTAGGCCGTAGTGACGACGTGCTGGTTAAGCAATCGCCTATTCATAATCTAGATAAGCTGAAAGCGCCGGTATTTATTATTCACGGTGCGCTAGATCAGCGGGTGCCTTTAAGCCATGCCGAGAAACTTCGTGATGGACTGCAACAGCGTAACCACCCAATGGAGTGGTTAGTTAAAGCAACGGAAGGCCATGGTTTTTATAAACCAGAAAACAACATTGAACGTTGGCAAAAAATGTTGGCCTTTATTGATAAGTATATTGGTAAAGCTAACTCGATTTAAAATAAAGAAAAACCCAGGCTCAATGCAATTTGAGCTTGGGTCTAACAATGCGGTTAATTCGTGCTACTAAACTAATTAATATCATTCTTAACCAGCCGTGTAAGGCGACTTGGTGCATGCGATATAAAGACATATAAGCAAGGCGCGCAATACGGCCTTCTATCATCATGGCGCCGCCGACTAGATTACCCATTAAACTACCTACAGTACCAAAACGACTCAGCGATATTAATGAGCCATGATCTTTATAGTGATAGTCTTTTTGTGGCTTACCGGCGATATCAGCAATAATGTTCTTTGCGACTAAACTGGCCATCTGATGCGCCGATTGTGCTCTGGGTGGCACCCATTTATTGTCTGGCAGTGGACAACCTGCACAATCACCAATAGCATAAATTTTAGCATCACGAGTGGTTTGCAATTGTTGATTAACCACTAGCTGGTTAATACGATTGTTTTCTAAGCCAGCAATATCTTTTAAAAAGTCTGGCGCTTTAATGCCAGCCGCCCAGACCATTAGTTCTGCCTCTACATGCTGCTCGTCTAACAGCAAACCGGTTTTAGTGGCGGCTGTGACTTTGGTGCTGGTGCGAACAGTCACCCCGAGCTTTGTCAATTCTTTGTGTGCAGCGAGAGCAATACGCTCGGGTAATGCGGGTAAAATACGTGGCCCAGCTTCAATTAATTGAATGTTTAGCCGGTTTTGGCGTAAATCAGCATAGCCATATAAGTTAAGTTCTGCGGCCGCATGATAGAGCTCGGCAGCGAGTTCAACACCTGTGGCGCCGGCACCAACAATAGCAATATTTAGTTTATCTTTAGGATGGGCAGGCGAGTTTAATTTTAAATACGCCATTAATAAATAATGCTGAAAGCGCTGCGCTTGTTCAGGGCTATCCAGAAAAATACAGTGTTCGGCTACGCCAGGGGTATTAAAATGGTTAGACACACTACCTATCGCCAGTACTAGGTAGTCATATTCTAGTGCCCGAGAGGCTAATACTTCTTCACCATCATCTTCAATGGGCGCGAGTATAACCTGCTGTTGGTCACGATTGATATCAGTAAGACTGCCAAGTTGAAATTCAAAGTGATGCGCTGCGGCATGAGCGCGATAACTCAGTTGATCAATTTCTACATCTAAGGTGCCGGTGGCGACTTCGTGCAATAACGGCTTCCAGATATGGGTATGGTTTTTATCCACTAGGGTGATATGAGCGCGGTTGTTGCTACCTGAGTTTCGGCCTAACTTATTGCCAAGCCGACTGGCTAATTCTAGCCCACCAGCACCACCACCGATAATAACAATGCGCGGACAGTTCATGCGCTGATCCCTTTGCAATATTGCTAGTTTAAATGAGTATGGCTGTTTATTAGAGATAAAAAAACCGGTGCTAGCACCGGTTTGATTAGATTAATTTTTTTGCCGTTTCATGGAATCAAAAAATTCATCATTGGTTTTAGTCATTAATAACCGATCGATTAAGAATTCAATACCATCGCTTTCATCCATTGGATGGATGATTTTACGTAATATCCACATTTTTTGCAGTTCTTCGGCAGAAGCTAATAGCTCTTCACGACGAGTACCAGAGCGATTAAAATCGATAGCAGGGAAAATACGACGTTCAGCAATTTTACGCGATAAGTGTAGCTCCATATTACCGGTGCCTTTAAACTCTTCGTAAATAACTTCATCCATTTTCGAGCCGGTATCTACTAAGGCCGTAGCGATAATAGTTAAGCTGCCACCTTCTTCTACATTCCGTGCTGCACCAAAGAAACGTTTCGGTTTATGTAAAGCGTTGGCATCGACACCACCGGTTAATACCTTACCTGAGCTTGGAATAACCGTGTTATAAGCACGAGCAAGACGCGTAATAGAGTCGAGTAAAATAATAACGTCTTTTTTGTGCTCAACTAAGCGTTTGGCTTTTTCAATAACCATTTCTGCCACTTGAACGTGACGACTCGCTGGCTCATCGAAGGTAGAAGCAATAACTTCACCTTTAACTAAGCGCTGCATTTCAGTTACTTCTTCTGGTCGCTCATCAATTAGCAATACCATTAACACACAGTCAGGGTGGTTAGCAGCAATTGATTGGGCGATATTTTGTAATAGGATTGTTTTACCGGCTTTTGGCGGAGCAACAATTAATCCACGTTGGCCTTTACCAATGGGTGAGGCTAAATCTAGTACACGTGCTGTAAGATCTTCACGGCTACCGTTACCACGTTCCATACGTAAACGTGAGTTGGCATGTAGCGGTGTTAAGTTTTCGAAAAGAATTTTATTGCGGGCTTGTTCAGGACGACCAAAGTTAACTTCGTTAACTTTTAATAAAGCGAAGTAACGTTCGCCTTCTTTAGGTGGTCGGATTAAACCGGCAATACTGTCACCAGTACGTAAGTTAAAGCGACGTATTTGACTTGGCGAGATATAAATATCATCTGGGCCTGCTAAGTACGAGCTATCGCCAGAGCGTAAAAAACCGAAACCGTCCTGCAGGATTTCTAGTACGCCATTACCAAATATCTCTTCGCCATTTTTAGCATGAGATTTTAAAATGGCAAAAATAATGTCTTGTTTGCGCAGGCGGGCCATATTTTCAAGGCCCTTAGACTCGGCCAATTGAACCAGTTCGTTAATTGGCTTTAGTTTCAGTTCTGTTAAATGCATATTGATGGGTTTCTTGTTGATAAAGACAGAGTAAGGCTTATCAGTTCGATGACAAAAGGTTTGAAGTGGTATTTTCGAAGGACAAGCGATGTTCAGGTTGTACAAAATGTACTGATGGCTACACTCTAGCAGCTAGAGTGGTATGCGTCTAGTGGCAGAATAAAAAAAGGCGTATAAAAATACGCCTAATTTAATACCACTTAGATATTGCTGTCTAAAAACTCTTTTAACTGAGTTTTAGATAATGCACCTACTTTGGTGGCGGCAACTTGGCCTTGTTTAAATAACAACAAGGTAGGAATGCCACGAATACCAAATTTAGGCGGCGTATTAGGGTTATGATCAATATTAACCTTAGCTACGCTGACTTTACCGCTATATTCTTTAGCAACATCTTCAAGAATTGGGGCAATCATTTTGCATGGACCACACCACTCAGCCCAAAAATCTACTAATACTGGCGTGTCTGATTTTAAAACATCGCTTTCAAAACTATCATCAGAAACCTGTAAAATATGCTCGCTCATGTATGTCTCCGCTTATACGTGCAGTTTTACTGCAAAAAAGTGTTATCAATTTAAACCTGGCTGTTCCTTATTGCAAGCGTAACGGTTATGCTTAGCGTGTATGAATAAAACTCACTTAACGTCACATAAATTCGCCGATTTCGCATTGGCACCTCAGGTCCTAGCTGCATTAGATGCAGAAGGTTACGGCTATTGTACGCCTATTCAAGCGCAATGTTTACCGCTAGCGTTAGCTGGCAAAGACATTGCAGGCCAAGCACAAACAGGTACTGGCAAAACGCTAGCCTTTTTAACAGCCACTTTCCACCACTTGCTTACCCATCCTGCTAAAAGCAGAGGTCAGCCTCGGGCGCTTATTATGGCACCTACGCGTGAGCTGGCGGTACAGATCCATCAAGATGCAAAAATGATGGCTGAAAAGTCAAATTTGCGTCTAGGTCTTATCTATGGGGGCGAAGGTTACGATACTCAACGCCAACTATTAGAAAGTGGTGTTGATATTTTAATTGGCACAACAGGTCGCTTAATTGATTATTTAAAGCAAGGCTTGTACGACTTATCACAAATTCAAGTTGTGGTACTTGATGAAGCTGATCGGATGTTCGATCTTGGTTTTATTAAAGATATCCGCTTTATGTTTAACCGTATGCCTCCAGCAACCGAACGTTTAAGTTTGCTGTTTTCTGCCACGCTATCTTATAAGGTACAAGAGCTGGCATTTGAAAAAATGAACCAACCAGAACATATTCACGTTGCCCCGGAAGAAATGACCGGTAGCCGCATTAGTGAAGAGTTATTTTATCCTTCAGATGAACATAAATTACCGTTATTACTGTCTTTAATGGAAGAAGAATGGCCAGATAAAGCCATTGTTTTTGCTAACACTAAGCATTGGTGCGAAGAAGTGCATGCTTGGTTAGAGGCAGATGGCCATCGGGTAGGTTTACTAACCGGTGATGTGATCCAGAAAAAGCGTTTACGTATTTTAGAAGACTTTAGCAGCGGTAAAATAGATGTTTTAGTAGCGACTGATGTTGCTGCGCGTGGTTTACATATTCCAAAAGTAAGCCATATATTTAATTATGATTTACCCGACGACTGCGAAGACTATGTGCACCGTATTGGTCGTACTGGCCGCGCAGGTGAAAGTGGCAAGGCAATTAGTTTTGCTTGTGAGCGCTATGCCCTTAATTTAACCGCCATTGAAGATTATATTCGTCACTCAGTACCAGTGACTCAATATGATGCGACAGCGCTGTTAGATGACTTAAAAGTACCTAAACCGCGAGCGCGTCGTCGCTCATCTGCGCAAGCACGCAGTACCGGTCGCAGTACTGCAGGACGCAGTAGTCATGGTTCAAGACCACCTCGTAACCGACCTCGCTAATCTAGCTAGCTTACCTGAGCAGTCATCGCATCAAGATATTTATGCGGTGATTGATTTAGGTTCGAACAGCTTTCACATGTTAATGGTGAAAGTTGTTGCTGGCTCAGTACAAGTTATTGGCCGAGTTAAGCGTAAAGTGCGCTTAGCTGCAGGTTTAAATCAACAGCAAATACTCCATCTTGATGCCATGACCCGTGGCTGGGAATGTTTAGCCTTATTTGCTGAGCGTTTGCAAGATATACCCGCAGAAAACATCCGAATTGTTGGTACCGCTACATTACGTTTAGCTAAAAATGCTGATCGATTTTTGCAGCATGCTGAAACCATTATTGGTCAAAAAATTCAGGTTATTAGCGGTGAAGAAGAAGCACGTATCATTTATCTTGGCGTGGCGCATACTTCCACTAATCACCGTAAGCGTTTAGTCATTGATATTGGTGGCGCAAGTACCGAAGTGATAGTGGGTGAAGGCTATACGCCGGCACTATTGGTCAGTTTAAATATGGGCTGCGTGACCTATTTAGAGCAATACTTTGCTGATCATGTCTTAACGGCTGCTCATTTTAATCAGGCCATTACTGCGGCTGAACTACTGATCCAAGATATTGTAAAACCTTACCGCCAACATGGCTGGCAATTAGCGTTGGGCGCGTCAGGTACGGTACAGGCAGTGCAAGAAATATTAATTGCCCAAGGTACAGATGAGCATATTACCCTAGCGCGATTAGAGTTAATTATGCAGCAAGCTATTGCTTGTCAGCATATATCTCGGTTGGCTATTACCGGTTTAGCTCAAGATCGTAAGTTAGCCTTTGCGTCTGGCTTAGCCATTTTAATTGCTTTGTTTCGCCAACTGAATATTAAAACCATGATTTTATCAGGTGGTGCTTTGCGTGAGGGGGTACTGTATAGCTTGTTGCCACAGTTACATCAAAATGATGTCCGTAATCGTACGGTACAAAGCCTAATGGTGCGCTATTTTATTGATCAGCAGCAAGCACAACGGGTCGCTGAAGTGGCAGCCGATTTAGCGTTACAACTTGAACCTAGTTGGGACTTAAAGTGTTTTGATGGTCACAATTTATTGCACAGTAGTGCTTTAATTCATGAAATTGGCTTATTAATTGAGTATAAAAACCATCATCATCATGGTGCTTATATTATTACTCATACTGAGTTACCGGGTTTTACGCGGGCCCAGCAGCAACTGCTGATGGCGTTAGTGCATAATCACCGAGCCGATATCAATGATAAGATAATTGCCAATCAAACCATGACCTCAGTGCTACTGGCACAGCGTTTAACCCGAATTTTACGCTTAGCAGTTATTCTGTCTATGCGCCGTCGAGATGAAGTTTTACCTCAAGTTAGCATTAGTAGCGACAGCGAAAAGCTATTATTAACCCTGCCGGACAGTTGGTTAGAGCAACATCCATTGATGTCTGCAGAATTAGAGCAAGAAATACAATATCAGCAATTAGCTGGTTGGCATTTGACGATTAGTTAACGCTTTAACGGTTTGATAAATCAAGTTAGCTAATAGTTATTAAAGATAAGCTCGGTAAAAATTACCGAGCTTATCGGTATAAACTGCCGATTTAGGAGCAACTATTCATTTCTACATACACAGCTACTACAACAAATATTACTCAATTGCTAAACAATAATTCGGCTTATTGCTGTCGAGGCGCTGCTTAACTGTAACGATAGCTTGCAATAACACAGACTACTTTATTTTGTAATACCACAAGCAATACGCTCGCCACCACCACCTAAAGGTTTAGGCTGATCAGAAAAATTATCACCACCTTGATGGATAACTAAAGCGCGGCCTTCTAAGTCAGCGAGCTTAAGATGAGGCGCAATTATTGTCTGGTTGGCATTACCATCATTATCGACAGTGAGAAGCGGTAAATCTCCTTTATGACCATTACCACCCGGGCCATTGTGTAAGTCACTACTTGTTGGATCATAATGTCCGCCTGCTGCGGCTGCAGGCGATTTATCTTGGCTTTGGCCTGGGCCACAATCAGGGTTTTGATGGACATGAAAGCCGTGTTCGCCAGGTGTTAAGCCTTGTAAGTTGGTTTTAAAATAAAGTCCTTCCGCGCCATCTTCAGCTGTAATGGTACCTATTTTTTCAGCTACACCCTGGGCAGACACTCGATGTATATCGAAGTTAAGTATTATCGCTTTTTTTTGCTCGGCTAATATTCTATCCGGTACGGGGGTTGATATCGTCTCAGTATTATCTGGCATACATGCAGTGAGTAAGCCGGTGCTTAAAATTGAGAAAACAATAAATTGCAGTTTCATAGATGCTCCTTAGCGATAAATAGCTATTAAGAATGATCAAGTTGCGGCTACCACTGCTGCCACTGGGTAAAGCTTGCTGTATATATACAAGCAAGCTTTAAGCCAGAGTTTTTTATGAATAAATTGGAATATTGAAGCAGGAACGATAAGCAAACAATGCTTGGCTGCCGCCGGTATGTAAAAACAATACTGTGCTGTTGGGTTTTAGCTGGCCGCTGTGGACTAAGTCGATAAGGCCTGCCATGGCTTTACCGGTATAAACCGGATCTAATAGTAGGCCTTCTTGTTGCGCTAATAATTTAATGGCGCTTTCACTGACACTAGAGCTAATACCATAGCCTTCACCATAATAGTCGCCATTAGTATGTACTCGATTTTTTGCAAGTGCTGGGTCAAGCTGTAAGGCCTGCAGAACTTGGCGTAATAGCTGTTCAACAAGTGGGTTTTGCTCTGTTACGGGTCTGCTAACGTTAATGCCCAATACTGGAATATCTGAATCCGCGGCAATTAAACCGGCTAATAAGCCTGCTTGTGTACCGGCACTGCCTGTGGCTAGCACGATGTGATCAACGCGATGTTGTTGCTGGTTTATCTGCTGTACTAACTCGTAAGCACATTGCACATAGCCCATGCTACCAATAACATTGGAACCGCCAATAGGGATTAAGTAAGGTTTTTTACCAGTTGACGTTAATTCATTTATCCGCTGTTGTGCGAATTGTTGGCAGTCATCATTTATACTCAGTTTATGCACAGTCGCACCGCATAAACTATTTAATAAAATATTGCCGTTTTCAGAGTAATTATCAGTTGGCGCACCGGCGACATCTTGTAATATAAGTTCACAATCAAAACCAAACTTGGCTGCCGCTGCAGCCGTTTGACGAGCATGATTAGACTGAATACCCCCGATAGTAATTAACGTATCTGCCTGGTGTTTTTGGGCATCTGCTAGCAAGTATTCTAATTTACGGGTTTTATTACCGCCACCCGCTAAGCCGGTACAGTCATCACGCTTAATTAAAAGCTTAATACCTAATAAGCTAGACATTCTAGCCGCAACCTCTAAGGGAGTCGGCTGATGACTAAGGACTAATTTAGTAAAATTTTGGCTGAGCTGAGCAAAAGGGATCATGACGTACCTACTATTTAGCTTGCTGTAACCAGATGGCGGCTTTTTTAGCAAAATAGGTTAAAATACCATCAGCACCGGCACGTTTAAAGGCCAGTAACGACTCCATTACGACAGGCTGCTCGGCTAACCAACCGTTTTGAAATGCTGCCATATGCATCGCATATTCGCCACTAACCTGATAGGCGAAGGTTGGCACACAAAATTCATCTTTGACTCTGCGCACCACATCTAAATAAGGCATACCGGGTTTAACCATAACCATATCAGCACCTTCCTCTAGATCTTGGGCAACTTCGTGCAAAGCTTCATCACTGTTTGCCGGGTCCATTTGATAAGTTTTTTTATCAGCACCTTTTAAGTTGCCTGATGAGCCAACTGCATCCCGAAAAGGACCATAGTAATGTGAAGCATATTTTGCAGAGTAAGCCATAATACGGGCATTAACAAAACCAGCATCTTCTAGTGCTTCACGGATAGCGCCAATTCGACCATCCATCATATCGGATGGAGCGATTATATCGGCACCGGCAGCAGCATGAGATAATGCTTGTTTTACTAAGGCTTCAGTCGTGATGTCGTTTAAAACATAGCCATTTTCATCAATAATGCCATCTTGGCCGTGCGTAGTGTAAGGATCGAGTGCGACATCGGTAATAATGCCAAGCTCGGGGCAATGCTGCTTTAATAACCTAACAGCGCGCTGCATTAAGCCATCTGGATGCCATGCATATTCGGCGTCTAATGATTTAATTTCAGCTGGCGTAACAGGGAATAAAGCAATGGCTGGAATGCCTAGCTCAACCAGTTGTTTGGCTTCAATTAATAATAAATCTACACTCAGACGTTCAATACCCGGCATTGAAGCAATGCTTTCACGTTGATTCTCACCTTCAATAATAAAGATGGGGTAGATTAAATCTTTTACCGTTAATTGATTTTCAGCCATCATATCGCGGCTAAAAGTATTTGCGCGCATACGACGCAGCCGACTGGCGGGGAAATAACGGTTAGTGTTCATGTATAACTCCTGATATTGCAGACTACTCTGTACTGGGTAATTGCGGATAAACCTGATTACGGCCATTGGTTTTGCTTTGATATAAGGCTTTATCAGCCTGGCCAACATATTCTTTAATGCAGCTTTCACTGGTTGCCGTTGCCGCATAGCAACCGACACTTATGGTAATATTCAGAGCCGGCTCTTGGCTAATAAGTGCTGTGGTATTAAGTTGCTGGCGAATAGATTCGGCTAGATTAACGGCCCCGGCTATTTCTGTATTGGGTAAAATAATAGCGAACTCATCACCGCCGTAACGGCACAGTTTATCACTTGCCCGTTTCAACTGTTGCTGTATTAACCAAACAAGGTTCTTTATCACCAAATCACCTACTAAATGACCGCTCTGATCATTAATGGTTTTAAAGTGATCAATATCGATAAAGATTAACGCCAAGGAGGTTTGCTCACGCCTGCTGCGATTAATTTCAGCCGCCATTTGTTGATCAAAATAACTACGATTATAGGCGTTGGATAAACTGTCAATTAGCGATTGTTGCTGCAAAATATAATTTTTTTCAGCCAATTCATTTAAAGTTATTTGTAATTCAAAACTGTGACTACGTAATTCTGCGGCTTGCGTTGTCATCTGTTGTTGCTGGCGATGTAACAACCACCATGCCAAAGGTATCACTATACAAATCGCTAAAATGTTTCCAGCAATAAAGTAGTACCATAGCTCAGTCATGCTCTGGCCTTGGCATAAAACCAAACAGTCGTTGGCTATTTTGCCAAGTTAATGTTGAGATATCGCTTACCGAGCAGTGTTTTAATTCGGCCACTTTTTCAGCCACATAGCTAATATAAGCGGGCTCATTGCGGCGTGAATTAGGTTTTGGTTGGATATTTTTTGGCATTAAAAAAGGCGCATCGGTTTCTAATAACAATCTGTCATTGGGAATATAAGCAATAGCTTGTTGCAGTTCAGCGCCACGTTTATCGTCGCAAACCCAACCGGTTATACCAATATATAAACCTAAATCCAGATAAGCACGCAACTGTTGGACATTACCGGTAAAGCAATGCGCGACGCCGTGCTGAATATTGTGTTGCTTTAACATGGCAATTTGGGTGTCAAAAGCGTCTCGCTCATGCAGATAAACCGCTTTATTATATTGCACGGCTAATTGTAATTGCTCGGCAAACACTTGCTGTTGTTGTGGTCGAGGTGAAAAATCACGATTAAAGTCTAGCCCGCACTCACCAATCGCCACCACAGAGTCAGCGCTAAGCAGTTGAGTCAATTGCTGTAACCAGTTGTCGGTTACTTGTGCTGCGTAATGCGGATGCACGCCAGCGGTTGTTACTAGACTTAAACTGGTCTGTTGCTGAGCTTGCTGAAGGCAAAATTGTAAGTTTTGCTCAGACTCTGCTAGGTCACTACCAATTAACAGTAAATGCTTAACCCCGGCAGCGGTGGCGCGTTCCAACACAAGTGGCCGATCGGCGGCAAATTGCTCACTAAATAAATTAACGCCAACATCACACCATAAGGTCATGTTTTAATGCCAGATTATTGATTGCGACGGATTTTAATGGTGCGGTTGTTTTTGTCATTAGCCAACACAAATGAATTAAAGATGCCGCGCTTAATACTATGGCGTTCGCCAACAGCGATAGGGTAATAATCGTTACCTTGTTGCCGCCATTGTTGACCATTAGCAAACTCAACTTGCAGCTCGTCATGGGCGCTGTAACTAAAGCTTTTAACTGTAACATGTATTAAATCAGCGTCTTGTTCTTTTTGTTTGTGTTCAAGACCAAAACTATTGTCTGTGTTAGTGTCGGTTTTAGGCTGAATTGCTGTCGGAACTGTTGCCAGAGCTTGGCTCTTTGTGGCGACAGTAGATGAAGCACCTACTGCTGAATCAACATTAATAGCATCGTAGCAAAGTAAGCGTTTTAAGGCATTTTGCTCGGCACGACATAACTCCAAAGCTTGTTCTGTTGGTACAGCAGCACTTACGGTAGTGACAACTAAGCCTAAGCTAATTAAAAGGTACTTCATATTTTGTCTTCCTGTTGTTCGGTATCAACTGCCGGTTGATAAAACCGACTAAGAATCAATCCTAATTCAAATAATAACCACATGGGTAAGGCTAACAAAGTTTGCGATATCAC
Organism: Rheinheimera salexigens; assembly: GCF_001752395.1. Classification (NCBI taxonomy): domain Bacteria; kingdom Pseudomonadati; phylum Pseudomonadota; class Gammaproteobacteria; order Chromatiales; family Chromatiaceae; genus Rheinheimera; species Rheinheimera salexigens. The sequence continues at coordinate 118,751 of NZ_MKEK01000001.1, read as the reverse complement.
ATCGGGGGGTGTTAGGAGCATACCTAAAATAAAGGCACCAACAACAATATAGGGTCGCTTTTGCGCTAAAGCATCACGGGTAGTGGCGCCGGTCCAGACTAATAATAAAATGGCGACTGGAATTTCAAAAGATAAACCAAAAGCAAAAAATAGCTTTAGCACAAAGTCTAAATAGCTGCTGATATCGGTGGCTATGGTGACACCTTCAGGTGCCACACTGGTAAAGAAACTAAAGACTAAGGGAAATACAATAAAATAAGCAAAGGCAATGCCGCTATAAAACAATAAAGTGCTGCTAATAACTAACGGCGCCATTAAGCGCTTTTCCCGCTTATATAAAGCAGGTGCAATAAACTGCCAAATTTGTAATAAAATAAAAGGTATGGCTAAACATATAGCGACAATAAAGGTTAGTTTAAACGGCGCAAAAAAGGGTGCTGCAACATCCGTTGCAATCATGCTGCTATTTTCGGGTAAGACCGCCATTAACGGCATGGCCAGCCAATGATAAATTTCTTGGGCAAAGGCGGCTAAAGCAGCAAATACTAGCACGACAGCAATAATACACTTAAGCAGTCTATTACGGAGTTCGATTAAGTGGCCTAGAAGGCTCTGGCTGTTAGAGTTTTGGCTCATGCGGTGTCGTTGACTCGGTTTTAACATTAGGTTTGTTACCTGACAGCGGGCTAGTGACATCGGCTGCGGCTTGTTTTAACTCGCTTAATGCTGATTGCTCTTCAGACGTAAGGTTAGTTAAGCCTTTTTCTTCAGCACTTTTTAGTTTTTGATGTAACTCATGGACACGCAGGTTTTCACTTAACTCAGCTTGCATTTGTTGGCTAAATTGTTTTACACCACGAATGGTTTTATGTACTGAGCGCAATGCGCCAGGCAACCGCTCTGGTCCCAAAACCAAAAGCGCGACTACACCAATAACAACCAGCTCCCAGAATCCCATATGGTTAGACTTTGGTTTTATCTTTGCTAGCAGCGTTGTTTGGTTGCTGTTCGCTAGTGTCGGTCGACTTTTCGGCTAGTTGAGCACTATCTTTATCTTCTTCTTTTGCTGGCTCGTCTTTAATTGAGCTGCGAAAGCCTTTAATCGCATCACCTAAATCGGTACCGATACCACGCAGTTTTTTAGTACCAAATAATAATACAATTATGGCCAATACGATTAGTAACTGCCAAATACTTACACCACCGATGCCCATATCTTATCCTTTATTTAAATTGCTATTGCTTATTATAGCAACGATTAATAGTGATAACCTTAATCTCAGCTTATGCAGTCCATGCTTTTAAGGTAAAAACGATACTTATTACCAATAATGGCGCTGCCAGCCAAGGGTTTGCGAAACTGAATACTATACTAGCACTGATTATACTTGCTGCAGCTAAGGTTGCCGCAACTATTTGTTGCCTAGTTTTCCGTTGTTGCAGAGCTACTTGCTGCAGCTGTTTTAACAGTTGGCGCTGCTGTGCTGGGCCTTGCTCTAAATATTGATGTAACAACGTTGGCATTTGCGGTAACTTTTCCGCCCAATATGGCAAGTTTTCTTTTATTTGTCGCCAAATTGCCGGTACACCAATTTGTTGTTGCATCCAGTTTTCTAAAAAAGGTTTAGCCGTTTTCCATAAATCAAGCTGAGGATAAAGCTGTCGACCGAGCCCTTCAACATACAATAGGGTTTTTTGTAATAACACTAATTGTGGTTGTACTTGCATATTAAAACGTTGCGCCGTGCTAAACAGGTTTAGCAGTACATGGCCAAAGGAGATTTCTGCTAGTGGTTTTTGAAATATTGGCTCGCAGACCGTGCGGATGGCACTTTCAAACTCTTCCACCTTAGTTTCTGCGGGTACCCAGCCAGAATCAACATGCAGTTGCGCCACTTTTCGATAGTCACGATTAAAAAATGCGACAAAGTTTTCAGCTAAATAGCGTTTATCTTCGGGATTTAAAGTGCCGACAATACCGCAGTCTATACCAATGTACTTAGGGTTATAGGGGGTTTCAAAGGAGACAAATATATTGCCTGGATGCATATCGGCATGGAAAAAGCTGTCACGAAAAACTTGAGTGAAAAATACTTCAACACCGCGCTTGGCCAATAACTCCATATCCGTGCCTTGCGCTTCTAACGCTTTAATATCGGATACTGGAATACCATAAATACGCTCCATAACCATAACATTGCTGCGACTGTGCTCAGTATAAACAAACGGAATATACAACGAATCTGAGTCGGCAAAGTTGCGCCGCAATTGGATGGCGTTGGCTGCTTCACGATTTAAGTCCAGTTCATCTAGAATAGTTTTTTTATACTCTTGTACCACTTCGCGCGGACGTAATCTTTTACCGTCGGGCAATAAACGCCGAGCAACATCGGCTAAGGTGTCCATTAACGCTAAGTCGGCAACGATTTGCTGGCGTACATCGGGCCGAATAACCTTAATTACCACATCGGCTAATTCGCCGTCTGCCAGTATTAATTTAGCCGTATGAACTTGAGCAATTGAAGCTGAAGCTAAAGGTGTTTGTTCAAAATCGACAAACAGCTGATCAATACTGTTAATACCTAATGCTTTTTCAATCATGGTTTGGGCGGTTTCACCGCAAAATGCCGGCACTTTATCTTGCAGCTTGGCTAGCTCGTCAACTAAATGGGCGGGAAATAAATCGCGACGAGTGGACAGCATTTGGCCAAACTTAACCCAGACAGGTCCTAAGCTTTGTAAGGCTAAGCGTAACCTAACGCCTACTGGTTGATCAGGGTGCTGATTACGCAACCAAAATAAGCTGCGTCTGGCTAATCGAGCATACCAAGGCTGCCATTGTGGCGGGATTAGCTCATCTAAGCCGTATTGTAGTAACGTTTTTTGAATTAAGTAAAACCGGCTAACGCGCACTATGGCTCCTGATACTTATTTAGCTGTTGTTGCAATAATGCCACTCGCGCTGAGATTTCGCTGACATGCTGACTAAAATGAGCTAATTCAATCGACGTTGGGCTAAGTAAAAGCTCGTCCTGGGCTAGCTCTGTTGCCAGCTGTTGCAACTGCTGGCTTTGTTCTATTATATAGTGCTGCACTTGCTGTAAAACGCTAGCGATACGGTGGGCAGCGGCATCACCAACATAGACCGATAGCGCTTGTGGCCAGTCAGGATCTAGCTGCTGAAAAAACCGACTAAATTGCTGGGCAACGTTAATATCACCGTCAATTTGTAACGCATCGGCTTTAATTAATCGGGTCAGTTGGCTTGGATCGCGTAATAATTTCAGGCTGGCTAAATCAGTGCTAATAGCACAGTCTGTCGGTTCGTTATGCTGATTAAATAATAAAGCATCCGCGGTGGCGGTAATAACCAGAGTAAGAGGCCATTCGCATAGCGTAAATGACAGTTGTTTGCCTTGCAGCCTGATTAAGCGTTGTTTAGCGTTAGGATCTAAATTAATAATGCCCGCCACAGCGGTTTCTGCAGCAGCGCATAACAATTGTGGCAGCAGCGGCAACATTAGAATTTGTACCCGCGATGTAATGCGACAATACCACCGGTAAGATTATGATAACTGACTTCAGCGAAACCGGCTTGTTGCATCATGTCTTTTAACGTTTCTTGATCGGGATGCATGCGTATGGATTCAGCTAAATATTGATAACTTTCTTTATCATTAGCCACTAATTGGCCTATGACAGGTAGCAATTTAAAAGAATATAAATCATACGCTTTACTTAACCATTGTTGTTCTGGTTTAGAGAACTCTAGCACTAATAAGCGGCCACCCGGTTTTAGTACTCGAAACATTGAACGTAAAGCCGCGTCTTTATCGGTGACATTACGTAAGCCAAAACCAATAGTGATAACATCAAAGCTATTATCGGCAAAAGGTAAGGCTTCGGCATTAGCTTGTACATATTCAATATTGTTGACTAAACCTAGATCGCGAAGTTTATCGCGACCCACGTTAAGCATAGAGGCATTTATATCGGCTAAAACCACTTTACCCGTAGGGCCAACTCGTTTTGAAAATAATGCGGTAATATCACCCGTACCACCGGCTAAATCTAGTACCTGCTGGCCAGGGCGTACGCCACTGCAATCTAAAGTAAATCGCTTCCATAATCTGTGCACACCAAATGACATTAAATCGTTCATAACGTCATATTTAGCAGCAACAGAATGGAACACATCGGCCACCATTGAGACCTTTTGTTTGGCTTCAACTGTTTTATAACCAAAATGAGTAGTGTTATTATCTTGCTGATTCATCGAACCGACCTATTAGATCTAAAGAGTGACTAGTGTAAGAGATAAAGGCTTAGCAGCCAACTTATCTAGCGTAATATACTACTATGTTCTGAATTGAGATCAATTATTCACCGGCAACCATAGCTTCGCTAGCGATTTGGTTTTGGCCCGCTTGTTGGGCTATGTGCAGAACGGATGCTGAGCGGGCAAGGAATTGGTACCAATTTTCTGTGGCGTCATATAAACAGACACCTAATGATAGCGTTACTTTTGCTAATGCTTGTTGATTGCGCGCAGAAACAAAGCGCAGCTTAGCAACTTGAGTTCTGACTGAGTGCGCAACTTCATTGGCACTACGTAAGTCAATATCAGGCAATAATAGTAAAAACTCATCCGCACTGGTTCGCACAGCAATACCACTGGCTTGTATAAAGCTACTAATCTTATTACTAATTTTACTTAGCACTATATCGCCGACAGCATCCCCATATTGCTGATTAAAGTTGTTGAATTGATCTAGGCTAATTGCAATAGCCGCAATATTGCGCTCCGGTTGCTCTGACAACCAGATATCCACTTGATTATGCATAGCTGCACGATTATATAAGCCAGTAAGTGGGTCGCGTAATCGCTGTTGCTTTAATTGCTCCAGCTCATCGCGTAACTGATGGCTGTGTTGATTAGCAAGTAACAATTGCTGTTGTAGCTGTTGTTGTTGATGCTGGATTTGCGTCGTTGCTTGCTGTAATTGATTAACAACTTTAGCCACGGAGGGCTCCGGCGTTAATTGTTGTAAATTGACGAGCTGAGCATTAATGGTATTTAAATAAAGACTGATATTTTCAGCTGCAACATCGGTGTTAGCGGACAAGCGATTCAGCATGCCGGTTGCTTGATAAACAATATGTTCATGCTGCTGACTAACGGGTGTTAAATAACGGTTATAGAGTTCGGTCATGCTAAAATTATCAAACCGAGCGTTAGCGGTGATTTTTTGTTCAATACTTTGACAAAGTTCAGTATTACTTTTACTTACATACTCATAGCACACCGTATAATTAATGGGATTAGCAGGCAAAAAGTTTTGCTGCATAAATGCATTAACGGTCACTGCTTTAGTTTTAGCTTGGGCAAATGTATCTTGATACTTCAAGGTGGATAACCTTACTTACAACAATAAGTTATTCATTACCGGTTAATTAATACTTTTATACTACTCCAATTCATCTTGCTGACAACCGCTTAATAACAAAAAGTAGTAATTAAACTTAAAAACAACCATTTAATGAATAAATTATTACTAAAGGTCAGCATTTATTCCTTTACTGAGTCTATGAAAACAGGTCAACAGCATGCTATTGCCGTTGAGCTAACTGTTTTATCTTAGAAAAGTAGTTACAATCAAGTGAAATCAGTTAGTGGATAAAACAATGAAAAAAATAACTATAGCATTGGCAATCTTGGTTTTTGTTAGTGGGTGCGCCACTAATAAAACTGAAAAGGCTGAATCTTTTAGCCAGTTTGCCCAAGAATTATGGCAAGCAGAGCAAGCATTAACCCGACCTGCAGCGGATGCGTTGTGGGATATGTCTGCTGCTAATTTACAACAGCAACATCAGCAACGTTTGGCTTGGTATAAACGATTAACTGACATAAATCCTAGTACATTGTCGGATCAAGACCAAATTAATTACGCTATATTGGATTACCGTTTAAGTGATGCCATTGATGAGTATAAATTTGGTGCTCATATGATGCCTATTACGGCTGAATCAGGCTTTCATGCCTATTTATCTTTTATAGCTAAAAATTCAGTATTGAGAACAGAGCAAGATTATCAAAACTATTTAGCAAAATTAGCGGCTATACCGACCTATATGCAACAGCAAACCGATTGGATGAAGCAGGGCATTGCTACCGGTATGACTCAACCAAAAGCGGTATTAACCGGATTTGAGCAAAGTATTATTTCGTATGTGGTTAGCGAGCCAACCGCTAGTGTTTATTACCAACCTTTTTTACAGCAGCCAAGCTTTATTACAACGCCAGTGTGGCAACAATTGACGGCCCAAGCGGCTGACGTGGTGATGACTGCGGTTAATCCAGCTTATCAGGCATTTTATGATTTTATGGTCAAAGAGTATATGCCAGCCGCACGTGACACTATAGCGGCAAACGATTTACCGCAAGGTGCAGCGTATTATCAAAATCGCTTAGAGCACTACACCACGTTAAAAATGACGCCAGAGCAAGTGCATCAAATTGGCGTAGATGAAGTAAAACGTATTCGCGCAGAAATGCATCAGGTTATAGCGGATAGTGGTTTCAAAGGTAGCTTTGCTGATTTTGTACACTTTTTACGGACCGACGAGCAGTTTTATCCTAAAACGGAAATGCAGTTATTGCAGTATGCTAGTTACTTAGCTAAGCAAGCTGATGCTCAATTACCTAAGTTATTTAAAACCTTACCTAGAACACCTTATGGTGTTATTGAAGTACCTGCAGAGTTTGCACCTAAATATACTACAGGGCGTTATTCTGGTGCTTCACGCGATGACCAGGCCGGATTTTACTGGGTAAATACTTATGCCTTAGACCGCAGACCCTTATATGAGATGGAAGCGTTAACCTTGCATGAAGCGGTACCAGGTCACCATTTACAAGTTGCATTAGCGCGCGAGCAAACTGAGCTGCCAGATTACCGTCGTAGTTTTTATACCTCGGCATTTGGTGAAGGTTGGGGTTTATATGCAGAGCATCTGGGCTTAGAGATGGGTTTTTACCAAGACCCCTACAGTAATTTTGGACGCTTAACCTTTGAAATGTGGCGCGCGGCACGTTTAGTGGTGGATACCGGCATGCACACTATGGGCTGGAGCAGACAGCAAGCTATCGACTTTTTAGCCAGTAATACCGCCTTGTCGATGCATAACGTTACGACAGAAATTGACCGTTATATTAGTTGGCCAGCCCAAGCCTTGTCGTATAAATTAGGTGAGTTAACCATTAAGCGCTTGCGCGCTCAAGCCGAGCAAGCATTAGGAAATGACTTTGATATTAGAGAGTTTCATGATGTTGTGTTAGGCAGTGGCAGCTTGCCGCTAGAAGTTTTAGAGCAACAAATACAGCAATATATTACCGGTAAGCAGGCAGCAGTAAAGTCGTAGCTATTGCAGTTACCAAAGCTATTGCGGTTAACAATGTATATGAAGTGGCTGCCAACGTTAAAATCTTACTTTAACGTTGGGAGCGGTATTAATCTCGCCATCTCTATCTATCGCGGCCAAATGACCATCTGCGATCAGTAAAGCTAAATTGCCACTTTCCATACGGCGGACACAAAATAAATCATAGCCAAATCTTTGCAGTTCTGAAACTGCAAATTTTTGTGCTAAATTAAGATCGTCCCAGAAAGTTCGGATATCCTTATTTATATGGCGCCTTTCACGATGCATTTTCTACTCCGGCCAACATAAATCAAGGTGTAGCAGCTTGAGTAGGCTGCAATATTGTCTAAACACACATTACAACCTCTCAGCTTAAAAGTGTAGTTCAGTCAGTTAAATTGTCCAGCGGCCAGTGAATAGCAGTGATTAATTTTTTGCTGCATAAACTTTGCTGATTACTAGGGTTTACGGCAGAATAACCATTCAAGTGCATGATTAAGGAAAGCAGATGAGTAAAGTATTAGAGGGCTTATTATCATTATTAAAGTTAGAGCAGATAGAGCAGGGTTTATATCGAGGCCCTAGCCAAGACTTGGGATTTAAGTCGGTTTTTGGTGGCCAGGTTATGGGCCAAGCGTTATCTGCAGCTAAAGAAACATTAGCTCAAGATAGAAAGCTGCATTCTTTTCATTCCTACTTTCTGCGCCCAGGAGATGCTTCGCGCCCTATCGTCTATGAAGTAGAAACCATTCGTGATGGCAAAAGCTTCAGTACCCGCCGCGTCAGTGCTATTCAATATGGCAAACCAATTTTTTACTTAACGGCGTCTTTTCAAACTGAAGAAACCGGTTTTGAACACCAAGATGTGATGCCAGAAGTGCCAGGGCCAGAGCAGTTAGTGTCGGATTTAGACTTTTATCAGCAACATGCCGATCTTATTCCAGAAAGTTTACGCAGTAAGTTTATTTGCGAAAAGCCAATTGAAATGCGGCCAGTTGATTTTCAAAACCCGTTTAAGCCTAAAGTGAGCCAGGCGAGACGTTATGTTTGGTTTAAGGCGAATGGCGCTATGCCGGAAGACTTACGAGTACATAAATATTTATTAGCCTATGCCTCAGATTTTAACTTCTTGCCAACCGCGCTGCAACCACATGGTAAATCGTTTATGGCGCCTAATATGCAAGTAGCGACTATTGACCATGCAATGTGGTTTCATCATGACTTCCGTTTTGATGATTGGCTGTTATATGCAGTTGATAGCCCAAGTGCTTCTGGTGGCAGAGGGCTAGTACGAGGCCAATTCTTCAGTCGTGATGGCACCTTAGTTGCCTCAACCATGCAAGAAGGTGTTATCCGCGCTTATCCTACAAGCCGCTAACTGCGGCTTGTAGGGATAATACTATGGATACTAAGCAAAACATCATTGCGTAACAGGCTATCTACAGTGTGGTTTAACTCGACTAAAGCATCGGTTGCTTGCACACGGCTTTGCTCATCACTTTGGGTGTAAGCATTGTCGCGTAGCGCGTTAATTAAGGTAGAAAACAGCTGTTTATCGTAATACTCTGGTGCGGTAATGCCGTGCTGTTGTAACAAACGTTGAGCTAATTGATGGCACTGCTTTTCTAAGTCAGCTCGGCTTTGCGCCTGTTGCGTTAAGATAAGTTGGAATACCATAGCGTAGCGTTGTAAAGTGTGTTCGGCGTTATCTGCCAATAAACTTAACATAAAATAGCTATTACTTTGTTGCGCGGGAGCAAAGTAAAGCTCGCCTTGCTGCTGGACGATATTTTTCTGGACTAAATGTTGCAATACCTGCTGACAATAAGCCGTAATATCGTCTAACTGTAAAAACATTTCTTGCTGTAATAAAGGATATAGCTGGCGCACAATATTAAGTAAACCCTGCCAGCTCATTTCGCGTTGATGCAAAATTGCGTTGGCTAAAATCGACGGTAATATAAATAAATGCAAAATATTATTCCGATAGTAGCTCATTAAGATCGCGCTTTCAGCCGTGACGCTAATCAACTCACCAAACTGATCTTTATGCTGCTGTACTTTATCTAAGCTAATAGCATGCTCAATTAATTCGCTACTGCTGGCTTGCGGTAAAGTGGTTTGGCCATGATAAGGAGCTTGCTGCTGAAGTTGCAGATAAAAATCTAATTGCTGCTCCAGCTCTTGCCTAGTTAAAGTGTGTTTATCGGTGGCAAGTAAAGCTAGGGCAATTAAATTAATACTATTTAAAGCGGCAGCATGATTAATCCGCTGCATAACATTTTGTGAAACATCGTCAACCACACCGGCTAACCAATGCGGCTTTTGCACTTCTATTGGATCAATAGCCTGTTTCCAGTCAGGGACGTTTTGGTTTAAGTAGTCATTTAAGGTTAAGGGCTCGCCAAAATTGACATAGCCATAACCATAATCACGCAAGTTTCGGATCGCTTTTATGACACCAAATACTGACTCTTTCTTTTTGCCTGAGCCTTGCAGTTCGCTTAAGTAAGTATTTACTTCCATAACATGCTCGTAGCCTAAATAGACTGGAACAATAGTAACGGGGCGGTCAATACCTCTAAGCATAGATTGAAGAGTCATCGCTAACATACCTGTCTTGGGCTGTAGTAAACGGCCAGTGCGGCTACGACCGCCTTCAGTGTAGTATTTTACCGAGTAGCCTTTGATAAATAACTGGCATAAATATTCGCGAAATACGGCGGAATATAATTTATTGCCGCTAAAGCTACGGCGGATAAAGAAAGCGCCACCACGTCGGAAAAGGGTGCCTGCCGGCCAAAAATTTAAGTTAATACCCGCGGCTATGTGTGGCGGAACGAGGCCTTGTTGATAAATAACATAGCTAAGTAACAAATAATCCATATGGCTGCGATGGCAGGGTACATAGACAATTTCATGGCCTTTTTGGGCTAAGTCACGTAGTACATCGGCATTATTGATTTTAATACCGGTATACAGCCTATTCCATAGCCAACTTAATATTCGATCACCAACTCTTAACGTAGAAGAGCGATAGTCTGCGGCAATTTCTAATAATAATTTATGGGCATTTTTACGCGCTTGTTCCAGAGATATGCGCTTAGACTTTGCCTCTTCCGCTATGGCTTTTTTCAATGCTGGCGCGGCTAGTAAGGCAGTAAAGAGTTGGCTGCGATTAACTAGTTTAGGACCATTGGCGGCTAAGCGTTGTCGATAAAAGTGAAAACGTGACATACGTAATAACTTACGTGCAGTATCATTATCGGCACCAAATTTTGCCGCCATCTGCTGTAAAGACAAAGCAGGAATAAAGCGAACTAATGAGTGCCTGCCAGATATAAACACGATTAATAGCTTGGCTAGCCAGTTTGGCGCATGGGCTTCGCCTAACAACCATTTGATACTGTTTTCTTTACCGGGAGCGCGACCCCATAAGATTGAAACAGGCACAATATGGGCATGTAAACTGGGATTTTTAAGATGGGCATCAAGTAATGCTAAGGCTTGCTGTAGTGCTTGAGTTTTACCTCGTTTAAACACTAAAGTATGCGGTCTTTCTAAAAATAAGGTGCGAAAGTGTTTTACACCATCAATATCCACATCTGAAGTAGGATCCGGCAGTTGTAAGTTTTTACACACCTGCTTTAATGCAGCCAAATCCGACCCTGATTCAGTAGGGCAAATATAAAAAATAGGCTGAGAAGTATCTATATTAAGCTCGGTAACGGGCTGTTCAGGTACTACTTTGTACTTCAGCAACGGGCGCAAAGGCCACTTTAATAACGCTGCAAACAATTTAACCGAGCGGAACATAATGACATTATCCTCAAAAAAATCCGGCGCATAGCATACCACGTCAGGGCTTAGGGTAAAGTTAGCGATTAGCACTGATACTTGCAATTGCATCTTACCTGTATATACTAACAGTATAAACTGTATAGGTAACCAGCATTATGAGACCATTAACGCCGCGACAGGCAGAAGTTTTGCAACTGATTAAAGATTATCAGATAAAAACCGGCATGCCGCCGACACGGGCCGAAATTGCCAGCCAACTGGGCTTTAAATCTGCTAATGCGGCAGAAGAACATTTAAAAGCCTTAGCTAAAAAAGGTGCTATAGAAATGTTACCAGGTACATCAAGAGGTATCCGCTTACTGGATAATGATGCACCTGAACAGTTAGGTTTACCACTCATCGGTAAAGTTGCTGCTGGTCAGCCTATTTTAGCGGCAGAACATGTGCAACAACATTATCAAGTTGACGCTAATATGTTCAAACCTTGTGCCGACTTTTTGCTTCAAGTTCAAGGTATGAGTATGCAAGATATTGGTATCTTAGACGGAGACTTGCTAGCTGTACATAAAACCAATCAAGTTGAAGCCGGTCAGGTGATTGTGGCACGTGTAGATGACGAAGTAACCGTTAAGCGTTTTCAACGCGAGGGTCATACCGTATTTTTGCATCCTGAGAATGCAGATTTCGATGTCATTAAAGTTGATCTGCGCCAACAGCATTTTGCCATAGAAGGATTGGCTGTAGGCGTTATTCGCAAAGGCGGTTGGATGTAAAATGTACTAAGCTCAACAGCTTATTTTACAAAATGCACTGGTATGACCTCAATGGTTTGCCGGTGCTTTTTGCATTTAGGGGTTTACAGTTTGCTTTAAATGGACAATTCTTAGACTGAAACTGATTAAATTTAACACTTTAATCAGTTTGGTTTCTGCGCTAACCCTGAAACCGGATAATAAAATAATAACTAAAATAATTATAATGTACTGATGAAGCTTGAAACATAGATTCGGTGTAGGTGAAATAGCCGTGTAGTGCTGTGTACTGAGTTTCTGCAGTTTGCTTTGCAAAATGACAGAGGAGAAGTCCAGTGACGAAACCGAGTAGTTTTCGTTGGTCGCTGCCAGCTTTGCTATGCACTGCGTCGGTGAACGCAACAGCAATGCCATTGAATATGACTCAAGGCGTTTCAGATATTAGTCAGCAAGTTTATAACCTGCACATGACTATTTTCTGGATTTGTTGTGCTATCGGTGCCGTAGTGTTTGGCTTGATGTTTTGGTCTATTTTTCGGCACCGAAAATCGCGCGGCGTAACACCAGCTCAATTCCATGAAAGTACAAAAGTTGAAGTGATTTGGACTTCGATACCAGTCGTTATTTTAATTCTTATGGCGATACCCGCCACTAAAACCCTGATTGCAATGGAAGATACCACTGAAGCGGATATAACCGTATTAATTACCGGTTCGCAATGGAAGTGGCATTATGAATTTCTAGATCATGATGTATCTTACTACTCGCTATTAGCGACACCAAAAGAGCAAATTAATAATCGCTTTGCCAAAGATCCTAACTACTTGCTTGAAGTCGACCGACCGCTAGTGATCCCAACCGATAAAAAAGTTCGTTTTTTAATGACTTCTGATGATGTTATTCATTCTTGGTGGGTGCCCGCTTTTGCAATTAAAAAAGATGCCAATCCAGGCTTTATTAATGAAACTTGGACCCGGGTTGAAGAGCCGGGCATTTACCGTGGTCAATGCGCAGAGTTATGCGGTAAAGATCACGGCTTTATGCCAATAGTGGTTATTGCCAAAACCCCGGAAGACTTTGCTACTTGGGTTGCAACAGAAGAAAAGCGTAATGCTGAAGCTAAAGCCGAAGAGCAAGCACTGCTGGCGATGAATATGTCATTAGAAGAGTTAATGACCGTTGGCGAACGTACGTATCTTGGTCACTGTTCAGCTTGTCATCAACCGTCAGGACAAGGTTTACCCGGTATATTCCCCGCGTTAAAAGGCAGCCAGATGGCGCTAAAAGATATGGCAGGTCATATCGATATTGTGTTGCATGGCAAAAGCGGTACCGCAATGCAGGGTTTTGCTAAGCAGCTGAGTTTAAAAGAAATTGCTGCAGTAATTACCTATGAGCGTAATGCATGGGGCAACAATACCGGCGACTTAGTTCAAGCGGCAGATGTTAATGCAGCATTACAAGGTAAAGGGGATTAATAGATGAGCGGAATAACAGAGACTGTCGCAGTTGACGAACATCATGACCACAAACCTAAAGGCTTTACACGTTGGCTGTATACCACCAACCATAAAGATATCGGCAGTTTATATTTAATTTTTTCGTTAGTGATGTTCTTTATAGGTGGCACCATGGCAATGGTGATCCGGTTAGAGTTGTTTCAACCCGGATTACAATTTGTCGAACCTCACTTTTTTAATCAGATGACCACAGTGCATGGCTTGATTATGGTGTTTGGTGCGGTTATGCCCGCCTTTACCGGTTTAGCTAACTGGATGATACCTATGATGATAGGGGCGCCAGATATGGCGTTACCGCGGATGAATAACTGGAGCTTTTGGATCTTACCTTTTGCTTTTTTAATTTTATTATCATCATTATTTATGCCTGGTGGCGGTCCTGCATTTGGTTGGACCTTCTACGCCCCTCTTTCTTCTACCTACAGTAGTGATAGTACGGCATTATTTGTGTTCTCTGTCCATATCATGGGGATTTCATCCATTATGGGTGCCATCAACGTTATTGTGACCATATTTAATATGCGAGCACCAACCATGACGTGGATGAAAATGCCCTTATTTGTTTGGACTTGGTTGGTGACGGCATTTTTATTAATTATGGTGATGCCGGTGCTTGCTGGCGCAGTCACCATGGTATTAACCGATAAATACTTTGCTACCAGCTTCTTTGATGCTGCAGGCGGTGGTGACCCGGTACTATTCCAGCATATTTTCTGGTTTTTTGGTCATCCAGAAGTGTACATAATGATTTTGCCTGCTTTTGGTATTATCTCTAGCATAGTGCCAACCTTTGCTCGTAAACCCTTATTTGGCTATGCCTCTATGGTGTATGCCACTGGCAGTATCGCTTTATTGTCATTCTTGGTCTGGGCGCATCATATGTTTACCACTGGGATGCCGGTATTTGCAGAATTATTTTTTATGTACTGCACCATGCTTATCTCAGTGCCAACGGGGGTTAAAGTCTTTAATTGGGTGGCAACAATGTGGCGAGGGGCTATGACCTTTGAAGCCCCTATGATGTTTGCGCTCGCGTTTATAGTCCTGTTTACCATCGGTGGTTTTTCTGGGCTAATGTTAGCCATTACGCCTGCTGATTTTCAATACCATGACACTTACTTTGTCGTAGCGCATTTCCATTATGTGTTAGTGACCGGTGCCGTCTTCTCGATTATGGCCGCGGCTTATTACTGGCTGCCTAAGTGGACAGGCTATATGTACGACGAAAAATTGGCGCAGTGGCATTTTTGGTGTTCTCTTATCTCGGTTAACTTACTGTTTTTCCCTATGCACTTTGTTGGCTTAGCCGGCATGCCACGTCGTATTCCTGATTATGCGCTGCAGTTTGCTGATTTTAATGCTTTGATCAGTGTCGGCGGTTTCTTATTCGGTTTATCCCAACTGTTGTTTGTATGGGTAGTGGTTAAATGTGCTAGAGGTGGAGTAAAAGCGACAGCACATGTATGGGAAGGCTCGCATGGTCTAGAGTGGGAAGTGCCATCACCGGCACCGTACCACACT
This sequence comes from Rheinheimera salexigens, assembly GCF_001752395.1. Classification (NCBI taxonomy): domain Bacteria; kingdom Pseudomonadati; phylum Pseudomonadota; class Gammaproteobacteria; order Chromatiales; family Chromatiaceae; genus Rheinheimera; species Rheinheimera salexigens. The sequence goes on along the minus strand of NZ_MKEK01000001.1, from coordinate 103,735 downwards.
TTTACTACTCCTCCAGAGGTGAAGTAACGATATGATTAAGTCAGTGCATAAAACATTAACCGGTAAATTAATCGTTATGAGTTTAGCCATGTTCGGCTTTGGCTTTGCGTTAGTACCGCTATATGACGTGTTCTGTGACTTAACCGGTATCAATGGTAAAACGGCAACTACGGCAGCTTCGACTGAAGCTGCCATCATTGATACCAGTCGAGAGGTTATTATTGAGTTTATCGCTCGGCCTAATAAAGACATGCCTTGGATATTTAAACCAGAAATTAGTCGCATTAAAGTTCATCCGGGTGAAGTGCATCGGATAAATTATCTAGCTACTAATCCAACCCAGCGGTTTATTATAGGACAAGCAGTACCTTCCGTCGCACCAGGGCAAGCGGCTTTATATTTTCACAAAATAGAGTGTTTTTGTTTTAGTCAGCAGCAGTTAGCTGGCGGCAAAGACATGTTGATGCCATTACAGTTCTATGTTGATCCGGCATTACCAGAGCGGTTTTCTACTATCACGCTGTCTTATACTTTATATGATGTAACAGCGAATGCGGTAGAAGTTGCCGGCGTGCCAACAAAATTTGGGGAATAACATGAGTAACAGCTATGAAAAATATTATGTTCCCGCACAAAGCCCTTGGCCTATTGTTGGTGCGGTTGCGTTATTTCTAATTGCCGTTGGTGCAGGAAATTATATTAATGATATTACTTATCAGCGTACAGGATTTGGCGGTTATTTACTTTTTGCCGGCATAGTCACCCTGATTATTATGCTATTTGGTTGGTTTAGAAATGTTATTGATGAATCAATGAGTGGTCTGTATAGCCAGCAAATGTCACGGTCTTTTCGCTTGGGCATGAGTTGGTTCATTATGTCGGAAGTGATGTTTTTTATGGCATTTTTTGGCGCATTATTTTATGGCCGCATGATAGCGTTAAACTGGCTAGGGGGGGGCGGTAATAATGCCAGCACCTTCGCAGTACTGTGGCCAGAGTTCCAAGCTAGTTGGCCACTATTAAAAACTCCAGGTGGTACAGAAACTCAAGCTATGCCGGCGACAGGCTTACCGATGATTAATACCGCCTTGTTATTAATTTCATCAGTAACATTACATTTTGCTCATACTGCAATTGAACAAAATAAGCGTGGCCAGTTAAAGTTAATGCTACTGTTCACTTTAATATTAGGTTTTAGCTTTTTAAGCTTACAAGTGTATGAGTATGTGCATGCTTATCGTGATCTAGGGCTAACCTTAGCATCAGGCTTCTATGGTAGTACTTTCTTTATGTTGACAGGCTTTCACGGCGTGCACGTAACCTTAGGTGCCATCATATTGTTTTTCATCTTTTTAAGGGTGTTAAAAGGCCACTTTACACCTGAGAATCACTTTGGTTTTCAGGCCGCGGCTTGGTATTGGCACTTTGTAGATGTAGTGTGGCTGTGTTTATATGTGTTTGTTTATGTGCTGTAACACAATTCAGAATGGGGTGGGGTTCGGCTGAATTAAGCCGAACGCTATGGCGAGAAAAATTAATAACAACAGGACAATAGAAATTACTAAACGGCGACCTAGATAGCGCGACATGCTGACTTCGGAATTGGTTGTTCGCAGCATGATAATTCCGGCACGAAATAAATTAAAAATAATAAAGAGTAGTAGTGCGATGATAACAAGTTTAATTAACATAAAATGCGCTCTATTAGGTCAGATTTATGCGCATTAAACTGGCAAATCATATATTTGCCGTACGCATCAGTTGGCTAGGTATCACTGTGGCTGTTTTTATCATTTTAATCAACTTATCTTGGTGGCAGCTACAGCGGGCAGAGCAAAAATCAGTACAATTAACTCAGTTAGCTCAACAAGCAGAGCAAGCGGTACTTAACGCCACGACGCTAGCGAGTACACAGCAAAACTTTCAACAGCAATCTTATCAAAATCAATCTGATAATCAGCCAGAGAATCAGTCTTTAGACGGCTTAAAGTTAGCGGCCAGCGCAACTTGGCAAGCGCCGTATATTTGGCTGCTAGATAACCAAATTGTCGATGGCAAAGTAGGCTATGACGTTATTATCGCGGCGAAATTAGCTACAAATGACAGGTTGTTGCTGGTTAATCTAGGCTGGATTGCGGGTACTAATTCCCGGGAACAGCTACCAAATGTGACAATTCCTGACCAATTATCGTTAAGTGGTGTATTACATACTGACGTTACGGGTATGCTGTTATTAGGTCAAAACATTGAGTCTTCAGCGAGTTGGCCGATGCGAATTCAACAAGTTAACTTTGCGGTATTAGCGGAGCAAACTGCTCAGACATTCTACCCTGCGTTGCTTTACCAACAGCAACAAGCCGACTTTATTTATCATTATCAAGCCGTTGTTATGCCACCAGAAAAGCATCAAGCCTATGCATTGCAATGGTTGTTATTGGCCATTGCTGTGCTAGGTGTGGCATTAGCAGCAAGTCATCAAGGAAGGGCAAGTCATGGCTAAAAATAAATTTTTACTGTTATTTATATTATGTTGCGCTGTACCGTTGTTATTAGCTTATTTAGTGCTGAATTTCGGCTGGTTTGACCGTGGTGTAACCAGTAATGGTCAATGGCAAACCGAAGAGGAATTTGTGCTGACGCCATCCAGCGAACAGGCACATTGGCGCATTGCTGTATTGCCCGCAAAGCAATGTACTGAGTTATGCCAGAATGCGATTTATACCGTGCAACAATTGTATATTGGTTTAGGCCGTAAACAACAGCAAGTACAGCCGGTATTGGTCAGTACAGAATCCTTGCCTGTGCTACCGAATAGCTTTAGTCAGCAAGCCGCAAAACAAAATATCAGCACAGAATTACTCAATCAAATTGTATTGATTGATCATCAAGGCTTGGCATTATTACGTTATCCAATGCCAAGCACGGAAGCCGAAATGGTGTTAACCGCCAAAGCCCTACGTCAAGATTTATTGAAATTGCTTAATTATGATAGGACCGATGTATGACTAGACAGCGGTGGCTGGCAAGCTTTGCCATTATTCTTACTTTAGGCGTTATTACCTTAGGAGCCTACACTCGACTTACGGATGCTGGCTTAGGTTGTCCAGACTGGCCAGGTTGCTATGGTTTTTTAAAGGTGCCGCAACAAGATCATCATATTGCTCAAGCGATGCAGGCATTTCCTGAGCGACCAGTGCATGCGGAAAAAGCCTGGAATGAAATGATCCATCGTTATTTTGCTGCCAGTTTAGGCTTATTAATTGCTTTTATCTTTATAACTAGTTGGTGGCGGTCTACAGAACCAAGACGGCCTAAATTATTGCCAAGCTTATTGTTAATGTTAGTGGTGTTTCAAGCTGCGCTAGGTATGTGGACAGTAACCCTTAACTTATTGCCGTTAGTGGTGATGGGGCATTTATTGGGAGGGTTTTGCCTATTAAGCTTAGCGGCCTTGTACTGGTTACAACAACAACCGCGGTTACCCGCTCAGCCTGAACTTGTAGGGTTGAAGCCACTAGCCAGCATTGCTGTGATTATCTTAATTGGCCAAATAGCGCTGGGTGGTTGGACGGCAGCCAATTATGCCGCTTTGGCCTGTATTGAGCTGCCAGTATGTGAGGCAGGTTGGTGGCAACGCATGGATTTTGCCGCAGCTTTTGATTTGCATTTAGGCCATGACGATTATGAATATGGCGTCATGTCAGCTGAAGCGCGGCAAACTGTACATGTGTTACACCGCTTCGGCGCGTTAATCACCTTTAGTGTGGTAGCTCTGTTTCTGTGGCAATTGTGGCAGCGAGCCGTGCAGCCCAGAATGCGTAAATTAACCATACTAGCTGCAGTGTTACTACTAGGCCAATTTAGTTTAGGCTTAATGAATGTTGTGCTGCATTTACCGTTAGTTAATGCTGTTGCACATAATGTTGTTGCCGCAAATTTATTAATGGTTTTAGTGTTATTGTTGGTACAAGTTCCGACCGTTGCGTCGGCAAGGAGCAACTATGCTGAGTCTAAGTAGAAGCCATGATTTTACGGCTAAATGTAAAGATTATTTAGAGTTAACTAAGCCAAAAGTGGTGGCGTTATTAGTATTAACTGCTTGGGTCGGCATGATGCTAGCGGTTCCCGGCTTGCCAGATATACAAACCGTCATTATTGCGACTGTCGGTATTGGCTTGTTATCTGCGGCGGCTGCGGCAATGAACCATGTAGTTGATCGGCGAATTGATGCCCAAATGGCGCGTACTTATAGCCGACCCATTGCTAAAGGCCGTATTACTAGTCGGCAAGCCAGTATATTTGCTACTTCATTAGCGGTTATGGGCTTTATATTATTATATTTTGCCGTTAATGCGTTAACTGCTTGGTTAACCTTAGCCAGTTTATTTGGCTATGCGGTGGTGTATACTCAGTTTTTAAAACGGGCCACGCCACAAAATATTGTGATTGGTGGTCTAGCTGGCGCGATGCCACCCTTATTGGGCTGGACAGCGATTGCCGGTGAAGTGCATGGCCATGCCTTGTTATTAGTGATGATTATTTTTGCCTGGACCCCGCCGCATTTTTGGGCGTTAGCCATTCATCGCAGAGCTGATTACGCAAAAGTTAATATGCCAATGCTGCCGGTTACCCATGGTATCGAGTTTACTAAAAGCATTATTTGTTTATATACGGTGTTATTGTTTGTGGTGTGTTTAATGCCTTATTTGGTTGGCATGAGTGGTGCAATATATTTAATCGGTAGTGTTATATTAAATTTACGTTTTATGCAGTATGCGTGGCGGTTAAAATTAGCCGATGAGAAAACAGATTTGGCCATGAAAACCTTTAAGTTTTCAATTGTGCATTTGATGACACTGTTTCTATTGTTATTGGTTGACCATTATTTAAAGGTATCCCCATTCTATGTTTCGTAATATTATTTTAGCTTTAATTGCTATCGTGGCAGTGGTGTCTGGTGTCATGTTGTATCAAATGCAGCAGCAGAGTGCCGAGCCAAGCCATGCGTTAGTTTATCCGCAACCCAGAACGTTAAGCGATTTTAACTTAACCGATCAATTTGGCGAAAAGGTTGACCGAGAGCGCTTATATGGTCAATGGACATTGGCCTTTGTCGGTTACACTTATTGCCCTGATATTTGCCCATTAACGTTAGCCAAATTGGCTGGTGTACAGCCAGAACTGGCGGCGATGGTGGAGCAACCGTTAAAAATTTGGTTTGTTTCGGTCGATCCTAATCGCGATACCGTGCCCCAGCTTAATAACTATGTTAATTACTTTGCCCAGCCTGCTGTTATTGGTATGACAGCAGGGCATGACCAACTGTTTCCGTTTGTTCGCCAGTTAGGCTTAATGTATGCCATTGGCAATACCACTGAACCTAACTATGCTGTCGACCATAGTGCGTCAATCGTATTAATTAACCCGCAAGGCCAGTTAGTGGCCATGTTTAAGCCACCACTACAAGTGGGGGAATTACCGGTGGTGAGTTCAGAGCAACTTATGGCTGACTTTCCATTAGTGCTTAAAAAGCTTAATCAAGCTTAAGCCAAGGTTGAGAGAACCAATAGTAATAACCATTTTTGCTTAATGACGGAGCAGTACAGTTATAACGACTGCGCCCTTTAGTTAATGGCTTATCTGCTTGGACGCTAAAACTATTATCTGTTTCCCAGTTTGGGTTTAAGGCTTTGCCAAAGGCATAACATGTCAATTGGCTTGGCTTAAAATCTGTTATCTGCAAGGTTAAGCGTAACGTTGGTGGGTTAGCTTGCTGAACTAAAGCATCGGTTTTATGTTCATCAATAATAGTAAAGGCTAAGCTGCGAAACTTTTGGCTTAACTGTGCTAAATTGGCATATTGTCCTGCGGCGGGAAAACGTGGCATATGGGTTAATGAGGTGCTGTTACCGACAGCGCCAGAGTGCTGACCAATACCGATAAAACCCATTTCAGCCACTAATTGTTCTAAAGCTAAACTATATTCGCCATACGGATACGCCAGCCATTTATGCGACTGCCCTGTGTGTTGTTTAATGCTTTTTTCTGCATCTAAAATACTTTTCTTAATACGCTTACGCCAGGCTTTTTTAGTTTCACCAGCTTCGGGTGCGGCCATATGCTCGTGCCACATGCCGTGATTAGCGATTAATACGCCATCATCAGACATCTGTTTAACTTGCTGCCAATTAAGCAGTGGGCCGTCTTGTTTATCTATACTTCCTGGGCTGATAAACAGGGTATAAGGATAACCAAATTGTTGCAGAATAGGGTGGGCCGTAGTGAAGTTGTTTTCGTAGCTATCATCAAAGGTGATCACGACACTATTGTCGGCGATGGGTTGGCTAGTTTTAAGTTGGTTTATTAAGACATCAAGACCAATGACGTTAAAGTTGTGATCTTTTAAATATTGCAGATGGCCACGAAGCTCATCGGCCGTTACGCTAGTTACGCGAGGCGTGTCACTGGCAACATGATGGTAAATAAGCACGACGGCAGCCTGAGCAGGCAGCAGAGTTAAACAAACAAATGTAATAATTAAGGTAATTAACCGTAACATGACGAAAACTCCTAGCTGAGATACTAAGCGCTGTTATATCACAGCTAGCATGAAGCTTCAGTCATTGTTACGGCTGCTAGTTAAAAACCCTTATTAATAATAAGAGTGTTCACCCGCTTGGTGTTCAGTAATATCACGCACGCCAGTTAATTCGTTAATAAACTGATTTAATAACTGTTTTTCAATGCCCTCTTTTAACGTGAGGTCGACTTGTGAGCAGCCATTACAACCACCGCCGAACTCTAATACGGCCACACCTTCTTTTGTTAATTCAATCACTGAAACCCGTCCACCATGGTTAGCTAACTGTGGATTAATCTCAGCATCAATGACATATTGCACTCGCTCGAGTAAAGGGGCGTCGTCATTCACCTTGCGCACTTTGGCATTCGGCGCTTTTAACGTCAGCTGAGAACCCATCTGATCGGTAACAAAGTCGATTTCAGCATCTACTAAAAACGGTTTACTTTCAGCGTCAACCACGGCATCAAAACCGGTAAAGTTGAAACGTAAATCTGATTCTTCAACCGCATCCGGCGGGCAGTAAGATACGCCACATTCCGCTTGAGCCGTGCCTGGGTTGACAACAAACACGCGAATTAGGGTGTCTGTTGGCTGATTAGACAATAATTTTGCAAAGTGTGCCTGTGCTTGTTCTGAGATAGAAATCATATTAGTACCTGACTAAATTACTAGGTTAATTACTATGATACTCCTCCTGTTTATTGGATGCCAGCCTAGCTTGAATTTTGCTTTCGGATCTGGCTAACTTAGCCGCTGCTAAGAGGATATCAGTATGAAATATGTTAGTTTGCTGTCATTGGCACTGTTTAGTTGCCTCAGCATTGCTCAGATACAATATGCACCCCAAGCCGAAAAACCAAGTCTACCTAGCCCGAAACAAGTATTAGGCTTTGAAGTCGGCCAGTGGCATGTGCGGCATGATCAAATTCAAAATTACTTTGAACAGCTTGCAGAGAAATCGGACCGAACTCAGTTAGAAGTTATTGGTTATAGTCATGAGCAACGGCCAATGTTGCAAATGGTCATTTCTGCCCCAGAAAACTTAAGCCGTTTACATGATATTCGCCAGCAACATATAGCCGCTGCGCGTGGTGATGCCAAACCCAATGATAATGCACCTGTGGTTATTTGGCTGGGTTACAGTATCCACGGCAATGAGCCAAGTGGTGCAAACGCGTCATTATTATTAGCCCATTATTTAGCGTCGAGTGATGATCCGCAAGTGGTTAACTGGCTAAAAAATGCGGTGATTTTAGTGCAGCCCAGCTTAAACCCAGACGGCAACGATCGTTTTGCACTTTGGGCCAATATGCATAAAGGCATGACACCGGTAGCGGATAGACAAAGTCGCGAACATAATGAGCCTTGGCCTAATGGTCGGCCTAATCATTATTGGTTTGATTTAAACCGTGACTGGCTGTTACTGCAACATCCAGAAAGCAAAGCTCGCATAGCGCAATATCAGCAATGGCTACCGAATATTGTTGCCGACTATCATGAGATGGGCACCGATAGCACTTTCTTCTTTCAACCGGGCATTCCAAGTCGTAACTCACCCTTTACTCCAGAGCGTAACTTTGAGCTCACCAGAAAACTGGCGAAATATCATGCCGCAGCTTTAGATAAAAACAGTAAGTTATATTACACAGAAGAATCGTTTGACGACTTTTATGTTGGTAAAGGCTCAACGTATCCGGATGTCCAAGGCAGTGTCGGTATTTTATTTGAACAAGCCAGTAGTCGTGGTCATATTCAAGAAAGTATTAATGGCGATTTAAGCTTTCCTGACACCATTCAAAATCAATTCACCGCTTCGTTATCTATGATCCAAGGTGCGGTAGAACAACGCTTGTCGTTACTGAATTATCAACATCAGTTTTATAACGATGCCAAGCAGCAAGCCCGTGATGAAAAAATTAGCGGCTATATTTTAACCGAAACCGCCGATAAAAGCCGACTGGCCGCTTTATTAGATAATTTACAACGTCACCATATTAGCGTGTATCCACTGCGTAAAGATTTCAAAGATGGCGGTGAGAAATATAGCGCTGGCAATAGTTATTATGTGCCGCTACAGCAAGCGCAATACCGTTTTATTAAAGCCGTATTTAGTACTGAAACATTATTTAATGATAACACCTTCTATGATGTGTCAGCTTGGACCTTACCTTACGCTTATAACATTCAATTTAAAGCTGTAAAAAACAGCCCAAGTAAAAGTCACTTAGATGACAGCTGGGTGCAAAATCCTGTTGTTTCGACTGAATTAACGGCTGGCGCTTATGGTTATGCGTTTAATTGGCAAGATCAACAAGCGCCGTTATTACTGCAAGCGATATTAGCTGAAGGCTTACAAGTACGTGCTGCTATGAACGACTTTACGGCTGACACTCCCCAAGGCCAAGTTGATTTGCTTAAAGGCGCTATGGTGTTGCCAGCAGGCTTGCAATCAGGCGACTGGTTTGCTCGTTTACAGCGGGTGCAGCAGCAGTTTAATTTGCCAATTTACGCTATTACTACGGGCTTAACGGCCAAAGGCAGTGATTTAGGGAGTCGCAACTTTGTGCCAGTTACTATGCCAACTGTCTTGCTGATAGCGGGACCAGGTATTAGCTCGGGTGAGGCCGGTGAGGCTTGGTATAATATCGAGCGTTTAGGCGGTATTTCGCCAAGTATGGTGGAGCCTCAGCGCTTTGGCTCTATCAATTTAAGCCGTTATAGCCATATTGTGTTACCAGATGGTAACTATAGCCAGTGGTCAGATACTGATGTTACCAAGTTAAAAACTTGGCTACAGCAAGGCGGAGTATTGTGGGCACATAAGCGTGCCGCGATGTGGTTAGCTGAGCGTAAAATCTTAAAGGCCGAGACCTGGTCTGCTGCTGAGATGTACAGTTTAATCTCCTCTGACAACCTTAGCTATGCAGATCAAGAGCAATTAGGCGGAAAGAGACGCTTAGCGGGCGCTATTTATCAAGCGCAATTAGATTTAAGTCATCCGCTAGCCTTTGGTTTTAGCCATGCTGACTTGCCCGTATTTAAAAATAGTGTGTTGTTACTTAAACCAAGCGAGCAACCGTTTGTTAACGTCGCTTTATATAGTGCTGCACCACAATTAGCCGGTTACACCGCGGCGGAATATATTCCAAGAATTAGCCAAAGCGCGGCGTTAATGGCACATAATTTCGGCAAGGGTAAAGTTATTGCGATGACCGACAATCCGGTGTTTCGCGGTTATTTCTTTGGTTCAAGTCGGTTATTAATTAATGCCTTGTATCTAGGTCATAGCCTAGATGCCCGAGCGCAATAAGCCATAAGGCAGGCTAATATTCTGCTGTCTTTAATCTAAAACCGTAACGGCTAAAGTCCATAAACTAATATGACTGACGCCGTTACGCTTTAGTAAGCGACATAATTCGTTGGCTGTCGCACCTGTGGTAATAACATCATCTATTAATGCAACATGGCTTGGTAAAGCAGCCGTTGTCTGCAAACTAAAAGCCTGTTTTAAATTACGCTGGCGTTGTTTACGATTTAATCCTACTTGGGCTGGATTTTTATGCTGACGTTGCAACACATTAAGTAACGGCAACTTTAATTGTTTAGCGGCCGCCTTAGCTAGAATTTCAGCCTGATTAAAGCCCCTTTTACGTTGTCTGCTCGGATGCATAGGTACATAAAGTATGGCTTGCGGTAAGGCTATTGTGTGCTTAGCATAGCGACTTAATAAGCTTATAAATTGCTGTTGCAATAACTCTCCCGCGGCATGATTAGCAAAAAATTTCCATTGCTGGATCCAATGCTGATAAGGATGATGATAATAGCTTAGTGCGAGTAATTGCTGAAATAAGGGCTTTTTAATACTTTTGCTCACTACCGGCAACCAGAGTAAATTATAATGACACAGTGGATAAGGCAAACTAGGTAAAGCTTGTTGGCAGCAAGTGCACAATTGTTGCTGAGCATGTTGCACCGGCAAGCTACACCATAAACAACAAGACGGTAACAGTAAGTGCCAGTAATGGCGTAATGACGGAATGATATTAGTGATCACTGACAACCTACGAGTTCACAATTAATTAACTATGAATAAGACTAGCACAAGCCAAAAACCTACGCTGGTATTGCTGCATGGCTGGGGGGTTAATCAAGCTGTTTGGCAGGCTACAACTACAGCTATAGCCAAAGAAGTTAAGGTGATAACCCTTGATTTACCCGGTTTCGGTGCTGAACGTCAATTCCCGCAGCCTTATCAGCTAGCACAAATTGTTGACCAATTAGCAGCAAAAATTCCTGAGAAAAGTTATGTTTATGGTTGGTCTTTAGGTGGTTTAATCGCCATTGCTTTAGCGGATAGGCACCCAGAAAAAGTAAAGCAACTGGGTTTAATTGCCGCCACACCTTGCTTTTTAGCGCAAGAAAACTGGCCAGGAATGGCCGAGACCGTTTTGCAACAGTTTGCTGTGGCACTAAGTAAAAACTTGCCGCAGACCATAGAACGTTTCTTGGCGATTCAAGCTTTAGGCAGTCACAGCGCCAGAACGGATATTAAAGCCTTAAAGCAGGCCATTTTAGCTTTTGCTCAGCCAGAGCCAGCAGCGGTTTCCGGCGCCTTAGATTTGCTAAGTAGCATTGATTTACGCCAGGCTTTTAAGCAGCTTAAAATGCCGCTAGTAGGTTGTTTTGGTCGCTTAGACTCGTTAGTACCGGTAGCGGTTACTGAACAATTGCGACAATTACAACCGCAGATGGCGCTAACAACCTTAGCTCACGCTTCTCACGCGCCGTTTATTTCTCATCCAGAGCAATTTATTACTTGGTTAAATGACTCGATTTTACGGACCTAGTTTACAGACTTAGCTACTTGCTTAGTCTTAGCGAGCTTAATGCTGGCTTTTTAAGCGGGGTTGGTTAATAATTGGCCAGTATTGGGCGTTGAATAAAGGTGAGTTGTTATGGATGTAAAATCGGCATTTATGTCGGGTGTGCAAGGCTATCAAAACGCTGCTAGTAGTGTTAAGTCGGCTACTCGTGCAATTAACCAACCAGAATCATCCTCTTTAACCGCTAACTTAGTGCAATTAAAACAAGCTGAATTAACCGGTCAAGCCAGTGTTCGGGCAATAAAAGCTGCAGATGAAATGCTGGGCACTGTGATCGACATCCGAGTGTAAGATGATTACTTCACACTACCCTAATGTGAGCATAAATACGGCTAACCCGCCTACCGAACAAGCACGGCGTGATAACTCACGTATAGATTTATTTACCCCCGTTAAACATGCTGAAAAGTCTGTAGCCGAAAAGCCGGTGTTAACTGACGAAAAATCACGCTATCCAAGCCATAATCAAAATAACACTTCTAGCGCCGGCGAAAAAGAGACTGAGACCTACCAAGCCATAAATGCTGGCTCAGAACAGAACCCTGATAAAGAATCAACTGAGCAGCAGCAAGAACAACAAAAACAAGCGGAACAAAAGCAAGCCCAAGCGGCAGAACAACAAAAAATTCAACAGCTTAAAGCGCGTGATAGTGAAGTTAAAGCACACGAGCAAGCCCATGCTAGCGTCGGCGGCAGTTATGCTGGTGCGCCTAGCTATAGTTATCAACAAGGGTCAGATGGTAAGCGGTATGCGGTAGGCGGTGAAGTACAAATTGATATTGCACCTATAGCCAACGATGCTAAAGCGACCATTACCAAGATGCAGCAAGTGCAAGCTGCGGCACTGGCGCCGGCACAACCTTCTTCTGCTGACTTATCTATTGCAGCGAAAGCAGCCCAACAAGCGCAACAAGCTAGAGCCGAGTTAATAGCTGAAAATGCGACGGATATGGCAACGCAGAGTAAAATGCAGCAGCGGCGAGATGTCATTTCAGGTTTTTATCAGCAATCTACCTTACCGCAACAACAAAACCCTGCCCAAACAGTATAAAAATTATTTAAAACCAGTACACAAATTTAGTAATAACACGCTAGCCAATTACGCTATTAACTAGCGAGTTATCTACCAAAATTATATAACGCTATTTCTTTAATTTGGCAAAAGCATCAGCAAAAGCATTACCCATAGCAGCATTATTGTCTTGCGGCTTTTGTGGCCGTGCTGTTGTTGTTTGCTTTTTAGGTTGACCTTTAGCAGCTGCTGGTTGCGCAGCTTTCGCTACCGGTTGTTCGTCTAAACGCATGGTTAAGGCAATGCGCTTACGATCTACTTCTACATCCATCACTTTTACTTTAACAATATCACCGGCTTTAACCACTTGATGCGGATCGCTAACAAACTTATCGGTTAATGATGAAATATGGACTAAACCGTCTTGATGCACGCCAATATCAACAAAAGCACCAAAGTTAGTCACGTTAGTCACCACGCCTTCTAGCAACATACCCGGTTTTAAATCTTTTAAAGTTTCTACGCCGTCTTTAAAGTTGGCGGTTTTAAATTCTGGACGCGGATCTCGGCCGGGCTTTTCAAGTTCTTTTAAAATATCGCTAATGGTTGGAATACCAAAATGCTCATCAGCAAACTCGGCAGGGTTAATACTGGTTAAAAAGCTGCTGTTGCCAATAATTTGTTCAACGGTTTTTTGTTGAGTACGCAGAATTTTTTCTACTAAAGGGTAAGCTTCTGGGTGCACAGAAGACGCATCTAAGGCATTTGTACCATTATTAATCCGTAAAAAACCAGCGGCTTGTTCAAAGGCTTTTGGCCCTAAACGGCTCACTTTTAATAGTTGATTGCGGCTATCAAAGCGGCCGTTACTGTCGCGATATTGAATAATATTTTGGGCTAGGGTTTTATTTAAGCCGGCTACTTTGGTTAATAGCGCAGCTGAAGCCGTATTTAAATCAACGCCAACGGCGTTTACACAGTCTTCAACCACAGCGTCTAATGAGCGCGTTAATAAGCTTTGGTTAACGTCATGCTGATATTGACCAACCCCAATCGCCTTAGGCTCTATTTTGACTAGCTCGGCTAGAGGGTCTTGTAAGCGACGTCCAATAGATACTGCGCCGCGCAGGGATACATCTAGATCAGGAAACTCAGCGGCGGCAAATTCAGAGGCAGAGTAAATTGAGGCGCCGGCTTCTGATACCATAATTTTTTGGATGTTATGTTCAGGCAAGGCTTTAATTACATCGGCTGCCAGTTTATCGGTTTCGCGTGATGCCGTACCATTACCAATTGCGATGAGGGCAATTTTATGTTGTTGGCATAATAAGCTCAGCGTGCGTACCGATTTATCCCATAAGTTTTGCGGGGCATGGGGGAAAATAGTACTGTGGCCTAATAACTTACCGGTTTCATCAATTGCAGTCACTTTAACCCCAGTACGCAAACCCGGGTCCAGAGCTAACGTGCGGTGCATACCGGCCGGGGCTGCCATTAACAAGTCTTTTAAGTTGCGCGCAAAAACATTAATGGCTTCTATTTCAGCTTTTTCGCGTAACTCGCTGAGCAAATCGTTTTCTAGGTGTAAATGCAGTTTAACTTTCCAAGTCCATTGCACCACAGTACGTAAAAAGCTATCTGCGGCACGGCCTTTATCGCTAATGTTAAAGTGATCGGCCACCATCTGCTGGCAAATAGCATGGGCCGTTTCTTCATTGCTATCCGGCACTAGTTGTAAAGCTAAGATACCCTCGTTACGGCCCCTAAACATAGCTAGAGCGCGATGTGAAGGCACATTTTTCCAGCTTTCACTGTGGGAGAAATAATCACGAAACTTGGTACCTTGTTGCTCTTTACCGGCAACAACGGTACTTTTTAATTGGGCATGTTGCGCTAAATGGCGGCGTAATTGGGCCAATAAGTTAGCATCTTCAGCAAAGCGCTCCATTAAGATATATTTAACACCCTCTAATACCGCTTTACTATCGGTATAACCTGCTTCGCTATTAATAAATGCTTGAGCTTCAGTTTCAGGATCTAATTCAGGTTGTTGTTGAATACTATCGGCAAGCGGCAATAAACCGGCTTCGATGGCCATTTGACCTTTAGTACGACGTTTAGCTTTATAAGGTAGGTATAAATCTTCTAAACGGGTTTTATTATCTGCGTCGAGCAATTGCTGCTTAAGCTCTGGGCTTAACTTATCTTGTTCATCTATAGTGCGAATAATAACTAAACGGCGATCTTCTAATTCACGTAAATAGGTTAAGCGCTGCTCAAGATGACGTAATTGAGTGTCATCTAAGCCACCGGTGGCTTCTTTACGGTACCGAGCAATAAAAGGCACTGTCGAGCCATCATCTAGCAACTGTATGGCGGCAGTAATTTGTGCTGGTTTAGCCGCTATTTCTGAGGCAATTGTATTGACAATCAAAGACATAAAAAATTCCTAATGCAGCGCCTACAGTGGCAGTGCCAATAAAAAACAAACTGATAGCGTAATTGTCTACTTTCAGCCTAAATAAATCCAATTAACTGTGCAGTAATTAACGATTGCACCCGCGAGTTGTTGTTGCTTATGTGCACTCTAATGGTGCTGGTTAGGCCTATTTTCAAGCGTTAGCTGTTAATTAGACAAACTTTGTAACATAAAGAACTTTGCCAACTACTCGTTAAATCAGGGTTTTAGTTTATAGTGAGGCCAATAGTGTGAGACAAATAGTTTTGGAGGCTTAGCAATGATGGTATCTGAAACATCAAAGATATTAGTGGTCGATGATGATATGCGGTTACGAGCTTTATTAGATCGATATCTAGTAGAGCAGGGCTATATAGTGCGTAGTGTGGCTAATTTTGAGCAAATGCAACGTGTAATGGAACGTGAGAATTTTCATTTAATTGTATTAGATTTAATGCTTCCTGGTGAAGATGGCTTATCGATTTGCCGTCGTTTACGCCAACAAGAAAACCAAATCCCCATTATTATGTTAACGGCTAAAGGTGATGAAGTTGATCGGATAATCGGCTTAGAAATGGGCGCAGATGATTATCTACCTAAACCGTTTAACCCGCGTGAGTTGTTAGCCCGCATTCGTGCAGTAATGCGACGCAAAACCAAAGAGCTGCCGGGTGCACCTAGCCAGTCAGAAACCATTATAGAATTTGGCCCTGCTCTACTAGATATCGATCTAATAAAGCTCGTNGAATTTTCATTTAATTGTATTAGATTTAATGCTTCCTGGTGAAGATGGCTTATCGATTTGCCGTCGTTTACGCCAACAAGAAAACCAAATCCCCATTATTATGTTAACGGCTAAAGGTGATGAAGTTGATCGGATAATCGGCTTAGAAATGGGCGCAGATGATTATCTACCTAAACCGTTTAACCCGCGTGAGTTGTTAGCCCGCATTCGTGCAGTAATGCGACGCAAAACCAAAGAGCTGCCGGGTGCACCTAGCCAGTCAGAAACCATTATAGAATTTGGCCCTTTTAGTTTTAATTTGGGCACGCGTGAAATGCACAAGGCAGACAAGCTGCTGCCGCTGACCAGTGGTGAGTATGCGGTGTTAAAAGTATTAGTCAGCCACCCCAGAGAGCCATTATCTCGCGATAAGTTAATGAACCAAGCTCGAGGCCGTGACTACTCTGCCATGGAGCGCAGTATAGATGTTCAAGTGTCTCGGTTACGCCGTATGCTAGAAGATGACGCCAGTAACCCGCGTTATATCCAAACAGTGTGGGGATTAGGCTATGTTTTTGTTCCCGATGGTAGCATTAATTAAATGCGTTTAGTGCCTCGTAGTGCCTTTGGTCAAACGGTTTTTTTAATCGCCTTATTGCTATTAATTAATCAGCTAGTGTCTTACTTATCGGTTGCCTTATATGTCATAAAACCCAGCACCCAGCAAATTACCCACCTTGTCGCCAAGCAAATAAAAGTGGTATTTATAGACGTTGATAACCCACAGCTATTGCTAGACAGCCCAATTAACGCAAGGCTACAACAAGTCACCGGCATTGAGGTTTATACTGAAGCTGAGGCTATGCAGCAAGGCTTAACAGAAGCTCGTTATTACGCTTATTTTTCTGATTTAATGTCAAAAGAACTGGCAAGTAAAGCCGAGGTTAGGGTGGGCCAAGGCGATTCTTATGCATTTTGGGTGCAATCATCTCAGGCAGCAGGTTATTGGATAAAGGTCCCCTTAACCGGCTTAGACGAAACTGATTTTTCACCACTAACATTTTATTTATTATTAATCGGTATATTGAGCGTGGGTGGTGCTTGGTTATTTGCTCGGCAATTGAATAGGCCGTTAAAAAGTTTGCAACTAGCGGCTTTACAAGTGGGTAGAGGAGAATTTCCGGCGCCGTTAGCTGAGCAAAAAGGCTCTACAGAAGTGATAGCTGTAACCAAAGCCTTTAATTATATGGCCCGGGGCATTCAGCAATTAGAAAAAGATCGGGCATTGTTAATGGCTGGTGTGTCACACGATTTACGCACACCGCTAACCCGAATACGCTTAGCCTCAGAAATGATGCACGAACAAGATAGCTGGGTCCGCGATGGCATTATTAATGATATTGAAGATATGAATGCCATTATTGATCAGTTTATTGATTATCTGCGGCATCACAAAGAAGAGGTCGCAGAAAAAGAAAACCTGAATAATTTAATTCGAGAACTGGTACAAGCAGAGTTAGTGCAGCAGCGTGCAATCAGTACTGATTTAGATACTAATTTGCCCTTTATTTATCTGCGGCGAATAGCCATAAAAAGGTTATTAAATAATCTATTAGAAAATGCTTTGCGCTACAGCGAAGGCGCTATTGAAATAAGCAGTGGCTATGAACGTAAAAAGAAACGGGTATTTATTCAAGTACGCGATCATGGTCCTGGTATTCCTGAAACCAATATACCCACCATGTTTCAACCCTTCACCCAAGGTGATGAAGCCCGAGGCAGCAGTGGCTCCGGTTTAGGCTTAGCTATTATTAAAAAAATAGTTGATATGCATCATGGTGAAATAGAACTGCATAATCATGTGGAAGGTGGTTTAGTGGTGAGTATTTACTTACCTATTAAGCCGAAAAGTAAACTACTTTAACTAAAAACTAGCTGCAAAGTGAAAAAATAATATAAGCATAAAATTAACCTAGGTCATTAAATTAATGGAACTTTATTTTAAAATTTTACTGTTTTTATTTGGTTGGTTATGTTATCAAATGCGCCTATGTTGCAAAAACATAGCTGTTTTTAACAGTTTGCATTTATTTACCTATTAGTGTTGTAGAGTCTTATGCAAAAGTAATATATCGCAGAATATGTACTTTGCTGTAGAAATACTAACAGTGAAATATAAAAATTATAATAATAGAGGTTTCTATACTATGCAGTCTAAATCTAGGGCGCTGCCAAAAATGACAGTGTTAGCCGCTTTTGTCGCATCTACAGTTTCATATGGAGCTATAGCCAGTACGTTGACTGCTGTACCATTAACAACAGGCCCAAGCCTGATGCAGCAACATACAGGCTTTGATAAATCCGCGACGTTAATTCAGCAGCAATTTCCAACTTATTATATTATTCAATTAGAAGATGCGTCTTTAGCAACGTATAGCGGCGGCGTGCGTGGTTTAGCGCCAACGCACAGGTTAATCGCTAATGAAGATAAGTTAAATACCCAATCTGTTGCAGCTACAGCCTATAATCAATATTTAGAATCACGTCAGGCTGAGGTGGTTTCTGTTTTACAATCAAAATTTCCTTCATTACAAGTACAACGTAATTTAAGTATTACCTTTAACGGTTTAATTGTTAGCGTGCCAGGCCAAGTTGATCTGAAAAAACAATTACAAAGTGTGCCCGGTGTTAAGAACGTATTTGAACATGAGATATATGAAGCCCAATTAGATACATCGCTAGCATTAATTAATGCCCCAGCGGTGTGGGACGCTATTGGCCAGCGCGATCGTGCCGGTGAAGGCATTAAGGTAGCGATTATAGATAGTGGTATTCGAGCTGAGCATCCCATGTTTGCTAGCAATGGCCATACCCGACCAGAAGGCTTACCTACAGATGATTACTGCGCAACAGTTGATCCGACTTTCTGTAATGATAAATTAGTATTAGCCCGTTATTACACGCCAACATTCCAAGTACACGCTAACGAAAGTATTAGTCCATTGGATTTTGGTGGCCATGGTACGCACGTAGCGGGTACTGCTGTGGGTAATGCCGTAAGTACCACCTATGCTGGTGTCGATGTTAGCTTTTCTGGTGTGGCGCCAGGCGCAACAGTAATGGCTTATAAAGCGTTATTCCAAACGCCTGAAGGTCGCGGAAGCGGTTCAAACATCATGTTAATTGCCGCATTAGAAGATGCGGTTGCCGATGGTGCAGATGTCATTAATAACTCATGGGGCGGCGGCGCAGGTGGCGATCCGGCAAATAGTGTTTACGCACCCATTTTTACTGCTGCTGAAGCGGCAGGCGTTGTGATTGTTACCGCCGCAGGTAACGATGGTCCAGGTGCAAAAACAGTTGGCTGTCCAGCATGTGTTGAGGCAGGTATCACCGTTGCGAGCACTCAAACCGGCCGTAGTTTTGGTCATTTAGTTAACGCATCGGGTATAACCGATGTCGCTGCGATTCCCGGCTCAGGTGACTTTGAAATCACTGCAGACATTAACGCTTTATTGATGCCAGCTATTAATGTCGATGAAGCCAATGCGCTGGGTTGTGATGCCTTCCCAGAAGCATCATTAAGCGGTCAAATAGTATTGCTTTCTCGCGGTGCCTGTAATTTCGCACAGAAAGCCAATAATGCTCAAGCCGCTGGCGCTGTGGGTATGATTTTATTTAATAACGCCCCAGGGGTTATTAGTATGTCAATGCCGGGCGCGACTTTGCCCAGTGTGTCTATCTTACAGCAAGATGGCGAAGCTATTTTAGCGGCATGGCAAGCGGGTGATGAAGCAACTATTACTAAAAGCATGCAGTTAAATAATGCTGCTGCAGTTGATGCAATGTCAGATTTTAGTTCGCGTGGGCCAAATGGTGATAGCAGCTTCTTAAAGCCAGATATTGCTGCGCCAGGCTCTGATATTTTATCAGCGTATTCGCCAGGTAGTGATGAAACCCAATATAATGTTATTTCTGGTACCTCAATGGCCAGCCCGCATGTTGCAGGTGCAGCTGCCTTGTTACGCCAGTTGCGTCCAGAATTAAATGCATTCCAAATTAAATCTATTTTAATGACTTCTAGTAATCCTGCAGTAAAAATGCAAGATTTAGAGTCAGTAACGACGCCATTTGATCGTGGAGCAGGCCGCCTTGACGTGCTAGCCGCGAGCAAAGCTGCGGTTAGCTTTGATAAACCCTCTTTTGTTTCTACCGGCTGTGTTATCAACTGTAGCTTTGAGCGCACGGTAACAAACCTAATGCCAGCTGAAGGAAATTGGCAAGGCCGTGTTGAATTTGTAAGTGATAAAGTAACAGGTAGTTTATCAACACCCGATCTTAGTATTGCCGTCGACGGCACAACAACATTTAATTTAACAGTGGACACTTCTTTTGCTGAAGAAGGGTGGCAGTTTGGTCAAGTAGTATGGACAGACGCGTCAGGTAAATATCCCACTGCGCATTTACCTATTGCTGTTATGGCCGCACGGTCAGATGATAGTCAATTAGTGAATACAACAGTTATGGCCGGTGAAGTGACTGCAGGTGAAGCCTTTAACATGAGCGCTCGTGCGGGCGACAGCGGCAGCGGACTACCTGTGAGCTTTACGGTTCATATCCCAGAAGGCACTGAGTTAGTTGAAGGCTCTGTTGATATTGAGTTAGCGCGAGCTTCCCAAAATGGCTTTAGCATAGCGCCAAATAAGCGCGTTATGACCTGGGCAGGTTCAGTGAATAGTGCTCCTGATGTGACATCATTAGCGCCTACTTCAGCCTTCCCGTATGCCGGTTATGTTATGGCTGATTTTGGGATAACAAGCACTCAGCTACCTTGTGATGCAGGTTGTGATGAGGTTTCATACGGCTTTGGTCTGGGTAGTTATGGTGGGTTTATTTGGAATGGTCAGCAAGTTGATACTATAACTGTGTCTGATAATGGCTTTATCGCTGCAGCATCGCAAAATACCACGGGCGCTTATCTAAACCAAGAATTACCTGATGTTACGTCACCTAATGCGGTTATAGCCCCACTGTGGACTGACTACGCTATAGGCGCAGAGAATGGTGGCCAAATTAATTACAATGTGCTTAATGATGGCACTAATCAGTGGTTTGTTTTGGAATGGGATAATGTCGCTGAGTGGAATTCTGCTACAGGTGATCGGTTTACCTTTGCAATATGGATTAAGTTAGGTACAGACGAAGTTTACTTTAACTATATTGATGTCCCAGCTATGCCTGCTAATTCAACAATAGGCATCGAGGATATTACGGGCCAAAAAGGTACGTCTCGATTCTATAACGGAGTTGGAACGGCAGCGATGACAGGTGATGCATTACTTGCTCGTCTAGCGCCAGGTGCAAAAGGCTCAGTGGTCATTAACTATGACTTAGTGGCTTCCTCGTTTGGTACGGCAACCGATGCTAGTGTCTCAACAGTAGAGCAAGCCCCCGTTCAGGTTGATTTAGCAACTGCATTTACTACCGGTACAGAAGGTTTATTATCAAAGGTTAGCTTAGTTACCAGTGATGAAACCTACAGAGCTGCACAACCTTTTGCTATCCAGCCAAGCGACGACGTTACTATCAGTATCGTCACTGCACCAGAACATGGTGTGCTTGCACCTGCAATGACAACACCTAGCGATGATACGACAGCGACAGCAATCCCGTTTAGCTATACCTATATAGCGCAAGAGGGATATGTTGGCGTTGATACATTTACGTATCAGGTAGTCGATGCAAAGGGTAATAAAACCAACGAAGCAACGGTTACTGTTAATGTACAGCGTGACAACACAGCACCAGTAGCTAAAGCATCAGCAACACCGGCGCGAGCCCAGGCTGGCGCGACGGTAAGCTTAAGTGCTGCAGCAAGTACTGATGTTGATGGCGATAGCTTAACCTATAGTTGGTCGCAAACGGCAGGTCCTAATGTTGCGATAACGGGTGGGTCAGGTGTGACAGCAAGTTTTGTTGCGCCAGCGTTCGCGGCTGATACAGGGTTAACATTTAATGTAACTGTATCAGATGGTTACGAGACTAGCACGGCATCAACTAATGTGACTGTGGTTCGAGCCAAAAGTAGCAAAAAATGGTATGAAGGTAGTTTTAGTGCAGTAATTGCATTGTTTGCCTTACCACTAGTGTGGCTACGTCGCCGCCGTACCTCAGTAAAATAAGCTAAATTAGCATAAGTTAATCTAGTTATTGTAATTACTGTTATAAATTAAGGGGCTTTCGAGCCCCTTAATTTTTAAGACGATTTAGAAGGGAGAATAGATGATTACAACAGGTATTAATTTGTTGAAAGTGCTTAGTAGAGTGACTAAGCCGCTTATAATTGGAGCCGTTCTAGTTGGTTGTAAACCGGTGACAGAAATAATTTCTACGCCACAGGCTCAGTCTCAGGTTTCAGCCGAGCAATTAGTAGAATTAGAACGCGGTATCAGAGATTTAATTAGTAGCCCAATCGCTCAAGATATAGCTAGCTGTAAAATAGTGACTTTAAATACTAATGACTGTCAGCAAACAGCAACGCATTTACTGTACTCGATAGAGAATACTAATGAGCCAGTATTGTTAGCTTTAGTTGAAAAGTATAATAAAGCACTGGAGTCAAAAACAGCAGAGTCAACAACCGAAAGTGGTACTTTGAGCTGTGTTGTTAGCCAGAAACCATCAGTGATACTGCAAAAGGACTTATGTATTCCGGTGCAATTTGCTACTGAATAAGTAACTTATACTGATAATCATGAGCGCACTTATTACGCCAAAAAAATGAGCGGCTGTTGCTAACGGATTGGCGTTAATAGCAGCGATTGGGATCGGTGAAAAAATAAATTCGTAACTAACCTTAGTAATAATCACCAAGAGTAACAAGCGAGAAAAAGGCTGGCGCTGCATAACATCTTGCAGCGCACCCCAAGCAAACAAACCATAAAGCACACCAGAGAAACCCACGTAGTAGTCAATGTTAGATGCAAAAAACCAGATGCCAGTACTGCAGCCCAGCGCTAAGAGCGGGAGTAACCAGAGAAAGCGCCAACCAGCAGTATATTCGGCAAATAACAGCCAAAACATCGCTATACCAGACAAGTTTAATAACAGGTGAGCTAAGCTTAAATGCATAAACTGCCCGCTAAATAAGCGCCATAACTGACCAGATTTAAGCGCTTCGCGTTCAAACATTAACCAATTTGCAAAGTGTTCAGGTAATAAAAACAATAACCCAAGCAATGCAGCGACCATTAGTACTGGAAGCAAATGGCGCTGCGCTAGGGGTAATGTTATGCCGAGCCTTAACATGCTAAATGCTAAATGCTAATAGCTTGGAGTTTTATCACAGCTTGTCGCTTAACTGCTGTAAATCAGCGCTATTGAAGACATAGTTGTTATTACAATAATCACAGCTAATTTCTAATTTACCTTCGGCTATGTGTTCGTTAATAATCGCTTGGCCTAAACTGATAATAGCCGCTTCGGTTTTTTCTCGTGAACAGCCACAAACAAAACTGACTGCTTGCGCAGCAAATAACTTAATATCTTCTTCATGGTACAAACGGTGTAATAACTGTTCAACTGGTAGGTTAAGGGTTTCATCGGCAGTAAGGGTGTTACTTAATATGGTTAACTCAGCAAAATCTATTTTCGCTTGCTGTTGATTTACCGGCAGTACTTGCAGCATAAACCCGGCAGCACGACAATGCTGCTGTTGAATATCAGTAAATAAATATAACCGGGTAGGTAATTGCTCTGATTGAGCAAAATAGGTTTCAAGGGTATGGGTTAAGCTGTCGCCCGTTAACGGGATAATGCCCTGGTAACGTTCACCTTGCTTTGGCGTAATGGTAACCAACATATGACCTTCACCTACCAGATCACGGAAGCTATCACCTTGTAGCTCTGCGCGCATTCGTGCAATACCGCGAAACTGCTGTTGATCGCTGCCATTTACAGCAGCAAAGCGAAGAGGGCCATCACCTTGAATTTGTACTGCAATTTCGCCTTCAAATTTAAGGGTCGCGGTCAGTAAACTGGTAGCGGCAACTAATTCAGCCAACAGTTGTTTTACTGGCAGGGAATAATCATGATTCAACAACATATTATCCAGGCTGCTAGAGAGTTGAACCAATTCGCCACGGACATGCTTATCTTGAAATATAAAACGGTATAAATTATCTGAAGTCATTATATTCTCTTACTGCTGTGATTTTAATAAAAGCAACTTACGCCGCTCTTTTTTATCGGGTTTAGTGTCAGGGTGCGGTGCAAATAAAGAATTAGTTTTTCGTAATTCAGCACGCTGTAAACGTAACTCAACGCTTTGGGCGGTTTCGGTATATAGCATTTGAGCTAAGGTAGCCGCTAAGCGTTTTTCTGCTAGCACTTGTATAATTACATGTTTTTCGTCAGTGCCTTGTGTCACTTTAACCGTTGCACCTAGTTCCACTGTTTTACTAGCTTTGCAGCGCTGACCATTATAATGTACCTTGCCGCCCTCTATCATGTTTTTTGCTATAGCGCGGGTTTTATAAAAACGACAGGCCCAAAGCCATTTATCTAAACGGATTGCGGGTGCTTCAGAAACTGATTTTTTTAATTTTTGCTGCATATGAGGTAATCTATTTACCGAACTAAAATAGCTATTATAGTGCCTATCTACTATATATGGGCAAAATCATAAAAAAACAGGGTTGCTTTAATGTAATAAATTACTATCGGTCTTGTTGCAAGATAGACAACTGGGTAAGATAAAAGTCGAATTAAACATAGAAGTGTGTGATGAAGCCGTTATTACAACTAGAACAATTTTGGCATCAGCTTGAAAAAATTCCACTGAATAACCTTCGGTTGATATTGAATGTGCTATTGAGCGTTTTATTAGCTTGGCTTTTAGCTAAGCTAAGTTGGCAGCTATTGCCTAGTCCAGCACAAACTGATGCTATAGTCCCTCCAGCTTTGCAACTTAATGCCGCGAATGCTAATGCTGCGAAAAATAAAGTCGATTTATCGGCTTTAGTCAGTTTTTCATTGTTTGGTAAAGCCGACCAAGTTACAGCCAATAAATCTGAGCCGGTGCCGGTAGTGACTGAAGCGCCAAAAACTAATTTAAATGTTAAATTAACCGGCTTAGTGGCTATTAGCCAAGTACCTGAGCAAGGTAGTGCTATTATCGAAAGCCGCGGTGCTGAAGCAACCTATGCCATTGACGATAAAATTGATGGCACTAACGCCGTATTGAAGCAAGTGTTGCATGACCGGGTATTACTGCAACAAGCTGGCCGTTATGAAACCTTAATGTTAGATGGTATGGAGTATACAAAGATTGCTCAAGCCAATATTGGTTTAGGTCGTAGTGATGCGGATAATTTTGAAAGTAATGTTGAGCAACAAGATGATATGGCACCAACATTAGACCCTATGCAGCCGCTACAAACCAATGAGATACTTTCTGAGCAACGTCAGCAGTTATTAGCTGAACCGATGAAGTTTTTTGATTATATTCGGGTTTCGCCACAACGTAGGGAAGGCCAGTTAGTTGGCTACCGTTTAACGCCAGGTAAAGACCCCGCTTTATTTAATCAGCTTGGTTTACAGGCCAACGATTTAGCCATCGAAATTAATGGCATACGTTTAGATGACATGCAGCAGGCAATGGGTGTCATTAATGAATTACGTGAAGCTCAAGAAGCGACAATAAAAATAGAGCGAGATGGTGAAACTAAAGATATTTTAGTTAGCCTATCGCAATAATAATGACAACTAATTGGTTATAATTTAATGAAATCATTGCAGCTCTCTTTTCTTTCTCGCCGAACTTTGGCTAGCCTTTTAGTCGCAGCTTCTCTTGCTGTTATCGTCCCTAGCGCGAGTGTTGTTGCTGATGAACCCGTAATGTACTCGCCTAACTTTAAAGGCACCGATATTAATGAGTTTATTAATATCGTTGGCATGAATTTAAAGAAAACCATTATCGTTGATCCACAAGTGCGCGGCCGGATTAATGTGCGCAGTTACGAAATGCTTAACGAGCAGCAGTATTATCAGTTTTTTTTAAATGTGCTGGAAGTCTATAGTTTTGCTGTGGTGGAAATGGAAAACGGCATTTTAAAAGTAGTGCGTAATAAAGATGCCAAAACCAGCAATATTCCTGTTGTTAGTGACGAGTATCCAGGCCAAGGTGACGAGATGGTCACGCGCGTGGTACAGGTACGTAACGTGTCGGTGCGTGAATTAGCGCCGTTGTTACGCCAATTTAGTAATCAGGCCGGTGGTGGCCATGTTGTGCATTATGATCCATCAAACGTGATTATGATGACAGGACCGGCTGCGGTGGTAAATCGCTTGGTGGATATTATTCAACGGGTGGATAAAGCCGGAGACCAAGAATTAGAAATAGTTAAACTTGAATATGCCTCTGCGCCAGAAATAGTCAGAATTCTTGAAAGCATTTATAAAAGCCAAGGTCGTGGCGATCAGCCCGATTTCTTAGTGCCACGAATTGTTGCCGATGAGCGCACTAACAGCGTAATTGTCAGTGGTGAGATCCAAGCCAGACAGCGGGTGATTGAATTAGCCAAACGCTTAGATTCAGAATTAAAAACCAGTGGTAATACTCGGGTGTTTTATCTGAAATATGCTAAAGCCGAAGAGTTAGTGCCGGTGTTAAAAGGGGTTAGTGAGTCTATTGTTGCTGAAGTACAAGGCGGCCAGAGCACAGCCTCACCAAGTGGCGCAAGACGTGCATCCGGTGGCAGCTCGCGCGCCATTAGCATCGATGCCCACAACGATAGCAACAGTTTAGTGATTACAGCCCAGCCTGACATGATGCGTTCACTAGAAGAAGTGCTGCGTAAATTAGATATTCGCCGTGCGCAGGTATTAGTAGAAGCCATTATTGTTGAAGTATTTGAAGGCGATGGCACCGATTTAGGTGTGCAGTGGTTAAATAAAAACTTTGGTGGTACCAACTTTAATAGCGGCAACACTATTCCATTAATGAATGTCGCTGGCGCCGCATTATCAGCGCGGCCGACCAAAAATCCACCTCGGGTAGAGCAGTCGACTATTCCGGGCGTACCCAGCACGACAGTGCCAGTGCCTGATACTGAAGGCGACTACAGTGCCGCGGCTCAGGTGTTAGGCTCATTGAATGGCGCTATGTTAGGCTTTATTTCTGGCGATTGGGGCGCAATTTTGCAAGCCGTCCGTACTAGCTCTAACTCTAACGTGTTATCAACACCGCACATTACCACTATGGATAATCAAGAAGCGTTTTTCTTAGTTGGCCAAGAAGTACCTGTTATCACCGGCTCAACCACCGGAGCCAATAACACTAACCCCTTCCAGCAAGTTAATCGCCAAGAAGTGGGCATTAAGTTAAAAGTGACGCCACAAATTAACGAAGGTAATGCGGTTCAACTGACTATAGAGCAAGAAGTATCCAGTATTGGTGGCGCTACTGCAGTTGATATCACCATTAATAAACGGGAAATTAAAACCACTGTTATGGCCGATGATGGTGCAACAGTAGTATTAGGCGGTTTAATTGATGAAGACGTGCAGGAAAGCGAGTCTAAAATTCCGCTGCTAGGCGATATTCCGTTTTTGGGCCATTTATTTAAAACCACCAGCGTGACCAAACAAAAACGTAACTTAATGGTGTTTATTAAAGCCACTATTGTCCGTGAAGGTTCGGCGATATCGGGTATTTCCAAAGAAAAATATAATTATATTCGTGCCGAGCAGTTAAAGCGGGATGAAGAAGGCATTCGTTTAATGCCCAATACCAAGCAAGTTATTTTACCAGAGTGGAACGACGCTTTAGAATTACCGCCGACCTTTGATGAATATATGCAGAAGCAGCAGCCAGAAGGTTTGTCAGCGACAGAAAGTAAAGGGCTGCAAGACTAATGGCGCAGTTAGAGCAGCTGGAACAACTCGCGGCAGAAGATATTAAACCGGTCAGTAGTCGGATCCGGTTGCCATTTGGTTTTGCTAAGCGCCACGGTGTGTTATTGCAGCAGCAAAAAGACGGTTGGTTGTTATCGGTGCATACCGCGACATCGGCTCAAGCCGTATTAGAAGTTCGCCGCATGTTAGCGGAGCCTTTTACTATTGTTCGATTATCACCGATTGAATTTGAAGCATTATTAGAAGCAAGTTACCAACGAGATTCCTCTGAAGCGCAGCAATTAATGGAAGATATTGGTAAAGAAGTGAATTTAGCCTCGTTGGCAGATGATATTCCTGAAACCGAAGATTTATTAGAAAATGAAGATGATGCGCCCATTATCAAATTAATTAATGCCATGCTAGGCGAGGCCATTAAATTAGGTGCGTCAGATATTCACGTTGAAACGTTTGAAAAAGCTTTAATTATTCGCTTTAGAGTCGACGGCATTTTACGTGAAGTGCTAAGGCCTCATCGGCGCTTATCGAGCTTGTTAGTGTCGCGGATTAAAGTAATGGCAAAGTTAGATATTGCCGAAAAACGCTTGCCACAAGATGGTCGCATCAGTTTACGTATCGCCGGTCGCGCCGTTGATGTCCGAGTGTCGACTATGCCGTCTAGCCATGGCGAGCGGGTAGTACTGCGTTTATTAGATAAGAATAACTCGCACTTAAATCTAGCCGACTTAGGCATGTCCGGCACGGTGCAAACCGCTTTTGCTGAACTTATTTTAAAACCGCACGGAATTATACTGGTTACGGGCCCTACTGGCTCGGGTAAAAGTACCACTTTGTATGCTGGTTTAACCGATATTAATACTAAAGATCGCAATATCTTAACGGTAGAAGATCCGATTGAATATGAGTTAGAAGGCATTGGCCAAACCCAAGTAAACAGCAAAGTTAATATGACTTTTGCCCGCGGTTTACGGGCGATTTTACGTCAAGATCCCGATGTGGTGATGGTGGGTGAAATTCGTGACTTAGAAACAGCACAAATAGCCGTGCAAGCCAGTTTAACCGGTCACTTAGTGTTATCTACCTTGCATACTAATACTGCCGCTGGCGCGATAACCCGCTTAGAGGATATGGGTGTAGAAGCCTTCTTGCTTTCATCCAGTTTATTAGGTGTGCTGGCGCAACGGTTAGTGCGAACCTTGTGTATTCATTGCAAACATCCACACCAACCTGATACCGAAGAGTGCCGATTACTCGGCGTTACTGCTGCCAGTAATACGATTATTTATCGAGCCAAAGGTTGCGAACACTGTAACCTTACCGGCTATCGTGGACGTACCGGGATTCATGAATTATTACAGGTTGATGAGCATATTCGCGAGTTAATTCATAACGGTAAGGGCGAGCAGTCTATTGAGAAATACGTGCGCCAACATAGCCCCAGTATTCGCGCCGATGGTTTTAGCAAGGTATTAAAAGGCTATACCACGTTAGAAGAAGTATTGCGTGTGACACGAGAGGATGTTTAGTGGCGGCGTTTGAATATCAAGCTTTAACGGCAAAAGGTCGCACCACTAAAGGGGTGCTAGAAGCAGATAATGCTAGGCATGCCCGCAGTTTATTACGCGAGCAAAAGCTAACGCCGATTAGTGTCACGGTAGCCTCGCAGCAAGAAAAGCTGCTGGCATCAGGTAAGCAATGGTTTAAACGCAAAATTTCCACCTCTGAACTCGCCTTAATTACGCGGCAAATCGCCACTTTAGTGGAAGCGGCGTTACCGATTGAAAGTGCCTTGCTGGCAGTTGCCGAGCAATGTGATAAACCGCGCTTAAAAACCATGATGATGACAGTGCGCTCTAAAGTGGTGGAAGGCTATAGTTTAGCCGAAGGTTTAGCCGAATTTCCGCATGTGTTTGATCACCTATTTCGCTCTATGGTCGCAGCCGGTGAAAAATCCGGTCATTTAGACCAAGTGTTAAACCGTTTAGCTGATTACACCGAGCAACGTCAGCATATGCGCAATCAAATCTTAATGGCGTCAATCTACCCCATTGTTATGGTTGTGGTGGCTATCGGCATTATTGGCGTTTTATTGTCGGTGGTAGTGCCAAAGATTACTGAGCAGTTCGAATATATGGGCCAACAATTACCGGCGTTAACTCGGTTTATGATTGGTGCCAGCGAGTTTGTGCAAAGTTATGGCCTTGGTTTAGTGCTCGGCATCGTATTATCCATTATTTTAGCTCAGCGCTTATTACAAAAGCCGGCTATAAAAATGGCTTATGATAAACAGCTATTAAATATTGCCTTTATTGGCCGCATAACCCGAGGCGTTAATACGGCGCGTTTTGCTCGCACTTTAAGTATATTAAATGCCAGTGCCGTGCCTTTACTTGAAGCGATGCGCATTAGCGCCGATGTGCTAGATAATAGTTTTATGAAACAATCGGTAACAGAGGCTGCAGCTAGAGTGCGCGAAGGCACCTCGCTGCGCAATGCACTGGATCAAACCAAACTCTTTCCGCCTATGATGTTGCATATGATTGCCAGTGGCGAGAAAAGTGGTCAATTAGATACCATGCTAGAGCGGGCGGCAAATAACTTAGATCGTGAATTTGAAATGACCATGACGGTATCGTTAGAAATATTTAAACCGGCAGTGGTGATTATTCTCGCAGCAATGGTGTTTTTAATTGTGATGTCAATTTTACTGCCAATACTAGAACTTAATAATATGATAGGAAAATAACATGTTAAAACAACGGGGTTTTACCCTTTTAGAAGTGATGGTCGTAATTGTTATTCTGGGTATTATTGCCAGCATGGTAGTACCCAATTTATTGGGCAATAAAGAAGCGGCTGATCAACAAAAAGCTAAAGTTGATATTCAACAATTAGAAAACGTCTTAGATATGTATCGGTTGCGTAACGGTTTTTACCCTACCACCGAGCAAGGCTTAACAGCATTAGTGCAACAGGCCACGTCTGAACCCGTACCAAGAGCATTTCCTGATGGCGGTTTTATTAAGCGTTTGCCAAAAGATCCTTGGGGCGAAGATTATATTCTGGTTAGCCCAGGCCAGATTGGTCGTATTGATATTCTAAGCAAAGGCCCAGACCGTACTGCCGGTAGTGATGATGATATTGGTAATTGGGATGTTGAGTCAGACAGTAATAATTAATGATCAAGCCTGCTGCTCGTCACGCTAAGAACACGGGTTTCACTTTATTAGAAGTGATGCTAGTAATGCTATTAATTGGCTTATTGGCGACAGCAGTGGTGCTTAATTTTAGCGGTGAAAGCCGAGCAGAAAAGCTTGATAAGCAAAGTTTGCGCTTTCAACAGTTGTTTCAGTTTGTGGCTGAAACGGCTTTGCTTAAACAGCAAGAGTGGGGGTTGTATACTACTGCCGATCGCTACGGATTTTTATATTACGATAATAATCAGCAAAAGTGGTTGCCGGCAGAAGAACCTGAAAGCTTGCGCCAACACCAATTACCTGAAGACATCAGCTTACAGTTAGATTTGGATGGTTTTGCCACAGTCGAAGACAATTTACTGCGAGATTTAGACTGGCAAATAGATGAAGAATACAGTCAGGATGAGCAGCAAACTACGCCGGTATTGCCGCAAGTATTTATTTTATCTTCAGGTGAAATTAGTCCGTTTAAACTTACCTTTATAGAAAAAAGTGATCTGTCTCCGTTATATTCCACAGTAAGTACCGAGTTTTTTATTCCCTTAACGCGCACCTTTGCTAGTGGCGAGCAACCATGAAGTCACTTAGTAACCATAACGGTTTTACGCTGCTAGAATTATTGGTTGCGATGGCTATTTTTGCCACTGCTGGCATTGCTATTATGCAAGCAACTTCAGCACATATTCGTAGTATCACCATGCTGGAAGATAGTACTTTTGCCAGTTTTGTTGCCAACAATCAAATGCAATTAGCGTTACTAGAAAAAGAGTGGCCAGGCAAAGAGCAGCGCAAGGGCGAAGTAGAGCAAGGCAACCGTAAATGGCTGTGGCAACTGGAAAATTATAAATTAGAAGATGCAGATTTACGCTTAATTAAAATTCAGGTCAGTTTAGCCGAAACACCAGAGGATATTTTATATAGTTTACAAAGCTATAAAGGTAAGCCAAATGGATAATCGTGGCCAGGGTTTTACCTTTATAGAAATGTTACTAGCCGTTTCACTGTTTGCTTTAGTTGGCTTGGCCTCGATAGCGGTGTTGTCTAGTGTGACCAAAAGCGATGAGTTATCGCGCGAGTCTAGTCAGCGTTTAATCGAAATTCAGCGCACCATGTTAATGTTAGAGCGTGACTTTATGCAGATAAGTGCCAGACATGTGCGTATTGATGGCGAGCCCGCTGAAAAAAATCGGCTAGTAGGTGCGCAGTACTTATTTGACAGCGAAGATCATGGTATTAGCTTTAGTCGCCAAGGTTGGCGTAATCCCGGTATGATATTACCGCGTAGTGAAATTCAAGCTGTGGCTTATCGACTTCAAGAAGGCGTATTGCAGCGCTTATTTACCTTATATCCTGATGCGGTTACCGGAACCGTGCCCCGGATACAAATGTTACAAAGTGACTTAACCGGCTTTGAGGTTGAATATTTATTGGCTGAAACATGGCAACAACGCTGGCAAGATAGTAATTTACCTACTGCCGTAAAAGTTACTTTGATTCATACCTACTTAGGACGTATTGAACGTATTTTTATGCTGCCAGATGGCTTAGTTGCGGAGCAAATATTGCAATGAACACTCAGCAAGTACAGGCTAAGCAAGCACCGCTTAAATACTCGGCAACAAGACAAAACGGCGTAGCGTTAATTGCGGTATTAATGGTGATTGCTATCGTGGTGATTATAGCCGCAACGATGACCAGCCGGTTACGCCTGCAAATACAACGACAGCAGAATATTCAACAGCAGACCCAGGCATTTTGGTATGCCATGGCCGCGGAGCAATTTAGCCGAGTATTATTAACCCGAACGGTCGTGGGTGAAGAAACGGTTAATTTATCTCAACAATGGGCGATGCAAGGTGCAACCTTTCCGGTTGATAATGGCACTATCGCTGGTGATATTACTGATTTGCGCAGTTGCTTTAATCTTAATGCGCTGCAAAATGTCAGCCGTGCAAACGCTAGCGCAAAAGCCGAATTTTCTGTGCCACAACAAGCATTTCAACGTTTACTTGAGTTAAAGTTGGCCGATTTAACCATGCCACCCGAATACTTAACCGCGCGGATTGCTGATTGGTTAGATGAAGATAGTTTATTAATGACTAGTGGCAGTGCGGAAGAAGATGACTATGCCAGCTTAGTGTATCCTTATTATGCGGCGAATACGTTGATGGCGAGTCCATCTGAACTAAGAGTGATTTTGGGTATTACCCCTGCTGATTATCAGGCACTAGCGCCTTATGTCTGCGTAATACCTGATAATAGAGATTTATTAATTAATCTAAATACGTTAACTGAAGAAACCGCGGTATTGTTAGCGGCGTTAATTCCGCAACTGACTGAAGAAGCCGCGATTGAGTTAATTAACAGCCGGCCAGAAAGCGGTTTTACATCGTTAGAAGATATTACCAGTAGTTCACAGTTAGCAGATATTGTTTTAACTGACGATGTAAAAAACATGCTAGTGTTTACATCCAAATATTTTAAGTTAACCGCGACGGCAGCTTATTTAGAATCAGGCTTTGTGCTAACGTCAGTGCTGGAAAAAACCAATACTAATAAAATTAAAGTGCTAGCTCGACGATTTGGAGACCAAGGGTGAGTGAACAATTAATAATTCGGCTGGGTAGCCGGGCAGAACAACAAGTAACTTGGTTGGTTTGGGCTAGCCATAACAATGAAGTTATTGCCAGTGGTGAGCTTGCCAATATTGATCAGTTAGCCGATTTAGCGAAAAGAGTCAGTCAGCGCCAAGTAATAGCACTAGTACCTGCATCAGATGTGGTATTAAAGCAGGTGTTATTACCTACCAAGCCTAACCGCCAAGTATTACAAGCATTGCCCTATATGTTAGAAGAAGAGCAAGCTGAAGATATTGAGCAGTTATTTGTGGCGCTAGGCGACGTGCAATTTCAA
The DNA here is from genome assembly GCF_001752395.1 of Rheinheimera salexigens. Classification (NCBI taxonomy): domain Bacteria; kingdom Pseudomonadati; phylum Pseudomonadota; class Gammaproteobacteria; order Chromatiales; family Chromatiaceae; genus Rheinheimera; species Rheinheimera salexigens. Next base: position 70,049 of record NZ_MKEK01000001.1, on the reverse strand, counting down.
GAGGGCCAATACAGCCAGCAAGTGGCTATTTGCCAACGTCAGCGATTAGAGAAATGGCTAGACTGGCTGCAGCAAGCCGGCTTTAATGTCACGCGTTTACTACCTGATGCATTATTATTACCCGATCACAGCTTGCCAGCTTGTATCCAGTTACACGATCAATGGTTAGTGAAGCAAGCACCTTGGCAAATTGCAGCGGTTGAACAAAGTTGGTGGCCAGATTATTTACAGTTAGCGGCATTGCCAAACGTCACTAGTTTTAGCCCGTGGCCTGTTGAGGTGGATCATGCACATCAGTTGGCTGAGCCTGAATTACCTTTAGCCTTACTCGCAGCTCAATTACCACAGCATAACTTTAACTTACTCCAAGCGGAATATAAGCCGAAGCGGCAAAGTCATACTCAGTTTGGGCTTTGGCGTAACAGCGCCGTGTTAGCAATCGCTTGCCTAAGTATCTATTTGCTGCAACTTGGCATGATAAACGTGCAATTAAACCGCCAAAACCAGCAATTACAACAACAAAGTATTACGACGTATAAGCAAGCCTTTCCCAATGAGCCGGTGGTCAATTTATCGCTGCAATTAAAACGTAAATTAGCGCAAGTAGATGGCGGGACAGAGCAAGGATTTTTAACCTTATTAGCGGCATTGCAGCAACAATTAGCCACAGTGCCAGATATTAGCCTTGAAAACTTACGCTTTGATAGCAAATTGTCTGAGCTTAGGTTTCAAGCCAAAGCCAGTAGTTTTCAAAGCTTTGAGCAACTGAAAAATAAATTGGAACAAGCCGGCTTTAGTGTTAATCAGGGCACGCTGAGCAACGATGGCGATAAAGTGCAAGGCAGTGTGGCGATGCGAGGTAAAGCATGAAACAGCAAATATTAAGCTGGTGGTTTGGTTTGCAAGTACGCGAACAGCGTATTGTCAGCTTAGCCGGTGTGGTTATCGCCATAGCCTTATTTTATTGGTTACTGTGGCAACCTCTGCATCAAGCAAAAATTCAAAGACAACAAACTGTTACTGCAGCTCAGTTGCAATTACAGCGGCTGCAACAAGCGATACCTAGTTTATTGGCAGCTGGGAGTGCAAGTGTACGTACTGGTGGCAGTTTGGCGCAAATTATTAGTAATAGTGCGCGAACACAAAGTATTACCGTTAGCCGAATGCAGCCACAAAATGAGCAGTTAGCGCTGGTACTAGACGATTTAAGTTTTGAGCGATTGTTGCCTTGGTTATACGAGCTGCAATATCAGCATGGTGTGCATTTAGTCAGTTTAGATTTAGCGCAGGCAGACAAGCCCGGCATCGTTAGAGTACGACGTATAGTGGTTGAATAGAATGAACAAGTCTTGGAAGTTAATAGTTTTATTAATAGTAAGTTATAGTGTTTTTATGCTGCTTTTAACCCCCGCAGCGTGGTGGTTAAAGCTAGTGTCGTTACCAACTGGTTTACAATTGGGCAGTGTCAGTGGCACCTTAGCGCAGGGTAAAGTGAGCGCAGTGCAATATAAGCAGCTTTATTTACCCGAGTTACGTTGGCAATTAAATGCATGGCAGTTGTTTACCGCAAAAGCCCAATTTTCAGTAACAAGCGGCAGTAAGCAGCAAGCGAGCTTACCTTATGTTGATGCTACTCTAAACTATGGTTTTAGCGGCATGTCGTTGCAAAATAGTCTGTTTCGATTGCAAGTAGCTGATGTTTTGCCGCTGTTAGCGTTGCCTCTACCCATGGCAGCAAGTGGTGAGTTGGTATTAGATATAACCGATTACCAGCAAGGTCAGCCATGGTGTGAGTCATTACAGGGCAATGCCAGTTGGTTAGATGCAAAATTACAAAGTTTAAGTGGCAACTGGTTAGATTTTCAGGCGTTATTTGCCGATATGCATTGCGAGCAAGGCAGTATTGTTATGAATACCGCAGCTGATAATCTACTTGGACTGGATGCTGAAATACGCTTAGACAATGCGCGGTTACAGCTAAATGGTAGCTTAAAGCCAGATCCTTCTTTGCCAGAAGAAGTGCATCAGGCCATGCAGTTTGTTGGTCGGCCTGATGCAAATGGGCGCTACACTCTTAAGCTTTAGTTGTTTAAAGTCTAGGTTCTAGGTTTTAAGATATCAGCGACTAAAGTGTTGTAATCAGTAATGGCCGGAAACTCAGTAATGTTGTTGCTGACTTTCTGGCTATCTGGATTGGCCACCGCTAATAAGTGTTTTATGCCAAAATCTTTAGCGGCATGTAAAATGGGCAGGCTATCATCAACAAACAGCGTGCGAGCGGGATCAAAACCGAAGCGATGTTGCACTTTATGCCATAGCGCCCAATTTTCTTTGGTGACGCCAAATTCATGGGTAGACACTAAAGTATCGATATAACTCGCCAATTCAGTGCGCTCTACTTTTAATGATAAGCTGTCAGGGTGAGCATTGGTTAATAAGATCACCTGACGACCACTATCTTTTAATGCCTGTAAAAATACGGCTGCATCGTCGCGCATGGCAATTTTATCCATTACTTCACGCTTTAGTTCAGTAATAGGCAGTTGTAACCGTTTGCCCCAATAGTCTAGACAATACCACTCCAGCTTACCGGCTAACTTGGTATATTCAGCATCTAATTGCTGTTGAGCGCTTTTTTCATCAATACCGCTAATTTCAGACCAGCGTTTAGGCAAATAATATTGCCAAAAATAACTATCAAAATGTAAATCTAGTAAGGTGCCGTCCATGTCGAGTAATACAGTATCAATTTCAGCCCAATGCAACATAGGTTTTTCCTGTCATTCGTTTTATAGTAAGCAGTAATAGTAAACGGTATTAATTGTAACAGAGCTGACTCTTAGTCGCAGCGATAGGATGGTCATGACGACAAATAAACAAAAGCCACAGATATTGCAGCAGCAACTGGTGGCACAAAGCCTACTTTTTAAAGTTGAACAGTTACAGCTTGAATTTAGCAATGGCGAGCAGCGGGTATATGAACGGTTACGCGGTGGCGGTAATGGCGCCGTAATGATTATACCTTGCCCCGATGCTGAGAGTTTTTATTTAGTGCGGGAATATTGTGCCGGTAGCGACGATTACCAATTAGGCTTTCCTAAAGGCGGCATAGATCCTGGAGAATCAATAATTGAAGCGGCAAATCGTGAATTAAAAGAAGAAATTGGTTTTGGCGCAAAACGTTTTGTTAGCTTAAAGTCATTGGCTTTAGCCCCCAGTCATTTTAATGCTACAATGCACATAGTGCTGGCGTTTGATTTGTACCCAGAATCTTTGCCGGGAGACGAGCCAGAACCGTTAGAACTTGTTAGCTGGTTACGCCGTGATGATCAGTCTTTGTTGCAACAACCTGATTTCACAGAAGCTAGAAGTGTTGCCGGTTTGTTTTTAGCGCAGCAATATTTGGAAGCGAATCCGGATGTTTTTAAGTAATCTGCTTGAGCCAGTAAAAGCAGCAGCTCTAGAAGCTGGTACAGAATTATGGCAGTTATATCAAAGCGGTAACTTTGAGCAGCAACAAAAAGCTGATCAAAGTCCAGTGACTACCGCTGATCTTGCCGCGAATGCCATTATTATTGACCGCTTATCCACACTCACGCCTGAGATCCCTATTATTTCCGAAGAGTCGCGTTTAGCGTCATTAGCGGAACGTCATCAGTGGTCACGTTATTGGTTAATTGATCCTATGGATGGCACCCAAGAGTTTGTTGCCCGCAGTGGTGACTTTGCTGTTAGTATCGCCTTGGTAGAAGACGGCTGGCCAGCATTAGGTGTTATTTATTGGCCAAAGCATCAAGTATTTTATTATGCAACGCGGGGCAATGGCGCTTTTAAACAAGATAGCCAACAAATTCAGCGGATCAATGTTAATCACTTTAACGTTGGTGAGTGCTTAAAAATTGCAGTCAGCCGTCGCCAACCGCTTGAGCCAATTATTAATTTATTACAAGTAGAGCAAAATGTTGAGTATATAGCGCTGGGCAGCTGCTCGTTAAAAAGCTGTTTAATTGCCGAAGGCAAAGCCGACTGTTATATGCGAATAGGTCCTACAGGAGAGTGGGATACCGGTGCAGTTCAAGTCATTGTTGAAGAAGCCGGTGGCCAAATACTTGATAGCGAATTTTTACCCTTAAGTTATAACCAGCGCGATACCTTAGCTAATCCTAATTTTATGGTGTTAGGTCAAGCCAGTGTTTCTTGGCAGCAATTAATCAAAGCAAAAGCAACTTTACGGGATTTAACCCTGTAAAGCTTAGGGTAGTGTTGCAGAGTTGTATCACTTATTCAGCTAAAGAGCACTTTTTCTGGCTATCTTTTAACACTAAAAAAAGCTACTATAGCGCCGAGTTTTTGCCTATAAACCTGTAAATGTTTAGCAAAAACACAGAATTACTAAGTCCGCTAGAGACTGCACCCTTACCTACAGTACCCTAGGAGTTACATCATGTCCGATATGGATCTGAGCCAATATGGCATAACAGATGTCGCGGAAGTTATTTATAATCCTTCTTATGATCAATTATTTGCAGAAGAAACCCGCACTGACTTACAAGGTTATGAGCAAGGCAAACTGACCACATCAGGCGCCATCGCAGTTGATACTGGTATTTTTACCGGTCGCTCACCAAAAGATAAATATATTGTCCGTGATGATACGACCCGCGATACTGTGTGGTGGTCTGATCAAGGTAAAAATGATAATAAGCCTATCACTCAAGATGTATGGACAGCATTAAAATCAGCAGTAACTAAACAATTATCGGGTAAGCGTTTATTTGTTGTTGATACTTATTGTGGTGCCAATGCCGATACCCGCCTTGCGGCACGTTTTATTACGGAAGTCGCGTGGCAAGCCCATTTCGTTAAAAATATGTTTATTCGTCCTACCGAAGAAGAGCTAAAAACCTATAAACCAGACTTTATTGTCATGAATGGTGCAAAATGCACTAACCTAGACTGGGAAAAACAAGGTTTAAACTCTGAAAATTTTGTGGCATTTAACCTTACTGAGCGCATTCAATTAATTGGTGGCACTTGGTACGGCGGCGAAATGAAAAAAGGTATGTTCTCGATGATGAACTACTTTTTACCGCTGCAAGGCATAGCATCAATGCACTGTTCTGCTAACGTCGGTAAAGATGGCGATGTTGCAGTATTCTTTGGTTTATCGGGCACCGGCAAAACCACTTTATCTACGGATCCTAAGCGCCAACTTATCGGCGACGATGAGCATGGTTGGGATGATGATGGCGTGTTCAATTTCGAAGGCGGTTGTTATGCTAAAACCATTAACTTATCCAAAGAAAACGAACCTGATATTTATAATGCCATTCGTCGTGATGCTTTATTAGAAAACGTTACCGTTGCTGAAAATGGTGAAGTTGACTATAACGACGGCTCTAGAACTGAAAACACTCGTGTCTCTTATCCGATATATCACATTGATAATATTGTCACTCCAGTGTCTAAAGCTGGCCATGCCAAAAAAGTTATCTTCTTAACTGCCGATGCTTTTGGTGTATTACCGCCGGTGTCTAAGTTAACTGAAGCGCAAGCAAAGTATCACTTCTTATCAGGCTTTACGGCTAAGTTAGCCGGCACTGAGCGTGGTATTACTGAGCCAACACCTACTTTCTCTAGTTGCTTCGGCGCGGCGTTTTTAAGCTTGCACCCAACGCAATATGCAGAAGTGTTAGGTAAACGGATGCAAGATTCAGGTGCAGAAGCGTATTTAGTGAATACGGGCTGGAATGGTACCGGTAAGCGTATCTCCATTAAAGCCACTCGCGCCATTATTGATGCAATTTTAGATGGCAGCATTGAAGATGCAGAGTTCGTTTCTTTACCGTATTTTAATTTAGCCATGCCAACAGCATTACCAGGTGTTGATGACACGTCTATTTTAGATCCGCGTAATACTTATGCCGAAGTCAGTAACTGGGATGAAAAAGCCCAAGACTTAGCCAAACTTTTTGTTGATAACTTTGTTAAGTTTACCGATAACGCTGAAGGTAAAGCCTTAGTTGCTGCAGGGCCGCAACTTTAAACACACGTTTATAGATGACTGCTTTCAACAAATAAAAATGGCCGCTTTAGCGGCCATTTTTTATGGGTATTTACTTATTTTATTACTCGGCTTCAGCCGGTAATTGCGCAAATTGTTGCTTAGGCATTAAATTTATACTTTGATGCAACTCGGAAAAAACAATAACAATGTCGCCCGTTTCCAATTGTTGCATAACATGTTGTACTTTGTCGCCAAGTGACACTTCTTCATCACCGTAATCGGTGCCTTCACGTAACACATAATACTCAATTAAATTATTTAATGTGTCGGTATCAAGTTGCTGGTACGGAATTATCATTGCTTAATTGCTCACGAATAAAAGTAGGAATACGCTGCGTTAACCAAAATTTCGGTTTGAAAATATTGCCACAAACAAAGCCGACATGGCCGCCGCCTTGACTAAGTTCATAATGAATATAGTGGTTTAACTCTTCTGCTGTAGGAATAACGGCATCGCTAAGAAAGGGATCGTCTTTGGCATGAATAATTAAGGTTGGAATACTAATATGTTGCAAAAAAGCCTTACCACTGGCTTTTTGGTAATAATCTTGGGCACTGCTAAAACCATGAATAGGCGCCGTGAAACTATCATCAAATTGCTCTATATTGCGCAAGGTACTGAGTTTTTTTAGCGTAAGCGGGATAGGAAACTCAGGGAACTGTTTTAACTTTAAAGCTGTACTACGCTTTAATCGGCCTAATAAATACCGTTGATATATTCTACTGCTGCCTTGATTAATGCGACTAGCACAAGCTGATAAATCTAAGGGAGGGCATACCGCAACGGCTGTGGCCAGTGGGTTAGCGGTAGTCTGCTCACCACAATATTTTAGTAAGACATTAGCGCCTAGCGAATAACCAATAGCAACCAACTTTTGCTCTGGAAAACGTTGGCTTATTTCTGTTATTACTGCCGAAAAATCGGCAGTGTCACCGCTATGATAGGCTCTAGGCAGTTTATTCGGTTGTCCATTACAGCCACGGAAATGCATTAACACAGCTGGCCAGCGTAGGTGTCGGCATTGGGCTAACATAGCTTGGATATAATGACTGTTAATATCACCGGCTAAACCGTGCAGTAACACCACTAAAGGTGCGTCGCTAGCAATACGAGAGGGCTGCATCCAATTTAATTGTATTTCATCACCGTCAGCCAGCGGGAATATTTCGGCCACGGTTTTCTGTTTAAGTTTAGGGCTTAAATATTTAGCGAAGATAGTTTGTAAATGGGCATGCTTAAGCCACCATGCTGGCGTAAAAGAGGAGCTAATAACTGGTCTGATCTGAGCTTGCAAAACAAGGCTTCCTGATAAACAATGAATAATATTTTACGAAGAGTAGTCACTTATGGATCGCCGACAATTTATACTTAGTGGTATCGCCTTAGGTGCCGCGTCTAGCTTAGGTATATATGGCTGGAACAGCAGCTTTGATGAGAATAGTGATAATCGAGATCTCGTGTTAAGTGCACTACTACCTGCCTTATTGTACGCTGCTTTACCTGAAGATACGACTATGGCTGTTCAAGTTAACCGAACTAAAGCGGCAATCAGCGATTTTATGCCGTACTTAGCCAAAAGACAGCAACAAGAATTACAGCAGTTATTTAATTTATTAGCCAATCAAGTGACTCAATTGGCTTTAACCGGTCATCTAACGGCCATATCAGAACTGACTATGAGCCAGCGCTGGCAGCTTTTAGCTAATTGGCGCGATAGTTATTTAGCCTTGTTGCAGCAGGCTTATCATGGTTTACGCGAACTGCTGTTTGCGGCCTATTATGGCCAACCAGAACATTGGCAAGCTATAAACTATACCGCACCGAGATATCGTTAAGAATATAAATATAGCCCGTTTACTATAAAGCCCAATTGCAATACAGCCAAAAGGATTAATGATGCAACATTTGGATGCCAGCCAGTTTATAACCGATCAACATTTTAGCGCTGATGTGGTCATCATAGGCTCAGGCGCTGGTGGTGGTATTGCCGCTGAGCAACTTAGTGCGGCGGGTTTTAAAGTATTGTTGCTAGAAGAAGGCGCTTATTACACGCGTGAGCAGTTTAAGATGGAAGAACGCTGGGCTTATCCTAATTTATATCAAGAAGGCGCAGCGCGTAAAACTAAAGATCAAGCCATTGGTATTTTACAGGGTCGTACTGTAGGTGGTTCTACTACCGTAAATTGGACCACATCTATTCGCACGCCCCAGCAGACACTAGATTATTGGCAAGACCAGTTTGGTTTGAATTTTGTAGCAGAAAATGATCTTACGGCCTATTTCCAATTAGCTGAAGAGCGTTTAAATATAAAGCAATGGTCGGTAGCGCCAAACGCCAATAACGCTAAACTGCAATATGGTTGTGAGCAATTAGGTTGGCAATATACTGTGATCAAACGCAATGTTACCCATTGTGCTAATTTGGGCTATTGCGGTATGGGGTGTCCCATAGATGCTAAGCAATCTATGTTGGTCAGCACGATTCCAGCTGCTTTAAAAAAGGGTGCCACGTTAATCTCAAGGCTTTCTGTACGCAAATTACAGTGGCAGGATAACCAAATATTGAGGTTAGAAGCGGTGCCGGTTGATGAGCATTTTCAGCCTACTGCGTCATTAAAAGTCACAATATCAGCTAAGCATTATATTGTAGCCGCTGGGGCTATTGGTTCTCCAGCTTTGTTGCTACGCTCTAAGGTGCCTAACCCATCAGGTCGTTTAGGTAAACATACTTATCTACATCCAACGGTGATCAGTGGTGCTGTATTTGCTGAAGATATTAATGGTCATGCTGGTGCGCCGCAAAGTATTTATTCTGATCAGTTTGTATGGCCAACCGATTCCAAGCAGCCAGGCTATAAGCTGGAAGTACCCCCTATCCATCCGGTGTTGATGGCGTCGAAGTTAATTGGTGTAGGCGATCAACATGCGCAGTTGATGAAAAGCTTTAATCAACTGCAAGTGACTATCGCGCTTATACGGGATGGCTTTCACCCAGAAAGCCAAGGTGGCCAAGTAGTATTAGATCAAGATCAACAGCCAGTATTAGATTATCCCATTACTGATTATATTTGGCAGGGTATGCGTCAAGCACTATTATCCATGGCGGAATTACAATTTGCCGCCGGTGCTAAGCAAATTCTGCCTATTCATCACGATGCAAAGTTATATCAAAACTGGCCAGAAGCTAAAGCGGCAATTGAGCAGTTGTCGATGACCGCTTTACGGCAAACGGTTGTTTCGGCGCATGTTATGGGAGGTTGTAATATGAGTGCAACAGCGGACAAAGGCGTGGTAAATGCTAACGGTCGCCACCATCAATTAACCAACTTGTCGGTATTTGACGGTTCTATTCTACCTACTAGTTTAGGCGCAAATCCGCAACTGACTATTTATGCCTTGGTATGGAAAAACTGCCAGCAATTAATTAAAGAATTAAGCCATGAGCTGCAGCCAGTATAGCGTTAGGCTAATACAATATTGCCCCAGCAGTCGGTTGGGGTGACTTGCTGAGGCAAATGAAAATTAATCTTGCTCAGTCGCAGTACTAATTTTATAGGTAAAATAGACAGCAAAAAAAGCGCCGATGCCAAGTAGTACGCCCAGTCCGGTAAAAGAGGCGAAAATAATTGGGTCATTAAAATATAAGTGCCATAAGTCCATAACATATCCCCTTGTACTGTTTTGATATGGCTACCATAACGTATTGTTGAGCATAGAGTAGTGATGTAGATCAAACTTTGATTGTTTGCTTGGGTTTAAAGAGGCAATTCCAGCAAGAAGTGTTGATTAAATAGGGCTTTTATTTAAAAGGGCTTAACGCGAGCCGTAACTGTATAAGCTGTTGTTGTACCGTATTAGATATTGGTTGCTGTAGTAGGGCTAAGTAGAGCTCTAGCAAGGCACTGGGGGCGTTAATAACGGCATTATGCTGTGTGTTAGCCGTTAATAATTGCACTAACAATTGTTGTTCCTGTTGTTCGGCAACTAATTCTACACCGAGCAACTGTTGTTTCAATTCAGCACTAAATTGCTGCTGTTGCTCGGTAGTTAACGGGTTTAGGCTACTAACGCGTCGGCGTAACGCCCGCACTCGCTGGGTAATACGGGCATTATAAACAAATAAAGCTTGGTTTAGCCCCTTAAGGGTTTGGCCAGTAATACTTAAGCGCTGCTGCTCTAAATAACCCAGTAACAGTAACAGATTAACATTAGCATTAAAGTCATCTTGCCAAGCTAAACAAATCGGTTTTACCTTAGCATAATAACTAAGGCTAAATTGCCAAAAATCAGTAGCGTTAACGCTAGTCATGCTTTTGCCAAAACTCGTTAGTGAGATTTTCAAACTGTTCTTGGCCATCAAACCAAGCCGTTTCTACCTCGGCTAACTGGCTACTGGTTGTGGCTTGCTTCGCTAATAACAGTGTTAAATCAGCTTTGCGCTCAGCGTTATAAATATCACTTTGGCCAAGTTGCTGTTCAACGTCAGCTAACTCAGTTTCTAACTTTTGTTGGCGTAGCTCTAGCTTGTCAATATTTTGTTTTATTGGCCGGAGTAGGTTACGCAGTTCTGCCTCTAAACGCTTTTGATCTTTGCGCACTTGATTGCTTGTCGCAGGAGTACTAACAGCAACACTAGCTTGGCTTTGTTTGGCATCTTGCTGCAGCCATTGATAGTAATCACCTAGGTCGCCATCAAAAGGGGCAACTTTGCCATTGGCCACCAAATAAAACTCATCGGTGCAGCTGCTCAGTAAATGCCGATCATGCGATACAATTACCGTCGCACCAGAAAACTCTTGCAGTGCCATGACAATGGCTTCACGCATATCTAAATCTAGGTGGTTAGTCGGCTCATCGAGTAATAATAAATTCGGACGTTGATAAACAATTAAGGCTAATACTAGTCGCGCTTTTTCACCTCCCGAAAACGGTGCACAGGCTTCTAAGGCTTTATCGCCATAAAAACCAAAACCGCCCAAATAGTCGCGCAGCTTTTGCTCGGGTACTAATGGGTCTAAGCGGACTAAATGCTGTAAGGGTGAATCTTGTGGTCGCAGGGTTTCTAACTGATGTTGAGCAAAATAACCTAGGCTCACCCCATTAGCGAACCAAACATCGCCACTTTGCGGCTGCATACTGCCAGATAATAATTTTATTAGGGTAGATTTACCGGCACCATTACGTCCTAGTAAGCCAATACGACTACCTGGTAATAATTGAAATTTTATTTGGCTTAAAATGACTTTATCTGCATAACCGGCTTGAACATTATCCATTTTTAATAATGGATTAGGTAAAGATTTTGGTTCACGAAAGCTAAAACTAAAAGGCGAGTCAACATGTGCGGGTGCATATAGCGTCATGCGCTCTAGTGCCTTAATCCGGCTTTGGGCTTGGCGCGCTTTTGTGGCTTGGGCCTTAAAACGGTCAATAAATTTTTGTAAATGGGCTACCTGCAATTGCTGCTTATCAAAATTAGCTTGTTGTTGGGCAAGTTGCTCGCCGCGTTGGCGTTCAAACTGACTATAGTTACCTTTGTATAAGGTAAGTATTTGCCGTTCTATATGGACAATATTGTCGGTAACGGCATCCAAAAAATCACGGTCGTGACTAATCAGTAGTAGGGTGCCTTGATAATTGGCTAGATATTTTTCTAACCATAATACGGCATCTAAATCTAAGTGGTTGGTAGGTTCATCTAGTAACATTAAGTCGGCGCGCTGCAATAAAGCCCGCGCTAAGTTAAGCCGCATGCGCCACCCGCCCGAGAATGATTTAACGGCGTGTTGCTGCATTTCACCGCTAAAGCCTAAGCCATCTAGTAATACGCCGGCTTTTGCTTCGGCGCGATAGCCATCTAAGGCTTCTATTTGTAAGTGCACTGCGGCCAAGTCGCTTTCGCTACACTCAGTGCGTACCTTTAATAGTAACGGAAATAATTGTTCGTCGCCTTGTAATACATAATCCATGGCGCTACATTCAGCCGCTGGCGTTTCTTGGGCGACAGTGGCGATATCCCAGTTGACAGGAATACTAACATTACCGGCGTCGGCGCCAATTTTACCTTGTAGTAAGGCAAATAAGCTGGATTTACCACAGCCATTTGCACCGACAATCCCCACCTTTTGTCCGGGAAATACGGTAAGATCGGCATGTTTAAATAAACATTGAATGCCGCGGCGTAGTTCGACCTGTTGAAGCTGGATCATGTTTTTTCCTGAACAACTGAATTGGGGTGCTAATTTACCCGTATAATGCTAACAAACCAAGGCTTAGCACGTAAAATAATAGCCATAGAAATTCATAGTCATTAAGTGAGAATTATTATGACCACACGTAAAAAGAAACGTTTTATTGCTGGTGCCACTTGCCCAAAATGTCATGCCCAAGACACTATGATGTTATTTCTAGAAAATAATGTTGAAAAAGTTGAATGTGTTGCCTGCAGTTATCAAATGGTGCAACCGCAGGAACAAATTGTCAAAGCGGGCCGAAAGTCAGAGCAGGTTATTGGTGTATTTAAACCAGAATAATGTTTTAACTAACAGATTACTTTATTCAAGCTATTGTTATCACTGGGCTATGGTCCTAACTCGCTATTATTCGAAACAAGAGCTAAGCAGCAAAATAGATTAATAATGCGGTGGTAACGGCTCTTCTTCTGGCCGTAATATACCCATATCATCAGGAATTTGTTGCATCTTTTCTGCCAACATTTTTATTTGGATCTGTAAGCGCTCTATGCGCTTATGGTGCTCAAGCAGCTCCTGGCTTAAGCTTTGCACGGTATCTTCCTGAAAAGCTAACTTACTTTCCAGTTCGATAATATGCAGGTGTAAATTTTCATTAGTTTGATTCATTTGTGAATTCCCATACTTCGGCTATGCCACTAGAACTTTCGCTTATTAGCTGGCTATTACTTAGAAATGCCACGGCATGAACGACTGCACTGGCTGGACGACTATTGGTTTTTACTGATACTCGCCATTGTTGCAGTTCTTTACCGGTTTGCACATCCCATATGGCTAATTTTCGACTAGGGGCGCCGGTGGCCAGATAGCGACCATCAGCACTAAAGCGTACTGCACTAAAAATTTGTTGCCGAGCAGAGAATTGTAACTGACTAATACGCTCGCCGGTTTTAATATCCCATATTTGAGCTAAGTCTTGGCTGTCGGCAGTAAAAGCATAGCGTCCTTCGGGATCGAGAGCCACTTTAGTGACTCGGCTGGGATGACTAAAGCTATAAATAATCTGAGCGCTTTTGGTATCCCATAAATTAGCTTTATAATCATTACCGCCCGTTAACGCATAGCGTCCATTGGGTGACATGGCGACGCTATTAATTCGCTCAGTATGGCCAAGAAACTCTAAGCGACGGCCTGACTCCAGCGTAATATGCTGCACGCCACCATTACTTTTACCAATTAATAAATGCGCACCATTATTTGATACAGCGACATCACGAACGGTAGCGGCATCTAATTGCCAAAAACCGCTATTTTTACCATCGGCCACGCGCCATAAAGCAAAAGTATGTTGATCTGCAGTCAGTGCATAACTATTGTCATGGCTGATGGCCATACTAAATACATAATTATCGGTATCGGCTTGATGCTGCCATTGATATAGTAAAGCATTGTTATTGAGATCCCAAAAGGCAATGCCATCTTCTATGGAAGAGACCACCGCGTATTGAGCATCATCAGAGATGGCCGCGGCATAACTACCATTAGCAACATGCAAAAATTGTTGCAATGGGGCTGTTGGCAGCAACTTTTCGCAACCACTGAGCATAATTAGTAGAAAAAACAGCGGATATTTCATGCGGGGTGTTAACCTCATCAGTACAAACAGTTAGTATAGAACGGTTCATTGGACACTATTAAAACATACTTTTGCAGCTTTGCTGCCTAAATCTTGGAGAACCAAATGCGCTTAGTTACCAAAATGACGTTGGTCGCCGTTACTGTTATGACCCTTGCGGCTTGCCAAAAAGAAACTGAAGTTAAACCAGTACAGTTAGATACCGATGAAGCCAAGCAAGCATATAGCCTGGGTGTATCAGCGGGTCGTTACTTAGGCGTTGCCCAAGACGAGTACGGTAAAATCGGTGTAACATTAGATCAGCAATTAGTCTTACGCGGTGTACAAGATGCCATTGCCGATAGCATAGCCTTAACGGATGAAGAATTACAAACCGTGATGCAAGACTTAGATCAGCAGTATCAAGATAAAAAAATTGCCATGTTAGAAGCTGAAGCGGCTGAAAATGTTGCTGCAGGTAGCACTTATTTAGCTGAAAATGCGGCTAAAGAAGGCGTAACAGTTACTGAGTCAGGCTTACAATACGAAGTATTACAACAAGGCGACGGCGAGAAGCCAACGGCGACTGATGTAGTTAAAGTACATTATTCAGGCACGTTAACGGATGGTACTAAGTTTGATAGTTCTTACGACCGTGATGAGCCAGCACAATTTCCGTTAAACCGTGTCATTGTGGGTTGGACCGAAGGCGTACAATTAATGAATGTAGGCTCTAAGTACAAATTTACTATTCCTTCAGACTTAGCTTATGGTGAGCAAGATAAAGGCGTTATTAAACCAAATAGCGTATTAGTTTTTGAAGTAGAACTATTAGATATCATTAAGCCAAACGTAGAGTAACTTCTAGCAAAGTGAAAAAAAGCGGCTTAGCCGCTTTTTTTATTGTTGTTTATACTGATTATATTGTTTATACCGATACGGGGTCATCAGTTTGGGTTTGGTGCAAGGTATTAATTAGCTCGTCTTCATAAGCAAAGCGCTCTTCTAAGGCTTGGCCAAGCTCGGAAAGCTCAAGATCAAAAGCGCCACTTTGACGAGTACTAAGATGATCTGCATACTTATCATTAAATTGTAGTGCCAGATCGGTCGAATTTGAGATTTTTGGATAAAGTCTCTCGGCTAATTGTCGACACTTATTATCTTTAGTATCAGACTCAGCCACAATACGCTCATAGACTTCAAAGTGACCAGCAGATATGTAATCTAGTAGAAGCTGACAAAATTCTTGTACCCGTTGTTGTGTGGGTAGGGTGCTACGGTCACTTTCAAATGGCGGAAGAGACGCTAATTTACAATAGCTAACAATAACTTGTTGACGCTCGTCTAACCAGCTATCAATAGCCGACAGTGAACCGCCCCATTTTTGTTGCGCTTTCTGCACGCGGGTGTACATTGCCTTCTCCTTAATCACAGCGATGGGCTGTAGTAGAATCTAATTAACGTAATTTCTCACTAAAAATCAACATATATTTTATTGGTCTGCTCTGTTAACCGCATTATGATGTTATCAATACAGAGTACCCTAGAGGTTAAGCTATGATTAAACACAGTATAGAATTAGCGCCAACAAAGACAGCTTATTGGTTAGTTGTTAATAAAAGCAAAATTAAACTTACAGTAAATGGTGAGATACCCCATGGTAGTTTTAGTCAGTTAGCGTTAACGGCTAAAGCAGAACAAGTGTGTTTATTAGGCACCTTAGCAGGGCAGGAATGTTATTTAGTGATTGATCATGATCAAATCACCGATGACATGAATTTTGTTACCCCTAGAGAGATGCTATCGCTTGGCGAAGAAGCATATTCATTAGCTGCAAGAGCGACTCAAGTCGCATTATTTATGCAAACTCATCGCTTTTGTGGGCAATGTGGTAGTGCTATGCACCTGGTTAATTGGGAGTTAGCAACGTTGTGCCATAAATGTGGTCATCGTTGTTATCCGCGTATTGCGCCTTGCGTATTGATTGCTGTGCAGCGAGAAGGCCAAATTTTATTGGCGCGGTCGAGTAGACATAAACCAGGCTCTTTCTCCATTTTAGCCGGTTTTGTCGAGTCCGCAGAAACCTTAGAAAATGCTGCTAAACGTGAAGTAAAAGAAGAAGTGGGGGTTGAGATAACTAACTTACGTTATGTCGGTAGCCAGCCTTGGCCTTTTCCGCATTCATTAATGGCAGGTTTTATCGCTGATTATGTAAGCGGTGAGATTATTTGTCAGCCGGAAGAAATTGAAGAAGCATATTGGTACGATGTCGATAAGTTGCCAGAAGTGCCGGCAGTTGAGACCTTGTCGGGATTGATGATTAGACAAGTGCAGCAAATGATGACCAGTAAAATTAACAAATAAAAAAGCCACATAAAGTGGCTTAACGAAATTTGTTGCTGTGACTCGTTAAAACGAGCTTCTTACTTGTTGTTTTCTTTACTAGCGCGTCAATGTTATAACAGATTGAATTTTTACTGACAAGCTTTTCGCTGTAAAAAAATGAACTTAAGTTGTATCGACTAAGCAATTAGACCGAAGGCATGGCTGCTTTGGCTTTGCAGTGGTAAAATAGCCGCAACTATTTGTTAATGGCGGAGCCAAGATGCAATTAAAAAATGATCGTTACCTTAAAGCCCTACTTAAACAGCCTGTCGATAAGACGCCAGTATGGATGATGCGTCAAGCCGGACGCTACTTACCAGAGTATCGCGCGACTCGAGCTCAAGCGGGTGACTTTATGTCATTATGTCGTAATGCTGAGTTGGCGTGTGAAGTGACCTTACAGCCGTTACGCCGTTATGCTTTAGATGCGGCTATTTTATTTAGTGATATTTTAACTATTCCAGATGCGATGGGTTTAGGTCTTTACTTTAGTGAAGGTGAAGGTCCTAAATTTGAACGGCCTATTCGTAGTGCTAATGATATTGCTCAGCTACCTATCCCTGATCCAGAGCAAGAGCTGCAATATGTAATGAACGCTGTGCGTACTATCCGCCGTGAACTTAAAGGCAGTGTGCCCTTGATAGGCTTCTCTGGTAGCCCTTGGACGCTCGCGACCTATATGGTTGAAGGTGGTAGCAGTAGAACCTTCCCAACCATTAAAAAGATGATGTTCACCGATCCAAAAGCACTGCATATGTTGTTAGATAAGTTGGCGCAAAGTGTTGTTACTTATTTAAATGCCCAAATTAAAGCTGGCGCACAATCATTAATGATTTTTGATACTTGGGGCGGCGTATTAACTCCACGCGATTATCAAGAATTTTCACTACACTATATGCAGAAAATACTTGATGGTTTAATCCGTGAAGCTGATGGTAGAAAAGTACCGGTAACTTTATTCACCAAAAATGGTGGTTTATGGTTAGAAGCAATTGCGAATACTGGTTGTGATGGTGTTGGTTTAGACTGGACTATTGATATAGGTAATGCCCGTCAACGTATTGGTGACCAAGTAGCCTTACAAGGTAATATGGATCCATCGATATTATTAGGCTCGCCAGAGCGGATCCGTGAAGAAGTAAAAACCATCCTAGAAAGTTATGGTACCGGCCCTGGCCACGTATTTAACTTAGGTCATGGTATTACACCAGACGTTAATCCTGACAACGTAACGGTATTTATTGATGCGGTGCACGAATTTAGTCTTGCCATGCAGGCAGATAAAACGTCGGCTTAAATCAAAGCCAAATTTACACTAAGCGATAACCTAGCTAAACTTATTTAGCTAGGTTTACATAACGATTAGCTCTTATGCTAAGAGCTAATCGGCATAATCCATCAGTAAATCTTCAAAATTCTCAACTGTCCAATTGCGTCGCTTAGCTTCTGTAACCGCTTGTTTTAACATCGATATGCCTCGGACTTTTTGGCCTAACTCAATAAAAGCTATGCCAATGGCCGATAATAAATTTGGATTGTTCGGGTCGATGGCTCTACCTTGTTCAGCTAAGCGAATTGCTTTTTGTGGATCACGAATTACTGGGTCACTAGACATAGCCAATAATTCAGCATAATCCATAATAGCGGGCATATACTCTTTTAATGCCGCGATTTCTAAATATGCTGCTGCTTTGCGTGGGTCAAAATTAACGTTATTACTATCCAATAATTCTTGAGCTAATAAATACGCTGCTTTGGCATCACCACCGTCTGCAGAAATATGTAACCAGTTAATCGCTTTACTGCGATCTCGGATACAACCATTTCCGGAAATCAAACATTGAGCTATCCTATATTGCGCTGGCTTTGAGCCATTAACCGCTGCGTCTAAATACCAATTTAATGGTTCAGGGTCATCCACTATATTATTTTCTGCAAGTACCGCATAAAGGTATTGGTAACGTGCTGACTCAGCTTTAGCGGCGGCTAAAATAGCGTTCAGATATTCGGCACTTTCGCGTTGAAACTTTCTAGCTTTGGTGCCAGAAGCATGCTCAACTTTGAAAACGTGTGACTGCATTTCTAAGCGTATAGGTTCACCATAAATATCTTTAGGTGGTTCAAAAAGCCAGTTCTTCACAGCCTCAAGAACAAATTCATTAATACTATCAATGGGAAACACGGCTGCAACTTGAGGGTTTTCTACCCGGCCATCGTCAGCTACATCAAAATGCACAACAGCCCATGCATTAACACCAATCCGATTATAATAACCTGGGTAGTCGGGCTCAGGCTTGTTAACAGCCTTAAGCCGACGCTCTGCTGTAACGTAACGATTAGGCGTTGGGTATAAATTATCAAACAGTGCTTTTTTACCGAACTGGTCATTTAAGCTGCTATATACTTCTTTACCCGCCCGGCGAGACTCAAGTTGAGTGCGTAATACACGATACTGCTTATCTGCTAGGGCATGGTCGCGATCTTTTGCAATTAAAGTCCAAGCATAGGCAAGCTTAAGATCGGTATCGACTCCTAAGCCTTCAGCATACATCCTAGACAATAAAAACTGGGATTCAACATGGCCAAGCTCGGCTAAAGTTTCTAGTTGAGGCTTGGCTAATGCATATTCAGCTTGTTCAAATAAAGTTTTAGCAGTTGGAAAATCGGCTAGCCCAGGTAGTGAGTAGGTTAGCCAAAAGAATGCCAGACTATACCGAAGTTTCATCATATTAAGCCCCAAAGTTACTATTTATATTATTATTATGAATTTGAGTTTACAACGAATTATCAGTCAAAACAAAATTAAATATTAAAGGTAAAGAAATATAAAAATATAATTAATAAACAGCACTTTATTATCAGAATAAACGATTAAAACCATTTAATGCTGCCACACGATACGCCTCTGCCATTGTTGGGTAATTAAAGGTGGTATGAATAAAATATTCTAATGTATTACCACCATTTTTTTGCATCATAATTGCTTGGCCGATATGGACTATTTCTGCCGCACGTTCACCAAAGCAATGTACGCCAAGTATTTCTAGGGTTTCACGATGGAATAAGATTTTTAAACTACCCACATTAGTATTAGCAATTTGGGCTCGGGCTAAATGTTTAAATTGGGCTCTACCAACTTCATAAGGAATACGTGCTGCCGTTAATTCTTGTTCTGTTTTGCCCACAGAGCTCATTTCTGGAATGGTATAAATGCCCACCGGTAAGTCGTCTATTAAATGCTTATCACATTGACCATTATTAATAATCGCAGCACCCGCGATTCGCCCTTGGTCATAAGCGGCACTGGCTAAGCTCGGGTGACCAATAATATCACCCACGGCATAAATGTTTTCAATGCTAGTCTGATAGCGACTATTGACTTTAATTTGACCGCGACTATCAACAGCTAAGCCAATAGCATCAAGATTTAAGGTATCAGTATTACCGGTTCTACCATTAGCGTATAAAATACAATCGGCTTTCATTTTTTTACCCGACTGTAAATGTAACACTATGCCATCATCTCGACCTTCAATATGTGAGAACTCTTCACCATGGCGAATAGTGATACCAGAGTTCCAAAAGTGATAACTAAGTGCATCTGAAATCTCAGTATCCATAAAAGATAGCAGCCGATCACGGGTATTGACTAAATCGACTCTTACCCCTAAACCGCGAAATATAGAGGCATATTCACAACCAATAACACCGGCACCAAAAATGATGACATGTTTTGGCTCATGCTCTAACGATAAAATAGTATCGCTGTCGTAAATACGCGGGTGGCTAAAATCAACGTCAGATGGACGGTAAGGCCTAGAGCCGGTAGCAATAATAATATTTGCTGCGGTTATTTGAAAAGGATTGCCTTTGTTTGGTACGATTTTAATGGTGTTAGCGTCAACAAAGCTAGCATCACCTTGATACAGCTTTACCTCATTCCGCTCATAAAAGCTGCTACGCAGTCTTACCTGCTTGCGTATCACCCCTGCCGCGTGCTTTAAAATATGGGCAAAGGTCATGCGCCCAGCTTGGTCCTCTAATTGAAATAAAGGGTTTTCTTTATATTCAATAAATCGACTAACAGAATGGCGTAATGCTTTAGAAGGAATAGTGCCCCAGTGAGTACAACCACCACCGACAGCGTCATAACGTTCAATAACAGCAACCCGTTGGCCACTTTTGGCTAAATTCATCGCGGCACCTTCACCGCCAGGGCCAGTGCCTAAAATAATGCTATCAAAATCAAATAATGGTTTAGATTTTTTTGTTGCCATGAGCCAGCATCCTTATCGTTAGATGGAATTGATAATAACAGTAATTAGATACAAGAAAAGAGCCAGAAGCTTAATGCTTTTGTCTTAGGTTAACGCTAGGTGTTTTATGCAGATTTGTACTTATACAAACTAATTAGTGTATTCATTGCCAATCACAGTGAAGTAACGTCGGTAACTCGGCCGTTATTAAAGCCTAGAGTTACCGATGTTAATGCTATAACAGCAGTGTTTTAACTATAATGGGCGGCTAATTGTGCCCATTGCTGGCGTTGCAAATAGAGATGTTGTTTAAATTCGCTATAACGTTGTTTAAACTCACATTGACTATATTGAGCAACCAGTTGCTGCTTTTTACGTTGTAATAACTCTTTTTTAATTTGGTAATAATCTTGCAAACGACTGATCAGTAAATTGTATTCTTGTTCTAATGTTTGCAGTATTTGATCAGCATCGGGTAAGTGTTTAACTTTTTGCTGTAAGCGCATTAATTGCATTTGTAATTTAGCTTGCTCAATGCGCTCTTGCGGACAAGTGCGTAGCTTGCTCGTTAACCCTACCCATGAGGCGGCTTTAATAAACCATTTTGTTGGATCAAATTGATACCACTTAATACCATTACGGTAATCATATTCAAAAATATGATGAAAGTTATGATAGCCCTCGCCATAAGTGAAAAAGGCCAATACACCATTATCTCGGGCTGAGTTCTTTTCAGTATAAGGTTGGTTGCCCCAAATATGGGCCAAAGAGTTAATAAAGAAGGTAAAGTGATGGCTTAATACTAAACGTAATACGCCAGCAAGTAACAGCATAGCCATTAAGTGACCGGTTAACAGACCAAGCAAGGCCGGAATACCGACATTCGTTATCACCGCTAACGCAACATAATGTTTGTGTTGCCACATAACAATACGATTTTTCTGTAAATCTTTTACGTTATTATAGTCATTATAACTATCGCCTTGATAGTCTCTTAGCATCCAACCAATATGGCTGTACCAAAAACCGCGACCGGCAGAGTAAGGGTCTTTATCGTTATTATCAACATGACGATGATGATCACGATGATCGGACGCCCAATGTAACGCGCTATTTTGCAAAGCAAAAGCACCGCCTATTGCATATATAAATTGCAAAATAGGATGGGCATCATAGGTTTTATGCGCCCAAAGTCGATGATAACCGGCAGTGATAGACATACCGCAGTAACCAAGACATAACACAGCGGCAATAATTTCAGTCCAGCTAAAGCCATAAACTATGGCATACCAAGGCACGGCAACTACTGCAACTAATGAGGAAAGTGCAAATAGTATAATATTTGTCCAAATTAAGGGAGGTGTTTTCATTAGGCCTTCTTTCAGCTTACAAGTGTACGCTAATTTTACTGGTCACAAAGCGTTGGTCAAGGTATAAATAGCCTTAAACAAAATAAATAGGAGTTTCGGTGTCTAGAGCGCAGCAAAAAGAGCGTACGCGAAGAGCAATTATCGATGCAGCGTTTTCTCAATTAAGTGCTGATAAAAGCTTCGCCAGTTTAAGTTTACGTGAAGTTGCACGCGAGGCTGGCATAGCACCAACGTCGTTTTATCGTCATTTTGCTGATATGGATGAGTTGGGTCTAACGTTAGTTGATGAAGCGGGTTTAATGCTGCGACAACTTATGCGTCAAGCACGACAACGGATTGAAAAAAATGGCAGTGTCATTCGCACGTCTATTGAAACTTTTATGGAATTTGTTACCGGTAATAGCGATGTATTTAGATTATTACTCCGCGAACGCTCTGGTACCTCTGCGGCTTTTCGCAGTGCAGTAGCGCGAGAAATACAGCATTTTGTGGCAGAGCTGGCGGAATACTTACGTAAAGAGACAGTGTGTCCAGATGAACTGGCCAGAGCACAAGCAGAAGCAATGGTAATATTAGTCTTTCATGCCGGCGCGGATGCGTTAGATATGCCAAAAGAGCAACACGCTTATTTAACCAGCCGCACCATTATCCAATTACGTTGGTTGGCACACGGTGCGGCGGGTTATGGTCGCAAAGCTAAAAGCTAGCGTTTACGTAACCAAACCCCTGTCTCGATATGCGCGGTATAAGGAAACTGATCAAATATCGCATAACGTACAATATCGTGGGTTAGGCATAAGGTGGCTAAATTTGTTGCTAACGTATTAGGGTTACAAGAAATATAAATAATATCATTAAAACTGGCTACTAGTTGCTCAGTTGCTGCATCCAATCCTGCACGCGGAGGGTCAACTAAAACGGTATTTAACTGTAATGTCGATAAATCGAGCTTTTTAAGAGTATTGCCTTGTTGTAATGCGGCGGCAACATCTTCAGCCGACATTTGTAACACCTGCAAATTCTCAATATTATTAAGCTCAATATTATATTGTGCCGATTTAATGGAAGTACGTGAGATTTCAGTGGCGACCACTTGATTAAAGCTTGGCGCAAGGGCAATCGAAAAGTTGCCATTACCACAGTATAATTCTAATAAATCATCCGATAACTGATCAGCTACTTGTTTTGCCCAGGTCAGCATTTGCACGTTTACTTGGCCATTAGGCTGAGTAAAGCTACTTTCTACTTGTTGGTAGCGTAATGATTTACCCATTAAGTCAAATTGTTCAATAACAAAATCTTCCGACACCATCAGCTTTTGCTTACGGGCACGACCAATAAATTTCACCTTATAAATCGAAGCTAATTGCTCAGTAAGTTGTCGCGCATGCTCTAACCAGGTGTCATCAAGTGGCTTTTTATAGATTAACGACACTAATAGCTCACCAGATAACGTGGCCAAATAATCAATTTGGTATAATTTGTAGCGCAGCTCATGGTTAAACTGTAAATGCTCAATTAACACCGGCATAAAATCGGCAATGGTTTTACAAGCCACAGGAAAGTAATCAATGCGAATTTTCGCTTTCGTCACTGGATCAAACATGGCGTGATACATATCATCACCGTCATGCCAAATTCTAAACTCAGCTCGTAACCGGTAATGTTCAGCCGGAGAGGTAAATACTTCAGGTGCGGGTGGTGAAAACTCAGCAAGAAGCTGATTAACTTCTGTAACCTTGGCTGCTAACTGGGTGGAATAGTGCTGGGGGAAAACCTGACCTACGCTCATCTGGCTACTCTAAAACGACAAAAAGGTCATTTTAAGCCAGACGGAGCTTAAGATCCAACTTCATGAGTACTTATATAACTAATGCTAACACCTACACTACTTATATAAGGATAAAGCTAGTTCTATATATAGAGGTAACAAATGCTCCCTCTATATATAGATATATAGATATATAGAAAGGCTACTGTGGCCTATTCTTGACCATCGTCGTTGTCTTGACGTTCTTTAGCTTCTCTTACTTTTAACGTGCGCTCTTGAAAGTCAAAGTCATTTAACTTTTCAATCATTTTAGCACCGTCTTTGTAAGCGACCTCGACAAAGCCAAAACCACGGCGGCGTCCAGTTTGTCTATCTTTCATTAATCTTACGTTGATAACGATACCGTAGCGTTGAAATAATTCACGTACTGCATCTTCATTAGCACGATAAGGTAAGTTTCCTACATATAAGGTAGTAGTCTCTCCCGTATATGCTTGAGTAGCAGCTACACTATGACCTTGGATAGGTGCAGACTTAACATCTACTAATATAGGTATACATATACCAGCAAGTACAACGCCTATCACAACAAGAAAGGCTTGGTGCAGTCCCAACAATGGTAAAAAGTAAAAAATGGCAAATGATAAAACTGCTAAAGCCAGTGTATATGGCAAAGAAGCACGAAAAATGGGCAACATAATAATAATCCTAAATACGCTATTCTAGTTATCGGAATGCTTTAATTAGTTAAAGCTGCTTTATCTTAGCGATTAAGCAGCAAACCGCAACTATTAACTTAAGCTTAATTAGAATGATTATGGCGTATAATTAATCAATAAGTCGCTTTAATAAGCAAACGAACTACAAACGTCATGTTTTATTACATAAGCGCTTGCGCATGGTTTAAAACTCCCTATAATGCGCGCCATGCCAACGGGGATACGCACTGAGCCAACGTTATGTAAGTATAATGTAAGCCAGTAAGCAGCTCTTCAGCGGTTTAAGTAATGAGTCAAAAATCTTTTAAAAAGACGCTTGACACACAGGCTTAAATCTCTAAAATGGCCGCCTCGCTTCACGGTGGTAAGCAACACGGTGAAACAGGTAAAGAAGTCAG